>CAVZQR010000017.1:0-302419 GCA_963777445.1 Candidatus Dormiibacterota bacterium | reverse complement strand
CGGCACCTCGAGCATCGGCACGTGCCCGGCACCGGCGAACTCGTGGTACTCCCAGTCGGGACGCAGCGAAGCGATGTTGCGGGCGGACGCGACCGGGACGAGCCGGTCGCGATCACCCTGGAGCAGTAGTGTCGGGGCGACCACGTCCTGCACCCAGCGGAACACCTTTCGCTTCAGCGCGAGCGCGGCAACCAGCGAGCGGGTGGCCGCATAGAAGGACTCGTGCCAGCTGGACTCGGCCAGGCGTTCGGCTTCCAGGGCGATATGGGCATCGACGACGGTCGGCTCGATGCGGCTCGGATCGCCGCTGACCAGCCGCATGGTCTCGCGCACCAGGCTCTCGGGACCGAGCAGCGCGACTGCGCGGCTGAGCCGCTTTGCGCCCCACCGGGGCATGAACGCCGTGGCGAGAAACGTCCGCGACACGCGGTCGAGCCGGGGCGGGAATCCGCCGCCCGGGGCCGGCACCGCAGGATCGACCAGCACCAGCGCGTCGATCAGGCTCGGATGCCTCGCCGCGACGCCGATGGACAGCAGTCCGCCCATTGAATTGCCCATGAGCACGATCGGGCCCCGTGAGAGCCTGGCGATCGCCCGGGTCAGCAGGTCGACGTTGGCGGCGATTGTCGATCGACGACCGGCGAGCGGCGACCGTCCGAACCCCGGCAGGTCGAGCGCGAACACGCGATGGCGCGCCGCCAGCTGGGGCGCCACGGCCATCCAGTTCAGATGGGCGCCCCCAAGGCCGTGGACCAGAAGCATCACCGGGCCATCACCGCCGAAATCGGCGACGTACACGGGTCCTTCGATGTCGAGCGTGGAAGCCTGCATTGCCCCCATCGTACGGACGCCACCCTGAAGCCCGGCTCCGGGGAGCCCGTATACTCGCGAGTACATGGGTGACGGGCCCCACGCGGTGATCCTCGCCGCGGGGCAGGGCAAACGGATGCGCAGCGCTCTCCCCAAGGTCCTCCATCCGCTCGGCGGTCGCCCGCTCATTCTTTACGTGGTCGATGCCGTGCGCGCCGCGACGGGAAGCGCGCCGGCGGTGGTCATCGCCCGGGGGGACCAAGCGGTCCGCGACCTGCTCGGCGGCGCAGCGACCTGCGTCGAACAGCCGGCCGCGCTCGGCACCGGCGATGCGTTGCGCAGCGTTCCCGAGCCGCTCCGGGCCACCGGACCCGTCCTCGTCATTCACGGCGATTCCCCGCTGATCAGGCCGGAGACGCTCCGGCGTCTCCTCGAGGCGCATGCGGCGAGCCCGCGGGCATGCACCCTCCTCGTCGGCTTGCCGGGCGATCCATCGGGCCTGGGGCGGGTCATCCGCGATGCGGGCGGACACGTCGTGCGCATCGTCGAGGAGGCCGATCTGCCGCCGGGCGAGCCCGTCCCGATGGAGTGCAACGCGGGGGTCTACGTCTTCGAGGGTTCGCAGCTCTGGCCGGCGCTCGACGGCCTCAGCACCGCCAACGCGCAGCGCGAGTACTACCTCACTGACGTGGTCGCACTCCTCACCGGTCCCGTCGAGGCGGTGGTCGTCCCGGACCCGGACGAGGTGCTGGGGATCAACGACCGCCGCCAGCTGGCGGCCGCCGAGGCCGTGCTCCGCCGCAGGACGGTCGACGCCCTCATGCTCGCCGGGGTGACGTTCGAGGACCCGGCCACGACGTACGTCGATGCCCAGGTGGTCGTGGGCAGGGACAGCGTCATCCACCCCATGACGTCACTTCGTGGCGCCACCACGCTCGGCGCCGGCTGCGAGATCGGTCCGATGGCGGTGCTCACCGATGTCCGGGCCGGCGACCGCGTGGCCGTCGGCCCATCCCATCTCGAGCAGTGCGAACTCGGCGACGACGTCCGGGTGGGCTCGTACTGCCGGGTCCGTCCGAATACGGTGCTCGCGTCCGGGGTAGAGTTGGGGACGCATGCCGAGGTCAAGAACAGCACCGTGGGCGCCGGAACCCGCATCAGCCACTTCTCCTGCGTGCTCGACAGCGACGTCGGTGAGGGGGTGAACATCGGCGCCGGGACGGTCACCTGCAACTACGACGGTGCCGCCAAGTCCCGCACCACCATCGGCGACCGGGTCTTCGTCGGAACCAACTCCACCCTGGTCGCGCCGGTGCGCCTTGGCGATGGCTCCTACATCGGAGCCGGCTCGTTCGTCGACCACGACGTCCCCGCCGGCGCGCTCGCCGTCGGCCGGAGCCGGCAGCGCAACATCGAAGGATGGGCGGCCCGGCGGCCACTGCAGCCGTGACCGATTCCAATCCTTACGGCGAGCTGCTGCTCCTCTCGGGCAGCGGGAACCCCGAGCTCAGCGAGCGCATCGCGCGCGAGATCGGCGTGAAGCTCGCGGAGTGCGAGATCACCCGCTTCGCAGACGGCGAGTTCGACGTCAAGATCCGCGAATCGGTTCGCGGCCACGACGTCTTCCTGGTGCAGCCGACGTGCCATCCGGTCAGTGACAACCTGATCGAGCTGTTCATCATCCTCGACGCACTGCGCCGTGCCTCGGCCTCGCGGATCACCGCCGTCATCCCGTACTACGGATATCAGCGGAAAGAGAAGAAGACACAGGCGCGCGACCCGATCAGCGCCAAGCTGATGGCGAACATCATCGAGCTTGCCGGGGCCAACCGGGTGATCTGCGTCGACCTTCACGCCGAGGCGATCCAGGGCTTCTTCGACATCCCGGTCGACGCGCTCATCGCAACCAAGATCCTCGCCCGCCGCGTTCGCGAACGCCACGGGCATGATGTCGTGGTGGTGTCACCGGACACCGGCGGTGTGAACCGCGCGCGCAACCTCGCTCGCATCCTCGACGCACCGATCGCGTTCATCGACAAACGGCGTCCGCGTGACGACACCGTCGAGGTCGTCAACGTCATCGGTGACGTCGACGGCGCGGTCTGCATCATCGTTGACGACCTGATTTCAACCGGCGGCACGCTCGTCAACGCGGCCATTGCGCTCCTCGCCAGAGGCGCCAAGTCCGTGGATGTGGTGGCAACGCACGGCGTGCTCAGCGACGGCGCGCTCGCGCGGCTGCACGAAGCCCCCATCGACGAGATCTGCATCACCGATACGATCCCGTATCACAACGGCAGTCACATCTTCGACGACGCGCCCAAGCTCCGCATCCTGTCTGTCGCGCCGCTGATCGCGGAGGCGATCGTGCGTGTCCACGAGGGCCGGAGCGTCAGCGAATTGTTCCGGTGAGCGGCTCAGACCCACCGCCGATCTCGAGTCGATGACCCCGCTCATCGTCGTCATCGTCATCGGCCTGGTGATCGCAGCGTTCGCGGCGGCGGCGGAGACGTCGCTGACGAGCGTGAGCAGGATCCGGATGCGCAGCCTTGCCGAGGATGGCAACAGGCGCGCCCGGACGGTGACGCGCCTCCACGCCGACCCCAACGGCTATCTGTCGACCATCCTCAGCCTGAACACGGTCGCGGTGATCGTGATCTCGACCGCCACGGCACTGCTCATCGGCAGCTATCTGCGCAGCATCCCGCAGGCCGTCGGCACCATCGGGCTCTCGATCGTGGTCCTGATCTTCTGCGAGATAGCCCCGAAGTCGCTCGCACTGCGTTTCAACGAGCGCGTCGCACTGGTGCTCGCCGGCCCCGTTCAATTCCTCACGCGGCTCCTCCGGCCCCTGGTCGGCGGGCTGAGCGCGATGTCGCGTCTGATCGTCCGCGTTGCGACCAAGGGTCACAGCGTGCGCGGTCCGTTCGTGACCGAGGAGGAGTTGAAGCTGCTTCTCTATGTTGGCGAGCAGGAGGGGATCGTCGAGCAGGAGGAGCGCGAGATGATCCACGGCATCCTCGAGATGACCGACAAGACGGTCCGCGAGGTCATGGTGCCGCGTGTCGACGTCGTGGCCGCGGAGGTGACCGACTCGATCGCCGACATGATCAGGATGATCATCGAGTACGGGTACTCGCGGATTCCGATCTACGAGGACAACGTCGACAACATCGTCGGTATCGTGTATGCGAAAGACCTGCTGCGCCACGGGGTCGTCGGCGACGACCCGCGCTCGCTGAAGGAAGTCGCGCGTGAGCCGTACTACACACCGGAGGCAAAGCACGTCGGCGAGCTGCTGCGCGAGATGAAGGAGCGCAAGGTGCATATCGCGGTGGTCGTGGACGAGCACGGCGGCACCGCCGGCATCGTCACCTTCGAGGATCTCATCGAGGAGATCGTCGGGCCCATCCGCGACGAGTACGACATGCGCGAGGTCGAGGAGCTGCAGATCGTCTCGGACCACGAGGTGGTGGTGAGCGCGCGCTTCCCGGTCGACGATCTCAAGGAAGCACTCGACCTCGAAGTCCCCGACGTCGAGGCGGACACCGTCGGCGGCCTCGTGTATGAGCGCCTGGGGGAGATCCCCAAGGTCGGGGCGACCATCCAGCTGGGCACGGCGACATTGACCGTCGAGGCGGTGCGCCGCCAGTCCATCCAGACCGTGCGCATCACGAGCCCGGTGACGCTGGTGCGCGACCGTGGCGTCCGCTCCGGCGACCACGACGGTCAGGAGGTCAGGGACAGCCAGGAGGAGTCGCCTGCGCACGCTCGCCGCCAGTAGTGCGCATGATGGTCGGATGCCGACCTACAGTGATGAGGGAATCGTGCTGCGCCGCATCGACTATGGCGAGGCGGACCGCATCCTCACGGTGCTGACCCTCGAGCACGGCAAGATCGGCGTCATCGCGCGCGGGGTGCGCAAGAGCCAGAGCCGCCTCGCGTCGCGCACCGACCTCTTCACGCGCAGCCGCATGCAGCTCGCGCGTGGGCGCGGCGAGCTCGACGTCCTCACCCAGGCAGAGACGGTTTCGGCGACGCCGCTGCGGAGTGACGCTCGACGCGCCGCCTGCGCTTCCCTGTGCGCGGAGTTGACCGACCGCGTGCTCGAGAGCCACCACGCCGACCCCGAGATCTACGCCCTGGTGGCCGGCGCGCTCGACGGCGTGCGCCGACCCGGAGCGCGATCCTCGCGCCGCCATCGTGTGGTTCGCGCGACGCATGGTCGACCGCCTCGGGTACGCACCCCAACTGCTCGATTGCGTGAGCTGCGAGCGGCGGCTCCCCGAGGACACGGCGTGGTTCAGCGCCCCGGGCGGCGGCCTGCTCTGCGCGCGCTGCGCTCCTGGTGATCCCGAGGCGGTGGCCTGCACGGTGCGCGTCATCAAGGTCCTGCGGGCGGCGGCTGACGGCGACGAGCACCTCTGGCTGCGTCTCCGACTCGACGCCCCCACCCTCGAGACCCTCGAACGGATCGTCGAGTCGGAGCTGGCCCACCACCTCGACCGCAGGCTCCGATCGATCGACGTGCTCCGGGCGATCGAGGGACGGGGTGCCGTGAGGCTGCCGGTAGACTGACCCGCCATGGCCGAGGACCAGGCGCAATCGGACGTCATCGAGAAGCTCGTCTCGCTGTGCAAGCAGCGCGGCTTCGTCTACCCCTCGAGCGAGATCTACGGCGGGCTCAACGCCGTCTACGACTTCGGACCGCTCGGGGTGCGTCTGCGCCGGAACATCCGCGAGCGCTGGTGGGAGTCGATGGTGGAACTCCGCGACGACGTCGAGGGCATCGAGTCGGCGATCCTGATGAACCCCGAGGTCTGGGTGGCGAGCGGTCACGTGGCGGGCTTCACCGACCCGCTGGTCGACTGCACCGGCGCGTGCAAGAAGCGGTGGCGGGAGGACCATCTTGCCGACGAGCGCAGGGCGCGTGACAAGCCCCCGGATGCTCCGGGGTGCCCTGAATGCGGCGGCGCGCTGACCGCCGCTCGGCAGTTCAACCTCATGTTCAAGACGTTCATCGGACCGGTCGAGGAGGACGCGGCCCAGATCTGGCTCCGTCCGGAGACGGCGCAGGGCATGTTCGTCAACTTTGCGAACGTGGTGAATTCCACGCGCCGCCGGCTTCCCTTCGGGATCGCCCAGCAGGGCAAGGGGTTTCGCAACGAGATCTCCCCCGGAAACTTCGTCTTCCGGCTGCGTGAGTTCGAGCTGATGGAGATGGAGTACTTCTGCAAGCCCGGGACCGACCGTGAGCTGCACGAGTACTGGTGCGCCGAACGATTCCGCTGGCACGTCGATGTGATGGGGGTGCGCAAGGCAAATCTCCGACTCCGCCCGCATGCGAAAGCGGAGCTGTCCCACTACAGCTCGGCGACGAGCGACATCGAATATCGGTATCCCTTCGGCTGGGGCGAGCTCGAGGGGGTCGCCGACCGCACCGACTTCGACCTCAAGACCCACATGGAGCACAGCGGACGCGATCTCTCCTACTTCGACAATGAGACCAACGAACGCTATATCCCCTATGTCATCGAGCCGGCGGTGAGCACCGACCGGATCTTCATCACCGTGCTCGTCGATGCGTACGACGAGGAGGAGGTGCGCGGCGAGAAGCGTGTGGTGCTCCACCTGCATCCCGACGTCGCGCCGGTGCAGGTGGCGGTGCTTCCGCTCTCCAAGAAGGCCGAGCTCACCGAGCCCGCGCGACGGATCGAGCACGGCCTGCGACCCCATTTCGCGACCATGTACGACGAGACCCAGGCCATCGGCCGCCGCTATCGCCGCCAGGACGAGATCGGCACACCGCTGGCCATCACCTTTGATTTCGACTCACTCAACGATCACGCTGTCACCATCCGCGAGCGCGACGGAATGTCCCAGGTGCGTGTTCCCATCGACGGGCTGCAGGATGCACTTCGTGATCAGCTCGAGGTCGGCCGGGCTCGCGCACGCGAGCGAGCGAACGGCGGGCACGACGCGTAGCATCCGCGCGTGGTGAGTGCCCGGAGCGACACCGATGCGGTGGCCGCGGGTGTGCTCGACCTGCTGGCTCTCGGTGACGCACCGGACCTCGACGCGGTGCTCGAGCGGATCGTTCGCGCGGCGCGACGCCAGGCGTCCGCTCGATACGGGGCGATCGGGGTTCCCGACGGCCGCGGTGGATTCGCCCGCTTTGTCACGTCGGGCATCAGCGAGCGCGTTGCCGCAACCATCGGAGAGCTGCCCCGGACGCACGGCGTCCTCGGTGCGCTCCTCGACGAGGGTCCGATCCTGCTCGACGACATTCGGCGGCATCCGCGTTTCTCGTACTACCCGGCGCACCATCCAACGCTCACGGATTTCGTGGGTGTGCCGATCAAGCACCGAGGCAGGGTGCTCGGCAATCTGTTTGTCAGCGGACACGCGTCGGGTCATTTCACGAAGATCGACTCGCGCAAGCTGGAAACCCTTGCGGCATATGCGGGTGTTGCCATCGCGAACGCCGAGCTGTATGCGCAGTCGCAGCGCCTCGCGGTGGTCGAGGAGCGCAACCGCGTGGCCCGCGAACTGCACGATGCCGCAACCCAGACGCTGTTCAGCCTCGTGCTGGCCGCCAGAGCGGCGGCGCTGACGACTCGTGACGAGGAGGCACGCGCCACCATCCTCGGGTTTGAGGAGCGCACCACCTCCGCACTCCATGAGTTGCGCGGCCTCGTCCAGGCGCTGCGGCCCAAGAGCCTCGAGCGCGACGGGCTCGCGGCGACGCTCGCGGACCATGCCGATGCGCTCAGCGCCAGCGGAGCGCGTGTCGTCGTCGACGCGGCCGCGGATATCGGGCTGCCGCTCGAGACCGAGCACGCCTTGCTGCGCATCGCGCAGGAGGCGCTCAACAACGCACTGCGTCATGCGCCCGGCTCGTCAGTCCGGGTCACCCTGCGCAAGGGAGCGAAGACCGTGATGCTGCGGGTTCGCGATGATGGGCCCGGCTTTGATCTGTCCGCGCTCCCACGGACGCGACGCGGCATCGGCCTCGCCACCATGCGCGAACGCGCACATGAGATCGGTGCCCGTATCGACATCCGGACTCGCGCTGGAGGCGGGACCGCCGTGACCGTGAGCGTCCCGCGGCGGTGATCGGATGAAGGCCCCGATTCGCCTGCTCATCGTGGACGACCATTCGGTCGTTCGCGAGGGGCTGCGCGCGTTTCTCCGTCTTCAACAGGGAATCGAGGTGGTCGGCGAGGCGGCCGGGGCCGATGAGGCGATCCGCGTCGCCGCGACGTCGGCACCCGATGTGATCCTCCTCGACCTGGTCATGCCCCAGGGCGACGGGATCGGGGCGATCCGCCGGCTGCTCGAGGTCGCGCCCGGCGTCCGCGTGCTGGTGCTCACCAGCTTTGCCGACGACGCCCAGATCTTTGCCGCGATGGCGGCGGGGGCGGCCGGGTATCTGCTCAAGGACGTCGATCCCCAGGCGCTCGCCGACGGCATCCGTGACGTTCATGCAGGGCGGCCCGCGCTGGATCCTACGGTTGCGTCACGGCTGATGCGAGGAGGCGGGCCGTCACGCCTGACCCGCGATCAGCTGACCCCGAGGGAACAGGAGGTCCTGCGCCTGGTGGTTGAGGGGCTCGCCAATAAGCAGATCGCCCAGCGGCTCGGCATCGGGGAGAAGACGATCAAGACCCACGTGAGCCGGGTGCTTGCCAAGCTGGACGTCGCCGACCGAACCCAGGCTGCGGTGCTCGCCATCCGCGAAGGCCTGGTGGACTGAAGGGTCCGCCTGATGACGGACCCGCAGGTGCGGCATCAGGCGGATGCGCTCGGGTCCGTCCACGCGCAGGATTGAGGTCATGGGAACGCTGTCCGGAAAGACCGTCATGATCACGGGGGCCTCGCGAGGTCTTGGGCGGGCGCTTGCTCGAGCGGCTGCCCGCGAGGGCGCGGCACTCGCGATATGCGCCCGCGGCGGCGCCGACCTCGAGGCAGTCGCGGAAGCGTGTCGCGGTCTCGGTGCGGACGTGCTCGCGGTGATCACCGACGTGGCCGAGGCGTCCGAGATAGAACGCTTTGCCGCGACCGCGCTGGAGCGCTTCGGCGGCGTCGATATCCTCGTCAACAACGCGGCGGAACTCGGCCCGCTGCCCCTGCCACAGCTCACCGATGCGCCGTCGAGCGCGCTCGAACACGTGCTCCAGGCGAACGTTCTCGGGCCTTTGCGATTGACCCAGGCCGTGATCGGCGGGATGCTGCTGCGCAACCGCGGGCTCGTGGTGAACATCAGCACCGACGCAGCGCTGATCGGGTTCGAGGGCGTCGGCCTTTACAGCGCTTCCAAAGCCGCACTCGACGCCTTGACCCGGAGCTGGTCCGCGGAGTTGCGGCACACGGCCGTGCGGGTCATCAGCGTCGACCCTGGCGACATGCACACCGAGATGCACATGGCCGCGGACCCGGAAGCCAACCCGGCTGACCTGCTTCTCCCCGCGGACGTTGCCGAGCGGCTGCTCATCCTGTTTGAGGGTCGAATCCCGGCGGGCGACCGGATCGAGGCCGCGAGCCTCGCGTGATCTCGCCACCTCGCGAGCTGCGCGCCTCGCTGCCCGCCGAGCTTCGCGGCCTGCGCCGCGACGGCGCCCGGTTGTGCGTCGTGGAACGAGCCTCGGGCAGGATCACGCACACGACCGTGGCCCGCATGGGAGAGCATCTCGTCCCCGGCGATCTGCTGGTGGTGAACTCCAGTCGAACGCTGCCCGCGGCGTTGCGGGTTCACCGCGCGAGTGGGGAGGCGATCCAGCTCCGGGCGGGCGCGCTTCGCGAAAAGGAGTGGGATGCGCTGGCGGTCGAGGCGGCACCGCCGCACCGCAACGTTCTGCTCGAGCCCGGCGAGACGCTTCGGGCTCCAGGCGGTCTCCTGCTCCGGGTCATCGATCCGCGCCGCGATGCCCCATTGCTCTGGCGCATGTCGATCGAACGTGGCGATGCGCTCCGAATGTTGCTCAGTGAGGGTGAGCCGATTCGCTATTCGTACGTCCCCAATCCCGTGCCCCTGGAGCACTACCAGACCGTCTACGCAAGTGCTCCGGGATCGGTCGAGACTCCGTCGGCCGGACGCCATCTCACCTGGGAACTGCTCGGTGAGCTGCGCCGGCGTGGTGTCGACCTCATCGACATCGTGCTGCACTGCGGGCTCAGCTCGTTCCAGGACGACGATGTCGACCTGCAGAAACCACTGATCGAGGAGCGCTTCGACGTCGGCACGGCTCGCCGCCGAGCGCATCAACCGCGCGGCGCGCGTGGTCGCCGTCGGCACCAGCGTCATCCGGACCCTGGAGACCGCGGTCGACGATCACGGCGATGTGCAGCCGGTGAGCGGCTGGACACGATTGGTGATCACGCCACGCACCCGTCTCCAGGTTGTCGACGCACTGCTCACCGGGTTGCACGAGCCGCCCGCCACGCATCTCGACATGCTGGGCGCGCTCCTCGATGTTGGACTCCTCGAGCGCGCATACGCGGAGGTCCGCGAGCGTGGGTACCTCTGGCACGAGTTTGGCGACGCCATGCTCATCCTGTAGGCTGCGCTGAAGACGGCAGCTTCCGTCTGAAATGATCGCGGGGCCACGTCCAAGGCCCCGTGACACCTATGGAGAGAACAATGTCTGAGGTACTCATCCTCGAGTTCGAAGGCTTCGGGGCCGAAATGTACGATCGGGTCAACGGGATCCTGGGGATCAACGCCGACTCCGGAGAGGGCGACTGGCCGGCCGGTCTGCACACACACCTGGCGGGCCCGACGGCCGGCGGCGGATGGATGGTGATCGAGGTCTGGGAGTCCCAGGAAGATCAGGACGCATTCATGCAGTCGCGTCTCGGTCCAGCGCTTCACGAGGCCGGGGTCACCGCGCCGCCCAAGCGGGCGGACTGGTCCAAGGTCAGGTCGCATCACTCCCCGAAGAAGGCATCCGCGAAGACCGGATAACCGACCGAGACCTGCCGCGGCCGGCACCTCTGTCGCGTCGGTTCGGCCACGCGGCCGCCCGATGCTACGCTCACGCCCTGCGTGGCGCCTTCGCGTCCGCGACAACCATCACGTTGAGGGCTGGCGAATGGCGGTGAGCACCCGGGGCACGAAGTCGTCGAAAACGCGCTCGCGCACCACTGCAACACGTGGCGGAGCCGCAGCGAAGAAGGTCGCGGCACAGCCTCGAGCGCACAAGTGGGTGTACCGCTTCGATGAGGGCAGTGCCTCGATGCGCGATCTGCTCGGTGGCAAGGGCGCGGGCGTCGCCGAGATGACCCGTGCCGGGCTGCCGGTGCCGCCCGGCTTCACGATCACCACGGAGGCGTGCAACGCGTTCTACGCGCGCGGTGCGAAGTTCCCGGAGGGACTCTGGGAGCAGGTGGAGAAGTCGCTCAAGGTCGTCGAGAAGACCACCGGCAAGGGATTCGGCGATCCGCGCAACCCGTTGCTCGTGAGCGTCCGCAGCGGCGCGAAATTCTCCATGCCCGGGATGATGGACACCGTCCTCAACCTCGGCCTCAACTCGGCGACCCTCGAGGGCCTCGCCAAGCTCACCAATGACCGCCGTTTCGCGCTCGACGCGCATCGCCGCTTCATCCAGCTCTTCAGCAAGATCGTGCTGGGAATTGACGGTCAGCTGTTCGAGGAAGCACTCGACGGCATCAAGAAGCGCAAGAAGGCCAAGACCGACGCCGACCTCACGGCGCCGGCGCTCGAGGAGCTGATCAGCGAGTACCGCGCCATCGTGAAGCGCCACTCACGCACCGGGTTTCCCGAGGACCCGATGGAGCAGCTCCGCGCCGCGATCGGCGCCGTGTTCGAGTCCTGGAACAACAAGCGCGCCACCGACTATCGCAACTACAACCGGATCCCCCACGACCTCGGAACGGCGGTCAACGTGCAGTCGATGGTCTTCGGGAACATGGGCGACGACTCCGGGACAGGGGTTGCCTTCACCCGCGATCCGTCGACCGGCGAGAAGAAGCTGTACGGCGAGTACCTCACCAACGCGCAGGGTGAGGACGTGGTGGCGGGCATCCGCACCCCCAAGCCGATCGCCGCCATGGGGTCGGACCTCCCCAAGGCGTACCGGCAGTTCGAGCAGATCGCGCGCAAGCTCGAGAAGCACTACCGCGACGTGCAGGACATGGAGTTCACCATCGAGCGGGGCACGCTGTACATGCTCCAGACGCGCGGCGGCAAGCGCACCGCCGAGGCCGCCGTGAAGATCGCCGTCGACATGGTGCGCGAACGGCTGATCACCAAGCGCGAGGCGGTGCTTCGCGTCGAGCCGGGACAGGTCGATCAACTGCTGCATCGACGCATCGACCCCAAGGCCAAGGTCAACGTGCTCGCCACCGGACTCGCCGCGTCACCCGGCGCCGCGTACGGCAAGGCGGTCTTCGACGCGGACCGCGCCGAGGAGATGGCCAAGAAGGGCGAGAAGGTGATCCTCGTGCGGATCGAGACCAACCCTGACGACGTGCACGGCATGATCGCCGCCGAAGGCGTCCTCACCTCGCGTGGCGGGCGTACCTCGCACGCCGCCGTGGTCGCGAGAGGCATGGGCAAGCCCTGCGTCGCCGGCGCGGAGTCCGTCCAGGTCGACCTCGTGAAGCGTCAGTTCACCGCAGGTGGGACCAAGATCAAGGAAGGCGAACCCTTCACCATCGACGGCTCCACCGGCAACGTCATCGCCGGGCAGGTCGCGATGCTCGACGCCGAGATCTCCGGCGAGCTCGAGGAGATCCTGCGCTGGGCGGATTCCTTCCGCCGCCTGCAGGTGTGGGCCAACGGCGACTACCCGCATGATGCGGTGCGCGCCCGCGACTTCGGCGCGCAGGGCATCGGCCTCTGCCGCACCGAGCACATGTTCATGCAGCAGGAGCGCCTGCCGATCGTGCAGAAGATGATCCTCGCGCCTGATGAAAAGGAGCGCCGCGCCGAGCTGGCGAAGCTGCTCCCGATGCAGCGCGACGACTTCCACGGCATTCTCGAGGCGATGCACGGTCTGCCGGTGATCATCCGGCTCATCGATCCGCCGCTGCATGAGTTCCTGCCCTCGCTCGAGGAGCTGCTCGTCGAGGTCACCCGCGCGCAGGCGCTGGGCAAGCCCGAGAAGTCGTACCGCGCGAAGGTGACCCTGCTCGCCGAAGTGCAGAACCTGCACGAGCAGAACCCGATGCTGGGTCTGCGTGGGTGCCGGCTGGGGCTGCTCTTTCCCGAGATCATCGAGATGCAGACGCGCGCGATCATCGAAGCCGCGGTCGCCCTGAAGAAGAAGCGTGTCGACGTGCGTCCCGAGATCATGGTGCCGCTGGTCGGAACGCTCGAGGAATTGCGCCGGACTCGTGAGGTCATCGACCGCGTCGCCCAGGAGGTCTTCAAGGAGACCAAGACCAAGGTGTCGTATCTCGTGGGCACGATGATCGAGGTGCCGCGCGCGGCACTGACCGCGGGTCAGATCGCGGAGTCGGCGGACTTCTTCTCCTTCGGCACCAACGACCTGACGCAGATGACCTTCGGTGTCTCGCGGGACGACGCCGAGGGCAAGTTCCTGCTGCGCTACGTGGAGGACAAGGTCCTCCCGCGCAACCCCTTCGAGACCCTGGATCGCGACGGCGTCGGGCGCCTCATGCGCTTTGCGGTCGAAGAGGGGAGGGCGGTGCGTCCGTCGTTGAGCGTCGGCATCTGCGGTGAGCACGGCGGCGACACCGACTCCATCGCCCTGTGTGAGGAGTTGGGCCTCGACTACGTCTCCTGCTCGCCGTTCCGCGTCCCGGCCGCCCGCCTGGCGGCGGCGCACGCCCGTCTGGCACGGGTGGAGCGGGACCGCTGAAGACGAGATCCGGATGACCGAGCACGTGAGGATCCGCAAGATCGCGACGCGAAGCGGACGCCCCGAGATGCTTGATGACGGTCATGTGGTCGAAGGCGATGAGTTGTCGCCACCGACGCCCGGTATGCCATATGCCGTGCGCCGTACAGTCACCGAACATACGGACGCACCCGATGTGTTCGCGACATCGCCGGTTCGCGCGGTGATCACCGAACAACGCGGTGGCATCGTGTTGCTCACCGACAACTCGAAATATGCGATCGAGGTCGTCGGACACTAGGGAGCCCGTAACGAGTCGCCGGCGGTGACCCACGCCGTATACCGTTTCGCCTACTCTTTGTAGTGATGTCCTGGCCGCAGACACCCATGCCCGCAGCCACTACTGCCGCGCCGGGCGCCGAGCCGTATCTTCCCGTGGAGGAGGTGGCGCAGAGGCTGGATCTCCCGCTCGGTATCCTGATCCGACGCGTGGAGGCAGGCGACGTCCCGTCGCGTCGCGAGGAAGGCCCCGACGGCGTGCACTACCTGGTACGCCTGGGCGACCTCGGTATCGAGAGCCCGGAGACGGCTGCGGTGGCCGCCCCGGCTCCGCCCCCGCCCCCTGACACGGTCGACCATGCGCCGCCGCTGGATCAGAGCCTGAGCGTTGACGTGGTCGGGCACGGCCGGGCCGTCATCGTGGCCGGACAAGGTCGTCCCGCCTCCCGCGGAGGAGCTCGCGGCCGAGGCGCAGACCACACACGGGCGCGGTTCGATGATCGAGACCGGCTCCAACGAGCCGCGCCGCGACGTCGCATCCATGACGTCGCTCGACCCGCGCGAACTGGTCGCCGGGCTCCTCGACCGCTGGGAGCGGACGCTCGAGCAGCGCATCTACTCCGAGCAGCGCCAGCGCTTCGAGGCCGAGCTCAACGCCCGCCAGAACCTGGTGAAGCAGCTCCAGCTGGAGTTGCAGACCGCACGCGCGGAGCATGCAGCCGCGCAGGCCGAGAAGGATCGGCGCCTCGCGGACCGCGACCGGCGGATCAGCGATCTGGAAGCCGGTGCGCCCGACCCGCAGGACGTCGCCGGCAGGCGTCGCCGCTGGTTCTTCAGCCGCTAGCGAGCGGTCGAGGCTGGCGGGCCATGGCTGGGGACGCTGTCGCGGAGGTCAAGTCGCGGCTTGACCTCATCGAGGTGATCAGTGGGTACGTCACGCTCCATCGGGCGGGGCGCGAGCTGACCGGGCTCTGTCCGTTCCACGCGGAGAAGACACCGTCGTTCACGGTCAGCCCGGAGCGTCAGGTCTGGTACTGCCACGGCTGTCACGAGGGCGGCGATCTCTTCAAATTCATCGAGCAGATCGAGCGCATCGACTTCCGGCAGGCACTCGAGATGCTCGCCGACCGGGCCGGCGTCGAGCTCGAGAGCGGGCCTCGTGCCGCCCGGGGCGCGGGACGCCGCCGGCGCCGATCGATCGAGCTCAACGGCAAGGCGCAGGCGTACTACCAGCACGTGCTCTGGGCGACGCCCGCCGGCGAGCCCGGCCGGGCTTTGCTGCGCGATCGGGGAGTCGACGAGACCCTGGCGCGGCAATTCGGAGTGGGCTTCGCCCCCGCCGGCGGCGCCGGTGAGGACGCGCTCGCCCGCTACCTGACCGGCAAGGGGGGCGCGACTGTCGAGGAGCTGGTGGAGGCGGGGCTCGTGCATCCCCAGCAAAGGGGGAGGCTTCGCGATCGGTTCCGCGACCGCCTCGTCTTCCCGATCCGCGATGAGCGCGCGGAGGTGCTGGGTTTCGGGGCTCGCGCGCTCGGGGACGCCAAGCCGAAGTATCTGAACAGCCCCGACTCAGCCGCCTACCACAAGTCGTCGGCGATCTTCGGCCTCGATCTCGCCCGCTCCGCGATCGTGCGCGAGCACGCGGCAGTCATCGTCGAGGGCTACTTCGATGTGATCGCCGCGCATGCGGCGGGCGTCCTGCACACGGTCGCGAGCAGCGGTACCGCCCTCACCCGGGAGCAGGTCCACAGCCTCGGCCGCATCGCCGAGACCCTGATCCTGTGTTTCGACGGCGACGATGCCGGGAGAGCTGCGGCCACCAGGGCGGTGGACGTCATCGCGGCGGAGGGAGTCCAGGCGCGAATCTGCCGCCTCCCGGCGGGCGCCAAGGACCCGGACGAGCTGGTGCGCACCGACCCAGGCGCCTTCGGTCGGGCAGTCACCGAGTCGCCGCCGGCGTGGCAGGTGCTGCTCGACGCCGCACTGGGACAGGGCGAGGGGGGGAGCGTCGACGCCCGTCGTGCGGCGGCGGAACGGGCGGTCTCCGTGCTGGCGAGGATCCCGGAGGCGACCACCCGCGAGCTCTACCTCCAGCAGGCGGCGCGACGGCTCGACATCGGCGCTCGCTCGCTCACGACCGACCTGGCCCGATCGCTGCGCGACGGGGTGCGGAGGCCCCAGAGGATCGTGGTCGCCGCGCCGGCGGAGCCGGCGACTGGCGCGGTCGAGGAACCCGAGCCCGTCGAGGCGGACGAGCCGATGCCCACCTGGGAGGAGCAGCTCGCGCGCGTGGTGCTGATCCGCCCGGAGCTGGCGGCGGCGCTGCGAGCCGACAGCGGCCTTGGCCCGGATGAGTTCACCAACCTGACGGCTCGGCGTATCTACGACGCGGCGTCGACCGACCCGGCCGGGTTCACGCTCCGGCGCCTCAGCGGGGGAGATCAGCGGCGTGCTGCCGGCCTCCTGGTCCGGGAGGTTCCGGAGCTCGCGGACGAAGCCGAGCCGCATGCGATCGTGCAACTGATGTCCGACTGTGTCCGCCTGATTCACGAGGACAGCGTGCGGCGCGCGCTGGTCAGCATCTCGACCGAGATGCATCGCGCCCGGGATGAGGGCCGTACCGAGGATGCGGACGCCCTTGCCGCCAAGCTCAGCCGGCTCGCGGCGGACGCTCCCCATCTGCGCCGCAGCGTCGCGGTTCGCTGATCGAGATCCCGTCCCGGGTGTGCGCGCACGCCCGCGTATGTTTGATCCGCGGCCTCGCGAGCCACCATCTCTCTCGTGCCCGCGTGGAATTTCCCTATCCGATCGCCCGAATTGGCACACTCAGACGGCTTCGACAATTATTGTGAACGCTGTCGTTGTACCGATCGCCCGGCGGACCTCGCAGAAGCGGGCGTCAGCCTGCGCCGCGTAAGACAGAGTTGAGATGACCGCAGCCACCACCACAGCCCGATCCCGAGCCGCCACCCTGCTGCCGCCCTCCGGCGCCGACCTGCTGGTCGCCGCGGCCGAGGCGCTGATCATCAAGGGCAAGGATCACGGATACCTCACGCCTGACGACATCCTCGCGGCCTTCCCGGAGATCGATGTCGAGCCCGACCATCTGGAGCGGATCTTCCACGTCTTTCGCGAGATGGGGATCGAGGTCAGCGACGGGGACAAGGACTTCGAGACCGTCGACGAAATCGACGAGGAGCTCATCGCCAAAGCGGAGGCCATCGACTCCGTCTCCCTCGACGACCCGGTTCGGATGTACCTCAAGGAGATCGGACGGGTCGCGCTGCTCAAGGCCGAGCAGGAGGTGCACTACGCGAAGCTGATCGAGCAGGGCGACGAGGAGGCGAAGAACCAGCTCACCGAAGCGAACCTGCGGCTTGTGGTCAGCATTGCCAAGAAGTACATCGGCCGCGGCATGTCCTTCCTCGACCTGATCCAGGAAGGCAACATGGGCCTGATTCGTGCCGTCGAGAAGTTCGACTACCACAAGGGCTACAAGTTCTCGACGTATGCGACGTGGTGGATCCGCCAGGCGATCACGCGCGCGATCGCCGACCAGGCGCGCACCATCCGCATCCCCGTGCACATGGTCGAGACCATCAACAAGCTCGTCCGTGTGTCGCGCCGGCTGCTCCAGGAGTTGGGCCGCGAGCCCAACGACGAGGAGATCGCCGACGAGATGGGGATCACCCCGGAGAAGGTCCGCGAGATCACCAAGGTGTCGCAGGACCCGGTCTCGCTGGAAACGCCGATCGGCGAGGAGGAGGATTCGCACCTCGGGGACTTCGTCGAGGACAAGGAGGCCACCGCTCCGTCCGATGCGGCGTCGCTGACCATGCTGCGCACCGAGGTCGAGGACATCCTCGACACGCTCACGCCTCGCGAGCGTCGCGTGCTGCAACTCCGATTCGGGCTCATCGACGGGCACCAGCGCACGCTCGAAGAGGTGGGCAAGCGCTTTGGTGTGACCCGCGAACGCATCCGCCAGATCGAGGCGAAAGCGCTGCGCAAGCTGCGCCATCCATCGCGCTCCAAGAAGCTCAAGGACTACCTCGAGTAGGACGGCGGGCGCGATCTGCGGCTGCGACAAATCGCGATCGCGAGGGCACGGTGCGTCACGGCAGGTAGACTTGAGTCATGATCCGGGTTAGCTCAGCGGTAGAGCAGGCGGCTGTTAACCGCAAGGCCACTGGTTCGAATCCAGTACCCGGAGCGTCGACGTCCCACTAGCAGCACGCGGCATCGCCCGAGGCGGCGCCGTACACGAGGAACACGGGATGACCGAGACCGCATCGCGGCCGGGCACCACGCCCGCTGTCGCGACCCTGACCGCGCCCGACCCGCAGGCCGCCGCCTCCACCGACTCGCCGCCGGCGCCCCCGTCGTGGGCGTGGCCCCTGTCGGTGCCGAAGTCCCACCCTCCGGAGGGCAAGATCGTGGATGACACCGACGGTGACGAGCGCGTCATCGAAGGCAGCGCGAGCCCGCCACCGGCTGAGACGCTCGAGGCGGACCCGACCGAGGTCACGATCGTCGCGGCGATCACAACACCGGACAAGGCGCTGCCCAAGGTCGCGTCGTTCGGCCCGGCCGGCAAACGCCGCTCGACGCTCGCGATCGTCGTGCTGTCGCTCGTCACGCTCGGGATCTACAGCCTCGTGTGGCACCACCGCATCAATCGCGAGGTGGGCAACTTCGATACGCGCATGCACGTCATTCCCGGACGTTCCACCGCGGCCGTGACCATTCCGTGGGCAATCGGCTGGCTGGTCAGCGTCGCCGGTGCGGTGCGGATCGTGCTCGCGGTCGCCAATGTCACCCTCCCATTCGACCCGCACTTCAGCGTGCTCCAGGCGTACGCACTGCTCGGCGGATTCCTCCTGATTCCGTATCTCGAGCTGTTGCTGCCCTTCAGCGCGGTCGCGGCCGTGATGACCCTCGAGCGCGTGCGCATCGTTGAGGATCGGATGCTGCTCACCACCGATGTGCAGCTGCGCCCGACACGGGTGATCTTCTGGATGCTGCTCCCGGTCGCGGGCGGCCTGATTC
Organism: Candidatus Dormiibacterota bacterium; assembly: GCA_963777445.1. Taxonomy (GTDB): domain Bacteria; phylum Chloroflexota; class Dormibacteria; order Aeolococcales; family Aeolococcaceae; genus Palsa-851. Next base: position 283,457 of record CAVZQR010000017.1, on the reverse strand, counting down.
TCATGACAATCATCCAGCGGCGTCTCAACCGCGCCTGGGAGGACGACATGGCGGCGGCACCTGCGGTGCGCCCGACAGTGCGGGTGGCGCCGAGCTGACCGTTCCTGCCGACGCCATGCCCACTTTCATGTGCCGGTTGCGGCGGCCTGCACTAGACTAACCGGTCGCGGTGGCTGTTTCGATCGCCTGTATCTCCGGAAAAGGCGGGGTGGGAAAGACAACCACCTGCGCCTCGCTGGCGGCTGTGTTCGCGGAACGCGGTCGGCGCGTGCTTGCGGTCGACATGGATCCGCAATCCAATCTCACGTCCGGCCTCGGGTTCAATCCCTACTCGCTCACGCACACGGTTGCTGATGCGATCCTGGAGCCCGACCAGTCGGTCGACGAGCTCATCGTCCGCACCAAGTGGGCGGGCCTGCACCTCCTGCCGGCGAACCCGGACCTGAGTGCCGTCGAGGCGGGGTTGCCGACCACGCTCGACGCCGAGACACGCCTGCGCCGGGCGCTCGATCGCGACTGCCGCGACTACGACTTCATCCTGTTCGACACGCCGCCGAGCTTTGCCTTTCACACCATCAGCGTCCTGGCCGCCACGGACTACATCGTGATTCCCATGCAGATGTCGGGATACGCCGTGAAGGGACTCAAGGAGACGCTCCGTTCCGTGCACCACGTGCGCCAGGAGTTGAATCCGGACCTGCGCGTGCTCGGGCTGCTGCCGACCTTCGTGGTGATGCGAACCCGATTCTCGCGGGATCTTCTCGAGGGATTGCGTGCCATTCCCAACCTGCGTGTCTTCAACACCATCATCAAGGTGACCGTGCGGCTCCAGGAGTTAGCCCTGGCCGGCGAACCCGTGACGGTGATGGCGCCGTCGTCGGAAGCCGCCGCGGCGTACCGTTCGTTCGCGGACGAAGTGCTTGCCGCGCTCATCGCCGAGGGTGAGCGTGGTGTCTGAGATCCGCTCCCCGCGCCGCCGGCGCAGCGTCGCAGTTGCGCCGGCACTGCTCGACCCCGCTGAGCTGCCGGAGGACGCGCCCGGACGGGTGCGGCTGATCGCGGTCGAAGCGCCGGCGGATATCGTCGACGCGCCGCCTCCGCTTGTTCCCAAGGTGGCGTCGGGCCCTTCGCTGCTCGGGTCCGGCGGTGGGTGGATACCGGTCGCCGTTGCCGGCGCCGTGATCGTGGTCATCTTCGTCGTGGGAATGCTCCTGACCAGGTCCTGAACCTTGCGCTGACAACTACACGGCTTTGTGGTACACTGGATCAGTGCAGAGCGAAGCCGATGGTCGAAGCGGAGAGGCGGAACTGCTGGCCCGGGCGCTGGGAGGCGCATCGCCGGCAGTTGAGCTGAGCGCCGTCGCGAATCGCGTCGCGCGCATCCCGTGGTGGGAGCGGCGCGCCCTGGACGCCGCCGGGCTGATGCGCGAGCACGGTGTGCCGCGAGAGCGGGCGGAGCGCCTCGCCGCCATGTGGGAGCTTGCCGAGCGCTGGACCGACGATGACCGCCCGGCGATCGGGTCTCCGCGCGACGCGCTGCTCATGCTCGACGGGTTGCGGCGCGCGCGACGCGAGCAGGTGGTGGTACTCCTTCTCGACGCTCGCCACCGCCCCATCAGGCTCGAGACGGTCGCCGTCGGGACCATCAACGCGTCGCGCCTGCAACCGCGCGACGTCTTCGGGCCGGCGCTTCGCAGCGACGCGGTTGCTGTCATTATCGGCCACAACCATCCGAGCGGCGATCCGGCGCCGAGCCGTGCCGACCGGGTGGTCACCGCAGCGCTGCGGAGCGCCGGCGCGCTCCTCGGCGTCCCGGTGCTCGATCACCTGATCGTCGCCCGCCGCGGCCACCATTCGTTTCGAGAGACCGAGAGCTGGGACGACGCCGCCTGACCGTCAGCCGAAGGCGTTCTCGCCGGTGAGTTCCTTGCCGATGATGAGTGTGTGCACTTCCTCGGTGCCCTCGTAGGTGAGCACCGATTCCAGGTTGGCCATGTGCCGCGCGACCGGGTATTCGAGCGTGATGCCGTTCGCTCCGAGGATCGTGCGCGCGCTCCGCGCAATGTCGAGTGCGGCGCGGACGTTGGCACGCTTGGTGATCGACACCTGCACCGGATGCAGCCGACCCTGGTCCTTGAGCGTGCCGAGCCGGTGCGCGAGCAGGCGTCCCTGGACGATCGCGGTCGCCATGTCCGCGAGCTTCTGCTGTGTCAGTTGCATCGCCCCGATGGGCTTGCCGAAGGCGCGGCGCGTCTTGCTGTACTCGAGGGCGGATTCGAAGCAGGCGCGGGCTGCACCCATGGTCCCCCAGCCGATGCCGAAACGCGCCTCGTTGAGGCACGAGAGCGGGCCGCGCATGCCGCTCACCCCGGGGAGGACCGCACTGTCCGGCACGCGCACCGAGTTGAACGACAGCTCCGAGGTTACCGACGCCCGCAGTGACAGCTTGTTGTGCACATCCGAGGTGGTGAAGCCGCGTGTGCCGCGTTCAATGAGGAAACCGCGGACACCGGAGTCGGTCACCGCCCACACAACGGCGATGTCGGCAATCGAGCCGTTGGTGATCCACATCTTGGTGCCGTTGATCACCCAGTCATCGCCGTCGCGGCGTGCCGAGGTCCGCATCGAGGAGGGATCCGATCCCGCGTCCGGCTCGGTCAGCCCGAAGCAACCGATCGCGCGTCCGGCCGCCATCTCGGGCAGCCAGCGAGCCTTTTGCTCGTCGCTGCCATACGCCGAGATCGGGAACATCGCCAGCGACCCCTGGACGGACACGAAGGAGCGCAGACCGCTGTCGCCCGCCTCGAGCTCCTCACACGCGACGCCGTAGGCGGTTGCCGTCGTTCCGGCGCACCCGTGGCCGTGGAGATGCATGCCGAGCAGACCGAGCTCGGCGATTCCGGCGATCAGCTCGCGCGGGAAGGTCCCGGCTTCGAAGTGTTCCGGGATCACCGGCAGCGCGCGTTCACGGACGAATGTCCGGACGGTGTCGCGGATCAGGCGCTCGTCGTCGCTGAGCAGGTCATCGACGGCGAAGAGGTCGGACGGGGCCAGCGCACGTGTCCGCGGAGCGCGCTCGGTGACGGCCATCCGCTCAGGGTACCCGGTTGGCTAGGCGGCGACCGGCATCCCGGCATCGACGAGCTGCCGGCGGAGCACCTCCCCGGTGACGAACCCGACGTTGATGTCGGTCACCTGGCCGGCCGCGTCGAGAACGATGGTTGTCGGCAGGGACATGACCCGATATCGACGCGCCAGGTCGGGCTCGACCGCGATATCGATCTCCCGGATCGCGATCGCCGAGTTGATCCCGACGGCGAGCGCGCGCAGGGCGGGCCGTTGCGCTGTGTGGCAGATGGTGCAGGCCTCTCCGGTGAAATAGAGGATGGAGGGCAGCTGCCGGGTGCGGGCGCTGGTCTCGACGACGCTGCCGACGAGCTCACGCTGACCACCACGCTGGACCCGAAGCAGCAACGCCGCACCGGCGATCGCCGCCACGGCGATCAAGGGCGCGAGCAGCAGGATCATCGCGCCGGTTCGCGCGCGAGCGGCAGCAGCCCAATCCGCACCAGCTGCGCGTACATGATGCAGCCGACGCAGATGTTGAACGCGAAGTTGAGGAAGGCGAGCGCAGCGACGATCCAGGCCAGCACCCACGCCACCAGCAGCAACCCGGTGACCACGAACACGCTTGCGGCGGCGAGGAACACGCCGCCCACCAGCTGCGCGAAGCGGTGGGGGGCCGGGTCCTCCTGGGCGATGCGGGGCTTCACGAGGCCGGCGGGCTTGAGCCAGCGTAGGTAGAGCAGGCGAGGCACGTTGAACGAGGGTGAGGCGACCGCGGCCAGCATCATCACCGCGAGAACCGGCAGCGCCCAAGCGAGCGGGTGGTAGAAGAGCCCGACCACGTAGCCGGCGACGATGACGGTCATCAGGATTGCCTGATTGACCTTGAGGACGCTGCGGTCGAATGCGACAACTGCCATGCTGCCGAAATCATACCTTCCAGGTAGGGTATCGCCGGGTCGGCCGCCCGGATTGCCGACCTGCCAGAGTCGGCGTCGCTCATCCTCAGGCTGTTGGAGGTGTTCGTGACGCTGGACGGTAGGGCCGGACTCGACCGCGCGGATATCCGCGTCGGCGACGCCTATGAGCTCGTCCGCGGGGACGAGCGCCATCGCGTTGCCGAGCTGAAGCGCTTGCGCCGGATCCACCTGGGCGAGAGCCTCGCCATGGTCTTCGAGAGCCGCGACACGATCCGCGCGACCCTCGAGGAGGCGCTTCGGACGGAGCGGATCGACGATCCCGATCGGGTCGCGGCCGAGATCGCGGCCTTCAACGTCGTGCTGCCCGGGCAAGGTCAGCTCGTCGCCCTGCTGTTCGTCGAGGTCGCGGATCCTGCGGATCTCGCCGCAGCCGCGACGCGGCTCGAGGGTGTCGAGGGGACGCTCTTCATCGAGGTCGCGGGGGTGCGGGTGCGAGGCCTTCCCGAGGCGGTGTCACCAGCGGGGGAGAGCGTGCCGGCTCACTATCTGCGCTTCACCCTCGAACCCGATCAGCTCGCTGCCGTTCGTCAGGGATCGCCCATCGCGGTCGGCGTGGATCACCCGAACCTGACGTCGTCGGTCCAGCTCGATGAGGGGCAGGTGCGAGCAATCGCCGCCGATCTCTGAACGGCGCCGGCCGGAGCCGTCAGCGACGCTGGGAGGGGCTGCGCAGGGCGACCTCCTCGTACACCGCCGCGGTCATCGCCGCTGTTCGTTCCCAGGTGTAGCCCGACGCTCGATCGACGCCTGCGTGGCGCATGCGGGCGGCGCGGACCGGTTCGGTGAGCACCGATTCGACGCCTGCGGAGAGGGCACCGGGGTCTCCCGGCGGGACCAGGACGGCGACGTCGAGGGTGAGCTGAGGAAGATTCCCGACCGTGGTCGCGACCAGCGGCGCGCCGCACGCCATCGCCTCGAGAGCGGTCAGCCCGAAGCCCTCGTGGGTCGACGGCAGAACGACGACCGCCGCCTGCCGGTAGAGCGACGCGAGGTCGGCGTCATCGACCGGGCCGGTCAGGACCACCCGGGTGTGCCGCCTCCAGGCGTCAGCCGCCAGACGGTCCGCCTCCGGCCCCAGCGCCCCGACGAGCGCCAGCGGCGGACCCCCGCCGGGGAGGCGTTCCATCGCCTCGAGGAGCGTGTCGAGCCCCTTGCGCGGGTCGCGCGACCGCATGCTCCCGACCCAGAGCACGAAGGGCTCGTCGAGTCCCAGAGCCTCTGCGATGCGCGCGTCGCGCAGCTTCGGGCGGGATGAGAACACCGGGCCGACCCCGTGCGGCACCACGTGAATCCGAGTGGGGTCGAGACCGAGCAGGTCGATCGCCTCGGTGCGCGTGGTCCCGCTCACGGCGATGATCCCGGCTGACGCCCTGATGACCGGTGCGAGCAGGGCTCCATACAGGCGGCGTGCTGAGCCCGAGGATCCCGACCCCGGACCGCCTCGCCACATCTCGACGTCGTGCAGCGTCACCACCTGGCGCGAGGTCGGGAAGCCCATGACGGGCTCACCCCCGAGGCCGTGGACCAGGTGTGGATGGCGGGCGACGGCCTCAGACAGCACGTGGGGCTGCGCCCACAGGAACCGCGCGGGGCGAGCCTCGCTCCACGCCGGCGACGCCGGGACGGACGGCGTGATCTCGAGACCCGGTGCAGCGCTCAACGCCTCGATCAGCTGCCGCGCGTAGCGTCCGATCCCGGCGTCCCGGCGGCCGTCTCCGAGGCAGCTCGCCTCGAGCAGGACGCGAAGAGGTCTCTGCATCGAGGCTTTGTAGCAGGCTCGGTGCTCGGCACCGCTGGCACAATGGGTTCGATGCCGAACTCCCGTTCCCTCATGCCGTTCACCGCTCTGGTCGGCCAGGAGGCGATGAAGACCGCGCTGGTCCTCAACGCCATCAATCCCGGCATCGGCGGCGTGCTCATCCGCGGTCAGCGGGGGACCGCCAAGTCCACCGCGGTTCGGGCCCTTGCCAGGCTGCTCCCCGACATCGACGTGATCGTCGGATGCCGCTATCGGTGCGATCCCGCGGCACCGGCCGCGTGGTGCGATGACTGCCGCGCACGAGCCGAGACCGGCGTCGCCCCCGCCGTCGAGAGCCGGCGCACGCGGGTGGTCGAGTTGCCGGTCAACGCATCCGAGGATCGCGTCGTCGGGACGATCGACACCGAGGCGGCGATCAAGCACGGCGAGCGGCGTTTCGAGCCCGGGCTCCTCGCCGACGCCAATCGCGGGATCCTCTACGTCGACGAGGTCAACCTCCTCGACGATCACATCGTCGACGTCCTCCTCGACGCCGCGGCCATGGGATGGAACGTGGTGGAACGCGAGGGCATCTCGTTCTCCCACCCGTCGCGCTTCATCCTGGTCGGGACGATGAATCCCGAGGAGGGGGAGCTTCGCCCGCAACTGCTGGATCGATTTGGTCTCTGCGTCGACATCACCGGGCTGCGGGACCTCGATCAGCGGGTCCGGATCATGGAGCGCGATTCGCGCAGAAGCGAGGATGGCGCCGGCCTGGAGAGTGAGTTCGCGACCAGCGAGGATCACCTCAAGTCGGTGATCCAGGAGGCGAAACGCCTGCTGCCGCAGGTGGTCATCCCACCGACGATCGGCTGGTTCATCGCGCTGGTGTGCATCGACGCCGGTGCGCTCGGGCATCGCGCCGACATCGTGGTGAGCAGCGCGGCACGGACGGTGCGTGCCTGGGACGAGGCCGAGCAGCTGGTGCGCGCCCGCGCCGCGGGGCTCCCCGCAGAGGCGGCCGGGCGTCTGGTGGTGACCACCGCCGACGCCACGACGGCCGCCGAGCTGGCGCTCGCGCACCGCCGCCGCAGCCGGCAGGACGGCGTGGCCCAACCGGGCGGAGCCGCCGCCGAGCGCGCCCGGGAGCGATTCGAGGAGATCGCCCAGGAAGCCGAGGCGGCGGTCGTCTCCGAGCAGACCACGGAGGCGGGGGACCAGCCGCCGGACGATTCCGGGAGCGGCGAGGAAGGCGAGAGCCCGGGCCAGGTCCAGGGGAGCGAGCAGGCCACCCAGGCCGTGACCCGGCGGAGCGCCGAGCAGCTCTTCGAGGGTGAGATCTTCCCGGTACGCAAGATCGCCCTGCCCCGCGACCGCCGCAGCCGGGCCACCACCGGCAAGCGAAGCTCATCCCAGAGCAGCGACAAGCGGGGCCGCTACGTTCGGGCGACGCAGACGGAGAAGACCACCGATATCGCGTTCGACGCCACCATGCGCGCCGCGGCCCCCCACCAGGTCCGGCGCCGCGCCGAGGAACCCGCGGGCAGGGTCGGCCCCGCCCTCCACCTCGAACGCCAGGATCTTCGCCAGAAGGTGCGCCGCCGCCGGACCGGCACGCTGATCGTGTTCGTCGTCGACGCCAGCGCGTCGATGGACGCCGAGCAGCGGATGCAGGCCACCAAAGGTGCGGTGCTGTCGCTGCTCCGCGACGCGTACCTGCGTCGCGACAAGGTGTCGCTGGTCGTCTTCTCCGGTCGAGCGGCGCGGGTCGTCCTCCAGCCCACATCGTCGGTGGACCTGGCGGAGCAACGCATGCAGCGCCTCACGGTCGGGGGCACGACACCGCTGACACACGGGCTCGTCGCCGGGCTCCGGATCGTGCGGACCGAGCGCTTGCGCGACCCCAGCGTCTATCCGCTGATGGTGCTGATCAGCGATGGACGGGGCAACATCTCGCTCTTCGGTGAGGAACCGCTGGTCGAGGCGCAACGCGTCGCGGAACAGCTCGGCACAGACGGCGTGCATATGCTGGTCATCGATTCGGCGCGCGATCACACGACGCGACCGATGCCCCGGGTCGGGGCCCACAGCCGCCCCCCGCTCTTCGGCGGATATGGATTCAATGCCTGCCGCGACCTCGCCGACCGCGCCGGGGGTGAATATCTCGGCCTCTACGATCTCTCCCAGGGGGCGATCGTCGAGGGGGTCGAGAAGACGCTGCGAGGTCGCATGGCACAATGACCGTGATGCAGACAGGCAGAAGCGTGTTCCCGTTCACGGCGATCGTGGGACAGGACCTCATGAAACAGGCGCTCATTCTCAACGCGATCAACCCCGCGATCGGCGGCGTTCTCATTCGCGGCGAGAAAGGGACGGCGAAATCAACCGCCGTGCGCTCGTTGACGAAACTCCTGCCAGGGCTTGACGTTGTGGCCGATTGCCGCTATGGATGCCCACCTGATGACGCGGATCTGCAATGCGGCGAGTGCACCGAGCGAGTGGAGGGTGGGGAGACGCTGCCGCGCGCTCGACGCCGGATGCGCGTCGTGGAGCTGCCCATCAACGCGTCCGAGGACCGTGTGGTCGGCGCCATCGACATCGAGGCCGCGATCAAACGCGGAGAGAAGGAATTCGAGCCGGGCGTGCTCGCCGAGGCGAACCGCAACATCCTCTACGTCGACGAGGTGAACCTCCTCGACGATCACATCGTCGACGTGCTCCTCGATGCGGCCGCGATGGGTCAGAACACCGTCGAGCGCGAGGGAGTGTCGGTGTCCCATCCATCGCGTTTCATCCTCGTCGGCACCATGAACCCGGAGGAGGGCGAGCTGCGTCCGCAGCTGCTCGACCGTTTCGGGCTATGCGTTGACGTCGAAGGCATTCGAGACGTTCGCCAGCGGGTCGAGATCGTCGAGCGGCGCGAGGCGTTCGAGGAGGACGCCACCGCGTTCGCCGCGCGTTTCGAACCCGCCGAGCACGCGGAGGCGGATCGGATCGCGCGGGCGATGTCGGTGCTCTCCGACGTTGTGGTCGATCGCAACATCCTGGTGGCCATCGCCGCCCTCAGCATCGAGCTCGAGGTGGACGGCCACCGCGCCGACATCGTCACCCGAAAGGCGGCGCAGGCGCTCGCAGCGCACGAGGACCGCGCTGCGGTGGGGATCGACGACGTTGAGCACGTGGCGCCGATGGTGCTCGCGCATCGAGTCAAGCCAGGACTCTCGGGGAGCAGGCGCGGGCTGACCGATCTTGCGGAGATTCTGCGCACCGCGCACGACGGCGACGGCGCGCTCCAAGACTAGGAATCCCTCCGCACCGCATGCGTCTTGACCGGATCCGCAACTTCAGCATCATCGCGCACATCGATCATGGCAAGTCAACGCTTGCCGATCGGCTGCTCGAGGCGACCGGGACTGTGGCGATGCGCGACATGCAGGACCAGGTGCTCGATCAGCTCGACCTCGAACGCGAGCGCGGCATCACCATCAAGGCCCAGGCGGTCCGTCTCGCCTACACGGCATCCGACGGCATCACCTATGAGCTGAATCTCATCGACACGCCAGGGCACGTCGACTTTGCATACGAGGTGTCGCGGTCGCTGGCAGCGTGCGAGGGCGCGTTGCTGGTGGTCGATGCCACGCAGGGCGTTGAGGCGCAGACGCTCGCCAATGTGTACCAGGCGATCGAGAACCACCTCGAAGTGATCCCGGTGATCAACAAGATCGACCTCGCCAATGCTGACGCCGAACTCGTCCGCCGCGAGATCGAGGAGGTCATCGGCATCCCCGCGCACGATGCCATCCTCACCAGCGCACGCCAGGGTATCGGCATCGACCTGGTGCTCGAGGCGATCGTCAAGCGCGTGCCGGCTCCCAAGGGTGATCGCGCCGGATCGTTGCGAGCACTCATCTTCGACGCGAAGTACGACGCCTACCGCGGTGTCGTCGTCTACGTGCGCATCGTGGACGGCCGCATCGCCGCGGGCATGCGCATCCGCATGATGAACAACAAGAGCGAGTTCGTCGTCGACGAGGTCGGAGTCTTCGCACCGGCGATGTCCCCGGTCGATGAGCTGCTCTGCGGTGAGGTCGGCTACTTCATCGCCTCGATCAAGAACGTCCGTGACAGCAAGGTCGGCGACACCGTGACCGATGCCGCGCATCCCACGACGCATCCGCTCCCGGGATATCGGGCGGTCACGCCGATGGTGTACGCGGGCATCTTCCCCGTCGACTCCGACGACGTCACCGACCTCAAGGAGGCACTGCAGCGGCTCAACCTCAACGACGCGTCGCTGATCTTCGAACCCGAATCGTCGGCGGCGCTCGGCTTTGGGTTCCGCTGCGGCTTCCTGGGTCTGCTCCACATGGAAATCGTGCAGGAGCGACTCGAGCGCGAGTTCAACCTCTCGTTGATCACCACCGCTCCGACCGTGGAATACCGGGTGCGCCTGCGCTCCGGCGAGGTGATCGCGATCGACAACCCGGAGATGCTGCCCGACGCTTCGGCCATCGATGCGATCGAGGAGCCGCGGACCAAGGCGACGATCATCGTCCCGAGCGGGTATGTCGGCGCGATCATGGAACTGTGCCAGGAGCGCCGGGGCGAGTTCCAGCACATGGACTACCAGCCCGGGGACCGCGTCGCGCTGACCTACGATCTTCCCCTCGGCGAGATCATCCACGACTTCTACGACCAGTTGAAGTCGCGCAGTCGCGGATACGCGTCGCTGGACTACGAGATCATCGGGTTCCGCGCGGAGTCACTGGTCAAGCTCGACATCCTCGTCGGCGGGCAGCGTGTGGACGCGCTGAGCATGATCGTCCACCGGGATCGCGCCAACGCCCACGGCCGCAAGCTGGCTGAGCGACTCCGCAAGCTGATCCCCCGTCAGCTCTTCGAGGTGCCCATACAGGCGGCGATCGGTGGCAAGATCGTCGCCCGTGAGACTGTCTCCGCCATGCGCAAGGACGTGCTCGCCAAGTGCTACGGCGGGGACATCACACGGAAGCGCAAGCTGCTCGAGAAGCAGCGTGAAGGCAAGCGCCGCATGAAACGGGTGGGCAACGTGGAGATTCCGCAGGAGGCATTCATGGCTGTGCTCAAGATGGACGAGGAGTAGGTGGACACCTGATGCCCCGGCCCAACCCACCCCGCAAGCGTCCCCGCCGGCGTCCCGACGCCGTCGAACGGTCCGCCCGCGCCGAGGTGTCGCTCGCCCGGCAGACCGCTCAGGTCAAGGAGAAGGGCGACGGCAAACAGCAGTCGAACGGGAAACAGCAGCCGGCGTCAAAGCCGCGCCTGGTCGGCAAGGGCACGGCGGCGCGTGGCCGGCCCGTCGACGAGCCGTTCGTGCCGTGGGCCAAGCGCTCGTATCTGATCCTGGTCGGACTGCTTGCGGCGGCTGAGGTGGCTGTCGGATCGCTCGCCTTCTTCACGCTCGCCGACCCCAAGCCTGCCTTCGGGCTCTACGTGCTCGGGGTCAGCTACAACCCGCTGGTCCCGGTGGCCTCCGCGCTTGTCGCTGCCCCGCTGGCGAAGCTCATCACCAAGGAGCCCCGCTCGCTCCGCTTCATGGAGTTGGTGATGTCCGGCATCATGCAGTACTTCGTCTGGCTGGCCCTGTTCGTCGCGCTGACATATCTGATCGGCGGCTTCGTCTCGTCCAAGAGCAGCGCCTCCACCGTCGCGACGCCGACCGCCGTGGCCGGGCTCATCGTGATCGACATCCTCAGCTTCGTCGCAACCTTCTACCTGTATCCGCCGCTGTACAAGTTCATGCGCAGGCGGCCGCCCCCACGGACGCCACGCGCGCCACGCGCGCCGAAGATGAAGGCGCAGCCGGAGGAAGCACGGCAGACCTCGAAATCGATCGTCGACAAGATGGACGACGCGTCGGCGCGCGATGCACAGGCGAAGGACCCGGCGCCCTGAACGCAGCCTTCGCGGACGTGCGCTCGCTCTACCTGCACATCCCGTTCTGCGAGCGGAAATGCGAGTACTGCGACTTCACGAGCGTTGCCGGCTCGACCGGGTCAGATGCGTACATGGAAGCGCTGGAGGCGGAGGTTCGCCGCCTCGGCGAGCGCCTCGGCCGGCTGACCCTCGACACGGTCTTCATCGGGGGCGGCACACCGTCCTTGGTCGAGCCCGAGCTGCTCGCACGGCTCGTGACGACGGTGCGGAGCACCTTCTCGGTGGCGGCCGGCGCCGAGGTGACCATGGAGGCGAATCCGTCGAGCATCAACTCAGGACGGGCGCGGGTGTGGAAGGCGGCGGGGGTGAACCGCGTCAGCATCGGCGTGCAGAGCCTCGAAGCCGACACGCTGCGTTTCCTCGGTCGGGTTCACGACGCCGACCGTGCTCTTGCCGCCATCGCCGAGGTGCGCGATGCGGGCTTCACCTCGATCAACTGCGACCTCATCTACGCGGTTCCAGGGTCTGGGCGACGCCCGCTGGCGGCGCACCCTGGAACGCGTCGCCGCCGCGGGCCCGACCCACATCTCGTGCTACGAGCTGACCGTCGAGCCCGGCACGCCGCTGCACACACAGGTGCGCCGCGGAATGGTCAGGCCCGTCGACGGTGTGCGCTCGATGCGCCAGCATCGCATCGCCGTCGAGCTGCTCGAGCGCGCCGGTTATGTGCAGTACGAGGTGAGCAACTTCGCGCTCGCGGGCGAGGAGTGCCGCCACAACCTCGTCTACTGGCGCAACGGGTATTACGTGGCGGCCGGCGTCGGTGCGCACGGTCACCTCCCGGCGGCGGCGGCGACGGCGGTGGGGCTCGACGTCGAGGCCGGTGCCGTCTCGGTGCGCTACTGGCATGGACGGGGAATCACGGCGTTTGGACGCGCGATCCGAGCCGGGGGGATCCCGGTTGCCGGGTCCGAGCCGGTGGGTATCGAGATGCGGGAGCAGGAGCGGGTGATGCTCGGGCTGCGCCTCCGCGAGGGCGTCCGCATCGCCGCCTCGACCCTCGAGGAAGCCCGCGCCCTCGAGGGTCTGGGGCTCATCGCGATCGACGGCGATCGGGTTCGAGCGACGGCTCGGGGCGAGGCGGTCCTCAACCAGGTCACGCTCCGGCTCGTGGGCGACCGGGCGGCGTAGCTGGTACCCTTAGCACTCAACCCTGACGAGTGCTAAAGCGCCGGTAAACCGGCGGCCGCACCGTCACACCTGGCCAGACGTGCAACATCCAGTCCCGCTCGACCAGCGCAAGCAACAGATCCTCAAGGCCGTCGTCGCGGATTACACCCGCACGGGCGTTCCGGTGGGGTCGGCGTCGCTTGCCGTCCATCTCGCAACGTGGTCGTCGGCGACCATCCGCAACGAGCTGGCCACCCTGAGCGAGGTCGGCTACCTGATCCAGCCGCACACCTCGGCGGGCCGCGTCCCCTCCGACCTCGGCTACCGGTACTACGTCGACTTCCTCATGGACGAGGAGGACGTTCCGCCCGCGGTGCGTCGCCAGGTGGACCCATTCTTCACGGTGATGCCGACCGGCGTCGAGGACATTCTCGAGATCGCCGCAACCGCGCTGGCCCAGGCCGCCGACGCCGTCAGCCTGGTCACCGCGCCACGGGCCCTGGGCGTCCGCGTCAAGCACCTCGACCTCGTGAAGCTCAACGACGCGCAGGCGCTGCTCGTCCTGGTGCTCGAGGGCAACCTCGTCCGCCAGCAGGCGCTGAATCTCACGTCGCCGACCGACCAGACGGTGCTGAGCGCCATCGCCGCGCGTCTCAACGCGGTCGTCGTCGGCCTGAACGCCGCGGGGATGTCACGGCTGCCCCAGTCGGTCGGCGCGCACGCCGCCCTGGAGCACGACCTGCTCACGCAGATCATCGCCTTCATGATCGTCTGCGATGCCCAGCAGGACACGCTCATCCTCCACGACGGCGTTCGCAACCTTCTGCACCAACCCGAGTTCGGCGATGTCGAGTTGCTCCAGCAGGTCATCGAGGTGGTGGAGGAGGAGCGGATGCTCGCCGCGTTGATCAGCGCCGCCGATCTCGATCACGGCATCCAGATCATGATCGGCCGCGAGAGCGGGATGGCCGGATTGTCCCGGTGCAGCCTGGTGCTGACCACCTACCGGGCCGGGGCGGAACGCCGGGGCACCATCGGGGTGCTCGGCTCCACACGCATGGCCTACGCGCAGGTCGGTCCCCGGGTGCGCTACGTGGCGCAGCGGGTCGGACGCGCCGTCGGGCGTGCTTTGAGCTGACCGTGGGCATAGTGACCGCATGACGACGGACGAACAGGACATCGCCGGCGCACGCTCCGAAGCGGAGCCCGTGCCCAACGAGACGGCCGCGGATGCGCCCGACGAACGTGATGCGCGGTATCTGCGCCTTGCCGCCGACTTCGAGAACTTCAAGCGACGCAAGGCCCAGGAGATCGCGGACGTGCGCCGCTACGAGAGCGAGGACGCCGCGCTGGCGTTGCTCCCCGTGCTCGACAACCTGCGCAGGGCGGTCGAGCACGCCGGCGAGGCCGGCGCGGAGGATTTCTTCGTGAGCGGCCTCCAGCTCGTCGTGCGCGAGTTCGAGACCGCGCTCGAGCGCATCGGGGTGGTGCCGGTGCCGGCTGTCGGCGAGCGTTTCGACCCCTCGATCCACGATGCGATCGCGGCCGAGGAGTTGGATGACGTGGACGAGGACACCGTCGTGGCCGAGCTGGTCCCCGGCTACCGGCTCCACGACCGTCTGCTCCGCCCCGCGATCGTGCGCGTCGTGCGGCCTCGCAACCCCACCTCCGGGAACTGAGCGATGGCGACGGTCAAGCGCGACTACTACGAGGTGCTCGGCGTCGCCCGCAACGCGACCCCCGAGCAGCTGAAGGCGGCGTACCGCAAGCTCGCCATGCAGTACCACCCGGATCGGAACAACGGTGACAAGGGCGCCGAGGAGCAGTTCAAGGAGGTCGGCGAGGCGTACTCGGTGCTGAGCGATCCCCAGAAGCGCCAGCGCTACGACGCCTTCGGCCACGTCGCCGACGGAGCGCAGCCCGATTTCGGCAACTTCTCGTTCGACTCCGCCTTCGATCTGTTCGACATGTTCTTTGGGGGAGGCGGCCGGCGGCGCGCCCACACCGGACCTCAGCGTGGCGACGACCTGCGCATGAACATCGAGATCACCTTCGAGGAGGCGGTGTTCGGCGCCAAGCGCACGGTCGAGGTGCCCCGCGCGACCCAGTGCACCGAGTGCAACGGCTCGGGTGCGAAGCCCGGCACCTCAGCGACCCAGTGCGCCACGTGTCAGGGCAGCGGACAGGTGCGCAGGACGATGCAGTCGATCTTCGGGCAGGTGGCCAGTGTCACCCCGTGCCCGACGTGTCACGGCGAGGGCCAGGTGATTCCCGATCCGTGTCCCGTGTGCCGGGGCCAGGGGCGCATCCAGGGGCGCCACACCGTCGAGGTCACGATCCCCGCGGGCGTCGACGATGACGTCACCCTGCGCTTGACCGGCGAGGGCGAGCCGGGTCCTCGCGGCGGTCCCGCCGGGGACCTCTACCTGGGTTTCCGTGTGCGGCCGCACCCGAACCTGGTCAGACGTGGTCAGGACCTGCTCTACGAGCTCCCGGTCTCCGTGCCGCAGGCCGTGCTCGGCGACACCATCACCATCACCACCGTGGACGGCGAGCATCCGGTCGACGTACCCGCCGGCACCCAGCCCGGACGTCAGCTCAAGCTGCACGGACTGGGCGTCCCGCACGTCCGAACCGGGCGCCGGGGTGACCTGATCTGCGTCGTGCGCGTGGTCGTTCCGAGCCATCTCACGCACCAGGATCGCGCGCTCTACGAGCAGCTTGAAGGCCGCGAGGGAAAGCCCGCCGAGGTGAAGAAGGGGTTCTTCGACTCGCTGCGCGACGCCTTCCGCGGCTGAGCCTGCCTGCCGGCCCTCCTCAGCCGGGCGGCCAGGTCATCTGGCGCCCGCCAAGAAGGTGGACGTGCAGGTGGCCGACGGTCTGGCCGCCGTTCTTTCCCGTGTTGATGACCAGCCGGAACCCGGCCTCGTAGATCCCTTCGTCCTCCGCGATGGATTGCGCGACATGGAGCATGCGGCCCCACAGGCCGTTCTGGGCAGGCGTCAACTCGGCCACCGATTCGATGTGCTCGCGGGGCAGCACCAGGATGTGGACCGGCGCCTGCGGATTCACATCGCGGATGGCCAGCACCTCGTCGTCCTCGCGAACGAACGTGGCGGGAAGCTCGTGTGCCGCAATGGCGCAGAAGATGCAATCGCTCATGAGCGCAGCAGGGTACAGCGCAGGTGGTCTCCTTCGACGGTCTCCGCTCGAACAAGGCTCAGGCCACCCTGGCGAACCCCCGCTCCGCACTCAATGACGACCTCGTGGTATCCGGCGGTGAGACCGTGCGCCGCGTGCCCCTCCACCGCGTCCCAGACGACCTCGTGCACGCGCCCACATGCGGCCGCAAGCGACAGCGCTCCCGAGCGCCGCGTGGCCCGTCGCATCTCCGCGCTGCGCCGGCGGGCGGTGGGGTCATCAACCCTGTCATCGACTGCCGATGCCGGCGTCCCCGGTCGCGCAGACCAGCGAAAGACGTGACCCTGCAGGAAGCCCACCTCGTCGACCAGTGACAGGGTTGCCGCGTGGTCGTCCTCGGTCTCGCCGGGGAAACCGACCATGATGTCGGTGGTGAATTCGGTCGTGGGATGTACCTCGCGGAGCGCGCGTGCCACACGAACATACTGGGCCCGGCGATAGCCGCGATGCATCGCGCGCAGGACGCGATCGCTCCCGCTCTGGAGCGGCATGTGCCAGTGCGAGCACAGCCTCGGGTGGGCGTTGAGCGCGATCAGCGCCGGGGTGACGTCGTTCGCGTTGATGCTGCTGAGGCGGATGCGCGCCCTGTCCCCGCAGACGTCGAGGAGCGATGCCACCAGCGTTGCGAGATCGGTGCCGATATCGCGGCCGTATGACCCGAGGTCGACACCGCAGAGCACGATCTCTCCGTGCCCGGCATTGATCGCGGCGAGGACGCGATCGTGGACTGTGCTCGCGGCGATGCTCGATGACGCGCCTCGCGCCTGCCACACGATGCAGTACGTGCAGCGATGGTTGCATCCGTCCTGCACCTTGACGAATGCGCGCGACCGCATGACCGGGGCGTCGTGCGCCTGATCGCCGGGGCGCGACATCGCGAGAACGTGTTCCGCGATGCCGTCCTTGTCGCGATTGGCGAAGATCGAGTTGACCGTGTTGTACGCGCCGGGATTGGCGTCGACGCTGCAGCCGGTGAGCACGAGGTGCGCCTCGGGATCCATCCGCCGAAGGCGTCGGATGCGCTGGCGCGTGGTGGCATCTGCCTGGGCCGTGACCGTGCAGGAGTTGAGCACACGGACGTCTGCTGTCTCGCTCTCCGGCACAACCTCGCACCCGCCCGCCGCGAGCCTGCCTGCGAGGTCCGCCATCTCCGCGAAGTTCACCTTGCAACCCAGCACGGTGAGCGCGACCCGAAGCGGGCGATCCACGGGTGCGGTCATGCCGGCGGCGGGGGAGTCGCGGCGGCATCGAGGTCGCCCGCGCCGGCCAGAAGCAGCGACGTGGCCACCGCCCCGGCGAGCCGGCTCGGGAAGGTGCGCGACCCCAGATGCACGCTGACGGCACCGGAGCCGTCGAGGAGGCCGAGGTCCGCGGCGTCGAGGCCGCCCTCGGGGCCGATGACCAGGGCGACATCCGCCGGGGGCTTCGGTACCGCGCTCAGGATGGGCGCGGCATCCCGGCGGATCACGCAGGCGAGGATTCGCGTGCTGGGGGGCAATCCATTCAGCGCTTCATGCAGCGGAAGGATCGAGTGCACCTTCGGCGGCGCCGCGCGGCCGGCGAGCTGGGCGGCCTCGCGGGCGATCAGGCGCCAGCGCTCCAGGCGGTGCACCACCCGCGACGGATCCGGACGCGAGACCGTCCGGTGGGTGAGCACGGGCCGGATCGAAGCGGCCCCGGCCTCGGTGAGCGCCTCGACGGTCGCGTCCATGGCCTGCGCCGGCACCGCCTGGAGCACATGCACGGCGAGCCGGGGTTCACCGTCCACGGGCCTGCTCCAGACGATCGCTCCGCTCACCCGCGACGGAGTCACGTCGTCGAGCCGCAGGCCATGTTCCATCCTGCCGGCTTCGACGATCACCACGGTCTCGCCCACCTGAGCGCGAAGCGCGCGCGAGAGGTGATTCGCATCGGGTCCGGTCAGGGTGGCGCGGCCGTTGGCGACCTGGTCGGGTTCGACGAAGAATCGGGGCACGGCAGCGTGCATGGTGCGACACGTGCGTGCCGCTATGGTGGGCACGTGGCAGCAACCCAGCTCACCGCGCGAACCGCCGGCGGCCACGCGCTGTCGGTCCATGTCACGGGCGACGGCGACCCGCTCCTGCTCATCCCGGGACTCGGCGCGGGCAGGTCGGCGTTCGATCCGATCCTCACCGACCTGGCCAGAGCCCACCGCGTGATCACCTTCGATCCCCGCGGGATCGGCGAGTCCGAGGGTGCCGCCAACACGACGCTGACCGCAATGGCGCTCGACGCGGTGGCGGTCCTCGACGTCGCCGGCGTGGGGGCCGCCGCCGTCTTCGGCGCCTCGATGGGCGGCCTGGTGGCGCAACACCTGGTGGTCGATCACCCCGCTCGCGTTGCCGGCCTTGTTCTCGCGGCCACGGCGCCGGGGGGCAACGACGGCGTCGATGCCAAACCCGAGGACCAGGCGGCCCTGCTCGGCAAGGGGGCCCGAACCCCCGAGGACGCCTATCGGATCGCATGCACGGTGCTGTACTCGCAACTCTTTCAGCGCACGCACCCGGAGTTCATCGAGGCGCAGATTCGTGAACGAGGGCTCCACCCGGTGCGCCCGCGCGTGTTCTCCGCCCAGTTCAACGCGATGTGGCTGCCGGATGACTCGTTTGCGCACCTCGCGAACGTCACCGTTCCAACGCTCGTGATGCACGGCACCGAGGACGTTGTCACCCCGTTCGAGAATGCGCGCATCCTCGCCGCCAGGATCCCCGGAGCGCTGCTGCGTCCGTTCGAGGGATGCGGGCATCTCTTCTTTCACGAGCGCCCGGCCGAGACCGCCCGGGTCGTCACCGAGCACCTTCGCCGCCCCGCGACGGGCGCCGCTCAGTCGTCGTCTGAGGTGGATTCCTCGTCGCCGTCGGGCACTTCGTCCACCGCCGCGTCCTGACGTCCTCCGGCGTGCTCCGCCACCGCGGCGCGTACGGGCACGAGCTGGGCAGGAGCCGTGGCGGTGGCGGTGGTCTCACGGATCACCGTCACCTTGATGACCCCGGGATACTGCATCTCGGACTCGATCTCGCGAGCGATCTCGCTGGTCAAGGGGGGCATGTCGGTGTCCTTGACCTGTGATGCCTTGACGAACACACGGAGCTCCCTTCCGGCCTGAAGGGGGAACGCGCGGTCGACGCCGCCGTGCCGGGTCGCGATCGTCTGCAGCTGTTCGAGGCGGAGCAGGTAGGTCGCCAGGGTGTCGCGGCGCGCGCCGGGGCGCGAGGCCGAGATCGCATCTGCACAGATCGTCAGCATCGCGAGGTCCGTCGAAGGTTCCTCGTCGAAGTGGTGGGCCTTGACTGCGTGGACGATGCCGGCGTCGACCCCGAGCACCCGGAGCAGCTCGCCGCCGATGAGCGCGTGCACCCCCTCGACGTCGTGGTCCACAGCCTTGCCGATGTCGTGGAGCATGCCCGCCTCCCTGGCGAGGCTCTGCGGCAGGCCGAGCTCGGCGGCCAGCACACCGCAGAGATGGCCGGTCTCCTCGCAGTGCAGGAGCGCGTTCTGACCGTACGAGAAGCGGTGATGGAGCGTGCCGACGAGTTCGGCAAGCTCGGGACGGCCTTCGATCTGCATCTTCCAGAGTGCCCGCTCGCCAACCTCGACGACACGGCGCTGTGTGGTCTTGCGGGCTCGCTGGATCAGCGAGGGAACCTCGGTCGCCTGCATCCGCCGGTCGACGACCTCCAGCGCGGCCTGGCGCGCGATCTCGCGCCCGATCGGATCCACGGTCCGGAGCGTCGCCTGCTGCTTCTCGGTGTCGATGCCGAGCTCGGCACCGGTCTGATCCGCGATGACGGCCAGCGCCGAGAGCACCCGTTCGCGGCCATGCTCGTCGAGCCCTTCGAGCGAGAGCGGCGACATCCTCGGGGCGTTGTCAACGTTCGACTCGTCCTGCCGCTCGACGGCCTGCACGATCCGGTTGTTGGCGCTGGTCTCGACGCGGTCGCCGACGATCTCCGCCACCGTCGCCTCGACGAGGGCGGCGCGCTCGGCCACCAGCTCGGATTGGATCCTGTCGAGCACGAGCAGCGCGGCGGCGTCGTGGTCGAGCGCGGCCTTGGAGCGGAGCATCTCACCGACCTGGCCGCCCTGCTCGGCGACACCCACGCGCCGTTCCTCGATCTCATCGCGGCGTTTGCGGTACGCGAAGCGGCGGTCGTCGAAGATCTCCCGGCGCTCGCGGAGGTGCTTGTGGCGCTCGGCGATGACCAGCTCCCGCCCTTCGACTGCGGCGAGCCGCTCCTTGACCTCTTCCATCGCGGCCTCGTGCGCGTGCAGGGCCGAGGTGCGCGCCTCGGCGATCAACGCGGACGCGTACTGATTGGCGTCGGCGAGGCTCTGGCTCACCAGCGGTGCCTGCGAGCTTTCCTGGGCTCCGCGCCGTGCGCTGAAGAGGGCAACCGCTCCGGCGGCGGCCAGAACCACGGCGATCACGATCAGGACGGCTGCGATGGTCATGGGTGAAGTGCTGTGAGGGTGACGGTCAGGCGCTGACCGCCAGGTCGAATGGGTCGCGTGCCTCGGCGATGAGTCGCTGGGCGAAGAGGTTGGCGGCTGGAGGCAGAGTCCGTCGCCGATCCCAGCAGAGGGCCATGGTACGCGCGATAGGGGGGTCGCGAAGCGGGATCACCGCCACCCGGGTGCTCGGGACCGGGAGTGGCATCGGCATCAGGGTCGTTCCCAGGCCGGCTTCAACCAGGCCTTGGACGATCGTGAAATCGTCTCCCTCATAGGCCACGTGGGTGGTCAGCCCCTGGGCCGCGAAGGCCGCGTCGATCACCCGGCGGAGACCGCTTCGGGACCGGGGCAGGATCAGCGGCTCGCCGGCGACGTCCTCGAGTGTGCAGGAGCTCCGGCCGACGAGCCGGTGGTTGGCGGGGACCACCACCGCGACGCGCTCGCGGAAGAGGGGATGGATCTCGAGGTCGACGACGCCAGTCGGCGGCGGCCCGAGGATCCCGAGATCGTAGTCGCCGCCGAGGACCCCGCTCATCACCTCCGCCGTCGTTCCCTCCTCGAGGGTGAAGCGAACCGCCGGATAGCTCTCGAGGAAGCGCGCCAGCCGCTCCGGCAGCCAGCGGGCCCCGACCGTGTGGAGGAAGGCGACGCAGACACGACCGCTCTCGGCCGCCACGGCGCCCTCGGCTTCAGCGATGGCGTCGCGGAGGTCATCGAGAATGCGCTCGGCGCGTCCGACCAGGCGTCGCCCGGCCTGGGTGAGGCGGATGTTCCGGCCGATCCTTTCGAAGAGCAGCACCCCCACCTCCTGCTCCAGCCGGGCAACTTTTCGAGAGACGGTTGATTGATCAGCTTGCAGCGCTTCGGCCGCGCGGCTGAGGTGTTCGACTTTGGCAACTTCCACAAAAGTGCGTAGAAGGTCGGCATTGATGCGGTCCATGCATCAATCTCACCCTAAATGTGCTGTTGATGTCAATGACCCCACCCGGTAGGCTAGGGAACGTGATAAGAGAACCCGAGGTACTGGAGCGTAGTCAGGTAGTCGACCCGGGGCTTCTCATCGAGAGCGCCACTGAAGAAGTGCACGCCGCCCGCCGCAGGCACCGTCGCGAGGTCGTCGAGCGGACCCGCCTGCGCCGGCTCGTCGAGCGGGTGGACAGTGCGATCGAGCTTTGCGAGGAAACCCACCTCCAGGGCATCAAGGAAGTACCGCCGGACGTCGCCGAGCGGGCGCAGAAGGTATTCATCTTCGCTCGCGGCGCGGTCAGGAAGACCGGCGACGTCGATGCGCTCTCCACCGTGGAGGCGGCCCTCGCCCGCCGTCAGGTCAAGATCACCGAGGTCATGGACATCCTCTGGACGATCCAGGAGGTCGTGTTCGACCTGATGCTCCCGTGGCGCACGCAGCTCCCCGAGGACGTGGAGCCCGAAGGCGACGAGGCGTCGTTGGTTGGGTTCTGGAGAGAGTTCCGCCTCCATCCGTAGGCCACGGCGCGGGCCCGCGTCCTGACGCCACAATCCGCGGATGGGTTCGCGCGTCGCTGTCGATCGGATGCTGGTCACGGGCCATCGCATCGAGGTTCCGCTGGACTGGAGCGTGCCGTCCGGGCCGCGGATCGGCGTCCACGCTCGTGAGGTCGTCGCCGTCGAGAACGCGGATGACCCGAAGCTCCCGGCGATCGTGTGGTTCCAGGGCGGTCCCGGCCACGAGATTGGCTTTCCGGACAACCGCGGTGGGTGGCTCGAACAGCTGCTGACCCGCTATCGGGTGCTGCTCCTCGACCAGCGCGGCACCGGGCTCAGCACACCGCTCGAGGCGCGTTCGCTGCCGTTCTCCGACCCAGCGACGCTCGGGGACTATCTCCGCAACTTCCGTCAGGACTCGATCGTGCGTGATGCGGATCGATTCCGCGCCACGCTCTATGGGGAGGACGCGGACTGGTATGTCTTCGGCCAGAGCTTCGGGGGCTTCTGCTCGCTGACCTATCTGTCGCTGCTGCCGGAGCACGTCCGCGGCGTGATCATCACCGGCGGATTCGCGCCGGTCCTGCACGAGACCGAAGAGATCTGCACCCGGCTCTTCAATCATGTCGCCACGCGCAACGCCGAGTACTACGCGCGTTTTCCCGGTGACGCCGCGCGGGTGCGCAGGATCGTCGACCACCTCGAATCGAACGAAGACCTCGACGGCCAGGGTCAGCGTCTGAGCGCGCGCCGCTTTCTGATGCTGGGCACAGCGATCGGCCACCAGCACGGTGCTGCGGAACTGCACGGCATCATCGAGCGAGCGGACAATGACATCGAGCAGCTCCACATGCTCAGCGGTGTGGTGCACGCGCATGTCGCCGAGACCATGGCGCCGGCGACGAATCCCATCTACACGGTGCTGCACGAGGCGGCGTACTCCAGCGGCCCCGCGACCAGGTGGGCTGCGGAGCGCGCGCGACTCGCCGATCCTCGCTACGCGCTGGATGCGCAGCCCGTACCGTATTTCACGGGCGAGGCCGTGTTTCCATGGATGCTCGACGAGCTCCGCGAACTCCAGCCGCTGCGCGACGCCGCGAACGTTCTGGCGGACCACGAGGGCTGGCCGGCGCTGTATGACGTCGCGCGGCTGCGCGCGAATACCGTCCCGGTGGTCGGCACCGTGTACTGGGACGACCTGTACGTGGAGCGCGCCATGGCGCTCGAGACGGTGTCGCTCGTCGGCAATTGCCGGCCCTGGATCACCAACGAGTACGAGCACGGCGGGTATCGCGTCAACCCCAAGCACGTGGCCGACCGGCTGTTCTCGATGCTGGACGACCTGACCGCGCGTCGCTAGCCCGGATCATTCCCAGGCGCCAGGGTGCAGAGTCAGTGGCGAATCGCCACCGATTATCCTTGCGCGCATGCACGCCGTCATCAACACGCTGCGCTTCAAGGAGTCAGTGGACCCAGCACTCTTCGCGCGGGCCGAGCGCGAAATGGCCGACCAGATGCGCACCATCGAGGGATTCCAGGGCTTCCGAGTGGTCCAGGTTGCGGACGATCAAGTCGTCCTGGTGATCTTCGCCGACGCTGCCGAAGTCCTGGACCGCATGGCGACCGAGCTGGGCAATACGTGGATGGGTGCGAACGTGGCCCCGTTGCTTGACGGGGGACCGGAGCGGCGGATCGGCCCGGTCATCGGATCGGTCGACGCCTGACTCAGAAGCGCCGTCGCGCCGGAGCTATCGCGACCCGGAGGTGATCGGGACGCTGAGTGCCGTGGACCGGTGCCGAAGTTGCTTCGCGGCGTAGAGCGCCCCGTCCGCCTTCTCGGCGACCAGGGTCGGTTCGGCGCCAACTGCTCCGGCCGCTGAGCCGACGCTGATGCTCGGGCTCCCCCATGGGAGTACGAGCCTGGACACCGACTCCTTGAGACGGGTGGCGAGCTCGGCAGCCCCTGTCGCATCGGAACCCACCATCAACACGACGAATTCGTCGCCGCCCGTTCGCGCGAGCACATCCGCACTCCGCAGCTCGGCCTGCATCCGCGCCGCGACCGCCGCGAGAAGTTCGTCGCCGGCGGCGTGGCCGTGAGTGTCGTTGACGGGCTTGAGTCCGTCGACGTCGATCGCCACGAATGCGAACGGCAAACGCGGGAGCTGCATGATGCGGGCGTTCAGAGCGCGACGATTTGCCGTCCCGGTCAACGGATCAGTTCCGGCGAGGTTGCCGAGCGTGTCGTGCAAGGCAACGTTGGCGAGGGCGAGGACCCCCATTGCCGCCACCGCCTTGAGATGCTCAAGGGTCGAGAGGCGCACCAGGCCATTCTGGCGTCCCGCAACCGCAAGGATCGCGAAGACCTCGCCGTCCTTGACCATCGGAACCCAGACACAGTTCGTGACACCCGCAAGCTTCATGGCTGGGGCCACCGACGGGCCGAAGGCGCTGTAATCGAGGTGAGCCATGGTCGCCTCGCGGGTCGCGATCACCTGGTGCACATAGGGATGATCGGCAATCTCGTAGCTGAGGCCATCAATGAGGATGACCTGCTCCGGGTCGTGAGCACCCGCACTGACCATCGTGAGGCCATCCACGAGAAACAGCTGAGCGCGCCGGTGCGGCTCCCCGGTCGCCGAGCACAGGTCAGATGCGGCCTCGGTCAGAGCCGCGATCACGCGGGCGCGGTCGAGTGTTGCACCCATCTCGGCCGAGGCCGCACTGACGATGCGCAGCGCCCGGATCATCTCGAGTCGCTCCGTGATGTCTCGCACGCTGGAGACGAACCCATTGATCCGCGCGTGCGCGTCGGCGATCGGCGAGGTCGAGAAGGACAGCCACCTCACCGTTTGGCTCGTCCGACCGCGGATTCCCAGCGTCGGGGCGCCGTAGGGCGCAGCGGTGTTTTGCAGAGCGATGACGGGGCTTTGCTCGATCGGGACTGCCGCACCGTCCTCTCGGATCAGCTCGCATCTCGACGCAAAGGAGGCGCCGGTCTCATCACCCGGCTCGAGGTCGAAGAGATGCTGGGTTGCCGGGTTCATCGATGCGAGACGGCCGGCGGCGTCGTAGACGATGATGCCGTCGGTCAGCGACTCCTGCACCGCGCGCAGCTTGTTCTCGGCAGCCTCACGGCGCGAATAGGCGCGTTCGAGCCGTCCCGTGACGACGACGATTGCGCAGCCACCGAGACCGAGGGCCACGAGCAGGCCGATGGCAACGATGGTGACCTCCCCACTCCCGGCCCCGGCAGGCGTCGCCGAAAGTGGCGTGCTCACGCTGAGCGCCCAGCCGATGCCCACCACCGGAGCTCCCGCGGACAGTGTGTCCGAGGAGATCGACGTGACCGATCGTCCGTTGAGAGCGGCCAGCAGGGCTGGGCCTTCGGTGCCGACGACGGAGCCTCCGGCGACCGCCTGTGTGGTCATCAGGGTGCCCTGCTGATCCGCCAGCTGGAGCCCAATCTGCTGCAACGAGGAGAGGTGACTGGTGAAGGCCTGAACGCTGCCGATCTTGTAGCCGACGAGCAGGATCCCGACCAGGGCCCCGCGCTGCCCGGCCGGATGGACACCGTAGATGGGGGCCGCGACCCCGACGAGGAGTGGTGCTCCACGCCACCGCTGAGACATAGGCATTGGAGACATACGGCGTCCCAGTTCGCATGATGCCGACGTACCAGTCGCGGTAGGCGAAGTTCTCGCCGATGAGCGATGGATCCTTCGGCGAGATCGCCCGTACGGTCCCGTCCGCATCCGCGATGGATGCAAATTGGAAGTCCGGCTCGAGGGTCAGCGAGCTGATCGAGCGCCACCTGGATGACGCCAAGCCGGTAGTGGCCGGCCTCGCCGGTTCCCAGCGCGGCCACGAAGCCGGGGGCCTTGACAGTCAACTGCTCGAGCTCCACGACGCTCGCCATCTCCCTGGCAACGAACGCGGCAGTGACCTGGGCCGTGGCGGTGAGCTTCGATCGTTCCGACGTCAGGTTGGCGCTGTAGGCGCCTTGAATTCCCAGGACTGCGACGACCCCGATGACGCCGAGGCACAGGGCGGCCATGAGGCCGACGCCGATTGTCTTGGCCTTCATGGATTGATCATGGACCCGGTGCCGTGCCGGGTCCGCGGCGGGCGTTCCAGTATCAGACGGTTCTCCACGGAGTTGATGACGTGGGGACCGCCGGCGACGGGCGGGCTATTCAGCGGTCGTGGCCGCTCGTCCCTCGTCGCACACCGTCCGGAAATCGCAACGCTGACACTGCCAGCGCGATGGCTTCGGCGGGAACGACCCGGTGCTGGACGCCAGCGCGAGTTCGCGTGCCGTGGCCGAGAGATGGCCGTGCGCCTTGCGCAGGAATCCCTTGTCGGCGATGACGCGCGTGACCGAGCCCTGCAGGTAGTGGAACTCGACTGCGACCTCATCGGCCTGCTCGCGCTGCGCGAGACCGACCGCATAGGCACGCAGCTGCAGGTCCGAACGCAATGCCCCCTCATCCTTCGGACGGCCGGTCTTGTAGTCGACGACTGTCGGAATGCCGTCTGCCCGCGTGTCGACGCGGTCGAAGCGGCCCGCGGCGTCCGCGTGGTCGAGGCTGATCGTCACCGGCTCCTCGACCTGGTCGATGGTCGTGTCGGTCCAGCCGGGTGATTCGAGATAGCGTCGCAGCTGCTCCTCGCCGTGCGCCCGCAACTCGGCATGGCGTCCCTTCGGGCCGCGCGACTGATCCCAGGCGGCCTCCCACATCGATGCGATCATGTCGGCGCTGACGGCCTCACCGGCCATCCGCCGTGTTGCCGCCGAGCGCAACACCTCGTGAATCAACGTTCCGTACCAGCTCCGTGCATCAGGCCGGACCGGCAGGTGCCAGCGTCGCAGGTAGTTGTAGCGGCGCGGGCAACTCCTGAAGACCCCGAGGTCGGACACCGCGATCGAGAGGCGCTGGAGGACGGGAGGGCCTGTGGGGCGCGGAGCCCGCAGGGCGACCGTGCTGTCCGCGGGCATCTCCCTCGACAGCACCGAGCCGCCGCGCAGCGACATCGCCATCGTGAGAAATGGCGTGCACGATTCCTCGCTCGACGGCTGTGGATACGACCGCGCCCACGTGTACACGAGGCGGTCTCGGGCGCGCGTCGACGCCACGTAAAAGAGGCGGCGTTCCTCGTCGACGGCGACGTCGCCGGGCGGCGGCGGCTCAGGGACGAGATCATCCGGGAGCTGCAGGTCGGACGACGACTTGGTGCGTCCCTGCCAGCGGCGCTCGGTGCAACGTGAAAGAAACACGATGGGCCACTCCAGTCCCTTTGAGCCATGCGCGGTGAGCAGCACGACACCATCCTCGATCGCCTCGATGCTGGGGAGCTCGCCGCCCTCGTGGCTGTCCCGGAGCACGCCGAGATAGCGGAGCGCGGTGCTGACCCGCCGGTCGTCACTCCAGTCGGCGAAGGTCTCCAGCAGCTCACCGAGCTTGTTGAGATTTGCGCCCATCTGCAGCCTCGCGACGCCGGACTGCTCGTCGATGATGCCGAGGAATCCGCTCGCCTCGAGTGCCAGCTGGAACAGGTCACGGACGTCCTCGCGGAGCGATGCGGCGTGGAGCTCGTGAATATCCCGAACGCATTGCTGCGCCGCCGTCAGGTCGGTGCCGTCGAGGTCCTCGACGCCGGCATCGACGATGAGCGCGACCAGGGGCACGTCGTGATGGTGTGCCGCACGTACGAGCGCGACACGGCCGTTGGTGGTGACGCCCCAGCCGGGGAGGGTGAGACAGCGCAGCACCGCCTGCGAATCATCGGGATCCTCGATGGCGGCGAGCAGCGCGAGCGCGTCCTTGATCTCGCGCTCCTGGAAGAATCCGCGCCCCCCGGCAACCTGGTAGGGCACGCCGCACTGACGCAGCGCGCGCATCGCGGGCTGCATGTCGACGTGCTGACGGAAGAGCCACGCGATGTCGGCGGGCCGCGTGCCTGCGGCGATGAGGCGGGCGCATTCGCGTGCCACCGCCATCGCCTCGCTGCGCTCCTCGGGGGCGCGCCACACCTCCACGGCGGCGCCCGGTCCGCGATCCGCGATCAACTGCTTGTCGATGCGCGTGGCAGGGCTGGCGACCGCGATGACGGCGCGCGACGCGGCAACGATCTGGTCGGTGCTCCGGTAGTTGTGGGTGAGCACGAGCTGGCGATGCTCGGGGTACTCGCGGGTGAAGCGGTCGAGGTTGGCGCGGCTGGCACCGCGGAACTTGTAGATCGACTGGTCGTCGTCCGCGACGACGAAGAGGTTGCGATGCCCGGCGACGAGCGTTTCGACCAGCTTCGCCTGCGCGTAGTTGGTGTCCTGGTACTCGTCCACCATCACGTGGGTGATGCGATCCGCAACTGCGCCGCGCACCGCGGGTTGCTCGCGGATCAGCCGCTCCGCGTAGAGAATGCAGTCGTCGAAGTCGAACACGCCGGCGCGCCGGTAGCGCTCGTCGAGCCGTGCATACACGCGGGCGACGTCCTGGTGGCGTTCCAGCACCACCCGCTCGGCAGGGTCGTCGCACCCCTGGAGACGCGCCACCGCCCATGCGGCGTAGGCGTCGGGCGTCACCAACTCCTGCTTTGCCGTCCCGATGACGTCGAGGAGCGGGTCCATGAGGTCGTGCGGCCGCAACGGGTTCCAGAGCAGTGGGGGGCGCAACTCGTCGAGGACAGCTTCCACGTGCAACCAGCGCTCGGCGGCATCGGCGATGCGGAGCACCGGGGAGATCCCGAGCAGCCAGCCCCACTCGCGCACGACCCGGAGGCCGAATGAGTGGTAGTTGGTGAGCGGGGCGTCGTCACCGAATGACCCGTGCGCCCGCTCCACGCGGGCTCGCATCTCGTCCGCCGCCTTGCGGGTGTAGGTGAGCACCAGCTGCCTCCCGGCGCCCAGCGCGGAAAGTCTGTGGAAGCGCTCCACGATGATCCGCGTCTTGCCGCTCCCCGGCCCGGCGATCACGAGGCATGGCCCGTCTCCATGCTCGACCGCGACGCGCTGCTCATCGTCGAGTGCGGCGGCGGGTGTCTCCGACAGCGCGAGTTCGGTCATCGGGGTCGATTCTGGGCCGGGTGGGCGACAGCAGGCTGTCGCGCTCCTCGGTGATGAGGAGTCAAGGTAGAATTCAAGGTCCGCGCTCCTGATGCGCGGTCCCAGTCGAAAGGAGGTGATTCCGACCGTGTCGGAAGTGAAGGTCCGCGAAGGCGAGACCTTTGAGAGCGCGCTACGACGGTTCAACAAGAAGATCAAGCAGAACGGCATCCTCTCCGAGGTTCGCAGACGCGAGCATTACGAGAAGCCGTCCGTGCGCCGCAAGCGAAAGCTGCTTGCAGCGCGGAAGCGTCGCGTCAAGAGCACCTGACGCAGCTGCGCCCGTGCGGGTGAGCGTCATCCGCGATCAATGCCTCAGCCCGCGGCAGCGTCGTGCTGCCGCGGACGCCCACCTCGACACGCTGCTTCGCGCCTGCGGAGATCGCCTCGGCGTGCCGGTCCGTGCCGGCCTGTGTCTGCGTCTGACCAATGACGCGGAGCTGCGGGATCTCAACGACCGCTTTCTCGGGGTCGACGCACCGACCGATGTCCTCGCGTTTCCGGCCGGCGAGCGCGCCCGTGTCGGGGACGTGGCCATCTCGGTGGAGCGGGCGATCGGCCAGGCGCCCGACGGCGTCGCGGAGCTCCGCCTGCTCGCCGTGCACGGATTGCTCCACTGCCTGGGGCACGACCACGCTCTGCCCGAGCCGGCCGCCGTGATGACCGCCGCGACCCGGATGCTGCTGCCCGGCGCCGACGTCCCCGACCTCCAGACCAGCGCGCTCACCGGGTAGTCGTGACCCAGTTGATCATCGGCCTGGGCAACCCGGGAGGCGAATATGCGCGCACCCGGCACAATGTCGGGTGGATGTGCCTTGACGAGCTCGAGCGCCGCGGCAAGTTCGGCCGCGAGCGGCGTGAGGGGGTATCGCGCGTTCGAGAGGGAACCATCGACGGCTATGACGTCCTCACCGCTCGACCGCACACCTACATGAATCTCAGTGGCAGAGCGGCGGCGCAGCTCAGCAGCAAGCACGGCGCGACGCCGGGTGACGTCATCGTCATTCACGACGAGGCGGATTTCCCGCTTGGACGCGTGAAGATCAAGCTCGGCGGCAGTGCGGCCGGCCATCGTGGAGTGCAGTCGCTCGTCGATTCCTGGCGCACTGACGCGTTTCCCCGCATCCGCATCGGGATTGGACGGGACGGCGACAGCAATGACCTGATCGAGCACGTGCTCGACCCGTTCCTTCCGGAGGAGCGGGCCAAGGCGGACGCGGCGATCACGCGTGCCGCGGAGATGGCGGTCGCCATCATGCGCGACGGCGTCGCCGCGGCAATGAACTTCTGGAACCGTGCCGGCACGGACTGACCCCCGCCTCACCCCGACCGCGGTGGCGTCCCTGACGCTCCGGGAACGCCTCGATCAGGTGCCCGAACTCTCCTGGCTCGGTGACGCCCGTGGCGGCGTCGTGGCAGGAGTCCCCTCCGGGGCGGTCGGCCTGATCGCATGGTGGCTGCGCGAGACGACCTCCCGGACGGTCCTGGTCGTCGCGGCCGAGTCCGAGCGCGTCTACGCGGACTCGCTCGTGTGGGACGGCGGCAACGGAGCGGCGATCTTCCCGGCGGGCGATACCCCGCCGTTCGACCGGGTGCCCCCGTCCGAGGAGGTGACCCGGGCGCGGCTCGCGACCTTGATGCGGCTCCATGCGCGCGCCGAGCCCCTGATGGTGGTGGCCTCACCGCGCGGCCTGCTGCGGCCGACGTTGTCTCGGAAGGTGGTCGAGGCGGGACTCACCGAGGTCAAACGTGGCGTGCGCCTTCCCCGTGACACCCTCGTGGCGCGTCTCGTGGAACTCGGGTACCGGCGCGAAAGCGCCGTCTCCGTCCCCGGCGACTTCGCGGTTCGCGGCGGCATCGTGGACGTGTTCGGGGTCGACCGGGCCCGTCCCTGGCGCGCCGAATGGTTCGGCGACGATGTCGAGGACCTTCGCGCCTTCGATCCGGCCACCCAGGAGTTGATCGCCAAGCTCGAAACGGCTCAGGTGTGGCCGGCCCGTGAGCTCGACCTCAGCCGCGAGTCGGTGAGCCGCGCCCTTGCCTCGGTTGCGGCTCTCGACGCGGCCCGTCTGCGCGACGACGTCCGCGAGCAGTGGGAGAGCGATTGCGAGTTGCTGGCCTTGGGCGTCTATGAAGAGGGTCTCGACCTGTTCTTCCCGTACCTCGGCGACGAGCGTCCTTCGACACTCCTCGACCACCTCGACAATCCCATCGTCCTGCTCGACGGGGGGCGCGAGCGCCTCATCGCCGCCGCCGAGCGGCATGCTGCCGAGATCGAGGACCTCCGGGTGCAGGAGGAGACGAGGGGCGAGCTCCCGCCCGGGGCGGCGGCCGGCCTGGTCGACGTCGAGGTCCTGTTCAAGACCCTGGATCGGTCTCCGTGCTTCGATCTGGTGCGCGAAGCAGCGACCGGGGTGGTGCCGGTGGCCGACCTCGGATGGCGCGGCGTGGAGAGCTATGTGGGCCGCTTCGATGCCTTCGTTCGCGAGGCGATTCACGAGCGCGACGAACGCGGAAGTGTGCTCGTGGTCTCGCGGCAGCAGCACCGCGTCGAGGAGCTCGCCGCCGAGCAGGGAGCTGACACGGTGGATGCGCCGGACTTCTCGGCAGCGTCGACGCCGCTGCCGGCAAGCGCGATCCTGGTCGCATCGGCCGACCTCACCCAGGGATTCGCCATCGCCGACGGGTCGGTGCACGTGTACACCGATGCCGAGCTCTTCGGTGCCGTCAAGCGGCGTCGCTCGGTGCTCGCCAGGGGATCGCGCCGTGCGGTGTCGACGTCGGCGCGCGGCGCACGCCGTGCCGCCAGCGGCAATGCCGCGCGCGAGGCCTTCGTGCTCCAGTTCGCTCCCGGGGACCTGGTGGTGCATCGCGATCACGGAATCTCCCGGTTCGTCGAGATGCGCGCGGTTACCGATGACGGCGGCGCGGTGCACGAGTACATGCTCCTGGAGTACGCGGAAGGCGACCGGCTCTTCGTGCCGACACAGCATCTCGACCGCGTCGACCGCTATGTGGGCGGCGCCGAGTTGCATCCCAAGCTGTCACGCCTCGGCAGCGGCGAATGGGAGCGGGTGCGACGCAGGGTCAAGGAGCGCACCGAGGAGGTGGCTCGCGAGCTGCTCGGCCTCTACTCGCGCCGCGAGCATGCGCAGGGCCACGCATATGCACCCGACGGCGCCTGGCAACAGGAGCTGGAGGGCTCGTTCCCATATCAGGAAACGCCCGACCAGGTGCTCGTGCTCGAGGAGATCAAGCGCGACATGGAGGCCTCCCGCCCGATGGATCGCGTGGTGTGCGGCGACGTCGGATTCGGCAAGACCGAGCTGGCGATCAGGGCCGCGTTCAAGGCCGCCATCGAGGGCCGTCAGGTCGCGATGCTCGTGCCGACGACGGTGCTCTGCCAGCAGCACTTCATCACGTTCACGGAGCGGCTCGCGGCCTTCCCGATCACGGTGCGCCAGCTGTCGAGATTTGTGAACGACGAGGACATCGCGCGCACGCTTGCGGGGCTGCGCAGCGGAGCTGTCGACATCGTGGTCGGGACCCATCGCCTCCTCCAGAAGGACGTCGAATTCAAGAACCTCGGACTTGTCGTCATCGACGAGGAGCAGCGTTTCGGCGTGCTCCAGAAGGAGCGGTTCAAGGAGCTGCGCGTCGCGGTGGATGTGCTGTCGCTCTCGGCGACGCCGATTCCGCGCACGCTGCACATGTCGCTCGCGGGCATCCGCGATCTCTCGGTCATTCAGACGCCCCCCGAGGAACGCCAGCCCATCAAGACGTACGTCACGGCGCGCGAGGACTCGCTCATCCGCGAGGTGATCACCCGTGAGCTGGCGCGCGGCGGTCAATGTTTCTTTCTGCACAACCGGGTTGCGGGCATCGAGGCCATCGCCGAGCGGCTCCGTGCGCTCGTCCCGGAAGCCCGCATCGAGGTCGCACACGGGCAGATGCCCGAGGGCATGCTCGCCTCGGTGATGCGCCGCTTCGGCGACGGCGAGATCGATGTGCTGTTGTGCACCACCATCATCGAATCCGGTCTCGATATTCCGAACGCGAATACCATCGTCATCGATGATGCGCACCGGCTGGGTCTCGCCCAGCTCTATCAGCTGCGCGGACGCGTGGGACGTGCCGGGCAACGTGCCTACGCCTACATGATGTA
This sequence comes from Candidatus Dormiibacterota bacterium, assembly GCA_963777445.1. GTDB lineage: Bacteria > Chloroflexota > Dormibacteria > Aeolococcales > Aeolococcaceae > Palsa-851. Next base: position 250,182 of record CAVZQR010000017.1, on the reverse strand, counting down.
TCCGCCGGCGAGGTCGCTCACCGAAAAGGCCGACAAGCGCCTCGACGTGATCGGCGATCTGCAGGACCTCGGCGCGGGATTCAAGCTCGCGATGCGCGACCTCGAGATCCGCGGCGCCGGCAACCTGCTGGGCGAGGAGCAGCACGGGGAGATCGCCGCAGTGGGGCTCGAGCTGTACAACCATCTGCTCGCCGACGCGGTGACGTCGCTGCAGGGCAGGCCTGTGCTGGAATCGCCGGCCCAGGTCACCGTCACGCTCCCGGTTGCCGCGTTCCTCCCCGCCGACTACGTGTCCGACGAGCGTCTGCGCCTGCGCTGCTACCAGGAGCTCGCCGCATGCGTCAGCGAGTCCGAGCTGGAACAGCGTGCACGCGGACTCGTCGATCGATTCGGCCCGATGCCCGCGCCGACCTCGGCGCTGATCGACTCGCTGCGCATCCGCCTGCTCGCCGCCGCCGCGGGTGCGCTCGGCGTCGACACCGAGAGCGGTCGCGGCGTGGTCATCCGCCTCACCCTGGACCACGGGCTCGACCTCCAGAGCGTGGCGGCGCAGTTCCGCGCGATCACCGCCACGCCGTCCCAGTTGCACCTGGGAGACGCCTGGCAGACCACGCTCACTCCGGTGCTGCGCGAGCTGGGCCGCCTTGCCCGCGCTCGCCAGCGCGAACCGGTTGCCGCGCAGAACGCCCATGCGTGACCAGGCGGTCGACTCGCTCCGAGCGCTCAACGAGGTGGTGGAGCGTCTGCGCGCACCGGGTGGATGCCCCTGGGATCGCGAGCAGACGCATCGGAGCCTCCGCCCGTACCTCCTCGAGGAGACCTATGAGGTGCTCGAGGCCATCGACAACGTCGAGCCGGGGACGCTCCGTGAGGAACTCGGTGACCTGCTGCTCCAGGTGCTCATGCACAGCGCGATCGCGATGGAGGCGGACGGCGGCTTCGACATCGGCGACGTCGCCGACGATGTGCGCGCGAAGATGATTCACCGGCATCCCCACGTGTTCGGCGACGTTGCCGTGGACGGTCCCGCGAGCGTGGTCGTCAACTGGGAGAAGCTCAAGACCGCGGAGAAGCGCGAGCGGCTGTCACTCCTCGACGGAGTGCCGGCGGCGCTGCCTGCGCTCGCCCACGCTCAGGGAGTCCAGAAGCGCCCCGCGCGCATCGGTTTCGACGAGACCCCGACCGTTCCGGTCGCGCTCGACGGGGTGAGGGCGGCGCTCGCAGGGGTCGAGGAGATCGCCGGCGGCCTGGCGGAGGCGGAGCGCGGCGAGGACTGGGCGGCGGAAGCGGGCGACCCCGAGGTCGCGATCGGCAACCTGCTCTTCGCGGTCGTCGCGCTGGCGCGACGCCTGCGGGTCAATCCCGAGGAGGCGCTGCGCGGCCGTGCCATGGGGTTCGCGACGCGATTCCGGGCGCTGGAGGCGCGTGCTCGCCTGGACGGCGTCGACCTGCACGACCTCGACGACGCGGGCTGGCAGGCCCGCTGGGAGGCGACCTCGTCCTGACCAGTATGCCCTTGGTCCCTTGTCAAATCGGGCCCTGGGCCGCATCCTATCGCGGCACCCGGCGCGCCGTCACACCACTCGTCTCACCCTGCGCCGCACGAGGGCCGCACCATCCGTCCCACTCCACGTCCAACCATCGACAGCCCAATCACGCTGCGCCGGATTGCAGTCGTGCTCATCGCCGGGATCTGCGGACTGGTCGCCTTCGCCGTGTACGGACAGGTCGCGCAAAGCCGTCATCTGGATGCTCAGGTGGGCAGGCTGGTCACGGGGAATGCCGCGCTGACGCAGCAGATCTCGGATCGGGAACGCGAGATCGCCGACGCCCAGACGGTCGCCTGGCTGGAGCAGCAGGCGCGCCAGCTCGGCTACGTCTTCCCGGGCGAGCAGCTGTACGTGATCGTTCCTGCGGGCGCGGCGCACGCGTCGACGGGAGGCGTGTCCGTGCCAATCCCGACGATCAAACCATTGGCCTCGCCGACAGCCATTCCCTCACCCACGCCCAAACCGGGCGCGACGCCCAGTCCGAGTCCAAGTCATGGTCCGACCGCGTCCCCGAGCCCCACGCCGACGCCGCACTGATCGCGGGTGCTGCCGGGAGGGCAATGCCGCGTGCGGTATCCTCTGAGGGCGGCGTGGAGCAGTGGAAGCTCGTCGGGCTCATAACCCGAAGGTCGTCGGTTCGAATCCGACCGCCGCAATTTCTTTCCCCAGCAGATTGCTTGGCGGTTTAGCTCAGGTGGTAGAGCAGCCGGTTCATACCCGGTATGTCCCTGGTTCGAATCCAGGAACCGCCACCATGCCCGGAGCCTCCGGCGCGCTGACCCCACGCGAACGCACCGCCGCGGTGGCGAAGCTCCGCCGCGCCGTGGCAACCGCCGCGGATCGGCGCGGTGTCATCGCCCCCGGCGAGCACGTGCTGATCGCGTGCAGCGGAGGCCCGGACTCCACCGCGCTGCTCGACGCGCTGGCGCGTCTCGCCCCACCCCGACGATGGCGCCTGTTCGTCGCGCACGTCGACCACGGGATCAGGCCCGGATCGACGGTGGAGGCAGAGCTGGTGGCGCGTTTCGCCGGTGATCGCGGCCTCCCGTTTCGGGCGCTCTCGGTACAGGTCGCGGCGGGAGGCTCCCTGCAGGATCGAGCCCGGACCGCGCGCCATGCGGCGCTGCGGGCCGAGGCCTCGAGGGTCGGCGCCGGGGTCATCGCTCTCGGCCACACCGCCGACGACCAGGCGGAGACAGTCCTCATGCGCGCGCTCACCGGCGCCTCACCGGCCGGCCTTCCCGCCATGGCGGAGCGTGAGCGCCGCCTGGTGCGCCCGTTGCTGCGGGTGTGGCGTGAGGCGACGCTCGCATACTGCGCCGCGCTCGGCCTGGAGACCCTCGACGACCCCAGCAACCGCGACCCGCGGTTCCTCCGCAGCCGGGTTCGTCACGAGGTGATTCCCGCCCTCGAAGCGGTCTTCCCCGGTGCCCGGCGAAGGCTTGTCGTGCTGGCCGAACGCCAGCGCCAACTGTTGAGCTCGGGCGGCGTCGTGGTTGGACCCGCTGACGGCGCCGGGGTTGAGATCGTAGACCCCTGGTAGACTGATTTCGTGCCCACGTCTCGCCGCAGCGTCACCTATATCGTCATCGCGCTTGCCGTCATCGTGCTGGCGGCGATCCTGTACAAGACCTTCCCGAGCAGCAATGCCCAGACGGCGTCGGCGGGAACCCTCGACCAGGCGATCGCGAACTTCAAGGCCGGCTCCCAGAACGGCGGAGCCACGATCAGCACCAAATCCTCACAACCTGCTGAAATTCAGAGCGACGGGCAGACCGTCGTCTGGTGGACCCAGAGCGGGACCCAATACACCACCGTAGAGTCGTCTGCAGACGTCGTCTCGAAGGAGTTCCAGGATGCCGGCTACTTCAACTACAAGGTCGACTCCGCCGGTGGGAGCAACTTCTTGCTGAGCGTCATCCTTCCCAACCTGATCCTCTTCGGGCTGATGGCGCTGATCCTGCTGTGGATCTTCCGCCAGACCCAGAGCGGCAACAACCAGGCGATGTCCTTCGGACGCAGCCGCGCCCGGCTGCTTGCCGGCGACAAGCCGGCGATCACGTTCGTGGATGTCGCCGGCGTCGACGAGGCCAAGCAGGAGCTGAACGAGATCGTCGAGTTCCTCAAGTACCCGGACAAGTTCGTGGCGGTCGGCGCCCGCATTCCGAAGGGCGTGCTCCTGGTCGGGCCCCCGGGAACCGGCAAGACCCTGCTCAGCAAGGCGGTTGCCGGAGAGGCCGGAGTGCCGTTCTTCAGCATCAGCGGCTCGGAGTTCGTTGAGATGTTCGTCGGCGTCGGCGCCAGCCGCGTCCGCGACCTCTTCGACCAGGCCAAGAAGAATTCGCCGTGCATCGTCTTCGTTGACGAGATCGACGCTGTCGGCCGGCAGCGAGGCGCCGGCCTCGGCGGCGGTCATGACGAGCGCGAGCAGACGCTCAACCAGCTCCTTGTCGAGATGGACGGGTTCGAGACCAACCAGCACGTCATCGTCATCGCGGCCACCAACCGGCCCGACGTTCTCGACCCCGCGCTGCTCCGTCCGGGGCGCTTCGACCGTCACGTCATGCTCGACCGGCCGGACATCCGCGGGCGCCGCGCCATCCTCGAGGTCCACTCACGCAACAAGCCGCTCGACCCCGGCGTGGACCTCGAGGTGCTCGCCAAGCAGACCCCGGGATTCAGCGGCGCCGATCTGTCGAACCTCATCAACGAGGCCGCGATCCTCGCGGCGCGTGGGAATCGCAAGGTCATCGTCATGAACGACCTCGAGGAGTTGATCGCGCGCGTGATCGCGGGCCCCGAGCGCAAGAGCCGGATGATCAGCGACAAGGAGAAGCTGACCATCGCCTTCCACGAGATGGGCCACGCCCTGGTCGGCACGACCCTCGAACACACCGACCCGGTCCACAAGGTCACGATCGTCAGCCGCGGTCAGGCGCTCGGCTGGACGATGAGCCTGCCGATCGAGGATCGCTACCTGGTCAGCAAGGCCGAGCTCGTCGACCAGCTCGCCCAGATCCTCGGGGGCCGCTGCGCCGAGGACCTGATCCTTGGCGAGGACAACATCACCACCGGCGCGTCGGACGACATCCGCAAGGCGACCAACCTCGCTCGCAAGATGGTCACGGAGTGGGGGATGAGCGACAAGCTCGGGCCCGCTGACCTTCGGTGAGCGCCCGGAGATGGTGTTCCTCGGCAGGGATCTCGGCGAACAGCGCAACTACTCCGAGGGAATTGCCTCCGAGATCGACCAGGAGGTCCACCAGCTCGTCGCTGACGCGTTCCAGCGAGCCAAGAAGGTGCTGCGAGAGCGTGAGCACGTGCTCCGCGCGCTGGCCTCACGGCTCGTCGAGGTCGAGACCATGGACGCACCCGAGATGGCGAGGATCATCAAGGAAGCCGAGTCGCACAACGGGGTCGCCCCGGTCAACGGCAGCGGGCCGCCACCGGAAGCCCCGCCGGCGCCGCCGGATCTCGTTCCCCCGGCTGAGGCAGCCGCCGGAGCGTAGGGGTACACTCTGGCCGACCGGCCACCGCGGCCGTCGACGGCTCCATGCGACCCGGGGACGCTCGTCGCGCCTCGAGGACCGCTGCCGGCGACGGGCGGGGTGACCTGGCTCGAACAGCGCTTGGATCCGACCAGGAGGACCGAGACGTGGAGGGAGCTGGCACGCCAACTCTGGCGATCATCGGCGCGGGCCGGGCTGGTTCCGCGCTCGCGATCGCAGCGTTCGACGCCGGATATCGCGTTGCCGCCGTCGCCAGCCGGCGCGGCGAGATGGCGGCGCGGCTGGCCGGGACCGTCGGGGCGCGCGCGGTTGCCACGCCGCTGGCGGCGGTCGTCAGCGCCGACGTCACCCTGCTCGCGGTCCCGGATGGCGCGATATCGACCGTGGCGGCATCGATCGCGGCGTCCGGTGTCGCACTCCACGGCCGCGGCGTCGTCCACCTCGGAGCGAGGTTCGGACCCGAGATCATCGCGTCCCTCCGCGTCAGCGGCGCCGAGGTCGGTGTCCTCCATCCGCTCCAGGCGCTCGCCGGACCGGACAGCGCGTCGCTGCTGGAGGGTGCGTTCTTCCGCGTGGACGCACCCGGGTTGCTCAGGCAGCGCCTGCTGTCGCTGGTCGCGGCGCTGCGCGCCACACCGCTCGAGATCGACCCCGGGGCCGCGGCGCTCTACCACGCAGCCGCGGTGCTCGCCGGCAACGCCCCGCTGGCGCTGCTCGCGGAGGCGACCCGGCTCCTCGAGAGCGCCGGCGTGAACCCCGACACGGCCCATGCCGCGCTGGCGGCCCTGCTCGAAGGCGCCGCGCACAATGCGCGGCGCGCGGGGCCGGCCGCCGCGCTCACCGGACCGGTCGCGCGCGGCGACCAGGACGCAATCGCGGCGCACCTTGACGCGCTGGCAGCACATCCCGACGCGCGGGAGCTCTACCTGACCCTGACCCGCGCCATGGAGTCACTGCTCGCGACCGAGCCGGTAGCGGGCGACGGCGCCGCCCAGGTGGCCTGACCGTGGGGGTCACGATCACGGACCTCGCGGCGTGGAAGGCCGAGGGACGGCGTTTCGTCATGCTCACCGCGTACGACCACCCGACCGCCCGGCTGCTCGCGGAGGCGGAGATCCCGGTGCTCCTGGTGGGGGACACGCTGGCCGACAACGTCCTCGGCTACCCGAACACCCTCCCCGTGACCATGACGGAGATGCTCCACCACGCTCGCGCGGTGGCTCGGGGCGCCCCCGACCAGCTGCTCGTCGGTGATCTCCCGTTCGGCGCCTATCAGCGCTCGTGCGCGGATGCCATCGACAACGCGGTCGAGTACCTCAAAGCGGGGATGCACGCCGTCAAGCTGGAGGGCGGTGGGTGGGTCGTCGAGACCGTCGCCCGGCTCACCCAGCGAGGCATTCCGGTGATGGGTCACCTGGGACTCACCCCGCAATCCGTCAACGCCTTCGGCGGCATGAAGGTGCAGGGAAGAAGTGCGCGCGACCGCGAGCGGCTGCTTGCCGATGCACACGCGCTCGAGGACGCGGGAGCCTTCGCCATCGTGCTCGAGGGGATCCCGCGGGATCTCGCCGCGCAGGTGACTGCCGAGACGGCCATCCCCACCATCGGCATCGGCGCCGGTCCCGACTGCGATGCCCAGGTGCTGGTGATCCACGACCTCCTCGGCATCACCGGTCATCTGCGCGGCGCGGCACCGAAGTTCGTGAAGCCGTACGCCGACCTGGGCGTGCGAATCGTCGAGGCCGCGCGCGCGTACGCCGACGACGTTCGCGAGGGCCGGTTTCCCGACGATGCCCATTCGTTCCACTGACACGCCGGAGCTGATCGCCACCCCAGCAGAGCTCCGGCGCTGGTCCGCGACAGCGCACGCCGCCGGGCTGTCGGTCGGCATGGTGCCGACCATGGGTGCCCTGCACGCCGGCCATCGCGCGCTGATCGACCGCGCGGTCGCGGAGAACGACCGGGTCGTGGTGACCATCTTCGTCAATCCGGCTCAGTTCGGCCCGAGCGAGGACTTCGGCCGGTATCCCCGCAGCATGGATGCGGACGTGGCAATGCTCGGCGTTGCCGGAGTCCACGCCGCCTTCGTGCCGAGCGTCGAGGCGATGTACCCGCCCGGGCTCGTGACCCAACTCGGCATCGCAGGGCCACTGGGCGAGCGGCTCGAGGGGGCGAGCCGCCCGGGCCACTTCAACGGTGTTGCCCTGATCGTCACCAAGCTGCTCGTCGCCGGCCTCCCCGACCGCGCCTACTTCGGGCAGAAGGACGCGCAGCAGTGCGCGGTGGTCCGGCACCTCGCCCGCGACCTCGACACCGGCGTCCAAATCGTTGTGTGCCCAACGGTTCGCGACACCGACGGTCTCGCGATCTCGAGCCGCAACGTGTATCTCAGCCCCGCGGATCGTATACGGGCATTGGCAATTCCCTCGAGCCTGGCCACGGCGATGGCTCAATTCGACGCCGGCGAGCGAGATCCGTCAGCGCTGGCAACAACTGTTCGGTCCTGCCTGGAGAACGAAGGACTGGACGTCGACTACATTGCCGTGGTAGAGCCGGACACCTTTGAAGAGGTCGAAACCGCAGCCCCCACAAACCAAATCGTACTGGCTGCTAGAATAGGGGGCACACGGTTGATTGATGTCGTTCGGCTGGGGGTCGACACAGCGCCCGTTGGTGGTGGCGTCTAGGGGAGATCATGCAGCGGGTCATCATGAAGTCGGAAATCCACCGCGCCAGCGTGACGCGAGCCGTGATCGACTTCGAAGGGATGGACGAGCGCGAGCTGCGCCTCTTCACGCCGACCATTGCGCGTGGCGGTGCAGGCAACGGTGTTCGCGAGCAGGCGGCGATCGCATGATCAACCGGGCCGCACCGACGGATTACGACGTGGTTGTCGTCGGGAGTGGCATCGCGGGACTCTCAGCCGCGCTGAGCGCTGCGCCGCGTGCGCGGGTTGCCGTTGTCACCAAAGGGGCGCTCGATGATGGATGCAGCCGTTTCGCGCAGGGAGGGATCGCCGCCGCCGTCGGCGACAACGACTCGCCCGAATTGCATTACGAGGACACCATGGCTGCGGGGCGCGGCCTCAGCCATCCCGACGCGGTACGCGTTCTTGTTGAAGAAGGCCCCGCACGAATTCGCCAGTTGATCGAGTGGGGTGTCGCGTTCGACACGCAGGACGGCGAGCTGTTGCTTGCGCAGGAGGCGGCGCATTCTCGCCCTCGAATCCTTCATGCGCGCGGTGACGGTACCGGCCTCGAGGTGGAGACGGCACTGATCCGGCGCCTGCGTGCGAGCGGTGCGCGGGTGATCGAACACGCTGATGTCACCGGGATTCTCACCACCAACGAGGGCGTCGGCTGCGGAGTTTCGATCACGACGAATCCAGCAGAGTCGCACTCGACCACCCTGTCCTCCGCGGCGGTCGTCCTCGCCAGTGGCGGTGCGAGCCGCCTCTGGCGGAACAGCACGAACCCTGAGTCCGCAACCGGGGACGGGGTCGCCCTCGGCTATGCGGCGGGCGCCGACGTCGCGGGCATGGAGTTCGCGCAGTTCCATCCAACCGCGCTCGCAATGGAGGGCGCGCCCAGGTTCCTGATCAGCGAGGCGGTTCGCGGCGAAGGCGCGTGGATCGTCAACCGCGACGGCAGGCGCTTCGTGCTCGACGTCGATCCGCGCGGCGAGCTTGCGGGACGCGACGTGGTCGCGCGCGCCATCTGGGAGGAGCTCGGGCGCAGCGGTGAGCCCTGTGTCTACCTCGATTGCTCCCAGATCGGCGCCCGCGCGGCGGTGCGCTTTCCAACCATCGCCGCCACCTGCGCGCGGTACGGCCTCGATATAACCCGCGACCCCATCCCGGTGTCGCCGGCCGCGCACTACATGATCGGCGGGGTCCGGACCGACCTCGACGGCGCAACCACCGTCCCCGGGCTCTATGCCTGCGGTGAGGTCGCGCATAGCGGGGTGCACGGTGCCAACCGGCTCGCGAGCAACAGCCTGCTCGAGTCGCTCGTCTTCTCCCAGCGCGCCGTCCACGCGGCCCTCGGATGGGCGGCGGAGTCGCCGCCCGGCCAGCCGAGCGCGGTGCAGCGGACGTCGAGGCCACGGGCATCCACGCTGGACCCTCGCGAGGGATGGAACACCCTGCGGGATGCGCTCTGGACCGGAGCAGGCGTGGTCCGTGACGAGTCCGGTCTGCGTGCCGCATCGCGCGAGTGCGAGGCCGTCCTCGCCGCGACGTCCGGAGCCGCCACGCTGCCGGCGATGCAACTGCACGCAGCTGCATCCACCGCGACGCTGGTGTGCGCCGCCGCCCTGGCTCGCGAGGAGAGCCGAGGGTGCCACCTCCGTTCTGATCTCCCCCAAGCAAGCGATCAATGGCATGGCGATCTCGTCATGCACAAGGACAGAGGAGCACGCTTTGACCGTCACCTTTAGACCCATCACCGAGGCGCTTTCGTCGGAGAGCATCGACCTGCTCATCGAGTCCGCGCTCGCCGAGGACGTCGGAGCTGGCGATGTCACCACCCAGGCTGTGATTCCTGCCGACATGACCTGTCGGGGCAAGATCGTCTGCAAGCAGGATGGCGTGATCGCGGGCTTGAGCATCGCGCAGCGCGTGTTCCAGCGCGTGGATGAGCGCATCCAGTTCGATGCCAAGACCAAGGATGGGGAGAAGGTTCAGGCCGATCAGATCGTGGCGCGCCTCTTCGGCCCGGCTCGGGGCATGATGACCGCGGAGCGGGTTGGGCTCAACTTCCTCCAGCACCTCAGCGGCATCGCGACCATCACTGCCAAGTACGTCAAGGCGGTCGACGGCACCAAGGCGAAGATCCTCGACACGCGCAAGACCACGCCGGGACTGCGCGCCATCGAGAAGTACGCGACCCGCATGGGCGGTGCCGTGAACCATCGGATGGGGCTCTACGACGCGGTGCTCATCAAGGACACGCATCTCGCGCTCGTCGGCGGGATCACCCCGGCGCTGCGGGCGGCCCGCAAGGCCTATCCGGAGATGGAGATTCACGTCGAGGTGAGCAACCTCCAGGAGCTGGAGCAGGCGCTCACCGACAAGGCGTCGCACATCCTGCTCGACAACTTCTCCTGCGGTCAGGTCCGCGAGGCGATGCAGCTGATTCGCGGCCGTGCAACCGTCGAGGTGAGCGGTGGCGTGCAGGTGACCAACGCCCGGGCGTACGCGCTCGCAGGGGCTGATTACATCAGTGTTGGGGCGTTGACGCACTCGGCGGTGGCGCTGGACTTCTCAATGAAGGTCACTCGGTACTGACCCTGCGCAGTGGTTAGCGGGTCCTGTCACCGCGGGGACCCCTCGCCGCCGCGCTTTTGGGCGCGTCGGCGCTGCCCCCCGCGGTGCCACCCGCAGGCTGCTTAGTGTCAGGCCTCGTTACGGCAGAACTCGACCGGCAAGCATTCCTTCACAGCCATGGGCACGCACCTCATGGGGTTCAGCGTTGTTATGACTACGTTTATTGATGGTTCATCACAGGCGCTGCACGGCTTTGCTGTAGGGCATCCGTGGGTCACGCCGGTTGTGGTTTGGGTGACGGCGGGATTCATCCTTTTGTGTCCGGTTGGGTTCTTGCTGATGTGGGTTTGGGACCGGCGGTTGCGGCCGGGGGTTGCGGCGCTCGTGGGGCTTGGGTTGACGCAGTGGGCGTGTCGTGAAACCGGGACGCTGACGTACCGGCCGCGGCCGTTTGTGGCGCTGCACTTCGCGCCGCTCTTTCCGCATGTCCCGAACACGTCCTTTCCCTCCAGCCTCACGGCATTCGCAGCGGTTGCGGGTGTGATCGGGGTGCTGGCATGGCGGCGGGTGGGACTGGTGTTCGTGGTGGGGACGGTCGTCGTGGGATTCGGCTGCGTCTATGTCGGGGTCCACTACGCGAGCGACGTGGTCGTCGGGGCCGCCCTCGGCGCGGTGTGCGCAGCGGTGACGTGGCTGCTCGCGGGGTTGCCGCCGGTCGCCGGCGTGATCGGCGCGGTGGAGCGCCGGCTCCCACAGCGACGGCGGCGTGGTGCGCCGCCGCGAGTTGCCGCTACAGCAGCGAGTTGACCAGAGCCTCGAGCTGACTCAGTGTCGCCGGCGTGTACGTTGCGACGATCGCTATGACCGTCGTCCCTTTGGCAGCGACCAAGCCCTCGTTGTTCTTGCCAGCGCCGAGGGGTTGGAAGAAGGACCGAGCCACATCGCCGACCCCCGAGACCGTCTTGAACGCCACGGGGAAATGATTGCTGAACTGCGAAATGTAGGAAGCGGGGATGTTGTAGAGCGCGGTGATGAGCACGTTGTCCGTGGTTCCGTGGTAATCGCACACGATGCCGGTCGCCCCGCTTGGGAGCGTTGCGGTGCTGCCACCGACAACATTTGTGGCATCCGGGAGCGTCATCCCGAGCGCGGATCCGACGCTCGAACCGCTGGGGCACGTGGCGGCTGCAGCCGCCACGGTCGGCGTCGCGGCGGCGACAGTTGCGGAAGGCGTGGCAACGGGGCCCCCAGACGAGGCCGGCGTTGAGCTCCCGCAGGCGGCGAGGGTTGCTGCGAACGGCAGCGCGATCAGCGAAATCCAGCGGTAGTTGCGGCCAGTCACGTGGGAAAGCCCTCCGTCTCCAACGTCGAGGGTGTGAGGCTCTCGACAGGGGCACTATGCCCCAGTTGTGTCCTCGCGCGCACGATCATCAGGCTCCCGAGTCATCAAAGGGAAGGGATGGCGGCCGAACCCCGCCACATACTGTCGCCGATGGCCGAGTCGCTTGATTTCCACGGCCTGCATCTGATTGGCGACGTGAGCAGCGCGGAGTGGATCGTCGAAAACGTGCGCGACTTCGGAAAGGCGTTGGATCACTGGTACCGGTGACCTTCGACGGGTACGCGCGAATCCTCCACCCGGCGTCGAGCGATGCCGCCGGCGGCGGCACGGTCGACGTTGCGTGGTCGCAGGTTGCGGCCGCGAACGGTCGCATCGCCCACGCGGCCATGGAGTGGGTCGCCATCACGGGCGACTGGAAGTTCGGGCGAAACGCCGGTCAGCCGGGGGTCTGGGACCACGCGCCCTCCAGAGGGTCTCTGCCTCCCCGGCTCGCCAAGAGCCTCGCCGACGTGCTCGCCGGCTTCACCACAACGCCCTCAGAATGCTGGTTCGGCGTGTGGGAGGGATACGGCAATGCTCCTTTTCGGCTCGAGACGCTGCCGCTGATTGCGATGCCGCAGCGGAAGATGGCACTGCTTCGTGGCCCGCTGAGCGCCGCGGGGACCGCATTCTCGGGAAGCGGATGGCCCGAAAGCGCGAGCCTGTGGTGGCCGGATGACCGAACCTGGTGCGTGGCTACCGATATCGACCTGATGAGCACCTACGTCGCCGGCAGTACAAGGTGCATCGCCGCATTGCTTGCCGACGGCCGGCTGGAGGCACTCCGAGTGAGCCCCGACCAGACGGTGCACTGGGAGAGCGACACCATCAACCCGACGCCGGCCTTACGAGTTGAGGGCTGCGACCAACTCCTCCTGGAGATACCCCAGGGCGATGAGGACCCCGTACTCGGGCTTCTGCTTGGTCGCGTCGGTCGCCGTGTCCTCCCAGCCGTCGCCCTCGATGCCGAGGATCTCGCCCGCGGCCACCCGGAGGTGGTTGAACGCGCGCAGCCAGGCGAGCGTCTGTGCCTCGGTGAGCGGCAGGGTGTCCTCGCCGCCGCTGAGCGCGTCCCGGACCATGGTGAGGTCCACCTCGCGGCCCTTCTCGATGTCCGGCCGCACCCAGCGGTCGTACTCGGCCTGGAGCTTGGCGTCGTCGTACGCGCGCGGGGCCGTGGCCAGGGGTGCGGCGAGTCTCGGGCTCAGCGAATCGATGATGCCGATCAGCGCCTCACGTTCGCGCTTGTCCACCTTCACCTGGATCCGCCCGCGGCGACGGAGCACCTGGGCCATTACCGAGCTCCCCGGCGGCTCAGGGACGGCCCAGGGTCGCCTGGAGCCCGAACGAGTGCAGCTGGGCGACCGACACCTCCGCCTGCTCCCGCGGCTGGGTGGCAACCACGGCTCGGCCATCGTTGTGCACCTGCAGCATCAGGCGGGTCGCCGTCGCATGGTCGTAGCCGAAGAGCTTGCGCAGCACGAGCACGACGTATGACATCAGGGTGATCGGATCGTTCCAGACCATCACGTTCCAACCGAACTCACGCTGGTCGCGCTCCTGGCGTCCCGGTGCTTTGGCCGGAGCCGGAGCCTTGGTGGGCGTCGGCGCGGAGGTGGTCGCCATGACGGCTAGCGTAGCTCAGGTCCCGTCATCAGGACCACCCCGATCGGTCCCCTCCGCCCCCTCCTCGAGCTGCCGGCGACGGGGCTCCCGGAGGAGCGACGTCGCTCAGACGGCGCGGAAGTCGACGACGCCCGCCCACGCGGACGGGGTCCGGGAGGGCTGGGCTGCAGGAGCCGTGGTCGGGGATGTCACACCGTCGAGCACCGCTTGCAGCGGGAGCTCGCAGTTGTGGCACACGATCCAGATGGGACCCGGCTCGGTCACACGCCGTTCGAGACGGTGGCGCTCGCCGCATTCCTCGCAGGTGATGGTCACTCGCATTGCGTGGCGCAGCGTCGCACGGCGGCTGCGACGCCTCGCTGATGGCGCTGTCGCGGCGACGCCAACGGTGTGCAACGAATCGGCGAAAGGGTTCGATCTGCCTCGGGTGATACACTCGGCGAGATCGTGATGGCATCGGCGCAAACGCGCCATTCACGCCCCAAACACGATCATTTGAAGGCGAAAGCCCGCATCCCTGACCGGCGAGACGGATTGTTCTGAAGGCAGGAGGTACGAGCAAAGGAGAGCATTGACCCCGACGACGGCCCAGGAGCCAGAGACGCTCACCATGGAGGACCTCCTGCGGGAGGACCAGAATTCGATCAGGGCCCTGGCCCACGGTGACATCGTGGACGGTGTCGTCGTCCGCGTCGATCCCGACGAGGTCCTCGTCGACATCGGCGCGAAGAGCGAGGGGATCATCTCCAACCGCGAGCTGTCCGCACGCGGCGAGCAGCCGGTCACCCTCAACTCCGGTGACCAGGTCAAGGTCTACATCATCCAGCCCGAGGATGAGCACGGCAACGTCGTCCTGAGCCTGCGCAAGGCGCGGGCGGAAGGCATCTGGCAGGCCGTCGCGGAGAAGGAGTCCGAGGGCGAGATCCTCGACGCCGAGGTGCGCGAGCAGAACAAGGGCGGGCTCATCGTCAACATCATGGGTCTGCGCGGATTCCTGCCCAGCAGCCAGGTGGCACGTCAGTTCAGCGGCAACCTCATGGAGCTGGTCGGCACCAAGATCCCGGTCAAGATCCTCGAGGTCAACCGCAAGCGCAACCGGCTCATCGTGTCGCAGCGCGCGGCCCAGGATGAGGACCGCGCGCGCCAGCGTGAGGAGCTGTTCGAGAAGCTCAAGGTCGGCGACGTCATCACCGGCAAGGTGAGCGGCGTCACCTCCTACGGTGCGTTCGTGAACCTCGGTGGCGCCGACGGCCTCATCCACATCAGCGAGCTGTCCTGGGATCGCATCAACAATGTGAGCGATGTGCTGACCGTGGGTGACGACCTTTCGGTGAAGGTCATCAAGCTCGACCCCGAGCTGTCGCGCATCAGCCTCTCGCTGCGCCAGATGTCACAGGACCCCTGGGACACCATCGAGCAGCAGTTCCCGCCGGGGAAGGCCGTGCCCGGCATCGTCACCAAGACCAAGAAGTACGGGGCATTCCTTCAGATCGCCGACGGGGTCGAGGGCCTGCTCCACATCAGCGAGCTGTCGTGGGATCACGTCGAACGTACCGAAGACGTCCTCAAGGTTGGGGAGGAGGTCGAGGTCATGGTGCTCAGCGCGGACAAGGTCCGCCGCCGCATCAGCCTCTCCCTGCGTCAGCTGCACGGCGGCGGGCCGACCGGTGAGGGTGACGAGATCACACCACCGTCATATGACTATCCAGAGGATGACGACGATGACAGTGATGCCGCCGACGGCCCATCCCCGATGGCCGCGGCACTCACCGATGCCGGGGTTGAGGGCACCGCGCCCGCGAGCGTCGACGGCAGCGCGCCGGATGACGGCGGCAACGCGCCGGCTGATGCAGACACCCCCGCAGATGAAGCGGGCAACGGTGAGTCGGAGCTCGAGGCCGAGGTCGAGGAGGCCGCGGCTGCCACTGGCGCCGACGATGCGGAGGAACCCGCCGGCGCTGCTGCAGACGTCGACGCGGAGGCGCCTGACGACGCGCCCGGCGAAACCCCTGACGCGGAGGCGACCGAGCCGGAGGCGTAGGGCGCGGGTACCAAGCTCGCGACCTTGACTGTTGTGCGCAGCGACGGGGCCGTTTCGACGGAGCTACCAGCCCGTGTTTACAAAGTTGCTTAGCTGTCGACCGACCCGGGCATAATGGGGGACGTTAGAGCAGTGCCCGGCGTCTGACCCTTTCCATCCACGGGGGGGCCGGAAGGGCAATGGAGGCGGTTTTGTACCCGTTCGAGCGCTTCACCGAAAGGGCGAAGAAGGTGCTCACGCTTGCGCAAGAGGAGGCTGAGCGTTCGCATCACTCGTACATCGGCACAGAGCACCTGCTGCTTGGTTTGCTCCGTGAAGGCGAGGGTCTTGCCGCCAAGGTCCTCAACAATCTCGGCGTCGAGATCAACAAGGTTCGCAGCACGATTGAGTTGGTGCTCGGTCGCAACGAGCGGATCATCATTCAGCAGATCATCCCGACGTCGCGCGTCAAGAAGGTCATCGAGATCTCCTTCGAAGAAGCGCGCCGCATGGGCAACAACTATGTCGGCACCGAACATCTCCTGCTCGGGCTGCTCATCGAGGGTGAGGGCATCGCCGCGCACGTCCTCGAGGACCTCGGCGCCAACCTCGAGAAGGTTCGCGGCGAGATCGACAAGTTGCTCCACGAGTTGGGCATCGACGAGGAGTTGAAGGAAGCGCAGAAGAAGCCTTCCAAGACGCCGCTGCTCGACCAGTTCTGCCGCGACCTGACCGACCTCGCCATCAAGAACTCGCTCGACCCCGTGATCGGACGTGCGATGGAGATCGAGCGGGTCGTGCAGATCCTGAGCCGGCGCACCAAGAACAACCCGGCGCTCATCGGTGAGCCCGGTGTCGGCAAGACCGCCATCGCCGAGGGGCTCGCACAGCAGATCATCCTGGGCAACATCCCCGAATCGCTGATGGGCAAGCGCGTGCTCACGCTCGACATGGGTGCGCTGGTCGCGGGCACCAAGTACCGCGGCGAGTTCGAGGAACGCTTGAAGAAGATCCTCGACGAGATTCGCGCGTCGCGTGAGGTGATCCTCTTCATCGACGAGTTGCACACGCTGGTCGGCGCCGGCGCCGCCGAGGGCGCAATCGATGCCGCGAACATCCTCAAGCCCGCGCTTGCGCGCGGCGAGATTCAGTGCATCGGCGCGACAACGCTCAATGAGTATCGCAAGTACATCGAGAAGGACGCGGCGCTCGAGCGGCGCTTCCAGCCGGTGTTCGTCGACGAGCCGTCGCTCGCAGAGACCATCGAGATCCTGCACGGCATCCGTCCGCTGTACGAGAAGCATCATCGCGTGACGATCACCGACGAAGCGCTCAAGGCCGCCGCCGAGTTGTCGGTGCGCTACGTCAGCGACCGCTCGCTGCCGGACAAGGCGATCGACCTCATCGATGAGGCGAGCGCGCGCGTGCGCATGAAGCTCACCACCACTCCCGAAGAGCTTCGGGCGATGCAGCGTGAGATCCGTGAGCTGCAGACCCAGAAGGAAGAGGCGATCGCGGCGCAGGACTACGAGACCGCGGCCAACTTCCGCGACAAGGAAAAGAAGCTCAAGGACAAGTACGTCTCGCAGGAGACCAAGTGGCGTGACGAGCTCGGCGCGACCGTCCCGGACGTGACCGAGGAGCACATCGCGGAGATCATCTCGTCGTGGACCGGTGTCCCGGTCTCGCGCCTCGTGGAAGAGGAGACCTCGCGCCTGCTCCGGATGGAGGAGGAGATCCACAAGCGTCTCATCGGACAGGACGACGCGGTGAAGGTCATCTCGCAGGCCGTGCGCCGCGCGCGCGCAGGCCTCAAGGACGCCAAGCGGCCGATCGGCTCGTTCATGTTCCTCGGCCCAACCGGCGTCGGCAAGACCGAGCTCTCGCGTGCGCTGGCAGCGTTCCTCTTCGACAACGAGGACGCGATCATCAGGCTCGACATGAGCGAGTTCATGGAGCGCCACTCGACCGCGCGGCTGGTCGGGTCGCCGCCCGGCTACGTCGGGTACGACGAGGGTGGCCAGCTCACCGAGGCCGTGCGCCGGCGCCCGTACTCGGTCGTTCTCTTCGACGAGATCGAGAAGGCGCACCCCGAGGTCTTCAACATGCTGTTGCAGATCCTCGAGGACGGTCGCCTGAGCGACGCCAAGGGCAAGGCGGTCAACTTCGCCAACACCATCATCATCATGACCAGCAACCTGGGCGTCCACGGCTTGAAGCTCAACATGTCGCTCGGCTTCCAGCCGGCGGTTCCGGATGAGCGGGCGTCGTCGTCGGAGCACGGCAAGATGCGCGACAGCATCATGGACGAGCTCAAGAAGCAGTTCCGTCCAGAGTTCCTCAACCGTGTGGACGCCGTGGTCGTCTTCCAGCGCCTGGACCATCCGCAGATGCGCCAGATCGTCGATCTGCTGCTCGCCAAGGTCGCGATGCACCTGGCCGCGCAGGAGTTGACCTTCACCGTCTCGGACGACGCCAAGGAGAAGCTCGTCACCGAGGGCTTCGACAAGATCTACGGCGCCCGTCCACTGCGGCGTGTGATCCAGCGCGTCATCGAGGACCCGTTGAGCGAGGAGTTGCTCCGCCTCAAGCACGGTCCGGGTGATGCGGTGATCGTCGAGGTGGTGGAAGACGAGGTCAAGATGCGCCTCGTGCCCAAGGGCCCCCGCCGCGAGAAGAAGGAAAAGGCCGAGGCGGTCGCCGGCGCGGCGGCCGGTCCGCCGAGCGCACCTCCCACGGAATAACCGGGGCTCGGGTTTCGCTTCGTCCGGTCAGCGCAGCAGTTGGCGGAGCGGGCGGGAATCGGCCAAGCGGAGGTCAGCAAGATCGAGCGAGGCCGGAGAGTCCAACGATCGACACCTACGCCCGCCTCGCGACGGCGCTTGGGATCGAGCCGGGCCGGCCTGTCGCGAAATCGCCGCGTCGTCGGCAGACTCGGCGCGCGCTGCCCGTCTGACTCACCCGACGACGGCTGACGGGGCCTCTCGCAAGACGAACATGCGTTTGGTATGCTGTGCGGCCCATGGCCTCCGTTAGGCGCCTGTTGGTCATCGACGCCACTTGGGTACGCTAGAGCGTCAATGCCCAACGATCAGATCGTCATTCGCGGTGCGCGGGAGCACAACCTCAAGAACATCGACCTGACCCTGCCCCGCGACAAGCTCATCGTGATCACCGGGCTTTCCGGCAGCGGCAAGTCGTCGCTCGCGTTCGACACCATCTACGCCGAGGGCCAGCGTCGCTACGTCGAATCGTTGAGTGCGTACGCGCGCCAGTTCCTCGGCCAGATGGAGAAGCCCGATGTCGACCACATCGAAGGACTCAGCCCGGCAATCTCCATCGATCAGAAGGGAACCAGCAAGAACCCGCGGTCCACGGTGGGCACGGTCACCGAGATCTACGACTACCTGCGCCTGATGTACGCGCGCATCGGCCACCCGCATTGCCCGAAGTGCGGGCGCGAGATCAGCAAGCAGTCCATCGAGCAGATCGCGGATCAGGTGCTCCTGCTGCCCGAGGGAACCCGTCTGCTCATCTCCGCGCCGATGGTGCAGGGACGCAAGGGCGAGCATCGCGATGTGCTGGACGAGGCGAAGCGACTCGGCTACGTCCGGGCGCGCGTCGACGGCGTGCTCCACGATCTCTCAGATCCGATCACGCTCGACAAGAAGTTTCAGCACGACATCGAGGTCGTGGTCGACCGGGTCATCATCGGCCCCGAGCTGCGTTCGCGACTCCACGAGTCGCTGGAACAGGCGTCAAAACTCAGTGACGGCCTCATCCTCCTGATCCCCGCCGACGCGGACAGCGGCATGCAGGAGATGCTGTTCTCCGAGGCGTTCGCCTGCGTGTACTGCGGTATCTCGATGGAGGAGCCGGCACCGCGCAACTTCTCGTTCAACAATCCGCATGGTGCGTGTCCCGCGTGCACCGGGCTCGGCGTGCGTCTCGAGGTCGACCCCGATGCGGTCGTCCCCGACCCGTCGCTGAGCATCGAAGAAGGGGCACTCTCGGGCTGGACGCGGGGGCCCTCGCAGCACTGGATGATGGAGGTGCTCGAGACCGTCTGCCGGCGTTTCAAGATCCCGCTCAACGTTCCCTGGAGCGACCTCGACCTGAAGGAACGCCGGCTCATCCTTTACGGGCTCCCCAAGGACGAGACGGTGCGCATGCGCTACGTCTCGCACAGCGGCCGCTCACGGAGCTTCGAAGCGGGCTTCGAGGGAGTGATCAACAACCTGCAGCGGCGCTATCGCGAGACCGAGTCCGAGTGGGTCAAGCAGGAGATCGAGCGCCTGATGATGCAGAAGGCATGCCCGACCTGCAACGGCGCGCGCCTCAAGCCGGAATACCTCGCCGTGACCATCGACGGCATGAACATCGCGGAGTTCTGCAAGAACAGCATCAGCTCGGCGTTGCGCCGTCTCGACTCGCTGCGGCTCAGTGAGCGCGAGCAGACCATCGCCCACCAGGTGGTCAAGGAGATCAAGGAGCGCCTCGGCTTCCTGCACGACGTCGGGCTCGACTACATCACCATCGACCGGGGAGCGGCCACGCTGTCCGGCGGCGAGGCACAGCGAATCCGGCTGGCGACACAGATCGGCAGCAAGCTGATGGGAGTGCTCTACATCCTCGACGAGCCGTCCATCGGGTTGCATCAACGCGACAACCACAAACTGATCCGGACGCTGGTCGCACTGCGCGACATCGGCAACACGCTGATCGTCGTCGAACACGATGAGGAGACGATTCGCGCAGCCGACTGGGTGGTCGACATCGGGCCCGGCGCGGGCGAGCACGGCGGGCTCGTGCTGGTGTCGGGAACCGTCGAGGACATGCTCGCCTCGCCCGCGAGCATCACCGGACAGTTCATGCGCGGCGAGCGCAGCATTCCGCTGCCATTGATACGTCGCCCCGCGACAGCGAAGGCGCTGGTGGTGCGCGGTGCGCGCGCGAATAACCTGCGCAACGTCGACGTCACGTTCCCGCTCGGGTCGTTCATCTGCGTCGCCGGTGTCAGCGGCAGCGGCAAGAGCACGCTGGTCAACGACATCCTCTATCGGAAGCTCGCTCAGTCCCTGTACCGGGCCAAGCAGCGTCCGGGCACGCACGACCGGGTCGAGGGCATCGCGCACATCGATAAGGTGATCGATGTGGACCAGTCACCGATCGGGCGCACGCCGCGCAGCAACCCGGCGACCTATGTCGGCGTCTTCACCGACATCCGCGATCTGTACGCCAAGCTCCCGGAGGCGAAGATCCGCGGCTACAAGCCGGGTCGTTTCTCCTTCAACGTCTCGGGCGGCCGCTGCGAGGCGTGCGCGGGCGACGGGATGATCAAGATCGAGATGCACTTCCTGCCGGACATCTACGTGCCCTGCGAGGTGTGCAAGGGACGCCGCTACAACCGCGAGGCGCTCGAGGTGAAGTTCCGCGGCAAGAGCATCGCCGACGTGCTCGAGATGACCGTCGATGAGGCTGCGGTGCTGTTCGAGCACCAGCCCCGCATCCTGCGCAGGATGCGCACGCTGCAGGACGTGGGCCTGGGATACATCCGCCTCGGCCAGCCGGCGACCCAGCTCAGCGGCGGTGAGGCGCAGCGCGTGAAGCTGAGCACCGAGCTCTCGCGGCGCGACACCGGCAGCACGCTCTACATCCTCGACGAGCCCACCACGGGGCTCCACTTCGCCGACGTCGAGAAGCTTCTGGCGGTCCTGCACCGGCTGGTGGACGCGGGCAACACCGTGATCGTCATCGAGCACAACCTCGACGTGCTGAAAACGGCCGACCACATCATCGACCTGGGTCCCGGTGGTGGCGATGGGGGCGGTGAGATCGTCGCCGCCGGCACGCCGGAGGAAGTGGCGGCCAATCCGAGGAGCGCCACCGGCGAGTACCTCGCGCGCATGCTGCCGGCTCCGCGGGTCGGCGTCGCCCGGGTCACCGGCACCCGGGTCGCGACGCCACGGCCGCGCAGGCGGGTCGCGGTTTCGCCCTGAGCGCACACCGCAATCACACCGGGTGCGCTAACGTGACGCAACGATGACCTCCATGGACGGCGAGGATCGCCGGCTTCGGCTCAGGCGGCTCGACGACTGTCTCGATGTGCTCGAGCAGGCGCACGAGCTCAACCTCACCGAGGTCAGCGAGCGGATGGCCGAGGCGCTGAGCGAACGGGTGCCGACGGTGCATCCGGGCATGCTCATCGCCGACGCGATCGAGGAGGTCCTGCGCCAGCAGGAGCCCTACATGGTGCAGATCCGTCCCGAGGTTTCACGCAGGGTCCGGCGCCGCCGCGACCCGTTCGACGTGAGGCTGCTGCTCCAACGCCGCTGAAGCCCAAGCGTCCGCGGGAGGTCCCGCGCGTACACTCGTTCAGTCCATGAGTGCCTTCGGCTTCGATCCCGAGCAGATCTTCGCTCGGCGGCGCTCCCGTCCGAGGATCGTCCGGCCCCCAGGACAGCTCCGGCGGCGGATCATCATCTTCGGAGTCATCGCGGCGATCCTCGTGCTGCTCGTCGTGGCTCGATGGCTGCTCGGGCTCCGCGCCGACTACCTCTATTACCAGAGCGTCGGCCACACCAACGTCTTCTGGACGCCGCTGATCGCCCACATCATCCTGTTCTTCATCGGATTCGCCATCGTGGCGGTGGTCTTCGGCGCGGCCGTGGTGGGGTGTGCCTTCTCGGCGGCAAACCTTGACCGGCGCGGTCGAAAGATCGCGCTCTGGTCCGGTGCGGTGATCGCGGTGCTCGCCGGCATCGCCGGTGGGTCAACCCTGTCCGGCGACTGGCAGGACATCCTGGTCTGGCTCCACTCGGTGCCGTTCGGGGCCACCGATCCGGTCTTTCACCAGGACTACTCCTTCTTTGTCTTCACCCTGCCCGCGGTGGACGATTTCATGGGCCTGCTCTGGGGGGCTGTGCTCCTCGGGCTGCTCGCCGCGATCGCCATGGCGGTCATCTCGGTCACGGTGATGAACGCTCCCGAGGAGCTGCCGCTGCCCCTGGAGCCGCCGCCCGGACGCACCCCGGAGGGCGCGCTGCGCGCGGCGGTCATCACCGCCGGGATCGCGCTGGCCGCGGTCTTCGTGCTCGCCGCGCTCGGCGCGCACTTCGGCGTCTACCACCTCGCCACCACCCAGCACTCCCAGGGCGGGAACTACGTCGGGCTCGACGCCACCCAGCGTGCGGTGATCCAGCCGGTGCTCGGCTTCCTCCAGGTCCTGGCGCTGGTGCTGGCCGTGGTGACGCTGGTGCTGGTCGGGCTGCGCTGGCGGCACGCCTCAACCGGTACCGCGATCGCGTTCGGATCCATGCTCGGCGGCTGGCTGCTGGTCGCCGGACTTGCCCAGGGCATCCCCGCCGCCGTCTACCAGGCCACCAGCGTCGGGCCGAATGAGCAGACCGCGCAGACCCCCACGATCAGTGACTTCCTCACCACCAGCCGGTACGCGTGGGCGATCCAGGACGACGGATCCAATCCGCAGGTCCAGAACCGCAGCTTCGGCACACCGCACGCGCCGACGCTCACCGACCTCGGGCAGGACGTCGGGACGCTCCAGAACGTCCGTATCCAGGATCCCACCCAGCTGCCCGACACCCTCGCCCAGATCGACCGGAGCCGCAGCTATCAGACGTACTCCACGATCAGCGTCGATCGATATCCGGCAGTGGGCGGCGGCGATACGGAGGTCATGCTCGGACCGCGCGAGATCGCCGAGGCGGACATTCCCAATCCATCGTTCGTGAACACGTCGCTGAACTACACCCATGGGTACGGCATCACCGCCGTGTCGGTCAACGCCGTGGGCGGTGAGGGCAAGCCGCAGGTCCTGGTCGGGCAACAGCCGATGACCCAGGTCAGTCCCACAGCCCCTCCCGATCTCTCGTTCAACAATTCGACAACCGCAGATCCGAGCATCTACTGCGGGCTGGACACCACCCAGAACGTCGTCTCCGGGACGACCCAGCCGGAGTTCAACTACCCGTCCGGCAGCGGCGACAACACCGTCCACGCCGACGCGACCCAGGTCGGCATCCCGATCACCAACCCGATCGACAAGCTGGCGCTGTCGCTGCAGGACTTCGGTGGCTTCAACCTCTTCCTCAACAACTCGCTCACCGCGAACAGCCGCGCGCTCGTCAACCGCCAGATCAAGTCGCGGATCACCTCGCTCGCGCCGTTTCTGACCGTCGATTCGGATCCGTACGTCGTGGTCGATCCCTCCAGCGGGCACCTGGTGTGGATCGCTGACGCGTACGTCAAGTCGTCGCTCTTCCCCGAGGCGTATCAGCAGAGCGACGGCACGTCGTACATGCGCAACGCCGTCAAGGCCGTCATCGACGCCAAGACCTGCGCGATCAAGCTCTACGCGGTCGACCTCAACGAGCCGATCACCGCAGCCTGGAACGCGATCTACCCGGGGTTGCTGCTGCCGCTCGACCAGATGTCGACGTACCTGCGGTCGCATCTGCGCTACCCGGAAGACCTCTTCAACGACCAGGCGCAGGCCTACGCGGTGGTGCACATCCACAGCCCGTCGGTGTTCTACCAGGGCGCCGACCTGTTCAACATCGCCCAGGAGAACCTCAACGGGACCAACCAGGCGACCACGGCGTACTACGTCGAGGTGACATTGCCCGGCACCAGCAGCCCGCAGTTCGTGCTCCTCCAGACGTTCTCTCCGGGAGCCAGCGGCGGCGGCGCCACCGCGAACAACATGACCGCGTGGCTTGCGGCCCAGTGCGACTACACGGGAACGAGCGAGCCCAAGCTGGTCGCGGTCCGCCTGAACAACGCCGACAACGTGCTCGGTCCCCTGCAGTTCGACAACAACATCAACACCAATCCGCAGATCAGCTCGGAGATCACCCTGCTGAGCCACAACGGGTCACAGGTCACGCTGGGCAACGTGATCATCCTCCCCTTCAACAACGATTCCTTCCTCTACATCCGGCCGCTCTACGTGACCGCGGCCGCCAACGGCGGCACCGCGTTCCCGCAGTTGCAGGAGGTGATCGTCGGTGATCAGAACAGCGTCGCGCAGGGCACGTCGTTCAGCGCAGCGTTACAGGCGCTCTTCAGCACCACCCAGCCGATCCCGGGGTTGACCAACGGCGGCGGGACGGCAACGCCGACGCCCTCGCCGTCCCCGTCGACCACGCCCACCGCGTCGCCGAGCCCGGGCACGACCCCGACGCCGACCGCGACCCCGAGCGGCTCGCTCCAGCAGCAGATCATCGCCCTGGACAACAAGATCGTCGCCGACAACGCGGCCGCGAATGCCGCGCTGGCGGCCGGCAACTTCACCCTTTACGGCGCCGAGGAAGCCAAGGTCCAGGCGGACCTGCAGGCGCTGGTGAAGCTGCTCGCCCAACAGTCGCCGTCCCCGGCGCCGTAGCCTGCGAGCAGTCCCGAGCAATGATCGCTGCCGTTGACATCGCACCCGGAATCCGGCAGCTCGACACGCTGCTGGGCGGCATGGACCAGCTCACCGCCGGATTCCTGATCGACGGCCCGATGCCCGCACTCGTCGAGACCGGCTCACAGTCCAGCGTCCCGGCCGTGCACGCGGCGCTCGACGCGCTGGGGCTCGGACCCCTCGACCTGCGCTGGATCATCGTCACCCACATCCACCTCGATCACGCCGGAGCGGTCGGGGATCTTGCCCGGGACTTCCCGTCGGCAACCGTGGTGGTGCACGAGCGCGGAGCCCGTCACCTGGTGGATCCGACCCGGCTCATCGACAGCGCCTCGCGGGTGTACGGACCGCTTCTCGACAACCTGTACGGCAGGATGACCGCCGTCCCGGAGGACCGCCTCATCGCCGCCGCGGACGGCTTCCGGGTGGACGTGGGCAACGGCCGCGAACTGGTCCTGGTCGACTCCCCGGGGCACGCCAAGCACCACCACGCGGTCCTTGACGAACAGACAGGCACCCTGCTCGTCGGGGATGCGGTCGGCGTCCTCCTCCCGGACCTCGGCGTGCTCCGGCCGGCGACCCCACCCCCCGAGTTCGACCTCGAGCAGGCGACCCACAGCCTGCGCCGCTTTGCCGAACTCCGCCCCGAGCACATGGTGCTCACCCATTACGGTCCGGTCGCCGACGCACAGGCCACGCTTGCTGAGGCCGAGGAGATGCTGCACAGCTGGGTCGAGGTCGCGCAACGCGTGATCGAGGATGCTGCGGACGCGGGCATCGATGACGTCGCGGCCGCGCTCGCCGAGGCGTTCGCGCTGGACTCGGCGACCCTGCCCGAGGGCGTTCGCGAGAAGGCCGAGGTGCTCAACGGTGTGCACAGCAACGCGGCCGGCATCGTTCGCTACCTGAGACAGCGGGCCGCGGCACCCACCGAATGACCACGGCCGCGCGGCGGCGCGAGCGGCTCATCGCGGTGATCGTGCTCAGCGCGGTGATCGGCCTGATCGGCGGCGGCCTCGCGGCGTGGGCGATCTACGCGCGCTTCGGCCCGGTGGAGCGGGTCACCCAGGAGAACATCATTCCGAGGCTCCGGGGGCACCAGCGGCACGCTGACGGCCGGATCGATCGCCCAGGCGAAGTCGGTGTCGGTTGTCGAGGTGCTCACCAAGCCGGTCACCCCGGCGTCGCTCCTCGCCGGACCGACGGGCATCGTCGACGGCTTCGTGGTCTCGGCGAACGGTCTCGTGATGACCAGCGTCCACGCCGTCGAGGGTGCATCCCCGCTCCGGATCGCCACCGCGGACGGCCACAGCTATCCGGCCACGATCGTCCGCGCCGATCCGACCCACGGCGTGGTCCTGCTCCAGGCCGTCGGGGCGCAGGGACTCACCCCGCTCACGTTTGCCACGGTCGCACCTCGGGTTGGCGACCTCGCCATCGCGTGGCGCACGCGCCCTTCTCCCCGGTCATCCTCTCGACCGGGGCGGTGCGCTCGGTCGGCATCACGGTGACCCTGTCCGACACCGAGCCGCCGTTGCGCGACGCGCTCACCGTGGACGCGACCCCCGATCCGCGCCAGGATGGTGCGCCGCTGCTCGACGGTAACGGCAACGTGATCGGCGTCGTGGTCGATGCGGCGAACTCGGCGCCGGGCGTCGTGGCGCTCTCCATGACCTCGGCGGCGACACTCACCGCCGCGGCGACCAACGGTGGTGGGAACGCCCCGGTGCCGGCGCTCGGGGTCCAGTCCCAGGTGATCGATCCGGCAACCGCCGCGGCTGCCGGGGCGCCGGTGGGGGCGCTGATCCTCTCGGTCACCACGGGCGGCCCGGGTGCTGCGGCCGGTCTGCTCCCCGGCGACGTGGTCACCGCCGTCGGCAGCACGCCGCTCGACGCGTCGCACCCATTCGACCCGACCGTGCTCGGGCTCGCTCCGGGCGAGCAGGTGACCATCTCCGTGTATCGGGATGGCGCGTCCAAAACCGTGCAGCTGACGGTCGGGAGCGCCTGATGGCCCCGAGGCGGCACACTGGGCTCGCATGGAACTGACATATCACGGCCATTCGTGCATCCGGCTTCGCGGCAAGGAGATCACGGTCGTCATCGATCCACCCCAGACGGCGCTGCCCGGGCTCGCCAAGGGGACGGTCGGCCTGATCGTCCGCACCGAGGGCGCCACCGATCCCGCAACGCTGCGCCCGCGCGAGGGAGAGCTCCAGGAGGTCGCTGGTCCCGGTGAGTTCGAGATCGGCGGTGTGGGCATCCTCGGGCTCGCGGCCGGAGAGACGACGGTCATGCGGATCGCGCTCGACGACGTGCGCGTGGTCGCCGCCGGGCGCCTCCGGCGGCAGCTCACCGAGGACGAGATCGACAGTCTCGGCCACGTCGACGTCCTGGTCATCCCCGTCGGTGGCGGCGACGCGCTCGGCGCCATCGACGCCGCCAAGCTCGTCAACGCCGTGGAGCCGAGCATCGTCGTGCCGGCCCGCTTCGGCGCCGCTGAAGGAGGCGAGTTCGACCCCGTCGGCAAGTTCGCCAAGGAGATGGGCCTCGCCGAAGGGGCCTGGGAGCCGCAACCCCGACTCGTCCTCACCGGATCAACGGGCGAGACCGATGAGACCCGGGTCGTCTTCCTCGAGGCGAGAGCCGGCTGACGCTGACTTTCGAACATCGGTGCGTCGGCGTGACGCACTGCTGATACAATCGCTCAAACATCCCGGGAGGCTCTGCGCATGGCGAAGTTCGTGTTCGTGACAGGCGGAGTCGTCTCTTCACTCGGCAAGGGAATCACCGCCGCTTCGATCGGCACGATCCTCAAGGCTCGCGGCCTCCACGTCGGGATGCAGAAGCTCGATCCCTATCTCAATGTGGATCCGGGCACGATGTCGCCCTATCAGCACGGCGAGGTATTCGTCACCGACGACGGCGCTGAGACGGATCTCGACCTCGGTCATTACGAGCGTTTCGTCGACGTCGCGTTGAGCAAGGCGAGCAACGTCACGACCGGCAAGATCTATGCGTCGGTGATCGCCAAGGAGCGCCGCGGCGACTACCTCGGCGGCACCGTGCAGGTGATCCCGCACATCACCAACGAGATCAAGCATCGCATCCTCCGCGTGGCCGAAAATGAGCTGCCGCAACCCGATGTCGTGATCGTCGAGGTCGGCGGAACGGTCGGTGACATCGAGTCGCTGCCCTTCCTCGAGGCGATCCGCCAGATGAAGAAGGACGTGGGGCGCAACAACGTCTGCTACGTGCATCTCACGCTCGTCCCGTACGTCAACGCGAGCGAGGAGTTCAAGAGCAAGCCCACGCAGCACTCGGTCAATCAACTGCGTTCGATCGGCATCCAGCCGGATGCGATCATCGCGCGCAGCGAGCAGCCGATCGGCGAGCCGCTCAAGGAGAAGATCGCGCTCTTCGGTGACGTCGAGATGCGCGCCGTGATCAACGTCCCTGACGCGAGCTCCATCTACCAGGTCCCGCTGATGCTGGAGGAGGCGGGTCTCGGCGACTACATCGTGAACCTGCTCAACCTGGATGCGACGCCACCGGACCTCGCCGAGTGGACCGATCTCTGCGCCCGCATCGCCGCGCCCAAGCCGAGCGTTCGGATCGCGCTGGTCGGGAAATACGTGGAGATGCCGGACTCGTACATCAGCGTCATCGAGTCGCTGCGTCATGCGGCGGTGTTCTGCGGTGCCGACCTCGACCTCGTCTGGGTCAACAGCGAGCACCTCGACGAGGACCTGAGCCCGCTCGAGGGAGTGGACGGCATCGTGGTGCCCGGCGGCTTCGGTCACCGCGGGATCGAGGGCAAGGTGCTCGCGTCGCGGTACGCCCGGGAGCACCTGGTGCCGTACCTCGGGCTCTGCCTCGGAATGCAGTGCGCCGTGGTCGATATCGCCCGCGAGGTTCTGGACGCCTCTGACGCAAACTCGACGGAGTTCAACGCCTTCACGTCACATCCGGTGATCGACCTGCTCCCCGAGCAGCGCGATATCGAGGAGAAGGGCGGCACCATGCGCCTGGGCGTGTACCCGTGCAAGCTCACCCCCGGGACCCGAGCCGCCGAGGCGTACGGAGAGCCGGTGGTGTACGAGCGCCATCGCCATCGCTTCGAGTTCAACAACCATTACCGCGACGCGCTCGCGGGTGCCGGCGTCGTGTTCTCGGGCACCTCGCCGAACGGCAGGCTCGTGGAGATCATCGAGCTGCGCGAACCATCCGTTCTTCGTCGGCTCGCAGTTCCATCCCGAGTTCCGCTCGCGTCCGGGCCGCCCGCATCCGCTGTTCCGGGCATTCATGGCCGCAGCCACGAACGATCCGAGATTCGGCGAGCGGCCGGCGGCGGCCGTTCCCGAAACGGTCGCGGCCAAGGAGACCACCACCCCGGTCTGAGCGGCGCGCAACGCGGCACCGGGCGATTCGTTACGCGAAACCGCCCGTGCGCGGGCTCGTTGCACCGTCAATCGACAAGGTTGACGGAGGCGCTCTCGATGACCCGGAATCGCGTGACCCTGGCCCTTCCAGCAGCGGTGGTGCTGCTCTCCGGTTGCGGTGTTGCCGCGGCGGGCACAGCGCGGACAACGACTGACGCCCTCGTCAACGCACAGTCGGCGATCCGCGATTCGTCGCCGACCCTCGGCTCGCTGCCCCGGCCGGTCGTCGCACCGGCGCCGTCCGCGACGCCAACCACCCCATCAACCCAGGCGCACCCGCGTCGAGCGGCGATGTCGTCTCGGTGCTGACCGCCAGCGCCACGCAGTGGCTCGAGATCCGTTCGCACACCGGCGCGGTGGTGGCGAAGACCACCATCAACCCCCTCCTGGGGTGGATGGTCAACGCCGGCTCGGGCGGCGCGTACTGGAGCCAGAGCGGCGCCGAGAATGAGCTGACCCCGTCCGGAACCGTGCGCAGGCTCGGGTCGATGCCCAGCGACGCAAACGGGGTGGTCATTGGGCCGGACGGCGTGTCGTACGCGTACGCAACCAACGACCCGGGCACGACTGGGATCACGAACCGGATCGTGGTCGTGCGCCCGGGTAGCTCGGCTGTGACGATCGCCGACCGCTTCGACGATCCCGAACCATCCCACCTCCGACGCGCCGCCCAGTTGGGAGTACTACCTCATCAGCTGGACGTCCTCGGGCATCGCGTTCGCCCGCGTGCCGACCGGTGGGTGCGGGTGCGGCTCATTCGACATGCAGATGCAGTCCGCATACTCGGCGACCATCAATCCCGTCACCGAGGTGGTCACGCCATTGACCGCCAGCTGGTCGTGCCCGCTCAGCGCAGTCGGGCCCGGCATGGAGACCGCGTGCTTCTCGGGGGCGACCACCACAACCAGCCTGCGCGTGACCAGCGGCGGCGTCCTTCGCCACACCTTCGCGATGTCCGGTGCAAACGTCGCCGGTGACGCGGTCTTCTCGCCAGGCGGCACCGAGCTCGCCTACGTGACCATACCCGCGTCCGAGGACACCTGCGGAGCCACGTGGAATGCCACGCTGCGCGTCCTCAACCTCGCCAACGGCGCGGCCGTCACCCGGACGCTCGGCGAGTTCTCCCCCGCGGTGTGGGCGGCCGACGGCCTCATCTACGGCTCGATCGCGAGCGAGAGCGGATCGGTGGCTGAGCTCGTCGCCGTCAATCCCGCGACACTTGCGGTCACGCAGCTCAGCCCTGCGATCACCGGCCAGCAATTCGTCGGGGTCATCTAGCCGGGTACGCTGCTGGCGATGAGCACGGCAGCGCGCGGCCTATCGTCCGCCGAGAAGTTGACCCGTGGGCGGAACCGCGGCCTCGAGTTGCTGCGCGCAACCGAGGCCGCGGCACTTTCGGTGGGACGCTGGCTCGGACGCGGTGACAAGGCCGGCACCCGCGAGGCCGGCCAGGCGGTGATGGAGGAGGCGCTCACCACCATGCCCTTCGAGGGCCGGATCGTCATCGGTCCGGAGGGCTCCAACAACCGCCTGGTCGCGGGCCGGACCATCGGGGCCGGCCGGGAGCGCGTCGACCTCGCGGTGCTGCCCGTCGACGGCATCAGCCTGGTTGCGGGTGGGCTGAGCCAGGCGCTCAGCGTCGCGTGCGTCGCTGAGACGGGGGGCATCCTGCTGCCGCCGCCGGTCGCCTACATGCACAAGATCGCTGTCGGCCCGCAGGCGCGCGGCGCCGTCGACATCAGTGACACCCCGGAGAACAACCTCCGCCGGGTGGCCTTCGCCATGAACGTGCAGGTGCAGGACCTCACCGTCGTCCTGCTCGACCGGCCGCGCCACCAGGCGCTCCTCGAGCGGCTGCGCGCGCTGGGGGCCCGGGTTGCCATCGTCAGTGACGGCGACGTCGGCCTCGCCATGATGGCCGCCTGGCCCGGCTCCGGCATCGACGTGATGATCGGGTCGGGCGGGACGCGCGAGGCGATCGTCGCCGCGTGCGCGATGCGCTGCCTCGGCGGCGAATTGCAATGCCGTCCGTGGGTGCGCCACGAGGACGAGGCAGCGGCGATGCGCGAGGCCGGGTACGACCCCGAAGCGTCGCTGAGCATGGAACGGCTCGTGCCCGGACGCGAGGTGGCCGTGGCGGTGACCGGCATCAGCGGTGGGGGACTCCTGCGCGGCGTCCGCTACCACAACTGGTGGGCGGAGACCCACAGCCTGGTGATGCGCGCGCAGAGCGGCACGGTGCGCGAGATCATCGCCAAGCACCACGTCGCGCTCCAGCCCGACCAGGCCCGCAAGGTGCTTTGACGCCGGAGGCAGTGCTCGAGCCCCCTTCGAGAGCGCTCCGCGCCGGCATGTGGACGGCAAGCCTCGGCCTGAGGATGCTCGGATCGGGCCGGTATGCCCTGGGCGACGTCATCGGCGCCTGCATCTACGCCGGCTCACCCGCGAGCCGCCGGCGCTGTGCCGCCAATCACCGGGTGCTCGACCCGACGCTCGATCGCCGCGGCGCGCAACGCCGAGCGCTCGCCTCATTCCGCAACTACGCGCGCACCTCGGTGGATTTCGTCTGGCAGTACGGGGTACCGCCGCAGGCGATGCATCGCCACTTCCGCGCCTACGGGCTCGGGCATGCCGACGCGGCGCTGGAGGAGCACGGTGGGGGAGTGTTCGCGCTTGCCCACTTCGGCAGCTGGGACGTCGCCGCAGCGTGCGGGTTCGCCTCGGGGCTGCGCGTCACGGCGGTGATGGCGCCGGTGGGTCCGGACCTGGTGACCAGGATCGCGGCCTGGGCGCGGCGGCGCCAGGACCTCGAGGTGCTGGTGTCGTCGAACGCGGCGCGCGGCCTCATCCGCGCGGTGCGCCGGGGCAGGTTCGCCGCCATCCTCAGCGACATCCCCGATCGCGGCGACACCGTGACCGTCGACTTCTGCGGCGGCAGGGTGGAGTTCAGCACCGCCGCGGCGTGGCTGGCGCGGGTGGCGAAGGTGCCGGTGATGCCGGTCGAATGCCTGTCGCTCGGCGGACGCTACCGGCTGGTGGTGCACCCGCCGTTGGTCATCGAACCAGGAGACACAGACGCCGTCGTGACCCAGCGCATCGCGACCGGGCTGGAGGCGGCGATCCGGCGCAACCCGGAGTGGTGGTACCCGTTCGGCGAGATCTACCAGCGCTGACGGTCGAGGAGACGCGTCAGCGGGGCAGCGAGTCCGCGTTGTGGTCGGTGCGCGGGCCCATGAGCGGCCGGCCCGGGCGCTCGTCGAACACCAGACGCTGGTACACGCGCCGCCAGAAGTGGCCGTACACACGCGCGTCGCGGGGGAGCCCCTCGAGGCGACGGAGCAGGAGCAGCGCCAGGATCGCCAGGCAACCAGTGCCGAGGATCCAGCCCTCCGACCCGCCGAACGCGAACGCGACCGCCGGGAGCAGGACGAAGCCGACCAGCACCGCGAGTGCGATCCGGCCGCGAATCGCGCCCCAGGCGAAGCACATCAGGAGCGCGATCAGCCCGGCGACGGAGAGCGCCGCCACGGCCCCGGTGGCGACCGCCACCCCGCGCCCGCCGTTGAAGCGCAGATAGACCGGCCACCCGTTGCCGGCCACCGTGCAGACCCCGATGAGCATGCTCGCACTCAGCGGCAGCCCCAGCAGGCGCGAGGCCAGCACCGGCGCGAATCCCTGGACGAACTGGAGCGGGCCGACGATCACCGCGATGTCGATGCCCGCGTGCCGGTACACGTTGCTGGTGCCGATGTTGCCGGTGCCGAAGTTGCGCAGGTCGAGCCCGTAGCGCTTGCGGCGCACCAGCAGCCAGCCCGACCGGCAGCGCGCCGATGAGGTAGGCGGCCACGCACCAGGCCGCCACAACCCATGGGGAGATCATGATTCCGCCAATCATGCGGCTTGGGTGCGGGAGAGGACGTTGAGGGATCGAGCGCTCGTCGTCGACGGCGGTGCCGCGCTGCAGGAGGACCTGGAGCGCGGCGTCGCCGTGGTGCCCCAGCGCATCACGGTCGGAGCCCGCGAGTTCGTCGATGACGGGAACACCGAGGCGTACGCGGCCTTCTACACGCTCCTCCGCGGCGGCGGGGCGACCGCGACCTCGACGCCATCGCCGGGCGCGTACCTCGAGGCCTTCCGGCGGTGCGATGCCGAGACCGTGCTCTGCCTCACGATCCCCGAGCGCTGGAGCGCGATGCACTCGACGGCGAACCTCGCCGCCGGGATGCTCGAGGCGGAGGAGGGCCGGCGCCGGGTCACGGTCATCGATACCGGCACGGCCGTGGCGGGGTATTCGCTGATCGCCCGCTGCGCCGCGTACCTCGCCGAGACGGCGCCCGACGCGGAGGCCTGGACGGCGGCGGTCCGTGCGGCGTGCGACCAGGTCCGCGTCTACGGAGCCCTGGCCACCCTGACCTATGTGGCCCGCACCGGGCGGGTGCCGGCGCTGCTTGCGGGCATCTCCAATACGCTCCGGGTCCGTCCCGTCTTCCGGCTCGTCGAGGGCGGGAACACCGGCAGGGTGGCCCTCACCCGCACCGCCGGTGGCGCGATCCGCCAACTGGAGCGCGTCGCCGTCGACGAGCTTGGCCCCGGCCCCCAGTGGCTGATGGTCTTCCATGCGGACGCGCCCGACGAGGCCGCCGAGCTGGCGGAACATCTCCAGCAGGCGGTGCACGCGGTGCGCTGCGAGAGCCTCGCGCTGAGCCCGATCTTCGGCGCGCACACGGGGCCGGGGACGATCGGCTTCGCGGCGCTGCCCTGGCCCGGAGGCTCGCCGCCGGACTGAATTGCGGCCACTGCGCATACCATCGGTTGCGTGGTGACGGAGGCTGCCCGTCCCGACGAGCCACGCTCGCGAGCCGGGCAGGATCAGGATGCGTCCAATGTTGCGCGCCGCTCGTGGCGGCGCTGGCTGGCGTATCTCCCGCTGCTGCTCGCCCTCGGGGCGATCGCGGCGCTGCTCGTGTATGCGGATCCTCACAAGATCGGGATTGCATTCCAGCGATTCAACCTCGTCTACATTCCGATTGTCGTCGCGCTGGCGGTCGGCTTCTACATCGTCCAGGGGGTGCGCTGGTGGACGCTCAACCGCGCGCTCGGCATCAAATTCCCCTTGCTGGACACGGTGTTTCTCACCGAGACCGGGCAGGCGACGGCGCTGCTGCCGCTCGGCGAGCTGACCCGAGCGCTGCTCCTGGCCAAAGCGGCGTCGGTGCATCTCGGCTCCGTGGTGGCCAGTGAGACCGTGCAGGAATTGCTGTTCGTGTTCATGCTCTTCGCGCTCGCACTCCCCCGGGCGCTGGGCATGCATCTCATCGCCATCGCGGTGATCGTGCCGATGCTCTTCGTGGTCGCGATCGTGGCGATCCTCACCGTCGAGCGGCTGTACGCGCGGGTGCGCCGCATCATCGGGCGGGTTCCGGTGCTCAAGCGGATCCGCCCCGCGGTGGACGACCTGCAACGCGACACGCGGGTGCTCTTCCGGCATCCCGACACGTATCGATACCTGCCGTTGAGCGTTGCCCAGGCGGTCATGGCGGTGAGCCTGCTCTGGGCGGTCGCGGAGGCGGTCGACCCCGGCAAGCTGAGCTGGACGAGCGCCGGCTTTGTCTATGCGGTGACCCAGGGGGCGGCGTGGCTGAGCTTCTCGCCGGGAGGCCTCGGCGCCGTGGAGGCGAGCACCGCGGGGCTGCTCGTCCTGCTCGGCATCAGCTTCGATATCGCGACCGCGATCTCGGTGATCCAGCGCCTGGCCGACAAGGGCGTGAACACCGTCATCGGCTGGGTCTGCTACCTCTTCGCCCGGCGCCGCTACAACCTGACCGGCGCGTCGCTGTTCCGGTTCGAGATGCCTCGGGCAGAGGA
The DNA here is from genome assembly GCA_963777445.1 of Candidatus Dormiibacterota bacterium. GTDB lineage: Bacteria > Chloroflexota > Dormibacteria > Aeolococcales > Aeolococcaceae > Palsa-851. The sequence goes on along the minus strand of CAVZQR010000017.1, from coordinate 215,099 downwards.
CGCGGTTGGAGCCGGTCCAGGCTGACCGGGACCGCCGCCGCCCCGGCCGCCACCGGCTCAGGTGACAGAGAAGTAGCCTGAGAGCCCGAAGATCGAGGTGGTCGTGGTCGACACGATCTTGATCTGATACGTGGTGGCGAGAGCGAGCGCAGCGGGAATCTTCCACGTGAAGGTGCCGGCCGACGTCAGCACCGAGGAAACGATTGTCGACACGACCTTCCCGGCCTTGAGAAGCTGGATTTTCACGTGCGCTCCGGGGCTTCCCGCGGACGACCATGTGATCGGATGGGAGGTTCCACGCACCCAGGACGTGCCGGTCGACGGCGCGGTGACGGTGATGCTGCTGGTCACCGTGCCAGTACCGGTCACCAGGTTGCCTCGGGTATCACCGAAGACGCAGAGCGCGCTGCTCGGACACGACACGCCCTCCGGGAAGCCGTAGGAGCCGAGAGCGCCGTCGACGAAGGTCGTCGTCCAGGCCGACGGCCCACCGGTGGGGTTGCTGGAGGTGAGCACGTTGCCGCCCTGGTCCAGGACGACGCAGAAGCTCGCGCTGGCGCATGACGCACCCATCAGCGACTGCGTGCCATCGACGTTCGCCACATTCCACGCCGCCACCCCGCCGTTCGGGTTTGTCGATGTGACCACGTCGCCGGCACCGTCGGTCGCGACACAGAGACCGGTACCGGGGCAGGTCACGCCCACCAGGGGCCCGGCGCCGTCGACGCCGGCGACCGTCCACGTTGCAAACCCGGTCGGGTCGGTTGACGTGAGCACGTCACCGTTGGCGTCGACGGCAACGCACAGGCCGGCGCTTGGACAGGACACGCCGCTCAGCGGGACCGACCCGTCCACGTTGCTCGCGACCCACGCGGACGTCCCACCGGCCGGGTTGGTCGAGGTGAGCACATTGCCCTGGGTGTCCACCGCGACACAGAGATTGATGGTCGGACACGACACGCCCGTGAGCAGGGTGGTCCCATCGATATTGCTCACCGTCCAGGCCGATGCCCCGCCAGTTGGATTCGTGGAGGTGACCACGTTGCCACCCCCGGGGCCGGGACCATCGGTCGCCACGCACAGCGAGGCGCTCGGGCAGGCCACGCCGGTCAACGGATTGGTGGGGCTGCCGAGGTCCACATGGGTGACCTTCCACGCCGACACGCCACCAGTGGGGTTGGTGGAGGTGACCACGTTGCCCGCATCGTCCACCGCGACGCAGAGACTGGGGGTGACACAGGACACATCGGTCACGTCGGTGAGACCGTCAACGTTGGTCACATTCCAGGCTGCCCCGCCGCCGGTTGGGTTGGTGGAGGTGACCACGTCTCCGGCGCCGTCCACGGCGACGCAGAGGGTTGCGCTGTGACAGACCACGCCCGTCAGCGTCTGGGTCCTGGTGTCGACCTGGTTCACCGTCCAGGCCGGCACCCCGCCCGTGGGGTTGGTCGAGGTGATCGCGTCGCCCGAGCTGTCAATGGCGACGCAGAGTCCCGTGCTCAGACACGACACGCCTGACATCGCGTTGCCAGGGTCCACGGCCGACCGCGTCCAGGCGATGGCGCCGCCCGTGGGTTTCGCCGACGTCACGACGTTGCCGGCGCCGTCCGCGAGGACGCAGAGTGTCGCGCTCGGGCACGACACACCGCTCAGGCTATTCAGGCTGTCCACGGGGGTCACCGTCCAGCCCGCGGCCCCACTCGTGGGCTTGGTGGAGGTCAGCACGTCACCGACGTTGTCGACGGCGACGCACAGCGTGGCGCTGGGACACGAGACGCCGGTGATGCTGTTGGTACCGTCAAGGTGAGTGATCTTCCAGGAGGCCGCTCCACCGGTGGGTTTGATGGATGTCAGCACATTGCCGTTCTGGTCGCCGGCCACGCAGAGGGTCGTGGTGGGGCAGGACACGCCGTTGAGGATGGTGTTGATGGCATCCACCTGTGCCGCCTTCCACGCCGACGCCCCACCGGTTGGGTTGGTGGAGGTCACCACGTTGCCCCGCACGTTGCCGCCGGGACCGTCAGTCGCGACGCAGAGGGTCGCGCTGGGACAGGAGACCCCGGTCAGGGAGAGGTTGCCACTGTCCACATTGGTCACCTTCCAGGCCGTCGCGCTTCCGGTTGGGCTTGTGGACGTCACGACATTGCTGGACTGGTCAACCCCGACGCAGAGGGTCGCGGTGGGGCAGGACACGCCAGTCAAGAAGTTGGGGTCCCCGTACGTGGGGTGGATGTCGACAGGCACGGGGGCAGCCCATTTCAACGGAAGCGGCACCGCCGGGACCGTGAACGCCCGGGTTGCGGTTGCGCCAGGACCGCCGTTGCGGCTCACCGTCTGCCCGGTGAACACCTGCGCCGTCGACGTTCCGGTTGAGTCGGTCTCGGTGACGCTCGCGGTGTAGTTGCCGGAGGCCGCGTACGTGTGCGTGGTGGTCGGTGTGGCCGTCGTGGTCGTGGTCGTGTCGCCGAAGTTCCAGGCGTACGAGGTGATGGTTCCGTACGCCACGGTCGATGCGGCGGCGTCAAATCCGGTCGGCGAGCCCGCCTGAGCCGGAGTCACCGACATCGCTGCCACCGGGGCCTCGTCCGGGGTGATGGCGATGCCTGACGGATTCACGCCCACCGGGATGGCGGTGCCGGGGGTATTCGTTGCGACGGTAATCGGGGTGACGGTGTCCGAGAGCTCGTTGACAACATAGGCAGTCGTGCCGTCTGGGGTGATCGCGATCGCGAAGGGCTGGGCACCAACGGTGATGGCGCTGCCCGCGGTGTCGGTGGCCACATTGATCGGGGTGACGTTCGCGCCGCCACGATTGGCGACGTAGGCGGTCACGCCGTCCGGAGTGACGGCAATGGCATAGGGATATGCGCCCACGTTGATCGCGGCTCCGGCAAGGCCGGTCGCAACGTCGATCGGGGTCACCGAATCTGCGTTGTAATTGGCCACGTACACGGTCTTGCCGTTCGGGGTGATTGCGATGCCGATCGGTCCCTGACCCACGGTGATGGCACCGCCGGGGGTGTTGGTGGCGACAGTGATCGGAGTCACCGTATTCGACCCGTAATTTGCGACAAAGGCGGTCTTGCCGTCGGGCGTGACCGCGATGCCGTATGGCGTGGTGCCAACCCCGATGGCACTGCCGGCGGTGTTGGTGGCGATGCTGATGGGAATGACATTGTTGGAGGTGGCGTTGCTGACGTACGCGGTCTTTCCGTCGGGCGTGATGGCGACGCCGTATGGCCTCGTGCCGACTGTGATCGGGCTTCCGGCGGCGTTGGTGGCCAGATCGACCGGGGTGACGACGTCACCGGCGGGGTTCGTCACGTATGCGGTCTTGCCGTCCGGTGTGATGGCGATTGCGGATGGGCCGGAGCCCGCCGGGATTGTGGTGCCCGCGATATTGGTCGATGTGTCAATCGGGCTCAGGCTGCCGGAACTGGCGTTGGTCACATAGGCGGTGAATGCGCGTGGACCAACTGCACTCCCGGTGACCACGTTGCCGCTGATGTTGTCCACCGCGACGCAGAGACCAGTGCTCGGACAGGACACGCCCATCAGATCACCGGTGGAGCCATCCACGTTGGTCCGCGTCCAGGCCGCCGCCCCACCCGCAGGGTTGCTGGACGTGACCACGTTGCCGCTCGTGTCGACGGCGACGCAGAACCCACTGCTCGGACAGGAGATGCCGTCCATACCACCGTTGGAGTTGTCCACGCTCGGGGTAACCTGCCATGCAGATGCTCCGCCTGTGGGATTACTCGAGGTCACGACGGAGTCGGCCGCCACGCCCACGCAGAGGGTGGTGCTGGGACAGGAAACGCCGGCAACACCTGGGCCCTTGAGGCCCAGGGTGGAGGAGACGGTCCATGCTGCCGCCCCCCCGGTGGGGTTGGTGGAGGTCACGACGTCACCACCCTGCGTGGTGTCAACCGCGACACAGAGGCTGGTTGTGGGACACGAGATGGACCACAGTGTGTTGGACCCGTCCACGTTCGCCACCGTCCACGCCCCGGCGCCGCCGGTCGGGTTGGTGGAGGTGATCACGTTGCCCTGGCTGTCCGAGGCGACGCAAAGCGTGGCTGTGGGACACGACACCGCGCGCATGTCATTGGAGCCGTCGACGTTGGTCACGGTCCAAGCCGATGCACCCCCGGCTGGGTTGGTTGAGGTGACCACGTTGCCGTTGTCGTCAACTGCGACGCAGAGACTGGCCGTGGGACACGACAAGCCTTGCAGCCCGAGGAGTTTGGGCGAGCCGTCCACATTGGTGACCGTCCAGGCTCCGGCTCCGCCGGTTGGGTTGGTGGAGGTCACCACGTTGCCGCTGCCATCTCCCGCGACGCAGAGGCTGCTGCTGGGACACGACACCGTGCCCAGGTGGTCGGTGCCGTTGACGGTTGCCGTGGTCCAGGACCCGCTACCCCCCGTGGGGTTGGTGGAGGTGAGCACATCGCCCACAAAGTCCGCCGCAACGCACAGGCTGCTGCTCGGACAGGACACCCCGATGACGGATTCGCCCTTGGTGTTGGCGTCGAACCCTGTCCAGGCCGACGGGCCGCCGGTCGGGTTGGTGGACGTCAGGATCTGGCCGCTGATCTCACCCGCAACGCAGAGGGTCGCGCTGAAACAGGAGATCCCGTAGATGAGATTCGTGCCATTCACGTTGGCGGGCGTCCAGTCTGTCGCTCCACCGGTCGGATTGGTGGAGGTGACCACGTTGCCGTTGCCGTCCACGGCGACGCAGAAGGAGCTGCTGGGACAGGACACCCCGGTGACCTTGTTCGTGCCGTCGACGTTGGACACCGTCCAGGCCGACGCACCGCCAGTGGGGTTGGTGGAGGTGACCACGTTGCCGGCGTCGTCGGTGGCGACACAGAGGGTCGCGGTGGGGCAGGACACGGCGGCCAGAGCATGTGTGCCGTCCACGTTCGCGAGCGTCCAGGCCGACGCTCCGCCCATGGGGTTGGTGGAGGTGACCACGTTCCCGGCGTCGTCCACCGCGACGCACAGGCCGCTTGTCAGGCAGGACACGCCCTTAAGGCCGTGGACATCGACGTAGTTGAGCGCCCAGGCCGACGCGCCACCAGTCGGGTCGGTGGAGGTCACCAAGTCGCCCCCGTCGCCGACGGCGACGCAGAGACCGCTATTGGTGCAGGACACGCCGAACAGCGTCTGACTCGTCCCATCGATATGAGTGACCGTCCAGGCCGACGCCCCTCCGGTTGGGTTGGCGGAGGTGATCACGTCGCCCCCGTCCGAGACCGCAGCGCAGAACCCCGTGCTCGGGCACGACACGCTGTAATAGAAGGGGCCGGAGAATTGCGGCTGGTTATCGACCCGTACCGGCGCCGCCCAGGTCAACGAGGCGCCTGCCGCTACCGTCACTGGGCTGACGAACGTGAGCCCACTCGCCAAAAGCGCAACGCCAAGAGCTCCCACAGAGCACCGCGCGATCCTGGTCCCTTCCAGCCCCGGCGTCATTGAGCCACCCTCTTCGCGAGTTTGCTGTCCAGAATGACGGCCGCGTGGCCCGCGCGGGCGAGAGCCTAGCAGATGTCGCGACCCCTCGTTTCCCCCGAGATGTCTGCGCGGATTGCACATTTGTGGACGCGCCTGTTATCCTGCGGGACTAACCGCTGGAAGGCTCACAGGAGGGTCGGGACTCAAGATGATGCGAGCGGCACGTACCGCCCTCCTGGCCCCCATTATCGTGGCCGGAGGCTTTCTCACACTGTCACTGGGGAGCGTTAACGTGTTCGCTGCATCCCAGGGAACCACCGCTCTCACGGCCGTTGCCGCGACCCCCCAGACCTCCTCGAAGCCCCACAAGCACGAGCGGGTGGACTGCAGTCCCGGCCACGTGGCCGAAGACCACGGCCAATGCCGGGTGACCTTTGTTGACCAGCACGTCAAGGGCGGAAAGGACTTGGCCGGGCAGCACGTGTGCTTCAGCGTCAGCCCTGCCAAGGCCGGTTCAGTCGGGACCGGAGCCGACTCGTGCGCCGTCATCGGGAAGAACGACAAGGCGTTTGGCACATTCCAGGCCAGCGGCAAGTACTGCGGTTTGGCAACCATCACTGCGACTGAGAAGGGCGAGAAGGCCAGCCATCACACCGTGATTCGGATCACCTGCTCGAAGACCGCGACCACCACGGCGGCGCTCCTCTCTGCCGGCAGCCCGCTGCCACCGACTGGCGGTGGTTGGCTCGTCGGTGTGATGGGCGTGGGTGCTGCGCTCTTCACCGGTTATGCGGTGCGGACCAAGCGGTTCGATCCAGGGAGGCTCGCGGCCAACCAGTCTGCGTGAGGCGGCTTGGGTAGCGGGGGGGCATCCCACCCGGGACTCTTCCTGAGCCCCAAGCGGAAGCGGCGGCGTGTGCGCTGGCCGCTGTCGAGGCGCTGGACGCTCGGTATCTCGCGGCGGCATCGGCGTCCTGGTCGCCGCGGTGATGGTCGTGCTCCTCGTCCGCTACCTCCCCGCCTACAACGCGCTCCAGCAGGGCCGCACGGACGTCCTCAGCGCCGAGGCGATCCTGAGGACCGCAGGCCTCGATCCCACGTCTGATCAGCTCACCGCCGCAAAGAAACAGCTCGAGGACGCGAAGCTCGATTTCGGCGGCCGCTCCTCGGTCGATCGACAACGGGTGGATCGCCGGAGTGGTCGGCCATCTTCCCTGGTTCGATCGGCAGGTTGCCGCGGTGCGCGACCTACGGCACGCGGGCGAGGACGGGACCAACCTGGCGATCGACCTCATCCCGTTGCTCCAGAACCTGCACAGCGGCGCCGCGAGCGGCGGCTCCGGCGTGATCAAGGAGCTCGCGTCGCTGGGCAACACCGAGCACGCAGCGATCAGCCGAGCGCTGGCCGATCTCGACAGCGCTGGACAGTTCGGTGTCGCGCAGTCCCGAGCGGCTCGCTCTTCGGGCCGATTGATCATCTCCGCGCTGCAGCGCAGCAGGCGCAGCAGCGCCTCGACGGCCCCGTGCGGGCCGGCTTGACCATCGTCCAAGCACTGCCGAACATCGTGGGGGCAGGCACGCATCGCTACCTCATTCTGCTGACCAATCCCGGCGAGGAGCGTGGGGGTGGCGGCTTCATCGGCGCCGTTGGGGTCGTTGTCTTCCAGGACGGGCAGCTGGTGAGTTCGAACTTCATGGATGTCGCAGTTCTCCGATGCGCTCGTGACCGATATTCCCGCTCCGGCACCCATCGAAGCAGATCACCGGAACCAACCTCGTCGCTTTCGGACTCCAACTGGTCCCCCAATTTCCCGACCTCCGCCGCGCTTGCAGCCGAGTTCTACACGCAGGGCGACCGGTCAGTCCGTTGATGGCGTGATCAACGTTGACCCGGTTGCACTGTCGTATGTGCTGCAGGTGGTCGGGAGTGTGCAGGTGCCGCCATACCCGCAGGTCGTCGGCGCGACCAACACGTTGCTCGAGCTCAACTACATCATCAACAAGGCGCGCCCGGGCGACCCTGGCAAGGTATATCTCGCGCCCTTTGGCCATGCCGTTGTCAACGCCGCGCTCAAGACCCCAAGAGAGAAATGGGTGGCCCTGGCGACGGCTCTCGAGCGGGGCGCGGCGGAGCGGCATATCGTGCTCGACTTCGATGACGCGCAGCTTGAAGCATCTGGTCGTCGATGCCGGGCTTGGCGGCGTACTGCCGCAGCACCCAACCGGCGACGCGCTGCTCGTTGCGGACTCCAACCTGGCGGGAACCAAGGGAGATCTCTTCGTCACGCGCCACTACGACCTCCAAGCCGACCGTTGATCCGCAGGCGACGTACAGGATCGGTTGACGCTGACCTATTACGACCCGCCCCAGACCGTCGCCGGCAAACGCAGCGCTCTTGGCAACACCGGCGGGCTGTATGAGGACTACATCAGGGTGTATCTCCCGCCTTCGGCAAACTTCGACGATATGCTGGTGAGCGAGGCTGGAGCACCAGCGCAGTCGGAGAGCCCGGAGGACTTCGGGGTAGAGGACAACCGCCCGTGGGTCTCCTACGACCTGATTCTCGATGTCGGCGAGACGACCACCGTGACCTTTCTGTACGACGGCCCCTTTGCGCACGTGGTGCCCAACGGAGCGGTGAGCTACCAGCTCGCATGGGAGCGGCAGATCAACGCCCTTACATGGCCGATCAGCGTGGAGGTGCAGCTACCCGGTGGTCTCAACTCCAGGTTCACGAGCGACCTGAGCGTCGACCGCAAGTGGGCGGTCACGAAACCTTAGTCGACGCCGACCCAAGAGCGGGCGTAACGCCTCTAGCCTCGGCGTACAGCCGGAGCAAACAATTCGCCACCGAGTTGGACTGCGTCCGAAATTGCCTTCGCGCGTTCATCGCGTGCATAGGCGGCGGCCGATGCGCGGGCCCTCGTAAACTCATCGGGATGCTGAGACCAGCGCTCGATTTGTCTCATGGCGTCCTTCGTGAAATCGCCCCCCGGCTCTAGGACAAGGCTGTCCGATCCGACCAATGCCTGTGTCAGGCATCCGGCTCTGTATACGATGACCGGCACGCCGCGCAGCATTGCTTCCCATACAACAAGCCCGTAGGAACTCGTTTCGGTAGCGCGTTGGGAAAACGAAAATGTCGATGTCCTGGAAGAAGTTCTCCTTGGGCTGTCCAGTGACCAGTCCCCGGTACTCGAAGCCGGGCTCGGAAAGGGCCCTAAGCATCAGCCGGCGCTCCGCCCTACCCGTCACAGGCCCTGCCAGAATCACCTTTTCGACCATGCCTCGTTGGATTGCATCTCGCCCAAGATGGATGACCCTTTCGAGGCCCTTCTCGAGCGTGAGATTGCTCAGATGCCCAACTCGCAAGGTGCGAGTTGCGATAGGGTCCGGAGCCTGGTGGCGCCGAGGGGGCAATTGCAAGGCGTACGCCACGCTTACTGCCCGGTTTGTCAAGGCACGGGGATACACCCGGCGGAAATCGTCGCAAGCAACTTGGCAGCTGTGCAGGTGCTCGGCATGTGGGCCAGCGACGTCGACCAGCAATCCAGCGAGCATGGTTCGGCGCGATATGTAGGCGTATGAATGGTGCTGAAGGGCGACGCGATATCTGAGTCGGCGCGCGACCCATGTCAACGCGATGACGTACACCATGCCTTTTCCTGCATCGACGGAGAGCAGCACAGCGTCGCTCTTGGCCCGCAAGGATGCGAGCCTGGATGCGGCGCGCAAGACTAGACAGGTCCGTGTGATGTGATATCGGCACCCGCCCGAATGCCCCTTCGGAACGGTGCGGATGCGAACGACCGGTCCGAGGGTGTTCAGAAGGGCGGCCAGAGCGTCCATCGCGGCGGCCATACCGTGGATCGGCGGCGTGAAGTGGCCCACCAGGGCAACTCGCCGAGCGCCATCCAACCTACCACCGCTGGGCGATGTCGGCTCGCCGTCCATGGCGCCCTCGTTGACCCGGCCAAGACCGGCGCAGAACTTACGCCTCAGCGTGAGCAGGTTCTTCATCTTGTTCCCTATGGGGTCACGAGGGGCGGTCACCGGCCACCTGATGGCAGATCGACCTGCCGCCCGCGCCTATATACGCCGAACCGCTTGAGCCACGTCAGTAGTCACGGGAGTGTAATTCGGCGAACGGCAACGGCCTTGGCAGGATTACCCACCATGACACTGTTGGGCTCGACGTCCAGCAACACCACGGCCCCGGCCCCGATAACCGCCCCATCACCGACCGTCACTCCGGGGCCGATGAAAGCGCGGGTAGTGACCCACGCGGAGCGTCCGATGCTGATAGGGCGGTTTTTGTATGCCATCGACGCGCTCGAACTATCGTGTCCGGCGGCGGCAATAAACACGTCGTACGATAACGTGGAATGGTCTCCGAGAGTGACGCTCGCAAGGTTCAAGATCTCGGTCCGTTCCCCGATCCAGCAGTGGTTCCCGATCTTCAGTTTCCAGGGAAAGTGTATGTTCACCCGAGGCTTCACTACTAGACCGTCCCCAACCTCACAGCCGAAGGCTCTGAGAAGGCGGATCTTCAGTGACGTCGGCCATGGCCATGCAGAAAGGAAGAAGATCACCTTGGTGATATACCATGCAGCCTCGACGGCCTTCGGCCGACCCCGGTCGAAATGCGACTTGTCGAATAGATCATTACGGACCGGCGGGGTCTGTGCGCGTTCAGGCATGGTCGCCAACCCTGCGCTGACCGACTACCTTCATCCGGCTAATGATGACAGAGCAATGCGGAACGGGTTGACGCGGAGCGCGTGCCGCAGGACATCACGCCGGGCACTCAGCGTGGCCGCACTGACATGAACTGCCAGAAAGTCCCTCTGGTGCCGCTGCTAACGAGAGTCGCGCCCCAGATACCGTGCCCCCAACGCACGACCAGCAACGAGAGAAGGTCGAGTCCCGCAGCGCCGACCCGAGCGCGCGTCGGCTGAGGGGCGGACGCGAGCTTTGAGGATTCGATGGTCGATTCTAAGTAACCCATCGCTTGGATCTCTTGCGACAAGCATCTTCGCCCAGGGCATGCTGCTTCTGTCTGGGCCGGCATCAGCACGGTTGTTGGGCGTGAGCGGCCGGGGCGAATACGCGCTTCTAGTCATCATCGCCACCTTCGGCAGCTTCTTCGGAGCTGCAGGACTCCCAACAGCAGTCACCTACACGCTGGCGAGCCGAGGTGTTTCTGCTCGCTACATTCTCAGGGTGGTTGCATCCACTTGGGTGCGCCTCTGTCTAGGTGCCAGTGCCTTAAGCTCTCTCGCGGTCATCCTAATCGTTCGCAGCGACAACTCCTCACCGCGATGGGTCGAGGCAGCATTGGTCGCGGTGTGCGTGTCAGCATCGATGACGTCGCAACTAGTACTTGCGTGTGTGCAGGGGGAGCGCCATTTTCGAGCGCTGAACCTGATGCGCCCAGTTTTCGTGACGATCACTGCAGTAAGCATTGTCGTTCTGTGGCTCGTCGTTCGGCATGCGGGGGCAGCCGTTGCGCTCGGTATCAACGCCGCGGCGTACGTGACGGCGTGTGCGGTGGGCGGCATCTTTCTCGCGGCTGCGTCTGGCGCCTCTCCCGTACGAACTGCCGTTTCAACACGATCTCTAGTCCAGTACGGTCTTGCATCATTGGCGGGCGGCAACGCACCCTTGGAAACACTCCAGATCGATCAGGCCATAGTGGGGCTACTGCTTTCACGCTACGAGCTCGGTCTCTACGCGGTCGGGAGCGCGTTCGATAACCTTCCCGGCATTCTCGTATCTGGGGTCGGAATGATCGCGCTACCGCGATTGGCCGGCGCTCCCGACCGCGAAACCCGCGACGCGATCATGAGGCACGCGTTCCTTCTTGCTGGAGCTCTTGCAGTTGCATCTACGGCCGTTGGCGAGGCTATTGTTGGATGGCTCCTGCCCGCGGCCTTCGGCGAGGCCTTTGCTGGCGCTGTTCCGCCGGCACGCGTGCTCATATTGGCCGGGTGTTTCATGGGTATACGACGGATCTTCGTCGTCTTTCTTCAAGGGGTTGGGCGCCCCGGCCGAACTGGGGTCGGCGAGATCGTCGCGCTTGCTACGCTAGTGGTTCTGGCAGGATTGCTGGTTCCCACCCTTAGTCTATTGGGAGCCAGTCTAGCTCTCCTCGGAGCAGCAGTCGCTGCCAACATGTATCTGCTGTGGACCTTACGCCACGAAATGCGCAACGCAGATTGACGCACGACGCTTGGCGGGCATTGCGCAGCGCGCGTAACCTGCGGGAGCGCACTACGCGCGACGCAGGCTCGCCTCCCTAACGGGAGGGGTTGCAACTCTCCGTCGAGCAGCCTCGCCGAGTTGTCACGCCCCATCAACTCCACAGGGCCGTCAGGCACTCCTGGGGTGCAACGATGCGCTGGCGCCACTTGCGGATGATCACTCACCGCACTCGCGACGAAGTTCACGCGAGTAGGAAACGGAGGTGACCGTGCACCTGACACGATTCACGTTCACCAATAACAACCGTCCTCCACGGAGCGGGCGCCGGAAGGTGTCTCACCGGAGGTTGGACGCACCCACCATTGGTTATAGAAGTGCGACACGTCGTCGGTGTCCCACCTGCGGCCCCTGACGCCGAATAGGATCTGCGTCGCGCCTCCGAGATGGATGGCAACCTTCCCAGCACGCTTCGCGTGGGCAGCTAAGGGCAGACCGTAAGCGCCCGCGCCGACAATACAGACGTCGAACTGATGAGCATCCATGCGGCTCATCATGTCATCCAACGCCTGGAACCAGGTTAAATAGGCAGTCCGTTGGCCGGCGATGGACTGCACCGCGCGGATCAGTCGGAGGTCGAATGGTGGCAGCACCGACTGGTCTGCAAAGATGCGGGGACGGTTGCGCCTGTAGTTTTCGAGGATGGAATCCGCGAAGGGGTGTACGACCAACACGATCTTTCCGGCCAGAGCCCGGCTCCATGGGTCGGGATGGAAATACGGTTCTAGCGCCCGGAGCGGCACCAGACGCGCGGTGGGACAAACTTCATTCGCCACCACCTGCTCGAACTGATTGCGCCAAACGCCAAGCACATCAATTTCCGATGCGGCGCGTATATAGTTCTGGCAAAACGAGTCGAGGAAGTCGTCCGTTGCAGGAAAGAACCCGGCGTTCATTCTCATCCGCGACGCAACTCGGTGGGGGTACGCAGGCTTACTGCTGCCCTGGCGCCTCTCCATGAAGTGCCTCACGCACGCGAGTTCCGTCGCCCCTATCCTGCTGACTAGAGCAGGCTGACCTTGCGACACAATCTGGTGAACGAGCTCGTTCAACTCGGCGTACGAGGCGATCGTTCGTCTGTACTGACCTGGCTTCGGCCTCCTTACAAGAATGGCCTTGGCCCTGCGCCGAATATGGTATTTGAGCCTATACGTAAGGACTAGTCTACAAGCCCGCGCCCGGGACTGATGCACGGCATCGGTGAGCGGTCCAGGAAAGGTCGACAGTCTCTCGCGGCCGCGCTACTAACGGCAGGCACCGACCTATGCGCGGGACGTAGGCGGGCAAGCACAAGTCGAGTCGCGGCCCCTCTTGCTGCGTCGCGGGGAGGCCCCTCAATCGCCGGCGGATGCCAGGAACGCAGCTTTGGCGCGGGGCGAGTCACGGGTAAGACGAGCACCGTCAGAGTCCAGCTGTCTTGGCCTAGCGGTTCATCTTATGACGTGCCGCCATGCCACCGCTAACAACCTCGTTGCTGGTGACATCGTTATCTGCCTTCTCCACAACTCAGCAGTACCAGCAGACACATCTCTCGAGCCCGCGCGACGTCGGCGTGCACAACGCCGAGCGCGACACGCCGCGACAGATCGGTGATGGCGTCGTTGCGAGTTGCCGCGATTTTGAAGCGCCGAGTTTTCGTAATTGCTTACACTGACCTTCGTGCCCGAGCCGCCCCGTGTCATTCCACCCGCAGTGCTCTTTGTCGCGGGATCAATGCGCAGCGGGACGACACTGCTTGCGCAGATGCTTGACCAGCATCCGAACATCTTCGCTGCTGGAGAACTCTCTAACCTGTGGTCGGCCTTCGAGACCGGTGTGCAATGTCAGTGCACAAGGTCGATCGACACATGTCCCTTTTGGAGTCCTGTCACGCATGGAGTGCTCCGGGCAGCTGGCCTTAAGTCACCCGCGGAAGCCGAGCGACTCCGGTTAGCCTCCGCGCGAACCCGATACATGCCTCGCGTTATCCGCGGCCCCTTGGGTGGCGACCACCTGAAGTACAGAATGATACTAGGCATTCTGCACCGCAAGATCCTTGAGCAATCCGGAACGGCCACGTTGGTTGATACTTCAAAGAAGGCCGTGGATCTTCTCGTTACGGCGCAGGCATCATCCACGGCCGCGGTGCATTTAGTTCGCAGCCCCTATGGCGTCGCGGCATCGGAGAGCGACACGACCAAACACTTGAACGTTCGATTAGCGGAGCGACCTCCCAGTAAGACGCCGGTGCGTAGCGCGTTGGGGTGGGTCGCCGTGAACCATCTGGCAAGCCTCGCCGGGCATCAAATGGATGGGCCGATGCTCCGAATGCGCTATGAAGACCTTGTAGACTACCCGGCACGCGAGCTTAATCGCATTCTGGATTTGCTGCATGCAGATGCCTTCCATTGGCGGCTGGAGGGCCGCCAATTTAACATGCCGAGTGGCCACCTTGTGAATGGCAATCCATCTCGAAATCGCATTGGCTGGCAGGAGCTACGCCAACCTGATCTCGGCGACGGACTTGGGCCGCACGAGATTTGTGCGATCCGGTCCATCGTGGTCCTCGGGAGCTACGGGAAGTACCCACCTCCAAGGTCCGCCGGACGGTTGACCTTCGGGGGACCACCTGCTGCGGGGTCGCTCACGGAAGCTCACGCAAGGCTTGGAAGCTCGGGTTCATACCCTGCTGATACGCTCGACGAGCACGGCCGCTGGAAAACTCCGTCCTTCGACGCGAGGGGGTAAGGTGCCTAGGCGGCCCCTGAGCGTCCGAATCAGGCGCCCGCCACCGAGCGGGCGGGTTCTAGCGGTGCCGCATCGAGCATCGATGAGGGCTCCCATGGACCCAGGGGGCGGCCCCGCACGACCAGCAACAGGATCAGCATTACGGCCATGCGACCCACTGCCTGGAGGATCGAGCCGCGCAAGAGAATGAACTCGTAGCCTGCGAACAATGGGAGGGCCAGATCGAGTAACGCCGGAGACGTAAGGCGTCGCCGCCGTCTAAGGTGGACAAACAAGTCGTCCCATCGGGCTGATATCCAACCGAACGCCAGAAACCCGATGATCAGGCCCAACCAGCTGAAGTCGAGCCAGAACTCGACCCACATCGGTGCTGAAAGATTCAAGTTCGGGACACTCATCGCCTCGCCGATAAGGACCCCTGTGTCCGTGGCACGACCAGGCCAGACCGAGTGCGGAACGAAAAATAGGACGTCCGACACTAGTTGACTTCCATCGGTATGCCCGAATACATTGGCGTACCAAACGCTGTTGGCGATCATCGTCATCTGGTCATAGTCTTTCGTGGCCAGCTCCACAGCGATCGAGTTAAACTTGGAGCGGTTGTCTATCGGCAGCGGGGACCCGGAAATAGTCGCTGTACGGGAAGATAGTTACTGCCAGCACCACGCCTCCGCCGACGACCGCCCGCATGCCTCGTTTCCCAAGATGGGGTAGACAAAACAACGCCGCGAATGCAACGGTCAAGAATTGGTAGCGGGAGGTGCTGATCGGGTTGTTTACGATGACCATCACGGCCGACAGCGTCAGGTACCAGAGCCAGCGACTGGGCGACCGCCGCGACGCAGCGTCGCGGGCCAGTCTCGCAGTCCATCCGAGCCATGCGATCAGGAGAGGCACGACCGCCAACGATCCAAGGATGGCGGATACGGTCTGCGAACCGTTGGCGGTGAAGCCGGCCTGCGAGATGCCGGTGGTGAGGTCCCCGCGGCTCGAGAAGAAACTGGACACACCTACCGTATTGATGTAGTAGGCTGAGGCCACGATCCCGAGCGCCCCAACAACGTTAAGGCGCCGGAAGTCAATGCCTCGAATCGTTGGCACCGGGGCCTTCCGGGCCGGGAGGAGGCGGTGGGCCAACTGGGCCACATCGTAGGCGGCGCACCCAGCTAAGGTGATCACAACCGCCTCTGTGAGTGTGCCGGCGTCAGCTAGGTAGGAATGGAGCCCGGTCGAGATTCGGGCGAGCGAGGCGACAGACATCGCCACGTACACGAATAGCCAGAAGGTCGTGGTGGCGATTCGTAGATCGCCACGGCCGAACCGCACCGCGAGGTGCGTACCAGCGTAGACCGTTAGCAACACAGTTAGCCAGACTTCGGCGGTGTTGAGCGCAATGCCTGGTACCGCCGTGCCAAGTAGGAAGAGCGGGGCCGGCACACACAGCAACACCCAGGCAAGCGCCGTGCGACCTGCTGAGGTGTCCCGCCGTTTTGCTGACGCCGGCGCCGCTGCTGAGTCGGCACCACGTTGCGGGCTGACAACCATCATTGTGTCATCGTAACGTCGTCAGGCGGCCTCGACACGAGGCGGGCAGCTCGGAGTTCTTCATAAACGCCCGTTCGTCAGAGGGCGCAGAGAACCGGTGTATGGCGCTGCCACAGCGAATTTAGGGCACCAGCGCGGCTGCGCGGCGCGCCCGATACCAGTCGATGGTTTGGGCGAGTCCATCGTCAAAAAGGGTTCGCGCTCGAAAGCCGAGACGCTCGGTCGCGCGTGATGTGTCCAACCTTCGGCGCGGTTGGCCGTTCGGTCTGGACGTGTCCCAATCAATTGTTCCGGCGAATCCAACTGCCGCGCGGACGCGCCCTGCTAAATCGCGGATCGATACCTCCTCGCCTGAGCCGAGATTGATGGGGTCTGGCCCGTCGTACTTCTCGAGCGCCAGCCGAAATCCATGAGCTGCGTCATCCACGAACAGAAACTCGCGCGTGGGGCTACCGTCGCCCCAGAGAACGACCGATGGCAGTTTCGAACTCGGCGGCCTCGACGAACTTGCGGATCATCCCGGGAATGACATGACCCGTCTCCACGTCGAAGTTGTCGCGCGGACCATAGAGGTTGACGGGGAAGAGGCATATTGCATTGATACCGTACTGGTCTCGGTACGCTTGTGCCTGCACCAGGAGCATCTTCTTAGCCAGCCCGTACGGGGCGTTGGTCTCTTCTGGGTATCCGTTCCAGAGGTCGTCTTCGCGGAATGGGAACGGGCGCGAACTTCGGGTAGGCGCAGACGGTTCCCGCAATCACTATCTTCTCGACGTTGGCAACTCGGCACGCCTCGAGGAGCTCGATACCCATGATCGCGTTCTCGTAGAAGAAGCGCCCGGGCGACGCCTTGTTGGCCCCAATGCCGCCCACGACAGCGGCGAGATGGACGACGGCGTCAGGACGCAGCTCGCGTAGCATCCTGTCGATCTCAGCTCCGCCGGCGCAGGTCGTAGTCTCGGTGCCCGAGAGCGGAGACGTGGGCGCCGGCGGCCTCCAATTCCCTGGCGACCTGGGCGCCGAGGAACCCCGTGCCACCCGTCACGACGACCGACTTGCCGACGATGTTCACGCCGTCACCGGTCTCGACCCGCCGCAGGCACGTCTCCCCATATGGCGCAACTATAGATCGTCGGGCAAGGGACCTGGCCGATCGGCAGGCCCTCCTGGGCTCGTGTCGCCGACACATTCAGGTAATCCGACCTCTTGGCGTTGGTGCGCTCACCCTCCGCACGGCCCGACCTCAGGAAGAAGGAAGACGTCCGCTCTGGCTATGACAAAAGACAGCACTGATCACCGGGATTACCGGCCAAGACGGCTCGTACCTCGCCGAACTCCTGCTCTCGAAGGGCTACGAGGTTCACGGCATCGTTCGGCGCGCGTCGACGTTCAACAGCGAGCGGCTCGACGACATTTACGAAGACCCCCATACCTCGCACCGCCGGCTCTTCTTGCACTACGGCGACCTCGCCGATGCGGTGGGCTTGGTCAACCTGGTTCGAGAGGTGGCTCCGGACGAGGTGTATCACCTTGGCGCGCAAACTCACGTGAAGGTTAGCTTTGAGATGCCCGAGTACACCGCAGACGTGACGGGAACCGGGACGATCCGAATACTCGAGGCGATACGCGCTGCGGGCGTTGACACGCGTTTCTACCAGGCCTCCTCATCGGAGATGTTCGGTGCAGCGCCCGCTCCACAGAATGAACGGACGCCATTCCATCCCCGTTCACCTTATGGGGTTGCAAAGCTCTTTGGGTATTGGGCGACGGTCAACTACCGCGAGGCATACGGCATGTACGCAGTGAACGGGGTGCTGTTCAATCATGAGAGCCCCCGGCGCGGTGAGACCTTCGTCACGCGCAAGATCACTCGCGCTGCCGCCCGGATCAAAGCGGGTTTGCAAGAGACCGTCTACCTTGGCAACCTTGACGCCGTGCGCGACTGGGGGTATGCGCCGGAATATGTCTACGGGATGTGGCGCATGCTGCAAGCTGAACTCGCCGTCCGACTACGTGCTTGCCACCGGGGTGGGGGCGTCGGTTCGCGAGTTTGCAGATACCGCCTTCGCCGCCCTTGGCCTGAACTGGCGCGATCATGTCCAGGTGGATCAGAACTATCTGCGTCCGGCCGAAGTCGAGGTGCTCGTCGGTGACGCGTCTTATGCAAAGGCTGCGCTCGGGTGGGCCCCACAGACCCTGTGGAAGGATTTGGCGCACCTGATGGCGGAGGCCGACTGGAAGCAGGTGGAGGACCATCTGTCGGGCTTGCGGATTCGGGTCGATCGCTAACCTGCTGCGACGATGCACAACACAACTGCAGGCGTGGGCTCCAGAGTGGGCGTAGGTATCGCTGGTAAACGCGTTCTCGTGATCGGCATCAACTACTGGCCAGAACCCACCGGGATCGCTCCGTACACCACCGGGATGGCTGAGTATCTGGCGGACCGTGGGGCGAGCGTGACGGTCCTCACGGGGGTCCCGCACTACCCCGGTTGGCGCATTCCGGATTCGTATCGCCGCCGACTGGCTACCCGGGAGCGCCGCAACGGAGTTGACGTCCGACGCCTTCGGCACACGGTTCCTCGGGAGATGACCGCTGTGCGCCGCGCAGCCTACGAAGCGACCTTTTTGACGCACGCGGCGCTGAGGGGATTGCGCCAACGTCCCGATCTGGTGCTGGCGAGCACGCCGGCGCTCGGTGGCGCGCTCGCCGCCGCGAGTGTGTCCCGACGGGTCGGCTGCCCCCTCACCGTTGTTGTTCAGGACCTGATGGCTCTGGCCACCGAGCAAAGTGGCATCAAAGGGGGCGGCCGCCTCACGGCAGCGACAGGTCGCCTCGAGGGGGTGGCACTCCGCGCGGCGACCACGGTGGCGGTGGTGAGCGACAGCTTCGTCCCAGCGGTGAAGGCGTATGGCGTCGCAGAGCAGCGAATCGCGCTCCTCCGAAACTGGCCGCATATCACGCGAGCACCGCTCACACGCGATGAAGCCCGCGCGAGACTGGGCTGGCCAACCGATCGCTTCGTCGCCGTGCACACGGGAAACATGGGCTTCAAGCAGGATCTCGGCAACCTTGTGGAAGCCGCGCGGCTCTTGACAGCAAGCTCATTGCTCGTCGTCCTCTTGGGCGACGGCAGCCAGCGCAGCGCTCTTGAAAGCCAAGCAAGTGGCCTGCGGAACGTGCGTTTCGCAGGTCTGGTCGCCGATGATCTCTACCCGGTGGTGCTAGCGGCGGCGGACGTACTCGTCGTGAACGAGCGACCGAGCGTCGGAGATATGGCGCTTCCCAGCAAGCTCACGAGCTACCTGGCTGCCGGTGGGCCGATTGTCGCCGCCGTCGCCCAAGGAGGAGCCTCGCACCGCGAGCTGCTCGGTACCGGAGGCGCCGCGTTGACGGTCCCAGCTGGCGATCCGGCCGCGCTCGCGGCGGCGCTGGCTGCCCTGGGTCAGGACGCGGTACGGCGAGAAACCATGGGCCTTGCAGCCGCGGCGTATGCCGCGCGTACCCTCGACCGCGAGGGCACGCTCAGCGCACTCGTGAGACTGCTGCTCCGCTCCGTCGAGAAGTAAGCGGTGCACCGCTTACCCGAGATGCTCAGTCGGCTCCCTTCGAGTGCCTGATCACCCGAAGCGTCTTCCACAGCAAGGCAAAATCGAGCCACATCGACCAGTTCTCGATGTAATAGAGGTCAAGATGCACGCGTTCATCCCACGTGAGTTCGGAGCGCCCGCTGACCTGCCAGAGCCCGGTCATTCCCGGTGCTACGAGCAGACGCAGCTGAGCACCATGACCGCAGCTATCCGCCTCATCCGGAACGAGCGGGCGGGGCCCCACCAGGGACATCGTGCCGGCGAAGACGTTGAACAGTTGCGGCAGCTCGTCAAGGGAATAGGCCCGCAGGAATCTCCCCACCCGGGTCAGCCGATCATCGTCGGCCTGAGGCTTCTGCCGCACCTGGACGTTCCCTGATTGCGTCGCAACGCTGTGGAAGCGCGGAGCCGCATCGACACGCATGGTGCGGAATTTCCAGATGCGGAACTGTTTGCCTTCCTTGCCGATGCGGCTTTGGCGGTAGAACACCGGGCCTTTGTCGCTGAACCTGACGGCAACGGCAACAGAGAGCAGGAGGGGGCTCATGAGCATGAGCAACGCCAGGCTTCCTGCGCGGTCGAACACGGATTTCATCAAGCGCCCGCCTCCCGTCAACTCGGGCTCGCAGATCTCCAGGAGTGGCAGTCCCTCGACCGGATTGACCTCGATTCGCGGTCCGGCGATGTCCGCCAGATCCGGCACGACGAGCAAACCGATCCCCGACCCCTGAAGGGCCCAGGAGAGCCGGCGCAACTCGCGGGTGCGGAAGCGTCCCGTCCCGACGAATGCGATGGTGTCGGCCTCGGAGCGGCGGACATCGGCGACCAGTTGGTCGACATCAAGCGGCGTGTCAGCCGATGGGTCGGTCGCAACCGTTCCGACCAGGGCGAATCCTGCGTGACCATTGCGCGCGACGTACGTTCGCAGCTGTTCCGTTTCGGCAAATCCGCCGACAGCGACGACGCGGCGCATAGCCGCGCCCCGTTCGAATCTCTTTCTGAGGATCGCTCGTGCTTCCCACCGGCCGAGCAGGGTCAGCACCGTTGCGACGGGTATCGTGATCGCCACGAACACCCTCGAGTAGTCGGCGCGCAGCACGAAGGACGCAAACGCAACGATGCCGAGGACCCACATGGCTGAGTTGGCCACACGGCGGAATTGCTCGGCCCCGGCCGCGAGATACCGGCGGTCGTAGGATCGCCCCAGGAACATCGCCCCCACCCACAGAACTGGAAGGGTGGCCGTCAGCGCCAGATACATCGGCCCGTGGAGCAGCTGCGCCGGAGTATCACCGAAACGCGCGAAGCCCCCGATCAGTGTCGCGAGCAACGCGATCCAACCATCGAGGACCATGAGCACGATCGTCCACACGCGAGTCGACACGACGCGAGGCTTGGGGCCGACGCGACGGTATACGCCCGCACGCCACGATCCAGCCCGCGACAGCGCCGATTGGTTGTGTTCGTTGCCGTACGGTGGAGCGAGTGACTGCCTGACGCCCTCGAGTTCTGTGAACGGCTCGCGTACGTGCACACCGCGATGGTCATCGCCCAAAGCGATTGGTGGGTTTGTGGTCACTGGCTCCGCCACTCGACCTTCCTCCTCAATCCGCTCCTAGCGCCGCAGTGTAGCCGATCGGAGCGACCGCCGAAATCAGGCGTTTGTCCAAGCCCGAGCCCGGCGGATCTGTGCAATCCAGCGATCGTGAGGCGGCCGCGCAGGCGCCCGTCGCTGCGGGCTACCGGAAGGGAGTCGCGGTACGCGGCACTCGACCCGCCGCGGGGGTTGGTGCATGACCGTTCGACGATGTCCGGTTCGCCTCCGGCGGCAGGAGATCGTCCGCCGATGCAGCATGGTTCTGCGATTTGTCTTGCCCGTAGCGCGAATGACCGTACTGGTAGTAGTAACCAGTGCTGGTGCGGCGCGATGCCTTGTTGACCACCACGCCGATCACGTTCGCGCCGACCTCTCGCAGCGCGTCGATGGTGCCGGCCGCCTGCGACGCCTTGGTCTTCCCAGCCTCAACGACAAGAATCGTTGCCGACGCTCCGGCAGCGACGCTCAATGGATCGGTCACGAGCCCAGCGGGCGCGGTGTCGATGACGATCAGGTCCTGCTCTGGGCCAATCGCCTTGAGGACGGCCATGCCCCGCTTCGAGGCGAGCAACTCGGCGGGGTTGGCGGGAACTGTTCCGCTGGTGAGCAGGGAGAGGTTGGCGAACTGGGTCGGCCGGAGGCCGTTCAGTGGCACCGACGCCTCAGTCGGTCGCTTCAGAATCAGCTCGCTCAGGCCGCCCTCCAGGGTTGTTCCGAACAATCGGTGCTGATCGGGTTTGCGCAGGTCGGCATCGATGAGGAGGACGCGCCGATCGGAGCCGGCGAGCGCGACGGCGAGATTGGCGGCAGTGCACGTCTTTCCCTCGCTCGCGCGCACCGAGGTGATCACGACCGTCTTCAACTCCTCGTCCGGTGTCGCGAAGAGCAGGTTGATCCGCAGGCGGCGGTAGGCCTCCCTCACCGCCTCGTCGTGGCGGTGATTTGGGACAAAAGACTTGCCCCGACCGGGAAGATGGCGGAACTTCGGGATGACGCCAAGGCAGGGGATGCCGAGGCGGTCGCGGACGTCCTCCGCGCTCTTCAAGCCCTGATCGAGGAATTCCCGGAGATACGCGAAGCCGACGGCGATGACCAGCGCTGCCAGCCCTCCCGGCTACGGTGTTGAGGAGCGTGTTCGGCGACGAGGGCTTATCGGGGACCGTCGCCACCTGAGCAATCGAAACGGCGCCCAGGGTTTGCGCCTGCGTGGCATCGTAGGTGCCGAGTTCCGAACTGAGTTGGCTGAGCTGGGCCTGATTTGCGGCGATCGTACCGCGGAGTGCGGTGGTGTCCTGGCCGGCCTTTGCCGCCGCGAGCTGCTGCTGTTCTGCGTTGATCGTGGCCTGGAGGGTGTTGATGGCCGCCTGGATGCCGGCCCCCTCCTGGGCGATGCGCAGGGCGTTCGACTTGTTCACCTCCGCGACGTACGCGGTCATGAGCGTGTTGGCGATTTGCGCGGCGCGAATCGGGGACGGGTCATTCACGGTGACGGCGACGAGTTCGGTGTTGGTCCCGGCCACCGCCGAGACCTCCTTTTGCAACTTGTCGAGTGTCGTGTTCAGGTGCAGCGTCGAGATGACCTGGTTGAGCAGTGTCGGCTGGGTCAGCAGCGTCGCCGCCGTGGCGGTCGCCTCGCCCGCATTGGCAGTCCCAGCGCCGACCGCCTGGCCGGGACCGGCGATGACGAGCACGTTCCCCGTTGCGGCGTAGATCGGCGTCAGGCGCTTGCTGATCAGATACGATGCGGCCGCTCCGAGGATCGTGACCACGATGATCGGAAGTGCCCACTTGCGGGTGAGCTTGCGAAGCTGATCTGGCTGCATGCTCTTGCTCGAATCTCCCCGCCCATACCGTACCGGACCTCGCCCGGCGCCACCCGAGGCGGCGAGGGTTCCGGCATTGTAGGTGAGATGCTCCGCCGACGCCCCGATGCCGTCCGCGTGATCCCTGGATTGTGGATGGGATCTGCGCCGGGCGCCAGTCAGGCCGCCCGTCTCGCGCGGGATGGGATCGACTCCGTTGTCGATCTGCGCGAGGAAGGAGCGGACGTCGTCCATTGGCCGCCGCAGGTCCTGGTCAGTCACTTCCCCCTAGTGGACCACGGTACACCGCCTTTGGACCAGCTTCGTGATCTCGCGGCCGCCGTCTCGGGTTACGTCAGTCAGGGCCGTGAGGTGCTGGTCCATTGCCACGCCGGCGTGGAGCGGACGCCGACGGTGGTGTGCGCGGCGTTGGTCACGATGGGGTGGTCGCTCCCGGACGCATACCAACGAGTCCTGGAGGTCCGGCCCGAATCGGCACCGACGGACGGCCAGCTCGCGACCCTCCGGGCTTTGGCGAACGAGCGGCCGGCGGAGCAGTCCTCCAACAGAGTTCGCTGATCTCGCCGACACCCAGCCCTCTAGCTGTGTAATCATGTAATTCATGAAAGGACACAGCACTCCCGACCCGCTCACCGACGACGAAGTCTCCGGCTGGTTCGCCGGCCGCCTCCCCGAGGGCCTCTACAAGTCCGCCCCGGCCATCAGCTCCGATCCCGACGAGATCCTGATCGTCGGCGAGATCGACGAGCCCGAGCTTCCCGCTGATGCCGCCGAGGGCACCCGCGCGGCAGCCCGCAGCGCCCGGATCGCGCGATTCCGGGGTGACACCCGCGATGCCCGCGTCAAGGTGGCCCGTGACGCCGAACGGCTCTTCGGCCGCAAGGTCTCCTGGGGCGCCCGCTGCGGCGGCGTCGAGGAGCTGTTCACCACCCTCGGGGTCCCGGTCATGACCCGGCTCCGGCTCGAGGACCGCCGCGTGCTCGACACGCTGATCGAGGCAGGGGTCGCGCGCAGCCGCAGCGAGGCGCTCGCCTGGTGCGTGCGCCTCGTGGGCCAGCACCAGTCGGACTGGATCGAAAGCCTGCGCGGGGCGCTCACCGCTGTTCAGAAGGCGCGGGCCGAAGGTCCCGATGTCGCCTGACCCGAGCGATGACGGCGAGTTGCTCGACGCATACTCGCGCACGCTCACCCAGGTAGCCGCGGCGCTCGCACCGTCGGTTGCGGCGGTGCAGGTCACCTCGAGCGGGGGTCGTTCCCCGCTCGGGAGTGGCTCGGCGGTTGCGCTGAGCTCCGACGGCTACCTGGTCACGTCGGCCCACGTGGTGGCCGGTGGCGACGGCGGCAGGCTCGACCTTGCCGACGGACGGCGGCTCCGCTTCCGGGTTCGGGGACGCGACCCGCTCTCCGACCTCGCGGTGCTGGTGGCCGAGCACGGCGACCTCCATCCGGCACGGCTCGGCGACGCCTCGGCGCTGCGGGTCGGCCAGCTGGTGGTCGCGATCGGCAATCCCCTCGGTCTGGCCGGCAGCGTGACCGCGGGCGTGGTCAGCGCCCTCGGCCGGTCGCTCCCCACGCGATCCGGTGCCCAGGTCCGGGTCATCGACGACGTGATCCAGACCGACGCGGCGCTCAACCCCGGCAACTCGGGCGGCGCGCTGGCCGACTCCGCGGGCCGTGTCGTCGGCATCAACACCGCGCTGGCCGGCGTCGGCCTCGGTCTCGCCGTTCCCGTCAATGCGACCACCGAGCGCATCATCGGCGCCCTGGTGCGTGACGGACGGGTCCGCCGCGCGCACCTCGGCGTCGCCGGGGTCTCGCGGCCGATCCCGCCTCGTTGGGCCGCCCGGATCGGCCGGAGCAGGGGTCTCGAGGTGGTCGAGGTCATCAAGGGCAGCCCCGCGGAGGCGGCCGGCCTCCGTCCCGGCGACATCATCATCGAGGTCGACGGTCGGCCGGTCGAGAGCCCGCGCGACGTGCAGCGCCTGATGGTCGACGGTCCGATCGAGCGCTTCCTGGTGATCCGGATCCTGCGCGCCGGATCAAGTCACGTGGTGACCGCGATCCCGGACGAGCTCGCGGCGGCGTAATCGCGCTCTTGGACGAGCTCGCGGCGCCGTAACCGAGGGGCCGGAACGGACCTCGTGCGTGGATGAGCGAACCGGTACCATGCGCCGAACGGATCGACGATCAACCAGCACACGGGTCTCGGGAGAAACACGCGATGCTCAAGACTGCCAGGTACGTTGTTCTTGCCGGAGTGGCTTTGCTTGCTCTTTCCGCACCGGTCGGGGCTCTCGGAGCCGGCAGCACCGCAAGCCCGTCGGCCGCGACCGCCAGTGCTCCGCGCCCATTGTTCGCCGTTCTGCACACGCCGCGGAACCGCACCGCCCTGGCGTTGGGAGCGCCCACCTGGAACTTCAGCTACATCTACGGCGGTCCCACCTACACCGACACCTTTGTCGGCACCAATCCCACTGGTGGAGTCTCCACGACGGTTCCGACCTACATCATCCCGATCAAGCTGAAGCTTGGGACGGTCACGGCCAGCCCCACAAAGAAGCTCAGCAACGGCAAGACGGTGATCACGAACACCACCAGCAGCCCGATCTTCCAGAGCGGCATCGACTTCGTCCAGGGCGGCACTGACGTCGGCAACACCCAGTACATCGACGCCTTCCAGCGGGCCGCGCTGTGGGGGACGGTGAGCGCCAACACGGGCTATCACGTGCTGCTGGGCACGCCCGTCGTGAAGCCGCTGCAATCGTTGACCGTTCCGGCCGGACAGGGCGTGGTCACCAAGGAGTTTGGGGTCAAGGTGATCATTGCCAACATCAACTGGTTCGACGCGCAGGCGCAGTCGATGATCACCTCGCTCGGGATCCCGAGCAACGCGCTGCCGATCTTCCTGACCACCCAGAGTTACCTGTACGACAGCAGTGGCTGCTGCATCGGCGGCTACCACAGCGTCTCGAGCGCCGGGTTGCCCTACGCGCAGTTCACCTACATCCAGAAGAGCGGTGCCTTCTCCCAGGACGTCTCGGCCCTCTCCCATGAGATCGGCGAGTATGTCGATGACCCGTTCACGAACAACACCGACGTTCCCGCCGCCTGCAGCGCGAATCTCATCTACGAGGTCGGCGACCCGCTCGAGACCGAGGTGAATTACGGCGACTACCCGTATGCGCTCGGTGGCTTCACCTATCACCTCCAGGATCTCGTGATGCCGCCCTACTTCGGAGCACCCACCAGTACCAGCGTGCATGGCTGGAGCACCTTCCAGGGCACGACGATCGGCATCTGCGCCAACGGGGGATAGGCCCGCACCTGTTCAGGAGTAGGTGTGACGTTTTGTCGTCAACCTGACGAACTCGCCGCCGCGTACTACGCTGCGTGGATGCCCAACGCCTTCACGCGCGTTCCCGATTCGCCCGTCCCGCCGCCAGGACGCTTTGGCTCCGCGGTCATCCCCGTCGCCGACGCCTTCATGATCGCCATGTTCTCCAAGCCCCCGAGCGGAACCCTGCGGACGACCTGGGTCACACCCTCGACCTACTGGATGACGCTTGCCACGTTCCTTGGCGCGGTGGTCATCGCGGGGTTGCTGCTCTCCGGCCTGATCGGCAGCGTCACCTCGATCTCGCTCGTCGGCGTGGCGATCTGCCTCCTCTTCGCGATCGGCGCCGGGGCCGTCGCGGTCGTGGGGAACTGCCAGCGCCGCTCCGCCTGAAGCAGCACGGTCGCGTGATGGATTCGCAGCGGGACGCCGTTCGGCGCAGCCGCGACCGCCGCGGCGAGTGCGCTGAGGACGTCTGGATCAGGCGGCATCCAACCACAGCGTACGCACCCCAGGGCCGACACCGCCAACCCGTTACGCGGCTGGAACACTCCCGGGCGGCACCGGCACGCGTCTAGGCGAGCCGGCTCGAGTTCACCACTCGTGCCCGCCGCCGTCCCGACTCATCGATCCGCGATCAACTTGTTACAGGCAAGTCGCAGTCCTGCGACCCGCCGGATTCCGTCAGGCGTGACGCTTGCTACCTCGGGGGTGGGATGGGCATGTGCGCCCGAGTTGGATTTTCAGGGGGACCGATTGTTCCGCGAGGGCGACTTCTACCGGAAGGTTTTCGAATCGTCGACGGTTGCACTGATGGTCGTGGGGACAGACGCCGTGGTGTGCGAGCACACGCGCGCCGCGGCGCTGATGATCGCGGGGTCAAACGTTGATCTGGTGGGTCGGCTGCTCCCCTCGCTCTTTGCTCCCGGATCGCAGGAAGGCGTGGACGCGTTCCTGCGCGGGGTCGCCTCAGAACAGATCGAGATCACCCCGCTGGAGGCAGCGTGCATCCTGGGTGACGGGGACGAGCGATCGATCGAGCTGACAGGGGTGAACCTGGTGCATTCGCCAGAGGTTGGCGGCGTTGTGATCAGCCTCGTGGATCGCACCGAGCTGCGGCGTGCGCTGGAGGTCGCGGAACGGAAGGCGCGGTTCGACGGACTGACCGGCCTGCTCAACCGCCGCGCGCTGGAGGAACATGCGCGCGAACTCTTCACCGACGGAGCCCCGCGGCCCGCCTTTGTCGCGCTGTTCGACGTCGACCAGATGAAGCGCTTCAATGATGCCGTCGGGCACCAGGTCGGTGACGACGTGCTCCGAACTGTCGCCGACCGTTTGTCCGCGACCATTGGAGCGACGGGGACCGCGGCACGTATCGGCGGTGACGAATTCGCCGTCGTGCTCCCTGACATCGGTCGGACCACGGCGAGACGCCTCCTCGAGAGGGCGTGTCGAGCGATTCAGGAACCGATGGAGGGCACGGATCTCCGCGTGAGCGCCACCTGCGGAGTGACCCTGTCGACCATGGCGCGTCACTGGCCGGGACTGCTCCATCGCGCTGAGGCGGCGCTGTATGAGGCGAAGAAGTCCAAGCGCGGCGGCGTCTATTTCTATAGGGGTGACGAGCCGGGGTGGGATCAGCGACGGCAGAGCGAGCGAAATGCGCTGCTCGCCGCTGAGCAGGCCGTCGTCGACCTCAGGTCTGATGTCCAGCGCCTCGAAAACGAAACTCGCCACGATCAGCGCACCGGGCTGCTCAACGCCGCCGCGTTCGATGAGGATCTCCCGTCGCTGCACGCGGCCGCGACCGAGCAGG
The DNA here is from genome assembly GCA_963777445.1 of Candidatus Dormiibacterota bacterium. Taxonomy (GTDB): domain Bacteria; phylum Chloroflexota; class Dormibacteria; order Aeolococcales; family Aeolococcaceae; genus Palsa-851. The sequence continues at coordinate 186,944 of CAVZQR010000017.1, read as the reverse complement.
GCGCGACCTACGCGATCGTGCTCTGCGACATCGACTTCTTCCACAACTACAACATGCGGTATCTCTATCAGCCGGCAAACGTGACCCTGCGTCGGGTTGCTGATGCGATCAACGCGGCGTGCCGGCCGGGCGACCCGGTGTATCGCTACGGGGGTGAGGAGGTGGTCATCACGCTGGCGAACACGGCGCTGCCCGAGGCGTGCGAGGTCGGCGAACGGGTGCGAGCCGCGGTGGCCGCGCTCGCACTGCCGCACGACAGCCGCCCCGATGCCTGGATCGTGACCATCTCGGTCGGCGTTGCCGCGGCCGACTGCACGGCCGGAGCAACGGCCGCCGGCGTGGTCGACGCCGCGAATCGGGCGCTGATCGTCGCGAAGCGCGGCGGTCGAAATCGTGTGGAGTGCGCCGAGTGACCGGCTCATCCGTGGAGCCCCCAGACAGGCACATCATGCGATGAACCGGGCTATGCCCTGTCGGTCGTCACAACAGGGAAGCCCGCCACCTGCGCCGTGTGCGTTGCCACGCTGAGCGCCTCAGATCGGCGGGTACCGACATCGAACGAGGAGCTCAAGGCACTGTCCGCGGACTGGCGCTGGGTTGAGAACCACTACTGGACGGTGGAACATCCCACCTGGCGAATCCCGTAGGCGCATCCGGAGCTTGGACGGCACGGGCCGCTGCGCGCCGTTCTCCGGCAGCTTCGACCCCAAAAGGGAGAATCGTCTGATGCGCCCCATCGTCGCCCGCCCCGACGGCGAGCTGGAGGTCCTCGGCGGCTTCCGCCCTGCCGCCCGTTCGGGTGGCCGTGTGCTCAAGCTCGATGTCTCTGCGGTGATCCCGCTCCCCGAGGGCACGACCCTGATGCACCTTCCCGGCGGCGGGCACTGGCGCTGGATTCGAAGGATCGTCCCGTCGACGTCGAGGCGGACCTGCTCCCCGTCGCCGCGGTGCTGCCGGTCGGCCATCTGCGCACCCTCCTGCCCGCGTCGCGCCCCCTGCCGGGCAGCCGCCGCCTGCCGCTCTACGGCTACGCGGCGGTGGTCGAGCACCACGACCAGCTGATGGTCGCTGCGCTCAGCACCGATGCCTTCGGGTGGTGGGAACCCCGGCGCTACGCGGGGGGCGGCCTCGATGCGGCGATCGAGAGCGCGCGCCTGGCTCTCCCGGGTAACCGCCTCGTCGACCACCTCGCGATCTGCGCCACCGACCTCCGCTGCTACACCGCGCAGAACACCTTCCTGCGCCGCTACGAGGGAGCGCTCCCCGCATCGCCCGCCTGCAACGCCGACTGCCTCGGCTGCATTTCGCTGCAGACCGACGGCGAGGCGCCGGCGCCCCAGCCCCGGATGCGTTTCGCTCCGACCGCATCCGAGCTTGCCGGCATGGCGTCCTTCCACCTCGGCGGGCCCGACGCCGGGATCGTGTCGTTCGGCCAGGGCTGCGAGGGGGAGCCGCTGACCCGCGACGACGTCCTTGCCCGCGCCGTCGCCCAGATCCGCGCTGAGCACCCTGAGGCGACCATCCACGTCAACACCAACGGGAGCCGTCCCAAGGTGCTGCAGGGGCTCATCGATGCGGGCTGCAACAGCGTCCGGATCAGCGCCATCTCCTTCACCGACTCGGTCTTCCGCGCGTACTACCGCCCGGTCGGGTACTCGATCGAGGACGTCGTCGAGTGCGGGCGGGTGATGTCACGAGCCGGCGGCCAGGTGTGCCTGAACCTGCTCACCTTTCCCGGCCTCACCGACTCGAGCGAGGAGCTGGAGCGCACGGCCGCCGCCGTGGTGGAGATGGGCGCCAAGCAGATTCAGTGGCGCTCGCTCAACTGCGACCACGACTGGCTCATCGACGTCCTGGCGGCTCGCGGATTGCTCCCCGACGACGGCATCGGCCTGGCAGCCGCGTATCAGCACCTGGTGGACGGGCTCCCCGGCGTGACCCACGGCAACTTCACCCGACCGGTGGCCCTGGCCCTGGATTGAGCGCGATGCGAGCGTGGTATCGTCAGTTCGTCCCTTCCGCGTGAACCAAGGCGCCCCATGAAAGCTGCGATCCATCCCGTCTACCACGTCGATGCCGAAGTGCGCTGCCTCTGCGGCAACACCTTCACCACCGGCTCCACGCTGACCGAGCTGAAGACCGAGGTGTGCTCCGTGTGCCATCCGTTCTTCACCGGGACCCAGCGCATCGTCGACACCGGCGGGCAGGTGGAGCGCTTCCGCCGCCGCGCCGAGCAGGCAAAGAAAGCCTCAGCCGCCACGGCGGGGTAGCCGAGCGAGGCTCCTCCAACGGGCCCCACAGCGGGGTAACAGGGTCTACGGCCTCGAGAGCAGTCCCGAGATATCCAGCTCGAGGGACGTGACGATGCGTTCTGATACGTCGCGCATCTCGTCCTGGGTGAGCTGGCCGACCCGTCGGAGAATGGCTTTCCTTGCGACCGGAGCCACATGCATGGTGTTGACGTATGCCTCTTTGCCCGAGGTCCCGTGGCTGTCGCCGGCGCCGATCAGGTAGAAGGTCGGGTGGGTCCCACTGAGCAGGCGCCGATACACCCCCGGCTTCTTCTTGGGCATCTCCTGATCGACCGAGTTGATGCGCGCCGCCATCACGTCGTCGCGGGATCCGGACGTTCCATCCTGCAGGAGGAGGATCCGGCGCAGCTTGACGGACACGAGAATCCGCGGTACATCACCAGGCGCGATGTCCGCCTGAAAGTCCTCTATCGAGTCATATTGGGCGAGCTTCGAAAACTCGGCCTCGGCCCTCGGCAGCAACGCGTCGACGGGGAATCCAGGCGTGAACGGATAGAGGGCGAGACAAACGGAGCCGCGCGTGAGTTGAGGGCTCGCAGCCGGCATTTACGACCAGCTTTCCACGATCCCTTGCGCCAGGTCCCGGTCGGCTGCACGCTCGTCGCGGAGCAGCATGAAATCCTCGTCGTCGAGGAGCTGATCCACGGACACTGGCTGACCACGACGACGCCGCTCGAGCAACCCACTGACGGCCTCGTACTCAGCCGGGTGGAGCATGTAGAGCACCGCCCGGCCATGGCGCTGCACGACCACGGGCTGATGGCGCGCCAGCGCCTCCCTCCCGGCGTTCGGGATTCGCACGTCACTCGCTGAGATGACCGCTTCAGACATTCCGTCAGAATAGTACGGTTCGTCAAGATTGTCAATTCCGTCGAGACTGCCCCTGTACATGGTGGTGGATCGCATTGACGGCGAACGAGCGACTCGGACTGTCGGGGTAGCCGAGCGACGCTCCTCCAACTGGCCCCACAGCGGGTTATTGGGTCTCCCATAGTGCCGTCTCTGGATATCCCTGATACAATCCTCGGATATCCCGAAGAGGAGCCATGACCGCCAGATCCGAGTCCAGCCTTGAGCGCAAGACCACGATCGCCGTGGATCGTCAGGCTGCCCGCGAGGCGCAGGTTGAACTCGGGACCAGCACGCTCGTCGACACCGTGAACGCCGCTCTCAGAGAGGTTGCGGCCCGCGCTGCTCGCCGCCGGTTCGTCGAGCGGCTCGCGCAGCGCAAGGACATCGAACTCGACGATCCGAGCGTGATGCGGTCTGCCTGGCGCTGATGGCGACGTACCTCGCCGACAAGAGCGCGCTGGTTCGTGTCGGGTTGGAAGGGGCTGCATGGTTGACGACCGAGATCATGGACGGCAACGTGCGGCGCAGCTCGATGACCGACCTGGAGGTCTTCTTCAGCGCCACGAGCCACCGCGCCCTCCTCGAGATCATGGACGAGCGGCGGGCCGCGTTCCGGCTTGTCGACACCCATCAGAAGGACTGGGACCGGGCTGCCGAGGTCATGGTGCTCCTCGCCGAGAACGGCAAGCATCGCTCGGTCGGTATCCCTGATCTCCTGATCGCCGCGGTTGCGGAGCGCCACGGCCTCACGCTCGTCCACTACGACAGTGACTTCGACCATGTCGCCGCGGTCACACATCAGCCAACTCGCTGGTTGGCCCGGCGCGGCACCTTGTAACCAGACCCGACCCGTAGCATGCCTTTCATGCCCAGAGCCCATCGCTATCGCGACCTCCTGCTCACCGTCGCGGTCAATGCCGTCAGCGCGCCACCCGCCACCTTCTTCTATGGCGGCCAGGCGGTGATCGAAGGTGTGCTCATGCGCGGCCGGGACCGCTATGCGATCGCCGCGCGCCGGCCGAACGGCGAGATCGCGGTCTGCACCGACGTGCTCCGCTCGCGCGTGTACACCGCGGGCGTCTGGCGCCGTCCGTTGCTGCGCGGCGTCGCCGGGCTCTACGAGACGATCCACCTGGGCATGCGCGCGCTGCAATGGTCGGCGCTGGTGCAGCTCGGCCAGGACGCTGAGATCGGTGAGGGCGCGCTCCGCGGCGCGATGATCGCGTCGCTCGTCTTCGCGCTCGCGCTGTTCATCGGCGCACCGCTGCTGCTCGGTGGGCTGCTCCACCACGGCGCGTCGCAATCGATCAGCGCAGTGCTCATCGAGGGTCTGATTCGCGCCGGGATCCTGGTGCTCTACCTGCTGCTGATCGGGCTGATCCCGAATGTCCGGCGCCTCTTTCAATATCACGGCGCCGAGCACATGGCCATCAACGCGCTCGAGGCGGGGGATCCGATCGACGTCGCCCATGTGCGTGCGCGCAGCCGCCTCCATCCTCGCTGTGGCACCGGGTTTCTGGTGGTGGTGGCGCTGGTGAGCATCGGTGTCTTCGCACCGCTCGGTCTGCTGCCGACAGCGGTACGGCTCGTCTGTCAGATCGTGCTCGTTCCCCTTGTCGCCGCGGTGTCGTACGAGATCATCCGTGGGCTCGTGCGGATCCGCACCACGCTCGCCGGCAGGATCGCGCTCGCGCCGGTGCTCGGCACTCAGCTGCTCAGCACCCGGCACCCGGGCGATGCGCAGATCGAGGTCGCCATCGCCGCGCTGGACGCCGCCCGCGCCGGCGACGGAGCCGTCTTCGAAGCGTCCGGAGCGCGCTGAGAGAGTTGCCATGGCAGAGATGAATGCGTTCGAGCAGCGCCTGGCCGCGCTCGAGGCGCGCTACACGGAGCTGGGGACGCTGCTCAGCGAGCCGGACGCCTACCAGGACCTCAACCGCGTCGAGCAGCTGTCCCGCGAACAGGCGAAGTTGCGCGAGGTGGTCGAATCCGCACGCCGCTGGCGCGACGCTCAGGACGCCGCGCGCGAAGCCGCCGAGATGGCTCGCGCGGAGAGCGACCCGGACATGGTCGCGATGGCGGAGGACGAGCATCGCGCGCAGCTTGCAGCCGCCGAGGTCGAATACAACCGGTTGCGTGCCCTGCTGATCACCGCCGATCCCAACGATGAGCGCGACGTCGTCGTCGAGATCCGCGCCGGGACGGGTGGTGACGAGGCCGCGCTCTTCGCCGGCGACCTCTTCCGGATGTACGCGCGCTACGCGGAGCAGAAGCGCTGGCGCATCGAGGTGCTCGACCAGAACGAGACCGCCGGCCACGGGTACAAGGAGATCGTGTTCGAGGTGCACGGACATGGTGCTTACTCGCGACTCAAATTCGAGTCGGGGGTGCACCGCGTGCAGCGCGTTCCGGAGACCGAGGCCCAGGGGCGGATCCACACCTCCGCCGCGTCGGTCGTGGTGCTTCCCGAGGCGGACGACGTCGAGGTCGAGGTCAACGACAACGACCTGAAGATCGACGTCTATCGCAGCACCGGGCCCGGTGGTCAGAGCGTCAACACCACCGACTCGGCGGTGCGCATCACCCACCTCCCGACCGGGCTCGTGGTGACCTGCCAGGACGAGAAGTCGCAGATCAAGAACCGCGCCAAGGCGATGCGCGTGCTGCGTGCGCGCCTCTACGACCTTGCGCAGGCGGAGCGCGACGCGGAGCTGAAGGCGACGCGCCGCTCGATGGTGGGGAGCGGTGACCGCAGCGAGAAGATCCGCACGTACAACTTCCCGCAGTCGCGCGTGACCGACCATCGCATCGAGCTGACGCTGCATCAACTCCAGCGCGTGCTCGACGGCGATCTCGACATGGTCATCGAGCCGCTCTCGAATGAGGACCAGGCACGCCGCCTGCTCGAGGACGACCCGGACGCTGCCTCGCCGGGGCACGCCGCCTGAGGTGGCGTCGACCCCACCCACGCTCATCGACGTGCTCCGTCTGAGCACGACGTATCTCGGTGACCACGGGAGCACGTCGGCGCGGCTCGACTCCGAGCTGCTCTGCGCGCAGGCGCTCGGGCTGCGCCGCATCGACCTCTACCTGCAGTTCGACCGTCCCCTCGACGAGCGCGAGCTGACGTCCATCCGCGAGCTGGTCCGCCGCCGCGGGAAGGGCGAGCCGGTGGCATACATCACCGGGACTCGCGAGTTCTACGGGCGGCCCTTCGGCGTCACTCCCGACGTCCTGGTCCCCCGGCCGGACACCGAGACATTGGTCCAGCGCGCCGTCGCATTCCTGCGCGACCGCCCCGGTGCGGAGCTGCGGGTCGCGGACCTCGGGACCGGGAGCGGCTGCATCGCCATCACGCTTGCCGCCGAGGTCCCCGGCATGCGCGTCGTCGCCACCGACGTCAGCGCGGCCGCCCTCGACGTGGCCCGGGCCAACGCCACGGCGCTCGGTGTCGATGTCGAGCTGGTCGAGTGCTCCTGGGCAGATCGCCTCGAGGGCACGTTCGACCTCGTCGCCGGCAATCCGCCCTACGTGACCACCGAGGAGCTCGCGGGGGTGGACCGCGACGTCCGTGACTTCGAGCCCGCCGCGGCGCTGCTCGGGGGTGATGATGGCCTCGATGCCTACCGCGCACTCCTGGCGTCGATCCGGAATCACGTCACTGCGGCGCGGCTGATGCTCGAGGTGGATCCCCGCCACGCGGAGTTGGTCGCCGCCCTGGTGGCCGAGACCTTCCCCGGGGCGACCACGTCACCGGTGCCGGACCTCACGGCGCGGACCCGGGTCCTCGATATCGAGATGCCGTGAGCCTCGACGACGCGGTCCTGGCGATCGAGGCCGGTGGCGTGGTCGCGATCCCGACCGATACCGTCTACGGGCTCGCATGCGACCCCGCCAACACGGCGGCGGTGAGCCGCATCTACGCCATCAAGCGCCGGCCCGACCGGCTCGAGCTGACCCTCCTGGCGGCGTCGATTGAGGACATCGAGGACGATGTGGATCTCACACCGGAGGCACGCACGCTGGCAGCGGCGTACTGGCCGGGGGCGCTCTCGATCGTGAGCGCGCTGCGCGCTCACCGCTGGGCGATCCCGCGTGAGGGGACGACGCTGAGCGTTCGGGTGCCGGATCACCCGGTCGCTCTGGAACTCCTCCGGCGCACCGGGCCACTGGCAACGACCAGCGCCAACCGCCATGGCGAGCCCACCGCTGAAACCGCGTCGGACGTGGCCGCAGCGCTCGGGACCGAGATCGACAGCGTCCTCGACGGCGGTCGCTCCGCCGGAGTTGCCTCGACTATCATCGACTGCACGACGACGACCCCTCGCGTACTGCGCGACGGCCCGATCAGCGCCGGCGCGTTGTTCTCGCTTCTCGGGGACGCTCCAGCAACCACCACGAAGGGGCAGAGATCGAAGTGACCGGCACACATGTCGACATCCGTCCGAGTGTCCCGGTCGGCGCCGGGTTCACCGCCAAGCCCGCCCTGCGTGCCACCGATCCCGAGGTCGCGGCCCTCCTCGACGAGGAGCTGGAACGCCAGGAGGACACGCTCGAGCTGATCCCGTCGGAGAACCTCGCATCGGTCGCCGTGCTGGAGGCGTTGGGCTCGTGGCTCAACAACAAGTACGCCGAGGGAGTCCCGGGCAAGCGCTACTACGGCGGCTGCCAGGTCGTCGACAAGGTGGAGAACCTGGCGCGCGATCGGGCCAAGGCGCTCTTCGGCGCCGAGCACGCCAACGTCCAGCCGCACTCGGGCACCCAGGCGAACATGGCCGTCTACGCGAGCGTCCTCAATCCCGGTGACAAGGTGCTCGGGATGGCGCTCGACCAGGGCGGCCACCTCAGCCACGGGTCCCCGGTCAGCTTCAGCGGCAAGATCTATCACTTCGAGCCGTACTTCGTCGACGAGACCACCGGCGTCCTCGACATGGACTCGGTGCGCGAGCGCGCCCTCGAGTTCCGCCCCAAGATGATCGTCGCCGGCTACAGCTCGTACCCGCGCATCCTCGACTTCGCTGCGTTCGCCGAGATCGCCCGCGAGGTCGAGGCGCTGTTCATGGTGGACATGGCCCATTTCGCGGGCCTGGTGGCGGGCGGGGCGCACCCGAGCCCGGTCCCGCACGCCGATTTCGTGACCTTCACGACCCACAAGACCATGCGGGGGCCGTGGGGCGGGGTCGTGCTCTGCCGGTCGGAACACGCCGACCAGATCGACAAGGCCGCGTGCCCGAACATCCAGGGCGGCCCGCAGATGCATGCGATCGCGGCCAAGGCGGTGATGTTCAAGCAGTGCGCACAACCCGAGTTCCGTGATTACGCTCACGCGGTCGTGGCCAACGCCAAGGCGATGGCGGCCGGGCTGATGCGTCGCGGCCTCGAACTGACCACCGGGGGAACCGACAACCACCTGATGGTCATCGACCTGCGGCCGTCCGGGCTGCGCGGACGCGCTGTTCAGGCCGGCTTCGACGAGGTGGGTGTGACCGTCAACGCCAACGCCTTCCCCGGACACGGCGGAACGCCCTACAACCCCAACGGCATCCGGCTCGGGTCCCCGGCGGTCACCTCGCGGGGCATGGGTGAACCGGAGATGGACGAGATCGCGGCGCTCGTCGCCCGCATGCTCGGTGGCTTCGACGATCCGGAAGTCCGTGCCGAGGTGCGCGACGGCAGCCGCGCCCTGTGCCGCCGCTTCCCGCTTCCGTATCGAGGCGCCTCGACCGCGTGATCTCCGCCGCCACCGCGTCGCCCTGGCTGAACGCACTGCCACCGTTTCTCATCGCGAGTGCGGTGTGCATCGCGGCGGTCCCCGGGTCGATGTGGCTGGCGAAACGCACCGGGGCGATGGCCCAGCCCGACAAGGATCGCCACCTCCACCCGCGGCCGACACCGCGCCTCGGGGGCATCGCGATGTTCGCCGGGTTTGCGGTGGCCATCGCCATCTTCGGTTCCGGCATCGCCGACCAGTGGCAGATCGTCGCGGTGACCGGCGCGATCACGGTCGCCATGGCCGTCGACGACATCCTCGACCTCAACTGGCTGAGCAAGCTCGGCATCGAGATCGGTGTGGGCGTTCTCGCCGTGGTCCTCGGCATCACGATCACCACCATCGCGATCCCCGGCAGCCACACCCCGTCGGTGTGGGACCTGGGCCTGCTGGCGGCGCCGGTCACGGTCGTCTGGCTGGTCGGCATGCAGGTCTCGGTGAACCTGCTCGACGGTGCCGACGGCGTCGCCGCCGGGGTCATCGCCATCGTGGCCGGTGTCTGCCTGCTCGCGGCCATCAACCGCATCGAATCGGTCAACGACGTCCAGAGCGGGGTCGTGATCCTGAGCGGCGCGGTGATGGGCTGCTGCCTCGGATTCCTCATCTTCAACCTCCCGCCCGCGCGGGTCTTCATGGGGGATTCCGGCTCGCACTTCCTCGGGGTGGCGCTGGGCGCGATCACCATCCTCGGCGTCGCCAAGGTCGTCGTCGGGCTCTCGATCCTGGTGCCCCTGATCGCCCTCGGCCTGCCGATCGGCGACACCGCCTTCGCGATCGTCCGGCGCACGCTCGCCGGCCGCAACCCCGCCGCACCGGACGCGGGGCACCTGCATCACCGCCTTCGCGCCGTGGGCCTGAACCCTCTCGAGACCGCGGTCACCTTCTATCTGGTGACCGGCATCCTCGGGTGCCTGGCGCTGACCATCTACGGGCACCGGCGGATCATCGACCTGGCCCTGGGGCTGCTCGTCATCTCCCTGGCCGTGCTGATCTGGCGCAACCGGCGCAGGGTGCCGCGCCTCCCTTTCGTGGCGATTGAGGAGAGTGAGATCCAGGTCGACGGCCGCAGGGCACTCCCGTCGCACATCCATCACCAGGGCGAAGCCGACTGAGCGGCGGGCCGGCGCCGCGCAAGCCGTCCGGCGGGGAGCTCGCCGGCATGGGAATCTCGATCGCCGTGGCACTGATCGTGCCGCTCCTGCTCGGTGTCGCCGTCGACGCGCTCCTGCACACCAGCCCGATCGGAGTGCTGATTGGTCTGCTCCTCGGGATCATCGCCTCCTCGTACACCGCGTTCTCCCAGTTCAGGCGCTACGCCTGACGCGCCGCTGGGCCATGTCGAAGCGTCCAATTGATATCGTTGCCCTGGTTTGACAGTCCAAGTAAGGCAGTGGTGATCCAGGTGATCTCGGAAGGCACTTCTCCACGCCCAGCGCCGTCCGCAAATGCACTGCGCCTGGTACGCAACGCGGCGATCTTCTGCGCCGGCGCCGCGGTCATCGCCGCAGTTGTCGGGGTCGTCCTCGGGCACGCCGGGCCCGGCGGCGCGCTGGCCACGGGCCTCGCCATCGGATCGATCAACGGGGCGCTGGCGGCCCGCCTGATCGCGCTCCCGCTGCCGTTCCTGGCCACCAGTCTTCTGCGCGTCCTCACGCTCAGCATGATCGGGATCGCGATCGGCCTCGCCTTTGGGCTCGCCAACATCTGGCTGGTGATCCTGGGTCTCGGCGTCGCGCAGGTGGTCCTCGCGGTGGCCGCGCTGCGTGAGTTGTTGCGGGTCGCATGATCCTCGCGGACACCATTCCGGGAACGCATCCCACGATCCAGGTGTGCGGCAACGCATTCCTCTGCACCTTCAACTACGACACGCTCATCTCCAGCGGGATCGCGATCGTGCTCACCCTCGCGCTCGGTTTCGGGGTCGCCTACCGGCTCGGTCACGGCAAGCCCGGCCGGTTGCAGATGGTGCTCGAGTTGCTGCTCGGGTACATCCGCAATCTGACCAAGGAGATGGTCTCCGAGGAGGGATCGGGCTTCATCCTGCCGATCGCCGCGACGATCTTCATCTTCATCCTGCTCGCGAACTGGCTGGACGCATTTCCCCTTGCGCAACCGGTTGAGCCGGCGGCCGCCGACATCAATCTCACCATCGCGATGGCCCTCGCCGTGATCGTGATCGTGCAGTGGTACAGCATCCACGTCCTCGGGTTTCGCGGATATCTGCGTCGCTTCACCAAGCCGTTCGAGCTGCCGCTGATCGGCCGGATCGCGTTCACGCCGTTGAACATCATCGAGGAGATCGCCAAGCCGCTGAGCCTCGCGCTCCGGTTGTTCGGCAACATCTTCGGCGGACTCGTGATGGTCTACCTGCTGACCCTCGCCTACACCGCGTTCGTGGGATCGTCACTGATCCAGGACGTCCTCTCGCCGGTCTGGGTCGTGCTCCTGGTCGTCTGGAAGGTCTTCGATGTCTTTGTCATCGGGACCATCCAGGCATTCATCTTCATGCTTCTGACCATCATCTATTTCGGCATGGCCCGTGAAGGTCTCGAGGAAGAGCATCACGGCGCAACAGCACACGGCAACGAGTTGAGGAGAGAGACCACATGAACCATGCGCTTGCAGTCATGGGCGGACTGATCGCCGCCGGACTCGCACTCGGCGGAGGCGCGATCGGCGCCGCAATCGGTGACGGACTCGCCGGTAACGCGACCATCGCCGGAACCGCGCGTCAGCCTGAGGCTCAGGGACGCCTCCAGGTGACGATGTTCCTGATCATCGGGCTTGTTGAAGGTATGTACTTCATCAACCTGGCGCTCGGCTTCTTCTTCATCTACGTCATCGCCGCGGGCGTGAAATAGGGGTCGTGACCAGCGTGGTTGCCGACGCCGGCCTGCTGACGCCCAACGGGACGTTCTTTGCCGAGCTGATCGCGTTCATCCTGATGATCCTCGTGCTCGGCAGGTGGGTGTATCCGCGCATCATCAAGGCGGCCACGGAGCGCGAGGGCAAGATCGAAGCCGGACTGCGCGCGGCGCAGGAGGCGGAGGAACGCCTCTCCAAGGTGCAGGCGCAGGTCGACAAGACCCTCGAGGAGGCGCGCGCCCAGGCGCGCGACATCCTCAGCCGTTCCCACGGCGAGGCGACGGCGGAGGCCACCGAGGTGATCGCCAAGGCGAGGACCGACGCGGAGGCGTTGATCGAGCGCGCACGCGGCGAGATCGGCGGTGAGCGCGACCGGGCCATCCAGGATCTTCGCGCCGAGGTGAGCAGCCTGGTGGTCGCAGCGACGCAGCGTCTGCTCGGCGAGACCATCGACGCCAAGGCGCACCAGCGCCTCATCGACAATGCGCTGACCAAGGTCGGCGACAACCCGGCGTCGAAAGCGGAGCAGAACTGACGTGGTTCGCGCGAGCATCCTCGCCCGACGTTATGCCGAGGCGTACTTCGCGCTCGCCCAGGAGGCAGGCGACATCGTCGGATGGCGCGCGCAACTCGCCGGCGTCGCCGAGACGCTCGGCGATCCAGCGGTGGGCGACGCGCTCGCGAATCCGAAGACCAGTCTCGCCGAACGTGTTCGCCAGGGGATGCACCTGCTGGAGGGCGCATCGCCCGAGGCACGCAACCTCGCGCGCCTGCTCATCGAGCGCCGCCGGGTCGGCATCGTTGGCGAGATCCTCTCCCATTACGACGCGCTGACCGACAAGGCCTCGGGTGTCGTCCGTGTGGAGGTCACCACCGCGGTGCCCGCAGACGGCGCGCTCGAACAGCGCATCCGTGACGCGCTGAGCAAGCAGCTCGGCAGTGACGTGCAGACGATCGTGCGCAGCGACCCCTCCATCGTCGGCGGGCTCGTGATCCGCATCGGCGACCGGGTCATCGATGACAGCCTGCGCACCCACCTTCAACAGCTCCAGGCAGCCCTTGCCTGATCGAGAGAGAGGAACGACGAACTGATGGCCATACGCAGCGACGAGATCGGAGAGATCCTCAAGCAACGCATCGCGAGCTTCGAGGCACCAGTGGTCGACGCCAACGAGGGCGTGATCACGTCGGTGAGCGACGGCATCGCGCGTATCTACGGCCTCGAACGGGCGATGGCCGGCGAGCTGCTCGAGATGCCCGGACCCGGAGGCAAGGGCACGGTGCTGGCGCTCGCGCTCGACCTCCGCGAGGACGGCGTCGGCGCGGTCATCCTCGGTCCGTACGAGCACCTCCAGGAAGGCGACAACGTCCGCACCACCGGTCGCATCGCCGAGGTGCCGGTCGGTGACGAGCTGGTCGGCCGCGTCGTGAACGCGCTCGGTGAGCAGCTCGACGATCGCGGTCCGATCGAGACCGCGCAGACGCTCCCCACCGAGCGTGTCGCGCCCGGTGTCATCCAGCGCGAGAACGTCGACACGCCGATGCAGACGGGTCTGAAGGCCATCGACTCGATGATCCCGATCGGCCGCGGACAGCGCGAGCTGATCATCGGTGACCGCCAGACCGGCAAGACCGCGATCGCGATCGACGCCATCATCAACCAGAAGGGCACCGGGGTCATCTGCATCTACGTCGCAATCGGCCAGAACGCGCAGAAGGTGGCCCAGATCAAGGCGACTCTCGAGGCGCACGGCGCCATGGAGCACACCATCATCGTCGCCGCGACTGCGTCCGACCCGGCGCCGCTGCAGTTTCTCGCGCCCTACGCCGGCTGCGCGATCGGCGAGTACTTCATGCAGAAGGGCGGCCACGCGCTGATCATCTACGACGATCTCAGCAAGCACGCGGACGCGTACCGCGAGCTCTCGCTGCTGCTCCGCCGTCCCCCGTCTCGCGAGGCGTACCCGGGCGACGTCTTCTATCTGCACTCGCGGCTGCTCGAGCGCGCCGCGCGCATGAGCGATGCCGAAGGTGGTGGCACGCTCACGGCGCTGCCGATCATCGAGACCAAGGCCAACGACGTCTCGGCCTTCATCCCGACCAACGTCATCTCGATCACCGACGGTCAGATCTACCTCGAGACCGACCTGTTCAACGCCGGCATCCGCCCCGCGATCAACGTCGGTCTCTCGGTCTCGCGTGTCGGCGGCGACGCGCAGACCAAGGCGATGAAGCAGGTCGCCGGTCAGCTGCGCCTCGACCTCGCGCAGTACCGCGAGCTCGCCGCCTTCGCGCAGTTCGCCGCGGACCTCGACAAGGGAACCCGTGATCGCCTCGATCGCGGCCAGCGCATGACCGAGCTGCTCAAGCAACCGCAGTACGAGCCGATGCCGTTCGCCAAGCAGGTCATCAGCATCTTCGCCGGGGCACGCGGGTTCCTGGACGACGTTCCTCTCGACCGCGTGCGCGACTTCGAGAAGAGCCTGCTGCGATTCATGGACCAGACCCACCCCGAGATCGAGGCGGACGTGACCAAGAACGCGCGCATCTCCGACGAGATGGAGCAGACGCTGCGCTCCGCCGTCGAAGAGTTCAAGAAGACCTTCGCCGGATGACGATGCGCGTGCGCAACGGCGCCTCCACCCGAGCCTGCGGAGGCTGACGCTTCATGCCCAGCCTGCGCGACCTGCGCCGCCGGATCAAGGGCGTCCAGAACATGCGCAAGATCACCAAGGCGATGGAGCTCGTCGCTGCCGCGCGGATGCGTCGCGCCCAGGAGCGGGTGCTCGCGGCGCGGCCGTACAGCGACGAGATCGCCAGCATCATGACCGAGCTGATGCGCCGCTCACCGCAGTATCAGCATCCCTACCTGCAGGTCCGGCCGGTCGAGAAGCGGTTGATCATTCTCGTGACCGGAGATCGCGGTCTCTGCGGCGCGCTCAACAGCAACAACACCCGGCTCGCGGTGCGCGAAGCCGCGCAGTCGACCGTGCCCGTGTCGTACGTGACCATCGGGCGCCGCGGCCGCGACGTCATCCGGCGCCTGCATCGTGACCTCATCGCCGACCAGAGCATGCTCGGCGATCGACCGACCATGGGCGACGTGCTCCCGGCTGCTCGGGTCGCCATGGAGCAGTTCGAGTCGGGTGAGGTGCAGCAGATCGACATCGTCTACGCCCGCTTCCTCAGCGTCGGGAGGCAGCAGGCGACGCTGCAGCGCGTCATCCCCGTGGAGGCGCCCGAGGACGCCAAGGCGGTGAGCGCGGATTTCGAGTACGAGCCCGATCCCAGGGACGTGCTTGACGCGCTGCTCCCGCGCTACGTGGAAGCGCAGGTGTACCGCGCGGTGCTCGAGAACGGCGCCTCCGAGCAGGCCGCGCGCATGCTCGCGATGCGCAACGCGTCCGACAACGCAAGCGAATTCATCGACGACCTGACGCTGACCGCGAACAAGGTCCGGCAGGCGTCGATCACGACCGAATTGATGGAGATCGTCTCCGGCGCCGCGGCGCTCGAAGGCTGAGGAGAGAGATGGCAGTTGTGGAGTTGAAATCGGGAACCGGCGCGGTCGTCCAGGTGATCGGTCCGGTCGTCGACGTTGAGTTCAGCGGGGAGCGCCTGCCTGAGATTCTCGATGCGCTCGAGATCGATCGCGAGGGCGGCCGGCGGCTGGTCCTCGAGGTGCAGCAGAGCCTCGGCAACAGCACCGTTCGCTGCATCGCGATGGACACGACCGAAGGGGTGCGTCGTGGCGACGCCGTGCGCGCGACCGGTGCGCCGATTCAGGTGCCCGTCGGCGAGGAGACGCTCGGCCGGATGTTCAACGTCATCGGCGAGCCCATCGACGGCAAGGGGCCGTTCACCGGCACGGCGCGGATGCCGATGCATCGCACGGCGCCGACCATCTCCGAGCAGTCCACCGACACGCAGATCCTCGAAACCGGGATCAAGGTCATCGACCTCATCTGCACCTTCTCGAAGGGTTCGAAGATCGGACTCTTCGGCGGAGCCGGCGTCGGCAAGACGGTCATCGTGATGGAGATGATCCGCAACATCGCCCGTGAGCACGCCGGGTACTCGGTGTTCGCGGGGGTTGGCGAGCGCACCCGCGAGGGAACCGCGCTGTACGGCGAGATGCAGGAATCCAAGGTCCTCGACCAGACCGCACTGGTCTACGGGCAGATGAACGAGTTCCCCGGTGCTCGCGCGCGAGTGGCGCTCACCGGGCTCACCATCGCCGAGTGGTTCCGCGACGAGAAGGGCGCGGACACCCTGCTCTTCATCGACAACATCTTCAGGTACACGCTCGCCGGTGCCGAGGTGTCAGCACTGCTCGGACGCATGCCGTCGGCGGTCGGATATCAGCCGACGCTGGCCACCGAGATGGGCGACCTGCAGGAGCGGATCACGTCGACGAACAAGGGATCGATCACGTCGGTCCAGGCGATCTACGTGCCGGCGGACGACTTCACGGACCCCGCCGTCGCCACCACCTTCGGCCACCTCGGCGCGACGGTCACGTTGAGCCGGTCCATCTCGGAGGCGGGCATCTATCCGGCCGTGGATCCACTCGAATCCTTCAGCCGGGTGCTGGATCCGAACATCGTCGGTGAGGAGCACTACCGCGTTGCTCAGGGCGTGAAGCGCGTGCTCCAGGAGTACAAGGAGCTTCAGGACATCATCGCGATCCTCGGTCAGGAGGAGCTCACCGAGGACCAGAAGCAGACCGTGGGCCGGGCGCGGCGGGTGCGCAACTTCCTCTCGCAGCCGTTCTTCGTCGCCGAGGTGTTCACCGGCCGTGAGGGCAAGTACGTTCCCCTCGAGGAGACGATCCGCGGTTTCGCGGAGATTCTCGACGGCAAGCACGACGAGCTTCCCGAGGACGCGTTCTACATGTGCGGCACCATCGACGAGGCCATACAGCGCGCCGCCGGGTCCGGGGGCGATGCTGCGGCTCCGGCGGCGACGGCCACTCCGGCGGCGACGGCCGCTGAGGGGGCGGCTGCAGCCACTGCGGATGCAGCCGCCGCGGAAGTTGCCGCCACCGATGCGGATGCTCCCGGCGCGGAAGTTGCATAACCGCGATGGCCAAGCTTCAGGTTGAGCTCGTCACGGCTGAGGGTCGCATCCTCAGCGAGGAGGCCGATTTCGTGCTCGCGCCCGGTCTCGAGGGCGACCTGGGCGTCCTCCCCAACCACATCCCGCTGCTGACGCCGCTGCGCACCGGCGAGGTGATGGTTCGCAACGGCGAAGCGGAGCACGTCCTCTTCGTCGCCGGCGGATTCCTCGAGGTGCTCCCGGACAAGGTGACCATCCTCGCCGACGCCGCCGAGCGCGCTGAGGATATCGACGAAGCCCGGGCCGAGGAGTCGCGCAAGCGGGCCCAGGAGTTGCTCGCGCAGGACATCGGCAACTACGACGCGTCGCTCGCGCTCGAGCGCGCGACGCTCAGGCTGCGCGTCGCCGACGTCCGGCGCCGCCGTCACGGCGGGCCTCCGCCCGCGCAGTGACCTCGCCCCCCGGGCTCGACCTCGACGCGCTCGGCACCTATCTGGCACCGCGTGTCGGCGGCCTCGCCGGCGCGCTGCGCGCCGAGGTCATCGCCGGCGGCAGATCGAACCTCACCTACATCGTCGACGACGGCCGGCGGCGTTTCGTGGTGCGCCGGCCGCCGCTCGCGCACGTGCTCCCGACGGCTCATGACATGGCGCGCGAGTATCGGGTGCTCTCGGCGCTGCAGGACACCGGGATCCCCGTTCCCCGCGTGGTTGTGCTCTGTGAGGATGACTCGGTGATCGGCGCCCGCTTCTACGTCATGGAGTGGATCGACGGCCACGTCGTGCGCGACCGGATCCCCGCCGAGTTTCCCGACACCGCCGAGACGCGGCGCGCGATGTCGTCGGCGTTGATCGACACGCTGCTGGACCTCCACGCCGTCGACCCGGACGCGATCGGGCTCGGCGACTTCGGTCATCCCGACGGATTCCTCGCCCGCCAGGTGCGCCGCTGGTGGCAGCAGTGGGAGGCGTCGAAGACGCGGGAGCTGCCGAGCATCGAGGAGCTGCACCGGCTGCTCGGCGAGACGGTGCCGGCGCCGTCCCCTCCGGGGATCGTGCACGGCGACTACCGCCTCGACAACGTCATGTACGCACCCGCGGATCCCTCGCGCATCGTTGCCGTGATCGACTGGGAGATGTGCACCATCGGCGACCCGCTCTGCGATGTCGGACTGCTCTGCGTGTACTGGGCGGATGACGAGTCGGAGGCGGCCGCGCGCACCCTGCACGGCCGGGCGATCACCGTCGAGGACGGCTTCTACAAGCGCGCCGACGTGCTGCGGGACTACGCTGCGGGAACGCAGCGCGACCTGACCTCGCTCGACTGGTACATCGCGCTCGGCGCTTACAAGCTGGCGATCATCGCCGAGGGAATCACCGCGCGTTTCCTGATGGGGATGACCGTCGGGGAGGGCTTCGAGACGATGGGGGAGATGGTGCCGGCCATCGTCGAGGGTGGCCTGATCGCACTGGGGCGCCTGCGCTCCAACCAAGGAGGCTGAACATGGATTTCACCGAGACGCCGAGGGTGCGTGAGCTCAGCGAGAGGGTCTGGCAGTTCATGGACGAGCGCATCCGTCCGGCCGAGGAGGAGTACTGGCGCGGCTTCTCCGCGGAGACGATCCCGCAGCGGATCTCGCCCGTCATGGAGGAGCTGAAGACCGAGGCGCGGCGCCGCGGCCTGTGGAACCTGTTCCTGCCCGACAAGCGATTCGGCCCCGGGCTCACCAATCTCGAGTACGGCGCGCTCGCCGAGATCATGGGCTGGAGCGCGATCGCGTCCGAGGCGATGAACTGCTCAGCTCCCGGACACGGGGAACATGGAGGTGCTCGCCCAGTTCGGCACCCCCGAGCAGCAGCAGACGTGGCTCACACCGCTGCTGGCCGGCGAGATCCGCTCCTGCATCGGCATGACCGAGCCCGAGGTCGCCAGCTCGGACCCCACCCAGCTGGCCACGCGCATCGATCGCGACGGCGATGATTATGTCATCAATGGCCGTAAGTGGTTCACCAGCGGGGCCGCGCATCCGAGCGCCAAGGTGATCCTGCTGATCGGTGTGACCCATCCCGAGGCGGAACGCCACGCGCGCCACACCATGGTGTTGGTGCCGATCGATGCGCCCGGGGTGACCATCGTCCGTCAGCTCAAGGTGTTCGGCTTCGATGACCCGGGCAGCCATTGCGAGGTCCTGCTCGAGAATGTTCGCGTGCCCCAGTCCAACCGCATCGGCGAAGAGGGCACCGCATTCATGATCGCCCAGGCGCGGCTGGGCCCCGGGCGGCTGCATCACTGCATGCGCCTGATCGGGGCGGCCGAGCGAGCGCTGTCGCTGATGTGCGAGCGCGCCAAATCACGCACCGCGTTCGGCAAGCGGCTCTCCGAGCAGGGCGTGGTCCGCGAACAGATCGCCAGGTCGCGCATCGAGATCGAGCAGGCGAGGTTGTTGTGCCAGAAGGCGGCGTGGCTGCTCGACACCCAGGGCAGCCTGGGCGCGCGCTTCGAGATCTCGGCGATCAAGGTCGTCGCGCCCAACGTCGCCCAGGCCGTGATCGACCGCGCGATTCAGGTGCACGGTGGGGCCGGCGTTTCGCAGGACCTTCCGCTGACGCAGATGTTCGCGTACGCGCGCTCGGCCCGGTTCATGGACGGGCCGGACGAGGTGCACCTGTCGATCATCGGCCGTGAGGAGATGAAGCGCGAGGAGGGGCGCGCGTAGGGAGGCGCGTGTCGGCAGCGCGTGGGGGTCGCGCGTGGGGGTAGCGCGTCGGGCGCGCGGGGGGCGCGCGGCGGGCGCGCGTGGGGGTGATGCCCTGGGGCAGCGCCTCTTTCGCCCGGGCCTGAGGCACTGGAGGGGCGGTCGGCGCGCCAGAACATTTGTTCTATACTACTGGAATGTGTGATGGCGAAGACAAGGTCACGTCGCTCGAGCGGCTGCTGGTGTCCATCGAGCAGTTCGTGGCCGCTCCTGCCGGCGAAGTCACGCCCTTTGAGCTCGGCGAGCGTCTGATCCGGCTTCGCCATGGCATGGATCTGCTCGAGCTCCGGTTCGCGCATGAGGCAGCCACGTTCGCATCAACCGACGAAGCCGTCGCGCAGGGCTCCACCTCAACGATCGATTGGATTCGCCACCAGTGCCGCATGTCGGGGAATGCCGCCGCCCGGTCGGTGGCGACCGGTGAGGAGGCGGCGCAGCTGCCGGCCAGCGTCACCGCCCTCGAGGATGGGCTGATCGGCTTCGCCCACCTCGCACTCCTCGCCTCGACCGAGCGCGCCCTCAAGCCTGCCGGGACGTTCGACGAGCGCGCCCTGCTCGGGCTCGCAGTCGATCACTCGGTCGGTCGCTTCGCCATCGACTGCACCCATGCTCGCCACGCGGCGGATGCCGCAGCCGTGCTCGATGAGCACGTCAACGCGGTCGAGTGCCGGCGTCTCGAGTTGACCCGGTACGAGGACGGCCGAGTCGCGATTCACGGGCTGCTCGACCCGGTCGGCGGAGCAACGCTGCGGGTCGCCCTCGCGCCGCTCTGCGCCCGCTCGGGCACCGGCGACGAGCGGAGCCGCTCACGCCGCTGGGCCGATGGGCTCGTCGAACTCGCCAGTCATGCTCTTGACCATGGATTTACCAGCGAGCGCGGGGTCAGCCGCACCCACCTGCAACTCACCGCGTCGGTGGAGACGGTGATGGGTTTGGCGGGCGCGCCCGGTGGCGACCTCGAGTTCGCCGGCGTGGTCCCGGCGGCGACCGTGCAACGCCTCGCTTGTGACGCAAGCATCCGTCGCGTCCTGCTCGGCCCGGATTCAGCGGTGATCGATGTCGGCCGCGCGCTCCGGGTGCCCTCAGGCGCGGGGCGTGCCGCGCTCCGGGTCCGCGACAAAGGGTGCGTGTGGCCGGGCTGCGATCGACCGCCGTCGTGGACCAATGCCCATCACGTCCTGCACTGGGGCCACGGCGGGGAAACCAGCCTCGAGAATCTGGTGCTGCTCTGCCACCGGCATCACTGGTCGGTGCATGAGGGCGGGTGGCGGTTGGTCACTGCCGAGGATCGGCGCGTGCTTGCGATCCCGCCGTCGCACACGTACCAGTCGCGGACGCGCGCGCCCGATACGGTCGCAGCTGTCTGAGGCGACCCTTCAGGGCTATAGATCGGCTTGGATGGACCGTCCAACCGACGGAGAGATCCGGGGGAGTGCGGGGAGTCAGTAGCCGGTCGCGCCGTCGATGCGCTGGCGGAGCAGGTCCGCGTGGCCGTTGTGGCGCGAGTACTCCTCGATCATGTGGTTGAGGATCCAGCGCATCGAGACCTCGGTCCCGTCGCGCCGATGACCGGTCGCGTCAAGCGCCCGGCGCGAGACGATTTCGTCGGCTCGCGCGCGCTCCTCGTCCCAACTGGCAAACGCCTCGCTGACGTCGGCGGCATCGACGTTGTCGAACTCGCCGTCGATATCGTCATCCGTCGAATAGCGGTATTCGATGTCCTCGCCGGCGAGCGTTCGCCGGAACCAGCCACGTTCGACGTCCGCCATATGGCGCACCAGCCCCAGCAGCGAAAGCGTCGACGGCTCGACCGAGCGGACGCGCAACTGGTCCGGCTCCAGGCCCTCACACTTCCGGGCCAGCGCTCCACGCTGCCACTCGAGGAAAGCGAGCAGCGTCGATCGCTCATCCCCGTTGCGAGGGATGTCTTCGTACTCGGCGTCCATCAGCCTGCCCTAGGCGATCGTGACCTTGTCGTTCAAGTACACGTCCTGGATCGAGTTGAGCAGATGCACACCGTCGCGCATCGGCCGCTGGAACGCCTTGCGCCCACTGATCAGCCCGGTGCCGCCGGCGCGCTTGTTGATCACCGCGGTCCGCACCGCAGCCGCGAGGTCGCCGGCGCCGATGGACTCACCACCCGAGTTGATCAGGCCGACGCGTCCTGAGTAGCAGTTGAGCACCTGGTAACGGCACAGGTCGATCGGATGATCGGTGGTCAGCTTCGTGTACACCGCCTCAGCCGTCTTGCCGAAGTTCAGCGCCGTGTACCCCCCGTTGGTGGTCGGCAGCTTCTGCTTGATGATGTCGGCCTCGATGGTCACGCCCAGGTGGTTGGCCTGGCCGGTGAGGTCCGCGGCGACCGAATAGTCGACGCCGTCCTTCTTGAAGCCGGCATTGCGCAGGTAGCACCACAGGACCGTCGCCATGCCGAGCTCGTGCGCCTGCGCGAACGCCACCGAGACCTCCTGAATCTGGCGATCGGCCTCGTCGGAGCCGAAGTAGATGGTGGCGCCCACCGCCACCGCGCCGAGGTTCCAGGCTTCCTTGACCGTCCCGAACATGATCTGGTCGAACTTGTTCGGGTAGGTGAGCAGCTCGTTGTGGTTCAGCTTGACGATGAACGGGATGCGGTGCGCCCAATGCCTGGAGACCGCCGCCAGCACACCGAACGTCGATGCCACCGCGTTGCAGCCACCCTCGACCGCCAGCTCCACGATCTTGCCGGGGTCGAAGTACTCCGGGTTGGGCGCGAACGAAGCGCCGGCGGAGTGCTCGATGCCCTGGTCGACCGGGAGGATCGAGACGTACCCGGTGCCGGCGAGCCGGCCGTGGCCGTACAGGGCCGACAGGTTGCGCAGCACCCGGTTCGAGCGATCGGTGCCCGCCCACACCCTGTCGACAAAATCAGGCCCCGGCAGATGGAGGACGGACTTCGGCACGGTCTCGCAACGGTGTTCGAGCAACGATGCGGCGTCGTCCCCGAGGAGCTGTTCGACGGTTTCGGTGGTGACGAGTGTTGCGGTTGCCATGGTGTCTCCGATGTGTGTCGGCGATCCCGTCGGGATGCCACTCTCTAATCTACCCGGTCCGCAGGCGCCGTCGAGTACGGTAGGCGGAGATGGAACTCCTGCGCATCCGCGGCGGGCGCCGGCTCGAAGGGGCCGTGTCGATCTCCGGAAGCAAGAACGCATCCCTGCCGGTCATGGCGGCCGCGCTGCTCACGGACCAGGAGGTGGAGCTCGGCAACGTTCCGGATATCGAGGACATATCGACCATGGCGCGGATGCTCGAGCACGTCGGAGTCAAGGTCGAGCACCCCGATACCAACACCTGGCGGCTGCACGCGGCTGCCCTCACGACCACCGAGGTCGACGCCGGCCTGAGCAGGCGGATGCGCGGCTCGTTCCTCCTCCTGGGCGCGCTCGTCGCTCGAGCCGGCGAGGCGAGCATCGCCAAGCCGGGCGGCGATGACATCGGCATGCGCCGGGTGGAGCAGCACCTCGAGGGCCTCCGCCTGATGGGTGCTGAGGTGGAGGAGCGCGAGGGCGGCTACGTCGCTCGCGCTCGCCGTCTGCACGGCGCGCGCATCGCCCTCGACATGCCCACGGTCACCGGCACCGAGAACCTGATGATGGCGGCGGTGCTCGCTGAGGGCATCACCGTGATCAGCAACGCCGCCCGCGAGCCGCACGTCTACGACCTGGCGCGATGCCTCATCGGCATGGGGGCGCACATCACGGGCGTCGGCACCGAGCTGATCGTGATCGAGGGCAGCGGCGGGCTGCTCCACGGCACGACCCACAACATCACGGCCGACTACATCGAAGCGGGCACGTACATGATCGCGGCCGCGGCGACCTACGGTGATGTTGTGGTCGAGCACATGCGCCCCAGCGACCTGCGCTGGCTGTTCAGCAAGCTGCGTTCGGCGGGCTGTGACATCGTCGAGGGTGCGCACCATGTGCGCGTGACCTGCTCACACCTCCGCGGCGTCGATATGACGACCTGGCCGCACCCGGGATTCGCCACCGACATGCAACCCCAGTTCTGCGCGCTCATGACCCAGGCGACCGGCCCGAGCGTGATCAGTGAAGCGTTGTACGAGAACCGCTTTCGCCACGTCGCCGCGCTGCAGCAGATGGGCGCGCACATCGCCATCGACGGTCGCAGCGCCGTGATCCATGGACCCGCACGCCTGCACGGCACGAGGCTGAGCATCCCCGACATCCGCAGCGGCGCGGCGCTGGTGATCGCCGGCCTCTGCGCCGAAGGCACCACCGAGCTCGACAAGGTATTCCACCTCGAGCGCGGCTACGACGACCTCGAGACCAAGCTGGCCGGACTCGGTGCGGACATCGAGCGCCTCAACACCGACGAGCCCGGCACCGAGGTGCGGGATCTCACCGGCGTGGTCGGCGACTGAGGAGCCCGGAACCAGTGCTGGGAAAGAAGGTCGGCATCGACCTCGGCACGACGACGACGAGGATCATCGTCAAGGGTGAGGGCATGATCGCCACCGAGCCGACCGCGGTGGCCATACGCGACGGCGGGATGCAGACGGCGGTGTTCGGCGAGTCCGCCTTTGAGACATCGGCGAGCGACCCTGAATTCCAGTTGCGCAGGCCGATCGCCGGTGGCGAGATCGTCGACGCGGGGTCGGCGCGATGGCTCGTCAACCACGCGATGATCCGCGCGACCGGACGTCAGCGGATCTTCAAGCCCGATGTCGTCATCGCCGTGATGTCGTCCCTGCCCGGCGGGCAGCGGCGTTCGCTGCTCGAGGCCGCGGCGATTGCCGGCGCGCGCACCGCCTACCTGCTCGACGCGCCCCTCGCCGCGGCGATGGGCGCCGGCGTCAGCCTCAGCGGCCCGAACGGCCACCTCGTCATCGATGTCGGGGGCGGCAAGACGGACATCGCCGCCCTGGCCCTCGAGGGGACCGTGAGCGGGCGCTGCCTGACCGGTCATGGCGGCCTGCGGCTCCACGGGTGCGTCGCCGACCACGTCCGTCAGGAGCACGGGGTCACGCTCGACCCGGCAACCGTTGACGAGGTCGTCGCCTCGCTTGCCCGGGTCGGACCGCACGAGGAACGCCGGCTCGAGGTACTCGGGCGCGGCGAGATGGGGGAGCAGCGCCTGACGATCACCTCGACCGAGCTGAACGGCTGCCTGGATGCGCACGTACGGCCGATCCTGACCGCGCTCGACGCCGTGCTGGCCGACACTCCGGCGCGGCTGATCGTGGACATCCAGCGCGAGGGCATCCTGCTCTGTGGGGGAGGCGCGCGGCTCGAGGGTCTGGACGCGGCGATCGCCGCCGCCTCGGGGATCGAGGTCCATCGCGACAGCCAGCCGCAGCTCTGCGCCGTTCGGGGGACGGGCTACGCCCTCGACAACCTCGACGTGCTCAAGCGCGCGCTCATGTACATCCGGTAGCGGCGAGGCTCAGATCGTCGCCTCGATCCCGGCGAGCACGTCCTCGACCCGGATCTGGTCCATGCTCGCCTCGTTCTCGAGGCCGTCCTCGAATTGGGGAGGCGCGAGCGCCTGAACCACGCGGTGCGCGGGGCCGTAGGCGCCGCCGCGGGCTCCGTCGGTCGGTCCGAACAGGCCCACGGTGGGCGTCCCCATCGCTGCCGCGAGCTGGAGGAGCGGGGTGTCGCTGCCCACGAGGAGATCGCACCGGGCGATCACGCCGGCGAGGGTCGACAGGTCGACCTCCCCGACAAGGTCGGTCGCCGCTGCTCTCAGGTCCATCTTGGTGTGCTCGGCGGCAGAGCGGTCGTGGGCCGAGCCGACGAGGAGGATCCCGGCACCGTGACGCTGAGCGAGCTGGTTGGCGAGGTGCGCCCAGCGCTCGGGGTCCCACGCGGTGGCCGTCGACGGGGTCGCGTAGCTCTCGGCGTAGCCGGCACCCGGGGCGATGGCGACCAGGAGACGCCCGTCGCCGAGGCCGGTTCCGTGGAGCACCTGCTCCGCCCGCCGCCGGGCCTCGGGGCCGGGCTCGAACACCGGGCTGTGCAGTTGCTGGTGGACCCCTGCCACCTCGGCAAGGCGGAGCCACGTCTCGGCCTGGTTCTCGCCGCGCCGGGGCTTCACCCGGCCGGTCAGCAGGAGCCCGATGCCGCCACCCACCCCGCTGCGCTGCGGGATGCCGGCGAAGTAGGCGGCCGTCGCCGGCAAACTGCCCGAGGTGCAGAGGAACACGGCGTCGAGACGCAACCCGCGAAGGGTCGCCCACAGGCGGAGACCTCCCGTTCTGCGGCCCCGGAGCCCGGCGAGGGCGACGACCTTGTCGACGGGCGGGATCCCGTCGGCGACGTCGACTGCGGTGGAGGGACAGATGAGCGCGATCCGCGCCGTCGGATAGCCGGCGCGCAGGGTGCGCAGGAGGGGCGTTGTCTGCAGGGTCTCGGCCATCCCGCCGTTGACGACCACCGCGATGTCCACGCGAAGACGGTATAGCGTGTGACGCTCTGTGCGCGGGATTGCGCGTGGGGCGCGCGATCGGCGCCACGGTGCAACCATATGAGCGGATGGCCCCACTGCTCGCCGGCCGCGATCTCCTCAGCATCGCGGACCTCACCGCCGACGAGATCGTCACTGTCCTCGACCTTGCCGACGCGGCAAAGTCGGGACGCGATCTCGGCAGCCCGCTTGCGGGCCGGTCGCTCGCGCTCATCTTCCAGCGGCCGAGCAACCGCACCAGGGTGTCGTTCGAGGTGGCCATCAACCGTCTCGGCGGGCATCCGATCGCGCTCTTCAACCCCGAGGTGCAGCTTGGCGAGCGCGAGTCAGCGGCGGACATCAGCAGGATCCTCGACCGCTACGCCGACGGGATCGTCGCCCGCCTGGTCTCGCACCGAGATCTGGTCACCATCGCCGCGGCCGCCAGCTCCCCGGTGATCAACGCCCTGACAGATTCAGAGCATCCCTGCCAGGTGCTCGCCGACTGCATGACCGTTCGAGCGGTCACCGGCCGGCTCGCCGGCGCGACGGTCGCCTACATCGGGGACGGCAACAACGTCTGCACCTCGTGGATCTATGCGGCCGCGCTGCTTGGGGTGCATCTCAAGATCATCTGTCCGCGCGGCTACGAGCCACCCCAGACCGTCGTCGATCGAGCGGCGGGGTTCCGGACGCCGGGCACCGGTTTCGAGATCACCCACGAGGCTGCCCCGGCGCTGCGCGATACCGAAATCATCTACACCGACGTTTGGACCAGCATGGGGCAGGAGACCGAACAGCAACGCCGGCGCGAGGACTTTGCGTCGCTGCAGGTGAACGACGGCCTGCTCGCGCTCGCCCCGCCAGGCGTCCGGGTGATGCACTGCCTTCCGGCACACCGCGGTGAGGAGATCACCGACGCCGTGATCGATGGACCCCATTCGGTCGTCTTCGACCAGGCGGAGAACCGCCTCTGGGTGCAGCAGGCCCTGCTCGCGCTCATCTACGCCGACGCCGGCATCGGGGTCGCCGCGTGAGCGACCTGCTGCGCAACGCCCATTTCTTCCTCCAGAGCCTGAGCTGGCGCGATGCGCTCGACGTGCTCGTGGTCGCCTTCCTGCTCTATCAGCTCCTCAAACTGATCCGGGGCACCCAGGCGGTCCAGCTCCTGCTCGGCCTCGCGGTCATCTTCGCGGTCGGCGGGGCCGCGCAGCTGCTCCACCTCCGGCTGCTCGAGTTCATCTTCAACAACGGAACGCAGGCGATCGTGATCGCCGCGATTGTTCTGTTCCAGCCGGAACTGCGCCGCGCGCTCGACCAGGTGGGCCGGCTCGGCACGGTCCGGGCGGTGCTCGGCCGGCACCCGGAGCTGGCGTACGCGCGCACGGTCGACGAGGTGCTGCGCGCGGCGGGCTCGCTCGCGGAGCGGAAGGTCGGCTCGCTCATCGTCTTCGAGCGCGAGACCGGGCTCGAGAACCTCGCGGCGACGGGCGTCCACGTGAATGGCGACGTGACCGGCGAGATGCTCGCAACCATCTTCATCCCGGGTTCCCCGCTTCACGACGGTGCGGTGATCATCCGTGAGAGCCGGATCGTCGCCGCCGGCTGCGTCCTTCCGCTTGCCGAGACGCTGCCGGGCGTCGGCCGCATGGGCACCCGGCACCGGGCCGCGCTCGGCCTGACCATGCAGAGCGACGCCGTGGTGCTGATCGTCAGCGAGGAAACCGGCCTGATCAGCATCGCCCACGACGGCAAGATCTACCGGGGTCTCGACCAGGCCAAGCTCCACGAGATGCTGGTCACCCTGCTCGCCAAGGAGGGTGGATCGGGCCGCTCCGCGATGCTCCGGCCGCTCGCAAGAGTGGGGACGCTGCGCACGATGAGGCGACGCTCGCACCCGTGAAATTCCCGGGCTTCGTCCGGCGGAACTGGCAACTCAAGGTGGGGTGCTTCTTCATCGCGTTCGTGACCTGGGTCGGCGTCGTCTATGCGGGCAATCCCCCGACCACGAGGGTCGTCTCGCTTGGGGTCCCGCAGAGCGCTGCCAACATCCCGGCTCCGTACGTGCTCGTGCACCCGGTGAGCAACGTGCTGGTCCGCATCGGCGGCGATCAGAACACCCTCGACGCGCTCAATCCTTCGGATCTCACGGTGACGGTGGACTGGGCTGCGGTGAATCGTGCGGGAACGTACTCGATTCCGATATCGATCACCAGCAGCGGAAGCGAACATCGAGCTCATCAGCCCACCGACGTCGCTGCTGGTGGATCTGGACACGTTCATCTCCAAGTCCATCCCGCTGATTATTCAGATCACCAACCCACCGCCCGTCGGCTACGAGAGCGGCAACCAGCAGACCACACCGTCGACCGTCGTGGTCAACGGCCCGCAGCGCGAGCTCGCCGGCATCGAGGCGCGCGTGACGGTCAATCTGAGCACGCAAAAGGCGAATTACCTCGCCAGTCTCCCGGTCCTGGTCTATTCGAAGGGAGTGCGGCTCAACAACGTGGGAGTCAACCCCTCGTACGTCAGCGTCAGCATCGCGATCACCGAGGACGTCACGACAATAAGCGTGGCGGTGATGCCGCATCTCACGGGAAGCCCGTCGCCAGGCCACTATCTGACCGGGATCTCGGTGACTCCCCTCACCGTCATCGCGACCGGCTCACGGGACCTGCTCAACACGCTCAACTCGGTATCGACGGCGCCGATACCGCTGAGTGGCATCTTCGGCACCTACACCGTCACCGTTGCGCTCGTGGCGCCGCCTGGTGTGACCCTGTCGCAGCCCAGGGTGACGGTCACGATCGAGATGGCGAGCGTCCCCACACCGACACCCACCCCGACGCCAACTCCTTCCCCGTAACTCGTTCCACCGCGGTCCGTTCCAGAGAGGTCCTATGTGCGGCATCATCGGCTACACCGGCCCCCGTCCCGCAGCGCCGATCCTGCTTGACAGCCTTCGCCGTCTCGAGTATCGGGGCTACGATTCGGCGGGGATCGCGATCATCGACGCGGACGGCGATGTCGCAACGGTCAAGAACACCAACAAGGTCCTCGACCTCGCCCGCCAGGTGGAGGCCGAGGGCACGCCCTCGGGCTCGGTGGGCATCGGTCATACGCGCTGGGCGACTCACGGGCGTCCCTCGCTCGAGAACGCGCATCCCCACCAGGACTGCACGGGGCGCATCCACGTCATTCACAACGGCATCGTCGAGAACTATCGCGAGTTGCGCGCGGAGCTGATGTCGCGCGGTCACGAGTTCCTCAGCGAGACCGACACCGAGGTCGTCCCGCATCTCATCGAAGACGCGTTTCGCGGCGACCTGGCGAGCGCGGTGCGCAGTGCGCTCAATCGCATGCAGGGAGCGTGCGCGCTCGTGGTCATCTCCGCGGACCAGCCCGACCGTGTCGTGGGGGCGCGGATGAACGCTCCGCTCGTCGTCGGACTCGGACGCGGAGAGGTGTTCATCAGCAGCGACATCACCGCGTTGATCCCCTACACGAAGCGGATAGCCCTGCTGGGGGAAGGGGAGATCGTCACCGCGACGCCGGACGGGATCACCGTGCAGCAGCTCGACGGCACGGCGGTGGAAGCTCGCATCGTCACCGTCGACTGGGAGGCGGAGCAGGCGCAGAAGAACGGATATCCGCACTTCCTGCTCAAGGAGATTCACGAACAGCCCGACGCCGTCCGCAACGCGCTTCGCGGTCGCATCGACGACCTCGGCATGGTGGTCCTGCCCGAGCTCGGCGTCAGCTCGGACCGGCTGGCGGAGGTGCACGAGGTCGTGCTGGTGGCCTGCGGATCGGCCTGGTACGCGGCGATGGTCGCCGGATACGCGATCGAGCATCTCGCCAAGATTCGTTGCAAGGTCGAGGCCGCGAGCGAGTTCCGGTACGGCGAAGCACTGGTCGATGAGCACTCCCTGGTGGTGGCGGTGTCGCAGTCGGGTGAAACCGCCGACACGCTCGCGGCGGTTCGTCAGGCGCACCAGGCCGGGGCGCAGGTCATCGCGATCACCAACGTGGTCGGCAGCGCGCTGTCGCTCGAGGCCGACGGGGCGCTCTACATGCAGGCGGGACCGGAGATCTCCGTCGCGGGCACCAAGACGTTCATGACCCAGATGGTGTGCGGCCTGCTGCTCGCGCTCCGCCTCGGTGATGCGCGCGGCACGCTCGACGTCACCGAGCATCAGCGGCTCGTCGCCGAGTTGCAGGCGCTTCCCACGCTGCTCTCGAAGACCCTGGAGCTGGAGCCGATGCTCGTCGACCTCGGGCAGCGCTTTGCGCATGCGCACAGCGCCCTGTACATCGGCAGGGGCATCAACTTCCCGATCGCGATGGAGGGCGCACTGAAGCTCAAGGAGATCTCGTACGTGCACGCGGAGGGGTATGCGGCCGGCGAGCTGAAGCACGGACCGATCGCGTTGCTCGAGCCCGATGTCCCGGTGGTCGCCATCGCGACCCGCTCTGCGACGCTGCCCAAGATGGTGAGCAACGTGCAGGAGGTGCACTCCCGCGACGCGCCGGTGATCGCGCTCGTGACCGAGGGCGAGGACCCGTTCGACGCCGGGTTTGCCACCACGATCCCGGTGCCTGCCTGCTCCGAGGTGCTCTCCCCGCTGGTCAACGTCATCCCAATGCAGCTCTTCGCGTATCACGTCGCCGTGCAGCGCGGATGCGATGTCGACCAACCGCGCAACCTCGCGAAATCGGTGACTGTGGAATAGTCGTCTCATGACGATGGTTGTCGGGGTGGACGTGACCGTGGTGGATCGCATCGCGTCCCTGCTGGAGCGCAATCCCCGTTTCGCCCAGCGCATCTACACCGCCGGTGAGCAGCGCATCAGTGCGGGGAAGCCGGAGCGCTGGGCGAGCCGGTGGGCCGCCAAGGAGGCGGTGCGCAAGCTGTGCTCATCGTCCGGAGAGGCGATGCCCGCGTATCGCGACATCGAGGTCGTCCGGCGTCGCGGCGGGCCGCCTCGCGTGCACATCCGCGGCGAGGAGACGCCGATCGCCCTCTCCCTGACCCACGATGGAGGCCTCGCCATCGCTGTGGCGATCAGCCGCGGAGCGGGTCATCGGCGCCCCGTGCGCGGTCGTTCCGGACGATCTCGTGCTTGCGGACCGCCCCGAGGATGGGCACAAGGGGACGTTCGGCCGGGTGGTCGTGGTCGCCGGCTCCAAGGGCCTGACCGGAGCACCGAGACTGGCGGCGCTGGGAGCCGCGCGTGGCGGAGCAGGGCTGGTCGAGGTCTGCATCCCCGAGGCGATTCATCAGATCGTCGCCGCGGGCTGCCTCGAGGTGATGCCGACACCGCTCGCGGACGCGGGAACGGGCACGCTCCATCCGAATGCCGTCCCCGCCGTGCGCCAGCGGCTCCGCGGCGCGGACGCGCTGGTCATCGGACCGGGCCTCGGTCGCTCGCGGGACACGATCAGCGCGCTGCTCGATCTGCTGGTCGGATTGCCATGTCCCGCCGTGGTCGACGCCGATGCGCTGAACATCGTCGCCGAGGCGGGATTCGACTGGAAGCTGACCGGGCAGACCAACGTCGTCACGCCGCACCCGGCGGAGATGGGCCGTCTCGCCGCAACCAGCACCGAAGCGGTGCAGGCCGACCGAATCGGCACCGCCGAGCGCTACGCGCAGGAGCACGGTGTTGTGGTGGTGCTCAAAGGCGCCGAAACCGTGGTGGCCGCTCCAGACCACGTGACGCACGTCGATCATCACCACGTCGTGGCGCTCGCGACCGGGGGCACCGGTGACGTGCTCGCCGGCGTCATCGGTTCGATGCTCGCGCAGGGCCTCGGACCACGCGACGCCGCCGTCGCCGGGGTGACCATTCACGCTCAGGCCGGTCTGATGGTCCAGGCTCGGAGGGGACGCGCTGGAGCGTTGGCGTCCGACGTTATCGACGCGCTGCCGGCAGCCCAGGAGCTGCTGCGGCAGGCGCTCGAGGCCGCTACTGCCCGTAGATGAAGCCTTCGATATTGCTGGTGGCGTCGCTGATCACGCGATAGTCGACGCGATTCCAGCCGGCGAAGTTCATCTCCGAAAGCTTGAAGGAGCCCGTGGGGATTCCCTCGGCGGGTCCGACCGCCTCGACATACGCCACGTGGCCCTCGGGGCTCACGCCGCCGACTCCCGGCCAGAACACGACGATGGCACCTGCGACCGGCAGGCGCCCTTCCTTGAATCCCATCTGCGCCGCGGCGATGTACCAGCTGCTGGCGTTGCCGAGCCATGGGACGCAGCGGCGCGTCGCGACGTAGTACGTGCAGAACCCGTACGCGAAGTGGTTGCCGCACGCTCCCGTGCCGACGTGCGGGCCGGACTCGAGATACGCGATCTGGTTGTCGATGTTGGCGATCTCAGAGGCGACTGCACGAGCTGGGCCGCTCAGCCCGGCGAACTGCGTGTTCCGGTTTTCGAGAATCACGAGGAGCTGGTCACTCTGTGCCGCGAGCTGTCCCTCGAGGTTCTGCGCGGACGCGGCATCCGAACGGATCGACGTCTGCTCCGCAGTGATCGCGCGGTTGGATGCGGCGAGACGCTCGACCAGGTCGAGCACCTGCCGGGACACCTGATTCGCGGCCTTCAACTCGTCGATCGCCTGGTTGAAGGACTGCGCACTCAACACCGCCGCCAGCATCTGGTTGTTGCCACTGGTTTCATACGTGGCGCGCGTGATGGCGGCAAGTTGCGCCTTGTCCTGCGCAGCGGTCGCGTCATTGCTGTTCAACTGGCTGCTGAGTGACAGCAGGGTCGCGTTCAGCTTGGCGAGCTGATTGCGCTCGTTCAACACCCGTGTCTGCTGGGCGTTGAACAACGATTCCGCCGAATTGACGGAGCCACCCGCTGCGCTCAGGCTTGGCTGCATCGCGGCGAGCTGTGCGATGAGTTGCGCGCGCCGCTGCTGCAGCGCTGCGATCGCAGAGTTCGGCGCCTGCGAGCTGTTTGCCGACGAACCTGCCTGGGTGTTCGGGATGGTTCCGATTCCGGTGGCCAGAAGGGTGATGACGCCTGCCACGGTCAGGGCCACCTTCCGGCTCCACGTCAAAATAGGCGTCCTCCGTGTGATCTGCCGCTGATACCCGGACGGGCATCGGTCGGTACGTCCCCGAGGCACCATACCGAGCCGGAGGGTCCGAGTGCAAGCCGAGCGTACGGGCGCCACCGTACCTCGGGGCCGCTGCCCGTATATTGCGGACGTGTGACGTTGGACCAAGATCAGACGCCGGAACGAGCCTTCGACGGAGGTGGTCCGAGCCTCGCGGACGTGGGAGAAAAGGCGCTCCTCAGGGCGCTCATGGAGATCGCCCGGACCCCATCCGCGGCCCTCGCCATCGGCTCCGGCGACGATGCGGCGGTGTGGTCGCCGGAGCCCGGAACCGATCTGGCGATCAGCCAGGACGCGCTGGTCGAGGGCGTCGACTTCCACCGATCCTGGATCAGCCCGCGCCGGCTCGGGGCTCGCGCGCTGGCGGTTGCGCTCTCCGACCTTGCCGGGATGGGGGCGAGGCCGCTGTGGTGTTCGGCGACCTTGTGCGCCCCCTCGGACACCTGCTTCGAGGACGTCCTCGAGATCCAGCGAGGGCTCTGCGCCGCCGCAGCCGCGGCGGGATGCGTGGTCGCCGGCGGGGACCTGAGCGCGATCGATGGGCCCCTGGTCATCGACGTCTCGGTTGGTGGCTCGCTGGTCGCCGGGGCCGCCCTGCGTCGCGATGGCGGGCGGGCGGGTGATCTGGTGATGGTCACCGGCACCCTGGGCAGGGCGGCAGCGGGCCTGCGACTCCTTCTGGATGGCGGCGACGCGCTGTCCGAGCAGGAGCGTGCGTGGGTTGCGGCCCAGCTCTCGCCCGTCGCCAGGATCGGCGAGGGTCTCCATCTGGTCGCGTCCGGGGTGCGCTGCGGCGGGGACATCAGCGACGGTCTGCTCATCGAGCTCGAGCGGATCACCGAGATGTCCGGGTGCGGCGCCGAGCTCTGGCTCGACCGTCTCCCGGTGGAACCGGCGCTCGTCTCGGACTTCGGCGCCGCCTGGCCGGACCTGGCCATCGGGGGCGGCGAGGACTTCGAACTGGTCGTGGCGCTGCCGGAGGCTGGGGTCGGACCGCTCCTCGAGACCTGGCCTGCGGATCTGGCACCGATCACTGCCGTCGGGCGGCTGGTGCGCGGGGCGCGCCTCGACGTCCTCGATCGCGAGGGGGGCAGCACGGTGACGCGCCCGCATACCGCCTCGCGGCACTTCTCATGAGCAGCGCAGGGGCTCCCGCTCGATGCTCGAGCGAGGCCGAGACCCTCGCTCTCGGAGAGCGCATCGGCACACGCGTCGAGCCCGGCGACCTGCTCCTCCTGAGCGGTCAGCTCGGTGCCGGCAAGACGGTTCTGGTTCGCGGTATCGCGGCCGGCATGGGGATGGACCCCGACGCTGGTGCGGTCGCCGACGTTCGTTCTCCACCACGTCTATCGGGCCGGTGCGAAGGTCCTCCATCACCTCGATCTCTACCGCCTCGGCCCGAGTGCCGACATCAGGCTGCTCGACATCGATGAGATGCTCGACTCCGGCGGCGTGGTGGTCGTCGAATGGGGTGAGCACGCAGGGCGCGAACAGGACTCGCCCGCCAGCCTCAGCATCGACATCGACGACGACGGATCGCGGGTGATCAGTCAGCCGGCCGGGGCGCCGTCACGGCTCCTGGACGCGTGGCAGACCGAGGCCGGGACATGAGCGTGCTCGCCATCGACACCTCGTCGCGATCTCGGGTTGTTGCGGTGGTGGCGACGCCGGAGGGTGGGCTGCTCGAATCGGAGGTGATCCGAGGCGAGCAGGTCGCCGCCGCGCTGCCCCGCGTGCTCGGCCGGATGCTCGCCGCGATCGGCAGCGCCGTGGTGGTCGTGACCGGCCCGGGCACGTACACCGGCGTGCGTGCCGGGATGGCGGCGGCGCTCGGGGTCGCGCACGCCCGTCACCTGCCCCTGCACGGTGTGGGCACGCTCGAGGTGGTCGCGCGCGGCGACCCGGACACGGGCGCCGCTGACTGGGTGGTCGCGGATGCGGGCCGCGGGGCGCTCTACGTGGCGCGCGCGGGCGACGCCGCCAACCCGTCGCGCGTCCGCCATGCGGATTTCGACAGCGCCGGAGCGCGTGTCGTAAGCACGGACAGCATCGAGATCGCCCGCCTCATCGTCCTTGACCCGGCGCTCGCCCTGGCGCGCGCGATCCCGCTCGCACTCTCGCGACCGGCGCTCGACCCTGCGGGTTTGAGCGCGCTCTACGTCGACTGACTGACGCGAGTGACTGACGCGAGTGCCTCACGCGATTGCCTCACGCTGACTGACTCACGCGAGTTGATTCACGCGAGTTGATTCACGCGACTCCCATTACAGCCAGCCGTGCTGTTCGGCCGTGCGCACCGCCTCGAGGCGATTTCGCGCCCCGGTCTTCTGGATTGCGGATGAGAGGTAGTTGCGCACGGTTCCCTGGGACAGGAACATCGAGCCGGCGATGCTCGCGATGGTCGCGCCGCCGGAGGCGGCGTGGAGGACATCGCGCTCGCGTGGTGTCAGCGGGTTCGAGCCGTCGCTGAGCGCCGCGGCGGCGAGCGCGGTGTCGATGACCCGCTCACCGGCGACGGCGCGCCGGATGGACACGGCAAGCTGGTCCGCGGGTCCGTCCTTGACGACGAACCCGTTCGCCCCCGCCTCCATCGCCCGGCGCAGGTAGCCGGGGCGGCCGAACGTCGTGAGGATGATGATCGTGCACGCCGGTTGTGCCTGATGGAGCAGCGCCGCGGCCTTGAGGCCGTCGAGACCGGGCATCTCGATGTCGAGCAGCGCGACATCCGGGAGTGCGGTCATCGCGGCGGCCACCACCTCGTCGCCGCGGGAGCACTGCGCGACGACCTCGATGTCGTCCTCGAGCGCGAGCAGGGTGGCGAGCGCCCCGCGGACCATCCCCTGGTCCTCTGCGATGAGCACGCGGATCATGGCGCTGCTTGCGGAACGTACGCCTGCAGGCGGAACCCACCGCGGTCGCCGGGGCCGGCCTCGACGTGTCCGCCGGCGGCGCCGACTCGCTCACGGAGCCCGTGGAGCCCGCTCCCACCCGCATTCGCGACGCCGCCGACGCCGTCATCGACGATCGCCACGGTGAAGCCGCCGTTGCTCGCATCGAGCGAGATCTCGCAGTGGTGTGCGCGGCTGTGGCGCAGCACATTGGTGACGCCCTCGCGCACTGTCCAGGCGAGCAGGCTGTCCACCGGCGCCGGGGGCACGAAGCTGTCGCGCGTGACCGCCAATGCGATCCCGGCGGCGTCGAGCACGTCGCGCGCACCCTGGAGCTCGTCGGTAAGCGACCGCTGCCGGTACCCGGTGACCATCGCGCGCACCTCGGCAAGCGACTCGCGCGCGACCGACTCGACGTCGCCCATCGCCTCGGCCGCGGCATCGGGGTCGCTGTGCATCAGGCGGCGCGCCACCTGGGATTTGAGCGCGATCACCGACAGGCTGTGGCCAAGGATGTCATGAACATCGCGGGAGATGCGCAGGCGCTCATCGGCGATGGCCAGTCGCGAGACCTCGGCGCGCGCGGTACGAAGCTCAATGACGGTGGCGATCAGACGGCGAAATGCCAGCATCGTGAAACCGAGCGCGACCGTCAGGAACGTGATGAAGCCCAGGTCGGCCCACGAATAGCCGAGCAGCGCGCCGGAGACGACCATGAAGACGCCGAGCGCGAGCAGGACTGGGACGAGAAAACGCCAGCGCAGGGTCCAGCCGGCGGCGACGCCGCAGTACACGAGCAGTCCGGTCCACCCCCCCCGGAACACGAGTGTGAGCGTGATTCCCATCACGAACAGCGCTGCGAGTGGCAGGAGCTGCACACCGGTTGCGACACGCGGCACCAGCGAGAGGCAGATCCACATCCCGAAGAGGTACAGGGCGGCGAAACCGACCAGACAGATCCAGGCGATCATGGCCCGGGTCGGGGAGTATCGGCCGCCGAGGATGTCGGCGATCGGATAGCCGAGGAACACGAGCCAGATCGCGGCCCAGCCGAGCCGGGCAACCGTCGGTATCGGCCACATCATCGCGTCGGGTGCGCCGACCCGCCTGGTCGGCTCCGGTTCGGCGGTCATGGTCACGATGCTAGGGCAGCCTCACGCGGTCCGCAGCGAAAGCCGGCGCGATGCCGCGACCGCCACCAGCGCCGCGCCGCCAAACCATGCGAGCAGCACCAGCCCATCGCCGGCTGCCGGAGCCACGCCCTGCGCCACGTGCCAGCCCAGCTGGGCGAGGTGATACGAGGGGAGCGTCTTGGCCACCGTCTGCAATGCTGACGGCAGGATCTGCACCGGCATCCAGAGGCCGCCGAGAGCCGCGAGCACGAGGTAGAGCACCATCGTCAGCCCCTGGGCGCCGTCGCCGTCGGTGATCGTGCCCACCAGGATGCCGATCGCCGCGAACGGGAGGCAGCCGGCGGCGATGACCAGCACCAGGACCGGCCACTCCCAGAGCGGCAGGGTCACGCCCTTGACCAGGGCTGCGGTGATGAAGGTGAGGACGATGGCGGGAAGGCTCAACGCCATGGCTGCGATCAGGCGTGCTCCGAGAATCCGGGCGGGGGAGAGCGGCGTGAGGCGAAGCTGACGGAGCCATCCGAGCTGGCGGTCCATGGCGAGACGCGGGCCGGAGGCCATGAGCACGCCACCCATCGCGCCGAAAGACGCCATGGCGATCATGATCTCGACCGTCGGTGGCAAACCCTCGGACCTGTCGGCGGCCGCACCGAACACGGTGGAGAACAGCAGGTACGCCGCAGCCGGCCAGCCGGCGACGAGCAGCAGATAGCGACGGTCACGCAGCGAGCGCCGGAGCTCGAGGGAGAGGTACTTGATCATGTCGTTGTCTCCATTCAGGCGGCGATGCCGTCGGTGATCGTGATGAAGGCGTCTTCGAGGGCGACACCGGCGACCTCGATGTCGTACGCGTCGGGGCGGGTTGCGAGCAACGAACGCAGCGCGGCGTCCGAGTCGCTGCAGCGCAACTCCACCCGGTTGCCGTGCGCTGTTGCGGAGACGGCGCCGGGGAGCGTGTCGATCCCGGCGATACCGGCGCCGGCGATCGAGAAGCGGATGACCCGCAGACCCACCGAGTCCTTGATCGCGGCGGGCGTGCCGTCCGCGACCACACGACCCCGCGCCATCATCACGATCCGGTCCGCGGTCACATCCGCTTCCTCGAGGTAGTGCGTCGAGAAGAGGATGGTCCGGCCACGGTCCGTGAACCCCTCCATCGCATGCCAGAACCCGCGCCGCGTCTCGACGTCCATGGCGGCCGTTGGCTCGTCGAGGATGAGCAGGCGGGGATCTCCGATCAGCGCCATCGCGAGGCGGAGCCGTTGCGACTGGCCGCCGGAGAGGCGGTCGACGCGGCGCTTCTCGAGCCCGTGCAGCTGGGAGATCTCGATTGCCTCGTCGAGTGCGAGCGGTGCGGCGTAGAGGCTGCGCACCATCCCGAGCAGCTCGCCGACGCGCACTCCCGGCATCATGCCGCCGTCCTGGAGCATTGCTCCCACGCTGGCGTGCGCCGCCGGCGACCCCGGCGCGGCGCCGAACACCGCGATGCTGCCGGCGTCCGGGGTCGAGAGGCCGAGAAGCATGGAGATCGTCGTGGTCTTGCCGGCGCCGTTCGGGCCCAGCAGCGCGACCGTCTGCCCACGTTCCACGGTGAGGCTGAGGTTGTCGACGGCGAGCACGGCCCCGAAGCGCCGGGTGACGCCGTCGACACGCACGGCGCACTCGGCGGCGGTGTCGGACGGCGCGAGCGTGGGGGTGCGGGTGGCCGTTGCGGAGGCTTGATATGTCATGCGCTGAGCCTGAGGCGAGCCGCGACTCCGCGATAGTGAGGCGGGTCAGGAACCTCGCATGACATCTGTCATGGGCGTACCTGCCGCCGCCGGATGGCGCGGTTATGATGCAGATGCCGACTCCACCACTGATTTCAGGTGTTCATGCAGGTCGTCCCTCGTCTCTCCGTCGAGCCGATGCGCTACGAGGACATCGCCGCCGTGCAGGCAATCGAGCGCCAGGTGTTCGCGTCGCCGTGGCCGAAGAATGCGTATGCAAGCGAGCTGTCCCAGAACCGGCAGGCGTCCTACGTGGTGCTCCGCCAGGACGGCGGCATCGTCGGCTACGCGGGCCTCTGGCGCGTCGCGCTCGAAGCCCATGTCACCACCATCGGCGTTCGCGCCGGGGATCACTCGAAGGGGTACGGCACCGTCCTCTTCACGGCTCTCGTGCAGCGTGCCTACGCTCTTGGTGCGCGCTGGATCACGCTGGAGGTGCGCGACACCAACGACCACGCGATCCGGCTGTACGAGCGCTTCGGTTTCAAGGCGATCGGCCGCCGCCGGGGGTACTACACCGACAACGGTGAGGACGCCGTGATCATGTGGAGCGACAGCATCCACGCACCCGAGTTCAAGCGAAACTTCATGGCAATTCTCAACGGCCTCGACGTGGCCGGAGTCGGGGGCGGGCCCTCGATGGAGTATCCGCAAGCCTGAATCTGCTCGCAATCGAGACATCCTGCGACGAGACCGCGGCGGCGGTGCTGCGCGACGGCCGCGAGGTGCGCTCCTCGGTGGTCTCCTCCCAGATCGCACTCCACGCCGTGCACGGCGGCGTGGTTCCCGAGCTCGCGGCGCGTGCCCACCTC
The DNA here is from genome assembly GCA_963777445.1 of Candidatus Dormiibacterota bacterium. Lineage (GTDB taxonomy): Bacteria > Chloroflexota > Dormibacteria > Aeolococcales > Aeolococcaceae > Palsa-851. The sequence goes on along the minus strand of CAVZQR010000017.1, from coordinate 147,153 downwards.
GAGGGCCTCGCGACGGTGGTCGACGCCGCGCTCGCGCCGGTGCCGGGCGGATGGGACGAGATCGACGCCATCGCCGTGACGCGGGGGCCCGGACTGGCCGGATGCCTGATCGTCGGCACCATGTACGCGTCGAGCGCGGCCCTAGCGCGAGGCATCCCCATCGTCGGCGTCTCGCACCTCGCCGGGCACGTGTACAGCGCCTGGCTCGCCGACCCCGATCTGGAGCCTCCGTACCTGGCCCTCCTGGTCAGTGGTGGCCACACCGAGTGCGTTCTGCTCCGCGAGCACGGCGTTGCCGAGCGCCTGGCCGCCACCCGCGACGACGCCGCGGGCGAGGCGTTCGACAAGGTTGCCCGCCTGCTCGGCCTCGAGTATCCCGGCGGACCCGCGATCCAGCGGGTCGCCGCGTCAGGGGATCCGCTGCGATTCCCGCTGCCCCGCACCCGGCTGGACGGCGCCTTCTCGTTCAGCGGGCTCAAGACCGCGGTGCGCTACATGGTTCGTGACCTCGGACCCGGATCGCTGACCGCCGGCGGTGTCCCCAGCGACCCCCAGGTGGTCGCGGACCTTGCCGCGAGCTTCCAGGCTGCCGCCGTCGATCAGCTGGTCGCCGGCCTGGCGGCGGCAGCCGACCGCACTGGGGCGAGCACGGTGGCGGTCGTCGGTGGCGTCGCCGCCAACCGCGCGCTGCGCGCTGCGGTGGGGGCTCGATTCAGCGGGCTCCGGGTCGTGGTGCCACCCTTCGACCTCTGTACGGACAACGCCGCGATGATCGCCGCCGCCGGCTGGCAGCGGCTCCGGGTCCACGGTCCGGATGCGCCAGGGTTTGACGTGGATCCCTCGCTGGCGGACTGCGCGTAGATTCCTTGCGCATGAGCGCCGGCGAGCCGTCCCTCCAACGCTCGGAGACCACCGAGCGATACCTCGAGGCGATCTACTACATCGAGCACGAGGGAGAGGTGCCACGACCTGGGCGCCTGGCGGAGTGGCTGGGCGTCAGCGCACCGACGGTGACGGTGGCGCTCCAGCGTCTCGCGCGCGACGGGCTGATCCGGATCGCCGGCGATCGGTCGGTCGAGCTCACCGAGGGTGGCGCAGCCGCCGCGGCATTGATCGTTCGCCGGCATCGCATCGTCGAGCGATGGCTGACCGACGTGCTCGGGTTCGACTGGGCGGCCGCCGACCTCGAGGCGCAGTCGCTGTCCCACGGGATGTCGGCGGTGGTCCTCGAGCGAATCGACGAGGTGCTGGGGCGGCCGACGACCTGCCCGCACGGCAACCTCATCCCGGGACGGACGCCCCCGAGCGGCCGGCGGCTGGTCCGGCTCGTGGAGCTGGCGGACGGCGACCGAGCACGGGTCGCGCGGATTTCAGAGGTCGCCGAACACGAGGCGCCGCAGCTGCTGCATCTCCTCGATGAGCGCGGGATCGGTCCGGGAATCGAAGTCGGCGTGGTCGCCCGCTCGTCGAGCGGGTGGACGCTGACGGCGGGGGGCGCCACGATGGCCGTCGACCCGGCGACCGCGAGGGCGATCTGGGTGGAGGCCCCTGCGGAAGCGTGAGGTTAGGTTAAGCTAACTCGGCGCTGAGGCACCAACCGTTCTGTCCAAAGGGGCCGCGTCCGTGGTCGGAAGCCTGCTGATCTTTGCCAGGGAAGGCATCGAAGGCACCCTGATCTGCTCGATCCTGCTGACCTACCTCGCGTCAGCCGGACGGCGCGACCTCTTCCGCTTCGTGTTCCTCGGCGCGGGGTCGGCGGTGGTGCTCGCGGTCGCGGCCGGAATCGTGCTCTGGGTGGTCACCCGGAACGCGTTCATCAATTCGACCGGGCAGGCCTGGTTCGAGACGGGCGTCTTCGCTGTCGCGGTGGGCGTTCTCACGTACATGACCTTCTGGATGCGCCGTCACAGCCGCACGATGGGGCGCGATCTTCGCGAGAGGGTCTCCGGGGTGGTGAGCGGCGGCTCCGGCATCGCGCTGGCCCTGATCGCCTTCGTGACCGTCGGACGCGAGGCAATCGAGACCGTCATCTTCCTTCTGGCCATCGCCTACCAGAGCTCGCCGCTCCAACTCGTGATCGGCGCCGTGATCGGTCTGGCGATCGCGCTCGCGCTGAGCTTCGCCATGTATCGCGTCGGCCTGCGCATCAACCTCAGACGCTTCTTCGCGGTCATCGGCAGCCTGCTGATGGTGGTTGCCGCCGGCCTCCTCGCGGACGCCGTCCAGAACCTGCAGGGGCTCGGGGTGCTTCCAGGCGGCTCCATGACCCTGTGGAACGTGCGCCGCGCCCTTCCCGACGACACCGGGATCGGGGACGTGCTGCACGGGCTCGTCGGCTACAGCGCGTCGCCCACCGTGCTCCAGGCGATCCTCTGGGCAGGATTTCTCGTCGTGGGATTGACGCTCTTCCTCCGCCCGGCGCGGCACCGGGTCCCGGCCCCGCCCTCGGCCCCGGCTGCCGCGGTGTGACAAGCCCCCGATTTCGGGGGTGCGGGCTTGCATGGTTGGCACTCGGTTAGGTAGAGTGTTAGCAGTCACCCACCAAGAGTGCTAAGAACCCAGGAGGTCCCATGTCCCTCAAGCTGCGCCCCCTCGCCGATCGTGTCGTCGTCAAACCGGTCGAGCGTGACGAGATGACCAAGAGCGGCATCGTGCTGCCGGATACCATCAAGGAGAAGCCCCAGGAAGGCATCATCGAGGCTGTCGGCAACGGTCGCTACAACGAGCAGACCGGCGTCCGCGTCGCACTCGACGTCAAGGTCGGCGATCGCGTGATGTACGCGAAGTACGCGGGCAGCGAGGTCAAGATCGACGATGTCGAGTACCTGATCCTCGGGGAGAAGGACATCCTCGCCGTCGTCGAGAAGAACGGCAAGAAGTAGTCGGGGATGCCAGCAAAGCAGCTTCGCTTCGAGGCGCCCGCGCGCGCGGCGCTCGCACGCGGCGCGGCGATCGTCGCCGACACCGTCGCGGTGACGCTCGGACCACGCGGTCGCACGGTCGTTCTGGACAAGAAGTTCGGCCCGCCCCTGATCAGCAATGACGGGGTGACGATCGCGCGTGAGCTCGAGCTCGAGGATCACTTCGAGAACATGGGCGCGCAGCTGCTCAAGGAAGTGGCGATCAAGACCAACGACATCGCCGGTGACGGCACCACGACGGCAACGGTGCTGGCCCGGTCGATGCTCGACGAGGGCTTGCGGAACCTCGCCGCCGGCGCTCCGCCCAACGAGCTGCGCCGCGGCATGATGGCCGCGTGCGACGCCGCCGTGGAGTTGATTCGCGCCCGGTCGCACCCCGTCAAGGGCGGCGACGACATCCTTCGCGTGGCCACGATCAGCTCCGGTGACGCGGTCATCGGCGCCATGATCTCCGACGCCTTCGACAAGGTCGGCAAGGAGGGCGTGGTATCGGTCGAGGACGGAACCGGGATCGACACCGAGGTCGACGTCGTCGAGGGAATGCAATTCGACCGCGGCTACATCTCCGCGCACCTGGTCACCGATCTGCAGAACATGGAGTCCGTCCTCTCCGACGCTCGCGTTCTGGTCACAGATGCCAAGATCTCGTCGGTCACCGACCTCCTGCCCAGCCTCGAGCTGGTGATGCGCGCCAGCCGCCCGCTGCTGATCGTGGCCGAGGACGTCCAGGCCGAGGCGCTTGCCACCCTGGTCGTCAACCGGGCGCGCGGCACCTTCAGCGCGATGGCGGTCAAGGCCCCCGCATTCGGGGAGCGTCGCGACGCCATCCTCCAGGACATCGCGGTGCTCACCGGGGCGACCGTGATCAGCGAGAAGACCGGCCAGCGGCTCGACGCCGTGCGTGACGAGCAACTCGGTCTCGCCGGGCGGGTCACGATCACCAAGGACGACACGACGATCGTTCGCGGCGGTGGCACCAAGAAGGCGATCGAGGCGCGCTGCGCAGAGATCCGCCAGCAGATGGAGGAGACCACCTCCGACTGGGATCGCGAGAAGCTGCAGGAGCGGCTCGCGCGCCTGACCGGTGGCGTCGCGGTGATCAAGGTCGGCGCGGCCACCGAGGTGGAGATGAAGGAGCGCAAGTCTCGGGTCGAGGACGCGCTCGCGGCCACTCGCGCGGCCATCGAGGAAGGCGTGGTCGTCGGCGGCGGGGTGGCACTGCTTCGCGCGATCCCCGCGGTCCAGGCGCTCAAGCTCGAGGGCATGGCACGGGTCGGTGCGGACATCGTCGCCCGGGCACTCCGCGAGCCGCTGCGCATCATCGCCCAGAACGCCGGCCTCGAGGGCCAGGTCGTGGTCAACGAGGTGGCCGAGGCCAAGGGTGATCACGGCTTCGACGCGGTGAGCGAGACGTACGGGAACCTCGTCGAGCGCGGGGTCATCGACCCGACCAAGGTCGTCATCTCCGCGTTGGTCCATGCGACGTCGATCGCCACCATCGTGCTCAGCACCGACGCGCTGATCGCAGATGCGCCCGAGCGAGAAGAGGGCGCACCCGGCGGTGGCCACTCGCACGGCGGCGGCGGTGGCATGGGCATGGACGACGACGACATGGACTTCTAGCGTCGCGCAGACCAGCTGACCCCTGCCGGCCGAACGTCCGTGACCTCCACGGGTGTCGTACCGTTGCCCTGGTCATGCACCGACCACCACTGACGCCGGCCGGCCGCTGACGTGTGCGGGATCACGGGGTTCTGGGGTCCGCCCGACCGGTCGCTGCTCGACGCGATGACCGCGTCGCTCCGGCACCGAGGACCGGACGACGACGGGTACTTCGAGGATGCCACGGCGTCGCTCGGATTCCGGCGGTTGAGCATCATCGACCTCGAGCACGGCAACCAGCCCGTGTCGATGGACGGCGGCCGGCTCCAGATGGTCTACAACGGCGAGGTCTACAACTTCCGCGAACTGCGAGCGGAGTTGGAGGGGCTCGGTCACAGCTTCCAGACGACGTGCGACACCGAGGTGGTGCTGCACGCGTATGCGCAGTGGGGGACGGACTGCTTCCGCCGCTTCAACGGCATGTGGGGCCTCGCCATCCTCGACGAGCGCGGATCAGCCCCGAGGCTCGTCATGTCGCGCGACCACTTCGGCATCAAACCGCTCTTCTACGCGCGCCATCGCGGCCGGGTGGTTTTCGCGTCCGAGATCAAGGCGATCCTGCAGGACGAGACATTCCCTCGCGAGGTCGACGATCAGCAGATGTACGAATACCTTCGTTTCGGCCTGTTCGACCACAACGACGGGACGTTCTTCCGCGGTATCCGGCAGGTGCCCGCCGCGGCGTTCGCGGTCATCGAGGGCAGCACCATCTCCGAGACCGTGTACTGGACACCGCGGCTTTCGGAGGACGGCGACGCGAGCCCGGAGGCCTTCCGAGCCGTCTTCGAGCGCGCAGTGCAACGCCGTCTCGTCGCCGACGTCCCGGTCGGCATCTGCCTGAGTGGTGGCCTCGACTCGTCGTCGATCTGCACGGTGATGGCGCAACAGCTCCGCGATCACGTGCGCGACACCGAGTCGCTGGGTGACCGCCTCAAGACGTTCTCCGCTGTGTTCCCGGGAGATCGCATCGACGAAAGTGCCTACATCGACAGCGTCCTCGACGTGACTGGCGCGGACAACAGCGCGGTGCAGCCCACCGACCAGGATTTCATCCGCGAGCTCGAGGCGTGGGTCTGGCACATGGAGGAGCCGATGGTGTCGTCGGCGCCCTTCGCCATGTGGATGGTCATGCGACTGGCGAGACGCCAGGTCACGGTCACGCTCGACGGACAGGCGGGCGATGAGCTGCTCGCGGGGTACGACCACTATCCCTACGTGCTGCTCCGCCAGCTCCTGCGTGAGCGCCGCTACGCCGAGTTCGCTCGTGAGGCATGGCTGCTCCGTGACATCGTCAGCCCGCTGGTCCGCCGGCGCCTCCGTGAGCGCGGCCAGCGTGTCGATGTCGCGGGCATGCTGGCGCCGTCGTTCACCCGCGGCCGGAAGCCGCCTGAGGATGACCGCGTGGCCGACGACCTCAAGCGCCGCCTCCTCCAGGACTTCCGCACCTACAGCCTTCCGCCATTGCTGCGCTACGAGGATCGGGCCTCGATGGCGCATTCGCTCGAGGCGCGACTGCCGTTCCTCGACCAGGAGCTGGTGGACTACATCCTCACGCTCCCGCGCAGGGCGATCATTCACAACGGCTGGACCCGGGCGATCGTCCGTCAGGCGCTGCACGGCGTTCTGCCCGCAAAGGTCGAGGCGCGGCGCAAGAAGATCGGCTTCACCACGCCCGAATTTCGCTGGTATCGACGCCAGCGCGCGGTGCTGCAGAGCCTCATGCGCTCGCCGTCGTTCCGTGCGCGTCCCTACTGGAAGGCCGCGGCGGTGGCGGAGAACTTCCGTCGCGCCTGCGCCGGCGAGGTCGAGGAATCGATGTTCTTCTGGCGTGCCGTCAACGCCGAGGTCTGGCTCCGCATCTACATCGACGGCAGGACCCGGGCGCTCGACAAGGACAGCTACCAGGGCGGCTTCGTGCGCCGTGGCGATCGCATGACGGCGCGCAAGGTGGCGGGCGGTGAGGCACTCCTCGGGGGAGCGCGCCTCAACTGGGGACGGCATCTGTTCCTCGAGGACAGAGGCAGGATCTGGGCGCGCCTCCCGTTGCGGTCGACGCTGATCAAACCGGGCGACGATATCCTCGAGGCGATCTCGGGCGGTCTCGAGCGCCTGCGCAGCGACGGCATCGACGTGGCCGACGGCGACGTCCTGCTGGTGAGCGAGAAGGCGCTCGCGATCAGCCAGGGCCGCTCCTACCCGATTGACGAGATCAGGGTCTCGCGTGCGGCCCGGCTGCTCTCCCGCTACGTGAGCCACGAGCCCACCGGGATCGGGCTCGCGCATCCCACCACCATGCAGCTGGCCATCGACGAAGCCGGCGTCTCGCGGATCCTGCTCGCCGCCGCGTCGGCGGCGGTCACCAAGCCGCTGGGAATGCGCGGCGTCTTCTACCGCGTGGCCGGCCATGGGGTCAACGCCATCGACGGGCCGTCGTCACTCAACCTCCCTCCGTATGACACGTGGGCGACCAAGTCGCCGCTGGATCCCTCGGGTGCGGCGCTGCGCATCGCCGCGGACGTGCGCCGGCGCACCGGACGCCGGGTCGCGGTGGCGATCATCGACGCCAACGACATGGCCGCGGAGGTGTTCGCGTCGGTCGGCATCGACGCCGATTCTGTTCTGGCCATGATTGCCGATAACCCGCTGGGCCAGTCGGACGAGCAGACGCCGTTCGGTCTCGTGCGCCGGGTCGCCCCGGCGGAGGTCGCAGCGCCGGCAGCGGAGCCCGTGCCGGTCGGAGCGTGAGCGGGACGGGCGGGGGCGGCGTTCTCCGCTGGGTGGAGATCGACACCGCTGCCCTGGCGCGAAACGCGGAGGTGATCGCGACCCTGGTCAAGCCCGCGGGCGTGATGGTCATGGTGAAGTCGAACGGCTACGGGCACGGCATGAGGATCGCGGCACAGGCCGCACTCGACGGCGGAGCCGCATGGCTCGGGGTGTACACGCCCCAGGAGGCTCTCGGGCTTCGGGCCGCCGGCTTCGACGCGCCAATCCTGGTGGTGGGCTGGAGCCCGCCGTCAATGATCGGCGACCTCGTGGCCGCGGGGGTCGACGTGAGCGTTCTCGACGCCGAGGGCACCGCAGCGGCAGCGGCGGCGGCGGGCCGGCACGCTCGCGTCCATTTGAAGATCGACACCGGGCTGCACCGGCTCGGTGCGCTGCCCGGAGAAGTCGAGTCACTCGCCGGCGCGGTCCGGGACGCCGGTGACCGTGTCCGGGTCGCCGGGATCTTCACCCACTTCGCCGATGCGGCTGAGGATCCGGGATTCACGATCGCGCAGCATGGGCGCTTCCTCGAGGCGGTCCGGGCGCTCCGGGCCGTGGCGCCCGACGCGCTCCTCCACACCTCTGGCAGCGCGGCGATCCTGGCGCATCCCGCGATGCATCACGACCTGGTTCGTGCGGGCATCGCCTTCTACGGCTACCCGCCGGTGCCCGGTCCGGCGTCGCTGCAGCCGGCGATGAACGTCTTCTGCCGCGTCGCCCAGGTGCGCACGGTCGCCGCCGGTGAGACCGTCGGCTACGGACGGACGTGGCGAGCCGAAACCGCGCGCCGCATCGCGACCGCGACACTCGGCTACGGGCAGGGCCTGCCGCGCGCCCTCTCCAACCGAGGGCATCTCGCGATTCGCGGCGAGCGCTGCCCGATCGTCGGGATCGTGAGCATGGATCAGGTCGGCGTGGACGTGTCCGACGTGGCCGGCGTGGGCCCGGGGGACACGGCGATGTTCATCGGCGAACGTGACGGCATCCGTATCGGCGCGGACGAGGTCGGCGATCTCTGCGCCACGCTCCCGCATGAGATTCTCTGCGGCATCTCGGAGGCTCTTCCGCGTCATCCTGGGGTCGCGCCTGCTGCGCTACCGTGAGGAGTGTGAGCCGCCCGGTACGCATCGCTGTCGCGCAATACGAGCCGCATGTCGGCGACCTCGAAGACAACCGCTCGCGGGCCGTGCGCTGGGCGACGTCGGCCGCCGACCAGGGGGCGCAGCTGATCGTGCTCCCCGAGCTCGCCTCCAGCGGCTACGTTTTCGGGGACGAAGCGGAGGCGCAGCACGCCGCCGAGGATCCGGACGACGGGCCGACGGTCCGCGCCCTTCGCGAGGTCTGCGCGCAGCACTCGTGCTTCATCGTTGCCGGAATCAGTGAGCGCGACGGGGATTGCAGGCACAACAGCGCCGTCCTCATCGGCGCAACCGGGCGCATGGCCACCTACCGGAAGCTGCACCTCTATTACGACGAGCAGTCCTGGTTCAAGCCGGGCGACGACCTCCCGATCGTCGATCTGCCCTTTGGGCGCGTGGGCATGATCATCTGCTTCGACCTCTGGTTCCCCGAGGCGGCTCGCGCACTCGCACTCGCCGGCGCGGAGGTGATCGCGGTGCCCACCAATTGGGTCGCGTCCTTCAAGCGCACCGTCTGGGACGACCGCGGCTACTGCCAGGGTGACTACGTCGCGATGGCCACCGCCGCGCAGAATGGCGTCGTCATGGCGTGCGCGGATCGCATCGGTGTCGAGCGCGGTGTCTCGTTCATCGGCGCCTCGATCATCGTCGGAGCCGATGGCTGGCCGGTGTCCGGCCCGGCGAGCAAGGATCAGGAGGAATTGCTCATCGCCGACGTCGACCTCGACTCCGTCGAACAGGCGCGGCAGCGCACACCGCGCAACCATCTGCACGCCGATCGGCGGCCCGACGCCTATCGCGCATCAGCCGGGCACGCGTCGCCCGCGACCGGGGCGCACGCCTGAGCGCGACGATCGGGGCGACCGCCCTGCTCGAGGGGCTGAACCCGCCGCAGCGTGAGGCCGTCGAGGCCCCCGACGGGCCGCTGCTCATCTTCGCCGGCGCCGGCAGCGGAAAGACCCGCGTCCTGACGCACCGGATCGCGTACGTGATCGCAACGCGCCGGGTTCGTCCCGACGAGATCTGCGCGGTGACGTTCACGAACAAGGCGGCACGCGAGATGCGGGCTCGCGTCGAGCAGTTGATCGGCGACAGCATCAAGGGGATGTGGCTCGGTACCTTCCACTCACTGGGGGCGCGGCTGTTGCGCCGCGAGGGCGAGGCGATCGGGATCCCGCCGGGGTACACGATCTACGACGAGGCGGACCGTCTCTCGGCCATACGCAACGCCATCCGCGCCGAGGGGATCGACGAGAAACGCCTCACGCCCAACCGGGCGGCGCACGCCATCAGCGCCGCCAAGAACGAGTTGCTCGACGCGCGCGACTTCCAGGCCAGGGTGAACCCGAACACGATGGACGAGCAGATCGCGCGCATCTACTGGGCGTACGAGCGCGAGCTCGATGCGGCGTCAGCGCTGGATTTCGACGACCTGCTGCTCCGCGCCGTGACGTTGTTTCGCGAGGCGGACTCGGTGCGTGAGTACTACCAGGATCGATTCCTTCACCTGTTCGTCGACGAGTACCAGGACACCAACAAGGCGCAGTACGAGCTCGTCAAGATCCTCGGCGCAAAGCATCGCAACGTGACGGTTGTGGGCGACGACGACCAGGCCGTGTACGGCTTCCGGGGCGCAGACGTGCGCAACATCCTCTCCTTCGAACACGACTTCCCGGATGCGACGAAGGTCGTGCTCGAGCAGAACTACCGCTCCACGCAACCGATTCTCGACATCGCGCACGCCGTCATCCGCAACAACAGCGACCGGGCCCTGAAGCGGCTCTGGACGGAGCAGAGCATCGGCGAACCCGTCCGGCTCATCTCGGTCTACGACGAGCGTGAGGAGGCGATCGCCGTCGGCTCGGAGATCGAGAACCTCATCGGTCGCGAGGGGGTGAGCCTCGCCGAGTGCGCCGTGCTGTATCGAACCAACGCACAGTCCCGTGCCTTCGAGGAGGTGTTCCTCAGGCGCGGCATCCCGTACCAGCTGGTCGGCGGTCTGCGCTTCTACGACCGGCGCGAGGTCAAGGACGTGCTCGCCTACCTCCGTCTCTGCGTCAACCCCCGGGACGCGGTCTCCTTCGCGCGGGTGGTCAACACGCCGCGCCGAAAGATCGGTGATCGGAGTGTTGCCGAGCTGGAGAAGCTCGCGCGCAGGAAGGGGCTCGCCCCACTCGAAGCGGCGCAGCGGCTCGACGAGGGCGACCAGGCGCTGGGACCCGCGGCGATGACGGCACTACGCGGTTTTGCCGGATTGATGGAGCGCCTCAGCTCCGACGCCCAACGGGTACCGCTTCCCGTGCTGCTCGAGCGCGTCCTCGACGAGACCGGATATCGCGAGATGCTCCAGGACGGAACCCAGGAGGGCGTCGAGCGGTGGGCGAACGTCCTCGAGCTGGCGGGGCTTGCCGGCGAGTATTCCGACGTTCCGCCCCCTGACGGGCTGGTGCAGTTTCTCGAGAACGTCGCGCTGGTCAGCGACGTCGACACCATGCGCGACGAGGCCCAGGGCGTGACGCTCATCACGCTGCACCAGGTGAAGGGCCTCGAGTTTGGCGTCGTGTTCATCGCCGGCATGGAGGAGGGGCTCCTGCCCCATTCGCGTGCGCTCGAGGAGGGCGATGCCGGGATCGCCGAGGAGCGCCGCCTCACCTACGTCGGGATCACGCGCGCCCGCCGCCGTCTCTATCTCCTGCACGCATTCCGGCGGCACACGTACGGGACGCCGCAGCTTGCCGAGGCATCACGATTCCTCGGCGAGATCCCCGGCGAGATGCTCGAGGTGCAGCTCCGTCCGGGGGCCCCGTCGCTGGGCGACGTCCGGGCGTCCGGAGCGGTCCGGCGCGCCGTTGTCGGCTACGCGACACGACCGAACCCGGTCGAGCTGGCGCCGCAGCGGTTCAGCGAGGGCATGCGCATCGGCCACCAGCGCTACGGTGAGGGCACCGTGCTCAAGAGCACCATGACCAGGGGCGGCGAGGAGCTGGTCATCAAATTCGATGATCACGGCGTCAAGATCTTCGCCGTTGCCGACGCGACCCTCTGGCCGATCGTGGAGCCCTGAGGCCGCCGTGAACACCAGGAAGACCGAGGCGGTTGCTCCCAAGGAGGCGCGCGACCGGGTCGCGGCGCTGCGCGCGGAGCTCGAGCATCACTCCCGGCAGTACCACGTCCTCGATGCACCTGAGATCACCGACGCCGAGTACGACCACCTCTTCCGCGAGCTCGTCGATCTCGAGTCGGCGTTTCCCGAGCTGCAGAGCGTCGATTCTCCGACGCAGCGGGTCGGTGGCGAGCCCGCCGCGAACTTCACGAAGGTCAGGCATCGGACCCAGATGCTCAGCCTCAACAACGCGTTCGGTCCCGACGAGGTTCGCGAGTTCGGCGTCCGGGTCGAACGCGCGATCGGAGCCGTGAGCGGATACGTCTGCGAGCTGAAGATCGACGGGCTGGCGATGTCGATCACGTACTCGGGTGGCGGCTTCGTCCGCGCGGCGACGCGCGGCAACGGCGTCGAGGGCGAGGACGTCACCGCAAATGTGCGCACCATCCGGTCGGTGCCGATGACCCTGGCGCATCTCGACGGCGACCTCCCGAACGAGCTCGAGGTCCGTGGCGAGGTCTACCTTCCCAAGGGGGCGTTCGCCGCGCACAACGCGCGCCTCGAGGAGGCCGGCAAGCCCGGGTACGCGAACCCCCGCAACGCTGCGGCGGGCGCGGTGCGCCAGCTCGACCCCACCATCACCGCGGCTCGCGGCCTGCAGACCTTCATGTACGCGATCGACCCCCCGGGCAGGATACGGACCCAGGCCGAGGTGCTCGACACGCTCGCCGCGCTGGGCTTCCGCGTCAATCCGCACCGCCAGCTCGCCGGGTCGATCGACGAGGTGCTCGCATTTCTCGAGCACTGGTCGGAGCGGCGGCATGACCTGGACTACGACACCGACGGTGTCGTGATCAAGGTCGCGTCGCTTGCGGAGCAGGCCGAGCTCGGCACCATCTCTCGGGCGCCGCGCTGGGCGATCGCCTACAAGTTCCCGCCGGAGGAGCACGAGACCCAGGTGCTCGACATCCACGTCCAGGTCGGACGCACCGGCGCGGTGACACCGGTGGCGATCCTCGAGCCGACACTGGTCGCCGGGTCCACGGTGCGCCGCTGCACGCTCCACAACGAGGACGAGGTCGCCCGCAAGGACGTGCGCATCGGCGACACCGTGTTGCTCCACAAGGCCGGCGACGTCATCCCCGAGATCGTCCGGGTGGTCCTCGAGAAACGGCCGAAGGACGCCACACCGTGGCAGATGCCCGAGCACTGTCCGGCCTGCGAGTCGCTGCTCGTCCGCGAGCAGGGAGAGGTGGTGCGACGCTGCCTCAACCCGCTCTGCCCCGCCCAACGACGCGAGCTGCTCATCCACTTCGCCGCGCGCGGGGCGATGAACATCGAGGGCCTCGGGCCTGCGGTCATCGATCAACTGCTCGACCTCGGGTATGTCGCCGAGCCCGCCGACCTGTTCGGGGTGACCGCCGAGCAACTCCTGACGCTGGAGGGGTTTGCCGAGCGTTCGGCGACCAAGCTGATCGAATCCATCGCCTCCCGCCGCCGCGTCCCGCTGGCTCGATTCATCAACGCCCTTGCCATCCGCCATGTCGGCGAGCACACCGCGGAGACACTCGCAGCGCACTTCGGGAGCATCGATGCACTCGCCGAGGCCACCGAGGAGGACCTGCTCGGCGTCGAGGGCATCGGGGCGGTGGTCGCCGCGCACATGGCGGCATGGTTCTCCTCGACCGAGGGCAGGGCCGTCCTCGAGCATCTGCGCGACGCCGGTGTGGACCCCGAGCGCGCCGCAGGCGGAGGCGGGCCCTGGAGCGGCCAGACCTGGGTCATCACCGGGACCCTCGAGGGCATGAGCCGCGCCGACGCGGAGCAGCGCATCCGCGCGCTCGGCGGCAACCCGACCTCGAGCGTCAGCCGCAAGACCCATGCGGTGGTGGCCGGCGCCTCGCCCGGGAGCAAGCTCGAGAAGGCCGAGCGACTCGAGGTCCGGGTGCTCGACGAGGCTCGGTTCGTGGCCGAACTCCAGGCAGCAGAGGGGTCTCGCTGAGCAGCGATACAGTGACCACCATGGCTGCCCCGCGGCGCTCAGAGCGCCTCCTCGATGACAAGGCGCAACTCCGAGCACGCCTGCGCGCGTCACCGGACGGACCGGGCGTCTATGTCATGCGTGGCCTCGACGCGCGGGTCATCTATGTGGGCAAGGCCTCGAACGTGCGCAACCGTCTGCGCTCGTGGTTCACCGGCGTGGATGCGCTCCAGCCACGCACCCATCAGCTGATCGCGAGCGTCTTCGATTTCGAGGTGATCGCGTGCCAGAGCGAGCACGAAGCGCTGGTCCTCGAGAACACGCTCATCAAGCAGCACCGGCCGCGCTTCAACGTGCGCCTCAAGGACGACAAGAGCTACCTCTACCTCAAGATCCCGCGCCCGGGCGTGCACGACGCGGTCGCCCCCGGAACCGCCCGCGAGCAGGTGCGCAAACCCCGCGGCACGAGCGCCGAGGGTGCAACGCTGTTCCCCAGGCCGTACTACACGCGCAAGGTGATCCGTGACGGTGCCCGCTACTTCGGTCCGTACACGAGCGCGCAGTCGCTGCGCACGACGGTCCGGTCACTGCGCACCATCTTTCCCTTCCGCACCTGCAGCGACGAGGTCTTCCGGCGCGGGAGGGTGTGTCTGGACTATCACATCAAGCGGTGCTCGGGGCCCTGCGAAGGAAAGATCGACGGTCCGGAATATGCCGAGATCCTCGAGCAGGTGCAGGAGTTCATGGAGGGCCGGTCGGATACGCTCCACGACGAGCTGCGCGACCACATGGACGCGGCCGCGGATCATCGTGACTACGAGCTGGCCGCGCGCTTCCGTGATCGCCTGCGTGCGATCGAGCGGATCAGCGAGCGCCAGACGGTGCTGCGCGGTGCGCGGTCCGACGAGGACTGCATCGCCGTCGCCGTCGAGGCGGGACGCGCCATGGTCGCGGTGCTGAGCATCCGCCAGGGTCGCGTCATGGCGATGGAGACACATGAGCTCGAGGGCGTCGCCGGGCTCGATGCCGCCGCGTGCCTCGGCGGGTTTCTCCCCCAGTATTACGCCAACGTGACCTCGATTCCCCGGCGGCTCCTGGTGTCAGATGACATCGAGGGGCGAGCCGTGTTCGAGGAGTTCCTCGCCGAGCAACGGGGTGGCCCCGTCGAGGTCCATGTCCCCAAGCGCGGCGACGCACGGCAGTTGATCGCGCAGGCCGCGGAGACGGCGCTGGTAGCGCTCCGCCAGCAGCGGATCGTCGACGACTACGATGCCGCGAAGACCGAGGCTCTGCTGGACGACCTTGCCACCCGGCTGCAGCTCCCCGCCCCGCCACGGCGGATCGAGTGCTACGACATCAGCAACACGATGGGCACCAACTCAGTCGGCTCGATGGTGGTGTTCGAGGAGGGGAGGCCCGCGCCCGCGAGCTACCGGCACTTCGGGATCAAGACTGTCGAGGGCTCCAACGATTTCGCCTCCATCGAGGAGACCCTGCGCCGCCGCTTCCGCAGGCTCGGCCCGCGCGGCGACGGTCCGGATGCGGATGTCCCGGTGCTCGACCCGGCCGGGGCGAACGGCGCCAACGAGCGGCCGCGCAGGCCGCCGCGTGGTGGTGGCGACGATCCCGATCTGAGCTTCTCGGTGCTCCCCGACCTGATCCTGATCGACGGGGGCAAGGGCCAGCTGAGCGCCGCAGTCAAGGCCTTGCGTGAGGCGGGCCTGACCCGGGTTCCCGTGTTCGGCCTGGCCAAGCGAAACGAGGAGCTGTACAAGCCCGGCCGGGCACGCCCGATCATCATCGAGCGGGACAGTCCGACGCTGTTCCTCGTCCAGCGCGTGCGCGACGAAGCGCACCGCTTCGCCATCACCCACCACCGAGCCCGCCGCGGACGTGCGGCGCTTCGGTCGAAACTGGACGTCGTCCCAGGGCTCGGCCCGGTCCGCCGCCGGGCGCTCCTCCGCCAGTTCGGGAGCATCGACGCCATTCGCGATGCGCCCCTCGATGAGCTCACCACCGTGGTGCCGCGGCCGGTGGCGCTGCGTGTCAAGGAACTCCTGTGACCGAGCGCGAATCCGCAGCGGAGGTCAGCGTGGGCGTGACGTCGTTCGGCTTCAAGTTCGGCATTCCACCCGAGGCAGGGTGGGTGCTGGACGCGCGCATGGTGCGAAACCCCTTCTGGGTGCCCGAGCTGCGCTCCAGCACCGGGCTCGACCCCTCGGTCCGTGATTACGTTCTCGAGGATGCGGTCGCCCACGAGCTCATCGACCGCGCCCACGGGCTGCTGCTCTGGTCGTCGCGGCGCTACGCGGAGCGCGGCCGGGAGGTGCTGAGCTTCGCGGTCGGTTGCACGGGGGGCCGGCACCGATCGGTCGCCATCGTCGAGGCGCTCGCGGAGCGCCTGCGCGGTGACGGTCTGACGGTGACGGTGACCCATCGCGATGTCGACGTACCGGATCCGCGGCTGTGAGCATGCCCGCCGGCCGCGCGCAAGAGCACTAGACGTTGGACAGCGCGCAGTCCTTCACGCAACGGGTGGCGGCCGAGCTCGCCCCGCACACGCCGCTGCTCGCCTGCTGCCGGCGATCGCTCGTCGAGGGCATGGCGCTCGTGACCACGACGCCGGCCGTCATCGCGACCACACGCCCGGTTGCGGTTCGCGCGGCGATGCAGGCGCTGCACGCCGAGAGGATCGCTGCGCACGTCTCGCGCGTCGGGGCCGCTCGGCGCGTGCAGTACGTGCTCGTGGGCATGGAGCCGGAGATCGTCCTGACGAAATCCGTGCGGGTGTGCTGCAGGCGCAGCCGCCTGCGAGGCGCGTTTCTCAGCGCCGGCCGCCTGGTGCGACCTGACGGTGAGCCGCATCTCGAGATCGGTTGCGCAGACGAGGGCGGCGCCACCCAGCTGTTCGAGGATTTCACGACTCTCGGCGTCGGCGCACGCACGCGACTGCGCCGCGGCCGCTGGGTGGTCACCGTCCGTTCCGGACCCGCCGTGGGTGCCGCGCTCAGCTCCATCGGCGCGCAGGCCGGCCGGCTCAGCTTCGAGGCGGGGCGGGTCATCCGCGAGGTGCGCAGCGGCGTGAACCGGCGCCTCAACGCCGAGACTGCGAACCTGCGCCGGACGGCGGCCGCCGGGGTCCGCCAGGTCGAGTTCGATCGCCCTGCTCGAGGCCGACCCCGCGCGCTGGCAGGCGCTGCCGCCCGCGTTGCGCGAGGCCGCGCTGCTGCGCGCCGGTCACCCCGATGACGACCTGGCGGACCTGGCGGAACGGGCGGGCTGCAGCCGGCCGGCGATGGCCGGCCGCCTTCACCGTCTGGTCGCCGCCGCGGGTGAGACCGGTGATAGGGTGGGAGCGCGCCGCTAGCCCGGCGTCGATCATCGAGACGACTGGAGGTTGCCCCGCATGGGAGTCAGAGTTGGTATCAACGGCTTCGGCCGCATCGGGCGAAACGTGTTGCGCGCCGCGCGAGAGCGTTCCCCCGATCTCGAGATCGTCGCCGTCAACGACATCACCACCTCGGAGATGCTGGCCCACCTGCTCAAGTACGACAGCGTCTTCGGGCGTTTCGCCGGGACAGTTGTTGCCGGTACTGACAGTATCACGGTGGACGGCCGGGTCATCAAGGTTCTTGCCGAGCGGGACCCGCAGCGGCTCCCGTGGGGCGACCTCGGTGTGGACATCGTCGTCGAGTTCGACGGGATTCTTCAGCGACGCGGTGCGCGCCAGGGGCCACATCGACGCCGGCGCCCGAAAGGTCGTGATCACCGCGCCCGCGAAGAACGAGGACATCACGATCTGCATGGGTGTCAACGATTCGGCGTACAACCCCGCCGAGCACCACGTCATCTCGAATGCGTCGTGCACCACCAACTGCCTCGCCCCGGTCGCCAAGGTGCTCAGCGACTCGTTCGGCATCGAGACCGGCTTCATGACCACGGTGCATGCGTACACGAAGGATCAGGTGATCCTCGACGCGCCCCACGAGGACAAGCGGCGGGCGCGTGCCGCCGCGCTGTCCATCATCCCGACAACCACCGGCGCCGCGCGAGCGGTGTCGCTGGTGCTGCCCGAGTTGAAGGGCAAGTTCCAGGGCATGTCGCTGCGCGTCCCGGTCCCCGACGTCAGCCTTGTCGACCTCACCGCGACGCTCTCGAAGAGCGCCACCGTCGACGACATCAACGGAAAGATGCGTGAGGCGGCGAGTGGCAAGCTCGCGGGAATCCTCGCGGTCAGTGAGGAGCCGCTGGTCTCGATGGACTTCCTCCACGATCCGCATTCGTCCATCTTCGATGCACCGTCGACGATGGTGCTCGGCGACCACACCGTGAAGGTGCTCGCCTGGTACGACAACGAGTGGGGCTACTCCTGCCGCGTCGTCGACCTCGTGAACCTGATCATCTCTCGGCTCTAGGCGAACGATGGCAGCGCTCTTGAAGGCGACCATCGACGACATCGACGTGCTTGGCAAACGGGTCCTGCTGCGCGAGGATCTGAACGTGCCGATGCGCGACGGCGCAATCACGGACGATCGCAGGATCCGCGCGGCGCTCCCGACCATCGAGGCGCTTCGCGCCAGGAAGGCCCGCGTCATCGTGGTCGCCCACCTGGGGCGCCCGAAGGGCAGGATCGATGACAACGCCCGTCTCGGCCCGATTGCGGCGCATCTGAGCGACCTGCTGGGTGCCGACGTTCGCCTTGCCTCCGATGTCGTCGGCGACAGCGCCCAGAGCATGGTCGAGTCGCTGCGTGACGGGGATGTCGGGATGCTCGAGAACGTGCGTTTCGAA
This sequence comes from Candidatus Dormiibacterota bacterium, assembly GCA_963777445.1. GTDB lineage: Bacteria > Chloroflexota > Dormibacteria > Aeolococcales > Aeolococcaceae > Palsa-851. Next base: position 128,790 of record CAVZQR010000017.1, on the reverse strand, counting down.
CCGGGCGAGGAGGCGAACGACCCGGCCTTCGCCAGGCAGCTGGCCGCGTTCGGCGACATCTTCGTGAACGATGCCTTCGGCACCGCCCACCGCGCCCATGCCTCCACCGAAGGGGTCGCGCATCTGCTTCCCGCGGTGGCTGGCAAGCTGATGGCGCGCGAGCTCGAGATGCTCGGCGGCGTCATGGACAATCCGCGGACGCCCGTTGTCGCGATCGTCGGCGGGTCGAAGATCTCCACCAAGGTCGGGGTGCTCGACCACCTGCTCGATCGTGTCGACGTGCTCTGGGTTGGTGGTGCGATGGCATGCACGTTCTACCGCGCGCTCGGCGAGACCACCGGCACGTCGCTGGTGGAGGAGGAGCAGATCCAGACCGCACGTCGCCTGCTGGACGCGGCAGGCAGCCGGCGTGCCGATCTTCGCCTCCCGACCGACGCCGTCGTCGTCGAGCAGGCGGTCGCGGACGCCTCCACGCAGGTGGTCGCGTCCAACGCCATCCCCGATGGCTGGATGGTCGTCGACGCCGGACCTGACACCGTGGAGCGGATCGCGGCCGATTGTGCCGGCGCCGGGACGATCATCTGGAACGGTCCCCTCGGCATCTACGAGATCCCCGCCTTCGCGGCGGGCACACGCGAGGTCGCCCGCGCGGTGGCCGCTTCCGAGGCGACCACGGTGATCGGCGGGGGCGACCTCGCCGCCGCGGTCCAGGACGCCGGCGTTGCTGACAAGATCGGCTTTATCAGCACGGGCGGCGGCGCCACCATCGAGTTCCTCGAGGGAAGGACGCTGCCCGGCATCGCCGCGCTTCGCGACCGCGAGGTCGTGTCGCGTTGACGGCGGCATCTCCGCCCGGGCCACGCCGCCCCGGCTCATGGTTGCCGGGAACTGGAAGATGAACACCACCGTGGACGAGGGCGTCGCCCTCGCGCGCGCGGTGAGTGCCGCGGTCAGCTCGGCGGAACGGGTCGATGTCGCCGTGCTCCCGCCATTCACCCATCTGTGGGCGGTCCACGCCGCGTTGCAAGGGACCGGCGTGCTGCTTGGCGCCCAGGACGTCTACTGGAGGGACGCGGGAGCCTTCACCGGCGAGATCTCACCGGCGATGCTCGCCGGGTGGTGCGACATCACGCTCGTCGGGCACTCCGAGCGCCGGCACATCTTTGGCGAGCGCGATGACGAGGTTGCCAGGAAGTTCGTCGCATCGCTGGCGCTCGGCCTCCAGGTGATCCTCGCCGTGGGCGAGACGAGCGATGAGCGCGACGACGCCCGAACGTTCGACGTGGTGGACCGGCAGCTCGAAGCGGTCTTTGCCGAGCTGGCGGCTCCGCCGGCGACTGACGCGTGGGTCATCGCCTACGAGCCGGTATGGGCGATCGGGACCGGCCGCACTGCGACGCCGGAGCAGGCACAGGAGGTCGTCGCGCACATCAAGCAACAGGCGCGAGCGAGGTTTCCCGACGGCGCGCCGCGCGTCCTCTATGGAGGCAGCGTCACGCCGGCGAACGCTGCCTCGCTGTTCGCCGAGCCGGATATCGACGGCGCGCTGGTCGGCGGGGTGAGCCTGCGCGCCGACGAATTCGGCGTCATCGTCGCTGCCGCGAACGCGGCCGCCGGCGCTCGTGACGTCGCCTAGCACGCGCGGCATGAGTGGGCTGCGGCCCTTCGTGCTCGTCATCCTCGACGGGTGGGGGCACAACACCGATCCCGTACGGCAACGCCATCGCCGCCGCACGCACGCCCGAGCTCGACCTGCTCGAGAGCCGCTGGCCGCATACGACCGTGAACGCCAGCGGCGAGGCGGTCGGTCTGCCCCCCGGGCAGCAGGGCAACTCTGAAGTCGGGCATCTCACCATCGGCGCCGGGCGGCTCATCCATCAGCCGCTTTCCCGGATCAACCGGGCCATCGAGGACGGCAGCTTCTACGAGAACGCCGCGATGTGCGCGGCGGTCGACCGTGCCCGGGATCGCGGCAGCGCCCTGCACTGCCTCGGGTTGATCTCGCCCGGTGGCGTCCACAGCCACCAGGCCCATGCGGTGGCCATCGCCGAGCTCGCTCGCCGTCGCGGCCTCCATACCGTGTTCTTCCACGTATTTCTCGACGGGCGTGACGAGCCGCCCACCAGCGCGGCCGGCTTCGTCACGGCGTTTCTCGAGGAGCTGCAGCGAATCGGCGTCGGGGCGGTGGTCTCGGTCGCCGGTCGCTATTACGCGATGGACCGGGACCGGCGCTGGGACCGGATTCAGCGAGCGTACGAGGTCATCGCGGGCGCCGGAGACGGCACCGCGGCCGACCCGGTGGCCTACATCGAGTTGCAGTACGCCGCGGACGTCACCGACGAATTCGTGGCTCCGGTTTCGGTGCTCCACGAGGGCGAGCGCATCCGCATCGAGGACGGCGACTCGATCATCTTCTTCAACTTCCGGCCCGACCGCGGCCGCGAGCTGAGCCATGCGCTGATCGACCCTGACTTCGATGGCTTCTCGCGTTCGAGGGTGCTTCGCGATGTCGAGCTGGTCACCTTCAGTGAGTACGAGCGAGATCTCGACGCGAGCGTGGCCTTCCCGCGCGAGGACGTCCGCCACACCCTCGCGGAGGAGGTGAGCGTCGCGGGATTGCGCCAGTTCCACGTCGCCGAGACGGAGAAATACGCCCACGTCACGTACTTCATCAACGGCGGTCGCGAGACCGCGTTCGACGGTGAGGAGCGTCTGCTCGTCCCCTCGCAGCGTGTGGCGACATACGACACCGTCCCCGAGATGTCCGCTGCGGGCGTCACCGACGCGGTCGTCGCCCGCCTGGAGCAGGGCGGCGATGGGCTGCTCATCGCCAACTTCGCCAACGCCGACATGGTTGGGCACACCGGGCATTTCGATGCCACGGTGCGTGCCGTCGAGTGCATCGACGCCTGTCTCGGCCGCATCGCGCGCGCCGTCGACGCGGCGCACGGCGGGTTGCTGATCACCGCCGACCACGGCAACGCCGAGTACAAGGTCGACCGCCGGGACGGATCGGTGCTCACGGCGCATACCACGAGCCCGGTGCCGGTCGTCCTTCTCGGCGCGGGCGACGGACCGCTGCGCGACGGCGGAGGATTGCGCGATATCGCGCCCACCGTGCTCGACGCGATGGGCCTGCCCGTGCCCGTCGAGATGACCGGGACGTCGCTGCTCAGCTCCTGAGCCGCTACGGCGCCGGCGAGGGGGTCTGGAACGGAACCGGCTCGATCTGGTCGACGGGATGCGGGCCGCTCTGCCAGCCGTTGCCCGGACCGAGTGTCAGATGACAGGCGCCGCCGGTGCTCGAGTCGCATGCCACAGGCTCGGTGTGGGACGCGACGCCGTCGCTCCAGCTGACCGTGATCGTGATTGAGAACGTCTCGGTCGCGGTGATCGTCGCGCCCGATGGAGACTTCCGCATAGTCGTGGCTGACCGCGCAGGGGTCGCGCCACTGCTGGGTTGCGGGATCGTATGCGGGCAGGAGCGCCGGTCCCTGCTCCACAGGGCCGGGCGCGACCGTGCTCGTGCCGTCGCCCCAGTTCCAGGTCACCGTTCCGGGAATCACCGTGACGTCGTACAGCAGGAACAGCGTGTAGCCGCCGACGACAGTGGTGATCAGCGCGTGGTACGGGTCGGGCGCGGTGGGAACGGTCGACTCGGTCCACGCGCACGTGGGGATGTGCACAAACGTGCGTGAGGTCGCCGACCCACCCGGCAGGATCTGGACATCACCGACCGTCCATGCTTTCGTCAACCCGGTGACCAGGTCCGCGCCGGTGGGAAACGGCGGCGTCTCGAGCACGCTCACCGGTGGCACTGGCGGGGGAACGTCGCCGGCGAGGTACGGTGGGCTGAACGTGAACGCGGCGCCCTGGCAGCTCCCCCCATATGGCGCCACCGGTTGCGCATCCTGCCAGGTGCCGAGGTTCAGCACGATTGCCGTGACCGCGACAATGTGACCGGCCACGTTCGCGGCGGTCGCGGGACTGCCCACCCCAACCGCGGTCGGGTCACCTCCCGGCGGAATCGCGCCCCGGACCGCGTACCCGAACCGGCGCCTCGAAACCGTCGTACCCGCCTGCGGCATTGCTGAGAAACGAAGGATGGATGGACAGCGCCGCAACGATGCCGCCGCCCGGTGAGGGTGATCCTGGCCCGATGTGAAAGCGATGCACCTCCGGGCAGGTCATGCCCTGGGGATTCGCGCCGGCCGGGGGTATGTCGAGCGGGTTGCGCGGCTCCGGGCCGCTCGGGACGATGCCGGTCGGGACGATCGGCAGATATGTGCCCCCGGCTCCGGCGACGAGCCTGCCGTGGGTGACGGCACCGCTGCCCTGGCTCGACGGCCCCGGCTGGCCGCCACCACCGCCGCCGCCGGCCGCGATGGCGGCGCCGGCGGGCACGAGCGCCATGAGCGCTACCGCAGCGAGTCCGCGATACGCGCGATGCATCAGCGTCCACACCACGCGACCGTGGGACCGATCAACGCTGTCGTCGCGAGCCCCCTCACCACCTCACCCGAAACTCTCGCTGCACAGGACGGACGGCACCCGCCCAGTGCCGGCCCCGCCATCGACCCCTCTCCGCGGGGGCGCAAGCATGGCAGTTCGTCACCGCGGCTGGTCGTTCCAGGCCGCGACGGTCATCTCTTCGCAAGTTTCGCGGGCTAGGCTGGCATGATGGCCGGACCTGGCGAAGTCGACTCAGCGCGCCTGCGGCGGGATATGAGCCTGGCGCTCCGACGCCGGCTCACGTTCAACACCGCCGTCGGGGCAGCGGGTCTCACGGTCTTCTTCTCCGTCGTCGCCGCGACGACGGCGCCCGGCAAGACGAGCGCGTCGGCCACCGTGCCCTCGCAGTCGGATCCATTCGCAGGACAGCAGGCCGAGCAGCCGCAACAGGGCGGCGACGACCAACCCAGCCTGTTCGTCCCGGCACAGCAACCCCAGAGTGGGTTTGGGGGCTCGCCCGTCGCGGTCTCCGGCGGGTCCTGACTCAGTCCATCTCCCATCCGCCGGGTCCTTCCGCGGCCGGTTACTCGATGAGCAACTCCGCGAGGCGGGACCCGTCGATGTTGCCGCCGCTGAGGATCGCCACAGTGCGCGGCGTCGGTCGCCCATCGATCATGGCTGCGTAGGCGAGCGCCCCCGCCCCCTCGGCGACCACCTTCACATCGGTCGCGAGCCGCGCAACCGCCTTCCGAACCGTCGCCTCCGGTACCAGGACCCATTCCGTGACCAGGGCACGGAGACGCTCGAACATCACAGGGTCGAACGGCGCCGAGGTGCCGTCGGCGATCGTGCTCGGCGTCAGCGACGGCGGCCCGTTGACCGCGAATGCCTCCTGCCACAAGGGATATCCGTCCGACTGCACGCCGACCACCTGGACGTCGGGTTTGAGCGCGGCGAATCCCAGGGCGATGCCGCAGATCAACCCGCCGCCGCCGACCGGCACGAAGACTCGCTCGACATCGGGAAGGTCCGCCAGGATCTCGGGAACGATCGAGGAGTGACCGACGATCACGGCTTCCTCGGCGAACGGGTGAATGAAGACCTCGGGATCGTGTTCCCAGGCGCGGGTTGCGATCCACTCGAAGAGACGATCGCGAGGCATCAGCACGGGCTTCGCGCCGAGATTGCGAACGCCGTTGACCTTGAGCGCCGGCGCGGTGTCGAACATCATGACCCGGCATGGGACCTGGAGTTCGCGTGCAACGTATGCGCAGGCCAGCGCCGCATTGCCGGCACTCATCGTGAGCAGCCCGTTCGCCACGCGTTCGCGGTCCACGACGTGGGCGGCGGCGAAGAAGCCGCGCACCTTGAAGCTCCCCGTGGGCTGCAGCGATTCGAGCTTGAGGAACCCGCCCGAGGGGGTGGGAATCAGCGGCGTGTGGCGGATGTGCGGACCGAGCTGGCGGGCGACCTCGGCGACGCGCGCTGCGTCGACCTCCGGGATCGCCGTCACAGAGCGACTTCCGTGCCCACCCGCGCGGCCAGGGCGGCGTCGTAGACGACCCGCGCCACCACCGCATCCTCGAAGCCGCTGCCGGTCGACTTGTACACGCTGATCTCGTCGCCGCTCTGCCGTCCGGGCTTCAGCCCCGCAATCACCTCGCCGAGCTCGGTGATGGTTGACGGGTCCCGTCCCTGCAACTCGTGCGCGCCGGCCGGCGGCGCATTCTCCGCCGCGCCCCTCCATTCAACGAAGACCCGGGCATTGCGCATGGTGTCCGGGTCCAGCTCCGGCCCGAACGTTCCGCCGACCGACGTGACGTGGGTGCCCGCATCGAACCACTCGTAGCGCGTCACCGGCTCGCGCGCATCCGTGCAGCAGCAGACGACGTCGGCGCCGCGCACGGCCTCTTCGAAGCCGGCGATGACCACGCAGCGCGCGTCCAGCGAAGCCAGAGACGCTGCCCGCTGCGGGTCGCGCGAACAGATGCGGATGGTCGTGAAGTCCCGAGCCAGGGGGACGGTCGCCAGGTGGGAGTGACCCTGCACGCCGGCTCCGAGGATGGTGAGGGTCTTCGCCTCAGCGCGCGCGAGATGGCGGACCGACACCGCAGCGCCGCCACCGGTTCGCATGGCGGTGATGTGCTCGCCGTCCATGACGCTCAGCAGGGAGCCATCCCCCTCGTCGAACAGCGTGATCACGCCCTGGTGGGTGGGAAGCCCGCGCTCGCCGTTTCCGGGGAAGACGCTGACCGCCTTGAGGGCGAAACCTCGCTGCGCGACCCAGCCCGGCATCGCTCCCAGGAGACCCGAGGGCGCCCGGGCCGCGGTCCTTGGCGGCACCGACGCCCGACCCGTCGAGTAGGCAAGGAACCCCGCTTCCAGTGCCTCCAGCATGGCCGGCCCGGCGAGCAGGCTCTCGACGTCCCGCTTGCTCAGCACCAGCATCTCAGGTCCCCATTGTGGCCGTCATGACCGGCCATGTTGGCATGGTTAGGCACAATGGAGAAGATGACTGAACAGCAGACAACCCCTGAGCCGGTGACTCCCACCCGCGAGTTCGACGGCGTGATCTTCGATCTCGGCGGCGTGATGACCGAGCCCCTCTTTCACCACCGGACCGACGTGCCTCCCGAGTACTTCAGCGTGATCGCGTTCTTCCTCGGCGAGTTCCGCGACCACTATCACCTGACCACCGGGGTCCACGACCTGCACCTGCTGGAGATGGGCAAGATCTCCGACGACGAGTTCTTCGACCGGATGATCGCCCGCTACAACGCGTCCGGCAACGATCCGGTCGATCCGAGAGAGGCCCAGAAGGTGGTCTTCGGCAGAGGCATGGTCGCGTGCGGCGCCATGGCCGACGCCGTTCGCCAGATCCGCGAGGCCGGTTACAAGACCGCGCTGCTCACCAACATCTCCCGCGAGGGCGAGGCGATCTTCACCAAGCTCTTTCCGGTCGACGAGCTCTTCGACGTGGTGGTCGATTCCTCGAAAGTGGGAATGCGCAAGCCTGATCCCGAGATCTATCGCCTGACGTGCAGCCTGCTCGGGGTCGCGGCCGAACGCTGTCTTTTCATCGACGACCTGCTCTGCAATGTCGAAGCGGCGGAAGCTCTCGGCATGGCGACGATCCAGTGCCTCGATCCCGTCGCCGTTGCCGACGAGGTGGCGCGCCGCCTGCTCGGTCATCCCGCCGCTGCCGAGGCCGGAGCCGGGGCGTGACCGACGACCGCGCCGAGCGGTCGATCGCCGGTGGCGCTGCGCTGGAGATCGCCGGGATCACCGATCGCGGTCCCGTGCGCACGCAGAATCAGGACGTCTGGGACGCCCACATCTCGGCCGACGGCGGAACGGCGGTCCTGGCGCTCGCCGACGGGATGGGCGGTCACAAAGGAGGGCTCGAATCAGCGGACGCTGCGGTGCGTGCCGCAATTGCCGTGCTGTCCGGCGCCGAGCCGTCCGCGGACCCCGACGTCGTGCTCCGGGCCGCTGTCTCGGCCGCGAATGCTGCGGTGGGCGTCGCCCGCGAGTCGATCGGGGGCAACCCGGGGACGACGCTGGTGCTGGCGATCATCAGGGGGACCCACGCGTCGGTCGCCAACGTCGGTGACAGCCGGGGCTACCTCATCGGCGGCGCGACCGTCATCCAGATCACCGACGACCATTCCTGGGCCGCCGCCCAGGTTCGGCTCGGCGCCCTGCCCGCCGAGGAGGCGCGGCACCACCCGAAACGCAATCTCATCGAGCGAGCGGTCATGGGCGACCCGGTCGAGGCAGACATCTTCGAGGTGGACGGGGCGCCCGGCGACGTGCTGCTGCTGTGCTCCGACGGACTCTGGGAGCCGCTGTCCGACCCGGCATTGGGCGCGATCGTGGCCGCTCCCGATCCGCTCGGGGTGGCGCTCACGCGCGCGTGCGATGCGGCGCTGGCCGGGGGCGGGACGGACAACGTGACCATCGTCGCGGCTCGCTGGCTGCAGCCGCCATCCGCTAACGTCTGACCTTGATGGCACGCCTCTACGCGCAGTTCGGAGCGGGCGTCTTCCTGGCGGTGGGCCTGGGCGGCCTGCTGACCGGCGACGCCGGAACCCTGCTCCATCACCAGCCTGAGGGCAACGTGGGCCCGATGGCCCTGCATCTGACCTACGTGAGGGACGTCCTCGACCTCGTCATCGCGGGAATCCTGGGCTTCGCGGGTTTCCGAGCTCCGGAGCGGCATTGCGGGGGAGATCGTGCTCACCGTCGGTGTCGTGCTCCTGCTGCTGGCGCTGATCGGCTTCGTCAACCCGGACGACGCAGCCGGCACGCGCAGCATCGCCGGCGTGCATTTCACGATGGTGATGAACATTTTCGACCTCATCACCGGCGCGCTCGGCGTTCTCTGCGGCGTGGGCGGATCAGCCACCGAGACGGTCGCCGGCTGACCACCGGGGCCCAGCGGCGCTAAACGGCGGCGCCGCTCGCCGATGCCGTGCCGTTGGCCGCGTGCTCGCCGCGGTGCCGGGCACTCGCAACCATGTGGACAGCGCCGCTCGCCATCGGCTTTGCCCTGTTCAGCGCGCGGCCGGTGGTCATGGCACCCTCTCGTGCAGCAGCGGTCATGAGGCGAAGCTGCGCACGGGTCTTGTCGCCGGTCTGGGGCGCGACGCAGAGTCCGATGACGGTTCCCACCGCCGCACCATGCATCAATCCTCGGATGTAGCCCATGCCGTCGCCTCCTGTATGGGTGGATCGCTCGGATTCACCCTACACTCCCGCACCGCTTCAGGTCAGCGAGGTTGCCGACCAGGGGCCGTCGGGAACGATGCGAAGCCGCTCGACCGGGCGTCCGGCGATGAGGTGCTCGGCGATGATCTCGTCGACATCGGGGACGTCGAGACGGCCGTACCAGACACCCTCCGGGTAGACGATCATGATCGGTCCCTGATGGTGCTGCTGGTTGCAACCCATGCGCGTGGTGCGCACCCAGGTCAGCTCCAGGCGCTCGACCTCGTCGCGCAGGCGCTGGAGGATGTGCTCCGACCCCTGTCCGGCGCAGTGGTGGCGTCCCACGGTCGTGCACACGAACACGTGCAGGTTGCGGTGGGCTGGATCGCTCATCACGCCCAATGGTCGCCCACCGGGCCGCGGCTCCGCCCCCTGCCGGCGTGCGAAAGTAGCCCGGCATGGACTTGAGCTTCGCCTTCTTCGCGGACAGCGCCGTGGTTCCCCCCGACGGCAAGCTGTACGTGCTCGGCGGCGGTTTCAGCGCCCTCTCGATGGCGTCGCTGCCGGGCAGGGCGGGATTCGCCGTGGTGGCGGGGTTCCGCTTCAGCGCCGCGGATGTCGGAGAGGCGCACCAGGTTGAGCTTCGCCTGATCGACGCGCAGGGCAAGCTGGTGCTCGCGCCGGTGACCCTGCAGTTCCAGGCGGCGGGTGCGAGGCTCGTCCCCGGACAGGAGGTCAGCATCTCCACGGTGACCGTCCTTCAGCCGATGTTCGGCGAGCCCGGCCTGTACACGACCGAGTTCTGGACCGGCGGCAACCGGATCGGCGCCGTCAATCTCACGGTGGAGGAGCGCCAGGCGCCGGCGCCGGTACCAACGGAGCGGGCCAACTGAGCGATCCTCGGGGTCAGTACTCGTAGAAGCCGCGCCCGCTCTTCTTGCCGAGGTAGCCGGCCGACACCATCCGGCGGAGCAGCGGGGGAGGGGCGAAGTCGCTGTTCGCGTACTCCTCGTAGAGCGACTCGCAGACGAACATCGCGGTGTCGAGGCCGATGTAGTCGAGGAGCTGGAGCGGACCCATCGGGTGACCGCAGCCGAGGCGCATCCCCTCATCGATGTCATCGCGGGTGGCGAAGCCCGACTCGTACAGCCGGATCGCGTGGGTGAGGAAGGGGATCAGCAGCAGGTTGACGATGAAGCCGCCCCGATCCTGCGCGACGATGATGCGCTTGCCGAGGCGCTCGCCCAGGACGCGGGTCTCGTCGAGCGTCTCGTCGCTGGTGGCGATGCTCCGGACCACCTCGATCAACTTCATCACCGGGGCCGGGTTGAAGAAGTGCGTGCCGATGACTCTGTCCGGCCGCCGGGTCGCGCGAGCAATCTCGATGATCGGCAGCGCGGAGGTGTTGGTGGCCAGGATCGCGTCCTCGGAGACGATGCGGTCGAGCCGCTCGAACAGGATCACCTTGGCCGGTAGCTGCTCGACGATCGCCTCGACGCAGAAGTCACATTCAGCGAAATCCTCGAGCCGCGGCGTGAAGGTCAGCATGCCGTGGATCCGCTCGACATCCTCGTCGCTGAGCTTCCCGGTCTTGCGGCCGCGCTCCAGCGAAGCGCTGACACGGCGCTCACCGGCGGCCAGCTGCTCCACTCCGGCCTCGGTCACCAGGGTCCGGATTCCGTTGCGGGCGCACACCTCGGCGATGCCCGAGCCCATCAGCCCGGCGCCGATGATCCCCACGCTCCCGATCTCCATTCGTGGCACTCCTCTGATGCGGCGGGCGGTCTGGCCAGGGTTGCGGTCGGGCCGCGTGGCGCAGTGTGCCCGAGGACGGGCGGCCCCCGCACCTATGATGGGCGGCATGGGCTCACCGGGCACGGTCGCAGTGGTCACTGACGACCTCATGTTCGCCAGTCAGCTGAGCACCACGATGCGGCGAGCGGGAGGGAGCGCTATGCTGCTGACCGGGGAAGCCGTTCCTGATGTGGCAGTGGTGTTCGTCGACCTCAACACCGCGGTCGAATCCCGCCTCGCGATGATCGGACGCCTGCGCGACCAGCGCCCCGACCTCGAGATCGTCGGGTTCTCGCACCACGGCGACCTCGCCCTGCGACGGCGAGCGCGTGCTTGCGGCGCGACCCGGGTCGTCAACAACGGGTCGATTCAGGCGGTGGCCCTGCGGCGCTCGGGCGTGGGCGCAACCGGCGCACCGTGAGCGGCCTCGCCGTCGATCTCGACTCGCGAATCCGAGCCGAGGTCGACAGGACTCGTGAAGAGGTCACCGAGACCAGGCGCGCACTCCACAGGCACCCGGAGCTGTCGCTCCAGGAACGCGATACGGCGTCACTCGTTGCGCAGCGCAGCGCCGACCTCGGCTTCACGGTTCGCGCCGGCATCGGCGGGACCGGGGTGCTGGCCGATCTCGACAGCGGCAAGCCGGGGCCGACGCTGCTCCTGCGTGCCGACATGGATGCCCTGCCCATCGTCGAGCGTGGCGACGGGCGGATCGTCACCTCTGCCGTCGAGGGTGTCATGCACGCCTGCGGCCACGACGGCCACGTTGCCATGTTGCTCGGAGCCGCGAGCGCCCTGGTGGCACTGCGGGACAGCTGGTCGGGACGAGTGCGGCTGTGCTTCCAGCCGGCAGAGGAGACGGCCTCGGGGGCGATGCCGATGATCGACGACGGCGCGGCCGAGGGCGTCGATCGCGTCCTGGGCATCCATCTCTGGGCGCCGCTCGAGTCCGGCCGAGTTGCTGTCAAGTCTGGCGTCATCTTTGGGAGCGCCGACAGCTTTTCGGTCACGATCCAGGGCAGGGGTGGGCACGGTGGGATGCCGCACACCGCCATCGATCCGGTCGTCGTGACCGCTCAGGTGATCCTCGCGATCCAGTCGATCATCAGCCGCGAGACGTCACCGTTCTCCCCGGCGGTGATCACCATCGGCCGGGTCACGGCGGGAACCGCGTTCAACGTGATCGCCAACTCCGCGGAGTTGCTCGGCACCACACGCGCCATCGACGCCGACGAGCGCGAGCGTCTCCTGACGCGGGTCGCCGAGATCTCGACGGCGGTGGCCGGCGGATACGGAGCCGAGGCCCATTTCTGGCGTGGCAGCGGCTGCCCCCCGGTGGTCTCCGACACGGCGACTGCCGACCTCGTGCGCCGCGCCGCCGCGGCGACGGTCGGCGATGACCACGTCGACATCGCGGTGCCCATCACCGTCGGTGACGACGTCGCGTGCTTCCTCGAGCGCGCTCCCGGCTGCTACTTCCTGGTTGGCGCCGGCCATCCCGAGCGCGGCCCCGTGCCACCGCATCACAGCGCCTACTTCGACATCGACGAGGCGGCACTGCCGGTCGGCGTGGAAACGCTGGTGCGCGCCAGCCTGGACGTCCTCTCCTGATGGACTTCATCCGCTCGCGCGAGGATCGCAAGGACCTGTACAGCAACGTGGATCTCACCCCGCGCCGGACCTCCGAATCGGAGACGTCGCTCTCGGTTCCGATGGAGATCGAGCACGCCAACACGTCCGGCTACGTGCACGGGGGCACGATCATGCGACTGGTCGACACCGCCGCAGGCATCGCCGCGGTGAAGCACGCGCGGCGCAGGGTCGTGACTGCCACGATGGACGAGATGAGCTTCCTCGCCCCGGTGTACATCGGCGATCTGCTCAGCGTGCACGCGCGTGTCAACGACGCGCACCACACCTCGATGGAGATCAGCGTCCGGGTCGACGTCGAGCGCATCCCATCCGGCGAGAAATTGCACGTCGCGAGCGCGCACCTGGTCTACGTCGGCCTCGATCGCGATGGCAGACCGGCCGAGGTTGCCAAGGTCATCGCTGTCACGGACGAGGAGCGTCATCGCCAGGCGGAGGCTCGCGTGCGCCGTGAGCAGCGCCTCCTGCGCAAGCGCGCGCTCGCCGAAGCGTTGCTCGGCGGTGAGTGACCCGGCTCGTGCCGGCCACCGCGACGCCTCGGGTACGATGACCGCGCCATGTCCGAGGTGACCGCACCGCTGACGGTCCGGGACGCGACGGCCCCGGTGCCGACGGCACGCCAGCACATCCGTTTCGCCTTCTATCGGGTGCGTCCCGAATGGCGCCTCCGGCCCGCAACCGAGCGGGCGGCCGATCGCGAGGAGGTCGCGGCGCTGGTTCGCGAGATCGGCGATCGCGAGGGCGTGCTCATCCGTCCATACAGCACGGTGGGCACGCGCGGCGACGCCGATTTCCTCCTCTGGATCGTCAGTGAGCGTCTCGACGACCTGCACGAATTTGCCTCCCGCCTCAATCGGACACGGCTGGCCGCGTATCTCGATTCGCCCTACAGCTACTTCTCCATGACCAAGCAGAGCATGTACGTCGAGAAGCACCGTCACGAGCACCAGGAGGGGAGAAGCAATCGCCTGGTCATCGCACCGACCGGGCGTCGCTACCTGTTCGTGTACCCGTTCGTGAAGACCCGCGCGTGGTACCGGCTCAGTGCCGAGGAGCGCCAGCGCCAGATGAGCGAGCACATCGCCATGGGCCACAAGTATCCCGGGGTGAAGATCAACACCACCTATTCGTTCGGGCTCGACGATCAGGAGTTCGTCGTCGCGTTCGAGAGTGACTCGGTGGCCGATTTCCTCGACCTCGTGCATGAGATGCGCAACAGCGAGGCGTCCACCCACACCGTGCGTGACGTGCCGTCGTTCACCTGCATCGCGATGGGGGTCGACGAGGTGCTGTCCGCCCTCGGTTAGCCCGCGAGCACGGCGCGTCTGCGCTCCGCACCCTGCAAGGGACGCGAGCATCACCTCCATGATGTGCATGACCTTGACATTCGGCGCATAGCGCGCGGCCCCGGCGCGCAGCTGCAGCAGGCAGGAGATGTTCTCGGTGACGACGATCTCCGCTCCACTGGCGCGGATGTTCTCGAACTTGCGGCGCAGGATGGCCTCGCTCCGCTCCGGCTGGCGCGCGAAGTATGTGCCCGCGCCGCCGCAGCACATCGCGCGCTCGTGCAATTGCACGACCTCGAGGTGCGGGATCCGATCGAGCAGGCGTCGCATCGCGCCCCGTTCGGGACCGTCGATCGGCAGTGCGCAGGGCTCGTCGATGGTCACGCGCCAGCGCAGCGGGCCGAGGTCGGCGCGCATCCCGTTGCGGTCAAGAAAGTCACTTGCCAGAGCGGTGTGATGGGCGACCTCACGTGCTCGGGCGCCCACCTGGCGGTCATCCCCGGCGATGCTCGCGTACTCGCGATAGTGCTCGGTGCAGGACGCCGTGTCCCCGATGTACGCATCGACGGCGATGTGGCTCAGGGCTGCGCTGTTCCTGATCGCCATGTCCACCATGGCGTCCCGGTCGCCGAGCGTGCGAGCAGGCAGACCGCTGCAGCCGAGCCGGGGGACGTCGACGTCGTAGCCGGAGGCGAGCAGCACCCGAATGGTCGCGTCGGTGGCCTCGGGCGCGGTGAGATTCGAGAGGCAGCAGACCAGCATCGCGACCGTTCCTCGCACCGGCTGGGCCGGCGCCGGAAGCTCCCCGAGCATCTGATAGACGGTGCGGTCGGGTGGCGGGCCGCTCTGCTCGGCAAGCGCACCGACGGTACCCAGCCACGACAGCAGTCCAGTGCGACGCGCCAGGCCATACAGCCCGGTGCGTCGCGTGAAGCGCGCGAAACCGTGGAGCGCGCGCAGCGCGCCGGGTCGCGGGAGAACGCCGCGCAGTGCGAAGGACTGCGCCCAGGGGTAGCCCTCCTGGGCGTGCAGCTCCTGACGAGCACGGCTGACGATGTGTCCGGTCGGAACGCGGGGCGCGCAGGCGGCGACGCAGTTGTCGCAGGTCAGGCAGCTCGAGAGCGGCCCGTCGGCGATGTCGCGCAGCTCGAGGCGACCCTCCATTGCGTCGCGGATCAGCGCGATGCGTCCGCGGGCCGTCTCCCATTCCACGGGATTGACGACATATGCCGGGCATGTGGCCTGACAGAGCGAGCACTTGTTGCACTCGCTCGCCGCCTCGTAGACGTCGGCAAGAAAGCGGGGGGTCGGGACGGCGGCGCCGGCCATTGGGCCCGGATTGTAGACGAGATCGCAAACCGCTCCACCGAAGATGGCTCGGCGCGCCGATCCGTAGAGTTGCGTCGATGACCGCGGACTACCACGTCGAATCCTTCACGGCGGAGGAGCAGCTGCTGCTCGCGCCGCATGTCACCAACCTCGATCGTCCGGTGTTCGCGCTCACCAACCTGCCGCAGGTGACCGCCGCGGCACTCTTTGCCCGCTACAGCCGCAGCTCGAAGAGCCTGCGACGTCTCCTCGTCGACGAGTTCCTCGCTCACGACGCCACCGGGCAGGCGCCCGGCCTGGACGCAGGTCGCGAGCGTGCCTCCGACCTCTTCGGCCGCGTCCTCACCGAATACGGAGATGACTCGGTGGCGCAGCTGGCGGGTGTTCATCTCGCCTGCGAGCAGGTGTCACAACCCCTCGCCAAGGCGATCGAGTGGGGCCGGCTCGCCGCGTACCTGGAGCAGTCGACGCGGTACATCCCCTACACCGACCGGCGCGACGGCCACTACCGGTATCTGCGCGATCGCGATTTGATCTCGTCACCGCTCGGGGCGACCTACGTCCGGGCGATGGACCTGCTCTTCGACACGTACTCAGCGCTGCGGGAGCCGCTCGCCCGGCACCTTGACGAGACGCTGCCGCCCGAGATCGATGAGAAGGCGCGGAAGCGAGCCATCAGGGCGCTCGCGCTCGATCTCATGCGCGGACTGCTGCCCGCCGGGACCGTGAGCAACGTGGGCATGTTCGGATCCCCGCAGGCCTACGAGCAGCTGGTGCTCCGTCTCCGCGCTCACCCGCTCCCCGAGGCGCGGGCATACGCCGAGCTGGTGAACGCCGAGCTGCAGAAGCTCATCCCGGAGTTTCTGACGCGGCTGGGCCGCCCGGATCGAGGTGCGGTCTGGGTGGACTACCTGCGCGAAACCGCCGCGGCGCTCGCCCGCAACGCGGATCTCCTCTCGCCCGAGAACGAATGGGGGCCGACCGGCGTGACCCTCGTGGAGTGGGACGGCGACGGCGAGGACCGCATTCTGGCGTCGGCGCTCTTCCCCTATTCCCACGCGTCGCAGGAGCGGCTCATCGCAGCGGTGCGCCCGCTCTCCGAGGCACGCAAGGCGATGCTGTTCGAGGCGGCGGTCGGGCACCGAGGCAACCGGCGCCACCGTCCCGGTCGCGGGTTCGAGCACTGCGACTACACCTTCGAGGTGGTCTCCGACTACGGCGCGTTCCGCGATCTGCAGCGGCACCGCATGCTCACGGTCCAGTGGCAGGAGCTGACCCCGTCGCTGGGGTACGAGGTCCCGGACGCGGTGGTCGATGCAGGGCTGGCCGAGCGCTGGCACGTGGCCGTCCGTGAGGCGGAAGCCGCGTACCGCGAGGTGGTCGACTCCTTCCCGCAGCAGGCCGGCTACCTGGTCACCCTCGGGCACCGGATGCGCTACGTGATCAAGCTCAATGCACGCGAGGCCATGCATCTCATCGAGCTGCGCACGTCCCCGCAGGGACATCCGAGCTACCGCCAGATCTGCCAGGAGATGCTGCGGCTGATCGATGAGGTCGCCGGTCACCACCTCGTCGCCGGCGCGATGCGTTTCGTGGGGTCCGATGACGTCCACCTCCCGCGATACGCTGCCGAGGCCGCGAGCACGGTCGCCACAGAGTAGGATCCAGCGTCGCCGCCGGCCGTCCCCGGCCGGTCCCGCATGTCAATCTGACGTCGTGAAGCGGGTCCTCACATCGGTCCTCACCCGGGTAGGGCACACCTACCCCGGCCGGTTGATCGGCGCTTTCGGTTCGAGCCAGGCCGGCAACTACGCGTCGGGCATGGCATTCAACTTCTTCGTCAGCATGTTTCCGCTGATCCTCGGGCTGCTGTCCGTCCTCGGCTTTGCGGCGCGCTTCGAGAACGCGCGGGTGGCCGCCCTCAACGCCATCCTCGGATTCTTCCCAGGCGACGCGCACGCCGAGCTGCGCACCCTGTTCGACTCCGTCCAGCAGCATTCCGGCCTCCTCGGCGGCGTCGGCGTCGTCGGCCTGCTCTGGAGCGGGAGCAGCCTCTTCACGGGCATGGAGTTCTCGCTCGGGGTCATGGTGGGCGTGCGCCAGCGCGGCTTCCTCCGCCAGCGTGCGATGGCCCTGGTGATGACCGTCCTCTTCGTGGTTGCTCTCGTGCTCGCCATCGGCATCTCGCTGATCCCGCTTCCCGGCGTGACCTGGCTCTTCGAGCCGGTGGTCGGGCTCGTGGTCTGGTTCGCGTTCATGCTCGCCATCTATCGCCTGGTGCCCAACCGGACCTTCAAGGTGAGCGAGCTGTGGCGTGGGGTCGTCATCGCGGGGACGGCGATGGAGCTGCTCACCCTGCTCTGGCCCGTGTACACGCACTTCTCGAAGGGGTCGTCCACCTACGGCGCCGTGTTCGCGCTCGTCTTTCTGCTCGCGAGCTGGCTGTACTTCCTCGCCGAGTTCATCCTGCTGGGGGCGGTGGCCAATCGCATGCATGCGGGCGAGCCTGACGCCCGCGGCCTGCTCGGCGATCGTGTCGCCCGTCGAGTGGCGGTCGCGGACGGGTCTCGGACCGGTGGCGAGGTTTCCCCGAGGCGAGCCTGACGTATGATTGCTGGCACCATGGCAATTACCTCCCCGTCCATCGTCACGATCTCGGACACCGCCCGTGAGCAGCTCAAGGGCCTTATCGCCGACCAGCCGGCCGATCGCGCACTGGGACTTCGGGTCTTCATCCAGTCCGGTGGGTGCTCCGGCTTCTCGTACGGCATGGGCCTGGATGAGAATCCGCCTCGCGAGGACGACCAGGTCGTCGATGTCGACGCCGGCATCAAGGTGTACGTGGATGCGTACTCGTCGCAGTACCTCCAGGGCGCCGAGATCGACTACGTCGACGAGCTGATGGGTGGCGGATTCACGATCCACAACCCGAACGCGGTCCGCACCTGCGGATGCGGGCACAGCTTCCAGACGTCCGACTCGGCCGGCGAAGCCAAGTCCTGCTCGCACTGAGCTAAGCGGGTCCCGGCTCGGGTCCGTACGCGGCCGGGACGGCTGGCGTCGGCGGCGACGTGCGGTTCATCGTCGATGCCGCGTCGCGGTCGCGGATCGCGAGCGCGATCATCGCCCCGACCAGGGTGAACCCGGCCGCCGTAACGAAGGCGACGCGAAACACCGTGACGTTGCCGGTCAAGCTGGCTGCGGCCGCCTGCGTGCCGATGATGGTCGACAGCGTGGCGACTCCAAGCGCGGACGCCAGCTGGCGCTGGGTGTTGTAGAGGGCGGTCGCACGGCCCATGTCACGGGGCGAGACCTGGGCGAACACGCCGGCATTCATCGAGATCACCACATTCGCCCAACCGACGCCGATCGCGAACATCACGGCTCGGAAGAGCCAGAGGTTTCCGTCCATCAGGACAGCCAGGAGGCAGGTCGCCAGGGTCACACCGATCAGCCCGCCGCTGATCAGCCGGCGCGGACCGATCCGCGGGTAGATGCGGCCGACCAGCTGCGACGAAACCAGGACCCCGAGCGCCTCGGGCGCGGTGCTCGACCCCGACACCAGCGCGGAGAGCCCGCGTCCGGTCTGCAGCCAGACCGGGGCTATGAAGAGCAGACCGAGGAAGCCGCCCGAGGCGAACAGCGACGCCAGGTTGGCGACACCGAAAAGGCGGTACCGCAGCAGCCGGAAATCGATCATGGGGACCGCGGTGTGGAGCTCCACTCGAACGAGCAGCGCGATGAGAGCGGTCCCGCCCGCCGCGGCGCCGATGATCACGGGCGACGCCCACCCGAGCGTCGCCGCCTCGCTGAGCGCGAAGAGGAAGAGCCCGAATCCGCCGGCCGCGAGAACGAACCCGGCCACGTCGAATCGCTCGCCCGCGCGCTCACGGTGCTCGCGGAGGTTGAGCGCGCTGAAGGCGAGTGCCGCCACCCCGATCGGTACATTCAAGAAGAACACCCAACGCCACGAGAGGCTGTCGACCAGCGCACCGCCGACGAGAGGACCCAGCGCCGGTGCCATCACCGTGGGGATGACCAGGAGGCGCGCCACGCGCGCACGCTCATGCGGTGGGTAGGCCCGGTAGAGCATCGCCATGCCGACCGGGGTCAGCATGCCGCCGCCCGCGCCCTGCAGGACGCGGAAGAGCACCAGTTCGAGCAGCGACTGCGAGAGGCCGCAGAGCGCCGAGGCGACGGTGAACAGCGAGATCGCGGTCAGGAAGGTTCGCTTGGTGCCGAACCGGTCACCGACCCAGCCCGAGGCCGGAATCCAGACCGCGAGGCTCACCAGGTAGCCGACGATGACACCGTCGGTCGCGGCCGGGCTCACTGAGAAGCTCCGGGCAACCGAGGGGAGGGCGACGTAGACGATGGTCACGTCCAGGATGGTCATGAACATCGCGGCCACGTAGATCATCGCGATGATCCGCTGGTAGGAGAGACGCACCCCGCGCATGGGAAGCATCCTCGCTCAGCAGCGTTGCGCGGCGCACGGGCACGCAGCCTGTTTGGCTCGACACGCTCCGGGTAAGCTTCATGCCATGGAGATCAAGGAGCTGGGACATCTCGTCCTGTACGTTCACGACATCGAGCGCTCTGCCGCCTTCTATCGGGACGTGCTTGGCTGGAAGCAGCTGAGGACGTCGGAAGAAGGACCACTCGGCCGCATCCCGGTCGCGCTGTTCAGCAGTGGCCGCACCCATCACGAGCTGCTGCTCATCGAAGTCGGCGAGGACGCGCAACCCCTGCCGCGTGGGCGCCACGTCGGCCTGTACCACTTCGGGCTCAAGGTCGGGGACACCGACGACGAGCTGCGCGAGGCGATCGGGCGCTGCCGCGAAGCCGGCGTCCACGTGGTCGGCATGAGCGATCACACCGTGACCCACAGTCTCTACATCACCGATCCCGATGGCAACGAGATCGAGCTCTATATTGACGTCCCCGGTGTGAGCTGGGACCTGGAACACGTGATGGCGCCCGTGAAGGCGCTTGCTCTGTAAGGAATTTCGCCATGCCAGCTGTGACCGTTGCCGACATCAGCGCCCTGCCGCACATCCCGCAACCCGACCCGGCCGCGTCGATCTACCGTCCGGTGATCAGTGTCGCCACAGCGCCCCACGGGCTCGAGGGCGAAGGCTTCCCGGTACGGCGCGCCTTCGCGGGGACCGATCCCGCGCTCATCGATCCTTTCATCCACATGGATCAGATGGGTGAGGTGGAGTACGCGCCCGGCGAACCCAAGGGGACGCCGTGGCATCCGCATCGCGGATTCGAGACGGTCACGTACATGATCGACGGCACGTTCCAGCATCAGGATTCCAACGGTGGGGGCGGGCTGATCACCAACGGCGACACGCAGTGGATGACCGCCGGCGCGGGCATCCTGCATATCGAGCGTCCACCCGAGGACCTCATCGCCAGTGGTGGCCTCTTCCACGGGTTCCAGCTGTGGGTCAATCTGCCCGCGGCGCAGAAGTGGGTTCCCGCCAGGTACCAGGACATCCGCGCCGGCAGCGTCGCGCTGCTCGCCTCCTACGACGGCGGAGCACTGCTTCGGGTCATCGCCGGCGAGGTGGCCGGCCATCGCGGACCCGGAATCACCTACACGCCGATCTCGCTCGCCCACGTGACCGTCAGCCCCGGAGCGCGCCTGGTCCTGCCGTGGCCGCGTGATTTCAACGCGCTGATCTACGTCCTCTCCGGCAGCGGGACCGTCGGCGAGGAGCACCGTCCGATCCAGTCGGGCCAGCTCGCCGCTCTCGGCACCGGCGACGTCATCACCGCCACGGCGGGGACCCACCAGGAGAGCCGTCACCCCAACCTCGACCTGCTCATCCTCGGCGGACGTCCGATCCACGAACCGGTGGCCCACTACGGCCCGTTCGTGATGAACACCCACGCGGAGATCGCGCAGGCGCTCGCGGACTACCAGGCCGGCAAGATGGGCGCGGTCCCGGCGAACCACATCGGCAACTGACCTATAGCCCGTAGGTCTCGAGCAGGCGGAGCCAGATCTCGCTCACCGTCGGATACGACGGGACGGCGTGCCAGAGGCGGTCGAGCGGCACCTCGCCGACGATTGCCACCGTCGCCGCGTGGATGAGGTCGCCGACGCCGGGACCGGTGAAGGTTACGCCCACGATCACCTTGCGATCCTCGTCGACGACCATCCGGGCGTGGCCGGTGTAGCCGTCGGCCGTCAGGCCGGCTCCGGACACGTTGCCAATCTCGTAGTCCACCGCCCGCACGTTGAGCCCGGCAGCCGCCGCAGCGGCGTGGGTCAGCCCGACCGCGGACACCTCGGGGTCGGTGAAAACGACCTGCGGCACGGCGGCGTGGTCGGCGGTCGCCGTGTACTGGGACCAGGCGGGCGGGTCGCTGCCGAGCTCGCCCCTGGCGCGGGCCACGATGGCGTCGCCGCAGGCACGGCCCTGGTATTTCCCCATGTGGGTGAGGAGTGCCCGGTGATTGAGATCGCCGGCGGCGTACAGCCACGCTCCGCCACCCTCGACGCGGCACGTGTCATCCACGTTGAGCCATGCCCCGGGGCGCAGCCCGATCGTGTCGAGACCGATCTCGTCCGTACGCGGAGCTCTGCCCGTCGCGACCAGCAGCTGGTCGGCGGTCACCGAGCTGCCGCCGGCGAGCGTGACCGTCACCTCGCCGCCGGCGTCGCGGGCCACCCGCCCCGTGACCGTGTTGAGCATGACGGCGATGCCCTGCCGCTCGAAGGATGCGCGCACGGCCTCACTCGCGAAATCCTCGGTGTTGCCGAGCAGCCGGCCCTCGCGAACGATCAGCGTGACCTCCTCGCTCCCGAGCGTCCGCCACGCGTCGGCCATCTCGCACGCGACCACGCCGCCCCCGATGATCGCCAGCCGGCGGGGCACCGCCTTGGCGCTGGTGGCGTCCCGGCTTGTCCATGCCTGAGCTGACTCGATGCCCGGAATCGGTGGGATCGAAGCCCTGCTCCCGGTGCAGATCGCGACCGCCCTGCGGGCGGTGAGCGTGTAGGCGGCCCCCTCCGGCGGGGTCACGATGACGCGACGCTCTCCGTCGAGGCGTCCGCGCCCCCTGGCGAGGTCGATGTGCTCGCTGTCGAGCCACTTCACCTGCCCGTCGTCCTTCCAGTGGGAGGCGAACTTGTCGCGCCGGCGCAGCACGGCGGCACTGTCGATCGCGCCCGTCACCGCCTGCCGGGCGCCGTCGACCGCCAGCGCCGCCCGCAGCGCCTGACCGCTGCGGAGGAGTGCCTTGCTCGGCATGCACGCCCAGTACGAGCAGTCCCCGCCCACCAGCTCGTTCTCGACGACCGCACAGCTCAGACCGCCCCTGACGACGCGGCCCGCGACGTTTTCGCCGGTCGACCCGGCTCCGATGACGACGACGTCGTACTCAGCGTCGCGATCGATCAAGGGCATGGATGCGCCTCCAGATGGTGACGTGGTGCTGTGGCCGTCTCAGGCGGCGTGAATGGGCTCGCGCGACGGCGGCTGGGGCGCACCAACGACGTCCGCACCCGGAGGCTCGCCGGCCACCTCGTCCTCACCGGGCTCGAGATCGGAGGGCTCCCGATGACGACGGATCAGCAGCGTGCTGGCGATCCCGGCGACGGGGAGGGAGATGGCGAGGTCGACCGCCTGCAGGGTCAGCCCGGCGCCGACCGCAACACCGCCGCTCAAGCCCTCGAGGAGCAGGGCGCCGGCCCACCACGCCTGCCCGGTGCCGATCCCCGCGATGCCCTGAATGGGGATGGTCAGGAGCAGCGTTCGGATGGACAGGACGAACCACGTCTGCCAGAACCCCAGGTGGAGGCCCACCATGCTCATCAGGGCCGCGTACTGCACCGCGGTTGCGAGCCTGCAGAAGATCGTGCTTCCGACCAGATTTGCCCACCGGGCGCGACTGTTCAGCTCATCGAGCTCCGCTTCCGCTCGCGCCGCCAGGGGAGCGAGCCTCGGGATGCGCGCCGCGAGGCGCGTAACGAGCGTCCTCGGTCCGGGGATGATCAGTGAGAGCAGGACGCCGACCCCGACGATGAAGGCACCTGCCGCGGCGAGGATGACCGCCGGCGGCTCAACCGTCACGGTGAAGAAGGACGCGACCACGGCGACCAGGGCGAGGCTGACGACGTCCAGGATCCTGGCCACGATCGCGCTGCCGGATCCGCGGGCCACACCGACCGCGAATCGAGTGCGCGCAAGTGCCACGAACGTGACGTCGGCTGATGGCCCGGGGAGCAGCAGGCCGGCTCCCCACGATGCAGCGGTGGCTCCGAGCAATTCCCGGGTGCTGCCCTCGCGTCGTGGCAGAAGCACGGCGAACCGCCAGGCCCTGCCGATCAGGAAGCACCCTGCCCCGAACGCGGCCAGAGCGATCGATCCAGCCGAAGGGCTGATGCCCTGCCAGCGGACGTTGTGCCCACCGAGCAGCCGCCACGCGAGCAGGAGGACGAGGACGGTGACGACGCTGGTGATCGCCGCCCGGAGCAGCAGCCCACGGCGAGCAGAACCCGAGATCGACACGAAAGCTGATTGTCGCTCTTTTGTCCGCACCCGGGTCGATCCTTCGTTCAACTCAGCTACCCTCGATGCTCGGCTTTCATTCGGCACATGACGGTGGGGTGTGGCCAGTGGGCGGATGGTGTAGGCATAATCCCAGTTCATAACCCCTTTGAAAGACCTTCTGCCTGAAGGTCGCAGGGTCCCAACAATCCCAGGAGCCTCTTGCATGCGCAACCGAACGGTGATCGTGCTCGGCGCGGACGGCTATCTCGGCTGGCCGCAGGCGATGCACCTGTCCAACCAGGGATACCGCGTCATCGCGGTGGACAATCTCGTTCGCCGTCGCTGGGATCTTGAATGCGGCACCTCGTCGCTCATACCGATCTCGACCATGGAGCGTCGCGTCGAACGCTGGCGGGAGCAGGGTGGGAGCGACATCGAGTGGCGCCTGGTCGACCTCACCGACGCCGACGCGTTGTCGGAGTTGATCGCCTCCACAAAGCCTGACGCCGTCGTGCATTTCGCCGAGCAGCGCTCGGCGCCGTTTTCGATGGTCGACCGCGAGCACGCGGTGATGACTCAGCTCAACAACGTGGCTGGCACGCTCAACCTGCTGTTCGCGTTGCACGAGCACGCACCGGAATGCCACCTGGTGAAGCTCGGCACCATGGGCGAGTACGGCACGCCGAACATCGACATCGAGGAAGGCTTCATCACCATCGAGCACAACGGCAGGACCGATACGCTGCCCTATCCGAAGCTCCCGGGAAGCTTCTACCACCTTTCCAAGGTGCACGACTCTCACAACATCCATTTCGTGTGCCGCGCCTGGGGGCTCGCCGCAACGGACCTCAACCAGGGCGTCGTCTACGGCTGCAACACGCCGGAGACTGCACTCCATCCCGATCTGGCCACGCGTTTCGACTACGACGGCATCTGGGGGACGGTGCTCAACCGCTTCATTGTCCAGTCGGCGATCGGCAAGCCCCTCACCGTCTATGGGAGCGGCGGACAGACGCGCGGATTCCTCGACATCCGCGACACCATGGCCTGCGTGCAGTTGAGCATCGAGCATCCAGCCAAGCCCGGCGAGTTCCGCGTGTTCAACCAGTTCACCGAGCAGTTCTCGGTGCTGCAGCTTGCCGAGCTGGTGCGCGACGCGCGCGCCGCGCATGGTGGTGAGACCACCATCGACCACACGCCGAATCCTCGGTTCGAGAAGGACACGCACTTCTACAACGCCAAGCACCAGCTGCTTGTCGACCTCGGCCTCGAGGCGCACAAGCTGCGCAGCACGTTGATCGACTCGGTCATCGAGGCGGTCGAAGCGCACATCGACAGAGTTGACCTCTCGCAGGTGGGCGTGTCGGACGTGGAGTGGACCACCGGTCGTTCGCGTGCGGCCACCGGCAAGGCGCAGGTCACGGCTCCAGCAGCGGAGACGGTGGCGTAGCGCCGGTGGCGCTACCCGAGGTCGACGTCAGCCTGACGATCCCGGCCCACAACGAGGCGGAGAACATCGGCCGCGTCCTCCAGGACGTCATGGCCGTGCTCGCCGAGAACGGGCGGACGTACGAGATCGTCCTCGTGGACGACGCGAGCCACGACGACACGGTCGGCGCCGCGCGCACCGCGATGGGCGAGGCGGCGCGGAATCTGACGGTCGTGACCCACACACAGCAGCGTGGCTACGCGGTCACCGTGTGCGACGGGCTCCGTGCGTCGCGCGGGAGGATCCTCGCGTTCATGGATGGCGACGGCCAGTTCGACCCCCGAGACCTCGGCCGCCTCATCGGCGCGCTCGATCACGCGGACATGGTTGCCGGCATCCGCAAGCGTCGTGCCGATCCGTGGTATCGCTCCTTCGTGAGCGGCGTGTACAACCGGGTGGTCCGTATCGCCTTCGGGATCCGTGAGCACGATTTCGACTGCGGTCTCAAGACCTTCACACGCGAGGTCTGGAGCGGGGTCACCCCGATCCGAGCTCGCTCAGCCGTGTTCAATCCCGAGATCTTCTTCAAAGCCCACAGGCTCGGGTTCCGGGTGATCCAGATGCAGGTCGAACACCTTCCCCGGCTCGCCGGCCGCCGCTCTGGTGGGCGCCTCATCCCCGTCGCCCGGGCGATGCGTGATGTGATCCGTCTTCGAGTGTCGCTGGCGGTCAACTGGCGACCGGAGGGCGCCCGCCGGGAGCGAGTCTAGGTGCGCAGAGCGGCCATACCGGGACTGGTCACGCTGGTGGTCCTCCGTCTGCCGTCGCTCATGGAGCCGCACTGGTACACGGACGAGGCGGGCTACGTGAACGTCGCCCGGGAACTGCTCAAGGGCAAGATCCTCTATGCGCAGACCTGGAACAACAAGCCACCGGGGATGCTCTGGACGATCGCCCTCGAGGTGCAGCTCTTCGGGTCGAGCGAGATCGGGCTGCATGTGCTGACGCTGATCACGGGCATGGTCACGATTGCCGCAATCGTCTGGGCCGCCGGCCGTCTTTACACACCCCGTCGTGCGCTGGTGGCAGGCGTGATCGCAGCCGTGATCCTGGGTCTACCGCTTGTCGACGCCGAGCTCGCCCTCCCCGAGAGCTTGATGATCGCGCCCCTCTCGTGGGCGGGCGCCATCGTCCTGGTGCGCATCCTCCGAGGCGACGGCGATGGGACCCCCAGGCGGATCCCGCTCTGGCCGCTCGGGGTCGGACTGCTCATGGCCGCCGCGATCTCCATCCAGCAGACGGCTGTCGCGGAGACCTCCGCCTTCTTCTTCGCGATGCTCCTGGCGCCGAAGTTGCATCGCCGCGATGCCGTTGTCTTCCTCGGCACCGTCGCGGCGATCACCGTGGCATGGCTGGCTGCGGCGGTCATCACGGCAGGGGCCGGCACCGTCGCGTTCGCGCTCGCCGGCTTCTACGTGAGCTACACGCAGAAGGCGCTCCCCACCAGCGCCGCCGGCGGCTTCGCCCACTTCGGCATCGCGGTCGTCACGGGGCTGCTCATCGCCGGCGGCGCGATTGCCAATCGCCGGCGTCCGCGAGTTGACTGGGTGCTCGCGCTCTGGGCCGGCGCAACCCTGGTGGTCACGGCGGTCGCGGGCCAGCCGTACCCGCACTTCCTCGCGCCCGCCGTCGCTCCGCTCACGCTGCTGGTGGCCGGGATCTCGGTGCCGTCGGCAACTCGTTTCCGCGCCGGAAGCAGGCGCTCCCTCATCGGCCCGGGCCTGCAGGTCGGCGGCCTCGTGATCGCGATCCTGACGGCGAAGGTGGCCGGCATCGACTGGCTGCCGATACCGCCATCGGCCACCAATTCCCACACCCTGAGCGGGTACTACGGCGGCGCCGTGCGCGCCGCGTTCGACCCGACATGGCGCACCACGTGGCTCAACGACTTCGACTACCGGGTCAAGGGTGATGCCGACGTCGTCGCCTGGATCACTGCGCATGGGCTGACGGGCGAGACCGCCGTCGTCTGGTCGTATGACTCCTGGGTATATGCGCTCGCAGACTTGCAGATCGAGATGCCGACCCCACCGATCTACAACGACGAGGTCCTGCTCGGACCCGGCGGTCCCGTCGAGGAGTACGTCGCCGAGAAGCGCCCGGTCCTGATCGTGGTCGACGCCGTGTCCCGGGCGCTCTACCCGGAGATCGGCAGGCTGCTCAGCGGCGGCGAGTACGTGAACGCGTACGAGAGTTACCCGGACACGGTGTGGGTCCGGGCTGACGTCGCTCAGCACCTGCCGTGACCGTGCCGGGCTTCCTGGTTCGCGCCGAGCGACGTCACCTCGACCGGTGGCTGCTCGGCGCGGTCGTCGCCGTCTTCGCCGGATTCGCCGTGGCCTACACCAGGATCACCCCGATCGGCGCCTCACCCGACGAGCTGTCCCACCTGCATTACATCAATGGCATCGCCGATCATCTCCGCCTCCCACCGGCCGGCGAACCGGAGCGTCAGCAACCCCCGCTGTACTACCTGTTGGGCGCCATCGTTGCCAAGCTCACGGGGGACGATGCGCGCCTGATCCGGTTGGTCTCGGTGGTGCTCGGGGTGATGACGATCCTCGCCGTCTCCGCGGTGGCGCGCCGTCTCTTCCCGTTGCGGCCCGCGCTCGCCGCCGGCGCCGCGGCGCTGGTCGCGCTGCTTCCGGAGGCACAGTATCTGGCCGGATCGATCAACGACGACAACCTCGCCTGGCTCGCCGGCGCCCTGCTCGTGCTCGCGGGAGTCGTGGTCCTGCAGAGCGATCTGCTCTCCCGGCGTCTCGCACTGGCCTGCGGGCTCGCGGTTGCGCTCGCGGTGCTCGCCAAGGAGACGGTATGGACCCTGGCGTTGTTGCTGCTCGTGGTGGTCGTGGTCCGGTTCGCGCGCCAGCTGCGCCCGCTGCACGTTGTCGCACTCGTCGTGCCGACGCTCGTGCTGGACGGGTGGTGGTTCGTCCGCAACGCGGTGGCGTTCGGGAGCCCGCTCCCGCCGTTGCATCCGATCACCGCTCACCGACAGGTCTTCGAACTCGCTCTCACAGGTGCGCGGTTATCTCGCGGCGACGGCGTTGAGCATCGTCGGCATGTATGGAAACGGCGCCCACTTCGTGGCGATCTCGATCCTCGGGGTCCGGCCGCTGCCAAGCGCGGTCGCCGGTGCGGCGGTCGCGGTCATCACCATCGCGGCGTGTGTGGCGGTCGTGCGCTCATGGGCTCGGTGGGACCGGGTGCGCCGCCGGGTCGCCATCCTGCTCCTGGCGGTGCTGGTCCTGGTGGTGGTGCAGTCGGTGCTGAACTCGGCCAGCTTCGATCTCCAGCCGCAGGCGCGCTACCTGCTCGTGGCGGTCGCCGCGGCTGCGCCCATCGCAGCGTGGACGATCGCGTGGCGCCGTTCGGGCCGGCTCACGGGGATACGCAGCCTGGCGATCGCCGGTTTGGTGGCGGTTGCGCTGATCCTGGACGTGTCCGGCCTGATCACCGCGGCGCACGTGGCTGCCTGATCAGCGAGCCTGGGCACGGAAGCTTTCCAGCGTTCGCGCCAATCCGTCGTCGAGGCTGACCGACGGCGCCCACCCGAGGCGATCGGCCGCGAGCGAGTTGTCGAGCGCGCTTCGCGCCACCTCCCCGGGCGGCAGGGGCTCGCGCTCGGGCTCTCCGTGGTAGCCGGCGAGTTCACACAGGCGGCGAACGAGGTCGCCGATCGCGGTTTCGCGGCTCGTCCCGATGTTGAGCGCGCCCGTCACGGCTGACGCCATCCCGAGCAGGTTCGCCGCCACGACGTCGCCCACGTAGGTGAAGTCGCGCGTCTGGGTACCGTCGCCGCGCACGACGGGCGCCGTGCCGTCGAGCAGACGATGGCTGGAGATCGCGACCACACCGGCCTCGCCGGTGCCGTCCTGTCCCGGGCCGTAGACGTTCCCGTAGCGCAGGGCCAGCGCGTCCAGGGACCCGGCTCGCGTGAAGTGGCCGAGGTAGTGCTCGATGCTGAGCTTTGCCGTGCCGTACGGCGACCGGGGCTGCTGCGGCTCGTCCTCAGGCGTCGGCAGACGGCTCGCGGCGCCGTAGAGAGCGCCCCCCGACGACGCGACCACGACGCGGCGGCATCCGGCAGCGATCGCGGCGGCGAGCACGTTCACCGTCCCCAGCACGTTGATGTGCGCGTCTGCTGCAGGCTCACGCCAGGAGCGGTTGACGCCGCCCTGGGCCGCCAGGTGGAGGATGGCATCCGGCCGCCACGACTCGATGGCCATTCGCGCCGCCGGCTCGGCGACGTCGGACGCCTCCACGCGCGCCGTCCCCGGGAGGGTCCGGTATGAGGCATGACGAAGGTCGTCGATGACCAGCACCTCCGCACCGGCAGCGAGGAGCGCCTCGACGCTGTGGACGCCGATGAAGCCCGCACCGCCGGTGACCACGACCCGACTCCCCGCCAGCGCAGGGGCCATCAATTCCTGCTCATGAGCGCGCGCAGGAACAGCGCCGTGTTGGCCGGTCGCTCGGCCATGCGGCGCATCAGATATCCATACCACTGCACCCCGAACGGCACATAGACGCGCACCGTCTCGCCCGCGGCCGCGAGGCGTCGTTGCTCGTCGGGGCGAATGCCGAAGAGCATCTGATACTCGTGCCTGAAGCGGGGGCCGCCGATGTCGCTGACGAGACGGCCGGTGGCCTGGACGAGCTTCGGATCGTGGGTTGCGGCCATCGGCAGGGCGTTGCCCGCGATGAGCGTGGCGAGGCAGCGAACGTACGCCCCGCGTATGTCGTCAGGACGCTGCCAGGCAAGTGACGACGGTTCCTGGTATGCCCCCTTGCAGAGGCGAACTCGTGACCCGGGGACTCCGAGGGCCCGGCAGTCGTCCTCCGTGCGGTGGAGCGAGGCCTGGAGCACCGCCCCCGTCGCGGGGAAGTCCTGGCGAAGGAGGCCGACAACGCGCAGCGTCGAGTCCGTGGTCGTGTGGTCCTCCATGTCGATGGTCACCGAGGAGCCGGCGGCACGCGCCGCCTCGCAGATCAGGCGCGCGTTGTCCAGCGCCATCGACTCGTCGAGCGCCTGCCCCACCGCGGACAGCTTCACCGACATCTCCGCGGTGGCGGCGAGCCCCTCGCCGGCCAGACGCTCAGCGAGCGAGCAATACGCGTCAACGGCGGCACGGGCCGTCGCGGCGTCGAGCGTGTCCTCCCCGAGGTGATCGAGCGACACCTGCAGCCCCTCGCTGTTCAGGGTTCGTGTGACCGCCAGCGCCTCTTCGATGGTCTCCCCGGCGACGAACCTGCGCACCACGTCGCGCGTGACCGGAGCGGACGTCACCGCTCGCTTGATCTGGCGGCGCCGGGAAGCCCACATGAGGACGTGCCGGAGTGCGGCAGAGGGGCTCACGCCGGCGGTCGAGGACGGCTGAGATCCCCAGGCTTCGCTGGTCACCGGGCGGATTATGTCCCCGGCCGCCGTGGGTCTGGGTCAGGCCGACCAGCGCGGCGGCCGGCGCTCGAGGAAGGCGTTCATCCCTTCATGCGCCTCCTCCGACCCGAAGAGACGCGCAGAGAGCTCGACCATCTCCTCGCCGTAACGCTCGATCGCATCTCGGACGCTCCGGTTCGCGAGACGCTTCGAC
This sequence comes from Candidatus Dormiibacterota bacterium, assembly GCA_963777445.1. Lineage (GTDB taxonomy): Bacteria > Chloroflexota > Dormibacteria > Aeolococcales > Aeolococcaceae > Palsa-851. The sequence continues at coordinate 97,973 of CAVZQR010000017.1, read as the reverse complement.
TCGACCAGTCCCTGGGGCGACGCCGCTCGCAGGCCGGCAGCCAGCGAGGAAACAGCGCCTCCGACGTCCTCGACGGCGAGCGTGACCAGGCCGATGCGCTGGGCCTCCGCGCCGTCAAAGGTTTCGCCCGTGAGGTAGTAGCGGGCGGCGGATCGGTCATCCAGGCGGGGGAGGACCGTCACGGAGATGACCGCGGCCGCCAGTCCCAGTCGAGCCTCGGTGATCGCGAACGTGCTGCGCGGTCCCGCGACGACGATATCGCAGGCTCCCAGCAGCCCGACGCCGCCGGCCCGTACGTTACCGTCGATGCTGGCAATAACCGGACGGGGCAGATCGACGATGAGTCGAAGTACGGCGAGGAGCGCGTGCGCAGTGTCGGTCATCGGACCGGTGGCTGCTTCGCTGAGGTCGGCGCCTGCGCAGAACGTCGTCCCGGTATGGGTGAGGACGACGGCGCGAACGCCGGGGGCGGCGGCCGCGCTGCGCAGCCGATCGGTGAGCTCGGCGACGAGCTGTCGCGAGAGCGCGTTGCGATTGTGCGGCGAATCCAGCGTGACGGTTGCGATGCTCTCGGCCACGACGAGATGGACGAGCTCGGTCTCGGTCATAGGAGTTCCTCGGGTATGTCGATGATGCGTGAACGGAGCCACTCGCCAAGCGCCTTCGCCTGCGGGTCGAAGCGCGTCGACGACGCGACTCCCTCGCCGAGCAGGCCCTCGATCACGAAGTTCAGGGCGCGAAGGTTGGCGAGCACGTGGCGGTGCACCGGGAACGCCGCCGTCTCGGGAAGCAGGCGCCGCAACTCGTCGACGGTGAGGGCGTGCGCGATCCAGCCCCACGACGCATCGCTGCGTGCCCAGACGCCGAGGTTCGCGTCGCCGCCCTTGTCGCCGCTTCGCGCTCCGACGATGCGACCGAGCGGAGCGCGACGCGTGCGCCCGGGCGCGGGCGCCGGCGGCAGCGTCGCCGGAGCGTTCGGCGATTCGGGTGCGAGATTGGTCGGGTTCGCGGGCGCAATCGGGATGCGCGATCCATCCTGCAGCACCGCAACGTGGTCGACCGCGTCCGCGGCGATGAAGCCGGGATGGTAGACGCCAACCGGCGACGCGTCACCCGGCGGGGCGGTGAGGTGAAATCCGGGGTAGCTGCCGAGGCCGATCTCCACGGCGCGAGCGCTGAACGCGCGCCCCACCACCGCGGCGTCCGGGTCACGAACCCTGCAGTGGAGAAGGGCGCTTGCCGTCTCCTCCTCACCGGAATCGTCGTGGTCGGTCCGCGCCAGGGTCCAGAGGATCTGCTCGGGAGGTGCGGTGGCGAGCGCAGCTCCCATCTGCTGTCGAACCAGTGCTGCCTTGATATCGATGTCCGGGCCGCAGAGGACGAAGGTCACCGCGTTCCGGTAACCACTGAGTGTGTTGCAGCAGACCTTCAGCGTTGGCGGTGGCGGCTCACCGCGCACGCCCGACACGCGCACCCTGTCCGGGCCGTCCGAGGTCAGCGTGATGCTGTCGAACCGGGTCACGACGTCCGGCCCGATGTATCGCGGCGTGTCGATCTCGTAGAGCAGTTGGGCGGTCACGGTCTCGACCGTGACCGCGCCTCCGGTGCCCGGGTGCTTGGTGATCACGCTCGAGCCGTCCGGGTGCAGCTCGGCGATCGGAAACCCCGGGTGGCGCACGTCGTGCTCGGAGAAGAAGCTGTAGTTCCCACCGGTCGCCTGGGCGCCGCACTCGAGAATGTGACCCGCGACGGTGGCACCGGCGAGCGCATCCCAGTTGTCCCGCCGCCACCCGAAGTGTGCCGCCGCCGGACCGACCACCAGGCTGGCGTCGGTCACCCGTCCGGTCACCACGACGTCCGCACCGGAGCTGACGCACCTGGCGATGCCCCAGGCGCCGAGGTAGGCATTGGCGGCGAGAGGACTGCCCAGACCGAGCTCCGAGGCTCGGGCGGTCACATCGTCGCCCGCCACGAACGCCACGTCGACCCCGAGCCCGAGGCGTTCGGCGAGGCCGCGGAGCGCGTCCGCGAGGCCGGCCGGGTTGAGCCCGCCGGCGTTGGTGACGATGGCGACGCCGCGTTCCAGGGCGAGGCCGAGGCAGTCCTCCATCTGGTGAAGGAACGTCCCCGCGTAGCCGCGCTCCGGATGCTGCAGACGCTGGCGTCCGAGGATGAGCATGGTCAGCTCGGCGAGGTAATCGCCGGTGAGGACGTCAAGGGGCCCGCCTTCCAGCATCTCCCGGAACGCCGCGAACCGGTCGCCATAGAAGCCGGAAGCGTTGCCGATGCGCAGAACGGTTTCCACAGGCCTGGCAAGGCTACCCTGACCGGCGACCGGGATGAGCGCCGATGGTCGCTCAGATCTGCGGGCTCACCCGCTTGAGGAACTCATCGAAGAGCGGGACCGTGAACGCGGTGTCACCATGCGCCGGGCTGTAGATGATTCCCTTGGCGATCAGTGCGGAGCGGCGCGGCGCGACCGATTCCACGCGAACGCCGAGCGCAGCGGCGATGTCCCCGGAGCGGTGCGGTCCCGGACCCAGGGATGCCATGGCGACGAGGTACTCGCGTTCCCGAGGCGTGAGCCGGTCGAGGCGAACGAGGAAGAAGTTCTGGTCAAGTTGGTCTTGAACTCGAGGAGCTGCACGGTCGACGTCATCCGCGGTGATCGGGCTCTGCGCGGCGGTGTTCCAGACGTGGTAGCCCCATTCCTGGAGGAAGTACGGGTAGCCGTGGGAGCGTTCGACCATGATGTCCAGCGCGCCGTCCTCGATGGACGCGCCACTCTCCTCAGCCGGGACCTCGAGCGCCGTCCGAGCGTCCTCGACGCTGAGTGAGCCGATCTCCGGAAAGTCGAAGAGTCGCTCCGCGTAGGATTTCGCCTCGCCTGCGAGGGCTCGAAGTTGGGGCAGGCCCGCACCCGTGAGGATCACCGGCAGGTTGAGCTGATTTGTCCGGTGGATCGCGACGATCAACGCGGAGAGCTCCTCAGGGCGCACGTACTGGAGTTCGTCGATGGCCAGCACGATGCCGGTCCCGCGGTCGCGCGCGGCCTCGCCACACGCGACCAGCAGATCGGTCACATCGTCCGCGAGGTTTCCCGAGTCCGCGACGCCTCGCAGGGCTTCGACGTCGATCGCGACCCGCGTCCCGTCGGGGAGTTGCAGGGTGAACGTCTTGAGCACGCGCAGCGCGCGGGTCACCGCTGTCGAGACGACGTTGCTGCTGAGCGGCAGCAGGATCCGCCGGAGCCGGGCCGCCAGCAGGGTCGGGAAGTGACCGTGCTCGGGCGCCTCGATCAAGCCGACCCGGAACCCCTCCTGCTCGGCGATCTCAGCGAACCGGTTCAGGAGGACCGTCTTTCCCGCGCCTCGCAGCCCGATCATGAGCAGGCTCTTGCCCGGGCGCCCCGCGACGGCCCGGCGAAACGCGATGCCGAAGCGGTTGATGAGCTCGTCTCGCCCGGTCAGGGCAGGCGGTGGAGTGCCGGCTCCCGGGCGGTAGGGATTTGCCAGCTCATCCATGTTTCAACCGATCTTATCATGATTTATCGTTCTTATGGAAGCTTACCGAGACTTATGCGTTGGGCGCATAAGGTGGTTGCAAGTTGGCCCGAAAAGGACTGTCTTTGGTGGTTTTGGTGCGTATACTCTCGTGCCGGGCCGGTGTTCGGCCTGCGCCGACAGGGCCCCTCCCACGATCTCAAGATCAGTCGGCGTGGGGGAGTGGGTCAGTTCGAATGCGGGTGCGGATCATCCAGCGAAAGCGACAGGTCGAGACGCCAGTGATTGCATCGCAAAGGATGCCCAACTGGATACTCGAATTCACATTCTCCGAGGTTGGCGAACCCCGCCTTCCGGCAGAGCGCGTTGGACGGTCGAATGCGCGTTAGTCCCCGCCGTTGTCGTCGACCGAGGATCCGGGGTGACGAATCCAGCTCTTGGGCTACCTCTCGATGTAGGTGGTGATCGGGGGGAGGACCCCGTGGCTCTCCATCAAGGCAGAAGTCTCAGGCGGAGGCGAAGCCAGCATCGCCTGGGCGGCCGCCATATCTTCGATGTCGGCTGTGACGGCGATGTTGTTGCTCCCGTCGGCCGCCGCATAGTCCGTCACGTTCGTGGCGTATGGACTGAGTGCGCCCGCGCGTTCGGCCTTGCCCTTGAGCCAGCGTTCGACATCGACGACAGCGTGAGTCATGACCACTTTCGGCATGCCAGGCTCCTTCAGAGACGCTCGGAGGGCCTTGGCGAGGATGCCGACCCTAACGAGTACGCGCAAGTATGTGTCTTCGGCTTGAGCACGAGGCGGCCACCCGCTCGCCGCATCCTGACCCACGCCGATTGGCCCTTCAGGTTCGAGGCACTCGGTTCGTCAGGTCGAATGCGCGTTAGTAGCTATCTTCGGCGCTCGCCGACGCTCGGCCCGATTCCTCGTTGCTCGCCGATCCCGCGCTTTGTATCGTCCCACCCATCTCGTTTACGGAACGGAGGTACGGGCGTGACGCTCATCAACACCAGGGGTATGGCGTTCTTCGGACCAGGCTCGGAGTGGTTCTGGGCCGCGCTCCAGTTCACGGCCCTGCTGGTCACGTTCATCGCGATCTATCGCCAACTCCGAATGGGCCGGAGCCAGCGTGCGGTTGAGCAGATCGCCCCGCATACCCGCCAGCTCGAGGACGAGCGTATGTGTCGCCATCAACTCGCGATCCTAGTCGCCCTCCGCGACGGCGCCTCGATTCCCCGCGCGGCTGGGAACGCAATTAGCAATTACCTTGAAACGTTAGGTTCGCTCAGCCGGAGCGGGCACCTTGACATGCAGCAGCTGTGGGGCTTGTTCAACCTAACTACCCAAGGGTGGTGGTCCATCCTGCAACCGTTCACCCAGCAGGCCCGCGCTTTGCTCGACGACACCGTCAGTGAGAACTTCGAGTGGCTCGTCAGAGCGTTTGAGAGGATGGATCGTCGAGCAAAGACAACGCTGGCGCTAGACGCGATTGTTGCGAGATGGCTTGTGGGTGGCGCGATTGAAGGACTCGAAGACAACATCCGGATCGAGCAGGAGCTTCGCGCCGTGATCATCGCGCCGCCGTACGGCCTCGACACCGCCCAAGCAGCCGCCGCTGCACCAGCTCCATCTCCCAGCCCGACGGCTGAAAACGAACAGAGCCACCAGGCCGACTGACTTTACCGTGAAGGAACGCAGATCGAGAGGTCGATGGCGCGCTATCCCCCGCTATTGGGGCAGCGGCGGCAACCGGCGACGGGAACACGGCATTACCGCGATCTCAAGATCAGCCGGCTCCGGGTAGTGACTCAGTTTGAAACGGGGCGGCTCACAGGCAGTCGCGCCACCGCCAAGGAGAGGAGAAGCAAGACGGCTGCGGCACCCGCACCAAACAAGACGCATTGCCAGGTCGCGAAGGTAGGCCTCTCAAAATAGAGGATGTCGAGGCAGAGGGCCCTCGGAGGGCAATTGAATCCGCTCGGCGTAAGTTGCGCCGTCCAGAGACCGACCGCTACCCCCACCGGCACGGATGCCAGCCGAAGAACGAGCGCGATCTTGCGCTGCACTCAGCCAGATTAGCGCTACCCGGCGAGCAGGGCAATGATCGCCTCGATCTTCCAGAGGTGAGCGCTGAAGCCAGCGCCGACGGGGGTGACGGGAACACGGCTCGTCAGGTCGAATGCGCGTTATTCCCCGCTATTGGCTGATTACGAGAGCCGGCCGGTCTTGGGGTCGGCGGGTTCTGTCCGGACGGCTCCGGTCAGCGGCGGTGTCACCCGATGCCAGTCACTGGGTGAACTTCCCCGCAGTCGACCCCAAGAGCAGCGTGGTGATCGCGCACTGCCTGCACATCGGGTGCTTCCAAGAGGCAGTACACCTTTCCGTCCGAGTTGTGGTACAGGTCGACTTGTCTGACCCCGAACTGGTCCTTCGTGCCTGCCCGGGCACCCGCAGCGATGTCGTCGATCGCTTCCTGGGGCAACTTCAGGTTCTCGTGAAAGTCCATGAACTGCGGCATATGCGCGTCCTCCGTTCCGATGGCGGCGGTCACGGATCATAGACTTTCCCCAGAGTGGTACTCAACTTGCTGAAACACCCGCCTAAGGTGCGTGACAGAGCCGTACTCGTCCCGGCCCATGTACGGAGCAGGAAGGCGGACCGCGAGGTCGAACGCCATCGCGTCCTGAGCCCTGACCGGGGTTGCGCTATGCGGCAACCGTCGCGGGCGTCCGAGGCCGATGGCGAACGCCGTCGAATCCGAGGATGGCCAGCGCGATCCAGACGAGCGCAAACCCGCAGAGCAGGGCGAAGGACGTGGTCTCATGAAGGATCAGCACCCCGATCGCGAACTGCATGACCGGGGTGACGTACTGGAGCAGTCCCATCGTGGACAGCGGCAGCCTGGTGGCTGCGCCGGCAAAGAAGAGCAGCGGCACTGCTGTCACCGGCCCCGCTGAGATGAGCAGCACGACGTGCCCGATGTTCGCTGCGTGTCCGACAAAGGTGGCTTGCCCGGCCAATGCCAGCGTCGCGAGCAGGACCAGTGCCGGAACGCTGGTGACCGCGCCCTCGATCAGCAATCCCTCCGGCGGAGTGGCGTGCGCTCCCTTCTTGAGGAAGCCGTAGGTGGCGAACGAGCACGCGAGGGTCAGCGCAATCCACGGCGGGCTGCCATAGTCGAAGCTCAGGACGGCGACCGCAACGACGCCCAGTCCGACAGCCGTCCACTGCACCGCGCGCAGTCGCTCGTGAAGGATGACGACGCCGAGTCCGATCGTCACCAGCGGATTGATGAAGTATCCGAGGCTGGTCTCGATCACGTGCCCGTTGTTGACGCCCCAGATGTACACGCCCCAGTTGACGGCGATCGCAATCCCGGCGGCGCAGAGGCGAAGCACGGTGCCGCGCTCCAGGCGACGTATGCCGCCAAGCTCGCGTCGCGCGGCGAGCAGCACGGCGACGATCACGAAGCAGAAGACGATGCGGCAGGCGAGGATCTCGAGCGGATTCGCCGGCTCGAGCAGTGGCCAGAAGAGCGGGAAGAGTCCCCACAGCAGGTACGCGCTCAGCCCATAGAGCAGACCGCTGGCGGCAGGGGTGCGTCTCGGGCGTCTACTCGATTGCATCTGGGCGGATCCGTGGTACCGGCAACCTAGCCCTCGAGTCGCTCCTGCAGGTGGACCGTCACCGACGCGCCGGCTTCCTTCCCGAGTGCTTTGCGCACGTCCGCTTTGACAGGCAGCTTGTGCGTGCCATCACCCAGAGCCATGAACGCACTTCTGAACGGGTGTCCGTCGATCATGCCGCGCACCTTGACGAGCCCGCGCGTCCCGAAGTACTCGACCGAGTCCGGCATCACGACGTAGGTCCAACCGCCGGGGTTGGGGCTCTTCTGCAGGACGGCTTCGAAGCGTTTGTTCAGCATCGTCGTGCATGGTAGTCAACCAGGCGGCCACGCCGATACAGCACGACGAGGCAACGCGACTAGTAGATGAAGGTCTCGACGTCGTTCAGCGACCCGATGTAGCGTTGATCGACGACACCGAGTCCGAGCATGTTCGCCTCATCCACGGTGAAGTTCGACGGACCCTGGACGGAGACCACATACGCGACATGCCCGAAGCCGCTGTAGCCGTTACCGGGGCCGAACACCACAAGGCTCCCCACGCGCGGCCTCATCCCCTCGGGCTGACCGTAGGCGCGTGCGGTGGCGGCCCACTCCCACGCGTTCCCACTCCAATAGACGTTGCGCAGCGACGCCGCGTACCAGGTGCACTGTCCCCACGGGTAGTCGTCCTGGCGTGGGCCGAACGCAAAGGGCCGCAGTGCATTCCCGATGACGTGCGCAGCGCCGGCGCCGGCGGCCGCGGCCGCGGCGGCCGCTGCGGCTTCCTGCTCGCGACGCACCTCGACGATCTTCGATTGCACGCCCTGGAGTTGCGCCAGCAGTGTGGCCGCCTTGCCCTTCAGTGACGATGCCTCCTGGCGGTATGCGAGTTCCTCGCTTTGCTGTTGACCGGCCAGCGTCTGGAGGCTGCCGACGAGCGCATTCGCGTGCTGTTGACCCTGTACCTGCTGCTTCTGAAGCGCGTCCAGTTGGTCGCGCTTTCCCTGGATCTGAGTCACCAGTTGCTGCACGCGGGCGCTCACTTGATCTGCGCTCGTGAGCGCATCCATTGCGTCGATGAAGCTCTTGCTGTCCACGAGGATCGCGGTGACGGAGCCGTCGTCGGTCAGCTCATAGACGTGCTTGAGGATTTGAGCAAGCTCGGCCTGATCGATTGTGTATTCGCTGTGAACGATCTGCAGTTGCGCGCTCGTATTTGCCAGGTTCTTGTTCGCCTGGTCGAGCTCCGATTGTGCTTGCGCCAGTTGCGCCTGGGTGTGCGCGATTGCCTGCTCGGATGCAAGCGCATTCCCGAGGGCGGCCGAACTGGCACTGCTCAGTGAAGCAATCGCGCGACTGATCGCACTCGCCTGGACGGAGAGCGATTGGATCTGTTGGGTGAATTGGTCAGCAAGGACGTGACCCTGGCTGAAAGGGGAGCCGGCCACCAGCAGTGCGATCGCGCCGGCAGCGGCGACGAGGGACACGCGGCGAGCGAGCAACAAGGGCCTCCGTGAGATGGACGCGAACTGGGTTTGACCGGTCCCCGACCGTAACAGGCATGCTCCGAACGGTCAACCCCATTTCGACGGGTTTGTCGATTGCACGCCACCGAATCCTGCGCCCGACACTCCAGACGCCGCATTCGCGTCGCAACTGCGAGGTAGACTGAAATCCGCCATGGATATCGCTGGACACCTCCCCGAAATCATCATCGTTCTGGTGATCGTCCTGATCATCTGGGGCCCGGGCAAATTGCCCGATATCGGCGCCGCGATGGGGCGGGGCATCCGTGAGTTCCGGAAAGCTTCGGCTGAAACTCGCGACGGCGTCGTGAACGCGACGGCAGCGCCGGACGAGCCCGCGGCTCCGGCGGCGACTCAGACCGCCCCGGCTGCCGACTCGGCTCCCGTGTCGCACCCGGGCGGGCCGGCCGGCTCCGACGCCGGCTGAGGGTTGCTTCGAGCCGGCTACGCCGGTGCCGGAAGGGCGACGGCCGCGTGGGCCTCCCCGCGGGTCCGGTAGTCGTCGATGCGCAGGATCCTCCCGTCGCGCACGGTGAAGACCATGAAGATCTCGCCGTCGAGGAACGGGATCTCCCGAAATCGAGGCCCGGCGATGCCGACGATGACGCTCTCGCCGGCCGCGTTCAACTCCAGTCGCTCGACGCCGGTGTCGACCGTTTTGAAGGAGGCCTCGATGCGTTCCACGACGGCGCCGCGCCCATGGCACACGAGTTCAGGACGAACCCCCTGGTGGACGACGTCAGGATGCAGGCCGGCTGCTATCGCGTCGAGATCGCGCCTTCGCCGGGCGTGGAAGTGGTCGAACACGGTCTCCATGGCTGCATCGCTCATCGCCATCTCCTTCATCGCGGATGGCGGCTAGTATCGAGTAGACGCATGCTCACGCAAGCGAAAAGAAAGGCTCGACCGTGCACCATGGTGTGCGATGAACGATGACCGCTGGGCGTTCCCCCCGCAGCCACCGGCCTGGCCACCCACGCCCTCAACCATGCCACCCAGGCGGTCCTCGCGAACCCTGGCGGTCGTCGCCCTCTTCGTCGCCACCGGGATCGTGGCCGCCGCGGTCGGTGTGGGCGGCGTGCTCCTGGTGCGCCACGTCCAGGGCAATCAATCACCGTCGGCCGCCCCAACCGCTGCGCCCGGCACGCAATCGGGGGCGGCCGAGGCCAGGGCGCTCTACCAGCAGGCGATCGCGGCCACCCGGGGATCGAGCGGCTTTCACTACTTCGCGGTTTCCACCGGCGCCGACGCTCAGACCATCGTCGGCGATGCCGGTCAGTCGGGTGGACGGCAGGCGATCACCTTCGACTCGAGCTTCGGCACCGAGCAGTTCACGCTGCTCCTCGTGGGCACGACCGTGTACTTCGAGGGCAACCTCCCCGCGCTGGAGGACCAGCTCGGCGTGAGCGCGGCGACAGCCCCTGGCGAGGTGAGCAAATGGGTTTCGGTGGTGGCCGGCAACGGTCCGTACACCGTGCTCCAACCTGGCATCACGACCGACAGCCAGGCGACGCAGCTGCCGCTGGCCCCTCAGTCCAGCGCCAGGATCACGGTTGGCGGAGGTGTCGCGGCGACCAGGATCTCCGGGATCGTCCCGTCGGCCAACGGTCTCCCGCCCGGCACGGGATCGCTCGACATCGCCCCGAGTTCCGACCTGCCGATCACCTACGCGTCAACCGTCTCGGGCGGTGGCGTCGTGCTCAGCTTCACGACCAAGTTCAGCGCCTGGGGCACGGCTCCAGTGGTGAGCGCTCCCACCGGCGCCGTCGCCTGGTCGAGCTTGACGACGGCTCAGCCGACGGGCGGCTTTGGGGGCGGAGGCGGGTCGACACCGGCGCCCACCGCCACGCCCGGCGCCATCTAGCGTAGCGCCCCGCGCCCTACTCCACGAATCGTTCGGCGACGATATCTTCGAGGACGGCGCGACCGATCTCGGAGGCTTCACGGTCGTTGACGGCGTGCGGATCGAGGAAGGGGAAGAAGTGCGCCACACCGGCAGGATCTTCGTCGGTCAGCCACCGGATCAACGTGTGCCCGAATTCGGCTGCCTTTTCAGTGGTCAGCGCTTCGATCTTTGCCATCTGCGCGCTCCTCGGTTGGAATCTGTGGGGACGACACGAGTCGGTCGCCGTATTATCCCGGGTTCGCGATGCCGACGATCGAGGTATGGCCGCCAGAAGCAGGAGGGGGAGAGACGCTCCGGCGGCCATACCCGTCAAGATCGTGGAGCACACATGCGGCTCCGTCGCTTCTCGAAGGCCGATCGACGCAGTACGCAAGTGAGTTGGGAGCGCACCCCGCCCTTGTCTCCGAGAACGCTGAGCTTGAGGGCGGGACCAGGGCTTTGTCGGTCCGCAAGCCGACACATCGCTGATCGATGGGCGTGGGCTCGATCTGCGCGAGGGCGCTCCCCGCAAGCGGACCCTTGACTCTCCAGTGACTGGAGGGCTCAAGGTCGTCAGATGGACTTCTCGATCGGCGAGCTGGCGAAGCTGACGGGCCTCCCCGTCAAGACGATCCGGTACTACTCGGACATCGGACTGGTGCCCGAGGTGCGCCGGACGGAAGCCGGATACCGACGGTATGACGCCGCCGGGTTGGCGCGGCTCGAGCTCGTGCGGACACTTCGTGAACTCGGAGTGGACCTGGCAAGCATCAGCCGCGTCGCGGAAACGCGCACGTCGCTCGAGTCGGTCGCCGCAGCCCACGCAAACGCTATCGACCTGCATATCCACCAGTTGAAGCTGCGTCGGGCGGTGCTCCGGGCGCTCGCTCGGAGGGGCCCTCGACCCGAGGAGATACACCGTATGACTGCTTTTGCACGAGCTTCCGCCGATGAGGCCAAGCGCATGATGGAGGCGTTCCTCACCGCGGTCTTCGCGGACCACGAGGACGATCCGTTCGCGGAGCGCATGCGTGCAGCCCTGCCCATGCTGCCGCCGGAGCCCTCCGGGGCTCAGATCGATGCCTGGATCGAGCTCGCCGAGCTCGTTGAGGATGGGAGCTTCCGCGGGCGGGTTCGCGAGATGGTTGCGGAAGGAGCACGCCGGCGAACCACCTCCGAAGCCGCCGAGCCCGGCGCCGCAATCGGCGCTGGGAGCGAGGCGGCGATGGAGAAGGCGGGCGCCGCGGTGATTCGCGGGATCTCCCCAGGTTCGGCGGAGGGCGCGGGGATCGTGAGTGAACTGGTCGCCCACTTCAGTACCGCGGCGGGTCGCAGCGACGACGCCGCGTACCGAGCCGAGCTGGCCGACCGGCTGGCGGCGTTCAGCGACCGGCGCGTGGAGCGCTATTGGCAGCTGATTGGGGCGATCAACGGATGGCCCGCTCAGCCGAGCGTCGTGCCCGCCTACGAGTGGTTGATCGCGGGTCTGCGGGCTTAGGTCGAGCCGGCAGCGCCCTCGACATCGCCGATCGTCCCCTCAGACGCGCGCAGTGGATTGTATTCGTCGCGTCGACACGCCGAATCTTCCGCGGAGCGGGCAGCTTTCCATGCATCCGGGTCTTGTCACGACGGCCCGGGGTCGGTGGGACAATGGATGCGAAGCGAGATGCATTGGTTTCTGTGACTGATCCGATCGTCGCGGCGGAGTTCCCGGGCAGCTCCGAGCTGACCCAGTTGCTCGTTGTCTCGGACGTCGCTCGCGCCATCGGCTTCTACCGCGATGTCGTCGGAGCAGATCTGGTTCGCGAGTACGGCGGTACCAGCGCCGTCTTCCGACTTGCCGGCGTATGGCTCCTGCTCGTGACACCGGGCGGCCCAACGGCCGACAAGCCAACCATCACCTTCACGCCGCCTGACGACCCGGACCGGGTCAGTGCCGAGATGACCTTCCGGGTCAAGAACTGCCGTGCGGTCTACGCCACCTTGCTGGCTCGCGGGGCGGTCTTCCTCACCCCGCCGGTTGATCACGGATATGAGGTCCGTTGCTTCTTTCGCGACCCCGACGGGCATCTGCTCGAGCTGAGCGAGGTTCCCCCGTGATTCTCGGTCGACGGCGACCATTCGCCTTTCTGTGGCGCGAGTTGGCGCCGATCCGGTCATGAAGAAAGAGTTGCCGTTCCGCGGGATTGGACCCGGGTGCAGCGACTCTCTCAGAGGGGGGGATTTCAAGCCTGACGCATCCACCCTTTCAGGAGGATGAAGGCAGCGCTGCCCGAAGGTATCAGCGACCCAGACCCCGAAAGGCCGGGCGGGCGATGCCTCGGCATGGCCACGAACCGGTTCGTCCTCCCCGCCGTTACCAATCGTATACGACGGTGGGGGTCTTGCTGCAAGGGCCCCCTGTGTGGTGAGACTGCATGCCACAAGCCGGCCGGCAGGCGGTCAGCGCGACCGCAGCAGGAATGAGAGAGGCCCGAGGGGGCTGCAGCGAAAGGTGGACGGATGGGCAGCTACGTGCTCGGTTTCGAGGAGATCGACCAGACGCAGGCCGCAATCGTTGGCGGCAAGGGCGCGCGCCTCGGGGAGCTTTCGCGGATCGAAGGCATTCGTGTGCCGCCTGGCTTCTGCGTGACGACCGACGCCTTTCGGCGGATCGTGGCGGAAGCGCCGGCCATCGCCGAACGGCTCGATCGGCTGTCGCGCACGAACGTGGACGACCGGGAGGCGATCCGCACGCTGAGCGCGGAGATCCGCCGGACCCTCGAAGGGATCGCCATCCCCCGACGACCTGGCGGCGGCGATGACCTTCGCGCTCGCCCGGCTCGGCGAGCAAGCCGCTTACGCCGTCCGTTCGAGCGCGACGGCAGAGGACCTGCCGGCGGCCTCCTTCGCAGGCCAGCAGGACACATACCTGAACATCGTGGGGCCGGCGGCGATCCTCGAGCACATCAGCCGGTGCTGGGCGTCGCTCTTCACCGAGCGTGCCGTGACCTACCGCCTGCGGAACGGCTTCGATCATCGGAGGGTCCAGATGGCCGTGGTCGTGCAGGAGATGGTCTTTCCGGAGGCTGCCGGCATCCTCTTCACGGCCGACCCCGTCACGTCAAACCGGAAGGTCGTCTCCGTGGAGGCCACCTTCGGCCTCGGCGAGGCCCTGGTGTCAGGCCTGGTGAACGCGGACGCCTACAAGGTGCGGGACGGTGAGGTCGTCGCCAAAGCGATCGCCACCAAGCGGCTTGCGATCCACGCCCTCCCGGCAGGCGGAACGCAGGAACTGGCGATCGAGCCGGAGCGTCAGGAGCAGCCCGCGCTGACGGATGCGCAGGTCGTGCAACTCGCCCAGCTGGGACGCCGGATCGAAGCGCACTTCGGGCGTCCCCAGGACATCGAATGGTGCTTGGTTGACGAAGGCTTCCAAATCGTCCAGAGCCGGCCGATCACCACACTGTTCCCCATCCCCGCGACCGGAGACCAAGAGAACCATGTCTTTGTGTCCGTCGGTCACGCGCAGATGATGACCGACGCCATGAAGCCGCTGGGGCTCTCCTTCTGGCAGATGACCACACCTCGGCCGATGTACGTGGCCGGTGGGAGGCTCTTCGTCGATGTCGCCTCGGACCTCGCGTCGCCAGGGCGGCGCGCCCGCCTCTTGGAGGTGATGGGTAAAGGCGACCCCCTGGTCGGGGACGCGCTACGGACCATCCTCGAACGCGACGACTTCATTCCCACCCTCCGGGATGAGAGTCCAGGTTCCCCACCCGGTGGCGGCATACCCGCCCCCATCGAGACCGATCCGGCCATCGTCACTGGGCTGATCGAGCGCAGTGAGGCTTCCATTGCCAGGTTGAAGAGCGACATCCGTGGGAAGTCCGGCTCCGCGCTGCTCGACTTCATCCTTGCGGACATCCAGGAGCTGAGGCGGATCCTCTTCGATCCGCAGAGCCATCAGGTGTTCATGTCGGCCATGGAGGCCACGTGGTGGCTCAACGAGCAGCTGGAGGTGTGGCTGGGCGAGAAGAACGCGGCCGACACGCTCACGCAGTCCGTCCCCAACAACGTGACGTCAGAGATGGGGCTGGCGCTCCTCGATGTCGCCGACGTGATCCGGCGACATCCGGGGGTGGTCGCCTTTCTGCAACGCGTCGAGGGGGACGAGGATTTCCTGGACGGGCTGGCCGAACTCGCGGGCGGGCGGGAAGCGCGGGACGCCGTCCGGGCCTACCTCGACAAGTACGGGATGCGCTGTGTCGGCGAGATCGACATCACGAGGCCGCGCTGGACCGAACGCCCCACCACGCTCGTGCCCGTGATCCTCGGCAACATCAAGAACTTCGAGCCGGGTGCCGGCGAGCGGCGCTTCGAGCAAGGGCTGCAGGAGGCGCGCGAGAAGGAGCAGGACGTGCTGGAGCGCTTGCGGGCCTTGCCGGACGGAGAGCAGAAATCCGAAGAGGCCAAGCGGAAGATCGACCGCGTCCGTACCTTCATCGGGTACAGGGAGTATCCGAAGTACGGCATGGTCAGCCGCTACTTCGTGTACAAGCAAGCGTTGCTGGCAGAGGCGGGGCGCCTCGTGCAGGCGCGTGTGCTTCGTGAGAAGGAGGACATCTTCTACCTCACGTTCGAGGAGTTGCACGAGGTCGTGCGCTCGAACAACGCGGACGACCAGCTCATCCAACGGCGCAAGGACGCGTTCAGGTCGTATCAGGCGCTCACGCCGCCCCGGGTGCTCACGTCGGATGGCGAGGTCGTCGCCGGGGCGTACCGCCGAGATGACGTGCCGGCCGGTGCGCTGGTCGGCTTACCGGTTTCCGCCGGGATCATCGAGGGGCGGGCCCGCCTCATTCACGACATGTCGGAGGCCGATCTCGAACCCGGCGACATTCTGGTCACCGCGTACACGGACCCCAGCTGGACACCGGTGTTCGTGTCGATCGGAGGCCTGGTGACCGAAGTTGGTGGCCTCATGACCCATGGCGCAGTCATCGCACGGGAGTACGGCTTGCCGGCCGTCGTGGGCGTGGAGCACGCCACCCGGCTGATCCGAGACGGGCAGCGGATCCGCGTCAATGGAACCGACGGGTACGTCGAGATCCTGCCGTAGCCTCGCGAAGGATAGCGGGAGGCGTGCCGGCTCCCGAAACGTGGACCTTGCCACGCCGCTAGTCAGTGCTACTATGTACCAGTAGTCAATAGCGCTGAGTAGTCCGAGGAGGTTCCGTGGGGAAGCAGATGACGGAGATGCTCAAGGGCACGCTCGAGGGCATCGTGCTCGCGATCCTGGCCGTGGGGCCCGCGTACGGCTACGAGATCACGGCACGGTTGCGGGCGCAGGGCTTCCCCGACATCGCCGAAGGCACCGTCTACGCCCTGCTCGTCAGGTTCGAGCACAAGGGCTTGGTCGACGTCGAGAAGGTCGCGTCCGCGAAGGGGCCGCCGCGCAAGGTGTATTCGCTCAACGCGAAGGGACGGGAATATCTCGAAGAGTTCTGGAGGGCGTGGAGCTTCCTCGCGGGACAACTCCAACAGCTCCATGGAGGAGGCGGATGAACAAGTTCATCGAAAAGGTGATCGGCGAGAAGGGGCAATGGCGGCAGCACAAAGCGCGCACGCGACAGCTTCCCGCGAGCTATCGCACGGCGGTCGAGGCGCTCGAGCGGTACCTGATGTACGCCGGGCCGGGCGGGGACGGCGCCGGCGCCGCCTCAATGTTCGAGGACCTCCTCGACCTGTTCGAGCAGAGCGCGGCGAACCGGACCCCGATTCGCGAGATCGTCGGGGAGGACCCCGTGGAGTTCCTCGAGGCGTTCGTTCGGAACTACCCGGATGGGCACTGGAGAACCCGGGAGCGGGATCGCCTGATCAGCGCCATTGAGCGAGCCGCCGGAGAAGACGCAGGAAAAGAAGAGAGGGCGGACTGATGACGTCACAGCACGTCATCCACGTGCAGGGACTGGAGAAGTCGTACAAGAAGCTGGAGGTGCTGCGCGGCGTGGACTTCGACGTGGCGCGGGGCAGCATCTTCGCCCTGCTCGGCTCGAACGGGGCGGGCAAGACCACGGTCGTGAACATCCTGTCCACGCTGCTCAGGGCCGACGCGGGCACGGCCAGCGTCAACGGCTTCGATGTCGCCACGCAGGGTGCGGACGTGCGCGAGTTGTTCAGTCTCACCGGACAGTCCGCGGCCGTCGACGAAATCCTCAGCGGGCGGGAGAACCTCGTCCTGGTGGCCCGATTGCGGCACCTCAAGGACCCGCGCGAGATCGCGGATGACCTGCTCAAGCGTTTCTCGCTGACCGATGCCGCCGCGCGGAAGGTGTCGACGTATTCGGGTGGCATGCGTCGCCGCCTCGACATCGCGATGAGCCTCGTCGGGAATCCGCAGGTGATCTTCCTCGACGAGCCGACGACCGGGCTCGACCCCGAGGCGCGCATCGAGGTGTGGCAAGCCGTCAAGGAGCTCGCCCGGCACGGCACCACCGTGCTGCTCACGACGCACTATCTGGATGAAGCCGAACATCTCGCAGACCGGATCGCGATCCTCCACGGGGGTCGGATCATCGTCAACGGCACGCTGGCCGAGCTCAAGCAGCTGCTGCCTCCCGCCAAGGTCGAATACGTCGAGAAGCAGCCGACTCTCGAGGACGTCTTCCTCGCCATCGTCGGTGGTGGCGGCAAGCACGGCCCGGCAATGACGGCAGCTGCAGGCGCGGGCGAGTAGGGAGCAACGATGACCAAGCATTTCTTCGGCGACACCGCCGTCCTGACGGGACGATCGCTGCGCCACATCACGCGCAGCCTGGACACCATCATCACGACCACGATCATGCCGATCGCCTTCATGCTGGTGTTCGTCTACGTGTTCGGCGGCGCGATCAACTCAGGGT
Source organism: Candidatus Dormiibacterota bacterium (assembly GCA_963777445.1). GTDB lineage: Bacteria > Chloroflexota > Dormibacteria > Aeolococcales > Aeolococcaceae > Palsa-851. The sequence goes on along the minus strand of CAVZQR010000017.1, from coordinate 80,567 downwards.
CGCACTCGTATGTGAACTACCTGCTGCCGGGCATTCTGCTCATCACGATTGCTTCCGGCATCTCTTACACAGGATTCCGACTCTTCCTGGATATGAAGACCGGTATCTTCGAACGATTCCAGTCCATGCCGATCGCACGGTCGTCCGTGCTGTGGGCGCATGTACTCACCTCGTTGGTCGCAAATCTGATCTCGCTCGTGGTCGTCGTGCTCGTCGCCCTCCTCATCGGCTTCCGCTCGGGGGCGGGAGTCTTCGCGTGGCTCGCAGTCGCCGGCATCCTGATGATCTTCACCCTCGCATTGACGTGGATCGCGGTCATCCCTGGTCTCTCCGCGAAGTCCGCGGACGGCGCGAGCGCGTTCGCCTATCCACTCATCTTCCTGCCGTTCCTCAGCTCGGCATTCGTGCCCACCAAAACCATGCCCGGCCCGGTGCGCGCCTTCGCCGAGCACCAACCGGTGACGTCCATCGTCAACGCGATCCGCGACCTCTTGACACAGCAGTCGGTCGGCACCGACATCTGGACCGCGCTTGCCTGGTGCACCGGCATCCTCATCGTCGCGTACACCTTCGCCATGGTCATTTACCGCCGCAAGATCTCCTGACCGGTGGAGCTGCTGCCCGCAAACGGTTCAACTCAGATCAGGCGGAATGGATCAATGGAGCGGGAGACTGGCGCCGTGCGTCGGCGTGCAATCGTCAGAGGAACGTCAGGCGGGTCGCTTCCTGCTTGCCTTGGGCGAAGCCGGCACGGGCGGCGGGGATGCGGGTCGCGAGATCCAGCTGGTTCGTCCCCATTGCGGTTCGGGAATCGGCGTCCGGCGTGATCACCTCGACGCGGCTGCCCCCCTTGCGCAATGCCTCGACCTGGCTTGCCAGGTCCGCCCCCGGTGGTCTGCGCAAGCCCTCGAACTGGCCATCCGGTGGTGTCCCGCTCCGTCCGCCCAACGGCGAGAGCACCACGACGTGCGCATAGCCCGAGGCAAGGTCGGCGTTGTCGGGGGAGCGCACGCCACCGTCGATGTAGCGCGCGCCGTTGATGCTGACGGTGGGGACCAGACCGGGCAGGGCGGTGCTCGCCGTGACCGCGTCCACCAATTCGACGCCGGATTCGCGGTCGAACGCAGCCAACTCGCCCGTCTGCGCATTGACGGCCACCACGATCATCGGCCTTTCCGGCCATTCACGGCGGGGCAATCGGGCGGCGACCATCGCGCGCCGCTGTTCCGCCCCGGGTCCGAGTATGGAGTCGCTCTCCAACCCGAACGCGCCCATCGCACGTTGCAGATCGGCTGCCGAGGTGGCGGCGGCACCGATGGCCCTCATCCGCTCGAACACCGTCGCCATTGGCAGGGACGGCGGCCGTTCCCGGTTCTGTCCGACCGGTTGAAGCGGCGGGGACAGCACCGAGGCCAACAGTTCGGCGGGCGGTATGCCGCTGCGCATTTGCGCTGCCGCGGTGGCACCGGCCGAGGTGCCGACCACCAAATCGGCGGCCTCTGTCATATCGACACCAGCTTCGGCCAGGCCCGCGATGACACCGATCTCCCACGCATTTCCGGCAGCCCCACCGCCGCCGAGAACCAGAGCAACGTTGTGAACCATCTGCAGACTATGTCAGTGCGACACGGCCAGCCGTCCGAGCTGGCGTTGCATTTCCACCACCAAAGCACGTACCAGCGTCGCCAGCCACCGTGGCAATAGACTCAAGATCGTTCTCGTCAAACTCTCGAATGGGAGCGCGAAGTATGGCCCCAACCAAAACGGCAACCAAAACCACTCAGAAACGGGCGAATCGCAGCACGACCGGCACGGCATCCGCGGGATTCAGCGCCGAAGAAAAAGCGGCGGCGCGCGAGCGTGTCCGGGAGCTCAAGGCCGAGGCGGCCAAGGCGGATGGGAAAACGGAACTGCTTGCGGCTATCGCCAAGATGCAGGAGCCGGATCGCGCCATTGCCAAGAAGGTCCACGCACTGATCACAGCCGCGGCACCGGCTCTCACGCCGAAAACGTGGTACGGAATGCCCGCATACGCCAAGGACGGCAATGTGATCTGTTACTTCCAGAACGCAGGGAAGTTCAAAGTCAGATACCAAACGCTCGGCTTCAGCGACAAGGCGAAAATCGACGACGGCGCCATGTGGCCCATTCAGTACGCGCTGAGCGAGTTGACTGCCACTGAAGAGGCCAAGATCACGGCGCTCGTCAAAAAGGCCGTGCGCTAAAAGGAGCGGTCTCGAAAGGCATCGACCCTCGCCACAGAATTGGTCACCAACCTCCGCAAGCCGGGAACGCCCGAGAGCGATTGCCCGTTGATGCGTGTCGGCGTGCAGAAGACCCCATGCGCGAGAGGCGCACGTGAGTGACGGGGGAGACCGCACACGCGGCGCAGGGCTTGCCCCAGACCTGAAGATCGCTCAACTGATCGAGGCGTTGGCCGGCGTCTCGTCGCCGGCGTGGGATCGGCTCCAGGAGCTGGCGAAGAAGCGTGAGGAGGTAACGTCGAAAGGGTCTGCTCGGCCATGACCCCGTCAGCCGTCTGGACGACCGAAGCGGCCGGATCGGAGCGGGAGACGAGACTCGAACTCGCGACATCCAGCTTGGAAGGCTAGCGCTCTACCAACTGAGCTACTCCCGCGTCCCGTACATGGTACCCGCCGCTCGCAAACGGGACGTTCCGGCTGTAGGCTGCTACCGCAACGGGCCAACGGGAGAAGGCACATGAGCCAGACAGCGGCCGCCCCAACGTCACCGCGACTGGGCTCGCAGTTCCAGAAGGGGATCCTCGCGGAACGCGGCTGGGCGCTGATCGTCAGCCTGCTGCTCATCCCCGCGATCCTGGGCACGAACCTCATCTACGACTCCCTCAACCACGGGCCGTATCGCGTCTTCCTGGAGACGCCACTGGATCGAGCCCTGCCGGTTCTGCCCATCTTCGCCATTCCGTATGTGTCGCTCATCCCGTACATCGGAGTGAGCCTGCTCGTGCTCCTGTTCTTGCGCGTGCGCGTCTACCGGTCGGCGGCACTGACGATGATCATCGTCTGGTTCATCAGCTACGCCTTTTACTTCTTCCTCCAGTCGTACATCGCGCGGCCGGCGATCACCGGCACGGATCCGTTCTCCGGGATGATCCGGAGCATCTACGCGGCGGATCACCCGTACAACGATTTCCCGAGCCTGCACACGTCGCTCTCGACGATCATCGCCGTCCATTGGTGGCGTTTCGACCGGAGGATCGGCGTCGCCGCCGCGATCTGGACGGCGCTGATCGTTGCCTCCACCGTCCTCGTCAAGCAGCACTACCTCGCTGACGTCGCCGGTGGGCTCGTGCTCGCGAGCGTGACCTCGTTCCTCGTGATGCGTGCCACCCGGGCGCATTGATGCGCGGACACGGCGCCTGCGGTACGATGCGGGCGATAGATCCACACGACGATTGGAGGGCACCAGCCATGGCACTTGCGATTGCGCCTGCAGCGCTCACCATCGACGTCGTGCCCGGCGGCTCCGCCGCCTGATCGTCCGCTGAACTCCGCGCCAGACGCTGGTGCGGGGCTGCAATCGGGGCTCCGGGCTCTCACTGCAGCATGGAGTTCCAACTTGCCTCACGATCCTCGCCGTCTCACCGCGCTAGGGTGGAACGGCCCCCTCGAATCGGCCTTCGCTGAGGCCACAAGTGACGGCCATCGTGGCCTCGTCATCCGTGTCGACGGGCGCGTCGTCACGATCCTGACTGATGCTGGACAGCAGCGTGTCTCGCTTGCTCCCACGCTCTCCGGCGTCCCCGACGATGGCGGCATCACGACCGGCGACTGGCTGGTCATCGAGGACGGTATCGCGGTGCATCTGCTGCCCCGACGGAGCGTCCTGATGCGTCGCGCTGCCGGTGTCGCCACCGCCGGTCAGGCCGTGGCGGCGAACATCGATCTCGTCTTCATCACCGTCGCGCTCGGCGCCTCGCTGAAATTGCGGCGCATCGAACGTGCGCTGGCGATGGCATGGTCGAGCGGCGCGGCACCGGTCGTCCTGTTGACCAAGTCCGACCTCAGCGCCGAGGTCGAAGCCGATCTGCGGGCCGCACGATCGGTCGCGGCGGGAACCGAGGTCATCGCGGTCAACGCCTCCGGCGCCGGCCTTGCCCGTTTGCGCGAGGTATTGCTCGAAGGCATGGTCGGCGTCCTGGTCGGCCCGAGCGGGACCGGCAAGTCGACGCTCGTGAACCGGCTCTCCGGCAACGAGGCGCTCGCGACGGGCGAGGTCCGCTCGGACGGCAAGGGACGGCACACCACCACGCGCCGGGAGCTCATCGAGCTGCCGGGCGGCGGCCTGATCATCGACACCCCTGGCACTCGGGAGATCGGCCTCTGGGACGCCGGGGCTGGTATCGATGAGGTGTTCGGTGACCTCACGGAGGTTGCGGCGCAGTGCCGGTTCCGCAATTGCAAACATGAACAGGAGCCTGGATGCGCGGTGCGCGCGGCGGCAGCCGGCGATCCGACGGTGCTGGCGCGACTCGAGTCCAAACGCAAGCTCGAACGCGAGCAGGAGCGCCTCGACAACGCGCGCGATCTTCGAGCGAAGGCCGAGCAGCGCCGCGAGCTGCGCCGTCGGGCGCGCGCGATGCGGCAGCGGTCACCATGATGGGGCTCGGCTCCGCCGGATCCACCCGTGGCCCTAGACGGTGTTCGTCGATCCCCCGGGCTGCGCCGGCACGGGCATCGTCCCGGTATGACCCGGGAAGGCATGGGGCGTGAAGCTCAACACTCCGAGCACCTCAACGTTGTCCGCATTGAGCGTGGTGAGGTCGACCTTCGTTCCCTGGGCGACGATGTAGACGCCGGTCTTGATCGAGCTCAAGGTCGCCGAGGCGCCACGGATGCCGTGATATGCGGTCGAGCTTGAGAGGCTCACGGTCTCGAGCTGCCCGTCAGCGGTGACCAGCGTGACGGTGGTGCCGCTGACCGACTGCACACGCCCGGAGACGCTCGGTACCTCGATGGTGATTTCGGTTGCGGCGATCGGCGATGTCGCGGTGGGTGAAGTCCCGGTGCGCGTGCCGCGAACCGCGACAACGTCACCGACCTTGACGGCGCTCAACTTCACCTGCTGCTCTTCGCGGCTGTAGGTGGTGGACGACGTGGTGGTGATCGTGACGGTACCGGCCAGCGTTCTCAGTGTCAGGGTGGAGCCGCTGATCTTGGTCACGGTGCCGGTCTCGCCGCCGCAGAACCCACCGCCGAAGAAGGACGGACCTTCGAAGCCGGCGCCCATGAACGGCGCGCCGCACTCAGGCCCGAAGCGGCCATGGCCGCCGAACGACGGCTTGTGAGCGGCGGGTGAAGCGCCCGGCGTTGTCGCGGCCGCCGTGGTGTTCGCCGCCGGGGGTGACGAAGCATGGGTCACGATCAAGCCCGCGGTCGCGCCTGCAATGGCGATGCCCAGCCCGATCCCGAAAAGGCGCAGGCGGCTCCCTGGCTTGCCCGCGGGTTCAACCGGCGGCGGAGGCGGCGGTGGCTCCGGGAAATCAGTGTTCATCGGTACGCGACAGAATACCGCGACGACCTGTCGAAAAGGTTACTAACGCGTCAGAAGGATCGAACGTCAGGATGTGCCGCCGAATCGCTGCTCCATCTCCGCAACCCATGCGGCCAGAGTGCTGCGGTCGCCGATCCTCGGGAACAGCGGGTCGCCGATGAGCAGGGTCCGGCCGGGGCCGAGCGTTCGCAATTCCTCACCAGCCGGTCCCGGCCACGAGCGCTCGCCCGCGACGAGCCCGAGCGAGACGGCCAGCCGCTCGCAGGCGAATGGGACAAACGGAGCCGACACGATCGCCTCGATACGGGCGACGTTGATCGCGGTGCGCAGGATGCAGGCGACCCGGCCCGTGTCGGCCTCATGCCAGGGAGCGCAGCGGTCGAGGTACTGGTTCCCGAGCGTCCAAAGGCTCCGCAACGCGAAGGCAGCCGGCCGGAAGCGCATCGCGTCCATCTCTGCGGCGTAGGTCACGAGGGCGGCGTCGAGGGATGCGGCGAGCTCTGCCTCCTCCGGTCCGGGTTCGCCACCGGCGGGCACGGTCAGCCCGAAGAGTTTTTCCGTCAGCTTCAGGATCCGCTGCACGAAGTTGCCAAAGATGCCGGCGAGGTCCTTGTTGACGGTATTCGCGAAGTTCTCCCACGTGAACTCGCTGTCGTCCGACTCCGGCGCCGCCGCGAGCAGCGCATACCGCCAGAAGTCGGCGGGAAGAATGTCGAGGGCGGCATCCATGAAGACGCCCCGTTTCTGGCTGGTCGAGAATTGACCGCCTTGATAGGTCAGGTAGTTGAAGCCCTTGATGTAGTCGACGAGCTTCCACGGTTCACCCGACCCCATGATCGTGATCGGGAAGTTGATGGTGTGGAAGGGGATGTTGTCCTTGCCGAGGAACTCGGTATAGCGGACGTCGTCGGCGTTGAACCACCACGACCGCCAGTTCCGAGCCGTCGGATCGAGGTCGGCCCATTCCTTGGTCGCCCCGATGTACTCGATCGGCGCGTCGAACCACACGTAGAACACCTTGCCCTCGAACCCCGGCCATCCCACCGGGATCCCCCATTTGAGGTCTCGGGTGATGCTCCGATCCTCCAGCCCGACGTTGAGCCAGTTCCTCGCGATCGAGGTCACCAGGATCGGCCAGTCGGCATGCGAGTCGATCCACTCACGTACCCGGTCCGCCATGAGTGACTGGCGGATGAACAGGTGCCGAGTGGCGCGGACCTCGAGCCTCGTGCTGCCCGACACCGCGGAGCGTGGATTGATCAGGTCCGAAGGCTCGAGCAGCCGCGCGCAGTTCTCGCATTGGTCCCCGTTGGCGCGCTCGTACCCGCAGTGAGGGCAGGTGCCGATGATGTAGCGATCAGGGAGGAAGCGCTCGTCATCCAGCGAGTACACCTGGTCGGTGACGCGCTCCTCGAGCATCCCGTTGGCCCGGAGCTGCTCGGCGAAATGCCTCGTCAACTCCGCGTTCTGCGCCGACGAGCTGCGTCCGAAGTGATCGAAGGAGAGCCCGAAACGGCGCGCGAGGTCGGCCTGGATCTCGTGCTGCTCCGCGCAGTAGTCGGCGACGCTGAGCCCGGCGGCCGCCGCGGCGAGCTCGGCAGGGGTGCCGTGCTCGTCGGTCGCGCAGATGAACAGGACCTCGTGCCCGCGCAGGCGCATGTGACGCGCGTAGACGTCGGCGGGGAGCATCGAGCCGACCAGGTTGCCCAGGTGCTTGACCCCGTTGATGTACGGCAAGGCGCTCGTGATGAGATGGCGACCCATCGGCGCATCCTACAAGGGGTAGGAGCGGCGCTCCCCCTCTCGGAGCGTCGCCACGACAGAGCGTAGTGGCATTCAGGGCGTTTGCCGTGTTCGTCAGACCGATCTTTGCGCCGCGTTGCAGTGTCACCACCACCGCCACGGGCGCATCCGACGTCGTTGCCGGTCCGTTGCGCGATGGGCTGACCCCGGGACCTGCTGGTACCCTGCGGCTATGCGACCACCGGGATCCCGGTGAAGGGGCTCATCCTCAGCGGCGGCAAGGGGACGCGGCTGCGGCCGATCACCCACACCGGCGCGAAGCAACTCATCCCCGTCGCCAACCGGCCGATTCTCTTCTACGCAATCGATGCGCTGACCCAGGCGGGGATCCACGACATCGGGATCATCGTGGGCGACACCGCCGAGGAGGTCCGCGCGGCGGTCGGCGACGGGTCGAGATTCGGCGCCAGCATCACCTTCATCCCTCAGGAGGCGCCGCTCGGGCTTGCGCACGCCGTGGGCATCGCTCGCGACTTTCTCGCCGGGGACAGCTTCGTCATGTACCTCGGCGACAACCTGATCGCCCAGGGGATCGGCACGCTGGTCGACCAATTCACGCGCTCCGAAGCCGACGCCATGATCCTGCTGGCGCGAGTTCCCGAGCCGCAGCGATTCGGCGTCGCGGAGCTCGAGGACGGCCGGGTGATCTCGCTCGTGGAGAAGCCGTCGGTGCCGCGCTCCGACCTTGCGCTGGTCGGCGTCTATCTCTTCTCGCCCTTGATCTTCGAGGCGATCGATGCCATCGAGCCGAGCCCGCGTGGGGAGCTGGAGATCACCGACGCCATCCAGCGCATGATCGACACCGGCAAGCGCGTGCTGCCCCACATCATCGAGGGGTGGTGGAAGGACACCGGCCGCCTCGATGACATCCTCGAAGCAAACCGGATGATCCTCGACACCCTCGAGGCCCGGTGCGACGGCACCGTCGGCGAGGATGTGCGCCTCCACGGCAAGGTGGTGGTGGAGGAGGGAGCGACGCTGCGCAACTGCGTTGTGCGCGGGCCGGCGATCATCGGCAGCGGCACGGTGGTCGACAACGCCTACATCGGTCCGTTCACGTCGATCTATTTCGACTGCGTCGTGCGCAACGCGGAGATCGAGAACAGCATCGTCCTCGAGGGCACGCGGATCCACGACATCTCCGGGAAGATCGACGGTTCGCTCATCGGGAAGGAGTGCGAGGTCTGCAAATCCCCGGCGCGTCCGACGGCGGTGCGCCTGATGCTCGGCGACCACTCGCGGGTCGAGCTCTGACGCTCGGCGTGGCTCGCGAGTCCTCGTACCGTTCGCTGTCAGGGGTGCTGCGCTGAAGTACCTGGTGTTCGGCGCCCGCGGGCAGCTCGGCGGTGATCTTGTCGACGCCGGAGGTGCAGCGGGCCACGAGATGGTCGGCCTCACCCAGGCGACGTGCGACATTCGCGACAGCGCTGCGGTCGAGCGCTGGGTCGCTGAGGTGCAGCCCGACGCGGTGATCAACGCGGCCGCGTGGACGCGGGTGGACGCCGCCGAGGAGCACGAGGCCGACGCCGAGGCGGTGAACGCGACGGGCGCTGGGATCGTTGCCCGTGCGTGCGCCGGAGCCGGCATCCGGTGCTGTCATGTGAGCACGGACTATGTGTTCGACGGCGCCGCGACGTCGCCGATCCCCGAGACCGCGGCGCCGGCACCCCGGTCCGCCTACGGGAGGACCAAATGGCACGGGGAGGTCGCTGTGCGCGAGGGGTGCGCCGACCACCTCATCGTGCGCACCAGCTGGCTCTACGGCCGCCAGGGCCCCAACTTCGTGCTCACGATGCTGCGCCTGGCCGCGGAACGCCCGCAACTCCGCGTCGTCGCGGACCAGCACGGCGCTCCGACGTGGACCGGACATCTCGCCCCCGCGCTGCTCCGCCTGCTCGCGGTCGGACACGCGGGGACGTACCACCTGAGCAATGCCGGCGTGACCACCTGGTATCACCTTGCGGTCGCGACCCTCCGCGCGCGTGGGCTTTCGGTCGAGGTGGTGCCGATCACGACGGCGGAGTATCCGACGCCGGCAGCGCGGCCGGCGTATTCGGTCCTCGACAACCGTGCCTGGCGCGACCTCGGTGAGCCCCCGCTGCCGGACTGGCAGGACGGGTTGCGGGCCTACCTCGGCGGCATCGACTCCGGCGGACCCGTCTGAGGTCAGTCCTCGGGCTGAGGCTTCGTCCGCTTGTCCGCGGTGATGTAGAGCAGCCCGCCGAAGAGTCCCGCGTTCTTGAGGAACTGGATGATCTGCGGGCGGCGATCCTCCGGCTTCTCGGACTTCCAGAACGGATGCCCGATGAGCGTGCTGGGGATCAGTGTCAGCGCCAGGAGGCGGGCGGAGGTCTTGGGCAGGATGCCGAGCGCGAGCGTCGATCCCGCTCCGATCATGATCGCGCCCTGCACCTTCGGGATCATGGGATCCTCAGGCAGCATGGGCACGGCGGCGGACGCCTGCTTGGCGTATCGCTCCGCGTGGCTGATCATGCCGTAGCCGGAGTAGATGAAGATCCCGGAGAGAAGGAAGCGGCCGGCGGTTCTCGATAGGCTTCGCATGGTTCCAGACTCTAGGGCAGATGTACCTCGCCACCGAGCGCGATTTTGGGGCATAGTTCGCGCGATGTCTGCCGGTCGCCCGCCGCTGGTCGTTCAGTCGTCGTTCACGGCACGGGGGCACCGCCTGGCCTACACCGAGTTTGGTGAGGGCAAGCGCTGGGTGCTGCTCATGCCCGGGCTGCTCATCCCAGCGCTGATGCAGGAGCATCTTGCGATCGCGCTGGCGTCGGCGGGGGCGCACGTGCTCACCCTCGACCCGCTCGGGCATGGCCGTTCCGATCGCCCCGACGACATGGCGGAGTACTCCATCGAATCGTTCGCCGGCGACGCGATTGCGCTCCTGGACCATCTCGACATCGACGAAGCCATGGTCGGGGGCACCTCGCTCGGCGCCAACGTGACCCTCGAGATCGCTCGCAAGGCGCCGCAGCGAGTGCGCGGCATGATCATCGAGATGCCGGTGCTCGAGAACGCGATGGTCGCCTCGGTGATCGCGTTTGGTCCGCTCCTGGTGGGACTGCATTTCGGCGGCCGCCTGATGCGCCCATTCGCGGCCGGGCTGCGCATGATTCCGCGACGGCTCCTGCCCTTCTGGGGCAACATCGCGCTTGACGTGATGCGCCAGGATCCGGTGCCGAGCGCCGCGCTGCTCAAGGGACTCTTCTTCAGCCACATCGCGCCGTACAGCGCGCAGCGGCGCGAGATGACGATGCCGGCGCTGGTGATCGGTCATCACATCGATCCCGTGCACCCCTTCTCCGATGCGGGGGTGCTCACCGATGAACTCCCGAATGCCCGTCTGGCGGAGGCCTCCAATATCCTCGAGCTTCGCCTGCGACCGGATCGGCTCACCGCGGAGATCAGCGAATTCGTGGCGGCGTGCTGGTCGCCACGGGCGGTCGCGAAGCCCCGCCGTCAGCGCCGTCGCACCGCCTGACGATAGGCTGGCGTCTGTGATGTCACAGACCGCTGCCCCACGCCCCCGCGTCCTGAGCGGCATCCAGCCGGACTTCGGGCTCCATCTCGGCAACTACCTCGGCGCGCTGCGCAACTGGGCCCGGGACCAGGATCGGTTCGAGAACTACTTCTGCATCGTCGACCTGCATGCCCTGACGCAGCACCCGGATCCCGAGCGGCTTCGCTCGCTCACCCTCGAGCTCGCCGCGATGTATATCGCCAGCGGTCTCGACCCCGCGCGATGCGAGATCTTCGTGCAGTCGCACGTCCCTGCGCACACGCAGTTGTGCTGGATTCTCGAGACGCTCACACCCATGGGCTGGCTCGATCGTATGACTCAGTTCAAGGCTCGAAGTCAGGCACAGGGACGCGAGCGCATCAATACCGGCGTGTTCACGTACCCGGTCCTCCAGGCGGCGGACATCCTCCTCTACGACGCGGACTTCGTGCCTGTCGGCGAGGATCAGCGCCAGCACATCGAACTGTGTCGCGATCTCGCGAACCGGCTCAACTCGCAACGCGGCGACGTGTTCAAGGTGCCCGCGGCGTTGATCAGCCAGGTCGGCGCCCGCGTCATGGGGCTGGACACACCCGATGAGAAGATGAGCAAGAGCGTCGCGGCGGAACGCGCGGGCCATGCCGTGCTGCTGCTCGACCCGCCCGATGTGGTGCGGCGCAAGATCGCGCGTGCGACCACGGACAACGAGCCCGCGGTGCGCAAGCCGGCGGGTCCGGGAGTCGCCAACCTGCTCGATATCTACGCCGCGTTGCACGAGGTGAGCGCGGCTGCGGCGTTCGAGGCCTTCGAGGGAAAGAGTTACAGCGTGCTGAAAAGCGCGGTCGCCGACGCGATCGTCGACGCGCTGACTCCGATCCAGGCCCGCTACGCGGACCTTCGCGCTGACGAGGAGCGCCTCAAGGACGTCCTTGCCGAGTCCGCCGCGCGCGTCCACCTGGTCGCCGACGCGACCCTGCGACGCGTTCAGGAGGCTGTGGGCCTGCGCTGACCCGTTAGCCGAGCGCGGCGTCGATCTCCTCGAGCATCGCGTGGATCTCGGGCTTCGCGAAATGGATCCGCGCCGGTTCGAGCAGGTCGATGAGCCGCGCGGTGAGCCCGGCCTTGGCATCCATGGGGTGCAGGGAGCCGTCGACATACGCGGCGCTCACCTCGTCGCTGGTGTCGAACGCGACCCGTCCGCCGTTCGCCTCCGACCGTTCGACCACGAACGGGCCGCCCGCGATGTCGAAGACGAGCTTCTCGATCCAGTCCAGGATGGGGTTGAACGTGACATCCCCGGGAGGGCAGAAGGCCTTCCTGATCTTCGCCGTGATCTCGTCAGGACTGTCATGAACGAACACGGCTGAGCCGGGGTCGCTCTTGCTCATCTTCATCGCTGCGAAGACGTCGCGCGCAGATTCCGGCGGCACCGGCCATACCGGTGGCCGGCGCAGACCGAGCAGGAGCGGATGATGGAGCGCGACTGGCTTGATGGGCGCTCCGTTCAGGCCGCGAACGGCATGGATGCGCATCTGCATGGCCACGTCGCGTGCGATCACGTGCGCCTTGCGCTGATCCATGCCCGCATGGGCGATGTGGACACCGAGCGTGAAGATGTCGGCCGCCTGCATGGCGGGGTAGATGAGCTTGGCGAAGTCGACACTGTCGCGTTCCTGGCGGCCGAGGATGCTGATGCTCCGCTGCATGCGCGCCAGCGTCGTGTTCTTGCTCACCTCGATGACCGTGGCCCAGTACTCGGCGTCGTCCCTGTAGAGGTCGGACGCGAGCACGAACTCCACCGATCCCGGGTCGGCGTCGACACACAGCAACGACGCGCGGAACGCCTCGGTGAAGTAGCCGGTGGCGATGCGGCGGATCAGTTCGCGGTCGCCGCCGAGCTTGTCGTTGATCCACGTGTGCCAATCGGCGAGGAGGACGGAGCAGTGCACTCCCGCTGCCGTGAGATCGCGCACCTTGGCCATGCTCATCAGGCCGGTGCCGAGGTGCGCCTTGCCAGAGATCTCGAAACCGATGTAATGACGCAACTCGAGGCCGGCGTCCATCAGGGGCGGCAACTCATCGGCGCCGATGATCTCGGCGGTGTTGCGCTCGACGAGCGCCATGCGTTCAGCGGTGGTCACGTCCGCTGAGTGTGCCAGACCCGCCTCAGGCGGTGAGGTCAGTCGTCGTGCGTGTCGTCGTATGCGACGCGGTGTGGCGCGACCTTGTCGAGGAGATCCGCCTCCCAGTCGAGCAGCGCGTCATGCAGCCTTGCCGTGTTGCGTGCCTGCCAGAGGGCCGGGGGCGCGGGAACGGGCAGGACCACCTCGAGTTCCGCGAGCTGGCGCCACATGTCGGGCGGGACTTGTCGGTCACGCTGGAGGTTGTGATGCTCAACGCTGTCGAGGACGCGTTCGAGCCGCTGAATGTGCTCGATGCGGAGCCGGCGCCGAGCCTTGAGGTCTTCGGCGCGGGCCTTTGCCGCGTCCATGTCGGTGATTGCGCTCTGGAAGCTCATGTCGTCTGTCGTCTCACGTGATGCCTTCGCTGTTCAGGTTATCCACCCTGTCATAGATGTAAACGGAGCAGGGTTACGTTCGGATTACGGCCTGAGCAGCATCAAGGTTCCGGATTTGACATTTCTTCGATCTTTTCGCCAGCGATGTGGCGACGGCGCTTCGCCCCTTGCAGGATCGTGACCGCGCCGGGCCCGACCACCTCCCAGCTGCCGTCGCGAAGCACGGCGGCGGTCCGCTCGTCGATCCCGATGACCTGCGCGTTCTGGCCAAGCCCCTCCTGCGCCCAAGGAATCCAGGCGTCACCGAGGACGTCGAAGTGAGGCAGGATCGCGCAACCGGGGATGAGACCGAGCGCATCGACGGAGCGCTCCTCGATCTCGCCCGGCCAGCTCGTCTGCACCAGGCACCACTCACAGAGCGCCATTGCTCCTGCCGAGGACCCAGCGAGAGCGGCGCCGGCCCGCCATGCTGCGGCAATCGCCTTCCACACCGGGCTTGACCGAAGGACCTCGACAACCCATCCGGGGTCGCCGCCCGCGATGTAGACCAGACCGGCACCGGCAGCCTCGGCGACGATGTCCGGCGACCTCGCGTCCTCCTTGGTGCGGACGCGCAGTTCGTGGACGTCGAGGCCGAGGCCGGCGAACCATCGACGGGCCGCGTCGACCGCACCGGAGGCGAAGTCCTGTGCCGCGGTCGCGACCACGAACGCCGGTCGCCCGGCACACGCGTCGCGGAGAATTTCGTCCTGGCGCTCGTTGCCCGGGTGGAACTCGTCGCCGCCGACGAGGGCGAGGGGACCGTGCATGTGATGGACAGTCTCCGCCGTTGGAGGAAAAGAGGCGCTTGGTGCCCTTCCCCCTACACTCTGACGGCGCTCATGATGGATCCGGACAAGTACGCCCCAGCGACGATCGTCTCTCGTCGCGACCCGGCGCCAGACCTCTGGATCATCCGGGTTCGAACCGAGATCGAGCTGCCGTACCGCCCCGGCCAGTACGTGACGCTGGGCTTGCAGTCGAACGGGCGCGTCATCGAGCGGCCGTATTCGATCTGCTCGTCGCCCCTCGAGAATGAGATCGAGCTCTTCATCGAACGGGTGCCTGAGGGTGAGCTGTCAGATCCCCTCTTCGCACTCGGCGTCGGCGGCGACGTGGTCGTCAGGAAGCGCACCAAGGGACTGTTCCTGCGTGACGCCCCGCTGCTCGATGAGCCGCACCTCTTCGTGGCCACGGTGACCGGGGTCGCCCCGTTCGTCAGCCTGCTGCGCACGTTGAGCTCGCGGGCACGGTCCGGCGAGTGGGCGCCCGTGCCGGTGGTCACGCTCCAGGGTGCGGCTCGTTCGATCGAGTTCGGGTACGCCGATGAGCTCGTCGCGCTGGATCAGGAGTTCGACTGGTTCACCTATGTGCCGACGGTGAGCCGCCCCTGGGAAGACCCCGACTGGCGTGGCGAGCACGGCAGGGTGGAGGACATCATGCGCAAGTACTCCGACGCGGCGGGGATGCGCCCCGGGTACGGCGGCGTCTTCCTCTGCGGTCATCCGGGGATGATCAGCGGTGCCCGGGCGATCATGCGTCGAGCCGGCTTCGACAACAAGTCGATCCGCGAAGAGCAGTACTGGCCGGACTGATGATTGCCTCGATCGATTGGGTGACCCTCCACCAGAAATTCGGATTCATCATCGTGGTGGCCGCTTTGATCGGGGCGCTCGTCGCGCTCTTGTCCCTGGTCACCCCACTGGTGGGGATCGTGCTCAAGATCTATCTCCGCGTCCTGCTGCTCGGAGTTGCGGTCGAGGTGATCCTCGGGGCGGCGCTCTACCTCATGGGCCATCGCCCGGCGCACGAACTGCACTATCTCTACGGCGCCGGGATGGCGGTCACGCTCGGGGTCACGTTCGCGGTTGGGCGCCGAACCCCCTGGCCGCTCTCAAAGCTCCCTTTGGTCATCGGCGCCGTCGCGGCGGTGGTCTTTGCCGTGCTCGCGCTCACCTCGGGGTGACGGAGGCGGCCAGACCCGGGGCATCCTGACGCGGCCGGTCGAGGACGACCACGTTGAAACGGGAGCGCATCCGTACCAACCCGGCGAGCACCGGCGTGCCGAGGACGATCACCGCCAGTGCGTTACCGACCGCTCTGAAGCTGTCGTACACCACCGATGTCGCCAGGTAGAAGCGACCGAAGCGGGCGAGCGCGGCCCCGAGTGAGAGCCCGGGCTGCCATCCGAAGCCGGGCGTTCCGCGGTAGAAGGTGGTCCAGTCCCAGACGTCGAGCAGCGCCCCGTAGGCGAAGCCGGTGACCGCGCCGATGATTGCCAGCACGGCGATGTCTCGCCAGGTGACGGGCCCCGAGCGTCGCAAGCCGGCGACGCCCGCAATCATTCCAACGAACCCGCATCCCATCATTTCGTAGGGAAGCCAGGGTCCGATCCCGCCGGTCGCCACCGCTGAGGCGAGCAGCGCCACCGACCCGGCGAGGAAGCCGTACGACGGTCCGTAGACGTAGCCGGCGGCCAGGACGAGGAAGAAGATCGGGCTGAAGCCGCCAAGTCCCGTCACCAGAACGAGCCGCAGCGCGGCATCGATGGCGGCGATCGCGGCGAGCAGAGCAAACCGCCGTGCGTCGAGCCGTCGTGTGGAGGCCTCGACGAAGATCAGCACCGCGACAACACCGAGACTGAGAGCAACCGAGGTCGCCGCCGGTGGCGGGTTCGCGGCGACAAACGGCCACAGGAACAGAGCAAGCCCGGCGACCGAGATCGCGCCCACTCTCATGCCACGGCCACCGGAACAAGCTCGCGTGCTGTGCCGGCCCCAACCGCGACCGTGCGATCCGCCAGCGCCGCCGTCAAGTTCTTGTCGTGCGTGGCGATAACGATGGAGCTTCCGGCGGCGCGCATGCGCTGGATGGCGCCGCAGAGCGCGTCGCGCGCTGCGCCGTCCATGCCGCGCGTCGGCTCGTCGAGGAGCGCGATGCGCGGCCGCCCGGCAAGGACTGCGGCGATCGCAGCTCGCTGACGCTCACCGGTGCTGAGGTCGCGCGGGTCCCGGGTCGCGAGGTGGTCGAGCCCCAGCTCGGCCAGCATCATCGCGGCATCGCCGTTCGGCGGATCGCCACGTACCGTCCATGCCACCTCCGCGGCGACCGTGGCCCGGTGGAGGAGGGCCATGGGATTCTGGGGCAGGAACGCGACTCTGCCCGGGCGGCGTTCCACACGACCTGCGAGTGGCGCGAGCAACCCCGCGATGGTCCGGAGCAGGGTCGTCTTGCCGCCCCCGTTGGGGCCGACCAGAGCGACGACCTCGCCCTCCCGACCTTCGAGGCAGATGTCGTCGAGGATGGGTGTGCGCGCTGGGCCCGTTGCCACGCCGGTCAGCTGCCATGCCACGTTCCGAAAGGCCATGTTCGGGGCCGAAGCGCGGAGCGTCCGGGTGACGGGGCTCGGACCGCCGCGCTCGGGATCCGCCACCATGCCGCCCTCGATTGCCAGAACCCGGCCACCGAGCGGTCCCAGCTGGTCGAGGCGATGCTCGGCGACGATCACAGCCGTCCCGGCGCCGGAGAGGGCGGCAAGGATGGCGACCACCGAGCGCGAGCCGTCCTCATCAAGCTGGGAGAGCGGCTCATCGAGCACCAGCACGCGCGGGCGCATTGCAAGCACCCCTGCAAGCGCGAGCCGCTGACGCTCGCCGCCTGACAGCGTGGCCACCGCCCGGTCGCGGAGGTGCGCGATGCCCGTCATCTCGAGCGCAGCCACAACTCGCTCGGGCATCGCCGCCGCGGGCATGGCGATGTTCTCGAGACCAAACGCCACGTCACGCGCCACCGTGGGGTACACAGATTGCAGCTCGGGATCCTGGAACACAAACCCGACCTTGGTCGCGAGCACGCGCGTCGTTGTGCTGATGACGTCGTGGCCGCAGACCACCGCCCTCCCACCGATGGTGCCACCGTGGAAATGCGGGACGAGACCGTTGATGACGCGAAGGAGGGTCGACTTCCCGGAACCCGATGCACCCGTCACCACGGTCAGGCCCGCACCGATGCGCAGGTCGTGGATGTCAAGTGCGTCCGCCGCTCCACCGGGATAGCGGTAGCTGAGGCCGGTCAGCGATACGGCAGGCTGCTGAGTCATCGCCGCCACACCAGCGCCGGGATCGCGAGCGCGAGGCAGCAGGCGACGCCGAAAACGCTGATCGGCGGGACCGAGACATCGGGAAACGGATACCAGTCGACGATGACGCCGCTGAGGCGCAGGAGCACAAAGGCGATCGCCGCGGCCGGGGCGACAACACAGACCACGACGTCCGATCTGCGCCACACGACCTCTGCGTAATGCGTGCGCGCCCCGGACCCATACCCGCGCGCCTCCATGGCCTCGGCAAGCGTGATCGAACCCTCGAGCGCAGTGAGCACCACCGGCACCGCCAGATCGGGCCATTCGCGAACGCGACGTGGGCGCCAGCCGCGCATCCGCTGTGCATCGCGAATCTCGGTCGCGCTGCGGGCGATGCCGGGGATCAGGTTGAGCGCCGTGCCGATCGCCGCACCGGTGCGCGCGAGCGAGTTCGGGAGCGCGTCGACGAGTGAGTTCGGCATCAGCACCATGGAGAGCGGAGCCGCCGCAAGCACGGCTGCGGCGATCCCGAGGCCGGTTGAGGCGCCGAAGAACGCGGCCTCGAGCGTCAGCGGGCCACCGAGCACGGGAATACCCTCCGGGAGCACCACGAAGGCGTGGTGACCGGTGTGACTCGCGAGGGTGGTGACGGTCACGGCGATGAGCCCCGCGACCAGGAGCGCGATGGTCAGACCCCGTAGCGAGACGTCGGGCCGGCGAAGCGCCACCAGCACGTTGACCACGCAGAGCAGCACCAGCACTCTGTACACGGGATTGCCGGAGGCAAGCGCGATGGTGATGCCCGAAATCGACCAGGCGGCAAGCGCTCGGGGATTCACTCCCGGCGCCTTCGCATGGTTCCAACGATGATCAGGCCCGCCAGCGCTCCCGCTCCGACAGCCGCCAGGAGAAGCCCGGGATTGATCCCTGACGGATCGCCGGTGCTGCGCAGCGAGGCGATCGCTCTGGCGCTTGGGCCTGGCGTCGCCAGGCCGAGCACCCCGGCCGTCGGTGCCACCGGCGCGGAATGGATGGCCGCGCCCGGCGCCGCCACCGCGGGCCTGGAGGATGAAGCCGGCGCCGGGGGGGTCGCCGGTGCGGGCGGCGTTGGTGTTCGCGCAGGTGGTGGGGTCATTGCGGGACAGGTGCCGGCCGGTGAGGGCGGCGGTGGGTCGGCGCCGGCCTGCGGGTCATATCGGAAGCCGATGGCGTCGCCATCGCCAACCGAGAGGCTCGACACGCCGACGGGCGAGTTGACCCAGGCGCCACCGGCACGCGAGACGAACAGCACCCAGTACGAGCCGGAGCCCGTAAAGCAACCGGGTGGATAGGAGGCGGGCTCGCTGTCGATCTGGCAGACTGCGGAGCCGAGAACGCCATATGACGAGGTCCCGACCTCGAGCCCGCTCGCATCGAGCACGGCGAGCGCCGTGGCAGTGGAGGTGTCGAACCCGACGCAGCGCCGGATCACCTGCCCGTCACCGTGTTCGACCACGAGCGCCGCCCGGTGCAGCGTCGACGCCTGGGAGCACAGCGGGGCCGCAGGCCCCAGGCGAGCGACGCTCGATGCGGCCCCGATACCGACCGCGAGCAGGGGCACCGCAAGGGTGACGCGACACAGACGTCGGAACACGCCGACCTCAGGCTCCGCGCCGTCGTCGGGCGCCAAACGCCAGCGCGGCCGTGATCAGGGCGGCGACCAGCGCGGCGAGCAGATAGACGGCAATTGCCGGGAACCCGCCCGCCGCGGGAGGGGAGGTCGCGAGCGCCGGACCGGACGCCGGACTGGGCGGGGGTGGCGTCGCCTCGCCGACGCCGGTTGGCGCGGGCGTCGGCGCCTCGGTGACTCCCAGCACCGCCCCGGTCGTCGCCGGCGACGGCGACCCCGCCCCCCCGGACTCGACCCGTAGCGTGGGCGTCGTTCGAAGCGTCGCGGTGGGCGTGACTGCCGGGGTCGGGGTCGGGGTCGGGGTCGGCCCGTTCAGCGTTGCTCCGGGCAGGAAGCATCGAGCGCTCCCGCAGGTGAGCGGGAACGCGGCGCGCTCGAGAGCGGGCGGGACCTGGGCGGTGGTGAAGGGATCGGGGGCGGCGTTGCCGGGGAAGGTGAAGCCGCCGCCGCTGTCCTGGGAGGCGATGAGCCGGGCGAGAGGGCTGTGTCCCCCCGGCGCCCAGGCGGGTGCGTCCGGGTTCTGGCCGGTGGCGAGCAGCGCCTGGAGGACGAGCGCGGTGGAGTCGGGATCGGTCCCGAATCCGGCCTGGTACGGGAAGCCACCGTCAGCGTCCTGCTGGGTGTGCAGCCAGGTGAGGGCGGCGCGATCCCGGGTGTGCACCCCGGCCGCGTCCAGGGCCATGAGCACCATGGCGGTGGAGTTGGTGTCGCTGGTGTCGAAGTTGGTGGGTGCGTTGGGATCGTCCTTGATGAGCAGGAAATCCCAGCCGCCATCGCTGTCCTGAGCGGCGACGAGATGGTGGAGCGCCGCGGCCGGCACCGTCTGGTGGGCGGCGACCAGGCCCTGGACGGCGAGGGTCTCGGTGAACGCCTCGCCATCGCCGAAGACGCCGGTGCCGGTGGCGTAGAAGCCGTTCAGCGTGGTGAGCAGGTCGATGCCCCCGAAGGATGCGGGGTTGAGCCCGGCGGCGGCGACCGCCTGGAGGAGTTCGCCGCAGGCACCCGCCGAGGAGCAGGCGGCGGCGGCGTGGGCGGCGAGATAGGCCATCACCGACGGGCCGGAGCCATGACGCAGGGCGTTGGGGTCATAGCCTGCGGCGGCCGCCCCGATGGCGTACTCCTCACTGACGCCGGCGGTGCTCGCCCCCACCGGGATCGACCCGTCACTCCCCGACTGCTGCCCCTCCAGGTACTGGAGCGACGCCGTGGCCGCCTGCGCCTCGGTGGCCGGCGTGAACCCGTGGGTGAACACCACGTGAACGGGATACGGCTCCAGCGCGAGAGCGGGCGGGACCTGGGCGGTGGTGAAGGGATCGGGGGCGGCGCTGCCGGGGAAGGTGAAGCCGCCGCCGCTGTCCTGGGAGGCGATGAGCCGGGCGAGAGGGCTGTGTCCCCCCGGCGCCCAGGCGGGTGCGTCCGGGTTCTGGCCGGTGGCGAGCAGCGCCTGGAGGACGAGCGCGGTGGAGTCGGGATCGGTCCCGAATCCGGCCTGGTACGGGAAGCCACCGTCAGCGTCCTGCTGGGTGTGCAGCCAGGTGAGGGCGGCGCGATCCCGGGTGTGCACCCCGGCCGCGTCCAGGGCCATGAGCACCATGGCGGTGGAGTTGGTGTCGCTGGTGTCGAAGTTGGTGGGTGCGTTGGGATCGTCCTTGATGAGCAGGAAATCCCAGCCGCCATCGCTGTCCTGAGCGGCGACGAGATGGTGGAGCGCCGCGGCCGGCACCGTCTGGTGGGCGGCGACCAGGCCCTGGACGGCGAGGGTCTCGGTGAACGCCTCGCCATCGCCGAAGACGCCGGTGCCGGTGGCGTAGAAGCCGTTCAGCGTGGTGAGCAGGTCGATGCCCCCGAAGGATGCGGGGTTGAGCCCGGCGGCGGCGACCGCCTGGAGGAGTTCGCCGCAGGCACCCGCCGAGGAGCAGGCGGCGGCGGCGTGGGCGGCGAGATAGGCCATCACCGACGGGCCGGAGCCATGACGCAGGGCGTTGGGGTCATAGCCTGCGGCGGCCGCCCCGATGGCGTACTCCTCACTGACGCCGGCGGTGCTCGCCCCCACCGGGATCGACCCGTCACTCCCCGACTGCTGCCCTTCCAGGTACTGGATGGCCCGCGATGCCGGGTCCACCTGCGTGGCCGCGCTGCCAGTTCCGATGGCGAAGGCGAGCAGCGCTGCGCCTGTCGCTCCAGCGGTCGCCAGCGCGGCGACCCTCCTGGTCCTGCCCATGTCGGCACCCCACGCGGCGACGGGGACTCCATCCTTGCCGGAGTTGTCCTCGCCGCATGAGGCTTCCTCCCGTCGTGCGCGGGGATGGAGGTCGACGCCTCGGGTCGGTCTCCTGGCTTGCGGATCAATGCCCGACGCGGCCGCCTTCCCGGGAGATGACTCTCCCGGTGGCACGATGGCCGCCGGCTCCCCGCTCACAGTTGCGCGACAGCGCCGGATCCTCACCGGCTTCCCGTCACCCGGAGCGTTATTCAGTTGTGGCAGCGAGTATGCGCCGGGTCCCGGCGGATTCGTCAGGGGGCCGGTGGGTACACTTGAGGCCATGCGCCAGGGCTCGCCGGCGGTCGCCGTCATCTCCGTGCACGCGTCCCCGCTGTCGGATCTGGGCAGCGGCGAGAACGGCGGCATGAACCTCGCGATTCGCAGGCTGTGCGAGGGGCTCTCGCTTCGCGGCGTTCCGACCGACGTGTTCGTGCGCCGCGACGGACCTGGTCCTGACGAGGAATTGATCGCGCCCCTGAGCCGGCTGGTTCGGCTCCCCGTGGGGCCGCCTGAGCCTGTCCGCAAGGAGGACGTCCGCGCGCTGCTCGACGAGTTCAGCGACGCCACCATCCGGCATGCCGCATCCGAGCGTCGGTCCTACCGCGCCATCCACGGCCACTACTGGCACGGTGGCCTCGTCGGCCGGCGCCTTCGTGACGCGTGGGACGTGGCGTGGGTGCAGTCGTTTCACACCCTGTCCCTGACCAAGGCGCGCGCGGGCCTGCCCCTCGACGCGCTCCGTGCCCAGGCGGAGGGAGAGCTGGCTGCCCAGGCAGACCGGCTCGTGGCCGCGAGCGCGGCAGAGGCGAAGGACCTCATCCGGCTGTATCGCGCTTCGCGAGATCGGATCTGCGTCGCCCAGCCGGGCGTCGATCCCCGGCTCTTCGCCGAGCACGACTTCTCCGGCCTGCGCCGCAGCCTCGGTCTCGAGGGCGCGCGCGTTGCGCTTTTCGCCGGGAGGCTCGAGCCGCTGAAGGGCGCGCAGATCCTCCTCGACGCGGCCGTCCACCTCAGGGCACGCAGCGAGTACCGCGACCTTGCCGTGGTGGTCGCGGGTGACGACAGCGGGGACGGCGCCAATCACAATAGCGGCGGCGAGCGAAGCCGTCTGGAGCGCCATGCGGCGCGCGTCGGACTCGGGGATCACGTCCGATTCGTCGGCGCAGTGCCGCACGAGGAGCTCGGCGTGTACTACGCAATGGCCGACGTGTGCGTCGTCCCCTCGTTGACGGAGAGCTTCGGGCTCGTCGCACTGGAGGCGCAGGCGCTCGGGACGCCCGTCGTGGCTGCGTCCGTGGGTGGGCTTCGTGAGGTGGTCGAGGACGGCGTGACCGGCTTCCTGGTCGACGGCCATGATCCTGAGGATTACGCCCGCGCGATCGCCGATGTGCTGGACGACCCCGTACGCAAGGCGGAGATGGGCGAGGAGGCGCGCCGTCGCGCCGGGCGTTTCACGTGGCTTCGCGCCGTCGACCGCCTGGCGGCGATCTACGACCGGCTGAGCGCCGAGGGCCACCTGTCAGGAAGCCCCTGTGGCTACGAGGACGACGAGTTGGGCGCCCTGATGAGCGGCGCGGCCAGTTAGGCTCCGGCGGCTCGGTCGACTTCGCGGGCACGCTGGGCGCGCAGCGTGCCGTCCCGGCCTTCGCGCAGGATGCGCACGGCCGGCCCGGGGAGTTCGCCACTCTCGAGGGCGAAATCGATGGCGGCGACGACCTTGTCGTCGACCAGGTGGCTGGGGTACAGGCACTCGGTGAACGCCTCGGCCTCGTCGATGGTGCGGTGCGCCCAGACCGCGGGAAGCGCGTCGAGGTAGCGTTGGACGTAGGGCCGGAGCAGCTCGGGCCTGGGTCCATGGGCCATCATGCCGCCGACCCCGACCGAGCCGACGTGGAAGCCTCGAAGGATCGCCGCCATCGCAGCAACGGAGAGCTCGCCGTCGGTCGCTCCCTTCCAGGTAGCGGGCATGGGTGCGCTCGCGTCTGCGACCCGCCGCCAGGCTTCCTCCTTGGCCGCCGCGGTCGGCCTGCCCGCAAGACAGGCGGTTCCACGACGCCGTCCGATGTCGCTGGGATCGGACGCCATGGTCGCCTGGATCAGCGCGACGTCCGCCTTCCCCTCCTCGGAGAGTTGACCCACGATCAGCCAGCGCAGGTCGGTATCCAGGTCGAAGCCGGGGATGCTCTCGCTGCCGTCGAGGATGGCCTTGACATGCGCGAGCGAGTCGTCCGAAGCCGCGGTGGCCACCAGGATGCGCGCCCAGATCAGCCGCAACTCGGCGGCCAGGCTCTGGCTGTTGACCTGCGTGACCGCAACCTGGTGGAGCCGCTCACGCGCCGCGCGGCGGTTCGCCGGGTCCCCGTAGAGGTCGATCGCCGATCGTGCCTGGCTCGTGACCCGCTCGACGAGCAGCGAATCCCTCTCTCCGGGGGCGTGGCGGGCCACGAGCTCGGCGAATTCGCGAGCAGCCATCTCGCCGTCGCGGGTGAGGTCCCACACGGCCGCCCAGCAGAGGGCTCGGGCCAGGGGGTCCGCGAGGTTGGAGAGGTCGGCCTTGATGGTTTCCAGCGAACGCTCGTCAAAGCGGAGCTTGGCAAAGGTGAGATCGCCGTCGTTGAGAAGGACGAGATCGCACACGCGCTCGCCCACCAGCTCATTGATCGTCGTGCTTGCGCCCGTCAGGTCGGTTTCGACCCGGCGGCGGAGGCGCAGGACTCCTTTCGCATCGCGTTCGTACAGGCCGACCCCGGCGCGATGGGCGCGCAGCGTCGGATGCGCCGGAATCGCGGTCTGCTCGACGGCGAAAGCCGTGTATCTGCCGTTCTGCTCTGAGAAATTGGCGTGGAACGTGTTCAAGCCCGTGGTCTGCAACCAGTCCTGGCCCCACCGGGTGAGGTCGCGGCCAGAGGCGCGCCGCAGGCAGTCCAGGAATTCCTGCAGGTCGGCGTTGCCCCACCGGTATCGCTTGAAATAGTCCTGCACGCCACGCATGAACGCGTCGTCACCGACCCACGCAACCAGTTGGCGCATGACGGCGGCGCCCTTGTGGTACGTGATCCCGTCGAAGTTCTGCCGGACCGAGACCGTGTCCGGCACGTGGTCGGCGATGCGATGGGTCGTGACCAGCTGGTCCTGGCGGGCGGCAATCGACTTGACGCTGTTCGCGAAGTCCACCCAGGCATTGGTGAACCGCGTCGACTTTTCCATCGCGAGGTTCGCCATGTACGTCGCAAAGGTCTCGTTGAGCCACAGGTCACCCCACCAGCGCATGGTGGTCACATCGCCGAAACCGTGCACATGCGCCATCTCGTGGAGGATGGTTTCCGCGCGACGCTGTAACTGCGCCTCGCTCGCCCGCCCGCGATGGATGTACGCTTCGTTGAAGGTCACGCACCCCGGGTTCTCCATCGCGCCCATGTTGAATTCGGGCACGAACAGCTGGTTGTACTCGTCGAATGGGTACTTCAGCCCGAAGTACCGCTCGAAGAAATCGAGGCCGGAGGCCGTGATCTCGAAGATCTCGTCAGCCTGGGCGTCGACCCAGGTCGCCAGTGACTCGCGACACCACAGGCCCATCGGGATGTCGCGGTGTTTGCGTTCCACGATGTGGTACTTGCCCGCGACGACCGCGATCAAATACGGCGGCAGCGGCGGCGTGGTGTTGAAGTGCCAGGTCTTGAGCGCGCCGCGCGGCTCGGTGCGAAGCAGGCGCCCGTTCGCGCAGACCCGCCACGCGCTCGGTGCGGTCACGCTCATGGTCACGCCGGCCTTCAGGTCGGGCTGGTCGAAGCACGCGAGGACCTTGTGCGCGTCGAAGGGCTCGAAGTGCGTGTAGACGTACACCTCATCGTCAACCGGGTCGCGAAGGCGGTGCAGCCCGACGCCGGTGTGCTGGTACTCGCACTGCGCGATCACCGACAGGCGGTTGGAACCGGCGCGCAGGCCGCGGAGCCAGAGCACATGGCCGTTGAAGCCGTGTTGCGTCTCGGTCAGGCGCTTGCCGTTGAGCGTGCATTCGTCGATCGATCGCGCTGCGATGTTGATGAAGGTCTCGGAACCCTCGTGCGCGGCGTCGAACACGATCGTCGTGGCGCTCTG
This sequence comes from Candidatus Dormiibacterota bacterium, assembly GCA_963777445.1. GTDB lineage: Bacteria > Chloroflexota > Dormibacteria > Aeolococcales > Aeolococcaceae > Palsa-851. The sequence continues at coordinate 55,044 of CAVZQR010000017.1, read as the reverse complement.
GAAGGTCTCAGCGTGTGGGTCGTCGCTGAGCACAAGCGCGACCTCGTACGAGAGGTTGGACAGCAGCGCTGCGCGTGCTTGGGCGTCCGACTCGGTGAGATTGTCCTGGAGTGGGGGCCTGTCGATAGCTGTCGAAGTCACGAGCCGAAGCCTACTAAACTCACCCTGAGACCGCTTGAGCAGCATCGAGATCGTCGCAGCGGGTCCCGCGTTTGGTCGCGGGGCCCGCCCGGCGACCGGCGCCGCCCAGCAATCCGTCGGCCTTCTCAACCCGTTAGAGGGCGGCTCGAGCCTCTTCGGGCTCGCTACCTCGCCAGTCGCGGACCGTTTGTTACGATCGGCCGCGATGCTGTCGGGCTACGCGCCGATCCTCTTCTTCTTCGGCATCTGCGCGGCGTTTGCTGTCTTCGCACAGTTGCTCAACGCGGTGCTTGGGCCGAAGCGCCCCTCGCCAACCAAGGACCTTCCTTATGAGTTGGGTATGGTGCCCCGGGAGAGCGCCCGGCGCCGCTTCTCGGTCAGCTTCTACGTCACCGCGATGCTCTTCATCATCTTCGACGTCGAATCGATCTTCCTCTTCCCGTGGGCCACGATCGTCAGGGAGCTCAAGGTCTTCGGCATCGTGGAGATGGGCATCTTCATCGCCACGCTGCTGGTCGGGTTGCTGTACGTCTGGCGCAAGGGGGCGCTGCGATGGGATTGAACAACGAGCTGATCGTTCCGAGGGCGGTGGGCAGGAGCATCCTGCTCGCCGACGCCGATGCCGGAACCATCGCCCTGCCGCGCACCGGCGCCGCGGAGCGGACCGCGCTGCAGAGCGGATTCGTGACCACGACGCTCGGCAAGGTCATCCAGTGGGGCCGCTACAGCTCGCTCTGGCCGGCGCTTTTCGGGCTTGCCTGCTGCGCGATCGAGATGATGGCCACCGGAGCCGCTCGCTACGACATGTCGCGCTTCGGGTGTGAGGTGTTCCGGGCGTCACCGCGCCAGTCCGACCTGATGATCGTCGCCGGACGGGTCTCGCAGAAGATGGCCCCGGTGCTCCGCCACATCTACGATCAGATGCCGGAGCCGAAGTGGGTGATCAGCATGGGCGCGTGCGCCTCCAGCGGCGGCATGTTCAACAACTACGCGATCGTCCAGGGCGTGGACAAGGTGGTGCCTGTCGACGTGTACATCCCTGGCTGCCCGCCCCGCCCGGAGGGACTGTTGGATGCGGTCATGAAGCTGCAGAAGAAGATCGCCGGGGAACTCCCCGGCTCGCTGCTCGGGTAGCGCGGTGACCGCTGTGGGATCGCCCATGAGCGGCGCGCGGGCAGCGGACCTCCTCGAGCGGGAGCTACCGGCCGCGTTGCGCCGGCGCGACGCCGGATTCGGCGAGGTGTCGGTCTGGATCGACCGTGCCGACCTGGTCTCCGTCTGCACATTGCTTCGAGACCACCCCGACGCGGCCTACACGACACCCGTGTTCGTCACCGCGGTGGACTGGCCTGACCGCGAGCCAGCCGAGCCACGGTTCGACGTTGTCTACATGCTGAGGTCGCTGCAGCACAACGATGTCTGCCGCCTGATCGTCCAGGTCAGCGAGGACGATCCCAACGTGCCCACCCTCGAGGGCGTCTTCGCCGGCATGGACTGGCACGAGCGCGAGTGCTTCGACCTGATCGGGATCACCTTCACCGGCCATCACGATCTCAAGCGCATCCTGCTTCCGACCGACTGGGACGGTCACCCGCTTCGCAAGGACTACGCATCATTCGGCGAGCCCATCGCGTTCACGCACAACCTCGAGTGGGCGCTTCCGGCGGCGGAGCGTCCGCGAGACATGCCCGGAGGGTCGCGGTGACCGCGCTGCCGCCGCTGGGCAGTCCGACCGCGGGCCTCGACCCGCTCAGCGAGCAGTACGAAGCCGGCCGCGAGATGCTCGGGATCGAGCCCGGTCTGGATGCCATCGATCTCGTCGAGATCGGCGACAGCACCATGGAATTGAACATGGGACCGATGCACCCCTCGACCCACGGGGTGCTGCGCCTGGTGCTCAACCTCGACGGCGAGGTCGTGCGCGAGTGCCGTCCTGACATCGGCTATCTCCACACCGGCTTCGAGAAGGACTTCGAGCGCCACACCTACCAGCAGTGCATCCCGTACACGGATCGGATGGACTACCTGTCGCCGCTCTTCAACAACCTCGGGTTCTCGCTGGCCGTGGAGCGCCTGCTCGGCATCGAGGTGCCGCTTCGCGGGCAGTACCTGCGCGTGATCATGTGCGAGCTCTGCCGGCTCGCGAGCCACCTGCTCTGGTACGGCACGAGCGCGCTCGATCTCGGCGCCACGACCGCCTTCGTCTACGCCTGGCGGGACCGCGAGAAGATCCTCGACATCAACGAGCTGGTCAGCGGCGTGCGCATGCACACGTCGTTCATTCGGGTCGGCGGTCTCCTCGCCGATGTCCCCGACCCGTTCTACGAGATGGTCGGTGCGGTCATCAAGACCTTCCCCAAGCTGATCGATGAGCACGAGCTCCTGATCACCAAGAACCCGATCTGGCGGCAGCGGACAGTGGGCCTGGGCAGGCTGAGCCCCGAGGACGCGATGGCGTACGGGGCCACCGGGCCCGTGCTCCGCGGTAGCGGTGTTCCGTACGACCTCCGCAAAGCGCATCCGTACAGCTCATACGACCATTTCGATTTCGACGTCCCGATCGGCCGCACCGGCGATGTCTACGACCGCTACCTCGTGCGGATGCAGGAGATGCGCGAGTTGTTGAAGATCATCACCCAGGCGTTCGAGAACCTTCCCGACGGGCCGGTGAACACCACCGACCGCCGCGTCGCCCTCCCGCCGCGCAACGAGTTGAACACCAGCATGGAGTCGCTCATCCATCACTTCAAGCTCGTCACCGAGGGCATGCGCGTCCCCGCCGGTCAGGTCTACCAGGCGGTCGAGTCGCCGCGTGGCGAGCTGGGCTTCTACCTCGTCAGTGACGGGACAAACCGCCCCTACCGCTGCAAGGTGCGCGCGCCATCCTTCAGCAACCTCAGCGCACTGCCGCACATGGTCAGGGGCGAGTTGATTGCCGACGTGGTCGCTGTGATCGGATCGATCGATATCGTGCTCGGCGACGTCGACCGATGATTCACGCCACGAAATCCGCACCCGGCCGCCGCGATCTCGCGGGAACCCCGGTATGACATTGCGGGAGGAGACGCGGACCGCGATCGAGCGAGCCCGCGATCGGTATCCGGTCGCGCGCAGCGCGATCCTCCCCGCGCTCTGGGCCGTCCAGCACGAGCAGGGGCAGATCACCCCCGACGCGATGACCGAGGTCGCCGGAATCCTGCGGGTCACCCCGAGCGAGGTCGAGGCTGTCTCGACCTTCTACTCGATGTACTTCCAGCACCCCCACGGGCGCCACGAGGTCATCGTGTGCATCAACGTCTCCTGCGCACTCCGTGGCGCCGACGACATCGTCGGCCATCTCGAGCGGTCCCTCGGCTGCGCCTCGGGCGAGACCACCGCTGACGGCGCCTTCACGTGGTCGAGCACCGTCGAATGCCTCGGAGGCTGCGGCGGCGCCCCCACGATGCAGGTCGACCACCACTTCGAGGAAAACCTCACGCGTGATCGCGTCGACGAGATCCTCGGGGCCTTGCGGTCCGCCAGCAGCGCCGGAGAGGCGGGTCCTGTCGTCGCGGGGACCCCTCGCCGGCGCGCTTCCGGCGCGCCGGCGCTGCCCCCCGCGACGCCACCCGCCGCCCCATCTGCCGCGGCGAGCGCGACGGCAGCCGAGTCGTCGCCCGCTCAGGGTTCGGCAGGCGGACTGCCGGCGGCACCAGAAGCAGCCTGCCCGCGTCGGCGACGACGGGTGAGCGTCAAGAAGAAGCCCGTGAAACGGCGCGGCAAGGCGGGTCAGTAGGATGCAGCGGCCGATGGACGCCTTCGCACCGGATCAGATGACCGCTGATGGCTGAGTACAAGCTGCTCACCAAGGATTTCGGCGCGGCGGAACTCCAGAGCCTGAAGGGATATGAGCGCGTCGGCGGCTATCAGGGGATTCGCGATGCGTTCTCGAAGTTCACCCCGGAGACGCTGGTTGCCGAGGTCAAGACGAGCAACATCCGGGGTCGGGGAGGGGCTGGGTTTCCCACTGGAATGAAGTGGTCCTTCCTTCCGAAGGACGTCTTCCCGCGCTATCTCTGCTGCAACGCGGACGAGTCCGAGCCGGGGTGCTTCAAGGATCGGTATCTCATCGACGAGAGCCCCCATCAGCTCATCGAAGGGCTGCTGATCGCGTCCTACGCACTCCAGGTTCACACCTCGTTCATCTACATCCGCGGTGAGTACCACGACCAGCGCCTGCTCCTCGAGCGGGCGGTCGAGGAGGCGCGAGCCGCGGGGTACATCGGCGGGAACATCCTCGGCAGCGGCTTCGACTGCGAGGTGATCGTGCACGGCGGCGCGGGTGCGTACATCTGCGGAGAGGAGACCGCGCTGATCGAGTCGCTGGAGGGTCTTCGCGGCCAGCCGCGGCTCAAGCCGCCCTTCCCGGCGATCAAGGGTCTCTACGGCCAGCCCACCGTGGTCAACAACGTCGAGACCCTCTGCAACATGCCGCACATCGTTCAGCGCGGCGGTGAGTGGTTCAAGTCGCTCGGCACCGAGAAGAGCGCAGGGACCCGCGTGTTCTGCTGCAGCGGCCACATCAATCGCCCCGGGAACTACGAGATGCAGCTCGGGACACCGATCCGCGAGCTGCTCGAGGAGGAGTGCGGCGGCGTCTGGCGTGGGCGTTCGCTCAAGGCCTTCCAGCCGGGCGGGGGATCGATGCAGGTCCTGCTGCCGCAACACCTCGATCTGCCCCTCGACATGAACGCCGTCCAGGAAGCGGGATCGTCACTCGGTGCCGGGGCGATGATCTTCATGGACGAGACCACGTGCCTCGTCGACGTGTCGATGCGCCTGGTGGACTTCTACCGGCACGAGTCGTGCGGCAAGTGCGTCCCCTGCCGGGAGGGGACATATTTCGAGTCGGAGCTGATGCACCGGCTCGAGTCGGGTCGCGCGACCCTGGCGGAGCTCGCCAGCCTGTCCGACATCTGCTCGAACATGGACGGTCGCTGCTTCTGCCCCCTGGGTGACACCGCGACCTGGTTCGTCATGTCGGCATACAAGTACTTCCGCGACGAGTTCGAAGCCCACTGCGGTGCCGGCCGCTGCCCGGTGAGGGCGCAGGCCACGGCGCTGGTGGCGTGACCGCGGTGGCGGAGACGGGAACGCCGCCCGAGCAGCCGGACGACGGCCGCGTCGGCATCAGCATCGACGGACGCGAGCTCCGTGTTCCCAAGGGGATGCTCGTGCTCGACGCCGCGACCGAGGCCGGGATCCACATTCCGATCTATTGCGCGCATCCAAAGATGGATCCGGTCGCGGTGTGCCGGATGTGCCTCGTCAACATCGAGAAGTTTCCGAAGCCACAGCCCGCTTGCGCAACGGTTGCGGGCGACGGGATGGTGGTGCGCACCAACATCCCGGAGGTCACGAAGCTCCGCGAGGGGATGCTGGAGTTCCTGCTCCTCAACCACCCCCTTGACTGCCCCGTGTGCGACCGGGGCGGCGAGTGCGACCTGCAGGACTTCACGTTCCGGTACGGGCCGGGGATCTCGCGCTTTCCGATCACCGAGAAGGTCCATTTCAAGAAGGCGGTCCCGCTCTCCGAGCACATCGAATTGGATCAGGAGCGCTGCATCCTCTGCTGGCGCTGCGTCCGCTACTACGACGAGATCACCGGTGAGAAGGAGATCGTCCTCCAGCAGCGTGGCGTGGACACGCTGGTGTCGACCTTCGACAACCGGCAGCTGGAGTCGAAGTTCCAGGGCAACCTTCCCGAGGTGTGTCCCGTCGGTGCGCTCACGCACCGGAAATACCGCTTCGTCTCGCGCCCATGGGATCTGCAGCGCACGGCGAGCATCTGTCCCGAATGCTCGTACGGATGCAACATCAACGTCGACAGCCGGGATTTCGAGGTGCGCCGCTTTGCATCTCGTGACAACCCGCTGGTCGACGACATGTGGCTGTGTGATCGGGGGCGGTACAGCTTCGACCGCTGGAACACGTCAGAACGGGTCCGTCGCCCGGTGGTGCGCAGCGACGATGAGTTGCGTGACGTCACGGTTGCCGATGCGATCACCCAGGCGGCGCGGCGCCTGCGCGAGATCGCCGAGGAATACGGCGCCTCGTCGATCGGCGTGCTCGGCTCGAGCGCCAGCACCAATGAGGAGCTCTTCCTGCTCGAGCGCTTCGCACGCCAGGTGATCGGCACGCCGCACGTCGACCATCAGCTGGATCCGTTCGAGGGCCTCTCCGCCGCGGAGCACGAGCTCGGCATCGCCGAGATCGAGGACTGTGACGCAGTGGTCGTGCTCGGCACCGAGCCCGAGGAACAAGCGCCCGTCTTGACGCTGCGGCTGTACAAGGCTGAACGCAAGAAGGGAGCACGGGTGATCCGGTTGAGCGGCGATGCCGGCGCCGCCGTCGCCGTCGCCGCAGTCACCGGAGCATCGCGCATCGGGCTCATCGCGGACGAGACCAATCGCGCCCATGCGGCCGACGTCGCGCAGGCACTCGGCGCGGTCGGCTCGGTGCGGCGGCTGACCGTCACGCGCGGGATGAACGGCCGCGGCGCGAAGGACCTGGGGTTGCTGCCGAACTTCGGTCCTGGGTACGCATCGCTCGCAGAACCCGGCAAGAACGGCCGTCAAATCCTCGAGGATCTCGCCACAGGCACGATGCGCGCGCTGGTCATGCTCGGGCCCAACCCGGCCCTGGCGGCCGCGGGTGACCTGCTCGAGCGCGCCGTGCGCAAGGCGGCGTGTGTCGTCGCATTCGACACGCGCCCTGGCGTCGTCTCCCGGTACGCAACCGTGCTCTTCCCCGGACACGCGGTGTTCGAGAAGGCGGGAAGCGTCACCAACGTCGAGGGCCGCGTGCAGCGGGTCCGTGCGGGACTGCCGCCCGCGAGTGCCACCCCGGTGGAGACGCGCGTGCTCACCAGCCTCGCCGGCGAGATGGGCGCTGTCGGGTGGGGGTCGGGCGACCCGCTTGCGGTCAACCGCCTGCTCCGTGATGAGTTTCCCGCGTATGGGCGCGCCGGCAACGGCGGGCGGGCGCTGTTCACCGCCGAGGCAGTCGTGTGATCGGCCCGGACGATCTGTGGTGGGTCCTGCTCATCAAGTGCGGGGTGCTCGTCGTCTTCCTGCTCACCGCGTTTGCGTATCTGACCCTTGCCGAACGCAAGATCTCGGCTCGAATTCAGCTGCGCTACGGTCCCAACCGAGTCGGCCCGTTCGGGATGCTCCAGCCGGCCGCCGACGGGCTGAAGCTGTTCTTCAAGGAGAACGTCGCTCCGGCAGAACGCGACAAGATCCTTTACCTGGTGGGGCCGAGCCTGGCCGGTGGGGCAGCGCTCCTCGCGTATGCGGTGATCCCGTGGGGGACGAACAACTGGTTCGGACAGGTCTTCCACTGGGATATCGCCCACGTCAATGTCGGGCTGCTCTTCATCCTCGGCGTCACATCGCTGGGCGTGTACTCGCTGTTCCTCGGGGGATTCGCATCCAACAGCAAGTACTCGCTGCTCGGCGGCCTGCGCTCGTCGGCGCAGCTGATCTCCTACGAGATGGCGGTGTCGTTCGCCCTCATCGGTGTCGTCATCCTCTCCGGCTCGCTCGACCTGGAGAAGATCGTCGGATCCCAGCAGGGCTTGTGGTTCGTCGTGCTCCAGCCGCTCGCGTTCATCCTGTACTTCACGGCCGCCTTCGCCGAGACCAACCGCCTGCCCTTCGACCTCCCGGAGGCGGAGACGGAACTCATCGCCGGTTATCACACGGAATACTCGGCGATGCGTTTCGGGCTGTACTTCCTCGGCGAGTACATCAACATGGTGACGGTCTGCTCGATCGCCACGGCGCTGTTCCTCGGCGGCTGGCTGCCCCTGCTGCCGTTCCATCCGTTCGACTGGATCCCGGGGCCGATCTGGTTCCTGGGCAAGGTTCTCGTGCTCCTGTTCGTGATGATCTGGGTGCGCTGGACGCTGCCGCGGCTTCGCTACGACCGGCTGATGAACTTCGGGTGGAAGGTGCTGCTGCCCCTGGGCCTGATCAACATCGTCGTCACCGGCGCGGTCGTCGCGCTCCGGGCATAGCCGTGGTGAGGGTGAGGCGGTGATCAAGGAGATTGCGAAGGGCCTGGCCTTCACGCTGAAGAAGATGGGGACGCACCCCATCACGGTCCAGTACCCGGAGGAGCAGAAGCCGGTATCGCCCCGCCATCGCGGCCGGCACATCCTGCATCGGTACGACAACGGCCTCGAGCGCTGCATCGGCTGCGAGCTGTGCGCTGCGGCATGTCCCGTCGGATGCATCTACGTGCTCGCGGCGGAGAACGATCCGAAGGCGCCGATATCACCCGGCGAGCGCTATGCCGAGCGCTACGAGATCAACCTGATGCGCTGCATCTACTGCGGGTACTGCGCCGAGGCCTGCCCCACGGAGGCGATCACGCTCGGACCTCGTTTCGAGCTGGCCGACTACCGCCGCGAACGAACGGTCGTCACCAAGGCGGAACTGCTCGAGTCGTGGCCGGGCTTTGCGCAGGCGCAGCGTCCGCCGAGCCCGGTGGGCGCCGGCGCGGATCAGACCGGCCGCGAGGAGCTCGATCCCGGAGTGCGACCGCGCGCAGCCTGGGCCGCACAGGAGCACACCCTCGATCACGAGACCGCACCCCATCCCGGGGCCCTCGGCGTGCCGGTGGACGTGCCGACGGTCATCGAGCCGGGAGCGGGGAAGACGACATGACCGTCCTCTTCGCCGTCGTCATCGCGCTCGCCGCGGTCAGCTCCCTCGGTGTCGTGCTCTCTCGCCAGACGATCTACTCGGCGCTGAGCCTCGTGCTCACCGTCTCGCTGCTCGCGGTGCTGTTCCTGCTCCTCAACGCGCAGTTCCTCTTCGCGGTGCAGCTCATCATCTACGCGGGTGCGGTGATGGTGCTCTTCGTGTTCATCGTCGCGTTGCTGAGTCCCGATGCCGAGGATCGCCCCACACTCGATCTGCGCGCCGTCATCGGCATCACCGGGGTGGTCGTGGTGACCGTGCTCGTGTTCATCGCGGCTCGCAACGGAATCACCTACAACACCAACGGGTTCCATGCCACAGCGGTGGGCAGCGCGAGCAATCCCTTGCACACGTTCAACTTCCCGCAGGACGCCGTGAACAACGCCGGCAACGTGCAGACGGTGGCCGGCCAGCTGTTCACCAACTACCTCCTGCCCTTCGAGATCACCTCGATGCTCCTGCTGGTCGCGGCCATCGGCGCTGTCTATCTGACCAGGCGCTCGAGCCGGTGACGGAGCACTCGGGATGCTGAATCCGAATCTGTTTCCCTACCTGCTCGGGCTTTCGGCGTTCCTGTTCACCGTCGGTGCCATGGGCGTGCTCATCAGGCGCAACCCGATTGTCGTTTTCATGTGCATCGAGCTGATGCTCAACGCGGCCAACGTGGCGCTGGTCGCCTACGGTCGCTTCCTCAACAGCGAGGAGGGTCAGATCTTCGCCTTCATGGTGATCGTGGTCGCCGCCGCCGAGGTGGTGGTGGGACTGGCACTGATCACGCAGATCTTCCGGCTCGGCCGCGAGCTGGACGTCGATGACCTGAGTGAGATGAAGGAGTGAACGTCAGCACGGCGTCGACGCTGGTCATCCTGGTGCTGCTCTTTCCGCTGGCCGGCTCGGCGCTCAACGGGTTCCTCGGACCGGTCCTGGGCAGGCGCTTCGTCAACATCGCCGGGACCGTCTCGATCTTCGCGTCGTTCGTGGTTGCGTGCCTCGTGCTCGCGAGTGTCGTGGGAGCGCCGTCCGGTCAGGGCTCGATCACCATCCGGCTCTGGGACTGGATCAACCTCGGCGGCGGGACCAACCTCACGGTCGGCATGGACTTCACGCTCGACGCGCTGAGTGCCCTGATGCTCATGGTCATCACCGGGGTCGGCTTTCTCATCCACGTCTACAGCGTGGGCTACATGGAGCACGACCCGGGGTTTGCTCGCTTCTTCAGCTACATGAACTTCTTCATCTTCTCGATGTTGACGCTCGTGCTGGCGGCCGACCTGCTGATCCTCATCATCGGCTGGGCACTGGTCGCGCTGAGCAGCTATCTGCTCATCGGCTTCTGGCACGATCGACCCACGGCGGTCGCGGCGGCGCGCAAGGCGTTCATCACCCAGGTGATCGGCGATGTGGCACTCGTGATCGCCGCATTCCTCATCGTCCTCAACACCCACACGCTCAGCCTGCCGAACATCTTCGCTCGCACCCAGGCATTCCCCGCGGGTGGCGCGCTCGTCACCGGCGTCTGCGTGCTGCTCGCAATCGGGGCATTTGCCAAGAGCGCGCAGTTCCCGCTGCACACGTGGCTGCCCGACGCGATGGAGGGCCCAACTCCGGTTTCAGCCCTGATCCATGCGGCGACCATGGTCACAGCCGGCGTCTATCTCATCGCCCGTTTTCACGTGCTGTTCAATCTCGCCCCGGTCGCCGAGGGCATGGTGGCCTGCGTCGGTATGGGGACCGCCGTGATGGCGGGCATCATCGCCCTCTCGCAGATCGACATCAAACGCGTGATCGCCTATTCGACGATGTCGCAGATCGGATTGATGATCTACGCCGTCGGCATCGGCGCGTACTCCGCGGGCATGTTCCATTTCGCGATGCACGCGGTGTTCAAGGCACTGCTCTTCATGGCGGCGGGCAACGTGATCCATGCGCTCCATGACGAGCAGGACATCCGCCTCATGGGCGGGCTGCACGCGCGGATGAAGTGGACGCACTTTGCATTCGGTGCCGGATCGCTCGCGCTGGCCGGATTCTTCCTCTTCTCGGGGTGGTTCAGCAAGGAGGATCTGCTCGGATTCGGAACGCTCTCCGGCCCGGGGCCGGCACCGTGGATCCTGTATGCCGTCGGAGTCGGCGTCAACGTGCTCACCGGTCTGTACGCATTCCGTCTGTACTTCACCGTGTTCCAGGGGGAACCTCAGACCGCGCGCGGATTCGGCGTCAAGGAGTCGGGGTATTCCATGCTCATCCCGGTCGTGATCCTGGGCGCGCTCTCCGTGATCGTTGCCTGGCCGCTGCAGTTCCCGCTCCCCAACACGCTCCACGTGTTCAGCGACTTCCTGAGCCCGGTCTTTGCCGGCTCTCAATCGCCGCTGCTCCACGAGCCCTCGTTCGGTCTCGCGCTCGTGGGCCTGGTCATCGGTACCGCGGCGAGCCTGATCGGCATCGGGCTGGCGATGCGGCTCTGGTACGAGCACCGCCCCGATCCACAGGTCGTGCTCGCGCGTCTCCCACGCGTGGTCCCACTACTGTCGTACAACAAGTTCTACTTCGACGAGATCTACGATCGCGCGCTCGTGCAACCGGTCAAGGCGCTGGCGCGGACCGCGCGGCGCGTGGTCGAGCCCGATGTGATGGACAGCTGGGTCCAGGGGATCGGGGAGCTGCTGAGAGGCTTCAGCCTTGATCTGCGCCTCATTCAGACGGGGTTGATTCGAGACTACGCGTCGATCTTCACGGTCTTCGCGGTGGTGCTCGTTGTCGTGTGGGTGTTCATCGCGCGGTGAATCACATCCCCTGGCTCACGCTGCTGATCGTCATTCCCGCCGGGGCGGCGATCCTGCTCCAACTCGTCCCGCGCCGCCTCACAGCGGTGGTGAAGGGGCTCACGATCTTCGCGACGCTCGCCGGGGCGGTGATCGTCACGCTGCTCCTGCTCTGGATGCCCGGCAACAAGGCGACCAACGGACCGCTGCCCCTGCATTTTGAGGAGACCCACGCCTGGTTGCCGGCCCTCAACGCCACCTATCACCTCGGGATCGACGGCATCTCCGCCTGGTTGCTCGCGCTCAACGCGGGCGTGTTCCTGCTTGGGGCGCTCGCGATCTCGCGCAAGACGACCGACCGTCTGCGCTTCTACTGCACCCTGGTGCTGCTGACCGAGGCCGCCACCACCGGCGTCCTGCTGTCGATCGACCTGCTGCTCTTCTACATGTTCTGGGAGGGGATGCTGGTTCCTCTCTACGTCCTGCTCAGCAACTGGGGGGGTGACAAGCGAGGCCCGGCGACCCTCAAGTTCATCGTGTACACCGTCGCCGGCAGTCTGCTGATGCTGGTGGCGATCATCTATCTCTACATCCAGTCGCCATCGGGATCGTTCGACCTCGAGAGCATCCTCGCGCAGCCGATCAGCTCGGGGAGCGCGTTTGTCATTCCGATCATCCACGTGACCACCTTCACGCCCAAGGAGCTGGCATTCATCTGCTTCGCGCTCGCGTTCGCGATCAAGATCCCGATCGTTCCACTGCACACGTGGCTCCCCGACCTCTACGAGGCGTGCCCGCCCGCAGTCCTGGTGTTCTTTGCGGGCGTGGTCAGCAAGCTCGGTGCCTACGGCTTCATCCGCTTCGCATTGACGCTCTTCCCCGGGGAGATGGAGAAGTACCGGTTCGTGCTGGCCGCATTCGCCGTGCTCAGCATCATCTACGGAGCGTTGATGGCACTCTCGGAGCGCGATCTCAAACGGATCGTCGCATACGCGAGCATCAGCCACCTCGGGTTCATCGCGCTGGGCATCTTCTCGCTCACCGACAACGGGATCAACGGCGCGGTGATCCAGATCATCAACCACGGGATCATCATCAGCGCGCTGTTTCTCATCGTCGGCTATGTCGAGGCGCGCACCGGGACGCGCGATCTCGGTGAGCTGTCGGGTCTCGAACGCCGAATGCCGTGGCTGTACTTCTTCTTCCTGGTCGCGACCCTCGCCGGACTCGGCATGCCCGGCATGAACAGCTTCGTCGGTGAGTTCACGATCATGCTGGGAGCGTTCCAGCTCAACTGGGTCTACGCGGTGCTCGCCGGCGGAGGCGTCGTGCTGGCTGCGTGGTACATGCTTCGCCTCCACCAGGGGCTGATGCACGACCCTCCCAAGCCGCGGACCGAGGGAGTGCACGACCTGCGCCTCGGTGAGGGGCTGTTGCTGGTGCCGCTCGTCGCGATGATGATCTTCATCGGACTGTATCCGAAGCCGATCACCGACGTCTCCACGCGATCGGTGAGCACCTATGTGAGCCTGATACAGCCGGCCGCATCCAACCCGGGAACGCAGTGATGCTGATCGCGGCATCCCCGGTTCCGCTGACGTTTCCCGGCGGACGCGACCTCGTCGGCATTCTTCCCGAACTCGTCCTCGGCGGTGCGTTCCTCCTGCTGATGCTCCTCGACCTGGTGATTCCGGCGTCGAGGCGGAGCTGGCTCGCGGGGTTCGCGTTGCTCGGCATCGCGGCCGCGTTCGCTGTGACGATCTGGGCGTGGTTCGACGCGAACCCTGGGCGCCTGGTGTACTCCGGCTCCTTCGCGTACGACCGCTTCGCGCTGTTCGTCGACGCGATCCTCCTGGTGAGCGCCGGGCTCGTGGTGATGATCAGCCCGAACTACCTGAACCGACGCGGCATCCACTACGGCGAGTACTACGCGCTGATCGTCGCCGCGACCCTCGGGATGATGCTCCTCGCAGGGGCGACGAGTCTGATGGTCATCTTCCTGGCGATCGAATTGCTCTCCCTGGCGCTCTACGTGCTCAGCGGCTTCTCGCGGCACGAGGAACGCTCGCAGGAAGCGGCGCTCAAGTACCTGCTGCTCGGCGGCTTCGCGTCGGGCTTCCTGCTCTTCGGCATGGCGCTGATCTACGGCGAGACGGGCCACACGCAGCTCGCACAGATCGCCGCGGCCATCCAGGGTCAGACCACGATGACGGTCGATCCGCTCCTGCTTGCGGGCGTGCTGCTGCTCTTCATCGGCTTCGCGTTCAAGGTGTCGGCGGCTCCATTCCACTCCTGGACTCCCGACGTGTACCAGGGGGCGCCGACGTCGGTCACGACATTCATGAGCGTGACCACCAAGGTCGCCGCGTTCGCCGCCCTCGTCCGGGTTTTCACGTACACGTTCGACGGCGGGGGAACCCATTTCTACCAGCACTGGGAGCCGGTGGTCGCGCTGGTGGCGATCACCTCGATGGTGGTCGGCAACATCGCCGCACTCACGCAGACGAGCGTCAAGCGCATGCTCGCCTACTCGGGCATCGCGCAGGCCGGATACATCCTCATCGGTGTCGCGGTCGGCCCGGTGCTGCTGCCGTCGGGGCAGACCAGCTCGTTCGGGACGATCGGAGTTCTGTACTACCTGGCCGCGTACGCGGTGACCAACATCGGCGCGTTCGCGGTCATCACCATCATGGCCGGCCGCGGGGAGGACCTCGACAGCTACGACGGGTTGCGCGGGCTCGCGCATCGCCGGCCGTTCGTGGCGGCCAGCATGGCGCTCTTTCTCTTCTCGCTCGGTGGGTTCCCGCCGACCGCGGGCTTCTTCGGCAAGTTTCTCGTGTTCACCGCGGCCATCAACGCCGGACAGGTACCGCTCGCGCTCTGGGGCATCGCAACCAGCGCGGTCTCCGCCTTCTACTACCTGCGCGTCGGCCTGCTCATGTACCAGCGTCCGGCGGTCGGCGCGGACGAATACCGCTGGTCGCGCACGGGTTTCTCCGGCAGCGCGGTGCTGGTCGCCACCACAGCCGGGACCCTCATCCTCGGAGTCATGATCGTGCTCGTCTACACGGCGGCGAGCGCCTCGCTGAAAGGGTTGATCGTGTGAACGACGAACTGCTCAAGGGGTTTGTCGAGATCGTGAGCCCCGATGGGGTCACGGGCGATGTGGTGAGCCCGGCCGACGCGCATGCACTCATCGTGGTCGCGAACTTCTGCAACGAGCACGGAGTCCCGATCAGCGTGACCAGCGGCGCCCCGTCGGCACCGGGCGGCGCGCCCGAGCGCGGCGGGATCATTCTCAGCGTCCATCGGCTTGCCGAGATCCAGGTCGCGGCCGCCGGCCTCACCGTCCGGGCCGGCGCAGGCGCGACGGTTGCGCAGGTTCGCTCCTCGGTGGCCGGGGACAGGCTGGCGGTGGTCGGGCTCGACGCCGAGACCGGGTCGGCGCGGGTCGGCACGCTGGTGGCTCGCGGCGAAGTGCCGCGGCGCTCGCTGGCGGGCGTGGAGGCGGTCCTCTCGACAGGGGAAGCGGTCAAGGCGGGCGGCTCGGCGCTCAAGGACGTCGTCGGTTACGACCTGATCGCCGCGCTGCTGGGCAGCGCGGGCCGGCTGGCGGTGATCGCGGCGGTCACCTTCCGCCTCGAGCCGGCCGCGGCGCGCACGGCAACCTCCAAACCCCCGGGAACCTCGAGCTGGCAGCCGGGTCTGGCCGGCGCCTTCGATCCGAAAGGCTTACTGCGCTCAGGCGCTTTGCGGTGAGGGGGAAGGTCAGGGAGAAGGCCGGGAGGTACTGGCACGAGTACACGCGGATGCGGACCGCGATCTTCCTGCTCCTCGGCATCCTGATCATCGTCCTCATCGGCTCCTTCGTCCCCCAGCAGAACACGTCGGATCCGGGCAAGGTCGAGGCGTTCCTCACCGCGTGGCCGAACCTGAACGTGCTGTTCGCGGATCTCCAGCTCCCGCTCACCCAGGTGTTCGTATCGCCCGTCTTCTACGTGCTGCTCGGCCTGCTCTACGTGTCGCTGGGCTGGTGCGTGATCCGCCGCGGCCGGGCGCTCATCATGCGGACCGCGCGCGGGTACAAGCGCACGCCGCAGTACTGGGGCGAGTGGGGATCGTGGCTGTTTCACAGCTCGTTCTTCCTCCTCCTGATCGCCGTCGTCTGGGGGAAGGCGACCGGGTACCAGGGCCTCGTGACGCTCACCCAGGGTCAGAGCTTCACGAACACGCCGGCCGGTTACGACACCCTGCAGCAGGGGCTGCTCTTCAACGGGAACTACGCGCCCTTCACGCTGCGCCTCAACCGCTTCGAGGCGACATACGCATCCAACGGTGAGGCGAGTAACTACGTGAGCAATGTCACCGTCCTCGACCACGGGAAGACGGTGGCGACCAAGGACATCCTGGTCAACGATTTCCTCAGCGTCGACGGGGTCAACGTGTATCAGCAGGACTACGGCTGGGCGCCGACGATCGTCGTCAAGAACCCCGCGGGCCAGACCGTGTACGAGGGTGCCATCCAGTTCTTCGACAACTCGAGCAACATCGGCAACAAATCCCTCGCGGACGGGGTCCTGAAGGTCCCCGACTTCAACTACACCATCCCGGGGGCGTCGGCGGCCGTGCAGATCGGCGCCAAGATGTCCTTCTACCCGGACGCGACGGTGATCCCGTCGATCGGCAGCAACGGATCCATCAACCCGACGGCCACCGGGTACGGCCCGGGTGGCGTGGCGCCGCGCAACCCCGTGATCGAGATGCAGCTGTACGTCGGCAACCTCGGTCTCAACAACGGTGCGCCGCAGAACGTGAACCAACTCAACACGACCGGGATGACGCCGTATTTCACGAATGCGCAGGTGATCCCGATCCTCCTCGGTCAGACGCTACAACTCCCGATCGACACCAGGAACGGAAAAGCAGTCGACTTCTCGATCTCCTTCCCCTCCGTGACCCAGTACTCGCTGTTCCAGGTCAATGACGACCAGGGTGTGCTGCTCGTGTACACCTCGTTCATCCTGATCATGACGGGGCTGCTCACCAAGCTCTACCTGCGACCCCTGCTCGAGCGCCGTCAGCGCAAGCGGCGCCAGCCGATCACGCTCGATCCCCGCTGGTCGTCCGATGCGAGTGGTGAGCCTCAGACGCCCGATCGAGAACCTGCGTCGGTCTGACCCGCTGCCGGCGCAAGCTCGGCGATCCGAGCCGGGGAGATGTAACTCAGGCGGCGCAGCGCCTCACCCTCGTAGTCGAGCTCGAGGAGCCCGCCTTTGGCGCACTGGAGCCGGTGCAGTGCGTAACGTGGCCGGTGCTCGGCGGTGACCCAGAATCCCTGGATCGGATCACCGTGGCTGACGCAGATACCGCCATCACCGGGATGCTCCGCGAGCAACCGCATGAGCGGCCTGCGCACCCGGGTGGCCAGTCCCGCCACCGACTCGTCGTTGCGGAGGACGCCCGGCAACACCATGTGGATCAGCCAGAGCGGGCGCCGCCACGGCACCTGCTTGGGGGGGACGCCCTGGAGATACAGGCCGAAACGCGTCTCGATCAGGTCCTCCGTGTAGGTGATCGGCACCGAGTCGAGATAGGACGCGATGATCTCCGCCGTTTGCCGGGCGCGCTCGAGTGGACTCGAGTAGATCTGGCGGGCCGTGCTGCGCGCGAAGTACCGGCCGAGCGCGTGCGCCTGCTCGACGCCCTTCTCGCTCAGCGGAAAGTCAGGCAGGTGACCGTAGAGCACACCGTCAGGGTTGCGGACGTCGCAATGGCGAACCAGGTGGAGGCGGGTCGAGACCGGCGTTTGGCTCACGCCTGGCGATGCTACGGGATGTCACCGGATCGAGGTACCTGCGCTGACGCCGCCCCTGGGGATCGATTGACGCGTGGCACCATGATTTCTTCACAATATGCGCTCCCGGCGCGCCCGGCGCGCGGACACTCCAACGCGCAGGACGAGAACACGATGTCCGAGGTCCCGGCACGGATGAAGCGCAACCTGCACATCGTCCTGCCGGTAGCGCTGTATCTGCTGCTGCGCCTCCCGTCACTCATCGAACCGCAGTGGTACTCGGACGAGGCCGGTTACGCGTCGACCGCGTGGCTGACGCATGCCGGGTACGGCCTCTACGTCAATGCGTGGAACAACAAACCGCCGCTGCTGTTCGGCGTCTACGGGCTCAGCGAGGCGCTCTTCGGGAGCAGCGAGGCCGGCCTCCATGCGCTCACGATCCTGAGCGGGCTTGCCGCCATGATCGCCGCTCCGTGGGGCATGTCGCGTCTGTTCACGAAACGCGCCGCGCTGTGGGGTGGGCTGGCGATCGCGGTGATCATCGGTTCGCCGATGCTGGACGGCAACCTGGCGCTCCCCGAGAGCCTGCTCATCGGCCCCGTGACGTTGGCGATGGTGTGGTTCCTGTGCTCGTCCACCGCTGCTGGGCGCCGGCCCCGCGCCATCATCCTGGTGCTGATCGGCGTGCTGTTCGCGTGTGGCTTCCTGATCCAGCAGACCGCCATCGCGGACTTCGCCTCGGTGATGCTGTGGTGCCTGGTGCGCCGCAGGTCGCGATCGATGCTGATCGTCGGGGGAGCGTTCACGATGACGGTGGCGGCGGCGATCGTTCCCTTCATGGTCACATCCGGCGCTCACAATGTCTGGTACGCACTCGTTGCCTCGTACGTCGATTACGTCAACGACGCGCTCGGCGATCGAACTCCCGGCCTACGCCGTGCGCATCGCCATCGTCATCGCGATGGTCCTCGTCGCCTGGTGGTTCCGCAACACGAAGGACGGGCGGCTCGAGCTGCTGCGAATCTGGTGCACGGCGCTGCTCTTCACCGCGATCGCCGCGGGATATGCTTACGAGCACTTTCTGCTGCCCGTGATGATCCCCCTCGTCATGCTGTTGACGGGGCTCGCGTCCCGGTATCCCGGCCGGCTGTCACATGGCATCCGCCGGCCACGCGTGCTCGCGGCGGGCGCTCTCTTTGCGGTGGTCGCCTCCACCGGGTGGTCGCTCTTCATGGCCGGTTATCGCACGACGGTGTGGAGTTTCGGGTACTACGCAAATGCGGTCAGCTACGTCTCCGGGTCGATCTCCGAGCTGGACTACGACACCTATTTCGGCGGCACCGTCAACTATGGCGAGGCGCAGGCCGAGCAATGGATCAGCAGCCACAACCTCACCGGCGCCACGGCGATGCTCTGGACCAACCTCGCATGGCCGCTGGTCGATGAAAACCTCCTGCCGCCGACTCGCAGCGGTCCGCTCTACGTGACCCTCGCGCTCGAGAAGGGTCCCGGCGGGATCCTCGCGAGGATGAACGCGACACCGCCCGAACTGATACTGATCACCCCACTCGGCATTGAGAACCTGCATGACATCCGTGGGTTCATCAGCACCCACAGCTATGAACAGGTGATCGACGCCAATGGGATTGAGCTGTACGTTCGGTCAGGCGGCTCGGGTTGAGCGGGTTCCCTCAGCGCACCCGGGTGCGCTCGATGTAGACGGTGTCGACCCCGATCCGGTACACGGCCACGTAGTCCTGCGCGATCACCGGGATGACGGTCGGACGAAGGACCAGGCTTGGCTGATCGATGACGATGACGGTGGGCCGCTTTTCGGCGACGTACGGACCGACTGCGTCGCGACTCCCCAGGAGCACGTCATCGTTGAAGAGGCCGACCGTCGGCAGCACCGTGTTGAGTGGGGTCAGGAGGTAGATCCATTCGTCTGAGACGTTCCAGACAACCGCCGACGCATTGGCGTAGTGGTGCGTGACGAGCCAGCTGGTGATGGCGCGGTCGTAGACGATGTTGCGCGAGAAGCTGTTCTGCCACAGGGTTCGCTCCGAACTGCTCACCAGGCTTGCGTAGCCGTTGGCGTAGTACGCGGACAGGCTCCGACCGTTGAGCCAGTACGATCCCGCGTACGAGCCCTGCGCAGCAGCGAGCAGGACGCCGATCGCGAGCAGCGCTGTGCCGAGCCGCACCGCACTGCTGCGCGAGACGAACACGGGCCATGGGTTCCACGGAGTCGCGGCGAGGGCGGCGCAGACCCAGGGGATCGCCGGCAGGACGAGGTGCGGATACGGGAAGTGAGCGGATCCGGCAACCAGGAGATCGATGCCCGCGAGCACCCAGAGCGTCCAGAACCAGTTGCGAGTTCGGCGCGCGACGAGTGCCGCCCCGAGGATGATCGCGATCGCGCCTCCGGCAATCCCCGCGAAGTGCAGCAGGGCGGTCGAGGACAGTCACGGGAAGCGAGTTGTGAGCGTAGATCTGGTAGAACGCGACAGTTGCGAACCATGTCGTCCCCACCCCGGATGCGATGACCGTTGGGAGCAACCACAGCATCATCACCACCGCCCCGGTCCCGTAGAAACGGAGCAGATCGCGCCACGCTCGCGGCCGCGAGATGAGCAGGATGATGCCGATCGCGACCACGTCGGCGATGACCGTCTGCTGCATGCCCAGAGCGATCGACGCCAGAGCCCCGGCGACGTAGGGTGCCCAGCGATGCGATCCCGCCCACCACGGCGAGGCGATGTGCACGAGCATCAACATGCCCGCCCAGGTCATCGGGCCGATCAGCGCTCCCTCGGGAAGGAAGAGCTCGGAGTCGAAGATCGGGGGACCGATGATCAGCGCGGCGAGCACGCAGGCGACGCCGGCCCGCCGGCGCGAACCGGTGAGGCGGGCAACCCCCCAACCGACGGCGATCACCGCCGCGATGGCGCTCACGAAGGGAACCAGGTGGATCGCGGCCTCCGAGTAGCCGAGATAGTGGGTCACGATCCCGTAGATCCAGTACTGCACCGGCGGTTTGTTGTCCCAGGCTCCCGGTGAGCTGTAGAGGGTGCCGCCGCTGAAGATGGTGCGTCCGACGTAGGCGTACGTGCTCTCGTCGGCATACCAGTGGGGCTCGACGAACGCAGGGATGCGGAACGCGACGATCATCGCAACGCCGGCCGAGATCCCCGACCACGGGGCGGTCGTCGCTGCGCGTTCACGCACCGATGGTTTCGAGTCCGTCATCCGAAAAGCTGCCTTCCCAAGTACGCGTCCGACGAATGGCGCCCCGAATGGCGCCCCGAATGGCGCCCCGAATGGCGCCCCCGGTAGGAGTCGAACCCACGACCGTCGAGTTAGAAGCTCGCTGCTCTATCCGCTGAGCTACGGGGGCGCGCGGCGAGTGTACCTGCGGCGATTCGTCCGGACCGCCGACCACCGCGCCATATAATCGCCGAGCCTCCTCTCCGGAGTCCCATGGTGGCCATAGCTCAGCTGGTTAGAGTGCCAGGTTGTGGCCCTGGAGGTCGCGGGTTCGAATCCCGCTGGCCACCCCAATTCCCCGCTACAGTCGCCGCCGATGACAACAGACGAGACTGGCGACCACATCGAACGCAATCGCGCCGCCTGGAACACGTCGGCAGCGGAGTATGCCGGTCCGGGACGGCGGAACTGGTCGTCCGAGCCCTCGTGGGGAATCTGGAACATCCCGGAGAGCGAGGCGCACCTCCTCCCCGACGTGGACGGCCTTGACACCATCGAGCTCGGGTGTGGCACCGGCTACGTGTCTGCCTGGCTGGCACGACGCGGTGCGAGGCCGGTCGGGATCGACCTGTCGGAGAACCAGCTTGCGACCGCGCGAGCCCTCCAGGATGAGCACGACCTCCACTTCCCGCTGATCCAGGGCAGCGCCGAAGCGGCGCCGCTCGCCGATGCCAGCTTCGACCTCGCCATCAGTGAGTACGGCGCGGCGATCTGGTGTGACCCGTATCGCTGGATCCCCGAGGCAGCCCGGCTGCTCCGACCCGGGGGCCGGCTGATCTTTCTCGGCAACGGCGCGTTGCTCATGCTCACCATGACCGATTCCGACGCCGAGGGACCGGCGGGGACGGACCTCCGGCGCGACTACTTCGGCATGCACCGGTACGAATGGCCCGACGAAACGGGCGTGGAATTCCATCTCAACCACGGCGACTGGATCCGTCTCCTGCGCAACTCGGGATTCGACATCGAGGACCTGATCGAGCTCCGCCCCTCGGACGAGGCGGTCACGCGCTATCCCTTCGTCACCGTCGCCTGGGCGAGGCGCTGGCCGTCCGAGGAGGTCTGGGTGGCGCGGCGTCGAGCTCGGGTCTGATGCGACGCTAGAGTGCCGCACCATGAATGACGATCGCTGGGACTCCGTCGACGCTTTCACGACCGCACTGCTGCAACCCGCCGACCCGGTGCTCGAGGCCGCCATCACTGAGAGCGCCGCGCTGCCGAACATCGCGGTGTCCCCGGCACAGGGGCAGTTTCTGCACCTGCTGGCCCGCGCCATCCACGCTCGGCGCATCCTCGAGATCGGGACGCTCGGCGGGTACAGCGCCATCTGGATGGGGCGCGCGCTGCCGGACGGTGGAAGCCTGATCAGTCTCGAGCTTGAAGGGCGTCACGCCGAGGTTGCGCGGCGCAACATCGCGCGCGCCGGTCTCGACGGCAAGGTCGAGGTGCGCGTCGGCCCGGCTCTCGAGAGCCTCGCGAAGCTCAGGGCGGATCACGCCGAGGCCTTCGACCTCGTCTTCATCGATGCCGACAAGCGCAACACCCCAGAGTACTTCAGCACCGCCGTGGATCTCGCGCATCCCGGCAGCCTCATCGTGGTGGACAACGTGGTCCGCCAGGGGAAGCTGATCGATACCGAGAGCTCGGACCCCGACACGGCGGGCATGCGCCGCCTCATCGAGCAGATGGGCGCCGACCGGCGCCTGGCTCCGGCGGTGATTCAGACGGTCGGTGTCAAGGGCTGGGACGGGTTCGCCTTCGCCCTCGTGGTGCAGTCCTAAACGGGGATCAGCGCGCCGGGCGCCCCCAGCGCCGACGCGGTGCGTCGAGCCGCCGCCGTGGCCACGGTCAGCGGGACCTCGCCGCCGTGCAGCAACGCGTCCGCGTGCGGCAGCCACGAGGCGTCGTCGGCCAGCTCCGCGACGGCTGCCTCCCCGCCAAGACGGGACAGGTAGCGCGCTGCGATCCAGCCGAGGCGGCCGCTGCCCGTGTCGGCCGCGAACTCGTTGGCCTGCTCCGCGAGCCGCGCGCCGATGGCCAGCACCGCCATGCGCCGGGCGATGCGACGGAGTGGCAGCTGGCGCGCATCCGGGTCGTCGATGCCGTTCAACGCACCAAGCTGCGCTTCGAGGCGCTGCAGCCCATCGAGAAGCACGCCACCGAGTGGCGCGACGGCACCACCCGTCGACACGCCCTCGGCCCGGCGTTCCGTATCGCCGAGGTAGCCCGGGAGCGCACCGTGCTCGATTGCCCGCTGCACATCGAGCGCGATCACGTTGCCCGATCCCTCCCAGATCGCGTGCACGTACACATCGCGCAGGAGGCGCGCGTCCGGCCAGTCTTCGATGAACCCATTGCCACCGCGGACCTCCATGGCCTCGGTGGCGCAGACGCGCGCGCGTTCGGTTCCATGCATCTTGAACAGCGGTGTCAGCAGGCGCAGGGCTGCGGCGGCCTCGTGATCGCCGGAGTCGGCGCCGTCGGACAGCTCGGCCACCCCCATGGCTGCCGTGAGCCCGGCCACCGAGTCCACGACGAGGTCCGCAAGCGTGTCGCGCATCAACGGATGCAGATCGAGACGGCGCCCGAACGTCGATCGACCGCGCGTATGCGTCAGTGCTTCGAACGCGCTGCGTCGCATCGCACCTGCGGTTGCCGTGGCGATGCCGATCCTGGTCGCGTTGACCATATCCATCATCTGCGCCAGGCCGCGCTCGAGTGCGCCCACCTGCCATGCGAAGGCGTCACGCAGCCCCACCTCGGCCGACGCCATCGCGTGGGTCCCGAACTTCTCCTTGAGGCGGTGGATGACGTAGGAGTTGCGGGTCCCGTCCTCGAGGTGTCGCGGCATGAGGAAGAGGCCCAGCCCGCGCGGTCCTGGTGGCGCGCCTGCGGGTCGAGCGAGCACCAGGATCAGGTCGCTGTGCGCACAGCTTGCGAACCACTTCTCACCGGAGAGGCGCCATGTGCCAGCGCCCATGGGAGTCGCGACCGTCTCATTTGCACCGACATCTGATCCGCCTGCCTTCTCGGTCAGGAACATCGCGACCGTGCGGTGCTCACCGGTGTCATCGATGATGCCGGGGACGAATCGCGCGGCGAGCGCAGGGTCATTGCGCTCGAGGCAGCGAGCCGCGGCGTCCATCATCCCGATCGGACAGCCGGTGATCGCCTGGTCGGACTCGAGGATGAGATAGAGCATTGCCGTGACCAGGCTGCGGGGTGCGCGTTGGGGGAGGCCGCGCCAGCCCGGTGCGTACGCGGCGCGAACCGCGCCGAAGCCGAGCACCCTGGATTCGAGCTCCCGGTACGCGGGATGGAACTCGATCTCATCGATGCGCTCGCCGCGTCCGTTGTAGGGGCGCAGCACGGGCGGATGCCGGTCCGCTGCCCGGGCAAGCGGCTCGATCACCTGGGGCACCATCGTTCCGAGCTCGCGAAGCGCTCCCTCGGCCACCGGCCACAGGGCCTCGCCGACCGTCCGGCGGGTCATCCACCGCAGATGCTCGTCAGGCGCGTACCAGTCCTCGGCATCGGCGGCCGGGATGTACTTCACCCCAGGGTCAGATGGCAGCATCCATCCCACGATAGCGCGCTCCGGCGGTCACCACAGACCGCGCGCCTCGAAGACCCGTTTCAAGATGCGGGGACGGTCGGTCATGATCCCGTCGACGCCGAGGTCGAGCAGAAGCCCCATCTGGGCCTCGTCGTCCACGGTCCAGACGTGCACCGGCAGCCCGGCGCGGTGAGCGGCCCTGACGAACCGTGCGTCGATACGAAGCCGCCCCCAACGCTGCGGCACCTGAAGGCAGTCGGCGTGGAAACGTGGCATCCGGCCGGTCCGCGAGACGGCGTAGGCCATCGCGGTCGCCGCCTGCCCCATCGACGAGCAGATCCGCCCCCGCGCCAGCGCGCGGATGCGCGCGACGCGACGGTCGGAGAACGATCCGATACAGACGCGATTGAACGCATCCAGGCGGCTGACCAAGGCGACAAGCGGGGCGACGGTGTCATCGGACTTGGCGTCGATGTTGAGGTAGACGTCCTCCCACCTGGTGAGCAGTTCCTCGAGCGTCGGGACCACGACACCGGTGCCCCGAAAGGGGAAGTTGAGCCCGCCGTCCGGGCTGAACGCGTATCCCGCGTCGGCCTCGCGAACCTCGGCGAAGGACAGCGCGCTGATCCTCCCGACGCGATCGGTCAAGCGGTCCAGACTGCTGTCGTGAAAGGCGAGGAGCGCACCGTCGCGGGTCAACTGGACGTCGGTCTCCAGGTACCGGTATCCCATCGCCACGGCGGCCTCGAACGCGGGCAGCGTGTTCTCCGGAGCCTCGCCGCCGCCGCCGCGATGTGCGAAGGCGATCGCCGTCGATTGCTCGAGAAAGGAACGCTGGACCATGGGAGTGGCCGTCAGGGTAGCCGGACGGGTCGCTAACGCACCCAGGTTCCAGCGCCGGACAGCGCGCTGAACAGCGGGCGCTGGACACGCCCGTCGGCGACGCAGACGGCTCCGACCCCGCGCAGCCGGGCCTCGGCGCTGGCGCGGAGCTTCACTCGCGCCCTGCCACCAATGGCCGGAATGAGGTGCTCCGCCTCGCGCGTCGAGAGCCGTCCGATGAGGCTCGTCTCATCGTCGGGGTCGCGCAGGAGTCCCGGCGTGTCGGAGAAGATCATCAGCAGGGTTGCCCCCAGAGCAACCGCAATCTCCGCGGCGAGGCGGTCGCCGTCGACATTGATGGCGGTGCCGTCCTCGGCGGCGATCGGCGGGCAGATCACCGGCGTCAAGCGGGCGGCGAGCAGCCGGCCGAGGAGCACCGCATCGACCGAGTCGATGCTGCCCACGTGGTTGTCGTGGAGCACCTTGGTCCGGCCGTTCTCGCGGATGCGCAGGGCCGGTCGCCGGGTCCCTCGAACCAGGCCGCCGTCGAGGCCGCACATGCCGAACGCGTTGACGCCGAGCTGCCTGAGCCGCTCGACGATCCGCTTGTTGGCTCTGCCGGCATAGGCCATCAGGAAGTGGTCCATGGTTGTCGCATCGGTGAATCGGCTCACGTCGCCGCGCTCCGATTCGACCATGCGGGGAGGGCTGCCAAGACGGGTGGACAGGTCGTCGAGAGCCCTGCTCGCTCCGTGGACCACCACCGTCTGCTCGGTCGTGGTTGCGATGTCCTCGAGGAGCGGGTCGAGCCGGCGAACGCTGCCGCCGATCTTCACGACGATCATCAGATGGGGTACAGGCCGCCGAACTCGAGACCGAGTGTCTCGGGGAACCCGTGGCGCACGTTGAACGCCTGCACCGCCTGGCCCGCCGATCCCTTCACGAGATTGTCGAGCGCGGCGGTGACCACGACGCGGCGCGAATGCCGATCACGCTCGAAGCTGACGTCGCAGTAGTTGGTCCCGCTGAGCAACTTCGGGGAGGGTGAGCGGTGCAGCCCGGAATGCGACTTGACGACGCGGACGAACGGCTCGGAGCCGTAGCGCGATCGATACACCCGCCAGAGCTCGCGGTCGTCCAGGTCGGCGTTGATGAAAGCGTGGGCGGTGATGTGCACGCCGCGAACCGCTTCGACCGCCGTCGCGGAGAAGGCGACCTGCTGGCTCGATGGGGCGAGGTGCAGCTCCTGGACGATCTCCGCGGTGTGGCGGTGCCCGGTGGGTGCATAGGAGCGGATCTCGCCGCTTCGGTGGGCGTGGTGGGTCGCATCTCCCGCCTGTGCGCCACCCGCCGACGAGCCGACCTTCGCCTCCATGACCAGGGGGATGGCCGGGTCGAGCAACCCGGCGCAGGCGAGCGGGGCGAGGCCGAGGATCGACGCTGTCGCCAGGCAGCCGCCGGCGGCGATGAGCGACGCCGACCCGATCTCCGCCCGGTGCATCTCGGCGAGCCCGTAAACCGCCTCGTCGAGCAGCCCGGGCGCCGGGTGGCTCCAGCCGTACCAGCGCGGATAGTCCTGAGGGTCACGCAGCCGGAAGTCGGCGCCGAGGTCGATCACGACCGGCGCCGCTGCGCGCAGGTGCTCGATCGCGCCGCTGGATTCGCCGTGGCTCATGGCCGCGAAGACCACGTCGGCATCGAGCAGGTTATCGCGCGACGAGAAGCGCAGCTCGGTCCGCCCACGCAGGGGAGGGTGGACCGAAGCAACGGGCTTGCCCGCAAGCCGCTCGGAGGTGACCTGGACCACCTCGATCTCGGGATGGCCGGCCAGGAGGCGCACCACCTCACCGCCCGCGTAGCCGGCGCCCCCGACGACCAGCGCCCGGATCATGAGCCGTCCAGCGCGGCTTCGAGAACCAAGACCGCGCGCTCCAACTCGGTGACCGAGATGTGCTCTCCGGGCGTGTGGTCGAGCTGCGAGTCCCCTGGCCCGTACGCGACCGCCTGACACCCCCACGCAGGAACCAGGACGTTGAGATCGGATGTCCCGGTCTTCAGCTTGAATCGCGGCGCGCCACCGTGGGAGCGGATGGCGCGAACGAAGCCACGAGCCAGTGGACTGGCTCTGTCGGTGCGGACGCCCGGTTCACTGCCCAGGATCGCCAGCTCTGCGGCGGGCGCGGATGACCGCGCCACAGCGATCAGGGCGTCCACGTCGCAACCGGGCGGGGTGCGGACACCCAGGTCCACGCTCGCGCGATCGTTGAGCCCGTCGCTTGACGAGTCGAAGCGGAGCACCCGGACATCGACTCGATCGAAGACGCCAGCTCCGCCGCCGGACTGCGATGCGCTGGCCTGGAGCGCCCGAACGAGTTCGACGCAGCGGTCGGGGGCGCTCGGCTCGCGGCCCGCGCCATGCGCGTGCGGTTGCTCGACGCTCGCCCGCAGGCGGAGGCTTCCCTTGTATCCGATGGTCACAGCGTCCCAGCCGCTCGGCTCGAGGATCACCAGGGACGAGGGGGGCGCCATTGACTTGGCGAGATGGCGCGCTCCTCTCGAGGACGTTTCCTCCTCGACGGCCCCAACGATCACGAAGCGTCGCGCGCCGTGCCGGGGCTGCCGGCGTACGGCTGCGATCGCCGTCGCCAGAGGCCCCTTCGCGTCCACGGCGCCGCGGCCGTGGATCAGATCCCCGTCGCGGCGCACCCCGATGTGCCCGGGAACGGTGTCGATGTGGCCGACCAGCGCGATCGTCTCCGGGCCGTCACCCCAGGCCGCGACGACATTGCCGGCCGCGTCGACATCGACATCGAACCCCGCATGCAGGAGGCGCGACACCAAAAGCGACGCCACTGCGTCCTCCTGGCCGCTCGGGCTGGGCACCGAGAGCATCGCCGTGAGCAACTCCGCGACGTCGATCCCGGTGCCGGTCGCGACGTCGGCCTCCACCGCCACGTCAGCCACCCACCGCGATCGGCGCACCGCGGGCGACCGCGCGGACATGGTCTGCGACGTGCCCGGGGATGTCGACGCCGGTCACGTCGATCGAGTTCTTGAACTCCATGGTCGCGTTGACCTCGCTGACGACCAGGCTGTCGTGATCCTCGAGCAGGTCGATCGCGAGCACCCCACCGCCGACCGCAGCCGCAGCATCCAGCGACAGTCGGCGGAGCGTTCCGCCGACGGGGCAATCGCGAGTCGTGGCGCCGCGAGCGGTGTTGGTGACCCAGTGCTCGGACTCGCGGTAGATCGCGCAGATCACGTCGTCGCCGACGACGAACGCGCGGATGTCGCGTCCGGGCTTGTCGACGTGTCGCTGCAGATAGAAGACGGAGTGCTCAGGGCCGCCCAGCAGCGCCTTGTGTTCGAACAGAGCCTCGGCGGCGTCCCGGTCGTTGATCTTCGCGAGCAGCCTGCCCCACGACCCGGTCACCGGCTTGAGCACAACCGGATAGCCGAGATCCTCCGCCGCGCGCACGGCCGCCTCGGGGGTGAATGCGAGCGCTGTCGCGGGCGTTGGGACGCCCGCGGCCACGAGCGCCGCCGAAGTGTCGAGCTTGCTGGCGCACGTCACGGCGACGGCGTGGCGGTTGATCGTGGGAACACCCCATGACTCCAGAACGCGCGTCACCGCGAGCCCGCGTGTCTGCGAGATGCTCCGCTCGAGCACCGCATCCCAGCGCCGGACGGGCTGCGCCAGCGTCAAGGTCAACTCCCGGTCGTCGACGATCTCGACGTCGAGACCTCGGTGCGCGAGCGCGTCGCGCAGCAACTTCTCCTCGACGCGGATCCGTGAGCAGAGCATGCCGATTCGCATCTGATCACTCACCCCAGTCGACCTCTTCCGGTGGAGCGAGCACGAATCGTGGAGGATCGAGCCCGATGACCTCCAGTTCGGCGTTGCACTCCGGGCAGGTCACGACCTCGCCGCGCTCGACGCCGTCGTCGACGGTGACCTGGGCATCGCATTCAGGACACACGGCGTTCCTCCTCCAGCGCAGACCATCCGCCACGTCTGATCAGATCGACCAGCGACCCGGCCTGGATGATTCGCAGGGCGACGCCTGACGGCGGCTCGCCGTGGAGCGTCCCGGTCGCCGTGACGATCGTTCCGGTCAGCGCGTCGACGGTGACCTCGTCGCCGTCGCGGAGGACGCGGTGTGCCTCGGCGCACCGGATGACGGGCAGCCCGATGTTCACTGCATTCCGGTAGAAGATGCGGGCAAAGCTGGCCGCGATCACCGCCGCGACCCCATTGCGCTTGATGGACAGGGGCGCGTGCTCGCGCGAGCTGCCGCAGCCGAAGTTGCGCCCGGCGACGATGACATCACCCGGTTGGACGGTCGCGACGAAGTCCGGCCGGGCCTCGATGAGGCAGCTTCGACGCAGCGCGTCGGGATCGGTGGTCACGTTGTACCGGCCCGGCATGATCGCGTCGGTGCTGACCCCGTCACCGAGCAGGAAGACGCGGCCGCTCATGCCACCGCCTCCAGCGTGGCGGGGTCGGTGATCACCCCCGCGAGCGCGGATGCGGCCGCGACCGCCGGCGACGCCAGGAAGATCTGCGCGTCCGGGCTGCCCATGCGACCCGGGTAGTTGCGGTTGCTCGTCGAGAGCACCCGCTCGCCGGGCCCGACCACACCGTGCTGGCGTCCCAGGCACGGGCCGCATCCGGGATTGAGCACCAGCGCTCCGGCTCGCGCGAAGGTCTCGATGTAACCCGCGCTGAGCGCCTCGAGGTACACCCCTCGCGATGCCGGCACGATGATGGTCCGCGTCGTCGGATGCACTGTCCGGCCCGAGAGGATCGATGCCGCGATGGCCAGATCGCTGAGGCGGCCGTTGGTGCAGCTGCCGATGAAGACCTCGTCGAGCGACGTCCCGGCGACGTCGTCGATGTCGTGTACGTTGTCAATGCTGGGGTGCACCGCCACCTGCGGGCGGAGGCGCTCCGCGTCGACCCCGAGCGTTTGCACGTATTCGGCGCGGATGGGGTGGAGGTCGACGGGCTCCCCACCCGAGTGGGCGAACGTGACCGCGTCGGGTTCGACGATCCCGGTCTTGGCGCCGAAGTCGGTGCTCAGGTTGCAGAGGGTCAGCCGCTCGTCGACGCTCATGGCCGCCACCGCTTCGCCGCCCCATTCCACGGCGCAGTAATCGGCGCCGTCGGCACCCATTCGCGAGATGACGTGGAGCGCCAGGTCCTTGGCGTACACGCCCCTGGGGAGTGCGCCGTGCACCTCGATGCGGACGGTCTCGGGAATGCGGAACCACGTCTTCCCGGTGGCGAAGACCACCCCGATGTCGGTCGACCCGAGGCCGGTGGCGAAACAGCCGAGCCCTCCGTACGTCGTGCTGTGCGAATCGGCGCCGACCACGATGCCCCCGGGGCGGGCGAGCCGCCGATCGACCATCACCTGGTGGCAGATGCCCTCCGCAAACAGGTTGGTGATCGCGTGCTCCACGCAGAACTCCCGGATGACCCGGTGCAATTCCGCCGCGGCGACAGTGTTGGCGGGCATCACATGGTCGAAGTTGAAGACGATGCGGCTGGCGTCCCACAGGGGCAGGTCGAGGCTCCGAAAGGCCTCGATCGCCAGCGGCCCGGTGACGTCATGTGCCATCGCGACGTCGACCTCGGCGATGACCGTGTCACCCGCGTGCACGGTGCGTCCGAGACGGCGACCGAACAGCTCCTCGGTGATGGTTCCCATCTCGATCCCCTTATGCCCGTGCCCAGCTGACGATCAATGCATCGAGGGTCGCGACGTCGAGCGGACCGTCGTCGCCACGACGCTTCACCTCGGCGGTGAGGCTTCGCAGGCGGGCATCATCCAGACGGACGCCCAGCGCGGTGGCGCGATCGCCGATCGCGTGGCGTCCGGCGAGACGATGGCCGGCGAGGATGCTGCGCTCGCGTCCGAACCGTGCGGGGTCCAGGACCTCGTAGGCGCCGGGATCGGCGAGCACGGCCTTGGTGTGCATGCCCGCCTTGTGGTGAAACGCCGTCGGCGCCGTGACCGCAGCATTGAACGGAACGGCAATCCCGAGGATCTCCGCGAGCATCGCGTCGAGCTCGGGAAGCATCTCCAGGCGATAGTGCTCGACCAGCTCCGGCTGGACGGTCACCAGCCTCGCCATCATTGCGGAGAGCGGGACGATGCCGTTGCGCTCCCCGATGCCGAGGATGGTCGTGTCCACATGCGTCGCGCCCGCCTCGAGCGCCGCAAGCGCGTTCGCCACCGCGCACCCGGTGTCGTCGTGGGCGTGGAACTCGATGTCGCAGCCGACGTTTCGGCGGACGAGTGACACGAGATCGTGGACCTGGGGGGGAGTTGCAACCCCCACGGTATCTGCGAGTCCGACGCGGTCCACACCGGCTCGGTCGATGGCACGATAGATGCGCACCAGGTCGTCCGGATCGGATCGGAAGGAGTCCTCGGTGCTGAAACGCGCTTCACGGCCGGCGCCCCGGATCTCACCGACCACCGTGGCCCCGATCTCGATGATCTGGTCGATGCTCATCCCATGGGAAACAGGCCGGAGCCGTGATGATGTGGCGATCAGGACGTCGACGCCGTCAACCCCGGTGTCGATGGCGAGCCTCGCGTCGTCGAGATTGCAGCGCACGTGGGTGAGCAGCCGGAAACGCCGCTCGGTCTGCGCCACCCGGCGAAGATCGGATTCCGATTGCGGTGACGCCACCGGTGAGGTGAGCTCCATGTAGTCGACCCCGAAACGGTCGAGCGCCGCCGCGATGGCGAGCTTCTGTTCGACCGTGAAATGGGCGAGCGCGAACTGCTCGCCCTCGCGGAGCGTGCTGTCGATGATGCGAAACGAGGTGATGCTCATGTCTTCCGTTTGTGGTGGTGGACAAAAAGAAAGAGCCCCTTCGAGGAAGGGGCTCTTCGCGGAATCTGATCCGGTGCTAACTGGTCGCCGTCACCTCATCCGTGCGCAAAGGAACCCACTCCTCGGGAGCGAGACGGCTTTTTTGGCAAGGCGCACTGATGTCTGCACGACGTCCCGAAGCGTAGCAGCGCTCGATCTCCGGCGTCAACCACCTATCCTTTCGACAGCCATGCAGAACGCAACCGAACCATCCTGATCACGCCATGTCGGGGTTCTTGCGTGCGTCACTCGGTGCTGACTTCGGATACACGCCGGGAGAGCAGCCGTCGGACGCGGAAGGCTGGTTGAAGCTCAACAGCAACGAGTCACCGCTGCCGCCATCGGCGACCGTGGCTGCGGCCGTGGCCGGCGCGGCTGCCGATCTGGCTCGCTATCCGAGCCCGGTTGCCGAGCCTCTGCGGAGTGCGCTCGCGCGTCTGCACGGCGTCGAACCGGAGCAGGTGTTCGTCGCCAACGGCGCCGACCAGGTGCTGGACTGCTGCTTTCGTGCGTTCGCGTCACCGGGTGACTCGGTGGTGCGGACCGAGCCCGGATACTCGCTGCTCCCGGTGCTGGCGGCGCTCTTCTCGGTGAGCGACGTGGCGGTGGCGATCCAACCGGATCGCTCGCTGCCACGGGATTTCGCACTTCGTGCAGGGGTGTTGCGTGTGGTCGTCAATCCGAACTCGCCAACCGGGCACTGGATCGAGCCCGAGGCCGTCGAGGCGGTGCTTCGCGATGCTCAGGGCATCGTTGCGATCGACGAGGCGTACTGCGATTTCGCGCCCGGGTCGTGCGTTCCGCTGCTCGCCTCGCATCCGAACTGGCTGGTGATCCGGACCCTTTCGAAGTCACACGCGCTCGCGGGGCTCCGCGTCGGATATGCACTCGGTGATCGCGCGGTGATCGCCGACCTCAATGCCGTGCGCGACTCCTATCCCGTTGATCGTTGCGCGATCGCCGGGGCAATCGCAGCCGTGGAAGATCATGAACACCATCGCCTGATCGTCGACACCGTGCTTCGCGAGCGCGCGCGCCTGAGCGATCGACTGACTGCGCTCGGATGGACGGTTGAGCCGTCGGAGGCGAACTTCGTCTTCGCGTCGCCGCCGCAGGGGGTCACCGCTGCAGCGGCCGCGGCACGCCTTCGGGAGGCGAGGATCCTCGTGCGCCGCTTCACCCTCCCCGGTCTCGATGGGGCGCTGCGGATCACCGTCGGGGACCGGACGGCGACCGATCGAGTGCTCGCCGTCATCGCCGCCCTCAACGGGTAAATCCTGAGTGGCACGTAGAATCCCCGCATGACAGGCCTTGACGCGCTGCCCCCCGGCGCCTCCGTCCGAGGGCGAGCCGACGGGTTCGCGGACTACCTCGTCGGGCCGGCCGCCCGCCGGCGGCTGCTCACCGATCGGCTCATCGAGACCTTCGAGGCCTGGGGCTACGGCTTCATGGTCACCCCGCTGATCGAGCCACTGGACACCATCGCCGCGGGGGTGAGCGGTGCGCAACAGTCGGCCCTTTTCCGCTTCATGGACTCGGACGGCGCGCTGCTCGCGCTGGTCGGTGAGCGCACCGTGAGTGTCGCGCGGGTGGTCGCGACCCAACTCCACGACGGACCCTTTCCGCTGCGTCTCTGCTATGCGGGCTCGGTGCTGCGCAACCAGGCGCTCAACGCGGGACGGCGCCGCGAGAGCCTCCAGGCGGGTTGCGAGCTCATCGGTGCTGAGGGCCTCGCCGCCGACGCGGAGTGCATCGCGCTGGCCGCGGCCGCGCTCGAGCACGCGGGAGTCGACCACATTCAGGTCGACGTCGGGCACGCGGACTTCATTCCCGGACTGCTGGATTCGGCGGGGCTGGACGCGACCGCGCGTGAGGAGGTCCTCGCCGCACTCGCGAGGCGGGATCTCGTCGCCGTCGAGTCGGCACTGGAAGGGACGGACGCGGCAGACGCCGAGCGGCGCCTGCTGCTGGCATTTCCGACACTTCGCGGCGGGCGGGAGATCCTCGACACGGCCGCAGGGGGACTGCGCGGCGCACGCCCGCATCGCGCGCTGCAGGAGCTTGCGCAACTCTGGGATCTGCTCGAAGCGCACGCCATCACCGACCGGGTGCACCTCGATCTCGGCGCGGTTCGCGACTGGGACTACTACACCGGACCGACCTTCGAAATGTTCAGCGTGGACTCGGGATTCGCGCTGGGGTCCGGGGGGCGGTACGACTCGCTGCTGTCCCGTTTCGGCGCCGCGCTTCCCGCGACCGGCTTCGTGCTCCACGTCGACCGCTGCAATGACAGCATGGCCCGGCGCGCGAGCGCAGGTGACGAACCGGCTGCGCTGCAGGTCAGCTGGGAGAGCGATGTGCACGCCGATGCGCTGGAGCTTGCGCGCGACCTGCGCCGGCGCGGTGTTGCCTGCGCCTGCGACCTCGCAGCAGGTGGTGACGGTGACGTCAGGGTTGGCGCGTCGGGAGTGCGGTGGTCGCACCTCGGACTCGATGAGCGCGGCACCATCGACGCGGCGGTCGCCGCACTGGTGTCGCGGACGCCATGAAGGGCCTGCGTGTCGCGCTCCCGGGCGGCACACTTTTCGAGAGTGCATGCAACCTGCTGAATGCCGCGGGAGTCGCGCGACTCGATCCGGCTCGGTTCGACCGCGAGTTGAGCATTCGCGACGGCGACGATGTGTACGTGAAGGTGCGACCGACCGACGTGCCCGTGTACGTCGAGATGGGCGGCTGTGAATGCGGCATCGTCGGCAAGGACGTCCTGTGGGAGAGCAGCCGTGAATGCTACGAGCTTGCCGATCTCGGATTCGGTCGGTGCCGCCTGGTGCTCGCGGCGCCCCGCGACTCCGCGCTCGCGCATGGGGTGTGGCCGCAGGCGCTGCGGGTCGCGACCAAGTACCCCGTATCTGCGCGCCGTTTCTTCGCGGCGCGCTCGTTGAATGTCGTGGTGATCCGTCTGCATGGGTCGGTGGAGCTTGCGCCCCTGACCGGGCTTGCGGACTGCGTGCTCGACATCAGTGCAACCGGACGGACCCTGGCGGCGAACAACCTGGTCGAGATCGTCGAGGCGGGAACGTCGACTGCGCGCCTGATCGCCAATCACGCGGCGCTGAAGACGCGCAACGAGTCGGTGGGCGCCCTCGCGGTCGCGCTCCGGCGTGCTGCAGCGGCGCGCCTCACCGCAGGCGCCGCATGAGCATCGAGCTCGCACGCCTCGATCCAGCCCAGTTCCGTTCGGTCATCTTCGAGCGCCGGCGCGATGGGTTCTCGGCGGCCGATATGGACCCGGCGACCGCCGAGCGCCTGGAGCAGCTCTTCCATCGCAGGATCGGTGCGCGGGACGCCGTGCGCGAGATCATCGCCGACGTCAGAACCGGCGGCGACGCCGCACTCCGCGAATGGACCTATCGCATCGACGGCGTCGATGTCGAGTTGGTCCACGTCGACCCGGCGCAGATGCGGGCGGCGTGGGAGGGGCTCGAGCAACCGCTGCGCACCGCTCTCGCCGCCGCGGCGGAGCGGATCCGCGAATTCCACGCGCTGCAATTGGACGTGCTCGATCGCGGTGCCGGCGGTGCCTGGCTCCATCCAGTCCCGCTCGGGCGTGTTGGGTGCTACGTCCCGGGCGGGCGCGCGGCCTACCCGAGCACGGTCCTCATGTCGGTGATTCCGGCACAGGTTGCCGGCGTCGAGCGCATCGTGGTCGCGAGCCCGCCCGGGTCCACCGGTGGCGTCCACCCCCTGGTGGCGGCGGCGGCGCACCTGCTGGGCGTGCGCGAGGTCGTCATCGCCGGTGGGGCGCAGGCGATCGCGGCGCTCGCCTTCGGTACCGAGAGCATCGACCGGGTCGACATGATCGTCGGACCCGGCAACGCGTTCGTCACCCTTGCGAAGCACGAGGTGTTCGGCGCTGTGGGCATCGATCAACTCGCAGGGCCGAGCGAGATCGTGGTGATCGCGACCGCCGGGGCTGACCCCGACATGGTTGCCGCCGACCTCGTGTCGCAGCTCGAGCACGATCCCCTCGCGTGGGCTGTCTGCCTCACCGATGACGGTCCGCTCGCCGCGGCCATCGCTGCCCGATTCGCCGAGGCCGCGACCGATGCGGCGCGCAGCGAGATCATCGCCATGGCTGCGGGCAAGCACGCCGCGATGGTGCACTGCGCATCGCCGGACGAGATGCTCGCGCTCGCGGCCGCCTTCGCGCCGGAGCATCTCTCGCTGCAGGGAGCCGTCGCCGAGTCGCTGCGCGACTCGGTGCGCAACGCCGGCGCCGTGTTCGTGGGATCGATGTCACCGGTGAGCATCGGGGACTATGTCGCCGGACCGAACCACACGCTGCCGACCCAGGGCGCCGCGCGATATCGCGGACCGCTCGCGGTGATGGACTTCATCCGCTGGCCGAGCGTTGTGCACCTCTCCGATGCGGAGTTCGGCGCACTCGCGCCGGTGGCGATCTGCCTTGCCGAGGCAGAGGGATTGGGCGCGCATGAGCGAGCCATCCGCACCCGCCTGCGCGTCCGGCAGGAATCATGACACTGGGCACCAGGACCGCCGCGACGCGCCGCGACACTCGCGAGACGCAGATCAGCGCGTCCGTGAACATCGACGGCACCGGCAGTGCGGCGATCACCCTCCCACTGCCGTTCTTCAAGCACATGATCGAGGCGTTCACCAAGTACAGCGGCATGGATGTCACGCTCGAGGGTGCCGGTGACATCGACGTGGATGCGCATCATCTGGTCGAGGATGTCGGCCTCGTGCTCGGGGCAGCCGTCAGCGAGGCGCTCGGCGACCGCAACGGCATCCGCCGTTTCGGAGAGGCACACGCGCCCCTGGACGAGTCGCTCGTCCGTTGCGTGGTCGACTACGGCCGCCGTCCGCACGTCGTCTACGCCATGGAGCCGCTCCGCGGTCGCATCAACGACTTCGACGTCGAGATCATTGCCGAGTTCATCAAGGGGTACGCGCAGGCGGCCGGCGCGACCATTCACGTGGACTGCATTCGCGGCGACAATCTGCATCACATCGCCGAGGCTGCGTTCAAAGCGCTGGGGCTGGCCACCCGCGAGGCATTCAAGGTGATCGGTGGGGGTGTGCCGTCGACGAAAGGGATGCTGTGATGCCGAGAGTCGGCGTGTGCGACTACGGGGTTGGCAACCTGCGCAGCGTCGAGCGTGCGCTCCGCGTCGCCGGTGCCGAGCCGGTGATCAGTGGTGATCCCGACGTGATCGCCGGCTGCGACGGCGTGGTGCTTCCCGGGGTGGGAGCGTTCTCGGTCGCTGCGGGGGCATTGCGGGACACGGGCCTCGGTTCCGCGGTACGCGAGCTGGCGGAGCAGGCCCGGCCGGTGCTCGGAGTCTGCCTCGGCCACCAGCTGCTGTTCGAGGGCAGTGACGAAGGCCACGGCGGCGAGGGGCTCGCACTGCTGCGCGGCCATGTCGTCAAGCTCGCGGCCGGCGGCGGCCTCAAGGTGCCGCACATGGGCTGGAACACGATCACCACGGTTCGGGAGTCGGTGCTCCTGGACGGCGTCGCATCGGGTTCGTACATGTACTTCGTGCACTCGTACGTCGCCGTGCCCGAGCCGGCCGACGCAGTGGCGGTGACCCAGTACGGAAGCGAGCTCGCGGTCGCGGTGCAGCGCGGGACGATCATGGGCACCCAGTTTCACCCCGAGAAGAGCGGTGCGTCCGGTCTGCGCGTGTATGCGAATTTCGTGTCGCTGTGTGCGGTCCGGGTGCCCGCGCAGCGCGCGGGGTGAGTCGTGGACGTGATCCCCGCCGTCGACGTGCAGGGCGGCCGCTGCGTGCGGCTGCGTCAGGGCGAGCACGCGGCGGAGACGGTCTACGCGGATGACCCCGTGCTGGCCGCGCGGCGATTCATCGATGCGGGGGCGACCAGGCTGCACGTCGTCGACCTCGACGCCGCCCGGGGAGCGCCGAAGCTGGACAGTGCCGACGCCGTCGCGCGCATCGTGGCGGTTGGGGTCGCGACCGGCTGCGCCGTGCAGATCGGGGGCGGCATCCGCGACATCGCCACCGCAGTGCGCTGGCTGGACGCCGGCGCCTCACGTGTCATCCTCGGGAGCGTTGCCGCGAGAGAGCCGGATCTCGCGATCGCCATCTGCGTTGCCGCGCATGGTCATGTCCTGCTCGGGCTCGACGTGCGGGCCGGGGTGGCACGCGTGCAGGGTTGGACGGAGGACGGACTGACGGCGGCCGAGCTGCTTCGCGCCTGGCGAGGCTGGCCCGCGGCAGGTGTCGTCTACACGGACACCACCCGAGACGGGTTGCTCACCGGCCCGGATCTCGACGGGCTGCGGTCGTGTCAGGAGCTGTACGCGGGGCCGGTGATCGCGTCGGGCGGGGTCGGCAGCGTGGACGACATCAGAGCCTGCGCCGCTGCCGGAGCCGCCGGGGTCGTGGTGGGGAAGGCGATCTACGAAGGGCGCGTCGACCTTGCGGAGGCGCTTGCCGCCGGGGAGATTCCCTGATGGCGCTCGCCAAGCGTGTCATTCCGTGTCTCGACGTCATCGCGGGTCGGGTGGTGAAGGGGGTGGCCTTCGTAGACCTGCGCGATGCAGGTGACCCTGCCGAGCTGGCCGCGCGGTACGACGAGGACCGCGCTGACGAGCTGGTCTTCCTCGACATCACCGCATCGAGCGACGGGCGCGCGATCCTGCTCGACGCCGTGCGTCGGACCGCCGACCGGGTGTTCATCCCGCTCACCGTCGGCGGCGGTGTGCGCAGCATCGCGGATATCGACGTCCTGCTCCGCGCCGGCGCGGACAAGGTTTCCATCAACACGGCGGCGCTCGACGATCCACCGCTCATCGAGGCTGCCGCAAACCGATTTGGCCGTCAGTGCGTCGTGATCGCCATCGATGCCAGACGAGCGGCAGGCGGTCACGAGGTGCACTCGCACGGCGGTCGTCGCGGGACCGGGCGCACCGCCGTGGAGTGGGCGCGCGAGGCAGCCGAGCGCGGGGCAGGCGAGATCCTGCTGACATCGATGGATCAGGACGGCACCAAGAACGGCTACGACCTGGACCTGACGGCTGCGGTGACCGCCGCAGTGGATGTCCCGGTGATCGCAAGTGGCGGCGCGGGCAGTCCCGAGCACCTGCGGCGGGTCCTGAAGGATGCGGGCGCGGATGCTGCCCTTGCCGCATCCATCTTCCATTTCGATGCGCACCCCGTCCCCGAGACCAAGCGCTACCTGCACGACCACGGCGTGGAGGTGCGTCTCTGATGGATCCTCGTGAGCCGCGTTTCGGTGCCGATGGGCTGGTGACCGCGGTCGTTCAGGATGCGACGACGTTTGAGGTCCTGATGGTCGCGCACATGAACCGCGAGGCGTGGGAGGCAACGTTGCGCACGCGTCGCGCGACCTTCTTCAGCAGGTCGCGACAGCGCGTGTGGGAGAAGGGTGAAACCAGCGGGAACGCAATGCATGTGCGTGCAGTTCGCATCGACTGTGACGGCGATGCGGTGCTGCTCCGTGTCGATCCTGACGGCCCCGCATGCCATACCGGTGAACGAACGTGCTTCTTCACCGAGGTGACCATCGCTTCGGACGCAGCACGCGTGGATAGAAAAGTTGACTAGTGGAGTGGGGATTCCGTAGGACCTGCACCCAGGTGACCGCCGCCGATGGCCCGAGGTCGCGTTTGGCGGTCGCGAGGTTAGGATGGGTCTCGCTTGTCCATCCAGGTCACCAAGGTATCGCCCGCATCGCTCGCCTCCGCGCCTCTCAGCGGTCCCGGGCTCATCGAGCGCAGCCTCAATTCCCTTCCCTGGTGGGTCCTGCCCGCGACGGTTGTCACCGTGCTTGGCCTCTTCGGCCTCTATTCGGTCTGGACGGCATTCCTGACCGGCGGGATCAATCAGAGCGGGACGTATCTCTCGCCGTTCTACTCGCCGACCATCTGGAAGACCGGCCCGGTCAGCCCCGCCCTCTGGGTGCTCGGGTCGCCGCTGCTGTTCCGGGCCACCTGCTACTACTACCGCAAGGCGTACTACCGCTCGTTCTTCTGGGATCCGCCGTCCTGCGCGGTCGGTGAACTCCGCCACCGCAAGTACCGCGGCGAGACCGCGTTCCCGCTCTTCCTCAACAACCTCCACCGGTTCCTCTTCTACCTCGTGCTGATCGTCACCGGCTTCCTCTGGTATGACGTCTACCTCGCTTTCTTCGCGCCCAACGGCCACGTGCAGCTCGGCCTCGGCACCGGGATCATGCTGGTCAACGTCATCCTGCTCAGCGGCTACACATTCGGCTGCCACTCGTGGCGCCATCTCATCGGCGGCGGCCTTGACTGCTACTCGAAGTCGCAGCTGGGACAGGCCCGCTACCGCGCCTGGCGATGGGTGACCGTGCTCAACCGGCGCCACCCGCTCTGGGCGTGGTGCAGCATGTTCAGCGTCGTCATCACCGATGTCTACATCCACCTGCTGCGTGCCGGGATCCTCATCGATCCGCACATCGTCTTCTGACGTGATCGCATCTCCCGAGGCGTACGACACGATCGAATGTGACGTGCTGGTCGTCGGCGCGGGCGGTGCCGGCATGCGCGCCGCAATCGCCGCCGCGGAGGCCGGTTGCAGGGTCACCGTCGTCACCAAGTCACTGCTCGGCAAGGCCCACACCGTCATGGCCGAGGGCGGCATCGCCGCAGGGATGGGCAACCTCGACCCCGAGGACAGCTGGGAGGTGCACTTCGCGGACACGATGCTGGGTGGCCAGCTGGTCAACAACTGGCGCATGGTCGAGCTCTACGCCCACGAGGTGATCGATCGCGTCCTGGAGCTCGAGCGCTGGGGTGGCATCTTCGACCGGACCGACGACGGTCTCATCATGCAGCGCGCCTTCGGGGCGCATTCGTGGCGACGGCTCGCGCACGTGGGCGATCGCACCGGGCTCGAGCTCATCCGCACCTGCCAGGACAAGATGGTGCACACCGAGGGCGTCGACGTGTGCATGGAGTACACGCTCACACGTCTGCTCAAATCCGGTGACAGGGTGTGCGGCGCCTTCGGCTACAACCGCAACACCGGCCGTTTCGTGGCGTTCAAGGCAGGCGCGGTCGTGCTCGCGAGTGGGGGATGGGGGCGGATGTACCGGTACACCTCCAACTCCTGGGAATGCTCCGGTGACGGCGCCACCATGGCGTACCAGGCGGGCGCCGACCTGCTCGACATGGAGTTCATGCAGTTCCATCCCACCGGCATGATCTGGCCGCCTGGTGCGCGTGGCATCCTGGTCACGGAGGCGGTGCGCGGTGAGGGTGGGCTCCTCTTCAACGCCGAGGGGTCGCGATTCATGCTCGACTACGATCCGGTCAAGAAGGAGCTGTCGTCGCGCGACGTGGTGGCACGGTCGATCTACAAGGAGGTGCAGGCGGGTCGGGGCACTCCCCACGGCGGCGCCTACCTCGATGTTCGCCACCTCGGCGCGGACTACGTGAAGCGCAAGTTGCCGTCGATGTACGAACAGTTCCACGCGCTGGCGTCCGTCGACATCACCAGCCAGCCGATGGAGGTGGGCCCGACCATCCACTACACCATGGGCGGAATACGCGTCGAGCCCGAGACCGCGGCGACGACGGTGCCGGGCCTGTACGCGGCCGGTGAGGCTGCGGGTGGACTGCACGGCGCCAACCGCCTCGGCGGGAACTCGCTCGGCGACATCCTCGTCTTCGGACGGCGCGCGGGAGATGCCGCCGCGGAGTTCGCGAAGACCGCCGGGACCGCGCGCGTCATCGACGACGCGGAGATCGCGACCGAACAGGCCGACCTGCTCCGGCCACTCGATGGTGACGGCAACGGCTCGTCGGCCGGCGAGAACCCGTACAAGCTCCACGAGGAACTGCAACTCGCGATGCAGGACGACGCCGGGATCGGGCGCAGCGAGGAGTCGCTGCAGCGAGCGCTCGCCGCGATCTTCGCGATTCGCGAGCGAACCGCAGGCATCCGGGTTTCCGGCGGGC
Organism: Candidatus Dormiibacterota bacterium; assembly: GCA_963777445.1. Lineage (GTDB taxonomy): Bacteria > Chloroflexota > Dormibacteria > Aeolococcales > Aeolococcaceae > Palsa-851. The sequence continues at coordinate 13,073 of CAVZQR010000017.1, read as the reverse complement.
GCGTGCTCAATCCGGGCTGGCACACCTGTCGCGATATCACCAACATGCTGGTGATCTCTGAGGCCATCGTCCGCGGCGCGATCGAGCGGCGCGAGAGCCGGGGATCACAGTGGCGTTTCGATCACCTCGAACAGGAGGTGGAGTTCGGCAAGATCAACTTCGTGACCCGCCGTGGCGGCGACGGGATGCAGGTGGTGGGCGTTCCCATCACGCCGATGCCGGATCGGCTGCGGCCGCTGCTCGAGCGCAGCCGCTTCTACGACCCGGCCAAGCTCCCCAAGGGCTATATGACCGAGACGGCACCTGACGCCGGCACCACAGCGAAGAGGAAGTAATGGCAGTCGTGGACCAGCCCGCACCTTCCGCCGAGGCGCCCGTCGAGGATGTGCTCACCGCCAGCGGACTCACCGGCGAGACGTTGACACTCAGGGTGCTCAAGGGAGTCCCCGGCGGCGAGCAGGCCGAGGTGGCGTATCAGGTCCCGGTGGTCTCCGGCATGGTGATCCTGGACGCGGTGCACTACGTGCAGCACAATCTGGATACCGACCTCGCGTGCCGGTGGAACTGCAAAGCGGCCAAGTGCGGGTCGTGCAGCGCTGAGGTGAACGGCCATCCGGTGCTGATGTGCAAGACACGTGTTGACGACCTTCCCGCGGGGCCGGTCACCGTGCATCCCCTGAAGTCGTTCCCGCTGATCAAGGACCTGGTCACCGACGTGTCGCGCAACTACGAGGTGAATCGTCAGATCCCGCCGTTCACCGCGGCGCCGGATGACGGGACCCCATGGCGCATTCCGCAGCAGGACATCGACCGCCTCTACGAGTTCCGGAAATGCATCGAGTGCTTCCTGTGTCAGGACGTGTGCCACATCCTGCGCAGCCACGACTATTCGGATCGCTTCTACGGACCGCGATTCTTCGTTCGCGTCGCGTCGTTGGAGATGCATCCCAAGGACGTCCTGGATCGGCGGGATCAGACACGCGATCAGGGCGGCCTCGGCTACTGCAACATCACCAAGTGCTGCACCGAGGTGTGCCCGGAGCACATCCACATCACCGACAACGCGATCATCCCGCTCAAGGAGCGGGTGGCAGACGTGCACTGGGACCCGGTGCGCTTTGTCGGACGCAAGCTCTTCGGTCGCAACGGGGATTGATCGGCGTCGCCGTTCTGAGCGCCGTCATCGTGGTGATGATCGTGGTCTTCGGCTGGTTCTACTTCTACTCACGGACGCCTGCCTGGAGCCAGTCGGACACGCGCAAGGCGTTGCTCAACATGATGGTCGTCGTGGGTCCGATCTTCGGCAATCACTACCGGCGTGAGCCGCCGGAGACCCCGAGTGTCTCGGCGCCGGGCCCCGACGACGACGACGACCGACCCGCCCGGATCAGTCCTTCGGGGCCGAGCGAGTAGCATCGCCCGCCATGGGGAGGACGACCACCGCCTGTGTCTTCGACATGGACGGAGTCCTGATCGACACCGAGCCGGTGTGGCGTGAGACCGAGCACGATGTCTTTGCCCGGGTTGGCGTCGAGCTGACCGACGCGCAGCTTCGGGAGACCTGGGGCATGCGCATCGAGGAGGTCGTCGACTACCGCTATCGGATGCGGCCCTGGAATGGCATCCGTCCGCGCGCCGTCGAGCGCGAGATCATCCGCGAGATGGTCGAACACGTGCGTGCGCGCGGCGTGCCGATGCCCGGTGCCGTCGAGGCGATTCACATCGCGCGGGATGCCGGGCTGCGCGTGGCGATCGCCTCGTCGTCCAGTCGAGAGCTGATCGACGCGGTGGTCGAACGCCTCGGGATCGTCGACCTGGTCGATGCCGTGTGCAGCGCCGATGACGAGGAGCGCGGCAAGCCGGACCCGGCCGTCTACATCAGCGCCGCGCGAGCGCTCGACGTGATGCCCTCCTGCTGCGTCGCGATCGAGGACTCACCGGTGGGCGTCAGCGCCGCGATCGCCGCGGGGATGCGCTGCATCGGCCTGCGTTCGGAGGGCGCGCTGGCCGGTGACATCGGTCACGCGCATGTGGTCATCGCCTCGCTGACCGAGATCACTCGCGGAGCTGCTGCTCAGCCGATCCTGATCCCCGTGGTCAACGAGCCAAGGCTCGGGTCGATCTCCTCGCGGCGAGCGTCCATCACCTCGACCACCTGATGCACCGACTCGGCGCTCCGGTGGAGCGCGGCTCGCTCCTCATCGGTGAGCGCGATATCGACCACCTCGACGAGGCCCCCTTCGCCGAGCCTGCAGGGGACACCGGTGAAGAGCCCCGTGATGCCGTACTCGCCCTCGAGGTGCACCGTACACGGCAGCACCTGGCGGGTGTCGAGCACGATCGCGTCGATCATCTGCGCCACCGCGGCGCTCGGTGCGTAGAAGGCGCTGCCGGTCTTCAGCAGGTTCACGATCTCGGCGCCGCCGTCGCGAGCGCGCTGCACGATGCTCTCCAGACGATCGGCGGGGATGAGATCCGCGGCAGGGATGCCTGCGACCGTCGTCAGCCTCGTCAGTGGGACCATGGTGTCACCGTGACCGCCGAGCACGTAGGCCTGCACGTCGTGCACCGACGCATCGAGCTCCTGGGCGATGAAGGTGCGATACCGCGCGGTGTCGAGGACGCCCGCCATGCCGATCACGCGTGATCTGGGGAAGCCCGAAACCGCCATCGACAGCTGGGTCATGCCGTCGACCGGGTTGGCGACCACGATGAGGATGCAGTCCGGAGAATGCCGCACGACCTGACGGACGACGCCGGACACGATCTTCGCGTTGGTCATGACCAGGTCGTCGCGAGACATCCCCGGCTTGCGCGGGATGCCGCTGGTGATCACCACCACCCTTGAACCGGCTGTCTCTTCGTAGCCGTTGGTCCCGGTGACCAGCGAGTCGTACCCGACGATCGGGCCGGACTCGAGCATGTCGAGCGCCTTGCCCTGAGGGAGACCTTCGACGATATCGACGAGCACGACATCGGCGTAGTCGCGCTCGGCCAGGCGCTGGGCCAGCGTGGCGCCCACGTTGCCGGCGCCGACGACGGTGATCTTGCTGTCGCACTTGCTCGCGATTCTACGGCAGCGCGAAGGTCGGCCCGGGCTAGCGCCCGCTCAAAGGCGGGTCCTGTCATCGCGGGGACCCCTCGCCGTTCTGCGGTTCGGTCTGACCGCTGGGGCGCCCCGTGCTCTGGGACCGCGCATCTCGGCGCCGCCCCTCCGACCGGCGCTGCCCCCCGCGATGCCACCCGCCTGGGCGCGGTAGTCGTCCGATGCCTCGCGCTGCGTAGGATGCGACGCGCGATGACGATTCGGCGTCGGCCCTTGCTGAGGTGGGAGCGGGGGCTTGCCTATGGCGCCGTCGGGGTTGCGACGGAAGTCGTGTTCACGGGTGCTCGCGATATCGCGCTGCGGCGGGACTGGAGGTTGCAGGGGCACTCGTACCTCTGGATGCTTCCGATCTATGGGATGAGTGCATATCTCTTTGAGCCGATGCATGAGGCATTGCGGTCGAGGGCTTTGTGGCAACGGGCTGCCGCGTACTCGGCTGGGATCATGGGGGTGGAGTACCTCACGGGCATGGCTTTGAAGAAGGTGGTCGGGGTCGTGCCGTGGGATTACAGCGGGCATGGAAGGTGGGTCGTGGCGGGGGGTGCGACACGCCTGGACTACGCGCCGTTGTGGGCGGTGGCGGGACTGGCGCTCGAACGGATGCACGACCGCATGCGCGAAGTCACGGTGACGGGACGATGAGTCCCGCCGCAAGGGCGAAGTCCTTGAAGCCAAGGTCGAAGGTGCGCAGGCGGCGGCTTCCCGTGGGAGCGCGCGAGCGCGCGCCGATCGTCGTCGAGCGGCTGCAGCGCGAGTACGGCGACGCGCACACGGAGCTGGACTTCGGGAACCCATGGCAGCTGCTGGTGTCGGTGATTCTCAGCGCGCAGACCACCGATGTGAATGTCAACTCCGTGACGCCGGCGTTGTTCGCACGCTATCCGAGCGTCGCGGATCTCGCTGCCGCGGAGGAGGCCGACGTCGAGGCGATCGTTCACAAGACCGGCTTCTTTCGCTCCAAGGCGCGGGCGATTCGCGAGATGAGCCAGGATCTGGTGCTCCTCCATGACGGCGAGGTGCCGGCGCGGATGGAGGACCTGGTCACGCTGCGTGGCGTGGGACGCAAGACCGCCAACGTGGTGCTCGGCGTCGCGTTCGGGGTGCCGGGATTCGCCGTTGACACGCATGTGACTCGGCTCACCGGATTGCTCCGACTCACCTCATCGAGCGACCCGGTGAAGATCGAGGAGGACGTGTGCAGCATCGTCCCGGCGAGCGAATGGACGGGCCTCAGCCTGCGTCTCATCCTTCACGGCCGGCGGGTCTGCATCGCGAACAAGCCACGCTGCCACGAGTGCGTTCTCGCCGACATCTGTCCGTCTGCGGAGCTCGGTCTCATGAGGCCGCGCGCCACCCCACGACATCGAGTGGCGAAGGCTCGTTAAACTCCGGTGGGATGCTCAGGGGCCGGATTGTGAGTCAATCGAAATACGGGGGAGTCGCGACACCCCCGCAGCCGGGTACGATGATGGCATCGCAGTGATCCAGACGAGGGCCCGTAGCCAGCAGCAGGCGCCCCTCACGACCGCCTTCCCGGCCATCGTCCGTCCAGTCGGAGCTCCTCGGGCGACGACGCCGGCGCCGGTGCCGGAGCCATCGCACCATCACCTTCCCGCGTGGGTGAAGCGAGCGTATGCACAGGCACGTCCGATCCTCGCCGACCTGCTCGGCAGCCTCGAGGGTGAGCCACGCGAGGAGTTTCAGCGCTCGGTCGATGAGATCACCGCGCGGATCAACACCGGCAAGTTCAGTCAGGCCTTCCAGTACCCGCAGTTGATCGCGGGTGGGATGGAGCTGTATCAGCAGCAGCGCGCTTCCAACGCGGAACGAGCCCGAGCCGCACATGCGCTCGATCTCCTGCGCCGTCGCGGGAGCGACATGCTTCGTGACGCGGGCCCGCAGCTGCCGCCGGAGGTCACCTCGCGCCTGGGCCGGTCGCTGCGCGGGGCAACGTCCGCCGAGGAGATCACCGAGGTCGAGACCGAGGTGCGCCAGGCGGTCGAGTCCGTCCGGTCAGTCCAGGATCGCAAGCGCGAGCGCGAGATCACCAAGACGCGCACCAAGATTCAACGCGCGGCTCCACGTGCCCAGGCTCGGCCCGTGGAGACGACCGAGACATGGCAGGACGTCCTTCGCCGGCTGCAGGAGCAGATGGCGCAAGAGGCGGGAGCGTGACCTCGGCGTCGATCTCTGCCTCCCTCGACCCTGACAGCCTGGCACCCGAGCCAGGTGATCCGGAGGTGGGGTCGGTGATGCGAAACGAGGTGGTTTTCTGCCTCCCGAGCACGCCCGCCGACGCCATCGCCAAGCTGCTTGCCGACAACATCCTGAGCGAGATCGTCGTGTTGGTCGACCGCCGTCCCGTCGGCTTCGTCGCCAAGGAAGACGTCATCGATCACCTCATCGCGGGTGACATCGTCGTTTCCGGCAGCGACTTCGCGGTCCGCCCACCATCGACCAATGTGCAGGCGCGCAACATGCTGCGCCAGTCGCCATTGCTCGTCGACGAGCATCAGCGCCTCAGCGAGGTCGTCGCGTTGATGGCCCAACACGAACGCCGTCTTGCGATCGTCACGCACGAGGACGAGACGGTGGTGGGGATGCTGACTCCTCGCGAGCTCGCCGACTTCGCGCTTGCGCGACGAGTGGCCGTCCATGCCTGAGCTGGAGAGCATCGCCTCTCCACTCGGCGCTGAATGCGATCCCGAGGACCGGCTCTCCGACGTGCTCGAGGTGCTGCGCCTCCAGGACCCGGTACCGCTGCTCGTCGTCCGTGGTGACGACGTGCTCGGCACCATCGGCCTCGAGGCTGTCGTCTCCTCGTTCGATGCGCTCGACGAGACCAGCGTGCGCGACGTCATGCGCCCCGCGCCGGAGATCGACCTCGGGGAGCGCATTGAGCGCGGCGCTGACGTGATGCGCCAGTCGGGTGCCGAGGCCGCCATCGTCACAGCGGCGGAGGGTGGGATCTTCTCCCGGCGCAGCGCGCCGGTCGGCATGGTCAGTGCTGCGCATGTGCTCGGCGCGATCGCGAAGAACGTCATCGACAAGGCGCCGATGAAGATCATGAGCGGGCATCGCGACCTCGGATTCAACGTCCCGATCACGCCCTGCCAGCGAAACTGTCCCATCCGGCAGGACATCGCGACGTACATCGACTACGTGAGCCAGGGCCGGTATGTGGATTCGTGGGCGGTCATTCACGAGACCAACCCGTTCCCGAGCATGCTCGGCAGGCTCTGCAATCACCCCTGCGAGACCGACTGCAAACGCGGATGGGACCCCGGCGAGGAGCCGGTGACGATCAAGTCCATCAAGCGTTTCTCGACCGACTTCGCGTTCCAGCAGGGCCTCTGGATCAACTACAAGATCGCGCCCGCGAAGGGAAAGCGGGTTGCCGTGGTCGGCGCCGGGCCGGCCGGGCTGACCTGCGCGCTCGATCTGCGCGTGCAGGGATACGACGTCGTGCTCTACGAGCGCGAGGCGAAGGTGGGCGGCCTGCTCAGCACCTCGATCCCGCCGTTCCGGTTCGACCACCGCCAGCTCCAGTGGGAGCTGGACATGATCATGTCCACGGGCATCGACGTCCGCCTCAACAGCAATATCGGCAGCGGTGCCGACGACATCAAGACCAAGGATCTGCTCGACGAATACGACGCCGTCTTCTTCTCCATCGGGATGATGAAAGGCAGGATCCTGCCGATCCCGGGCAGCGACCTCCCCGAGGTCACCGATGCGATGAGCTTCCTGCGCACCGTGTCGTACGACAGGATCCCGGAGCACTTCCCGATCGGAGGCACCGTGGTGGTTGTCGGTGGTGGCGCCGTCGCCACCGATGCCTGCCAGTCATCGATCAAGCTCGGCGCCAAGGACGTGTGGATGGTCGCGATCGAGCCCGAGGACCGGCTGCCCGCATTCGGCAACGAGCTCCACGAAGCCAAGGAGATCGGGCTGCTCATCAAATGCGGGGTCATCGTCAAGCAGGTTGACGCCGACGAGAGCGGCAAGGTGAAGTCGGTCTCGTTCGCGCCACTGCAGGACCTGCAGTTCGACCCGCTGAACGGCAAGCTCATCTTCTCGTCCGTGAAGGAGCAGGAGAACGTTGAACGCTGGACGGTCCCCGCGGACTTTGTGATCTTCGCGTCAGGGCAGATCATGGAGCGCCCCGACGAGCTCGTCCCGGTGACACAGCGTGGTCTCCTCTCGGCGGATCGCGGCGGCCACACGGGGGTTCCCAAGCTGTTCTGCGGCGGTGACTGCGTTCAGGGACCGTCGTTCATCGTCGACGCCGCGGGCTGGGGACATCGCGTCGCACGCTCGATTCGAGAATACCTCGGCGAGGACATGCAGGCTGCGGGCGATCGCATCTATCAGACGGTCGTCGAACGGACCGACGACCATCGTCAGTCGGAGGTGTTCGCGCGGGTCGAACCCGGCATCCTCGAAGCCGCGAAGCGCTACGACATGACCGAGGTCGAGCAGTCCTGGAGCGATCAGACGGCGATCGTCCAGGCGATCCGCTGCTTCCAGTGCGACTCCGTCCACCACTACGACCAGACGGTCTGCGTCCTCTGCGGTGCCTGCGATGACGTGTGTCCCGAGAAAGCGATCGATGTGGTGGTCTTCGGCGAGGATCGCGAACGTTCATCGGGCGGCGAGACACTCGTCTGCCGGACGTCAGGGGGCCAGCCCGGCGCCGGCGGCTACGAGGGCGAGATCTACATCAACTACGACCGCTGCACCAACTGCAGGATCTGCGAAGACCACTGCCCGGTGAACTGCATCACGTTCGAGCGGGTGCGCTTTGTCGATGACACGATGCGCGTGGTCGAGCGCCCGGATCTGAAGATCGAACTGCCGCTCGTCGCGGTGGGGTAGCGATCGACGATCACGAGCGCTTCATGAGTTGTGCGCTGCGGGTGGCTCGTGCTGCCGGCGCGCGCGGTGAGGTGCCGGTCGGCGCGGTTGCGGTTCGCGATGGTGCCGTCCTCGCGGCTGCGGGGAATGCCATGGAGCGACGCGGTGACGCCACCGCGCATGCGGAGATGCTGGTGCTGCGCCGCGCGGCCGCGATCGTGGGTGGCTGGCGCCTCGACGGTGTGACCGTGTACGCGACGCTGGAACCATGCCCGATGTGCGCCGGAGCGATGGTGCAGGCGCGCATCGCAACCTGCGTCTATGCTGCCGTCGATCCCAAGAAGGGCGCCGACGGCAGCGTCTACGCCGTGCTCCGCAATCCGCGCAACAACCACCGGATCGACGTTGTCCAGGGTGTTGGCGCTGACGAATCCGCGGCGCTGCTGCAGGCCTTCTTCCGCGCGCGTCGCTGACCTTACGAGGCGGCGGTCGCCTCGCGCCGCGTCATGAGATCGACCTCGTGCCCGCGGATGACCTCGCTCACCTGCGTTGAATACCAGGAGTAGAACTCCTCGCGGGCCCACCGCTGGGTCTCGCGGTGCTCCGGGTTGTCACGCCACGCCTTCACGGACGCGTCGTTCTCGAACAGCTCGAGCGACACCTCCTCACCGTCGGGCGTCTCGAAGCTCTCGATCGAGATGAAGCCCGGGTGATGCTCCACCAATTCGTGGAGGCGCTTGCTGCGCCGCGAATATTCCTCGAGGTCACCGTCGGGACGGTTGCGTGACCGGAACACCACCAGGATCATGGCCCAATCTTCACACAGCTCCCGTGCCCAGGCGCCGCAGCGCGGTGCGAGCGGCGTGATAGCCGCACATGCCGTGCACGCCGCCGCCGGGAGGCGTCGAGGCGGAGCAGATGAAGACGTCCGGGTTGGGTGTTGAGTAGGGGTTGGCGCGCGCGACCGGTCGGGTGAAGAGCTGACCGAGATCGGTCACGCCGCCGGTGATCGCGCCGCCGACGTAGTTCGCGTCGTACCGCTCGAGATCCGAGGTCAGCATCACGTGGCGGGCGAGGATGCGGTCGCGGAACCCGGGCGCGAAGCGCTCGACCTGGCGCTCGAGCACGTCGGTGAGATCGACCGTCGATCCGGACGGGACATGGCAGTACGCCCATCCGGTGTGCTTGCCGTCCGGCGCCCGGGAGCCGTCGAACAGGCTGGGCTGGACGACGATCACGAAGGGGCGGTCGGGATGCTGGCCGCGCCAGACCGCGCGCTCGGCAGATGCGATCTCGTCGAGCGTGCCGCCGACGTGGACCGTCGCCGCCTCGAGGCATGCGGGGTCGGTCCACGGAATCGGCCCGTCGAGTGCCCAGTCGATCTTGAAGATGCCCGGTCCATACCTGTAGCGGCTGAGCCGGCGAACGTACCGGGCCGGCAGCACGGGCGAGGCGATGCTCGCCAGCTGATCGGGGCCGGTGTCGAAGAGCACGATCCGCGACGGCGGGAGATCGGCGAGCGCGTGCACCGGCCTCCCGGTCTCGATGCTGCCGCCGAGGGAGCGGAAGTACCCGGCGAGGGCGCCGGTGATGGCAGCCGAACCCCCCGCCGCGACCGGCCAGGTCTCGACGTGGCCGGTGAGCAGGAAGAGCAGGCCGACGGCGGCGCTGACGGGGCGGCTGAGGGGCAGGATCGAGTGGGCCGCGCAGCCGGCCAGCAGGGCGCGAGCCCGGTCGCCGCGAAACCACGCGCGACCGAGCACGGCGGCCGGAAGCAGCGCCGGCGCGCCGAAACGAGCGAGCAGGAGCGGGTGCCGGGGGAGATGCGCGGGGCCGAGGATCTCAGCGATGAGCTCGTGCGGGTGGCGGAGCAGGGGCCCGACCAGCCGTCGGTATGCCCCGGCATCCGGGCCGAGCGAGCCGGCGGTCGCCTCCATCGACTTCCGGAGCATGACCGCCGGCTCCCCATCGAGCGGGTGGGCGACCGATGCGGGGGGCTGGATCCAGGTCAGGCCGTGGTCCGCGAGCGGGAGCCTGGACAGGAAGGGGGAGAGGATCCCGAGCGGATGTGCGGCGGAGCAGACATCGTGGTGGTAGCCGGGCAGCGTCAGTTCCGCGGTGCGTGTCCCGCCGCCGATCGTTGACGCGGCCTCGAGGACGGTGACCGCCGCGCCGTTGCGCGCCAGCTCGACCGCCGCGGCCAGGCCGTTGGGACCGCTGCCGATGACAACAGCGTCCAGGCGTGACGCCAAGCCGGCCTTCTACGCTGCCGGAGTGGCGGCGACGACTTCGCCGCTGGCGAGCACCATCCCGTCCTCGCAGACGGCCTCGACGCGACCGCCCTGGAACTGCTGCTCGTAGACCTTCGCGTATGCCCCGCCGCGGCGGAGCAGCTCGGCGTGGGTGCCCTGCTCGAGGAGCCGCCCCTGGTCGATGACGAAGATCACATCGGCTGCGAGGATGGTCGAGAGCCGGTGCGCGATCGCGATCGTGGTGCGGCCGGTGAGCAGCGGTTCGAGCGCCGCCTGCACCAGTCGCTCGCTGGTGGTGTCGAGGGCCGAGGTCGCCTCGTCGAGGATGAGCACTCGGGGCGCCTTGAGCACGACTCGCGCGATGGCCAGGCGTTGCTTCTCGCCTCCCGACATCCGGTAACCGCGTTCACCGACGAGCGTGTCGTAGCCCTCGTCGAGCGCGACGATGCGATCGTGGATGAACGCCGCGCGCGCGGCGGCCTCGAGCTCCTCCTGGGTTGCGTCGGGCTTGGCGTAGGTGAGGTTGCGACGCACCGAGGCATGGAAGAGGTACGTCTCCTGGGTGACCATGCTGATCGCACCCGCGAGCGACGCGATCGTGTAGTCGCGCACGTCCATACCGTCGAGCAGCACCGCGCCCTTGGTGACGTCATACAGGCGCGGGATCAGGTAGGAGATCGTCGTCTTGCCGGCGCCGCTCGGCCCGACGATGGCGGCAAGCTGGCCGGCCCTGACCTCGAAGTTGACGTCCTCGAGCGCCCAGTCCCGGCGGATCTCGTTGGGAACCGGGTCCCCCTCGTCGGGGACGTGTCCGTTGGGGATCGTCGCTGGTCGGGGGATCGGCTCGGTCATCGGCCCAAAGCTGCCGCGGTCGTAGCGGAAGTACACGTTCTTGAGGCGGACGTCGCCCTTGATGTCGCCGGCCGCGACCACGCGCGCGTCGGGGCGGTCGACGATGTCGTGCGGCATCTTGAGGTAGTCGAAGATGCGCTCGAACAGTGCGAGGCTTGCCTGGATCTCGATCGAGACCGAGAGCATGCTGCCGATGGGGAAGAAGAGCCGGCTCTGCAGCGTGGTGAAGGCGACGATCGTGCCCGCGGTGATCGACACACCGTGACCGCCCGCCAGCACGAAGCCCGCTATTAGGTAGACGAGCGCAGGCGCACTGCTGAAGAAGGCGCCGATGACCGCGAAGAGGGCGCGGCCGATCATCTCCTGACGGATGGCGAGGTTGGCGAGGCGGTGATTCTCCTTGCGGAAGCGCGCCACCTCCTCCGGGCCGCGCCCGAAGACCTTGGCGAGCAGCATCCCCGAAACCGAGAGTGTCTCCTCGGTGATCGCGCTGATCTCGGCCTTGGATTCCTGCGCCTGCATGGTGATCTGGCGGCGGACCCTGCCGGCGCGGTAGGTGTAGTAGACGAAGAGCGGGGTGATCGCCAGCGAGAGGACGGTCAGCTGCCAGGAGAGCACCAGCATCGCGATCAGCGTGCTGAGCAACGTCACGATGTTGGAGAGGAGTGAGGTGGCGGTGTCCGTGACCACCGACTGGATGCCGCCCACGTCGTTGGTGAGCCGGGACTGGATCTCACCGGTCCGCGTGCCGGTGAAGAATCGCAGCGACATGCCCTGGAGGTGTTCGTAGAGGCGGTTGCGCAGCTCCTCCATGACCCGCTGTCCAACACGGTTGGTGACGTACGTCTGGAGCACGCCGATCGCGCCGGTCACGATGGTGATCCCGATCATGATCCCGACCAGCGTCTCGAGCCAGGGCACGTTGACGGGGAGCGCGACGTTGCCCCGGTGGGGGAAGAGGGCGGTGTCGAAGACGACCTTGATGAGCACGGGGTTCACCACCCCGGCGCCCGAGGTGATCACCACGAGCATCGGCGATGGTCGCGACGCCGGCCCGGTGCGCCTTGAAGAGGCCGGCAGTCTGGCGGACCAGCCGTCGACTGGAGACGCGCCCCGAAGGTTTGTCGCGTTTGCCGCCCATGAAGGCGCCTCCGTGCATCACGGCAACTGCACTCCTGGACACGCGGGGCCGGCGAATGTCATTGCTTCGACTGTACCAAGGTGAAGTCGTTTTCCCGATCTGGTCACGAGGGTGAAGTGGCCACTGCGACCGCTATCATCTGCGACGATTCAGCGCGGAGGGAGCGCTGGCATAGGAGAGCGAGGACCTTCGATGACCGTGAAACAGCTCCTCATGGGAGCCCTGTCCGTAGGCGCGATCGCCGGAATCGCCGGGTGCGGCGGCTCGAGCAGCGGCTCGACCCCGACCGCTTCGAATGGCGGCTTCAGCCTGCCGAACATTCCCGGGTTGACCACCAATTCCGGGAAACCCGCTCCGGACGCGAACACCCTTCTGAGCGCCTCGGACGTCCAGAACATCAGCGGCGACGCCAACGTCGCACCGGTGTCCGGGGCGTGCAGCGCTTCCACGTGCATCTATTCGGATACAGGCAGTGGTGGCGGCGGCGGGGTGATCTTCGTGCAGCCGTTCCCGGGATTTGTCGGCCAGGCTGCTCTGCAGGCGGCGATCGCTGCGGCGCTGAGCGGCCAGGCGTCGTCGAGCGGCGGTACCGCGCAGGCGGTGTCCGGGTTGGGGAGCGGGGCCATCAAGGAGATCGATACGAACTCCGCGACCTATGCTTTTGTCAAGAACAACTACCTGGTCGTGATCAACGTCACCTCGGGCACCAAGTCCGGGGCCGACATGGATTCACAGGTCGGGGCTGCGGCGCAAACGGTCGCCGGGTCTCTCTGAATTCTGGCGCGCGTTTACTCGTAACCTGGCGGAGAGCCACCGCCAGGAGCCGGCGAATCGTATCCAGCTGGTGAGCCGCCTCCCGGTGCCG
>CAVZQR010000016.1:0-77436 GCA_963777445.1 Candidatus Dormiibacterota bacterium | reverse complement strand
TCCACCATCGCGAGGGAACCGATCAAACAGGCACTCAGCAGGCCCGCCTCGTATTCGAATTCGTACCCGCGCCCTCGCACGGCAGAGGTCGGGGGTTCGAGTCCCCCCGCTCCACCACCGCTATACATGGCCGGTATTGAGTTCAACTCTCGGCGTGAACGGCGCGCCTACTACCAGGTGGAAGGCTGGCTGCGTGAAATGGGCATCGCAAGACTTCCCCTCGCCCCGTCGGGTCAGAACCTGGCCCGCTGCTCCCGGACGGCGTGCCCGATCCTTCGTTGCCGCCCCCGACGTGCGAGAGCCCATGCCAGCAGGAGGCCGGCAACCACCGGGGTGAGCGTGACCACAAAGAGCACGAGGAACAACCCGGTGACACCGACGACCACCACGGACGTGCTGCTGTTCCCGACTCCGATGACGTTGACGATAACGATGAGGAGCAGCAGCAGACCCAAGGTGACCACGGGCGACCAGACGATCGCGTTGCGCTTCTGACGCGCAGTCCACGACACGCTGCTGCGCACCAGCAGCCCGCCGAGGATCCCGCTGACGACCGGGATGACGAAGGGGCCGACAAGTAGCAGCAGCAGCGCGATCACCTCGCGGAGGCCCACTGGCGCAGGCTCCGCGACGTCGAAGCGCTGACGAGCCTCGACGCCGATGATGCCCGGGTCACCCAGACGGTCGAGCAGGTTGAGCAGGTCCGCGTCGGTCTCGGCGGGATTGGCGGCGCGAGCGTCGCGGATGTGCGCCTCGACCTCGGCGATAATCTCCTCACGCCGGGATCGGGGTAGCTGCTGGAGCTCCTCGTCGAGACGGCGGCGGTAGCCGCCGAGGATGGTGTCGGCGTGCGGTGCGCTCATGACTTTCCTCCGGCGAGGACATGGTCCACGGCATCACTGAACCGTTCCCACTCTTCGCGGAAATTGGCAAGGGATCGGCTTCCTTCTTGGGACAGCCGATAGTAGCGGCGGGGCGGTCCCGCCTCGGACTCGCGCCAGGTGGTCTCGACCAGACCGTCACGGCGCAGGCGCGAGAGCAACGGATAGATCGTGCCCTCGCTGGTAACCAGCCCACCCACCGCCTCCAGGGCTTGGACCAGCTCAAGGCCGTAACGCTCCTCGTGCTCAAGCAGGGCCATGACGCAGAACTCGAGGGCCCCGCGACGCATCTGACTGATCAGCGCTACGTTACTGTCGGCGCCAGATACCATGTACTGCATAGTATCTGGCCGAACAAAGCTGCGTCAAGCGCAACGGGCGAACAGTCCTGCAGGCCGTTCGTCGCCAAGGTCCGGATGGCCGCTCGGACGAGTGCCCTGGGGTCGTTACGGTTCGCGGAAGATCCGGTGAGTTCCCAGCCTGCGCCAGCGCACCGCCGGCCACTGGCTTCCATCGTTATCGATGACCATGGTCCACTCCCAGGTGGCTCGACCGTCAGGCCCGCTGAAGCTCCAGGTCATCTCAAAGATGCCCGGGGCATTGACGACCGCCTTCACCCGCAGGTTGCGTGGCCATGACGAAGGGTCCTTGGTCTCAACGAAGTGATCGCAGGCCGTGCTGAAGGCCCGGGCCGCGGTGCGGAACTTCTCGCGTTCGTCCTCGGACAGTCGCTGGTAATCGGCCTTGAACGGCTCGGTCCGCTCGAACCTCACGAGTTGAGGTCGGCCAGAAGCTCCTCGACGCCTTTGACGGTCGTGATGCGCGCGGCGGCGACGGCGGCGTCGGCCTCGCGTTCCATCTGCCGCCAGCGCTCAGTCCAGAACCAGGCCTGGTCAGCCGGCACGGCCACGTGCGGACGCAGCACGATCTCCCCTTCTCGCTCGATGACCTCGACTTGCGCTCCGGGCTGATCCAAACCGAAGTGGCGCCTAATTGACGTCGGGATGGCGATAAGACCTCGGCTCTGCACGGTGACGAACGTATGATCCTCTGCCATTGAGGCAGTATAGCGGAAAGTCCGCAATACAGTGCTGCTGCTGCTCTGTCGCTGTTAGCAGGGTGGGCTGTCACTCGCTTTCCGGGCTTGTCTCGCGGTGTCCACCGTGGCGAGGGAACCAATCAAACTGACCTCCTCACGCCACCCTGAATTCGAATTCGTGCCCGCGCCCTCGCACGGCAGAGGTCGGGGGTTCGAGTCCCCCCGCTCCACCAAGTTCAAGTCGGTCGCCGGGTATTGCTGCTCTTGTTACGTCGATTGGCGTATATGACAGGGATGACGAGCTCCGCCTGATGTCGCCACCGTCCGGAGCGGACACCCTCGAGGTTCGCCGGAGCTATTTTCGGAAGAGCCGGTCGGGCGCGTTCTCCGCGCGTCGATGGACGGCCGTCTGGATCGTGCTGGGGGCTTCCGCCTAGCGGGCTCTGTATCGCGGGTGTCGGCGGCCTGGTGCTCGGATCGTGATCCGCGTGGCTCGCTAGGCACTGCCCAGTTCGAGCAATCGGCGGATCACGACGGTCCGATCAGGGCGAGGCGCGGGACCACCTCGGCGAGCTTCCTGGCCATGGCGACCGGATCGGGTGACGTATTCCGGACCCCGACCATGGTGATCCCGAGCTTCGCGTACTCCTCCATGTCCCGGAGGAACCCGTCCAGGTCCTTGGTTGGATCGATCGCCCCCTGGATGGTCTTCTTGATGGTCCCCATGTCGCGACCCTCGTCCTCGCAATGCTGGGCGAGGATGTCGAGCTTGCGCTTCACCTCGGGCGCGCCGAGCGCGAAGAGGTTGCACGCGTCCGCGTAGCGGGCCACGAGCTTGAGGGTCTTGCGTTCGCCGCCCCCGCCGATGAGGATCTTCGGGCGCGGCTGCTGAATCGGCCGCGGATGGCAGAGGGTTTCAGCCATGTGGTAGTGCTTGCCGTCGTACGGCCCGTCGTTGTCGCTCCACATCTGATTGCAGATCTGCAGCGTCTCCTCGAGGCGTTCGAACCGCTCGGCGATCGGCGGGAAGGGAACGCCGAGGGCGAGGTGCTCCCGTTCGTACCAGGCGGCCCCGATACCGAGCATCGCGCGTCCGCCGGAGAGCACATCGAGCGTCGTCACGATCTTGGCGAGCAATCCCGGGTGCCGGTAGGTGACCCCGGTGACCATCAGCGAGAGAGTGATGCGCTCAGTCTTGCCGGCCACGAAGCCGAGCGACGTGTAGCCCTCGAGCATCGGGTCCTGGGCGGTGGCGAACCCCTCCATCTGAAACCAGTGGTCCATCATCGTGAGGGTGGAGCAGCCGGCTTCCTCGGCCGCCTGCGCGGTTGCAGCCAGTGTCGGCCCGAGAGCCGTGTTCCCCCCGGGGAGGGTGAAGTTCATGAAGTGAAGCGCGAGTTCCATTGCGTGGCTCCTGCCTGGATGTGGATGCGATTGTCTGGTCCACGTCCGGGGTGCGGAGCACCACCAAAGCGGGCGTGTGGCAGGAGGCGAGTTTAGTCGGAGGCGCGAAAACCAGTGTCGGATGGACGTGACCGCCGTGGGCTCCCGTAGGCTACCCGCGACCCTGTTGCCCGACAATGAGGATCGACTGTGAACTACTTCGAGGGGCGCACCATCCTGCTGACCGGTGGAACCGGTTCCTTCGGTCACCACTTCACGCGCACCGCGCTGTCGCAGTGGAATCCCAAGACCATTCGCATTTTCAGCCGTGACGAGCTCAAGCAGTCCGAGATGCAGCGGTCGTTCGACGACGACAGGCTTCGCTTCCTGATCGGTGATGTGCGCGATCACGAGCGGCTGCGTCGGGCCGTGGACGGCGTTGACATCGTGATCCACGCGGCCGCGATGAAGCAGGTGCCCGCGTGCGAGTACAACCCGTTCGAAGCAGTCCAGACCAACATCCTCGGCACGCAGAACGTCGCTGACGCGTGTATCGAGGCACGGATTCCACGAGCCGTCGCCCTCAGCACCGACAAGGCCGTCAGCCCCGCCAGCCTGTATGGCGCAACCAAGCTGTGCGCCGAGAAGCTGTTCGTCCAGGCCAACGTATACGCAGGCCCGCACGACGTGCGCCTATCCTGCGTCCGCTACGGCAACGTCGTCGGTTCGCGCGGCAGCGTGGTTCCGCTCTTCCGCGACCAGGCGAGCACGGGCGAGCTGACTGTGACCGACGAGCGCATGACGCGTTTCTGGATCACGCTCGATCAGGCGGTGCAACTGGTTGCCGACTGCGTCGCGACCATGGCCGGCGGTGAGGTGTTCATACCCGAAGATCCCGAGCACGCGTGTCGTGGACCTTGCGGAGGCGATCGCCCCCGGAGTGTCGATTCGCTACACGGGTATCAGACCCGGGGAGAAACTCCACGAGGTCTTGATCACTTCGGACGAGGCAAGGCACACGTTCGACATGGACTGGTGCTACGTCGTCGTCCCTGAGCACCCCTTCTGGGGTGCGAGAGCCGGCAATGACGGCACGCCGGTTGCGGAGGACTTCCACTACAGCAGTGACAGCAACACGGAGTGGTTGGACGTCAACGATCTTCGCGACCTCTTGGCGAAATGGCCGGCGGCGTCGCCTGCCGACATGAGCGGATGAGTCCGACCGAACTGCCGGCGATCGCCGGAGGCAGGCCCATCAGGTCACAGCCGCTTGCGTACGGCCGCCACCGGATGGAGGAGGGTGACATCGCAGCGGTTGTGGCCGCGCTCCGTTCCGGGACGCTCACGGGGGGCGCTGGCGTAGCGAGCTTCGAGCGTGCGCTCGAAGCACGCTGCCAGGCGAACCATGCGATTGCGGTCGCCAACGGCAGCGTCGCACTAGATCTCGCAGTCGGCGCGCTCGGCGTCGGGCCGGGAGCCGAAGTTATCACCACGCCACTGACGTTTGTCGCGACGGCGAACGCGGTCCTGCGCCTCGGTGCGACGCCTGTCTTCGCGGACATCGGTGCCGACCGCTGCCTCGATCCCGACTCCGCCGCGCGGGCCGTCACCGCGCGCACCAAGGCGGTCATCACCGTCGACTATTCGGGTCTCCCGGCCGACATACCGGCGCTGCGAGCGGCGCTCCCACGTCCCCTGCCGATCATCGCCGACAGCGCCCACTCCCTTGGCGGCTCGCTGAATGGACGCCCTGTCGGGTCGCTCGCGGACATCACGACGCTGAGCTTTCACCCTGTGAAACAGATCACCACAGGTGAGGGCGGAGCGTGCCTGACCAATGACACGGCGCTTGCGGACATGATTCGCAAGCGGCGAAACCACGGCATGACGAGCACCGCTGACGAGCGCACCGGAGCGCTGTGGAAGTACGACGTCACCACGCTCGGCGACAACTCCCGAATCACGACCATGCAGACAGCGCTCGGCGCGTCACAGCTCCGCCGCCTCGACGAGATCGTCGCGGGGCGCAGCGAGCTCGCGGATCGCTACGACGCACTCCTCGCGGATGTTCCCGGAGTTGGCCTGCCACCACGACCGGCGGGTCGCCGGAGCGCCTGGCACCTCTATGTGATCGAGATCGATCGCGACTTGTTCGGTTGTGAACGCGACGAGGTTATCGACGCGCTCCGCGCAGAGGGGATCGAGGCGACGTTGCACTACCCGGCCGTACACCTCCTGTCTCTCTATCGCGAGCGTGGCGGTATGCCCGGCACGGCTCCCCGAGCCGAGCGCCTGTGCGATCGGCTTGTTACCCTCCCGCTCTACCCCGCGATGACCGAATCCGACCAAGACGATGTCGTCCTCGCCGTCCAACGGATCCAAGCCTGGGCGGCTGCGCGCGCGGTCCCGTCGTGACCCCGAGAGCGCTGCTCGCCGCGGACTGCGGCACCGGCGTCGGGCTGGGCCATCTCGAACGCATGCTTGCCCTCGCCGACTCGCTCACATCCGACCTCGAGGTTTCCATCCTCTTGCCGCGGGGAGACGCGCCGCTGCAGCGTCGTGTCGCTGACCGGGGACATCGAATCATTGAGGCTCCGGGTCCGACGGCCGAGCGCGTCGACGCGGCGGCCGCCGGCTCGCCGGCCTTCGATGTGGTCGTGCTCGATGGATACGTTTTCGATGTCGAGCTGCAGCGTCGCCTCCGTGACCGTGCGCCGTTAACGGTGGTCGACGATCTTCGCCTGCCAACCGATTGCGATCTTGCGATCAACCCGTCGCCCGGCGGAGACTCGCTGTGGCCCGCAGGGGCGGCTGCGTTCCTTGGCGGGGCTGCGTACTCACCGATACGCGCCCTCTTCGTGGCCGCGCGCGAACGTGCGCTGCGCGCTGGTCGCGACCCGCGCACCGTGCTCGTGAGCACGGGCGCCACCGACCTCGGCGGCATGAGCAGGCGGGTATGCCTCGAACTACTGGATCATGACGAGACCGTCGAGGTCGTCCGCGTTGTCGGCCCCGACACACTCGCCAACTCGCGGGGCCCGCTGCCTCGCGAACGCCTGCTCGTGTCTCCTCCAGACCTCGCCACCGCGCTGGCAACTGCGACCGTGTACGTGGGCGCCGCCGGTACGACTGCGCTTCAGGCTGCGTGTGTCGGCACTCCCGCGGTGGTCACGGCCGCGGTCGAAAATCAGATGGCTCAGGCGACTGCGCTCGCGGCGGCCGGGTGCGCGGTCGCGGCCGACGCGGCCGAGCTTGCCACGGTGTGCCTGACGCTCCTGGATGACCCTGCGCGTCGTGATGCGATGTCGGCCAGCGGCCGGACGCTCGTCGATGGCCGCGGAGCCGCGAGGGTTGCCGGCGCCGTGCGCCACCTGGTGACCCCGCGGGCAGCGTGATGACTACGCTCGCCGTGATCCAGGCGCGCTCCGGATCGGCACGATTCCCTCGCAAAGTGTTCGCTCCGCTCCAGGGTCGCCCGGTGCTCGCTCACGTGATCGAGCGAGTTGCAAGGGCGACCCTCCTTGACGGCGTCGTCGTCGCCACAACCGATCGCGCGCTGGACGATGACGTCGCGTCGCTTGCCGCGGAGTTGGGCGCGTACGTCACCCGTGGACCCGAAGACGACGTGCTGACGCGCTACCTGCTTGCGGCCCGAGAGTACGGCGCCAGCGTCATCGTCCGGATCACGGCCGATTGCCCGCTCGTGGATCCGGCGATCGTCGACCTGGTAATACGCGCCCGTGCCGATGCGCGCGCCGACTACGCGAGCAACGTCGCGCCCGCGACCTACCCAGACGGTTACGACGTCGAGGCGCTGACCGCCGAATGTCTCCTCCGCGTCGACCGGGAGGCCACCCTGGCCTACGAGCGCGAGCACGTCACCGTCCGAGTGCGCGAACACCTCGACGACTACCGAACCGCGCAGGTGCGCAATGATCGTGATCTCTCGTGGATGCGCCTGACCGTCGACTTCCCTGAGGATCTGGATCGGATAGCGCGCCTGCTGGCGACTTTTCCTGCGACACCGCCACCCGGCCTCGCGGCAGTGGTCGCGGCCTACGAGCGCGATCCCGCATTGCATACCGCCCCACTGCCGCCGCGAGACCAGCGGTGGCATGCGCAGCGTGACGCCGCGCGCGGGACGCCACCAGCGGAGGAGTCTCGTCCGATATGACGGCTCCGACCGATCCGGCGCTCGGTGGCTCCGCGTCTCCCGCAACGCCCAGTCGGCGCATGAAGGTAGCATCGGCACTCGTGCCAGCGCCGCCTCCGATGGTCGTCACCGGCCGGCTCGTGAACTTGCGCCCGATATCGCTGGACGACTGCACCGAGCGCTACGTCAGCTGGCTGCGCGATCCCGAGGTCAACCAGTATCTGGAGACGCGGTGGGTCGAGCAAAGTCTCAAGAGTGTGAGGGCGTTTGTGATCGCGACCGGCCGAGACCCCGCGTCGCACCTGATGGCCATCACCGACGCGGAATCAGATCGCCACATCGGGAACATCAAGATCGGCCCGATCAGGAGCCATCACAACTGCGCCGACCTCAGCTATTTCATAGGGGATCGTAACTATTGGGGGCGCGGGTGCGCGACCGAGGCAATCCAGCTGGCGATCCGCCTGGGATTCGAACGCCTCGGACTCCACCGTCTGCAGGCGGGCATCTACGCCAGCAATGCCGGCAGCGGACGCGCTTTGGAGAAGGCAGGATTCGTCCGCGACGCGGTCCTGCACCAGCAGCTGTTCGGGCCGTCAGGTTGGGAGGATCACGTCTGGTACCGGATGCTCAGAGAGGAGTGGCAGACTCCCTGATACCGCCGGAACGCGACCTCACGGGCGCCGAAACACCTCGCCGGGAGGTTTGCCGCGAAGCATCCGCGCGACCTCGCCGCGTTGGTATGCGTCGCCGACGACGGCGAGCGCCGTGTCGAACGCCGCGATGGTCGCATCGACGGCGTCCGCGTCGTGCGCGGCCGAAATGAAGTTGGCGTTGCCCATGAGAATGCCACGATCGAGACACTCCTGCCAGATGGCTCCCTTCAGGAGATTGGCATCGATGTCGATGTCCGCATCGAACTGCAACACACGCCGGGGCGCGAGTCCGACCATTCGAACCGGCAGCTCGTTGCGCGCCGCAAGCATGTTGAAGGCACGCTGCAGCCGGCCACCCTCGAGCCAGAGGTGCTCACACACTCCCCCGGCTTGAATGCGCGCGAGCGTCGCCGACGCGGCCGCCAGCGACACGGCATCGCCACCAAATGTGCTCGAGATGAACGTCGTCGTGGCGATCTGCTCCATGATGTCCGCTCGTCCGACCACCGCCGCGAGTGGATAGCCGTTGGCGATCCCCTTGCCGAACGCGGCCAGGTCCGGTGTGACTCCGAAATACTCCTGAGCCCCTCCCGGCGCGAGCCGGAAGCCGGTGATGATCTCGTCGTAGATCAGGAGGGATCCCGAGCGGTGCGCAAGGTCGCGCACAGCCTCGAGAAATCCGACAGCCGGATCCTCGACGCCGATCGGCTCCATGACGATTGCCGCAACCTCACCGGGGTGGTCGGCAAAGATCCGCTCCAACGAGTTGATGTCGTTGTAATTCCACTGGTGAGTCAGCGCCCGCGATGAGGAGGGGATACCCGCATTCCGCAAGGTGTGCCCGATGCACCAATCGTGCCAGCCGTGATAGCCGCACTGAGCGACCCGATCGCGCCCGGTGTACGCACGCGCGAGCCGCACCGCTGCGGTCGTCGCCTCGGAGCCCGTCTTGAGAAATCGAACCCCCTCCGCAGCCGGAATCATCGCCACCAGCCGTTCGGCGACCTCGACCTCGAGCGGGTTGCAGAGCGAGAAGACCGGGCCGCGCTCAACCTGGGCGTGGACCGCAGCGTTGACCTCTGGGTCGTTGTAGCCGAGGATGATCGGGCCCAGGGCGAGGGGGTAGTCGATCCACTCGCGCCCTTCGCGGTCGCGCACGCGGCAGCCGTCACCACTCTCCAGGAATACCGGGTACAGGCCCTCCACGAACTGATCCGGACCCTTGCTGTAGGTTTGCGCGACCCCCGGGAGAACGCGGCGCGCGCGATCAAGCAGTGTGTCGGCCGCAGCGTTGGTCATTGTCTCTCCTGTCATGATCCACCTTGCTCGAGCACCTGCAGTGCCACGGCGGTCGTTGCCGCCGCCGAGGCGACGGGGTTCACCTCGTTATGACCCGTCGCGACGCACTTGAGAAAGTGCCGCATCTCCTCGACGTACATCGTGTTCCGGTCACGGTCCAGTTCGGAGACCTCGAGCGGGGGTTCACCGGGTTCGCGGGTCACCGTGATCGTACCGTCCGCGAAGTTCCACACCAGGGTACCGTCAGCGCCCACGAGCGTGCACGTCCGCGTATAGGCTCGTCGCAGATAGTCGACGTGAATCTGCGAGATACACCCGTTCACGTGGCGGAGCTGAATGTCCGCCGCATCTTCCACCTCGATGCCGAGCGAACCGCTCGCGGTCCAGAGGCCTCCGACCAGGCTGACAGGACCGGCGAGGTCGAGCACATAGTCGAGTTCATGAATTCCCGCGTCGAGGACGATGCCCCCGCCGGTCGCCCGCGTGGCCCCGTAGCCGGCCCTGTAGTCATCCCGCGGGCGCCACGCGGGGAGATACCAGCCGAAGTCCGCGACGATGCTGATGATCCGGCCGATGTGAGCAAGGTTTGACCGCAGAGATCGGTAGCCTTCGGTGAAGCGCAGATTGCAGGCGACCATCGTGACCCGATCACTTGCTCCCGCGGAGGCGACGGCGCGCTCCAGTTCCTCGCGCGTGGCCGCAAGCGGCTTCTCGACGAACGTGTGCATGCCCCGGGCGAGGCACCACTCGAGGTCCGCCGCGTGTTCTATCGTTGGTGTTGCGACAATCGCAATGTCGGCGGAAGCTTCGCTTCGTTCAACGACGGTCGCACCCAACTCGCCGGCGACAGCCAGAGCACGATCCGCAGCGGGGTCGCTGACCATCAGCTCGACATCGAGCCAGGCGAGATTGCGCGCATGCCGGGCTCCGATCGACCCACAGCCGAGCACCAGCGCCCTCATGACCAGGACATCAGCCCAGCTCCAGTTCGAGGACGACGAACCCATCCTCAGCGACCTCGCGACGCCTGAACCCGACCTGTTCAAATGCGCGTATCGAAGCCGGGTTGTCGGGGTGCGTCACGGCTCTCATGGTGGTGATACGAGGTTGCCGTTCGATTTCCGCGAGCGCGAGCCGGAGCATCGCCTGACCGAGGCCACGCCCGCGCGCTGCGGCCGCGACGGCGATCGAGAACACCCCGGTTTCGCCGTCGACATCCACGCGCACCTGACCGACCGCGACACGGTTCTCCTCGGCCACCCAGAGGTGCGTGAGTGGATCGGCGAGTGCCGAACGGAACCAGCGAGCATGCTCGGCGTCGGAGACGGGACGTGCGCTCGCGCTGAACCGGACGGCGTCGGCGTCGTTCCGCAACGCTCTAACCAAAGTGACGTCATCCTCACGTGCCGCGCGCAACGTCACGTCAGGAGTTTTGCGTTCGACCGTCAACGAACCAGGTCGTCCCATTGGAGCACCTCGTCCTGCGCTACAGGGTGCGCGACGTGGCGTCCGATCACCTGGTCGATGTCGTGCACGGGGATGCCGAAGCCCGGCCGTTTGATCGCAAGATCATCTCGGGTGAGCGCTGCCCCGGCGGCGACATCGCGGCTGGCAACGAGGCTGCGGCGCCCGAGCCGGAACATCTCCGCCTCGGCTTCGGTGACACGCTTGACGCTCGATCCAAGTGATGCCTCGGTCTCACGGATGGCTTTGACCATGGCAGCGAGCTCGTCCGGCTCGAGCGCGAAGGGATGGTCCGGACCCGCCTGGTTGCGGCTCAGCGTGAAGTGCTTCTCCACTGCGCAGGCGCCGAGTGCGACGGCGACCACATCCGCGGTGTGGCCCGGGGTGTGATCCGACCAGCCCACCGGGATGTGGAACGCCGATTCCAGGGTGGGAATGGCGCGGAGGTTGAGGTCCTCGAACCGCGGCGGGTAGTTCACGGCGCAATGCATCACCATCAGGTCGCGTGCCCCGGCGGCGGCGGCGGTATCGAGTGCACGTTCGATGTCGCCGAGCGAGGCCATGCCCGTCGAGATGAGCAGCGGCTTTCCGGTTCGAGCCGCTCGCTCGATCAGGGGCAGATGGTTGATCTCGTACGAGGCGATCTTGAAGGCCGGAACACCGATCCCCTCGAGGAGATCGACCGCCTCCTCCTGGAAGGGTGTCGAAAAGAACGTGATCCTCGCCGCTGCCGCGTGGGCAGCCAGGTCGTGGTGCCACTCCCACGGGATCTCGACACGCTTGATCAACTCCCACACCGACTCCCGGTCGCCGACCAGCCCCTGATCCTTCAGGTAGCGCATGTCCGGTGTGCGCCGCGAGTAGAGCCCCTCGGCCGTGTAGGTCTGGAACTTGACGGCGTCTGCGCCCGCCTCGGCCGCAACATCGATGAGCCGGAATGCTGTGTCGAGGTCGCGGTTGTGGTTCGAGCCCGCCTCGGCGATGACGTAGCACGGATGACCGGGCCCGACAGCCCTCGCTGCGATCTGGAATTCCGGGTTGCCGTATGTGTGGGCGCTCACGAGTGGAGATGATAGAGAGCGCCAGTCGCAACCCACCGCCGATTCCTGCGGGTACCCTTGGGCCGATGACGACGGAGCCGCAACGGCAGCCTCGCGCCGCTGCCGTCGCCTCGCCGGGCCCCGTCAACGCGATCGGTGTCGTGATCCCGGCCTACAACTCCGCGGGGACGCTCGGTGCCGCGCTCGCGTCCGTGGCCTCCCAGACGCTCGTTCCGGCCGCTGTGATCGTGGGCGACGACCACTCGGACGACGGCACCGCTGCGCTCGCGAAGCGATGGCAGGGATTGCTGCCGGTCGAGGTCGTCCGTCTGGAGCGCAATTCCGGCCCGGCGGCCGCTCGGCGCGCGGCCATAGCTCGCATCGACGCCCCGTTGATCGCTCTGCTGGATGCTGACGACGTCTGGTTGCCGAATCATCTCTCGTCACTCGCAGCGCTCCACGCGCGAACCGGCGGCATCGTGTGCGCGGACGCGCTGCGCTGGCATCCCGGCGAGGGGGTTCGAGGAGCAACCCAGCGCGACCACTTTCCCATCCCGGAGCCGCAACACCAACTGCTCGGCATCCTGCGCCACAACTTCGTGTCTATCGGCGCGCTGTTTCCCCGTGCGGCGTATGAGGCGGCCGGTGGCTTTCGCGACGGTGTCTCGGGCGCGGAGGACTGGGATCTCTGGATACGCCTGATCAGAGCGGGGCTGAGGGTCCATGGCGCAACTGCGCCCACCCTCCTCTACCGCGTGGATTCCTCTGGGCTGAGTCACCGGACCGATATCTTCGACACCTACGCACGGGTCCTCGAGCGAGCGGTGAAGGAAGCCGGCAACGACCAGCAGCGGGTCGTCGCGCAGGAAGCCCTCTCGTGGATGAAGAGCCGGCGGTCATTGGCTGCGGCCTACGCTCACGCACGCGAGCGGCGCCCGTGGAAGGCGAGAGGGGCTGCGCTCGCGAGCCTGCCCGGATCGCCTCGCTTCATCATCGAAGCCGAACTCATCCTCGCCTCACCCGCCCTCGCGGTCAGGATTGGCGACGCCGCTCGCCGCCGTCGGTGGTGACCGGGGAGCAGCTTCCCGTTGAAGCCGGAGTACCCGATCCGCTCGAGAGCCTCGGGTTGCGGCGGATCCTGCGCTCGGCGTCGGGCCTGTCCGGCGCATCGCTGATCGGCTCAGTGCTCGCCGTCGGCGCAGGGTTCCTCGCTGCCCACTGGCTTGGTCCGGCTCGATATGGGGACGGGCAGTTCGTTCTGCTCATCTACCTATACGCGACGTTGATGCGGAGCGGTGTCTTCGAAGGCTCGATTCGGGCATTCATCGACCATCTCGCCCGCAGCGAGAGCGATGAGGCACGGCGCGCGCAGAACGTCGGCGTGTCGTTTGAACTGGTCGTCTCCGCGCTGCCCGGTGTTGCGCTCGCGATTGTCGGGCTCTTCCTTTCCCCCGGTGCGGTCCGGCTCGGCTTGTTCCTCGCGCCGGTCGCGGTGATCGCATCGAGCGGCAGCAGCTTTCTCTCCACGTTGTGGTCGGCGCGCTCTCGGTTCGATGTCGTCGGCAAGGTGGCCGTCGCCCAGGCCATCCTCGGCCCGCTTCTCCTGGTCGCGCTGGTCGCCGCCCTCGGGACTACCGGCGTGTTCCTCGCGCCCGCCCTGGCCTCACTGCTGACCGCGGTGCTCTACTTCGTCTTCCGTCCGCCGTTGCGACTGCGTCCGTCGTTCGACACGCGGGCGGCGCGCCCCTTCCTGCGCGTCGGATTCCCGCTTGGTCTGCTCGCGGAGGTCTACTGGGCCTATCGTCTCGTGGGCAGTTCGTCCATCGCGATCGCAGCGTCCTCGTCCATCCTGGGCCTCTACACGTTCGCCGCTGCCCCGATTGCAGTCGCCACCAGCGCGATCGGCGGTATCCAGGCGGTGCTGTTGCCGACCATTTGGCGGGAGCTCAGCCGTGGCGCCAGCGGGCCGACGTGGTCTCGCCACGCCGAGCGGATCACGATCGCGATGGCGCTCATCGCGGCAGGCGTCGCGGGCCTCGGCCAGGCGGGGTTTGCACCGCTTGTCATGGCGTTCCTCCCCACCTTTGCGGGCTCCATCCGGTTGTTCGACATCCTGGCGCTGACGATCCTGCTCCTACCGATCGCCACCGTTCCCTCGCTCGTGCTCGATTCAAAGCGGGTCAACCGTCAGAAGCGCCACCTCTCCATTTGGATCGTCGCACTTTTAGTCAATATCGTCGCGAACGTGGGTGTTCTGCGGGCCGGGTGGGGCCCGCAGGCAATCGCGATCAATGACGTCTGGGTGCAGTTCCTCGTGGCCGTGGTTATCTTCGAGGCGGCTGCTCCATACATCTGGGATAGTGGTGTCCGTCAGCGCGGCTCGCTCTACCTGAAGATGGCGCTGGTGCTGGTGGTTGCGGTCGCGGTGACCGTCGTGCTCGACATGGGTGTTTCGGGTTTGCATCCAGGCCACCTCGACGTTGTGGCCATTCTGCTCCGCTGCGGCGCTACAGCCCTGGTCTGGGGAGTCGTCGCGGTGGTGCTGCTGCGTTCACGGAGCAACGTCTCCCCCGCAACCCAATGAGCACAACTACCGAAGAGGCGCGCCAGGTATTGCGCGATACTGCTCCGATGCCGCGCCGCGGATTCGCACCCTTTGCCTTCGTCCTGCTGGTGGTTCTGGCGATCTGGATCATTTCGGGCGTCAGCGCCGGAGATATCGCCAAGTTCGCTGGCTACGAAGTCAGTTTCGTACTGCTTCCGGGAACTGCTTTGCTCTGGGCTCTGCAGCGAAGCCACCGCGGGTTGCTCACGACCATCGCCCTGGGCTGGCCGCTCGGGCAGACATTGGAGATCCTCGCATTCAGCGCGACTGCTGCGCTCGGCGCGCGCGGCCTTTTCGTCGTCTATCCCATCGTCGTGATAATCCCCTGCGCCTACGTAATATGGAGGCGGCGCGGCGTGCGCGCGCTCGAAACGCAAGGCGAGCAGATGTCGGGCCGGCTGATGTGGACCGCCGCCGTGGCGTTGTCGGTTGGCGTTGTCTACCTGGCACTGGCGTTTCTCCCACAGGTTCCGCTGCCGTCCACATCGCATTCGGTGTCTTACTACGTCGACTTTCCGAACTTCATCGAACTCATCGCTGAAGTGAGGAACCACTGGCCAGCGACCAGCCCGGGTCTGTCGGGCGTTCCGCTCCACTACGAGTGGTTCGTCTTCGACCACATGGCTGCAATCAATCAGGTCACGGGCGTGAGCATCCCCGTCATCGGGTTCCGGCTGGACGTGTTCCCAACAATTCTCGTACTCGGATGCCAACTCTTTGTCGTCGGGCGGTTCCTCGGCCGATCGGCGTGGACCGGCGCGCTCGCAATCATCGTCGCGTTCCTGCTCGGCGCGCTCGATCTCACCACGGATTTGAACCAGGCGAGCCCGTTCTTCGATCAGTTCAACTTCCACCTGTGGGCAAGCTGGACATTCCCGTTCGGGCTGATGTTCTTCATGGCGCTCCTGTACCTGATTGCTGAGCGCCTGCAGGCCGCGTCCTGGCGAGGAATCGACGCTCTCGGCGCGTGGGTGGTCATCGCCCTGATCATGGTCGGTGCATCCGGGGCGAAGGCGACCGTACTTCCGGTCGTGATCGTCGGGGTCGGGCTCTACGCCTTCTGGGAATTCGTTGCTCGGCGCGCCACACCGGTCACCGCGCTCGCGACGCTCGTACTCGCTGTGGTGATCTTCGCCGCCACCTTTCTCATCGTCTACGGGAGAGGGGTGCCGGGCACTGTGATCGATCCGTTTGTCTCGATAAGTCACACCGTGACTGGGACGCTGGCCACCTCAATTTCAAGCCCCACCTTGCGCACCGTCGTCCTTCCTCTCGCCTATGTGGCGGGGTTTGCCGGCATCGTGCTCCCGCTCGCGGGCATCTTGTATCTCCTCACGCCGCGTCATCGAGCCGAGATTCGCAAACTCAGGCTCTGTCTGTTCCTCTTCGCAGCCGGCGTCCTCATCGCGAACGTCGTCCATCAGATCGGTGCGAGTGAACTCTACTTTCTGGACACCGCCTATCCGGCTGGAGTCATCGTCGCGGCTGCGGGGTTGCGCCTCGCGTGGGACGACCTCGGGAGTGCGATCCCGGTTTCCAGGCGGACAGCCCTGCTTGCGCTCGCAGGCTGGAGTTGCCTGATCCTCCTGGTTGTCGGCTTCACGACGCCGACACTTGCACACCCCGCCGGTCTCATCCTCCGGTACGCCGCGATCGTCCTCCTTGCGGTCATCTTCGTGGTGGTCTGCGCGGTGGAGCTCAGAGTTCGCCGCACGCCAATCTCCGGGGCGCTGGCGCTGGGGCTGCTCCCACTGCTTGCGGCGAGCGCGCTCACCTCGCCGATTCAACTTGCCGCCACCGCCGAAAGGGCCCTGACCGGTAAGCCCGTCACCGTTACCCAACCCGATCCTCAGAAAGTGCGCGGCTTGACACCGGGTCTGGTCGTGGCCCTCAACTGGCTGCAGGACAATACCCCTGTGAACACGATCTTCGCGGTCAGCAACCACTGGATCAATCCGAGCGGATCCGACGGGCGCTACTACTACTACTCTGCGTTCTCGGAGCGGCAGGTGTTCGTGGAGCCGTACACACCCGACGACTATGGGCTCGACAATCCGCCCCTGACACCAGGTTTCGTGGCGTTCCTGCACCGCGTGATGTTGAATGACGAAGTGTTCGACCACGCGGATGTGTCAGCGTTGCGAGTCCTGACTGATCAATATGGCGTGCGCTTCCTGCTCATCGATCGTCTCCACCACAACGCCGATCCCGCAGTGCTACAGCTCGGCAGGATCGTCTTGACAAACCCGGATGCCACCATCGTGGCGGTGGGGTAGGACAGGTGCCGCCAACAACGCAGCTCGCTCCGGGCATCTCGGCGGTGATTCCCGTGCACCGGTCCGAAAGGTCGCTCCCACTGCTCCTCCCACGCCTCAACGCGGTGCTCGACAGCCTGGCGCCGGCACACGAGATCATCCTCGTCGACGACGGAAGCCCAGATCGAAGCTGGGACGCAATCGCAACAGCAGCAAAGGCTGACAGCCGGATCCGCGGCATACGTCTCATGCGTAACTTCGGTCAGCACAACGCCCTGCTCGTGGGGATCCGCGCGGCCCGCTATCAGATCATCGTCACGCTGGATGACGATCTGCAGAATCCTCCCGAAGAGATCGGCCGGCTTCTCGAGAAGCTCACCGACGATATCGACGTGGTGTACGGCTCGCCGATCTCGGAGAAGCACAGTCTCTGGCGCTCAGCCGCCTCGCGCATCACGAAATTCGCGCTGCAGGAGGCGATGGGAGCCCCCGCGGCGAGAAGCGTGAGCTCGTTTCGTG
This sequence comes from Candidatus Dormiibacterota bacterium, assembly GCA_963777445.1. GTDB lineage: Bacteria > Chloroflexota > Dormibacteria > Aeolococcales > Aeolococcaceae > Palsa-851. Next base: position 60,142 of record CAVZQR010000016.1, on the reverse strand, counting down.
TCTTCCGTACAGAACTGCGGCGAGCTTTCGAAAGGTTTCAGAGTCCCGACATCTCGGTCGACGTGCTGCTGACGTGGGCGACGAGCCGATTCGCCGCGATCGGCGTTCGTCAAGAGCCGCGATCCGAAGGCCGATCCAACTACACCTTCGGACGGCTCGTGCACCATGCGCTGAACATGATGACCGGATTCACCAGCCGGCCCCTTCGGGTTGCCAGCATGGTCGGCTTCCTCTTCACCATCTTCGGTGTCGTGGTGTTTGCCGTGGTGGTGGTCCGCTACTTCGTCGGTGGCAACTCGGTACCGGGGTTCCCGTTCCTCGCGTCCATCATCGCGATCTTCTCCGGAGTCCAGTTGTTGATCCTTGGGATCATGGGTGAATACGTCGCCCGGATGCACTTTCGTCTCATGGAACGGCCGACGTACGTGGTCGCCGAGACAACTGACGGAGACGAGAACTCCCCCTCCTGAGGCCGCATGGCACCTGGATCCCAGCGTGGGGGCCGGGGCTATACTCCGCGAATGGCAGGATCGGGGAAGGTCACGCCGCGCGTCCTGATTGTCGGCTGGGGCTTTCTCGGAGCCTCCATCGGCGGCAGGCTGCTCACTGACGGAGTCGACGTGACGGGCCTGACCCGTTCGCGCACGTGGCGCAGCGAGGCGGGACGCGCCGACGGTGCCCGCATGGTCGTGGGCGACGCCCGTGAACCCGGGATCGTCGAAGAAGCGATACGCGACATCGACCATGTCGTCTTCTCCGCAGGAGGCCTGACGCCCCCGTCGGCCGAGGCAAATCCGATCGAGGCCACCAAGGGGATGTTGCTGCCCCTGCTCACGCTCCTGGAATCGCTTCGTGACCGACCCCAGGTTTCGCTGACATACATATCCTCCGGCGGCGCAGTCTACGGTGACCCCGCTCACCTTCCCGTGAGCGAATCTGACCCGACGCGGCCCATCTCGCCGTATGGCGCACTGCACCTCGCGGCTGAAGTCTATGCACAGATGTCCGCGCGGAGGTCGCATGCGACGCTGCGTATCGTGCGCTGCGCCAATGTCTACGGTCCGTATCAGGCGCACGACCGCGACCAGGGTGCAGTTGCGATCTTCCTCGACAGGATCAGCCGCGAACAGCCGATTCGCATCTTCGGCGATGGGTTAGCACTTCGCGATTACGTCTTCGTCGCGGACGTCGCCGATGTCGTTGCTCGAGTTGTTCTGGGTGGCCTGGACGTCGGCACCGTCAACGTCGGCTCCGGGCGCGGCCTCACCGTCCTCGAGATCGTGCGCGCCGTCAGCGATGCCGCCGGGAAACCCGCGCGCATCGAATTCGCTCCCGGGCGCGATTTCGACGTCCGGGGCGTGATCCTCGACGTATCGCGGCTGCAGTCGTTCATGGCGTACCGCCCGACCGACTTTGTTCGCGGGCTCGAGCTCACCGCCGCGGCATACAACGAGACGTCGGGCCGGCAGGCGGTCGCTCAGACCGAGATGCTGACCACCTGATTCGGATCTCCGAGCGTCAGCGCGTGCGAGGCCGCGCGATCACGGTGAGCGACGTCCCGATGGGCAACTTGCGCCGATGACGTATGACGAACGCTTCACGGCGCAGCACCTGATACGCCACATCGTTGACCACCGGAACGATCTGGAACTCCGAGTCGAACACAGCGCCAAAATCATGCTGCCGTCTCAGTGAGATCCGCCTGCGCAACCACATCACCGGGTAGAGCGGAAACATGAAGTAGCTGAGGTATTCGATGTCGAAGCCGGCCGACCGGAGCACTTTGGTAAGGCTCGCCGGGGTGTAGCGACGCATGTGCTCGGAGGCTTCGTCGAAGGAACTCCACAGCTTCGGATGGGCGGGGACGGTCAGCACCACGCGACCGCCTCTCGTGAGGCGTGAGCGCATCTGCTGCAAGACCCCGGCATCATCACTGATGTGTTCGAGAACATCGAAGGCGGCGATGATGTCGTAGGGCTCGGTGCTGCGCAGATCCGCAAGGTGCCCGTTGGTGACGGTCAGCCCCGTGCGCTTGCGCGCGGCCTCGGACGCAGGTCCACTCACCTCCAGTCCCTCAACGCTGCCACGTCCCGCCGCAGCACGCTTGAGCACGCGAAGCACGTTGCCGCTGCCGCACCCGACTTCGAGAATGCGAAAGCCGTTCGGGAGACTCTCGATCGGATCGCTGACCAGGGCGGCAATGATCAGATTCCGCGCGCGGAACCAGAAGTGTCGATCCTCAACCGCGAGCAGCCGTTGGATACCGGCCGCGTCGTATGCCGCCCAGTGGGTTTCGTGAGCCGCCGGCCCCTCGACCGTGTCGGCCGCATCCGGTTCCGGCACCGAGCTCATCCGGGGCAGTCTACGGCCGTCGGGCGCCATCCGGAGCCGCGCCTGCGAGCCTGAGATAGAGATCGCGGTGCGCCTCGAGCATTCGCGGCATCGTGAATCGCTGCTCGAATCGAGCCAGGGCGGCCCTGCGCATTCGAAGCGCCAGGTCAGGATCGCTGAGGATGCGCGTGATCGCCTCCGTCAAGGCCGCAGTGGCGCGTGGTGGGATGAGAGATCCTGTCACATCGTCGATAACTGCCTCTGGCATACCGCCGACATCAGTCGCGACCACCGGCACACCCTGGCTCATCGCCTCGAGAACCACCAAGGGCAATCCCTCGATCTCCGAGGCGAGCACGAACACGTCGGCTGCTCGAAGCAGGTCCCAGGGCTCTTTGAAGGATCCAGGGAAGAGCACACTCCCGGCCACGCCCCGGGACGCCGCTCGCTCCCGCAGCGCCGGGAGCTCCGGCCCGTCCCCGGCGAGGATGGCCCGAGCTCCCGGGAACCGGGCAGCGATCGCGCTCATCGCATCAACGATGACCGTCTGCCCCTTCGTGGGAGTGAAGTTCGCCAGGCAGACGATGACCGGGACGTCAGCGGGGAGGCCCAGCCGCTCCCGTGCCCCGGGGTCGACGCCGTATGGGATCGATCTCGCTCCCCAGGGGATGATCTCCATGGTCTCGCGCCGGAAGCCGCGGCTCACGAGCGCGTCCGCCGGCCGTCGGGCAGGCACGACCACGGCGTCGAGGGCGCCCGCCAGGCGCCGATCCACCCGCCGTTCCAGGGGTTCCAGGACGCTTCGCGGCATCGGGGTGCTGCAGACGGTCATCACACGCCGTCTGGCCGACGTCCGCCCTGCGAGCACCGCAGCCAGAGCGCTCGTGGCTCCGGGATAGCCCCCGTTGATTGCATGGATGACGTCGAGGTCGTAGGGCTTGAAGGCCGCTTCGAGCCTGGGACGGTTCAGTGGGAGGCTCGCGTAGCGGAGCGCATCGTGCCCGAGACGCAGCGTCGCCGGCGGAAGGCGCAAGGCCAGCGCGAGGCTGCGGATCCGCGAAGGATTCGAACTCGGTGCCGAAGCTCGGCTGCGCACGCTCGTTGAGCTCGCCAGATCTCCGCCCAGGAAACGCGGTCGCAGGCTCGACTATCCTCACCACGTGCAATTTCAGATCTTGCCGCTCCTGAACACCCAGAAACTCGATGAACTCCCGCCACGGGGGCACGAAGACGTGCACCTCGAAGATCTCGGTATCCATCCCGCCGACGACATCGCGAACGTACGTCTCAGCCCCGCCGATGCGAGATGCGTGACTGTAGAAGCCGATTCGAATCCTCGCCGAACCGGCGGGACGCCCCCGGGTGCCGCTCACTCCGTACTGCTCATCGGTGGTCATGATGCCAAGTCGGCCCTGGCAGCCGGTCGCTTCGAATGATCCTCGATCTCGGCTGCGGCTCCAAAAAGAGGCCAGGCGCCATTGGCGTTGACATCAACCCCGCATCGGGCGCCGACGTGATTCACGATCTCGATGTCGTCCCGTATCCATTCGAAGCCTCAACAGCCGATGAGATCTATCTCGACAATGTTCTCGAGCATCTCGCCAATGTCGTCACCACGCTCGAGGAGATTCACCGGATCGGCAAGCCCGGGTGTCTGGTGCGGATCGATGTGCCGTATTTCCGCTCCCGCTGGGCCGCCGTGGATCCGACACACCGCCACGCGTTCGCCGTCGATTCGCTCGGCTACTTCGATCCGGCGCATGCCTTCTTCAGCGAGTATCACTATTCGACCGCTCGATTTTCGATTCAACGCGTCGTCTTCAACGAACGGTTTCCGTCGACAGGCGCGCGCGGCCTGCTGGCTCGTCTGGCGAATCGCTGGCCGGAGCGCTACGAGCAACACGTCTCGCCGATCTTCCCGCTCGACGAGCTGACCTTCCTGCTCCGGGTGGTCAAGGGAGAGCGAGGTTCTGCTCAGGGAGCACCCAAAGGTTCGGGTCCGCATCGAGAAAACCGCTGATCTGCGAAAGAGCCTGCTCCTCTGTGTCGCACTCGCGCAATACCTGCGCAAACCGCGCGGCCGCCGTCGGGCGCACCGAGAAAAACCGAGGAAACGTCACTGCCAGGACCGGCTTGCCGAGATGGACGCTCTCATAGAGTGCTGTGCTCGGAAAGTCGGTGAAGATCCGATCGAACGCACTGATCACCGACGTGAAGGGGCGCGTTTCGTACGCGACGTTGCGAAGGCCTCGCTCGGCAATTATCGAGGGAATCGGGTCGACGGCCTGATCGCTTGAGGGGAGTCCTTTCCATGTGAACCGAAGGTCTGGTCTGGTTCCCATCAGGTCAAGGATGCGGAGGTGCCAGCGGTGATACCAAGCGTCGTCGAAGCTGCAGCCGCTGACATACCTGGAGTCACCGAGCAAGAACGACGGCAGGTAACAGATCCGGCCCTCCCCTGCGGCGAGACGGCGATGCGATCGCGCGCCCTCCAGCAGCGCCCTGATTCGAGGAGCGTAGTACGTGACTCGAGGCGCAACGACGCCCAGCCTGGTCGCGGCGTCGGTGAGCTCATCAGCCATCGTCGGGTCGCTCGCCGCCAATTCATCGAAGTTCACGGTTTCCACGACCAACCAGAATCCATACGCGAGCAGGTGGTCGCCGTGCTGAACGAGCATCCGCGGGATGCGCGCGGCCCGAGCGGCATTGAGGCACGCGAACTCCTCCAAAGAGCTGGGATTCGCGGCCGCGACTCGGTCGATGGCGAAAGCCGCGAGGTCGCGCTGTGCCCGTCGCGCCGCATCGGCGACGGTGACGCAGATCCCATGCAGAAAGACAGCCAACCTACTCTCGAGAATCCTCGAGGCGCCCGGGACACCGGCCCAATCGTCGACTTCCTCAAGCAGCGACATGAGTGCCGGATCGAGAGCGGTGACCGGCCGAACGGTCAAGTCGATGCGACGTCCCCGCGCGTGACCCGGAGGGAGCCCGGGGTCGACGATGCGAAAAGACCCGGCTCCGCGGGTGATGAAAGCGGTGTCGTGTCCCGCACTGCGCTCGTCGTCGGCGAATCGGTCGGCACCATATCCCGCGTACCACAGCATCAGCGTTGTCGTTGGATGGGTGCGCCTCTTGATATGCCGCCGGTACACGCGACGATAAGGTCCAAGCGTGCGTGAGACTTCGCGCCGCGCACGCGCGAGCAGTGACTGGGGTGGCGTGCCGGCCCGCGCCGGCCCATCGGCGGGACGCGTGTCGTAGCTGAGCGAACGTGCCCGGGCGATCATGGGAAGAAGCCGGCCGGCGAGCGGGGCATCGCCCAGACTTGGCCAGAACTGGAGATGTCCGTTGTGAAAGCCGGTCGCCTCCACAGGGGCGACCTTGCCTACATACGTGATCAACTCCGGCGCAAGCGTGTCGACAGCACCAGCCAGCATCTGTGCCGTCATCACAAGCGAGTCGACCGGGGGCACCATCAGGTGAGCGCAAGATCGTGCGACGCCGTTGAGCTGGCACGCCGCGTCCAATCGGGTGAGCCAGTCCAACTGCCATCGCTGATAGGCGTCGGGATCCCGGCAGAATTCGGGACGCAGCGTGTGATCGTCGAGCACAGTGGGTGAGAGCCCAGCGCGCTTGCATGCTTCGAACGCTGACGCGGTGAGGGCGACAACCGTCCCGGGATCAGTGAGCCGGTATTCGCCAGGATCGTGAACGAAGATGGCGGATGCGGCCATTGCATCGAATGCTAACCTGAAAATGAACGGGTACAGTACGAGCCTCGTGGCAGGTCAACCAATGCACATCCACTACCACACTGACTGCTATTGGTTCGGCGGCAGCGAAATCGCTCTTCTGCTCCACCTCGAGGCAGCTTTCGAGAGCGCTGACGTGGACCCGAGCTTCACCTACCGCGCCGGGTCCGAGTACGAGGCAGGGCTGCGCGCGCTAGCTTCGACAAGAGTGCGGGCCAGGCGTCTTCGGCTGCCCGATCCGGCCGATCTCAAGCAGGCGCTCTCGCGAGGCCGATCGCGCCGGGTCGCCAGGGCGCTTCGAGGCGGGGTCTCGCTGCTCCCGCTGCGCCAACTCTGCATGGTGTGGGACATCGGCCGCCTGTATGCGATATTTCGCGCCGGTAGACCGGACGTCGTCCACATCAACAACGGTGGCTACCCCGGCGCAATCTCGTGCAGCGCCGCGGCGATCGCCGCACGCGCCGCTCGCGTTCCAGTGGTCGTTTACGTGGTGAACAACGTCGCCATTCCATACAACCGGCCGAGTCGTATGCTCGACTATCCGGTGGATCGATTGGTGGTGCAGTCGGTCGACGTGTTCGTCACCGCCTCGGTTGTCGCATCGCACGCGCTGGCATCCGTGCTGCATCTTGGCGACGACCAGCACACCGTGATCCCCAATGCAGCCGAGCTCGGAGTCGTAGCGGCATCGCGTGCCGATATACGCCATGACCTCGGGATATCAGACGACCGTCTGGTTCTCCTCGTGATGGCCCGCCTCGAGAAGCGGAAGGGCCACACATATCTGCTCGACGCGCTGCCTCAGCTCCCCACCCAAATGCGCGAGCGAACCATGGTGTTGGTGGCCGGCGTCGGCCCCGAAAGAGATGCGCTCGAAGCGCAGTGCGCTGCGATGGACCTCGGCGACCGCGTTCGTTTCCTCGGTCAGCGCAACGACCGCTGGTCGCTGTATGAGGCGGCGGATGTCGTCGTGCTTCCGTCGATCAGCCACGAGGACATGCCGATTGTGATCCTTGATGCGATGGCCGCCGGTCGCCCGGTTGTTGCGAGCAGGGTGGCGGGCATTCCCGAGCAGGTGGTTGACGGCGCCACGGGGCGACTGGTTCCACCTGGCGATTCCGCCGCTCTGGCCGAGGCGCTCGCCGCGATCCTCGAGGACCCGTTACGTCGGGCGGCCATGGGCAACGCGGCACGCCGTCGATACGAGGCCAGGTACACCCCGCAACGGTTCGTCGATGCGTACCGCCGGCTGTATGTCTCCCTCCTCGAGCGCCGGCGTCGGCGCGAATCGCAACCTTCTGCGGACAGCCGTGACCCCTCAGGATCCTGGAGGAACCGTCGCCCATGCATCTGAACAGCGTTCTCATGTTCCGCAAGCACCTGCTGCCCCTCTTCGCCCCAGGCGCGCACGTGCTCGAACTCGGTCCGGATGGTGACCCGTCCACGTACCGGCGGGAGGTGGCCGTTCAGGTGACCTGGTCCACGGCCGATCTCGCGTCGGAGGTCGACGCGCACGGCGGGCGGCTGTGGGGCACCGGCAGCGGCAGCGAGCTCACCTACCGGATGACCTCCGACTACGCGATCGAGGCGCCCGAAGGAACGTTCGACATCGTCGTCTCGGGCCAGGTGATCGAGCACGTCCGCAAGCCGTGGCTCTGGCTCCGCGAGCTGGCCCGAGTCTGCAAGCCGGGGGGCCTGGTGCTGACCGTCAACCCCGTGAGCTGGCCGTACCACGAGGCGCCGATCGACTGCTGGCGCATCTACCCGGAGGGCATGCGCGCGCTCTGCGACGAGGCGGGCCTCAGCGTCGAACTGTCGGCGTTCGACTGCCTGGAACAGCGACCGCTGGCGTGGTACCCGGGCAAGTCCTTCAACGCCGGACGGGGGCCGAGAGGGCGGGCGCTCAACCGGCTCAAGGCAATGACCGGCTACCCGCTGACCATCGCATTCGACACGGTGACGATCGCCCGCAAACCCTCAGCCGGCGCAACGCCGGCACGTCCGTAGGCGCTCAGTCCGCTCCGCGACCCGTCTGCCACCACGACACCGTACGGCGAAGCCCCTCCTCGAGCGGGACCATCGCCTGCCACTCGAGCTCGCGTCGCGCCACGGTCACATCGGGACACCGCCGTTTCGGATCGTCGACGGGGAGTGGGTGCAACTCGATGGGCGACTCACTCGAGCAGGTGTCCCGCACCAACTCGGCGAGTTGCCGCATTGTGACCTCGTGCGGGTTGCCGAGGTTGACCGGCATCGTGTAGTTCGAGCGCAGCAGTCGAATCAACCCCTCGATGAGGTCGTCGACGTAGCAGAGGCTGCGCGTCTGCGACCCGTCCCCGTAGACCGTGATGGGCTCCCCGGCCAGCGCCTGGGTGATGAACTGCGGCACCGCGCGGCCGTCCTGCTCGCGCATGCGTGGCCCGAACGTGTTGAAGATTCGCGCGATGCGCACGTCGACGCCACGGGCGCTGTTGAACGCCATGGTGAACGCCTCTGAGACGCGCTTTGACTCGTCATACACGCTGCGCGGACCGATTGGGTTGACATTGCCCCAGTAGGTCTCCGGCTGGGGGTGCACGGCCGGGTCGCCGTACACCTCGCTCGTCGAGGCGAGCAGGAAGCGCGCCCCCTTGTCCTCCGCGATGTGGAGCGCGTTCATGGTGCCGAGCGTGCCGACCTCGAGGGTGGCAAGCGGATGGCGCAGGTAGTCGACCGGCGATGCCAGCGAGGCGAAGTGCAGGACCGCGTCGACGGGGCCGTCGACGCTCCAGGCAGCCGCGACGTCATCGATGCGCAGCGTGAAGCGCGGATCTCCCTCGAGATGGCTGAGGTTGCGCCTGCTCCCCGTGATCAGGTTGTCGACGCAGATCACCTCGGCGCCGTCGGCGAGCAACCGGTCCGTCAGGTGCGACCCGAGGAATCCCGCGCCGCCGGTGACGACGACGCGCGAAGGGACCCAGGTCATGGCACGGCGACAAGCTCCGGGGCGACCTTGGCGCCATGCTTCGCGCCCTTGACCGGCCGGGGCTTGCGAATCGGCCGGCCGACGCCGATGTACGTGAAGCCGAGGTCGACAAGCTCATCCACGGGCAGGCAGTTGCGGCCGTCGACCACGAGGTGGCGGCGGACCAGCGTCGCGGCTCGAGCCCAGTCCAGGCCGACGTATTCCGGCCACTCCGTGACCACGACCACCGCGTCGGCCCCGGCGATGCATGCGTAGGGGTCGTCGACGAGATCCGTGCGAGGGAGCAGCGGCCGCGCGTTCACCATCGCGACCGGGTCAGTCGCCACCACCGAGGCGCCGAGATCCTCAAGGTGGCGGATGACATCGATCGACGCGGCCTGGCGGACGTCGTCCGTCCCCGGCTTGAACGAGAGGCCGAGCACCGCGATCCGTCGCTTCGCCAGCTTGCCGTTGAGGGCTCGCTGGATCTTCGCCACAAACCGGCTGCGAGCCTGCTGGTTCACCTCGACGGCTGCCCTCAGGAGCTGGAAGCTCTGCCCGTGGTAGCTCGCCGCCTGATCCAGGGCGCGCACGTCCTTGGGGAAGCACGAGCCCCCGAATCCCAGGCCCGCTCCCAGGAAGGCGCGGCCGATGCGCTCGTCGGTGCCGATGCCGTCGGCAACCGAGCTCACGTCGGCGCCGGTGAATTCGCAGAGCTGAGCCATCTCGTTGATGAACGAGATCTTCAGGGCCAGAAAGGCATTGACGCCATATTTGATGAGTTCCGCGCTCGTCGAATCCGTGATCCGGATGGGCGCGTCGAGATGTCCGAACAGCCGAGCCACACGCTCGCAGGCCTCCGGATCGTCGCCGCCGATCACCACCTGGGGCGGCTGGCGGAAGTCGCGGACCGCACTGCCCTCGGCGAGGAACTCCGGGCATACAGCAAGCGGCACGACCCGACCATTGCGGCGGCAGAGCGAGCGCAGCGATGCGGTTGTCCCCGGAGGCACCGTGCTCTTGATCACGATCACCGTTTCGGGCCCGGCGTGCTGCACCGCCTGGCTCAAGGCAGCGCGGACCTGGGTGAGGTCCGCCCGGCCATCGCCCAGAGGCGGCGTGCCGACCGCGAGCATGATGATCCGGGCCCCCTTCATTGCGGTGGCCGCATCCTCGTGCAGCTCCAGCCTGCCATTGGCGAGGACCTCGGCCAGGAGCTCGTCGAGCAGCGGCTCGTGGATCGGTGCAGTGCCCCGGCGTAGCAGCGCGAGACGTGCGGCATCGATGTCGAGCAGCCGGACGTCGACCCCGGCGTCGGCGAGGCAAGCGGCGGTGACCAGGCCGACATAGCCCGCGCCGACCATGCACAGCGGATTGGGGCGATCTGCCACCGGCGTTCGATGTCCTTTCAGCCACGGGCCAAGAATACGGGTCAGGGACGCTCTTGCTGCGCGACGGACGATGCCACCGGGAGCGATGGCGGCGAGCCACCCCCGGTTGCTAGCCCCTCGCGCGGCCTCCGCCAACCCGGCCCAGAAGCCGAGGCCCCAGGCCAAGTGCATCACCACGAAGGTGGCGGGGATCCGCACCCGGACCGTCGCAGGCTCCCCGGCCCCGGCAAGCTGCCCGGCGATGACGCAGGCTGCGGCGTACACTGCGGCGCCCGCCAGACTCAGCCGTCGTCCACGACGGGTGGCCGCAAGCAGTGCCATCACCGGGACGGCCGCCACCAGCGCCGGGGCCGCGAGATGATGGGGGCGGATCACCCCGGGGCTGGCGCGGGCAACCCGAACCTTTCCTCTGCCGTAGCGGTAGTACTGGCGGGCGAGGGGCACCAGGCCGTCGCGCACGTGGTAGCGGGTGCGGATGTCCGGCGCATACAGGATCCGCCCGCCGCTGGACCGGATCCGGTGGTTGAGCTCGTAGTCCTCATGCGGCGGATAGGCCTCGTCGAACAGACCCACTCGCTCGAAGGCGCTGCGCCGGAAGGTCCCAAGAAAGACCGTCGCCATCTCCTGCTCGCGAGCCGAATATCTGAAGGCGGCGCCGCCCACGCCAAACGGCGAGCCCATCGCGCGAGCGATCGCGCGTCCGGAAACACCAGTGCCGGCGGCCTCCTGGAGCCCCCCAACGTTGTCAGCGCCCGTCGCAAGGAGCAATTCCACCGAACGGCGCAGATGATTGCTTCCCCACTCGGCATGCCCGTCCTGCCGGGCGATGATCGAGCCCCGGCTCGCCAGGATGGCCCGGTTGAGCCCCGCCGCCTGGAGCCGCCCCGGATTGTCGATGAGGCGCACATTGCGATTGCGGGCCGCAATCGCCTGCACGATCGCCCTGGTGCGATCCGTCGAGCCTCCGTCCGCGACGATGACCTCGTATCGATCGGCCGGATAGTCCTGCGCCAGGACTGAAGCGATACACGCCTCGATGTGTCGCTCTTCATTGAATACGGGAATGACCACGCTGACGAACGGGAGGTCGGTGGGCGTTGCGTCATTCATCGAGGGCAATCTCTCAGCCGCACGGTAAACCGTTAGGCTTGTTTTGATGATCGCCCAGGACGTTCCGGGCGCCACAGCTGCGGCCGGCCGGCGGGGAATCCTCGCTTCAGAACGGAAATTGCTCCTCGCTGCGGGCGACTCTGTCCTCGTGGCGGCCTCGCTGATTATCGCGTTCAACCTCCGCTCGGGGCCGATCCAGCACGCTGCACTGACCATTCCCTGGGCCGGCGTGGCCATCGCGACCGGCATCTGGCTCGGCGCTGCGCTCATGGTCGACGCGTACGACCTCCACCAGGCCGTCAGCGTCCGCGGCATCTTCCGGGTCGTTGCGATCACCGTGACGCTTGAGACGATTGCCCTGCTCGTTGTGTTCTTTGCGGTGCCGTACGGTGTCACCAGGCCGACGATCCTCATCTGGGTTCCGGTCGCCGCCATCACCGTGCTGTGCTGGCGCCTGTTCTATCGGCGAGTGTTTGCGCGGGCGATCTTCGCCGGCCGGATCCTCCTGGTTGCGGACGCCGACATCGTCGAACGGGTCTGGTCCGAGGTCGACGAGCAGATGGCCGGGCTCTACCGCGTGGTCGGCACCATTCACCCGGCCGACCCCGATGCAGGGGCACGCCTCGCCAACACCGCCGCGATGCACGACGCCGATCAGATCGTCCTCGGCGCCGAGGAGGATCTGCCGACGGATCTCTTCCAGGGGCTGGTGGACTGCTACGACCGCGGCATGGTCGTACGATCGGTCGCCGACGTCTACGAGGAGTTGACCGGTCGGTTGCTGGTCGAGCGGCTTCGCCAGACGTGGCTGCTCTCCCTGCAGCAGCGAGGCGAGACCTCACGGGTGTACGCGCTCTTCAAGCGGGTCGTGGACATCGTGGCCGGCGTGATCGGGCTTGTCCTTCTCGGAATCCTCCTCCCCTTCGTCTGGGTGGCGATCAAGCTCGAGGATCGCGGGCCGATCTTTCATCGCCAGGTCAGGGTCGGCCACTTCGGCAAGCAGTTCGAGATCGTGAAACTCCGGACCATGCGTGTTCCCACGACCGAGGAGTTGCACTGGACGGCCGAGGACGACACGCGCATCACGAAGGTGGGTGCGGTGCTTCGGCGCCTGCATCTCGACGAGATGCCACAGGCATGGAACATCCTGCGCGGCGACATGAGTGTCGTCGGTCCTCGACCCGAACAGCCGCAGTATGTCGAGACGCTGCGCGAGAGCATCCCCTACTACAACACGAGACTCTCGGTGCGGCCTGGGCTCACCGGCTGGGCACAGGTGAACTATGGCTACGCGGGCGACGTCGGTGGATCGACGATCAAGCTCTCGTACGACCTGTATTACATCAAGCGGCAGTCGGTCGCACTCGACCTGCTCATCATGGCGCGCACGGTCTTTGCGGTAGCCACGCTCAAGGGTCGCTGAGCTCGATCCGGCGTGCCTTTCCAGGATTTTGCGCAAACCCTTCCCGGGGTGGTGGCGATTGCCTTCCTCCCCGGCTTCGCGCTTGCCACGCTCCTCGCTCCAACCTGGCGTGCCTGGCAGCGGCTCGCGATGGCTCCCGGATTGTCCGCGGGATTCATCGGGATCTACGGACTCGCCCTGCACGACGTGCACGTCCCGTTCGAACCGCTCACGGTCTTCCCGGTGCTGGTGGCGCTCGGCATCGCGGCGCTGGTGCGCTGGCGGCGCGTCGAACCCGCGCTCGCTGCGGAACACCCTTGGTGGCTGCCGGTTCCCGCGTTGATTGTCGGCTTGACCAGCGCCGGGGTGTTCGCATGGGCACTGCACTTACAGGTGCTGCCACCCGACTGGGATGCGCCGGCTCACGGGAGCGTCGTCAACGCGATCGTGCGAACGCACGACGTGCTGCCGCTGTTTCCCATCCCGCTCGAGGGGTCTGATTTCATTCGAGCACGGCCTGGTTTCGAGGCGACGGCGGCGGTGGTGTCGTGGCTCGGAGCGCCCTCTCCCGCAGGAGCGATGGCACCGATCATCACCGCGACCCTCGCGGTGCTCCCGCTCGCGCTCACGTTCCTGACCCTCGAGGCCACCGACTCGGTCGCGCTCGCCGCCGTGGTCCCCTTCTTCGCGATCGGGCTCATCTTCCCGGGTGGTCAGGCGATCATCGGGCGGTTCCCGGAGATCGTCGACTCGACGCTCATCGTTCCGTTCATCGTCGCGTCACTCCGCGTCATTCGCGGACGAAGTACCCGGGACAACGCCATCCTGCTGGTCGCCATCACCGCATCGATCTGGGTGATCCACGGACTCGAAGCGATCACGGCGCTGGTCGTGGCGTGCGGACTGCTCGCGGCGGCGCTGCTGAAAGCCGTGCGAGCGTCACCGCGAACCGGTTTCATCCGGTTGGGCATCGCCCTCGGTGCGGCAGCCGCCGGTGCCGTGGTGGTGACCGTGTTGACGCGGATACCCCATTTGCCGCCGGTGACCCGCACCCAGCCGCCGCAGTTCGTGCTCTCGACCACGCACATGCCCCTGAAGCCGCACCACATCCTCGTGCTGATCGCGCAGACCGACCTCCTCGGGCCGGCTGCGCTCGCGCTCTTCTGCATCGGGGCAATCGCCATGCTCATCCGGCGCAGGATGCTCTGGGTGCTGGTTGCGCAGGTGCTGCTCTTGCTCATCATGGCGGACGACCTGTATCTCCACTATCTGCACCGCATCTGGAACAGCATCTACCCCTGGGGTGACACCGACCGGGTTCTCGGTATCGAGTATTGGTTGATCCCGCTGGTGCTGGCGTTTGGTCTCTTTGCCGTCGGCGACCTGATGCGCACGTTGTCGCGGACCCGACGGCTCTGGGTGGGCATGTCTGCCGCCGCAATCGTCGTCTGCGGCGATTGCCCTCCTCGTGCACCGTCCGCTCGAACAGTTGCCTGGATGAACTTCTGGGAACCGAACTCCGTCGTCCTGTATCCGCTCGGACTGTTCGATCAGATGGCCTTCCTTCCGCCAGTGGTTCCGCATCCGTCGCGCCGTGGTGGCGATTGTGGCGGGTCATCGCCTGGATCGCTGCGATCCGCCGGCTGACCATTGCAACCGTGGTTCGCGAAAAGATCGGAGCCGTGGCCCAGAAGCTCGACGGCTGCCGGCGCGGCGCTGGGCGTGCTGTCGATCGTTGCAGTCGTGGTCGGTGCTGCCACTGAGCTCCACGTCTACAAGAATGAGATCGCGACGCGCTCGCTCGTAACCCCGGCGGATCTGAGCGTCCTTTCGGCGATGTCGAAGATGCTCCCTCAAGGGAGCCTCGTGCTGACCAATGGCGGCGACGACGCGGGCATGTGGATGGCGGGACTCACCGACCTTTCTCCGCTGGTTCCCAACGGATACTCCTTTGGCGCGCTGGACATTCCGTTCGAGACTGCTCTCGCCAACGCCTGCACCGACCCCGCCACGGCCGAGGCCGCGGTCGCGCAGACAGACGCCGTCTTCGTCGGTTCACTGCGCATTGCCTCACCCCTCTACCCCTGGAACGTCAACTGCATCGCCCGCCTTCCCAACCTCCGCCTCATCGCCTCGGCACCCTGGGGGGGGACGATGGCAGCCGGTTTCACCGTCATCAAATAGGCGGCATGGCGCGGTGGGTCAGGTTGGCGGCGGCCCGCTCGCCCGCATCCGCTCTGCGACGGAGTTGGCGAGCTTGCGAAGGCCGGACATGGGGCGCACGAGCACCGTGAATCGGGCGATTTGATCCGAGTGATCGATGTCGAGCACGTCGATGCCCTCGATCTGCTCATCACCGATGCGACAGCGAAACATCAGCGCGCGAGTTGACGCGATGTTCGCGTCAGCGGTGACCATGTCGCCGTCGAAGATCCTGATGTATTCGAAATCCTCGAACAGCGCGGTGAGGATGTCGAAGACCGCGCGAACGCGCTCGCGGCCCACGACCGGGCGCATCACGGTGGGGCTGTTCAGCTCGATGTCGGGCGCCATCGCGTCGACCATCGCCGCGACGTCACGCCGGTCGACGGCGTCGCGAAAGCGGTCGACGGCGTTCGGAGCGTCGGCCATCGCCCGGCGAGCGAGACGCTCAATCTGGACATCAGGCGGCCTGCGTTGCCTTCGCTGCCGGGTTCGGCGGCAGCAACGGGGGGAGCCCTTCCAGCTGAAACCCCCAGTCGAAGAGGCGGCTCTCGATGCGCGCCGGATAGTTGGCGCTCAACATCACCGCCAGCAGGTGATGCCCGTCGCGCACGGCCATCCCGATCAGGCAGGCGCCGGCATTGCCCGTCCACCCGGGCTTGATGCCCACAGCCGCCGGATATGCCTGGAGCAGGGAGTCGAGGTTGCGCAGGTGGAACGCCGGGTGTTCCGCGGTGGCCGGCAGGTTGATGGTCCGGGTATCGACGATCTGATCGAAGAGCGGGAATTGTTGATACGTGTAGTCGGCGATGGCCGCGAGGTCGTAGGCGGACGAATACAGCGCCGGGTCATCGAGCCCCGCGGTGGCGGAGAAATGTGAGTCGGCGAGACCGAGGGCGACCACCTGCGCATTCATCGCCGCGACGAATCGCGCCTCACCCACGGTGTCGACGGCGATCGCACTCGCGGCATCGTCCCCGCTCGGGAGCAGCATGCCGTCGAGCAACTGCTCGACGGTCAGGGTCTCACCCGCCTTCAGGCCCATGAGGGTGTCGGCTGACGACTGGCCCAGCGCATCGGCGGTCACGGTCACCTCCTGGCCGGGACTGAAGTTCTCGAGCGCGACCAGCGACGTCAACACCTTGGTCAAGCTGGCGGGGGCCAGTTCGAGATCCTGCTGTCGTTCCCAGAGGATCTCGCCGGTGTCCATGTCGACGAGGATGCCCGCGCGGCCCCGGACCGGCGGGGCGCCCGCCGGCATGGTCTCAGGCGTCCAGAAGCTCACGACGGCGTTCGCAACGTTCATGTCGGGCCCCGACGCCTGGGCCAGGCGACCCGGGGGGCGGGTGGCGGCCGCAACCCCTGATGGCGCTATGGGGAGACGAGAGGTCGTTGCCAGCGTCCCCACCGCGACGGCGGCCGTCAATGCGACCAGGGCGATGCGGGCATACGGAGGCAGTCTGTGCATGAAGGGGCGACGGGAATCGTATCCCCAGTTCATCGTGTTTTCCCTGAACCGGCGCCGGGGTCGCGGGGTGACGGCCCCTCTCTGCGTCCGCTGCGCTCGCACCCGGGTCAGGGTACGAGGCGCCGCCGCAGGTGTTCGGGAAGCGCGTCGCCCGCGGCTGCAAGCTGAGGCTGAAGCACCTTGTCCGTCGTCAGCGCTCGGAACATCATCGCGATGGTCACCTCGTGGGCCGGGCGATGGAGCACCGCGATCTCGTCACCGGCGGCCACGGAACCTGGTGAGATCACCCGGAGATATGCGCCCGGGGCGCCTCGCTGGGTGAAGCGCTTGACCCAGAGCTGTTCTTCGAGCCACCCGGCGAATGTCCGGCACGGGATGCGTGGCGAGGTCACCTCGAGCACGCACGCGTCGCCGATCTGCCAGCGCTCGCCGACCAGAGCTCGGCTCACGTCGAGCCCGGACGTTGTGAGGTTCTCGCCGAAGACGCCATTGGTGAGTGGCCGCCCGAGCTCTGCCTGCCACTGGTCCAGGTCCTCGCGGGCGTAGGCGTAGACCGCCTGATCCGTCCCCCCGTGAGAGCCGGGATCGCCGATGGCGTCCCCGGCAGCACCGCTCACACCCGTTCCGGGACCGGGGTCGCGGAGCGCAACCGATTCGGTCGCCGGCCGCTTGTCGATCCCAGTGATGCCGGTGTCGGTATATCGACTTGCCGCGGCGCGGCCGACATTGACGGAGAGGAGCGTCGCCATCAGGAGGCAAGGATAGCCGCGACCATGCCGAGCCACGTCCGCAGCGCGCCCTCGGGGCGTGGCGGTGATATGCTCTGAGCGTTGTGAGTTCTGCTCTGAGCGTAACTGCCGACGAGGTCCGGCGCGAGCTGGGCGGCGTGCTTCGTGGCCATCGCGAGGGCCAGGGCCGGAGCCTCGGCGAGCTCGCCAGCGAGGCGGGGTGCTCGCCGGCATACCTCTCCGAGGTCGAGCGCGGGCTCAAGGACGTCTCCGCCGACCTGCTGATCGCCATCGCCTATGCGCTTGCCGTGCCGATCGCCGCCGTGTACACCGACCTCGGACGCCGCCTCGGCGCCTGGCCGCAGAGCGAGCCCGCGTGGCCCACCGATCCCCGGCGCCAGCTCCGCGCAGTCACGTCGGGACTGGACGCCGCCTCGCTCAGGACCGTGGCGCAGTTCGGTGCCTTCCTCGCCATGAACCAGGCGGAGCCGACCCGCCGCCGCATCGGCTTCGTTCCACCCACAGCAGAGGGCTTGCGATGACTCTCGTCCCCACCGTCGTTGAGAGCACGACGCGCGGTGAGCGCTCGTACGACATCTACTCGCGGCTTCTGCGCGACCGGATCATCTTCGTCGGCGGCGTCATCGACGACGATCTGGCCAACCTGGTCACGGCGCAGCTGCTCTTCCTCGAAGGCGAGGATCCGGAGCGCGACGTGCACCTGTACGTCAACAGCCCGGGTGGCTCCATGACCGCGGCGCTGGCGATGTACGACGCCATGCAGTACGTCCGTCCGCTGGTTGAGACGACGTGCCTCGGCATGGCCGCGAGCGGCGCATCGCTGCTGCTCTCGGCCGGCGCCCCCGGCCGGCGTCTCGCCCTGCCCAACTCACTGGTGGTCATCCACCAGCCGTGGGCGCAGGGGATGCAGGGGCAGGCGACCGACCTCGACGTCCACGCCCGCGAGATCCTTCGCCAGCGTGCGCTGCTGATCGATCTCTATCACCGGCACACGGGGCGCGACTCGGAGCAGATCGGCAGGGATATCGAGCGGGACTACCACATGACCGCAGAGCAGGCGGTCGCATACGGGATGATCGACCAGATCATCGAACGCCGGCCCGCGGGCGCGATCCTGAGAAAAGACGCCGCGGAGTCGGTCCCGGTCTAACCGACGTCGACAGCAATCACAACCGACGGCTCGGTGTGCACCGTGAAGTTGACCGAGTTGGCGACATAGCACAGCGCATGCGCACGCTCGTGCAGCCCAATCGCGCGGTCGGACTTCTCCGGCGTGGCGATGGTGACAGTGGGATGCAGCGAGACCTCCTCGAAGTGACCGCCTCCGTCAGGTGTCTCGACCAGCGTGCCGGTGGCATGATCGACGTAGTCGGTGACCACGATCCCCTCCTTGGCGCAGAGCACGAGATACCAGAGCATGTGGCACTGCGAGAGCGACGCGACCAGCAGCTCCTCGGGATTCCAGCGGTCCGTCGCACCCCGAAAGGCCGGGTCGGCGCTCCCGAGTATCGACGGCTTGCCCGCGATGCTCACGTCGTGCGAGCGCTCGAATGCCTGATAGCCGCTGGTCCCGGTACCGGTGTTGCCGGTCCAGGTCACGGTCAGCGCGTAGCTGTGTGTCTTGGGCATGCGCTCCTATTCTCGCCGCGAGGCATGGAGCAATGCGCGCCGGCGCCTACTCGTCGGAGTCGACGAAATAGGTCTCGCAGGCGAGTTCGAGCAGCTCGCTGTTGAGCTCGACGGGCTTGCCGAGATACAGCGCGGCGTGGATCACGTGGTTGAGCAGGTCGCGAGGGTGGGTGCCGTGCAGCGGCCTGCCCTTGGCGTGATAGTGCTTCTCGAGCAGCCGGTCGATGAGCCCCTCATCCATGCGCAGGTTGTTGTCGACACAGTTGCGCCGCCAGATTTCCTTGTACTCGTCGACGGTGGGGTCGGGGACGTGCACCTTGAAGCGCACCCGGCGCAGGAATGCCTCGTCCATGAGGTTCTGGGGGCGCAGGTTGGTCGAGAGCATGACCATGCAGGTGAACGGCACCGGGATGCTCGATCCGGCGCGCGGGATGTTGAGGTAGTCGACCTTCTTCTCGAGCGGCACGATGAGCCGGTTGAGCAGGTCGCGTGGGGACATGTTCTGCTGGCGGCCGAAGTCGTCGATCAGGAACAGCCCGCCGTTGGCCTTGAGCTGCATCGACGCCTCGTAGAAGCCGAGGGTGTGGTCGAAGCCCAGCTCGAGCATCCGCGGGGTCAGCTCGCCGCCGACCTTGACGGCGGGCCGCTTGGCAAGTTGCCAGCGACGATCGTGGGGCGGCAGCTCGCGGTCGATGGGCTCGTGGTGGATCGGGTCGTAGAAGCGGATCACCTCGCCGTGGACGTAGAGGGCACGAGGGATGAACATCGGCGCCCCGAGCAGCGAGGCAGCCGCTTCGGCGATCGTGGTCTTGCCGTTGCCGGGCGGCCCGTACAGGAACACGGCCTGGCGCGCGCTCAGCGCGGGTCCGAGGTGGTCGAGGACGACCTCCGAAAGGACGAGATGGCTGAAGGCGTCGTGGAGGCGGGCACGGTTGACCTGCCCATCCACGTGCGACTGGCGCTCGGCCATCGCCGTGTAGTCGCTGATCGGCACCGGGGCGGGACCGGCGTACTGGTTGATCTCGAGCAGCTCACGGGCACGCTGGCGGCCCGTGGTCGAGATCATGTGCTGCATGCCGGCGTTGATCGGCTCCCCGGGATCAAGGGTCGCGGTATGCACACCGGTCGACGAGCAATAGCCTTCGTCGGCGAGAAATCGCGAGGTGGCATCCACGAACGAGAAGGGAAGGCACAGGTGGTTCGCGATGTCGCGACCCAGCATGCTGCCGTTGAAATACAGCACCTTGAGGACCAGGTCGCAGACAAAGCTGAATGGGAGCCCTGTCTCCTCAGCGGTCCTCGGGGCGGGAGGCAGCGCGATCGGACTGGAAGCGGGCGCGGAAACAGGCGCAGTCACTGCCATCGGCTTCGGATTGTGTCATGGGCCGGTTTGACGTTCCGGCACCCGTGACGGATTGTCATACGACCGTTCCAGGGACCCTGCTGGTACGGTTGGAGGCGATGGCGGTACCGCTGGACCAGGGCGCCCCAGGCCGGCGCCGGGTGGGTCCCTTCTGGATCGAGGAAGGCCGTGGTGCGCTCCTCGCCGGGGCGGCCATCGTCGTGCTCTTCGCCGCCCTGTTCATCCTTGCCGTCGCAATGCGCCCGGCGTAACCCGGCTCGGACCGTGGCGTTTCACCCGGGAACCCGACAGCACTGCCGGCGCGTCACAGCGCTGCGGAGTCAGGAGACCATCTCGCCAATGCATTCGACGGTGCCGGCATGAGCCTCGACCAGACCCCGGAAGCCCGGCGCCGCCGGGCGGGCCTGCCGAACGGCTCCCGGACTTCACTTCGCGCCAACGGCTCGACCAATCCCGGGATCGGAGCCACCGAGGCCGCTGCCCGCGCCGAGCTCCGCCGCCGGCGGGCCAGCGCCTACCGCCACCTGCGCACGCCGCGCAAGCGCGGACGTGCGCTCCGCATCGTCCTCATCGGGATCACCATCTTCGCCGCGATCGGCGCCGGGACGGTCGGCGCGGTGTTCGCCGGCTACAACGCATACAAGGGTCAGCTGCCCGACGCGACGACCATCTCCGACATGGAGCCGCAGATCGACACCGACGTCTTCGACTCCACGGGCGGGCTCATCCACGTGTTCCACAACGAGGGCTACCGGCACATCCACGTCGACCTCGCCGGCATCTCGCCGTATTTCAAGCAGGCGATCGTCGCCATCGAGGACCACAACTTCTACACGGAGGGCTCGTGGGATCTTGCCCGCCTCGTCGAGGCGGGCGTCGCCGACGTCACCCATCGTGGCGCGGCCCTCCAGGGTGGTTCGACGATCACAGAGCAGCTCGCGAAGATCAGCCTGTACGGCGGTGCAGATCCACCTCAGAGCATCGATTACAAGATCAAGGAGATCGTGCTCGGCAACGAGATCGCGCTGAACTTCACCAAGAGCGAAGTCCTCGACATGTACGTGAACCGGATCTTCTACGGCAACTTCTCAGTCGGTATCGGGAGTGCCGCCGAGATGTATTTCCAGAAGCCCGCCAGCCAGCTCGACCTCGCGCAGTCGGCCATGCTCGCCGGCCTGCCGCAGTCGCCGTCCGCATACAACCCGCTGGTGCATGCGGCGAACCAGACGGTCAACCCACTCGCGAAGAACCGTCAGAAGGCGGTTCTGCAGGCCATGCAGGCGAACGGCTACATCACCCAGGCCCAGGGGATCGCGGCATTCGCCGAGCCGCTCACAGTCCATTCCTGGACGGCGTCCGAGCCCGACCCCAACCTCGATCTGGACTTCGTCGACTACCTCGAAACCTACCTGAACTCGAACTTCCCGCAGTATGCGAGCCCAGGCGGGTACGAGATCCACACCACCATCGACCAGGCCAAGCAGAACCTCGCATACAGCACCGTCCACAACCTGGTGAGCAAGGAGCGTGTGGCCGAGAACATGGGCGACGGCGCACTGGTGAGCCTGAACCCGCAGAACGGTGAGGTCCTCGCCATGGTCGGGACGTGGAATTACTCGGATCCGCATTTCGGTCAGCTGAACCAGGCCGCAGCGGTTCAGCTGAACATGGGATCGACCACCAAGCTGTTCACCTACACGGCGGCGATCGCGTCAACCAAGTTCACGATGACCACGCCGATCCTCGACGACTACTACAAGTTTCCGATCCCGGGCAGCGCTCCGTACTCGCCGTTCGACGACGACCGCCGCACCCATGGTGTCTGCCAGCTCAAGCTCTGCCTCGGGAACTCGTTCAACATTCCCGCGGTCAAGACCGAATACGCGACCGGCACGCAGTACATCGCGAACACCGAGCTCGCAATGGGCGTGACCTCCCTCAATCAGAACTGCACACTCAACGGCAAGGTACACACGAACTGGCCGTCATCGACCCAGTGGGCGGCGACGCTCGGATCGCTCACCTGCGGCATCACGCTCCTCGATCTCGCCGACGGGGCGGCGACGCTCGGTGATCTCGGAGTCCAGCACAACCCCATGCCGGTGACCAGCATCGCCGCCCAGGCAACCGGGCAGGTCGTCTGGACATACAACGCCGCGGCCGCCGGACACCAGGTGATCCCGGCCAACGTCGCCTACATCATGGATGAGATCACCAGCAACGACAACAACCGGATCCGGGAGTTCGGGCGCAACGGGTACCTGACGCTGAATCCGCGCCGGGTGAGCGCCAAGACCGGAACCGCCGACTTCTTCATGGACAACCTGACGGTTGGCTGGACGCCGAACCTGCTCACCGCTGTCTGGGTCGGCAACGCGCAGCGCAGCTGCCTCCAGCCGAAGGACTATGCGTACGTGAGGAACCAGATCGCCAGGGGCAACACCGTCGAGGGGACGTCGGATTACACGTATCCCTACAGCCCGCGCGACCTGGCGCACTGGGGTCTGAAGCCGCAATACACCGACTTCCCGGACTGCGGCCATCTCGACGGCGTCGTTTCGGGGTACAGCGGTGCGGCCCCGATCTGGCACTCGTACATGACAGCCGCGCTCAAAGGTGTTCCGGACACGTGGTACAAGCAGCCGGCCAACGTTATCGTCGGAACCACCGGCGGCAGCGGTGATGACGCCGACTTCTATCTCCCCGGTACGCAGCCCGGCGCCAACACGAACTGCACGTACTACGTGCCCACTCCCCTCCCGACCCAGACGTGCACCTACGCCGGACCTTCGCCGGCTCCGCCCCCAACTCCACCGAGCCCGTCGCCCGGACCCACCCCAACACCCTCACCCGGCCCGACGCCTACGCATTAGCGACTAGGAGCCGGTCCTCCGCTGGCGGGCACGTTCCCAGACCGCGTCGAGATCGTCGAGCGCCGGTAACCCCGGGTCGGCGTCGATTCCGGTGTCGGATTCATCAGCCTTGAGCGGTGCAAACGACGCGTGCACGTGACAGACGACGACGTTGTGCCGTGCCGGACTGCCCTCGACCTCGTCGAGGCCGAGGAGCGACCACCAGTAGTCGAGGGTGACATCCGCGGCGGCCGAGAGCACCGTCGAGTGCGAGAGCAGCGGGAGATCGGGGTGCTCCGACTCCCCGCCGCCGAGGGCACCCAGCAAGCTGGCGAACGCGTCGCTGTCGATCTCAGCGTCGACCACGATCCGGCCGGATCCGTCGGGCGTCTCCTGGTCGATGACCGCATCGTTCACCGGCACGCCGTCGAGCCTGGCTCCGAACGCGTGGAGATCGAAAAGATCCGGACGGACGCGCAGCATCCCGGAACCCTCACCGGCGATCGCGTAACTGCTCTCGCCGTCGGTTTCCGCAATCCGGACCACGAGCGTCTCGGCGCCGACGGCGCCGGCAGTGAGCGTCGCGGCGGCGACCTGTCCGCCGCGAACCGTCAGGTCCGCGTCAAAGGTTCGTTGCTCCACCCGCCTTCGGCTCGGTCCCAGCGGCGGCGTGCTCGACGACGATTGAAGTCCGCTCCTCGAAGTGGATGGCGACGCGCAACCCGGGGCGGGTGTCCAGACGATCAAGGAGGCAGCGATACAGAGCGCCGAGGGTCATCTTCGGCTGGATCGTCGCGGCGCTCCTGCCCGGTGGCATCGCGAGACCATAGCCGAAAAGCGCAAACCGGTACGAGGGTGTCGCGGGGTGCGATCGGTAGACTGAACCGAGTGACGGACGCGGCACCACCCAACTACGCCGCGCCGCCGCCGGGACCAAGCCCGGTCGTCCTGGCGATCGCCCACGACCTGGTGACCCGCTACCGGCTCCGCGTTGCCGACCAGCGAGACGGCCGGCTTGGCGAGCTGCTCGGACATTACGTGCTCGCCGCGGCGATGTGGACCGGCCCCCGCGCCGCCCTGGTCGCGTTCTACGAGCCGCCGTCTGACCCGGCTGCTGCCGGACCCGACCTGGCTGCCCGCTGCGACGCGGCGCGCCGCTGGGGGCTGAGCCGCCTCCATGAGCAGGGCGCGCAGGTGTGCGACATCCTCCTGATCGCGCTCGGCCCGCTGGCCGGGACGCTGTCGGCCGCGACCACCCCCGGTGACCCGGTGCGCCTCGGCGTGGCCTGGATCGACACGGCCGTCGCCAATGCCGGCGCTGTGCTGCCGATCCCACCCGGCATGCCCGCTGTGGGCGAGCTTCGCGCCCGGGCGCGGTCGGTGCACGAGGGCGCCCCGACGCCGACCCTTGCCGCCGTCGACCTCGCCGAGCGCCAGGCGGTGGCCGGCGGTTACGTCGCGCCCGTGCGCCGAGCGATGGTTTCGCAGCCGTATCTCACGTACGCGCTGATCGCGATCTTCGTCGTGATCTGGGTGCTCGAGTACACCACCCTGTCGCTGCATTCGACGGCGAGCGGCCCGGACATCTGCTCCTGGGGCGCGCTTCCCAACGCCGCGTTCTACCCCGCCTTCGGCCAGAGCCCTGCATGCGGGGAAGCGTGGTGGCGCTTCGTCAGCAGCTCCTTCCTCCACGACCCCAGCAGCGTGTATCACGTGCTCTTCAACAGCATCGCGATGCTGTTCATCGGCAGGCTCGTCGAGCAGCTCTACGGCCGGCTGGTCCTGCTCGGAGTGTTCCTGATCACGGCCATCGCGGGCGGGCTCCTGTGGGTCGCCGCGAGCACGCTCGCGCCCGGCTTGCCGGGAATCACCCCCACCAGCATCTCCCTTGGTGCCTCAGGCGGTATCGCGGGTCTGATCGGCCTGCTGCTGATGGTCGGAAGGGTGCAGGGAAAGAATGTGCCGGTCGGGATCACGCACACGGTGCGCAACTATGCGGTGACCGTCATCGTGCTCAACGTCGTGCTGACGTTCGTGTTCGGGCCCTCGCTTGGCGTCAACAACTACGCGCACATCGGCGGGCTGGTCGCCGGCGCTCTCCTCGGATGCATCCTCCCACCGATCATGTCGATCGGTGGACGCGATCACATGATCGTCGAGAGGATCGTGCTCTGGGGTGCCATCGCGTTCAGCGCCGTGGCGCTGCTGTTCGGGTTGCTCAACCTGGCCGCTTCGATCATGCACCCGCTGCCGGCGTTCACCGGATAGCGCCTGCCGGTCAGCGCCGTGCGGGCATCAGACCGCGCGTTCGCCCGCCGGATCGCCCCACAAACCCTCGAGGTCGTAGAAGGTTCGCTCGCCCGGGAGAAAGACGTGCGCGATCACCGCATCGAAATCCGCGCACGCCCACGACGCGTCCTTGAGACCCGCGACCGCGAGTGCGCGCACTCCGTGCCCCTTGCAGACGTCAGTGATATTGTCAGTGATGGCGCGAACCTGGCGGTCGGTGTCGCCCTCGCAGATCACGAAATAGTCAGCGATGGTTGTCTTCCCGCGGATGTCGAGAATGACCACGTCACGCGCCTTCTTGTCGGTGGCGGCGGCGGCGATGATGCCGGCCAGATCGGTGGAGGTCATCCGATCCGCATTATGCATCGTCCCGATTCTGGCGGTACATTCCTTTCGCGGCGATGAGGGCGGCGACCCCTGCCGGGACCAGACCGTCGAGCGACTCGCCCCTGGCGCACCGGTCACGGACATCGGACGCGCTGATGTCCGGCGAGTCGACGCTGAGCAGCGTGGTTCGAGCCGCGGGATAACCGATCCGGCTCACCTCGGCCTGGTCGAGCGATGGTGGACCGGTCCGATTGGCGATCACGAAACGCTCGGTGCCCAGCAGGTCTTCGGCGCGACGCCAGCGCATGATCGTCCGAGCCGCGTCGGCGCCAAGCAGCACCGTGAGCTCGAGCTCGGGAAACTGCGCTCGGAGCGCGTCCATGACGTCCGCCGTGTACGAGACCCCGCCACGACGCACGGCGGTGTCGAGCACGGCCAGGCCCTCCTCACCAGGCGAGCCAACGGCTGCCCGGAGCAGTTCGAATCGCTGCTCGGGTGTCGCCCGGGGCGGGTCGCGCAGGGGCGCGAGCGCGGCGGGCACGAACCACACGGCCTCAGCGCCCGTTGCGACACGCGCCTGGCGAGCGATCGCGAGGTGGCCGTTGTGCACCGGGTCGAAGGTGCCACCGAAGACCAGGATCGCCATCAGGACAGTCCGCCGTCGGTGTAGGTGAACTCGGCGTCCCCGATGAAGACGGTGTCGCCCTCGCGACACCCGGCGGCGGCAAGAGCGGCGTCGACGCCGGCTGCGGCCAGCTTGCGTTGCAGACGGGCCACCGCCTCGTCGTTGTCCAGGTCGATCCGACCGACCATCCGCTCAACGACCTCCCCCACCACCCGAAACCCGTCGTCCTCGTGGACGACGTCGGTGGTGGCCACGCGTCGTGGCCGGGGCCGGTAGACGCGGTGCAGTCCCGGCTGCGCGGGGCCGGGAGCATCGCGGATCACGCGCCCAGCCAGCTCCGCCGCGGCGAGCAGGAGCTCGCTGCATCCATCCCCATGCTGCGCCGAGATCCGGAACGAACCCGGAAACTCCGCCGCCAGCTCGACTGCTGCGCTCGCTCCTTCGGGCAGGTCGATCTTGTTGAACGCGACCACCGAGGGCCGCGCGGCCAGCTCGGGGCTGTACGCCTCGAGCTCCACGCGCACCGTGGCGAGCGCTCCGCGCGCCGCGTCGACGCCTGCAGACGCATCCACGACGTGGACGAGCGTGCGGGTGCGTTCGAGGTGGCGGAGAAATTCGAGCCCGAGGCCGGCCCCATGGCTTGCTCCTTCGATCAGACCTGGAACGTCGGCCAAGACGAGCGTGTGGCCGCCCTCCAGCTCGGCCACCCCGAGGTTTGGATGAAGTGTCGTGAACGGGTACGCCGCGATCTTCGGTTGCGCGCCGGTCAGCGCGGCGAGCAGCGTCGACTTGCCACCGTTCGGCAGACCGACCAGCCCGATATCCGCGATGAGCCGGAGCTCCAGGTGGAGATGCCGCTTCTCGCCGGGATCACCCAGCTCGCCGGCACGAGGCGCCTGGCGCGTGGCGGTGGCGAAGCGAGTGTTGCCCCGGCCGCCCCGTCCCCCGCGAGCCCCGAGCGCCACCGCACCGGGCCGGTCGAGGTCCGCGAGCACGAGGTCACCCTCGCGGACGATCGTTCCCACCGGGACGTGCAGGGTCAGGTCGGCGCCGTGATGGCCCGAGCGTTTGCCACCCCCGCCGGCGCGACCGTCTTCGGCGCTGAACGATCTGCGTTCCCGAAAGCCGGAAAGCGTCGTATCCGTCGAGTCAGCGACGACGAGCACGTCACCGCCCCGACCGCCGTCGCCACCGTCGGGCCCGCCGTCGGGAACGTACTTCTCGCGGCGAAAGCTGACAGCTCCCCGCCCGCCTGATCCCGCCGCCACATCGATGTCGACCTCGTCGATGAAGGGCGAGCCGCGAGTGGCCGTGGCTCAGCCGGTCGCTGCGACCGGCTCCTCGTCAGCCTCTTCGATCATCTCGCCGACCGAGAAGATCGGCATCGCGCGAACGTTGGCGCGAGTCCTGTCGTGGCGGGCGTGATCGTAGGCGACCGTGCCCGTGCGCAGGGCGAAGAGCGTGTGATCGCGACCGACGCCGACGTGCTCGCCCGCGAGAATCTTGGTGCCGCGCTGACGGACCAGGATGGTGCCGGCAAGAACGACCTCACCGGTGTGACGCTTCACGCCGAGGCGCTTCGCCTTCGAATCACGTCCGTTGCGGGAGCTCCCGCCGCCTTTCTTATGCGCCATCGCCTGGGTCCTTCTTTGCTTTGGGGGTCCGTGCTCGCTTCGGAGCGGCCGGCTTCGCGGCGGGCTCCTCGGCAGCGGGCCCCTCGGTCTCGGCCGCAACCGCCTCCTCCACCGCGAGCTCGGCGACAGCCACCTCGGCGTCGACGGCCTCAGCTTCAGCGGCGACCGCCACGGCTTCGTCTGCGACCGCCTCGATCACCTCGGCCTTCGCCGGCTTCGGCGCCGCCGCGCGCTTGGGCGCGGCCGCCTTCGGCTTTGCTTCCGCCTTGCCACGTCCGACCTCGTCGATGAGCAACTCGGTGAGCTGGCTGCGGTACCCGAGGGTGCGCCGGTGGCGCTTCTTGGGCTTGTACGAGAAGACACGGATCTTGCGACCGCGCCGGTGTGCGATGACGGTGGCGGTGACCGAAGCCTCGACGGGCGAGCCCTTGGCCACGTCGGTCTCGGCGCCGTCACCGAGCAGCAGCACCGACTCGAGGGTCACGGTCGACCCGACCTCGACTGGAATGCGATCGACAAGGATCCGGTCGCCCGAAGCGACACGGTACTGGTGACCGCCGTGTTGAAGGATTGCGTACATATGCCTCTCTCGCCGGGAGCGGGTTCACTCCACTGAGGAACGCCGGCTGATACCGGGCGCGATACGCGAGGTTATCACGTGCGAGCGCCGACAGGCCTTCCGCAGACCCGAGATCTACGAGCTGAGGACGTTCAGCGGCGCCACGTTGGCGAGGCCCACCCGGTCCCGCAACGCGTCGGTGACCGCGACCTGAATGGTGAAGACACCCTTCCCGGGAAGTGGGATGCACTGCGCGATGAACTCGATGGTGAGCGTCCCCGGGCCGAGGGTGGTCTGGGGGGGTATCTCGAAGCCGCCATAGAAGACCAGGTAGGCGCCCAGGACCGGTGAGATCAACGACTCCACTGAAGAGTTCCCACCGAACGGAGTGATCGTGGACTGGTACTGCAGCACCGGCGGCAGCGTGACCAGCACGTCGACCGTCGGAGCGATCCCGGTGCCCTTGTTGGTGACCGTGACCCGGTACGTGACCTGCCCATTGGGATGCACCGAGGTCGGCCCGACCGATGCGGACACGCTGAGGCGGGGTGCCTCATTGATGGCGATCGGAAGCGGGTGACTCTGCACCGTGTCGGTGAGACTGTCGTCCACCACCTGGGCGGCGAGGCTGTAGGTGTCAGGCTGCGCGGTGATGTTGACCCCGAAGTCGATCGTGACCGACGCGTTGTCGGTCGTGCCGTTCGGCGATGTCGGCGAGGAGAGTGACCACACGCCCCACTCCGGGTTGGTGACACCCACCTGCGGGTCAACCGGTGTGGTCCGCGCAGCGCCGTTGGTGGTGATCGAGTTGGTCACGGCGTACTGAAACGCAGCGGGCATGAGCGCGTGGATCACAACGCCGGATGCATTGCCGGGACCGAGGTTTTGCACCGTTATCACGAAGTCGGCATCGCTCGTCCCGGGAGTGTATGACGCCCCAAAGTCCGAAGCGAGCGTCACCGAAAGCTGCGCGGCTTGGCTGCTGCACGCTGTAAGGACCAGCGCTATCGGCGCCAGGATCGAGACTGCGAGCACTCCCGTCAGGTGTGCCGCGAGTGCCCGCATCCGCCTGCCCCGCGAAACGGTCAGACCCTGGTAGCGGTGCGAAGCGGCGCCAGCGGTCGCCGCTGCCGCGACGCGGTCAGCATGATGTCGGTGGTGCGCGGGAGCGGGTCGGGGTAGCCGATCTCGCCAAGCAGGCGAAGCGCCAGCCCGACGTCGAGCCCGATGACCGTGTCAATCCGCCCGGCAACCGCCTCGACGAAGTCCGAGCCGCCACCCTGGATCGCATACGCGCCGGCACGGTCGAGGGGCTCGCCGGAGGCGACGTACATGTCCAGTGCGTCGTCGGTGAAGTCGCAGAACTTCACGGCGGATCTGCTCACGCCGAGCGCCTCATGGTCGCTCCCGGTGCACATCGCGCACACACCCGTCAGCACTGTGTGGCGCTTGCCACGGAGATCGCTCAGCATCTCACGGGCCATCTCCGGCGTCCGGGGCTTGCCGAGCGGACCGCGTGGGCCGACCACGATCGTGTCGGCGCTCAGGAGGTAGGTTCCTTCTGGAACGAGCTTGCTCACCGCGACAGCTTTTTGGCGGGCGACCAGCTGCACCGCAAGCTCAGCGCTCACGCCGACGGGAAGAGCGACGTCCTCGGGAGGTTCCATGATCCGGAAACGGATCCCCGCCCGGGTCAGCAACTCGCGCCGCCGAGGCGACCGGGACGCGAGCACGATTCCAATCACGTGGCGGTCACGTGCGCAACGGCCGCATCGAAATCTCGCGCCAACTCACGTTCCATGCTAGCACCGCGACGCGACGCCCAGTTGACGAAGTCGGCGTTCGCGCACAAGGCTTTATGGCCGCGCCGCGATCACGGCCGTCACCGACGCGGCGATCGAACACAGCCAGGCGACCGTCACCACGGACAGATGCTCCTTCCCGGCGAGGGCTTGCCCGAGCCGCAGCAGGAGCGCATAGACCCCCACCGCAACGACCAGCCCGACGACCCAGAGGGGAGCCGCGGGCCACTGCTGGGCCGGAGGAATCACGATGGCGAGGACAACCACGAGCGACGCGGCGACCACGATGGCGCGGGCCGCCACCGACCCGGCCGCGCTCTGGGGCTTCAGCAGCACGGGCAGCGCGACCAGCACGGCGATCACGGTGAGGATGCGAGCCGCAGCGTTCACGCCGCCGGTCGAACCGGAGATATCGGTGGTGGACAAGGAGGTCGCCACGAGCCCGAGGAGGACGAGCGAGGCCCCCGCGAAGGTCACCAGAATGATCCTCCGGTGCGACCAGGGCGCCGGCGCAACCAGCGACCCCGCGACCACAACCAGGAGCACCGCCGCCAGCAGGTTCGGCGTCGCCCCTCCAGCAGGTGGCAGCGACGCCGCCGGGGTACCGGGCAGGGGTGCCATCGCCGCTGCCGCGACCGCCGCCGCGATCGCAGCAAATCCCCGGACGTCGAGCGCAGTGCCCGGCGCCAGGCCGGCACCGCGATAGATGATCCGGGCCATCACCGCGAGGAACAGGCCGCCGGGGTACACGGCGAGTGCGACGATTTCGAGCAGGAGCCCGAGTGGATCCATCTCGCTCAGCTTCCGAACACAAATCGCGTGAGTGACTGCGGGGCCAGTCCGATCGCGATCCCAACTGCAAGCAGCAACCAGGCAGCGAGCTCCGGAAGCCGTCCCCGCCACCCTCGGGCGGGCGTGACGACCGCCCTGCTCGAGCACGCCATGACGGTGGCGATGAAGATCGATGCCATCGCGATCACCGCGGCGATCGTCGACCCGACGTTGCCCGCGGCGAGTGCCTCGAGGAGCAGCAGCCGGCCCCAGAAGGTCGGCGACGGAGGGACCCCACTGAGCAGGGCCCAGGCGACCCGTCTCGGCCAGAGCAGGCCGGCGCGCTCCGGTCGCAGGAGGATCGGCGCCAGGCAGAGATGCGTGACCACGATGATCAGCGCACCGGTCAGGGCCGGAGATGCCGCTGCCCCCTCGACGGCGGCGACGCAGAGCGCGATGTCGGCCATGAAGACGCGCCCATAGCGCATCGCTGGCGAACCGCGAGCGGCCCAGAATCCGCCCCAGACGGCACTGCCCAGCCCGACGACGAGGAGAAGGTGCTCGAAGATCGGACTTCCATCGCCGAGCACCCCTCCTGGAATCCGCTCGGCGATGATCAGCACCACCGGCACCAGGAGGACCTGCCACGGCGCGACATCAATGGGGTCGAGCGACCGGATGATCCCCGCAGCCCAGCCGCCGAGCGGGTACACCGCGAGGAGGGCGGCGACGCCGGTGGCAAGCAGCGCCGCGACGACAATGGGACGGGCTCCGGTCGTGAACCCGGTGAGTGGCAGGAACGGCGACGCCGCAACCATCGCCGCGGTGCCCGTGCCGGCAACCCGCCCGGCTGCAAGGGTCGCCTTGCCCGGCGACTGCCCGATCCAGCGAAGGACCAGGGTCGCGATCGCGGCAGTCAGCGCCAGCGCCGTGACCAGCGGATCACTGCTGGCCATGGCGATCGTCGCGGCCGCCCCGACGACGCCGATGGTCCGTCCAACCGACACATCCAGTGAGGGCTGGAGGAGCATCACCAGGGCCATCGAGATGCCCGCCGAAACCAGGACCCCCTGGCCGGCTCTGTCGAGGCCGCTGATTCCGCCTAGGCCGCCGAGCGGCACTGCCACCGTCGTGGACCGAGCGGCCAGGAGGGTCAGCCCCGCACCGATGAGCGGAACAACCGCCACCAGCCGCGCCGTGGGGCGGCGGAGAAGCGCTGAAGCCACGAGGCCGAGGCCAAGCCACGTCGCGGCGATGACAGCGGGGTTCACGCTTCGGCATCAACAAGCGGGCGGGACCGGCGCGAGCTTCGACCGTGCAGCCAACCGGCGAGGAAAGCCGCCAGCGGTGCAACCGAGCAGGCGAGGACCGATCCAGGAAAGGAATCGTTCCCGCTGCGGAGCAGCCAGGCAGTTCCAGTCGCGATGCCCACCATCGCGACCCCGACTGCCAGGTCCTCGAGGGTTCGAGCGACCAGCAGCCGGATGACCCCGCAGGTCCAGGCGTACACGATGGGAAAGAGCAGACCCTCGACGGCGGTCACCTGGCCGACAGGCACGTTGAAGCTGACCCATGACGCAACCGGCAACGCAACCGCGGCTCCAAACGCCCGGGCGCTCCGGGGTCCGAAGAGCCTGTCGGCGGGCGCGAAGGCCGGGATGGTCGGATCGAGGCCGGTGAGCCACGGGAGGACGCGGCCGCCGAGCCAACCTGCGTAGGCGAGCACCACCGCCGCGATTGCGCATGCGCCGAGGACGGCGGCCCCCGGCGCGCCGCCGAAGGTCGCCGCGGTCGGGGCGAGCCCCGCGGTGAGAAAGACGATCGCGATGGCCGCCGCCCGGCGCCCGTCCACCATCATCGCAACCACCGCTGCGATCACCCCTGCCACTGAGAGAAGCGGTGCGGAAACCCCCATCAGTGGAACAGCGGGAGCAGCACGATTGCCAGGACCGCTCCCACGAAGACCAACAAGAGCTGGGGCTGCGCCACGAGCCAGTCGTCCGTCTGGCGCAGCCATGTGCTGCCGCGAACGGCCGCCGGACGCAACCGTCGGACGGCCCGGAGCCCGACCGAGCCTGTCGCAGACGCGACGTGGTGAGCGGGCGATTCGCGCAGGAGCGACCAGCCCGCGAGCGTGGCAAGCGCCCAGACGCCCGCAGCGACGATGGCAAATGCGACCACGACGTATCCGCCCGACCAGTCGCCGGCGTTGGTCCGGATCGCAGCGGCGCCGATCGGCTCCGAGAGACCGCCTGGGTTGAGCGCCGCGAGCACAGAGGTCGCCACCGTCCCGGGCACGACGGCCGCAACCAGCGATACGACCACGGCGACCGCCCCGAGCAGCGATGGATACCTGGTGCTCGCGGCGCTTCGTCCCGAGGTCAGGACCCGCCATGCTGCCTGGACCGCCGCGGCCGCCCCGAGCACGCCGGCCAGACCGAGCGCGGCGAGGAGCGGAGTCGCGGGCCGGCCGATCGCAACCGTCGCCGAGAGCTCCAGGAGCAGCGCCGTGATCCCGAACCCGATCGGCAGGGACCCGGCGGCCCCGAGGGCGAACGCGGCGAGGGATGTCCCCGACCGACCCCGGCCGATGTGTTCCCAGGCCGGCGTCAGCGCCGTGGCCAGCAGCACAGAGCAGATTCCGGCCGCAACACCCGCGCCGGCTGCAGCGCCGGCAATGCCGGTCAGCGCGATCACCGGGGCCGCGGCGATGACGCAGAGCGC
This sequence comes from Candidatus Dormiibacterota bacterium, assembly GCA_963777445.1. Classification (GTDB taxonomy): domain Bacteria; phylum Chloroflexota; class Dormibacteria; order Aeolococcales; family Aeolococcaceae; genus Palsa-851. The sequence continues at coordinate 26,218 of CAVZQR010000016.1, read as the reverse complement.
TCGGCCAACGACCGCCGGTGCGCCCGACGCGCGCAGGGCGACAACCACTGCCAGGATCGCCACCGCCCCGCCAACCGCCGCCAGGCCGATCGCGATCGAGTGCGGAAGGGGACCGGCTGCCGCCTCGCGAAGCCGGAGGAGCACGATCGCTCCGCAGGGGAGGGCGCCGGTTGTCGCCCATGCGGCTGTCGGCGTTCGGGTTCCGCGGATCGGGACGAATGCGGGAGAGAGCAGTCGGATCGCGCCGGCCGCTGCCCACGGCCCGGCGATCGTCGCGCCCATTGCTCCTGCCGGTATGACCGCGAAATCGGTGGTTCCGGCGACGCTCAGGAGCTGCACGGCGGCCACAACGAGGCCGAGCGAGGCGAGGTGTTCGAGGCCGATCGCGACCAGGCCGCCGCGACCGGGACGACCGCGCGCGGCGCTGGTCATGAGCAGGGTCCCGACTCCGGCGATCTCGACACCACCGGCCAGCATCACCACGTTGCCGGCGAGCGCCGCGACGAGCGTGCCCGCGACGCAGACGAGCAGCGCGCTGACCTCGCGGGTCTGACGGTCGCTCTCGAGCACCATCAGGAGACCGGCGGCGGATGCCGCAAGACCGAGCGTCGCGCCGGGCAGATCGAGCCTGAGGAGGTAGGCGATTCCAGCGACAGGCATCCCGAGCGAGGTCTCGATGCGCCCGCTGCCGTTGAGAAACGCCGCCTCCACCGCGAGCAACGCGATCGTCGCTGCAATGCCCGCTCCGGCGACGACCTGTGCAGCACGCGCCTGCCGCGGCGAGAGCGCGAACACGACGATCGCCGCTGCGATCAACGGCGCGGGGATGAGCGCGAGCTGGAGCCCACCGCCCAGCATCGTGACGCTACCTCCCGGTACGGGCCAGCGCCGGCGCTCCGACCTCGGTGGCGCAGTAGGGGCAGACCCCCCAGCCGAGCCGGAGGCTGCGATCGCATCCCGTGCAACGCCGCGCGAACTGGGTCCGGCAGTACGGGCACAGAATGAACTCCTGCTCGATCTCGCGCCCGCAGGTCGGGCAGGGCCTCGTGGGCACTCCCTCGACCGGTGGCTCGAGCAGCACCTGCTCCTCGATCGCCAGCGAACGCACCTGCTCCATCGTCATGGGCGGACGCACCATGAAGTAGATCAGGGCACCGAGGAAGGGCGGCACGAAGCCGAGCAGCATCGCGAAGAGCGTGAATCCGGGCGATGTCGTGCGCCGCCTGGCGTCGCGGACGACGTAGAAAGCCAGGGCGAGCCAGAGCACAACCAGGTAGGCGATGACGACGACCAGCACCCCGGTGAGGAGCGTCCCCAGGTCAACCAGCAGCATCGGTGGATCCTCCTGTCGGGCCCCGGCGGAGCACGTCCAGCTGGCCGAGGGCTTCGGCGAGCCGCCGGCGCGTCTCGTCCACGACCTGGGCCGGTGCCCCGTTCACGAACGCCGGGTTCGCGAGCTGTGCCTGAAGCCGCGACACGTTTGCCTCGAGCAGGCCGATCTGACGTGCTGTCGCACTTGCGTCGGCGGCGGTGTCGGCGATCACCACCTCGGCGTGGAGCCTACCCGAAACCACGACCACTGGATCGACGCCACGCTCGTGGCTCTCCACCACCATGGCGGGCACGAGCCCTCCGATCAGGCGCGTGATGTGCCTGCTCGTCCCCCGGTTGTCGGCGGTGCGAACCACGACACGGATCCGATCGCGGGTGCCACGCGGCACGCGATGGGTGTGGCCGAGCGCCCGGATCCGCTGCACGAGCTCGATGGCCTCGGCGATCTCCTGGTGTGCTGCCGCGGTCTCGCCATCACTCCAGAGCGGGTCCTCCTCCGGCCAGGAACGCTGCTGCAACGTCGGTGCGGCGTTCGGCAGTTGCTGCGCGCACTCCTCGGTCACGAACGGCATGAACGGGTGGAGCAGGCGCAGGAGCACGTCGAGCGTCGTGACCGCTGTCCACACCGCGGCCCGACGCGATTCGTGATCGCCGGCATCGGCAAGACGCAGCTTGATGATCTCGACGTACCAATCACAGAAGGAATGCCACGCGGTGTCATAGAGACGTTCGACCGCGTCGTGGAAGCGAAACGCCACGAAGCCCGCATCGCACTCGCGAACCACGGCCGCGAGCTCGGCCAGCATCCATCGATCCTCGGGGCGAAGCGTCTCGGGCTTGGGCGGATGGACGTCCAGTTCGGCGATCGATCCATTGCCGACCTTGGCGACGAGAAAACCGTTGGTGACCTGCCACAGCTTGTTGGCGAATCGCTGGTACGAGGCGATGCGGTCCTCGTCGAATCGCATGTCCTGGCCGCTCGTTCCCACCGCGGCCGCCCACGCTCGAACGGCGTCGGCACCGAACCGATCGATGAGGTCGAGCGGATCGATGACGTTGCCCTTGGACTTGCTCATCCGGCTTCCGTCAGCGGCCTGGATGGTGCTGGTGATCAGCACATCGCTGAAGGGGTTCCGACCGGTGAACTTGATGCCCGTCATGATCATTCGGGCAACCCAGAGGAAGATGATCCCGCGATCGGTTGCGAGAACGTCGGTCGGGTAGAACCGCTCCAGCTCAGGCGTGTGCTCGGGCCATCCGAAGATGGCGAACGGCCAGAGACCGCTGCTGAACCAGGTGTCGAGCACGTCCGGATCGTTGGTGAGCGACGCGTCGCCGCACTCGGGACACGCGTGCGGTGGCTCGATCCAGGCGAAGCGGTGACCGTTGGCGCAGGTCGACACCGGAATGGCATGACCGAGCCAGATCTGCCTGCTGATGCACCAGTCCTTGATGTTGCGCATCCAGTGCAGATAGACGTCCGAGTAACGCGCGGGGTGGAAGACGATCTCACCACTTTCCACGGCTCCGATTCCCGGCGCTGCCAGCGACGCCATGTGCACCCACCATTGCTCACTCACGAGCGGCTCGAGGATGGTGCCGCAGCGATCGCAATGACCCACCTCGTGAAGGTACGGCTCCTGTTTCACGAGCACGCCGATCTCACGCAGTGCTTGCGAGACGGCGATCCTCGCCTGTTCGGCAGGCATGCCGTGGAACTGCGGGAGCGACGGCACATCCATGGTGCCGTCAAGGGCGATGACGTTGATGATCGGCAGTGAGTGCCGCACTCCTATCTCGTAGTCGGTCGGGTCGTGTCCGGGGGTCACCTTGAGCGCTCCGGTACCGAACTCGGGCCGCACCGCGGGATCGGCAAAGATCGGCACGACCCGCCAGGTCAGCGGCAGGGTCACGTGCTTTCCGATCAGCGCCGCGTAACGAGGGTCACCGGGTGCGACCGCGACGCCCGTATCGCCGAGCATCGTCTCCGGTCGCACGGTCGCGACCGTGATGCTGAGCCCACCGTCGACGGGATACTTCAGGTAATAGAGTGGATCCGTGTGCTCCTGCCAGTCGATCTCCTCGTCGCTGATGGCGGAGCGGCAGCGCGGACACCAGTTGACGATTCGCGGGCCCCTGTAGATGAGCCCTTCGTCGAAGAGCGTCTTGAACACGAGCCGGATGGCGCGGACGTACTGGTCGTCAAGCGTGAAACGGGAACGCTCCCAGTCGCAGGTGTAGCCCATCCGCCGCATCTGTTCGTAGATGCGCCCGCCGTATTCCTCGTACCACGCGTCGACGCGCGCCTGGAACGCGGCTCGGCCGAGCTCCTCCTTGCTCGTGCCCTCATCGGCAAGCTGCCGCTCGATGACGTTCTGCGTCGCGATTGCCGCGTGATCGGTCCCCGGACACCATTCGACCTCGAAGCCGCGCATCCGCCGGTGGCGACACACGGTGTCCTGGATGGAGAACGTCGATGCGTGTCCCATGTGCAGGGCGCCGGTGATGTTGGGAGGTGGGAGCGCGATGACGAATGGCGGTTTGGTGCTTGTGACATCGGCGTGTCCCACGCCGAGATCCCTCCAGCGCTCCCGCCACTTCGGTTCCACGCTGGACCAGTCGAAATGCTTTTCCATTGGGCGATTGAGTATATGGGCCGACCGGGTGTTACTCGCCTGCGGCGATGGTCGCCCCGGATTGCGCATTGCGCCATTCGGGTGTGAATGGCGAGGCCGTGTAGACGAGCTGTGGGGTCGAGGTCGCGAGCTGAGCGGCAGCCGCGCTTTCCCCCACGGCGGGGAAGCTCAGGGGAGCACCCGAGCCTTGTGTGGAGATATCGGTGACCGCCCCGAAGTACGCCCGCCCGCCGCAGCCGACGTAGAACGACACGAGCCCGACGAGGCGCACCCCGCTCCCGGTGCCATCCTGGGCGGCGAGCGGCACGACGACGGCAGCCGGGTGTCCCGGCGCGGCCGCGGCCACGCTCACGGGTTCGAGCGGCGTGGCTCCGTCAAGGTTCGGGCTCACCACGGATGCGGCGTTCTGGCCCACCTGAGCCAATTGCTGGAGATCGCCCGCGTCGTACGACTGGTCGAAGCCACCGAGTGCTCGCAGCGCGGCCGGCAGGCTCGGGGCTGGTGCGGCGATCGCGCAGCCCGACGCGCCATTGGTGACCACGTGCGTCAGGGTGATCAGGGTCACCGCCAGGAAGACACCCACAGCCGCCACGGCCAATGCCATGGATCGGCGGCTCACCCTCAGGCCGTACGCCCTTGCGCCGCCTCCTCGGTCGCACCGACGCGACGCTTGGGCTCCTCGGTGAGGAGCAACGGCTCCACGCCTTCGAGAATCGCCTGCTCGGTGATGACGCAACGCTTGATGTCCGGCCGGCTCGGCACCTCGAACATGCTGTTGAGCAGCACGTCCTCGATGATCGATTTGAGCCCGCGAGCGCCCGTACCGCGCGCCAGTGCGCGCTCCGCGATGGCGCGAAGCGCTCCCTCGTGGAACACCAGCTCCACGTCGTCGAGCGCGAAGAACTTCTGATACTGCTTGACAAATGCGTTCTTCGGCTCGGTGAGGATGCGAATGATGTCTTCCTCGTCGAGATAGTCCAGCGCCACGGTGATCGGCAGCCGGCCGACGAACTCCGGGATGAGGCCGTACTTCAACAGATCCTGGGCCTGCAGCTCGCGGAGCATCTTGGTCGTCTCCTTGGTCCGCGTTCCCCGGGGCTTGCTGTTGAACCCGATGACCCGTTTGCCGAGACGATGCTCGATGATCTTCTCGAGACCGTCGAACGCCCCGCCGCAGATGAACAGGATGTTGGTCGTGTTGATCTGGATGAAGTCCTGGTGCGGATGCTTGCGGCCACCCTGCGGTGGCACGTTGGCGACGGTGCCCTCGAGGATCTTCAGCAGCGCCTGCTGGACACCTTCACCACTGACGTCGCGCGTGATCGACGGGTTGTCGCTCTTGCGCGCGATCTTGTCGATCTCGTCGATGTAGATGATGCCGCGCTCGGCGCGCGCGATGTCGAAATCGGCCGCCTGGATCAGGCGGAGCAGGATGTTCTCGACGTCCTCACCGACGTATCCCGCCTCGGTGAGGCTCGTCGCGTCGGCGATGCTGAAGGGCACATCGATGATGCGCGCAAGCGTCTGTGCGAGAAACGTCTTGCCGCAGCCGGTAGGGCCGACCAGGAGCACATTCGACTTCTGCAGCTCGACGTCGCTGTTCGTCTTGGCATGCGCGATTCGTTTGTAGTGATTGAACACCGCCACCGAGAGAACCTTCTTGGCGTGCTCCTGACCGATGACGTACTGATCGAGGGACGCGGCGATGACCTGAGGGTTCGGGATCGTCCCGGGCTTGCCCCGCTTGGTGGTCGTGGACCGGTTGTCCTCTTCGAGGACCTCCTGGCACAGGTCGATGCACTGGTCGCAGATGTACACGCCCGGGCCCGCGACGAGCTTCCGGACCTGCTCCTGTCCCTTGCCACAGAAGGAACAACGTGTGTGCCGCCGCCGGTCGTCGCGCTCAGTCACCGCATACCCCTTGGTTTGTCTGCATTCCTACCAACGACCGTTCGGTCTCCGTTATGCGTGCGCTGTTGCGCCGCCACCCGCCTGGGGTGTCTCTGCCTCGGGCGGCGCGCCGGGCGGCCGCCCGCCGTTGCTGCTCTCACCGTTGGGAGCGCCACCGCTCTTGATGCGGCCCTGAATGATCTCATCGATGAGGCCGTATTCCTTGGCCTCCTCGGCGCTCATGAAGAAGTCGCGATCGGAGTTGTGGTTGACGACCTCGATGGGCTTGCCACTGTGGTGCGCCAGGATCTCGTCGAGGCGGCGGCGCACGCGGAGGATCTCCTGCGCGTGGATCTGGATGTCGGTCGCCTGACCGCTGAATCCGCCCGAGGGCTGATGGATGAGCACGCGGGTGTTCGGGAGGCTGAGACGCATTCCCGCTGCGCCGCCGGCGAGCAGGATGGCTGCCATGGACGCCGCGATGCCCATGCAAATCGTGCCGACTCGCGGCTCGACGTACTGCATCGTGTCGTAGATGGCCAGGCCGGCATACACAGATCCACCCGGGGAGTTGATGTACAGCCAGATGTCCTTCTCGGGGTCCTCACCGGCCAGGAAGAGCAACTGCGCCATGACGACGTTGGCCACCTGGTCGTCGATGGGCGTCCCGATGAAGATGATTCGGTCTTTGAGCAACCGCGAGTAGATGTCCATCCCGCGTTCGCCCCGATTCGTGGTCTCGATGACGTACGGGATCAGATTGGTCGGATTCATACGTTTTCCATTATAGGTGGCCTTTTTTAGTCGCGCTGTCGGAATCCGTACACGGCCAGGCTCAGCATGAGCACCCCGAAGGCGACGAGCACCGCCTCCTCGGTCCACACCGACAGCGGATGACCGAACACGGTCAGGCCGAGGCTGTCCAGGACCCTCGAGGGGACGCCCGAGGCGCTGAGCACGGTGCGCCGGAGCGCATCGATGCCGTAGCTGGCGGGGTCGAAGCGTGTCAGCACAGAAAGCCACGCCGGGAGGTTGCCACCGAGAGGGAACAGCGCACCGGCGAGGAAGAACATCGGCATCATCAGGAAGTTCATCACCATCTGGAACCCCTGCATGGTGCGCATCCGGGCCGCGACCGCAACCCCGAGAGCGCTGAGCGCGAACGCGAACAGAAAGATCATCGGGATCAGCTCAGCCACGCCCAGGAACGTCAACTTGACACCCACCAACGGGGCGAGAATCAGGATGACGATGCCCTGGAACATCGCCTGGGTCGCGCCCCCAAGCGTCTTGCCGATGGCCACCGCGGAGCGATGGATCGGCGCCACGAGCACCTCTTTCAAGAACCCGAACTCTCGATCCCAGACGATCGACATCGCGCCGAAGATCGACGTGAAAAGGACCGACATCCCGATGATTCCCGGAAAGATGAACTGCACGTATTGCAATGACGAGTTGGGACCGCCGAATCCGCCGGTGCTCCCGCGCAGCGACGAGCTGAGTCCGCTGCCGAAGACAAACAGAAACAGCACCGGTTGCGCGAGCGATGCGACCACGCGCATGCGATCGCGCCAGTAGCGGATGATGTCGCGCTTCCAGATGATGTAGATCGCGCGCAGCGTCGCACCGCGAATGTTCACCGCCCGTGCCTGCGGAAGCGTCGGAGCGGTCAGCGCCTGTTCCGTCATCGGCGGCCACCTCCCCATATCCTGCCCATGTTTCGCATCGTATCCAGCGACGTGTTTCCCTGCTCACGGATGGCGCGACCGGTGAGCTTGAGGAATACGTCGTCGAGGCTCGGGCGGCGGGCGCTCACCGCGGTGATCGGCACGCTCAGCTCGGCGAAGAGTCGCGGCATGAACGACGCGGAATCCGCGACCTCGACCTGCAGCGTGCCGTCGACCTGGGTCGATTCGAGGCTCATGACCCGGTGCAGCTGTTCGGCAGCGGCGGAGACGTCCGGAGTGGTGATGGTGACAACGTCGCCGCCCACCCTCGTCTTGAGTTCCGACGGAGTGCCAAGGGCGACGATCTTGCCCTGGTCGATGATCGCGATCCGATCGCAGAACTCCGCCTCGTCCATGTAGTGCGTGGTCATGAAGATGGTGATGTGCTCCCGAATACGCACCGCCTGCAGGTAGTCCCAGATCTTGTTGCGTGTCTGCGGGTCGAGACCAAGCGTCGGCTCGTCAAGGAACAGGACCTGTGGGTAATGAAGGATCCCGCGGGCTATCTCGAGGCGGCGGCGCATGCCACCCGAGTAGGTGAGCACGGTCGACTCGGCGCGATCGGTCAGCTCGACGATCGACAGCGCGTCATCGATGCGCTGCCTGCGTGTCGCGGCAGGCAGGCCGTAGAGGTACGCGTGGAAGTCGAGGTTCTCTCGCCCGGTGAGCTGGCCGTCGAGCGATGGGTCCTGGAAGACCAGGCCGATGCGAGCGCGGACCGCGCTCGGGTCCTTGACGACATCGAAGCCGGCGACCTCGGCGACCCCCGACGTCGGGCGGATGAGCGTGCACAAGATGCTGATCGTCGTCGACTTCCCCGCACCGTTGGGGCCGAGAAACCCGAAGATCTCGCCGGCGCCGACCCCCAGGTCGATGCCGCGGACAGCCTCGACCTTCCCGTAAGTCTTGACGAGGTCGCGAACGCTGATGACAGGCTGCCCCATGCGCGGGTCAGCTTACCCACGGATACCGGAGATCACGCCTCAGGTCGCGACGAAGCTGGAATCCTCCGGGGACACGATCTCGAGCAGCCGCTGGCCGGCAGCCCGACGGCGCAGATCCCGGCGGGCCAGGTCCTCGAGGCGCTTGCGCTGGGCCGCATCGACCCGCCGTCCTTCGGCGACGGCGCGCGCCTCGCGCTCCACCTGGGTCTCGTCCACCTCGATCCCCTCAGCGGCGGCGAGAGCGTCGAGAGCGAGTTCGAGCCGGACCCGGCTGGCTGCCGATTCGCGGCGCTCGGCGCGGAGCGCGTCCACCGACTGACCGCTCATCTCCATGTAGCGGTCGAGCGGCAGGCCGAGCGAGGCCAGCCGGTATTCGAGATCGGCGAGCTGGCGCTCGATCTCGCGCTCGATCATCGCCTCGGGAACGTCAACCCGGACGTGGTCGCGGAGCGCCTCCAGGGCGGCGCCCTCGTGGCGCTCGCGATCCTGGTCGGCAGCCTCCACGGCCAGCGCCGTCCGGTAGTGCTCACGGAGGTCGTCGAGCGCGGGACCGTGGCCGTCGACCACCGCGAGCGCATCGTCCTCAGCGGGCAGGGTGCGTTCGCGGACGGCATGCACCGTCACGTCGATGGTGACCGTGGCCCCGCGGAGCTCCTCCTGGCGGTAGTCCTGGGGAAGGATCGTCTCGAAGGTGCGTGATTCGCCTGCCGTCAGACCGATGACGCCTTCGACGATCGCCGGGATCACCAGCTCGCGATCCAACTCCAGCTCCCGCTCCTCGCCATCACCCCCGGTGAGCACCTCGTCGCCTCGGCGCATCACCAGTGTGCAGCGGATGACGTCCCCGGCCTGCGCGGCCCGGTCCACATCGTTGAGCTCCGAATGGCGGCGGCGCGCCTCCTGGATCGCCTGGTCGACGCTCTCCTCGGTGATCTCGGTCGTCTCCCTCGGGACCCGGAGCGCAAGGTAGTCGCGCAGGTCCACCTCGGGCTTCACGGTCACCGTGGCCGTGAACTTCAGCGGCTGATCGCGCTCGAGCTCGCCGAGATCGAGCTCGGGGTCGCCGACCGGCTCCACGCCCGTCTCGTCGACGGCACGCCGGTAGAGCTCCGGAACCAGGTGGTCGACGGTCTCGTGCCTGATGGTCTCCCACCCGACGGCGCGCTCCACCATGGCGGAAGGCGCCTTGCCCGGGCGGAAACCGGGGATGCGAACCCGCCCAGCCAGGCGGCGGAGCGAGGCCTGGACGGCGGCCTCAACTTCGTCCGCGGTGGCCTCTACCTGGAGGGCGACCTGGGAAGCGGCCTTGCGTTCGAGCGTGACGGTCATTCCTGGAGTGTCGGTCATCTGGGTACTCATGTTTCTGGGGTGGGCAGCGTGCGCGGACCGAGACTCGAACTCGGACGGGTCGCCCCACGGGATCCTAAGTCCCGCGCGTCTACCGATTCCGCCATCCGCGCCCGGTCGGTCGAACCGGCCAGCGCCAGTCTAGTGCTTGGGCCTCGGGCTCGACCTGCGCCGTGAGCCTTGGTCACGCGTATTCGAGCCACCGTCCGTGCCCGGGCCGACGCTGCGGAACGTTGGATTCTGCGACAGGATGATCGCTGGACATCCCCCTCTCAGGTGCCTACTCTTGAGGACATCCACCAACCCGCAGACGGAGGATCTGGATGGAGCTGAATCACCTGACCGCAACGGCAGGCCCGCAGGAGGTCGTTGCGAAGATCGACCAGAAGGCGCTCCGGCTGTCGGCGCTGCTGCGGGAGATAGACAACCACCCTATCGAGCTGGAAACCGTACTGCGGGACCAGCTCGATGACGTTCTGGAGATGCTGGCGTGCCGCATCGCCGCCACCAGGACGCTGTTGCACCGATCCAGCCTCGAATTGACGGGGGCCGGATCACCCGCATAACGGGCGTCGTACGGCGCCTCGGGACGGCGACTGCAGTAGAGGCTGCGGCCGCCGTCCTGATCACCCTCGCTGCGATCGTCGTGCGCTTCTGGGCGCTCCAGAACCAACCAGGGGGTCTCTACCCCGACGAGGCGGCCGAAGGGCTCAGCGCCCAGAGCCTGCTGACGACACCGGGTTATCACCCCGTGTTCTTCAACAGCGACGGCGGCCGCGAGGCGCTGTACGCGTACATCGTCGCCGCCGTTTTCAAGGTCTTCGGATCCTCAGTGCTCACCCTGCGTGGCGCTGCGGCGGCCGTCGGAGTCGCCGGGGTGATCGCCACCTTCGTGGCGGTGCGCCGCTTCGGCCGCGGGGCGGCGCTCATGGCGATGGCGTGGACGGCGGGATCACTGTGGATGATCGCGGTCTCTCGCGACGGGTTCAGAAACATCCTCACGGTCCTGGTCGGCGCCGCGGCACTGGCGGCGCTCCTGCGCTGGGGAGATCGGCCCTCGCGATGGAGCGCGGCGATCGCCGGCATCGCCGTGGCCCTGGGGTTCTGGACGTACCAACCCCTGAAGCTGCTGCCCTTGCTGGCGATGCTCTGGTTGCTCTGGATGCGGGCCCGCGACCCCGAGCGATTCCGGTCGCTGCGCGCGACCTGGGCCTGGGCGGGAATCGCATTCGCGGTGGTGGTGGCGCCGATGGTGTACACGGCGATCACCGACTTCTCGTCGTACTTCGGACGCGCCGCGTTCGTGTCGGTCTTCAACAGCGCGTCAGGCTCGACTGACAGCTACCCGGTGCACATTCTCAAGACACTGGGCATGTTCCTCTTCGCCGGGGATCCGAATCAGCGCCACGACGTGTCGGCGCTGCCGCTGCTGGGCCCGGTGCTCGTCATCCCCTTCCTGCTCGGCATCTGGCATTGCTGGCGGCGGCGCAACGACCACGGGTACGCGCTGGTGCTGCTCGGGCTCATCGTGTTCCTGATCCCGCCGCTGATCGCCAACGAGGGTGGAGCGCCGCATTTCCTCCGGTCGCTCGGCCTCGAGCCATACATCGCGGCGTGCGTCGGACTCGGCTGCCTGGAGGGCATCGCTATTGCACGGCGGCTTGCTTCGCGAATCCCGCGGTCGGGCACTTCGGTGACGCAGACAGGCTGGATGGTCTGCGCGATCGCGGTGACGATGCTCGGCATCGCGTCGGCGGTGACCTACCTCAACCGGCCGGTGGCTGATCGCTACGTGGCGTTCACATTCGCGGATGTCGCCATGGCGAATGCCGCCGTCAACAATCCGACTGACGGTGGGCCTTCGACGCTGGTCATCCTGAACAGCTACGACGCGATGGACGTCCAGTTCCTGGACGCCGGCCGGCTGCCGACGATCGTCGCCCCGATGACCCCGATTGGGAACGCCGCCGTCTACTCGCTGATCGTCGCCCCATCCCGAGCCGACATCGCTGCCGCCGTGGGCCCCGGCATCGCCGCGGAGGCACAGGTTCGCGCGACCGATCCCCAGGGCAACCCCGTGGTCTTCGAGGTCGTGCCGCAGGCCGGGGTTCCGTCGCTGCCCTGACCCGCCGGGTCGCGCGCCTCACGGGCGCGCAACTATGGTGGGATCGATGCTGCGCGAATATGCGGGAAAGATCTGGCTGATCTCCGGGATCGGGCTCGTCGCGCGTATGGCCCTGCTCGGTTATCAGCCGCTCTGGCGAGACGAGGCGTTCACGGCCCTTGCGGTCCAGCGCCCCCTCGGCTCGATGATCGAAGTCGTCCGCAACGACAGCGCGCCACCGCTCTTCTACCTGGTGGAGCGCCTCTTCGCGGTGGTGTCGACCAGCCCGGTCGTGCTTCGCCTCTTCCCCGTCCTCGTGGGCAGCGCCGCGATCCCGATCGTCGCGGCCCTGGGACGCCGCATCGCCGGTGACAGCGGCGGCATCTGGGCAGCTGTGATCGGGGCCGCTGCGCCGGCGCTGGTGGTGAGCTCGCTCGACGCGCGCATGTACGTGCTCGCGACCACACTCGTGCTGGCCTCGACGCTCTGCCTGCTGCGTGCACTCGAGCGGCCGTCGCCGGTGCGCTGGGCGTTGTACGTCGCGCTGTCGATTCTCGCCGTCTACACCGTGTACTTCGCGCTCTTTGCGGTGTTCGCGCAGGTGATCACCGTGGCGCTGCTCCACCGCCGGCGCAGGTTCGCGATCGTCGTGCTCGTGGCCGTCCTGGGCCTTGCGACCCTGGCGAGCCTGATTCCATGGATCGTCGCCGCCAAAGCGCAGCTCAGCCATGGCACCGGCGCGTTCTGGGTGCCGAGATTGAGCATCAAGAGCGCCTTCGGAGGCCTCGAGCAATTCTTCACGGGGCCGCCCCTCAACTCCTGGGTGAGCGGATTTGCCGCGCTGCGTGCTTTGGAGCTCCTGGGTGACGTTGCGGGTTGCCTGGTGCTGGCCGCGCTTGTCGTGCACCGCCGCCGGCTCTCCGCAGCCGGTGCCGGGACCGCCGGGTTTCTGGGCCTCGCGGTCGCGATCGGTGTCGGGGTGATGCTCCTGGCGAGCCTTTACCACCCGCTCGAGGACGGGAAGTATCTGAGCACTGCCTGGGCGCCGTTGTACCCACTCTTCGGCGCGGGGCTCGCGATCCTGCCATGGCGCCGCGTGGCATTCGGCGTCGCGGCTGTGACGACTGCGGTGGCAGCCGCGACCGCACTGGCGATCACCAATCCCGAGACACCGCTGGCAGTCGCCGCCATCTCCGGGGACTGCGGCCCAGGCGGCGCTCGTCACCGCGTACCCGAGTGAGTACCTGCTGGTCCGCTACTACGCTGACAGCGACGTTGCCGCGCGGACGCGCTCGGTGGCCGCCAGCGTCCCCTGGTTCTGGGGCACTGCGGTCTATCCTCCAGATGCCGTGCTCCACACGCTGCCACAGCCGTCACCCGTCGCGAGCGCCATCTGGTACGTGTACGAGCCGGGGGATCCACTGCCTCCGGGGCATGGCGGTTACACCCGTTCGAACACGCGCTGCTGGACTGGGGTGTGTGTCACGATGCTGAGCCCTTCAGCGGCAGGTGCTCCGAGCGGGGGATCCGGCTAGATCGAGGGACAAGGAGGAAATCGTGAAAGGCTTTCGTGACTTTCTCAACCAGGGCAACGTTGTTCAACTGGCGGTCGCGTTCGTCATCGGCGGCGTGTACTTCTTCTTCGTCGTGCCCTACAACCGGCTCCAGGCACGGACACGTTCACCAAGCCCGCCGAGTCGAACACGCGCGCATGCCCCGATGGCCAGCCTCACTTCCCAAGGCTGCCCACCGGTGCTCGTCGTGCACCGCGGTGGTCGAATCCCAGGCCGCATAGCCGAGCGCCCATAAGCGTGCCGGACGTCCACGCAGCTCACCTGGCTGAGCTGTCACCCCATTCCCTGCTTGGGATTCTCGCGGTCCGTCAGGATGTCTTCGTTGTGGAGCAGCACTGCGCATATGCGGACATCGATGCTCGCGACGCCGACGCGGCGACCGTCCATCTGTGGATCGAGGACGACAAGGGCCGCGTGCTGAGCACGCTGCGACTCCTGAGCGAGGGCGAAGCTGGGCATCGCATCGGTCGCGTCGCGACCCTGGCGGACGCTCGAGGTCGGGGGTATTCGGGAGCGCTGCTCAGACGAGCGATCGCGCTGTCAGGGCCGCCGATCACGTTGAGCGCACAAGCATATCTCGTCAACTGGTATGCCCGCTTCGGGTTCGAGATCTGCGGCGAGCGCTGGGTCGAGGACGGCATCGAGCACGCGCCGATGCGTCTCGAGGTCAAGCCGTGACGATGTTGACGATGCGGTCGACGACCGCGATCACCTTGCGGGGCTGTCGACCGCCGAGCAACTCCACCACCCGTGGATGGGCGAGTGCCAGCGCGGTGATGCCGGCTTCAGAGGTCCCCGCTTCCACATCGAGCTCACCACGACGCTTGCCGTTGACCGTGATGGCGACGGTCGCTCGCTGGGGCGCGGCAAGCTCGGCGTCGTAGGCCGGCCAGGTGCCACGCTCGTGCACGGAGCCCTCGTGCCCCGTGCGTTCCCAGAGCTCCTCGGTGACAAAGGGCGCAAAGGGCGCCAGCAGCTTCAAGAGGGTCTCAGCGTCGATGCGCCGCGCGTTTCCGTTCGTGCACTCGTGGTCGAGATCGCGGGAGAACTCCATGAGGTACGCGATCGCGGTGTTGTAGCGGAGCTCGGCGATGTCCTCCTCGACCTGCTTGATCAGGCGGTTGCGCCTCCGCTCCTTTGCCTCATCGCCGCTGTCACCGTTGGTGGCGAGCTGTGTGGCACGCCATGTGCGGTTGATGAAGCGGGTCATCCCGGTGATGCCCTTGTCGCGGAAGTCCCCACCGAGCGTGTACGGACCGAGATACATCATGAAGAGGCGCACCGTGTCCGCCCCATACCGCTCGATGTACTCGTCGGGGTTGAGCACATTCCCCCGGCTCTTCGACATCTTCGCGCCGTCCATGATGATCATGCCGTGTGCGCGAAAGCGCGTGTACGGCTCCGGGGACGGCACCAGTCCCATGTCGTGCAGCACGCGCATCACGAAACGCGCGTAGAGCAGATGGCGCACCGCGTGCTCGTTGCCGCCGATGTACATGTTGACCGGGAGCCACGTGTCGGTTCGCTCCTTGTCAAAGGGCACGTCGTCGAAGTCGGTCGATGGGTAACGAAGGTGGTACCAGGCGGAGTCGAGAAATGTGTCGCTGACATCCGTCTCGCGCCGGGCCGGCTCACCGCACTTGGGGCAGGGAACGTTGACCCAGTCCTCCACGGTCGCGAGCGGTGACAGGCCAGTGCCGCGCGGCCGGAAATCCTCCACGTCGGGCAGCAGTACCGGGAGATCCTCTTCCGGCACCGCGACCGGGCCGTCCTTCGGGCAGTGGATGATCGGAATCGGCGGACCCCAATACCGCTGTCGCGATATGAGCCAGTCGCGCAACTTGTACTGCACGCTCGACTGGCCGCGGCGCAATTCGCTGAGACGCTCGACGATGCGCCGCTTGCCCTCATCGCTCGACACACCGTTGAGTTCGCGGCTGTTGACCAGTGTGCCCGTGCCGTTGTACGGGGCCTCATCGACGTTGCCGCCGGAGATGACCTCGACGATCGGCAGCGAGTGCGCGCGCGCAAACGCCCAGTCCCGTGCGTCGTGGCCGGGGACCGCCATGATCGCCCCGGTGCCGTAGCCGCCAAGCACGTACGGCGCCGCCCACACCGAGAGGCGCGCCCCGGTGAGTGGGTGGATCGCGTACGAGCCGAGTTCCATCCCGATCGAGAAGTCAGGTTCGGCGGCATTCGGCGGGAACTTGTTGCGCCACGCGTTGACCTCTCCCATGCGTTCCGGGGGCACGAAATCCTCGAGCTCGGGGTGGTCGGCGCCGATCACCAGGAAGGTGGCGCCGAAGAGCGTGTCCGGACGCGTGGTGAACACGGTCACGTCCTTGCGCCTGCATCCTTCGAGATCGAACAGGATGGTCGCGCCTTCGCTGCGCCCGATCCAGTTGCGCTGCATCGTCTTGGTCGACTCCGACCAGTCGAGCGTGTCGAGCGCATCGAGCAGTTCCTGCGCGTAACGCGTGATCTTGATCCACCACTGGCGCAGATAGCGTGTCTGCACCAGCGTGTGGCAGCGCTCGCAACGCCCCTGCTCCACCTGCTCGTCGGCGAGCACCGTGAGGCACGATGGACACCAGTTCACAGCCCCCTCGCGCCACTCGATGAGCCCAGCGTTGAAGAGCCGGACGAACAGCCACTGGGTCCAGCGATAGTACGCAGGCTCCGCGGTGTTGACCTGGTGGCTCCAGTCGAACATCGACCCGATTCGGGCGAGCTGGTTCTCCCGAAAGTTCGCGACCGCGCGGCGCATCACGACGGCCGGATGCTCACCGATCTTCATCGCGTAGTTTTCGGAGTGGATGCCGAAGGCGTCGAACCCCATCGGCTCGAAGACGGTGTCCCCCATGAGCCGCCGCCAGCGGCCGTAGATGTCGCCGCCGGCGAAGGGGATGATGTGCCCGACGTGCAGTCCCTCGGCCGAGGGATAGGGGAACATCATCAGGTTGTAGAAGGGACGGTCGGGCTCGTCGAGCTGGGTGCGATAGTCGCCGCGCTCGTCCCAGATCCGCCTCCAGCGTGCCTCGACCGTGGTGTGGTCGTACACGTCGAGGTGGGCCGGATCAGGCTCGGCAGGGGCTGCGACGGTGTCCATGACACAAAGGGTATCCCGAGTCCATGCCCGGCCCAAACGGACGCCGGCCGCGCTTGCGACGGGCGGGGTGGCGCGGCGGCCGCGAGTACACTCGGGCGCTCATGGAACGAGACAGGGACTCGATCGAGGTTCGCGACGGGCGCGGCGACGACGATCGGCGGCGCTTCGCCGAGCTCGACGCCGAGTTGTTCGCGGGTCACGCGGCCGCGAACATGCGCTGGCTCACGGCGGCGGAGCCCCACGTCCCGCTCCGCCTCGCGTGCATGGAGGGCGAGGTCGCGGGTGGCTACATGCTCCTCCCGGTCGGGCAATTCTTCGGCGGGAGGTCGGTGCCCGCAGGCGGAGTCACCGCCGTCGCCGTCCATCCCGCGTGGCGGCGTCGCGGTGTCGGGGGAGCGCTCATGCGCGACTGCGTCACCCTCGCGCGTGAGCGGGGAGCCGCGCTGGCGCCCCTGCACGCGGCGACCGTCAGGCTCTACCGGCGCTGGGGGTGGGAGGTGTGCTCCCGGACACTCCGTCAGATCGTTCGCACCGAGGCGCTGAGCGGGTTCTCCGGCTCGGGCAGGGTCCGTGCGAGGCCTGATCGCTCCGCCATCGAGGCGCTGCGCCGATCCCACCTCGCCGATTGGGACGGCCCCCTTGATCGGCCCGACTGGTTTCTGTCGGTGGAGTGGGACGCGGGGGACCCCGACACCCTGCGCTTCGAGTACGGCTGGTACGAGGGAGACCGCCTCACCGGATACGTCCGCTACGAAGCCGATCGTCACGCCGGGAGTTGGATCCGCCTGCGAGTCCAGGAGTTGGTCGTCACAACGCTCGACGCGTTGCGAGGTCTGCTCGGATTCCTCGGCGGCCAGGAGTTGCAGAGCCGCGAAGTGATCTTCGTGCATTCGGCGGTCTTCGACGCGTCCCAGTTGCTGTGGTTGCTTCCCGAGCCGCACCGCGACATCGAGGTCCAGGGCTACCTCTGCTGGATGCAGCGCATCGTCGACATCGGTCTCGCGATGAGCTCGCGGGGCTGGCCGGCAGCGGCTGCCGGTCGTGTGGACATGGAGGTCGCCGACCCGGTGACCGGAGTCGAACGCGTTGTGCTCGAGGTCGAGGGAGGATCGGCCCGGGTCACTCCCGGGGGGAGTGGTCAGATCCGCTGCGGCATCGGCGCGCTGTCGGCCTGGTATTCGAGCGCGTTGCGTGCGCAGGACGCCGCCAGGCTTGGGCTGCTCGAGGGTGACGCGTCAGCCGTGAGCGCGATGGACGGCCTGATCGCGGGCGGGCGCTCCTGGATGCCCGACTTCTTCTGAGCGCTGATGCCCGATCCGACCCTGCATCTGCGCCTCGCCCGTCTGCGCTCGCAGCACCTCACTGACGACACGCGTGTCACGGGCGACGTCGCGACGGTCGTGCGTTCGGTGTGTGCGCTCCAGGCACAGGCCTTCGATGCCGCCCGCCATCAGGTCCGCGTGCGCAGCGAGGGACTGACGGCGGGCGCGGTGAATCGGGCATTCGAGCAGGAGCGTTCAGTGGTGCGCACGTGGTTGATGCGCGGGACACTGCATCTGTGTGCGGCTGACGATCTCCGCTGGCTGATCGACGTGTTCGGCCCTGCCGTCAACCAATTCGGCGCGAGTCGCAGGAGGAACCTCGGCCTCGATGACGCGACTTGTGCGCGCGGCGTCGCGGTGATTCGCACAGCACTTGCCAACGGGCCGATGGCGCGACGAGAGATACGCAGACGCCTGGTCGAAGCCGGTGTTCTCGCGGAACCGGTCGGCCAGATGCTGCTGCATCTCCTCTACCACGCGGCGGCCCTCGGCATCGTGTGTTCCGGACCGCGAATGGGCCGCGATGACAGCTTCGTGCTTCTGGACGACTGGGTGCCAGAGTTGAAGAGCCCCCGTGGCGACGCCGCGCTCGGCGAGCTCGCGCGGCGATACTTCGGCGCATACGGCCCTGCGGGTGAGGCGGATTTCGCCGCCTGGTCGGGCCTGCGACGTACCGTCATACGAGCGTCGATGGCCGCAATCGGCACCGAGCTGGTCGAGTTCCCCGGATCGATTCGCGGCCTCTGGACGCTGGGACCGGCCCTTGCCGACGCCGACCTCGTCCGCCCCGCGGTGCGCCTCCTCGGCCACTTCGACACCTACCTGCTCGGCTACCGTCGGCGTGAGCACCTCGGCGATGCTGCAGCGGAGGCGTGGATCCACGACGGGGGCGGCGGATGGATCCGGCCGGTCATCTGCGTTGACGGCTGGATCGCCGGCGGCTGGCGGATCGAGCAGTCGCGTCGCGAGATCGAGATCAAGGTGATGCCATTCGATCGGATCACGCGGCGAGCCGATCCCGCGATCAGCCGCGAGGTGGCTTCCATCGGCCGCTTCGTGGAACGACCAGCGCGGTGGTCGCGTGGCCCACTGGTCGGGTTCGTCGCCGCACCGACGTAGCTCAGTCAGAGAGGACGGGTCGCGCTCGACCGACAAGCGCCGTCGACGGAGGCTCCTCACGCGCGCCTGCGCGAATGGATGACCCAAGTTGGTGACGGAGTCGCACGATCAGCGTTCCGAGCGCAGTGAGCGGATCACGCTCTGCTGATGCAGGCCAGATCCCGCGCCGCCTCAGATCGCAGCCTCACGCAGCGGTTGGCGCGATCGTTTGCCGCGGTCTCGGTCCTCATCATCGCGACTCTTGCTGTCACCGGCATGTGTTTCGCGGCGGTTCTCGGGCATTTCGAACCCAGCGTGAACGCGCTCATCGCCGGGCGCCTTGCCATCGACGAGGTGCAGAACGGCATGCTCGGCGAGGAGACCGGGATTCGCGGGTACCTCGGCAGCGGTGATCAAGTGTTCCTTTCCGCCTACTACGGTGGGAGGCAGCAGATCCTCAGTGGCGATAGTGCATCTCTCAAGCTCGCCACGCGGCCCGATCTCGTCGGCGCGATCCTCTCCATGCGGGTGGCTCAGCAACGCTGGTTCAGTGAATGGGTGACGCCTGCGTTGGCGATCGAGCGAGCGGTGACAAGCCCGGACGCGCAGCGGAGCTTTCTGTTGAGCGGCAAGGCCCTTTTCGACGAGTACCGCGCAAACAGCGACACGCTGAGCGCGCAGGTCGACGCCGACATCGCTGCCGAGCAGACCGCCGAGCACGCCGTCGTCTTCATCGCGCTGGTCATTGGGTGCGGGATGCTCGTGCTCACCATCCTGGTCGCCCGCCGCCAGCACCGAGGGTTGCGCCAAGCGGTCGTGACGCCCATCGACGACCTGCTCACGACCATGCGCAAGGTTCGGGGCGGCGACCTCACCGCACAACCTGCGGGGGTCGGTCCCCCGGAGCTCAGAGAGGTCGCCGCCGAGCTCGGGCAGATGACCATGACCCTGGCGGAAGAGCGATCGCTGATGGCCGCCATCGAGGCTGAGGCGCGGTCGCAGGCGGCACGGCTCGGGCTCATCGTCAACGTAGGGCGAGAGATCTCGGGCAGCCTCAGCCTCCGATACGTCGCCGAGGCGGTCGGCAAGGCGGCGCTCACGATCAGCGGGTTCGAGGCAGCACGGATGTGGATCATCAACGAGGACCGTCGCGAGCTCAACGTGGTGCACGACACTGACCTTGATCGCGGTCAGACGGGCGAACACCCGTCCCTGCAGCTTGGCGAGGGCCTGGTGGGACGAGCCGGGCAATTTGGTCGCATGCTGGCGACCCAAGCAATCGGCTCGCTGGCGACCGAGTACCGAGCCGGCACCCAGATCGCCGCCCTCGCCGTACCGATGATCGTCGGTGCGCGAATCGTCGGAATCCTCGAACTCATGTCCAACGAACCCATCGCCATCGACGAGAGCAGTCTCGACGTGCTCCACAGCCTCGCGGGTCAGGCGGCAACGGCGGTCGAGGCGGCGCGCTTCCATCAGAGCGCCGACGAACTGAGCCACACCGATGCACTCACCCACCTGCCGAATCGGCGCCGCCTCGAACTGGACCTGGATTTGGAGATCGCGAGGAGCCAGCGCTACAACCGGCCGATCGCTTGCATCATGCTCGACGTCGATAATTTCAAGACTGTCAACGACATCCACGGTCACCAGGCCGGGGACGAGATCCTGTCGGAGTTCGGCAGTGCTTTTGCCACGACGCTGCGCGAAACCGACACCGCATATCGTTACGGTGGTGAGGAATTCTGCGTGCTCCTCCGCGAGACCGATGCGCACGCAGCGGCGATCGTCGCCGATCGGCTGCGTACCGAGATCGCCACTCGTTTCGCGGGCAACCCTGGCTCCGCAACGGTCACCGCGTCGCTCGGGGTCGCGGCGATCCCAGGCGACGCAATCGACGCGAAAACCCTGATCGCCGCGGCGGATCGGGCACTGTATGCGGCCAAGGCTGCCGGGCGGAACTGCGTCGTGCGGGCCACCCCGACGCGCATCGTCCGCGCCGGCATCACCCGGCGACGCTCGCGTGCGTCGCCGGCTCCACCCCTCCCGGTCGTGGTCAGCGACGAATCAACCGCCGTCTGATCGTTGCGTGGGGGAATCCACCCGCTGCTGGATGCCCTGGCTCGACCGGTGCAAGTCGCTGCTCGACGGTGACGCGGGATGACCGGGGTACCATTGGGCAATCCCAGCAGCCACAGGGCGCGACTCGGGGATCTTGGGATCCGAACCCGGGTTCGATGGGCAGCAGAGCAAATTGATCCCGAAACACGCCGACGTAGCTCAGTGGTAGAGCAGCGGTTTCGTAAACCGCTGGCCGGGAGTTCGAATCTCCCCGTCGGCTCCAATTTTGAATACAAATCTCACTCACGCCGGCCGCTGACTGACCACCGTACCCACATCGTACCCACGGAAAGTTGGTATCGTCGGGGCCGTGGAGTCCAAGGTCAGGCCGGGGCACAGCCGGGCTCGAATCCGCCAGCGTCGAGCGGCGGCAGCCGGTCGGCCCGCGCTCTGGGAAGGGCGTTTCAGCTACCACGATCCCGACGCGTCCTCGGGGCGGCGTCAACTGTCCGTCTACGGCAGTTCCAGAGCTGAGGCGGAGGCCAAGCTCGCCGAGGCGATGGCGGCACTCCGGAAGGGAGTCAAGCCGCCGCGCGGCGGGCTCACGCTCGAGGCATACCTGGACGCGTGGCTCACCCAGGTCGAGCCCGACCTCAAGCTCTCGACGGCGCTCCGCTACCGCGGCCTGGTCGAGCGGCACATGGTTCCTCGCCTCGGCAAGGTGCGGCTCACCCGCCTCACGCCCGGTGACGTCAACGGCCTCACCGCAAGGATGATCAGCGCCGGCCTGACAGCGGCCACGGCCAACCACGCCCGAGCAGTGCTGCGCACCGCGCTCAACGACGCAATCCGGCAGGGGCTGGTGACTCGAAACGCCGCCGCGCTCGCCGATCCGCGCCGCATTGACCCGAAGCCGATCGAACCCATGAGTCCGGATGAGGCGCGGGCGATCCTCGAGGCCTTTGCCGGTCACATCGCCGAGCCGGTCGTCGCCACAGCGCTGTGGACAGGAATGCGCCTCGGTGAGTTGCTGGCATTGACGTGGGAACGCGTCGACCTCGACGGCGGCTCACTGCGCGTCGCCGGAAGCACCGCTCATCTCGCGGGTCGGACGTTGATGTGGGGGCCGAAGAACCGCCACTCGGTGCGTGTCGTGCCTATTGCCGCACCGCTGGTTCCCGTCCTGTCCGCGCAACGGCTCCGTCAGCGAGAGATGCGGCTTGGGGCCGGTTCCGCCTGGGACGGTTCGTGGGGCGACCTCGTCTTCACGAACAGCATCGGGAACCCCTTGATCGGCAGCACCGTGACCCATCAGTTCAAAGATCGCCTCCGCGCGGCAGGCCTTCCCGATCGACGGTTCCACGATCTGCGTCATGGCGCTGCGACGCTGTGGCTCGCGGCCGGCGTCGACCTCAAGACGGTCAGCGCGTTGCTGGGGCATTCCAACATCGCGACGACGGCCAACGTGTACACGGGCGTGCTGGACTCGCTCCGACGCGATGCGGTCGATCGGATGGCAAACCTGCTCTCGCCAACCACGGCTGCCCTGCTCCGACCAGACTCCTCTACGTCGCCGCGCCGGCGTCGGTGAAGATCGCAGGGATTCGCTCGGCCATCCGCGTCCGCACTCGGATACGAGCGAACGGTGTCGAGACCGTCGTGACGATCGACCACCGCATTCCCGGCTCATCGATGAGTGCCGCGGCACGCTGGCGGATCAGCACCGCACCCGCACGGTTGCCAGCGAGCGAATTCGACAACGCCGGAGCTATCAATCGGCGATTCAGCGAAGGACGGGCAATCCGTTGCGTGGATCTGCAGACTGACACGACGACCGCGGCGGTGGCCTTCCACGTGGATGCCAGTGTCGCGCTGCCGATCTTGCTGACTGACGTGGCCACACGCACCGACCCTGACTGGCTGGAGACGAGCCAGGGCTGTGTGCCAATCCTCAAAACATACCTGCACGAGCTCGGATCGAAGCTCGGACGGCCCACCGATGTCGCGTACTTCGCGGCCACCGAGGTCGTCGCCGACGCATACGCACGGCGCTACGGGTTCAGACGGGCTCCCGTACCTTCCGCTTGGAAGGCTTCCGGTCCTTACTACCTCGTGCAGCCGCTCGCGGACGACGACTGACCGTAGGCCTCTTTGCAGCCCGAGGTGCCGCCGTCCTGGGTGCCTCGACGTCGGCGGAGACGGCCTTCGCCACCTGACTGAAGAGCCCGCTCGGCAAGAACCTCCGCGCGTCACGGAGGAACGCTTCGATCGACGGCTTCTCTGCGGCCTGGTACAAGGTGGCGACGGCCGCATCGACTTCGGCAGCGACGGCCTCAGCGAGCTCAGGGGCGTGCGCCTCGCTGTACGCCACGAGGTCAAACGCCACCTCATCGATG
This sequence comes from Candidatus Dormiibacterota bacterium, assembly GCA_963777445.1. GTDB lineage: Bacteria > Chloroflexota > Dormibacteria > Aeolococcales > Aeolococcaceae > Palsa-851. The sequence goes on along the minus strand of CAVZQR010000016.1, from coordinate 2,678 downwards.
GAGCGTCGCCTGAAGTGTCGGGTGAGGCGGAGCACCTCGGTTGCGGGAATCCGGTGGTCTCGCCCCCCTGCACGGATATACACCAGATCGGGAAGCCGCGAAAGCGTCGGGGGCGCCACCCCAACCATCTCGGCAGCGTCCGTCAACGTGGGGTAGGCCACCGGCGTGACGCTTGGCGGGCGGGCTTCCACAGGTTTGGCCGTCACGCTTGAACCCTAGCAGGCGGTGCGTAACGAACGCAACCAACGTTAGGAACGTAACAATGGCCGTACGCAGCGGTACGAGGCGCGCCTGGTCGTGGGCGGCGGCCGGCGGGTCCTGCGGCTCACGTCCCGTACGGGCGACTCCTTTCCACGACGTAGCGTTGCAGTACCACCCGGGCCACACGAATCGTCCGTGGACCGAGCCGGACGACTGGAAGCTCCCCGCGCCAAACCATCTCCCACGCTTGACGACGGCCGATCTGGAGCGTGCGCGCAACCTCGGCAACCGTCAGGAGCAGCTTGTCGGATGCCTCAGACGGACCCACCAAAAGGGTCCTGTGTAGCACTCCATCGTTGAGCTGCAAGCCGACCGCCTGGCTTGTTTGTTCCGCGATGGCATCCGAGGCGCGCTCGGACCACGCGAGTGAGAGTTGCGCCTGCGAGGATCCTCTAGCCACCATCCGGAAATAAGCATGACGCGCGAACGCTCACGCGACGCTTACATTTTTCGCCCAGGGTTGGTTTGTACAAGTCCGGCAGATACTTGACGCTGCAGGTCCAGCCCCACCGTGACACCGCGACCGCCGGATGGTTGGCACATCCCGTCCGATCGCGCTCGTAGCCGGACCGATGCAATGGGCCGGGTGCAGGCCGGAGTCGTCGCCGGGCTCAGGGGCACACCTGCGGGTACGCGCTCAGCGCGCGCCGCGCGGGTTTGGGGCCCAGCCCCCCACGGCGCCGCTCTGGCCGTCCGGCACACCCCGCGCGGCTTCCCCGCATCCCAGCCGGAACCTCGACAAGCCCCGCCCACAGACACAGCCCCAGCGGCCTCGCAGACACTGCTCCCACCCTCGCACTCATCATCCTCAGTTCCCGACATCGCTCCTTCACATCACACACAGTTGCACCGACTGGTGCGCACGACCTTCTTGCGTCACGCATGGAAGGACCGGCCACTCGGCCACGGTTATCGTGGGTTGCGCGAGCCCGGCCGGGTGATCGCACCGAGCCACACGTGGGGAGAGCCGGTCCATGCAGAAAGGTACGGCGTACATCGGTCTGGATGTGCACAAGGCGAGCATTGCGGCGGCGATCGCCAGTGACGACGGCAAGCCGCCGACACTGCTCGGCACGATCGCCAACGACCCCGCAGCGGTCCGCAAGCTGGTCGCCGGCGTGCAGCATGGTTTTGGTGAGGTCCGCGCTGCATACGAGGCCGGCCCGACCGGCTATGGGCTGCACCGTCAGCTGAGCGCGATCGGCATCGAGTGCCGCGTCGTGGCGCCGGCCCAGATCCCGCGCCGCGCCAACGATCGGGTGAAGACGATCGCCGTGACGCGCTCATGCTCGCCCGCCTGCTGCGCAGCGGCGACCTCGATCCGATCTGGGTGCCCGACGAGAGCCACGAAGCGCTCCGCGGCCTGGTGCGGGCTCGCGCCGACGCCCACGCCGACCTGCTCCGCGACCGTCACCGGCTCAACAACTTCCTGATGACCCGCGGCCTGCACGGCCCTGTCGGGGCGCGCATGTCGTCGGCCCGCTACGACCGCTGGCTCGAGACCCTGCACTTCGAACGTCCCGCCGAGCGCATCGTCTTCGATGATTCCCGTGACGTCATCCGTGGTGGTGTGCAGCGCGAGCGACGCATCGAAACCGGCCTCTACGAATGCGCTCGCGACAGCCGTCACGCCGGCTTGATTCGAGCCCTGCAGGCGCTCCGCGGTGTCGGTGAGCTCACCGCGATCACCATCGTCACCGAGGTCGGCGACTTCCGCCGCTTCGCCACCGCGCCGCACCTGATGGCCTACGTCGGCTTGATGCCCTCCGACACTCCAGCGGGGCGTCGCAGCGACGTGGCCACATCACCAAGGCGGGCAACCACGCGCTCCGGCATGTGCTCATCGAGTTCGCGCACCACGCGCGCCGGACACCGCAGGTCAGTCCGCTCATGCAGCGACGCTTGGCGGATCTCCCCGAACCCCTGGTGGCGCTCTCCTGGCGTGCCCAGCAGCGCCTCCACTTCCGCTACCGCCAGCTGGGTGCACGTTTGGGACGACCTCGGGCGGTGGTCGCCGTGGCCCGCGAATTGGTCGGTTTCATCTGGGCGGTCGGCACCATGTGGGAGGGACTGCCAGCAGCGTGACCTGAACGACGGGGGCGGGACCGCAACGGGGTGGCAGTGATGCCGAGCACCCGCGTAAATGTGTTGCGACCCGACTCGCGTCACCACAAGACTCGACGGCAGCTTGGCCTCGGATCTCCTGACTTGCGGCACCAGCGTGCTGACCCGCGAAGAGCAGACTGATGACCATCGCTGTATCTGCCTCCGTCGCGTCTCGCCCTCGTCGTTCACCACGCCGCACACACAACGCAGCGCATTCCCTTCGACATCACCCACTGGCTCGCGCTTGACAAATCCTTCCAGAGCACACAGTTGCACCACTCGTGCGAACGACCCTTCTTGCGTCACGAAAA
>CAVZQR010000015.1:0-26222 GCA_963777445.1 Candidatus Dormiibacterota bacterium | reverse complement strand
TGGCTGCTCATGAGCCACGACCGTGTCGGCACCGACACATTCCCGATCACCCACGAGTTCCTCGGTCAGATGCTCGGCTCGCGCCGCGCGACCGTGACACTGTCGGCGGGATTGCTCCAGTCGGCCGGGCTGATCCGGTACCACCGTGGGCGCGTCACCATCGTCGATCGCGAGGGGCTCGAGTCGGTGTCCTGCGAGTGCTACGGGATCATCAAGGCGGCCCTGGATCGGGTGGTGTCCGCCGCGGCCTGAGGCCAGGCGACACCAACTCCTCGCGCAACTCGCCGGCGGTCGTTCGACCGCCCTCGAACAATCGGGCGACCGCCTGCTGGACACCGACCGACATCGTCGGGTATGCATGGATCGCCTGGGCGAGCCTCCCGCTGAAGGCCCGCACCTGCATGCCGACCACGAACTCGTGGATCAGGTCGCCGGCACCGGGCCCGGCGATGTGCGCCCCGAGGATGGTGCCCCCGCCCGCGTGGCCGAGGAGCGGCCGCCCGGACGTGATGACCTTGATCAGCCCTCGCGGCCGGCGTGTGATGACCGCGCGATCCACCGCGGTGAATGGGAGGGTCACCACGCGCACGCTGTCGCCGTGCGCGCGCCGAGCCTCCGGCTCGGTGAGGCCGACATGCGCGATCTCGGGCTCGGTGAAGATGACCCATGGAATCACCCGGTACGACGCGGTCTGCTGACGCTCGAACGCGTTGTGCGCCGCGAGCCGCCCCTGGTATGCGGCCACGTGCGTGAAGGGCAGCGTCCCGGTCACGTCGCCGGCCGCGAAGACACCGCCGACCGAGGTGCGCAGGTGGGTGTCGACCGCGATCCCGTGCCCCTCGACGCGCACACCGATGGCGTCGAGCCCGAGACCGTCGATGTTCGCCTTGCGGCCCGTGGCCACGAGGAGCTGGTCGCCCGGCAGCACGAGTTCGCCGCCATCGTCGGCGATGGTGAGTTGCACGCCGTCGCGGACTCGCGACACTCGAAGCGGGTGCGCCCCGAGGTGAAACCGAACGCCTTCCAACTCGAGAGTCTCGCGCATCAGCGCGGCGATGTCCGGGTCTTCGTGGGGCAGGAGCGACGCCGCAACGTCGATGACGTCCACCTCCGTCCCGAGCCGGACGAACGCCTGCGCGAGCTCGAGACCGACCGCGCCGGCGCCGAGCACGAGCAGGCGGCGCGGCTGCACGCGCAGGTCGAACACTGACTCGTTGGTGAGGTGCGGCACGTCATGGAGCCCCTGGAGCGCGGGCAGCGCGGGCCGGCTTCCGGTGCAGATGACCACGCGCTCAGCGGTGACGCGGTTGTCACCCACCCGGAGCGTCCGCGCGTCGATGAACTCAGCGCGACCTCGACGCACGACAACGCCCGCGGCCTCGAGATGGGCCTCGTCCTCGTAGCCCGCGATCTGGTCGATGACATCGTGGACGTGATCCATCACGGCTGGAAAATCGACGCGCACATCGCCGACACGGATGCCGAACGATCCGGCGTTCACGGCGGTGTGATGCACGGCAGCCGCCTCGATGAGCGCCTTCGACGGCACGCAACCGTTCCAGGTGCACTCCCCGCCGAGCGGCCCCTCGCTGACCAGGAGCACGCGCCGCTGGCGACGCGCCGCCGTCCGCGCCGCCGTGAGCCCCGCCGTCCCTCCGCCGATGACGGCAAGGTCGAAGGCGTCGCTCACGCCGGGTTGGCTCCTCCCGCGAACACCAGGCACGCGTTATGGCCTCCGAATCCGAACGACGTCGTCATCGCGATTCGCGCGTTCACGGCGCGGCCGACCTTCGGCACGTAATCGAGATCGCACTCCGGGTCGGGGTTGTGGAGATTCACCGTCGGCGGCAGGAACCCGTCGCGCATTGCGAGGATGGTCACCATCGCCTCGAACGCGCCCGCGGCGCCGAGCATGTGCCCGGTCATCGACTTGGTCGACGAGATTGGAACAGAGTAGGCAGATTCACCGAAGATGCGTTTGATCGCGCGCGTCTCGGACAGGTCGTTGAGTGGCGTGCCGGTGCCGTGCGCGTTGATGTACTGGATGTCCTCGGGCCGCAACCCGGCACGCTCGAGGGCGCGGCGTACGCAGCGGATCGCTCCATCGCCGCTCGGCTCGGGCGCGGTGATGTGGTACGCGTCGGCGGACGCCGCATAGCCGAGCAGCTCGGCGAGAATCGTCGCGCCCCGCGCGAGCGCATGCTCACGCTCCTCGAGGACGAGCACCGCGGATCCCTCCGCGGCGACGAAGCCGTCGCGGTCGCGGTCGAAGGGCCGCGACGCATGGTCCGGGTCGTCGTTTCGTGTGGACAGTGCCCGGGCGGCTGCGAACATCGCGATTCCCGTCGAAGTGATGCCGGCTTCGGTGCCGCCGGCCAGCACCGCCACCGCATCGCCCTGGCGGATCCAGTTGGACGCCTGGCCGATCGCGTCCGCGCCGGATGCGCACGCGCTGACGACCGCCATGTTCGGCCCTCGCGCTCCCAGGTCGATGGAGACCATCCCCGGCGCCATGTCGACAAGCGCCATGGCGGCGGCGAAGGGCGAAACCCGCCGCGGGCCCTCGGCGTCGAGGATCCGGGTGGTGTTCTCGATGACCTCGAGCCCGCCGATGCCGGAGGCGATCAGGACGCCGACGTCGCTCGACACCGCTCCAATGTCCAGCCCCGAGTTCGAGCACGGCTTCGCGCGCAGCGGCCATGGCGAAGTGAACGTGCGGGGTGCCCCGGCGTGCCTCCTTGGTGCCGAAGATCGCAGCCGCGTCGAATCCCTTGACCTCGCCGGCGATGCGAACCGGGAGCCGGGAGGCATCGAAGTGCGTGATCGCTGCGATGCCGCCGCGTCCTGCGCGGAGCGATTCCCAGCTCTGCGCCACACTGTTGCCGACGGGTGAGACGGTGCCCATGCCGGTGACAACCACGCGACGCGGTCCGGAATCAGCCATGGTGGCCCCGCCTCTCGCGTGCGTCCCACGCTCCGGCGCGTCCCGTTTCACGCAGCGCCGCGCGGCGGATGCGCGTGGTCGCCGTCCTGGGGAGGTCGGCCTCGACGCGGATGAAGCGCGGGACCATGAATCTCGGAAGCGCGTCCATCAGATGGGCGTGGAGGTCTGCAGGCGTCAGCTCCGGCGGATCGTTGAGGACCACGCAGAGCAGGATCTCATCCTCGACGCCGTCGTCGGCAGGAACACCGACGGCCGCGGCCTCGCGGACCCCCGGGTGGTGCACTGCGACGGCCTCGATCTCCGCCGGCGGGATGGTCTCGCCGCGCCGCCGGATGGCTTCGCGGAGGCGGCCGTGGAAGCTGAATGCTCCCCCCGCACGCCGCGCCAGCAGGTCGCCGGTCCGGTACCAGCCACCGTCGGTGACCTCCGGCCCACTGGGCCCGGCGCCGGCGTACGCCTCGAAGATCACGTGGGTCTCGAACGGCCTGATCCAGAGCTCGCCGGCCTCGCCGGGTGCGGCGTCGATGCCCTCCGGACCCACGACCCGGGCTGCGAAGCGATCGCAGGGGACGCCGACGGTCCCGGGCACCGGTCGGCCCGCCCCGGCGTGCGTCCAGCAGGATGCCGTCTCGGTCTGGCCCCAGACGTCTTCGAGGGTCACACCGAAGCGGCGCTCGAATGCCTCCCAGAGACCCGCCGGCGTCGCGCTGCCCATCGCGCGACGCACGGGGTTGTCCGCGTCGTGGGGGCGCGGGGTCCGGGACATGAGGGTGCTGATGATCGTGCCCACGTACGGAAAGAAGACGGCGTCGACTGCCCGGGTTCGCGCCCAGAAGCGGAGTGGGTCGAACCGCCGGTCGACGACCGTGCGTCCGCCGCGGAGCAGGGTGCCGAGGAACGTTCCCTGTGCCGTGACGTGGAAGAGCGGCAGGCACGTGTACACCGTCTCGCCGGGATCGGTGCGCACCAGCTCGTCTCCGTATGCCACCGCGTGGAGGGTTTCGGCCTTACGGCTCCAGAGCACCCCCTTGGACTCACCGGTCGTGCCCGACGTGAACATGAGACGGGCCGGTGCGCCGGGGTTCGCCGCCGGCGGCGACGGTCGCTCAGTTCCTGCATCGGCGACGGCGCGATCGAAGCTCGCGAACCCCGACGAACCGTTCGCGCCCACGACCAGTCCGGCGGTGAGCGTCGAGAGATCCGCCGCGGCCGCTCTCGCGGGTCCCGCGAGCGCGGCGTCGCAGACGAGCAGGCGGCCGCCGGCCCGGGCCATCACGTGTGTCAACGGATCGCCGGTCAACGCGGCGTTGAGCGGGGCGAACACCGCTCCGATCTTCATGCAGGCGAACCACATCGCGACCTGGGCGGCCCCGTTGTCGCAGAGTGTCATCACCACGCTGCCCTCAGCCACTCCTCGATCGAGGAGCACGTTGGCCGTGGCGTTCGCCAGACGGTCGACCTCGGCGTAGGTGAGCGTCGCGTCGGGGAGCACCACGCACTCCCGGTCTCGATGCTCAGCAACGGCCATCTCGATTCGATCCCGCAACGGTCGGAGCGTCGTCGGGGCGGCCGTCGTCACGATGATGAGTCTGCAGGAGCGATGGCGAACAGCGGCGAACGCGACAGGTTTGCGCGGAGTCGCGGCAGCAGCAGCAACAGGCCGCCGGCGGCGATGGTGATCCCCGCCGCATCGATGCAGAGATCGAACGGCGCCGCCGGAACCGGGTACACCGTCGCCTTGATGATGTACGCCATGACCGAGATGGCCGCGACGAGCCCGACGACGCGCACGGCACTCGCGTGCCCCCTGCGTATCGACCAGACCAGCGCCGCGATCGCGGTCAGCAGGTACGCGATGATGATCAGATCGGCGCCATAGGTCGCCAGATAGAAGAACGCGTCGATGGGCGTCGTCCCGTTGAGCATGAAGGGCATCACCGCGACGATGCTCAGCACACCGACCACCGCGAGTGCGCCGACCGGCGATCGCTGGCGACGGTTCACCGTCGCCAGCCACCGTGGTCCGAAGCCGTCGCGCGCGAGTGCGAAGAGCAGACGATTCGCGCCGTTGACGGTGGCGAGCTGCGCACCCACGCCGCTGATCAGCGCCGCGACATTGATGATCGTGCCCATCGCCGGTGTCACGTACCGACCCGCGATGTCCACCAGCGGCACCGACTGGTTCGCGAGCGCGCCGGCGCTCGGATAGGCGATGGTCTCGATCCAGGACAGCAGCACGTAGATGGCGCCGGAGACCAGCAGCGCGGCGATCATCGACGCCGGGATCACGCGCCGCGGCCGGGCTGTCTCCTCGCCGAGCGTCGCCGAAACCTCGAAGCCCGAGAACCCGGTGAACGCGAAGATGACGCCGAGGCCGATGGCCGCAATCGGCACGCCACTCAGCGTGAACGGCGTCGTGGAGATTGCATGACCGCCCGCGCCTCCCTTGAGCAGGACTGCGCCGGCAACGATCGCCACGAGCACGATCGCCACGCCTTCGAGCGCGAAGATCACCATCGTGGACACCAATATCCGGCGGTAGGCGAGGACGAGCGCCAGCGCCCAGACGGCGAACGCAAGCACCGGCCAGGCGATGGCCACGTGTGCCGATCCTGCGAGGCTCTCAAGGAAGTTGGCGTTGCTCGCGTAGATCGATGATGAGTAGGCGACGTACACACCGAGGAGCATCCACGCGGACATGAATCCGTAGCCGTAGCCGAGCGCCCGCCCGTTGAAGGCGAAGACCGAACCGGCCGAAGCGAAGTCGGCCGCGAGCACGACGAACGCATACGCCACCAGGACCATCGCGAGCAGCGCAAGCAGGAACGCGAGCGGCCCGGCCTCGCCGACGATCGCCGCCATGAGGGCGGGAAGAAAGGTCACCCCCGCGGTCGGCGCCTGGATGCCCACCGCGCTCGCGGTCGCTCCGGCGAAGCGCACGCTGTTGGCTCGCAGCGACGGCGAGTCCAGCATTCTGCCGCTAGCCTAACGGACGCCTGATCGGACCCCGCGCCTAGCCGTCCTCGCCGCGACGGAGGCGTTCGAGCCGGCGCCGGATCTCAGGATCGAGGCCGTCCTCGAGACGGGTGCTCCGCCGGCTGTCATCGCGCATGCGCCGCGTCTCGGTGTCGACGCTCCCGGCCACCCTGGCAACCTCGGCCTCGAGGGCGCGCGCGCCCATGGTTGCGACGCCCATCCCGCCGACGACCTCGCGTTCGAGGCGATCGTCGGTCGCGACCACCACGTCGGCGCCCTCGCCTCGCTGGGACGCGCGGTAAGCGGCGCGTTCGATGACGTGGTCGGCAGTGGCACGTTTGGACCCGAAGAGCACGGTGACGCCGTCGGACCTCTCAGTCGAGGGGATGGCTCCCGGCCGGCCGTGCGCGTCGAAGACGACGGTGACCGCGACCCCGGTCTGGGCTGCGTACTCGGCAAGCGCGCTCACCAGCTGGCGGCGCGCATCCTCGAGGCCGCGCTCGCGCAGCGTCGCATGCAGCGCGGGCCACGCGTGAATGATGTTGTACCCGTCGACGATCAGGGTGCGCATCGGATTCGGGACCGCGGCCTCAACGCGGCGCGAACCCGCGCTGGCGCTGCACCTCGAAGAGCAGGACCGCGGCAGCCGCTCCCGCATTGAGTGACGCGACGTGACCCATCATCGGAATGGCGACGAGCGCGTCGCAGTGCTCTCGGGTGAGACGTCGCATTCCTGCACCCTCGGCGCCGACGACGATCGCCGAGGCCCCCGAGAGGTCCACCGTGTCGTAGCGATCATCGGCGTCGGCGTCCAGCCCGACTCGCCAGATTCCCGCTGCGCCGATGACCTCGAGCGCCTGCGCGAGGTTGGGCACCGTGACCATGGGCAGGTGCTCGGTCGCTCCGGCCGAGGCTTTGACCGCCGCGGCGGTGAGCGGGGCGGCGTGATGGCGCGGCACCACGATGCCGTCCGCGCCGCATGCTTCGGCGCTGCGCGCGATGGCGCCGACGTTCTGCGGATCCTGAATCCCGTCCAGCACCACGAGCAGCGCCGGCGGGCGCGCCTGGTCGAGCAGGTCGTGCAGCGTGAGCGCCGCTCGCGCGTGGAAGTACCCGGCAACGCCCTGGTGATGCTCGGTGTGGGCAATGTCGTCGAGCCGCTGCCGCGACACCTCCTCGACGAGGATGTCGCGCGAATCGGCGATCTCGAGGATCTCGGTCAGACGCGGCTCGGGACGGATCGCGCTGGCGATGACGATCTTGCGGACGGCGCGGCCCGCTCGAAGGGCTTCGAGCACCGGGTTGCGCCCGTAGAGGATGTCCACGCGGTCAGCCGCGGCGCGGCGAGATCCGCTTCCAGCGCTGACCCTGGGGCGTGTCCTCCACCTCGATCCCGCGCGCGGCGAGCTGAGCACGGAGGTGGTCGGATTGCGCGAAGTCGCGTGCGGCGCGTGCGGCGGCGCGCTCGTCGAGCCAGCGCTGCTCCTCGGCATCAGGGGCCGCCTGGCGATCGCGCGCGACCAGCGCGAGCACGCCGAGCACGCCGTCGATCTCATCGAGCACGTGCTGCAGGGTGCGCTGCGTCTCCGCCCCGACGGCTCCGCCGTCGAGCACGCGATTGACGTCGCGCAGCCCGGCGAAAACGATGCCCATCGCCTCCGGCAGGTTGAGGTCGTCGTCCATCGCCTCTTCGAAACCGATGCGCATCCCACGCACGGAGGCGAGGACCGCCTCGTCGCGCGCGTTGCCCTCCTCCTCGACCGTCCGAAGTCCCGCGACTCGGGTCTGAAAGTCGACCAGCCGCTGCACGGCAACGCTGCTGCCGGCGAGCAGGTCCTCGGAATACTCGAGCGGTTTGCGGTAGTGGGTGCGCGCCGCGAGCAGGTAGCGCAGTGATGCCGCACTCGCGCCCTCGTCGAGCACCTCACGTACGGTCGCGAAATTGCCCAGGCGCTTGGCCATCTTCTCGCCGCTCACCCGCAGGTGCTGGCTGTGGCACCAGATACGAACGAAGCGCTTGCCGGTCGCCGCCTCGGATTGGGCGATCTCGTTCTCGTGGTGCGGAAAGATGTTGTCGACGCCGCCACAGTGGATGTCGAAGCTCTCGCCGAGCAGCGCCATGCTCATGGCCGAGCACTCGATGTGCCAGCCCGGATGACCTCTGCCGATGCGCGTGTCCCAGCCGATCTCGTCGGGCCCAACTGCTTTCCAGAGCGCGAAATCGCGGACGTCCTCCTTGGTGTAGTCGTCGGCGTCGATCCTGCCGCTGGCGCCCGACACGAGCCCTTCGGCGCTCGCACCGCTCAGCCTGCCGTAGGCGGGAAAGGCCGCGATGTGGAAGTAGTAGCTGCCATCGGCCTGGTATGCCGCGCCGGCCGACTCGAGGCGCTCGATCAGGTCGACCATCTGTCCGATGTACTCCGTGGCGCGTGGATAGTGATGCGCCGGCCGGATGCCCAGCGTGTCGCGATCCTCCTCGAAGGCGGTGATCCACTGCGCGGTCTCCTCGTCGAGCGAGTGGCCGTTCGCGACAGCGTTCTTGATGATCCGGTCGTCGACGTCGGTGAGGTTCATGACGTGGGTGACGTTGTCCCCGAACCTCCGGTCGAGCCAGCGACGCAGGACGTCCTCGAAGATGAACGTTCGGAAGTTGCCGATGTGGACCCGGTTCCAGACCGTGGGCCCGCACGTGTACATCCGGATGTGCCCGGGCTCGATCGGCTCCACGGCGACGAGCTCACGGCTCATCGTGTCGTGCAGCTGGAGCGTCACCGCCGTTCCAGCAGCACCGTCGCCGACGCGGCGATCCCCTCGCTCCGGCCGGAGAATCCCATCCCGTCGGTCGTTGTCGCGCCGACGGCGATCGTCCCGGGAGCGAGGCCCAATGCGGTCGACATCGCGTCGGACATCGACTCGAGGTGCGCGGCGAGCCGTGGCTCCTCGGCGATCGCGATGACGTGGCCGCTGGTGATCGACCAGCCCTCCATCCGGAGCTTCTCGGCCACGACGTTCAGGAACTCACAGCCCGAGGTGTCCTTCCACTGGGGGTCGCTGGACGGGAAATGCTTGCCCATGTCGCCGAGCCCGGAGGCGCCGAGGATTGCGTCGACGAGGGCGTGCACAACCGCGTCACCGTCCGAATGACCGAGCAAGCCGCGGTGGTACGGGACCAGGACGCCACCCAGCATCAGCCGCCGCCCGGGAATGAACCGGTGCGCGTCGATGCCATGACCGATGCGCATCGTCATCGGACCTCCTCGAGTAATGAGCGGAGCAGGACCAGGTCCTGCGGAAACGTGACCTTGAAATTGCGCGGGTCGCCGGGCACCACGGTGACCGGTTCGCCCAGGGATTCGACAAGCGCGGCATCGTCGCCGGCGCTGATGCCGTGCATGGCCGCATTCAGGTGAGCCCGACGGAGGAGATCGGCGCCGAACGACTGTGGCGTCTGGACCGCGACGATCGAGGAACGGTCGAGTGTGGCCGTGACCCGGCCGTGGTGCACCTGCTTCACAGTGTCCACGCAGGGTACCCCCGCGATCGCTGCTCCTTCAGCCCGGGCGGCGTCGAGCACGGCGCGGAAGACCTCGAGTGGCGTGAGCGGCCGCGCGGCGTCGTGGACGGTGATCCACGCGTGGCCGTCGCACCGGTCGATGGCTGCGGCAACGCTGTCCTGGCGGCGATCACCTCCCTCGAGAAGGACGACGTCGGTCAGTTCAAGGTCGGCGGCGATCCCGCGGATCGCGTCCCACCGCGCCGTCGGGGCGGCGATGGCGACGAGGTCGAAGCAGCCGGCTGCGGCGATGGACTCGAGGGTGATCGCGAGGACGGGCCGTCCCGCGACAACCGCCCAGAGCTTGTCCTCCCCCGTTCGCGCTCCGCGGCCGAAGGCAGGAACGATGAGCGCGCTGGTCAGCGCTGCGCGACCTTGGCGCGAACCGGCCGCAGCACCCGAGGCTTGGTCGAGTTGTCGGCGGTGAGGGTTGCGAAGATCATTCTGCCCGCGGTTGTCTGGAGCACCGTGGTCACGGTGACGGTGACGGTCTCGTCGACGCGGCTGCTCCCGTTCTCCACGACCACCATGGTGCCGTCCTCGAAGTAGCCGACGCCCTGGTGGGGCTCCTTGCCCTCCTTCACGATGGTGATCGCAATGCTCTCGCCGGCGCCCACGATCGGCTTGACGGCGTTGGCAAGATCGTTGAGGTTGAGCACCCGCACGCCCTCGATCTGGGCGAGACGATTGAGGTTGTAGTCCTGGGTCATCAGCGCCGCCCCGCGGGCGCGAGCGAGCTTGACCAGCCGGGCATCGACGTCCGGGGTGCCGGGGAAGTCGAGGTCGACGAGCTCGCAGACCACGTCCTCGGCCTTCTGGAGAGCGTCGACGACGCCGAGCCCTCGGCGGCCCTTCTGGCGGCGGAATGGGTCTGCGGAATCGGCGACCCGCTGCAGCTCCTCGAGGACGAATCCCGGGATGAGCAGGCGGCCCGGGACGAATCCTGCTGCCGCGACATCGACGATACGGCCGTCGATGAGCACGCTCGTGTCGACGATGACGGGCTGGCCGTCGAGCGGCCCTGGGCCTCCCTCATCGATGTTCACCTGGGAGCCTTTCCCGAAGACCACGCCGAGGGCGTCCCGTCTGCGGCTGCCGGTGCGCACGCCGACGTAGACGAGCGCGGTCGCGACCCCGAGCGAGAGCAGGACGCCGAGACCGTACGGGAGCGGGTTGAGGAGGACCGCGAGCATGGTGGCGATGAGCAGCGCCGCGATGAGGCCGATCACGGCGCCGACGAGTTGACCCGCCGGAGCCTCATCGAGGTTCCGCTCGAGCCACAGGTAGGGTTCGACGCTGAGCAGCGGCGCCGCCAGAGCCAGGGATGCGGCTCCGGCTGCCCCGGCGGCAAGCAGTGCCGCTCCCGCCGTGGTCGTGTTCTGGGTGAGCACTCCAGGGGTGCCCGAGAGGATGAAGACGCCGTAGAGCACGCCGAAGACGAAACCGACTCCGGCACCGATGATCCGGGAGAGGTTTCGTGCCCGCCGGATCGTCCGATCGGCATGGGGCTGCATCTCAGCGATTGAACCACACGATCTCCGCGCCAAAAGGCGGCGCGACACGACGGTCACCCGAGTAGCGCAACCGCCTCGATCAAGTTGCGGACTCGATGACAGCGAAGACCGTCCGGGACCTCGCCCCGATAGCTCTCCGGCAGGATCACGGCCTCCATCCCGACGGCAGTCGCCTCGGCCAGGCGCACCTCGGTCCGCAGGACCCGCCTCACCTCGCCGCCAAGGCCAAGTTCGCCGATGACCGCGCAATGTCGTGACACCGCTCGGTTGCGCGCCGATCCCGCGACGGCGAGCGCGACCGCAAGATCAGTTCCCGGGTCGGCGAGGCGGATGCCTCCCACGACGTTGACGAAGACGTCGAGCTTGGGAACGCTGATCGCGGCTCGCTTGGCCAGAACCGCGAGCATCAGGTGCAGACGGTTGAGCTCGAACCCGGATGCGGTTCGTCTGGGGAACTCGAACGGGGATGCCACGGCGAGCGCCTGGACCTCGACCGCCATCGGCCGGAGGCCGTCGCAGGTGATGGTCAGCACGCTTCCCGAGGCACCGAGCGACGCGGCGTCGAGCATGCCCCGGCTCGGCGCGGCAAGATCGCGCATCCCGTCTCGCTCCATGGTCAGCAGCCCCACCTCGCCGGTCGCTCCGAAGCGGTTCTTGATGCCACGGAGCATGCGGTGCTCGCCGAGCCGCTCCCCTTCGAGGAACAGGACGACATCGACCATGTGCTCGAGGGTCCGCGGACCGGCGATCGCTCCCTCCTTGGTGACGTGCCCGACGAGGAGCACCGGCACGCCACTGGACTTGGCGACCTCGCTCATGCGCAGCACCGCGGCGCGAACTTGCGAGACGCTTCCGGGCGGGCCGGGAGTGGCCGCGTCCCGCAGGGTCTGCACGGAATCAACCACCACGAGCGACGGGCGCTCCGCCTCGATCGTGGCGATCACCGTGTCGACGTCGGATTCGACCAGCAGGCGAACCCTGGCACCGGTACACCCAAGCCGCCGAGCTCGCAGGGCAAGCTGCTCAAGCGACTCCTCACCGGTGCAGTACAGCGCCGGCGACACCTCGTCGCCGCAGTTGTTCGACACCTGCAGCGCGATGGTGGACTTCCCGATGCCAGGGTCACCACCAAGCAGCACGACGCTGCCGGGAACGATTCCCCCTCCCAGGACGCGGTCGACCTCGACGGACCCGGTTGGCTGCACACGCGTGGGGACCGCCATCACCGCCTCCATGGCCGTGGTGCAGGCGGCGGCTGCGAGCGCTGCCGGCTTGCGACCGGTCAGGTGCAGGACGTCCTCACTCAGGCTGTTCCACGCGGCACACTCCGGGCAGCGCCCCTGCCACTTCGGCGCCTCCGCCCCGCACTCGGCGCAGACGTAGTGCAGGCGGGGTGCGGCGCGCTGCAACTCGGTGGCCATGGGCGACGAATCCTACCGAACAGATGTACGCCCGGTCAAGGGGCCCTCGATCCACCACCCGGGTTTGAGTGGAGGCGCCAGCTAGCGGGATCGGACCGGCCGTCCTCTGCCTCGGTGGGTCTGGGCGGGCTCGGGCTCCTCCACACCCTCCATGCGACGGCGCAGTTCCACAAGCCGATCGCGCAGCTCTGCGGCACGCTCGAACTCGAGGTCGCGGGCGGCGCGGAGCATCTCCTTCTCCACGTCCTTGGCCAGGCGGAGCACCTCATCCGGCGGGAGCCCGGACGCTTCCTGGAACGCCGCCGCGCGAAGCGACTGCTGATCGCGATGCGACTCCATCTGATACACCGCCTTGACGATCGACAGCGGCGTGATGTCGTGCTCGACGTTGTACGCGACCTGGATCGCGCGGCGGCGGTCGGTCTCGGCGATCGCCTTCTCCATCGCGTCGGACATCCGGTCCGCGTACATCACCACGTGGCCGAACAGGTTGCGGGCGGCTCGCCCGGTTGTCTGGATCAGTGAGCGATACCCGCGCAGGTATCCCTCCTTGTCGGCGTCGAGGATCGCGATGAAGGACACCTCGGGAAGGTCGAGCCCCTCGCGGAGGAGGTTGATCCCCACGAGCACATCGAAGACTCCGAGGCGCAGGTCGCGGATGATCTCGACGCGCTCCAGCGTGTCGATATCACTGTGCAGGTAACGGACCTTGATCCCCGCCTCACGCAGGTAGTCGGTGAGATCCTCGGCCATCTTCTTGGTCAGCGTGGTGACCAGGCAGCGTTCGTGCCGCTCGATGCGCCGTCGCATCTGGGCGATCAGATCGTCGATCTGGCCGTGCGACTCCTTGACCTCGATGGTCGGATCCACGAGACCGGTCGGCCGGATGATCTGCTCCACGACCTGGGTGGCGCGCGCCTCCTCGTAGGGACCGGGCGTTGCGCTCACATAGATGATCTGACCGATCATCGAGTCCCACTCGGCAAAGGTCAGGGGACGGTTGTCGAGCGCCGACGGGAGCCGAAACCCATACTCCACCAGGGGAATCTTGCGAGCGCGATCCCCCTTGTTCATGCCGTCGATCTGGGGAACGGCGACATGCGACTCGTCGACGATGAGGAGCGCGTCGTCGGGCAGAAAGTCGAGCAGGCAATGGGGGCGCTGCCCTTCCGAGCGGTTGCTGAGATGGCGCGAATAGTTCTCGATGCCGGCGCACGTCCCGGTCTCGCGCATCATCTCCATGTCGAAGTTGGTGCGCTGGCGCAGGCGTTGGGCTTCGAGGAGGCGCCCGCGCGTTTCGAGCAGCTTCACGCGATCCTCGAGCTCCGCCTCGATGCTGACCAGCGCCCGGTTCATCTGCTCTTGGGGGGTCACGTAGTGGGTCGCCGGAAAGACCGTCAGCTCGTCGCGCATGGTGAGAATCTCACCGGTCAGCGCGTCGAAATCCTTGATCGACTCGATGGTGTCCCCCATGAACTCGATCCGGGTCGCGATCTCCTCGTAGGCCGGCTGGACATCGACGACGTCGCCGCGCACGCGAAAGCGCGTCCGGCCGAAATCCATGTCGTTACGCGCGTACTGCAGGTCGGAGAGCTTGCGCAGCAGGATGTCCCGTCGCCACGACTCCCCGCGCTTCACCGTGATCGACTCGCCGAGGTAGTTCTCCGGCGACCCGATGCCGTAGATGCAGGAGATCGACGCCACCACCACCACATCGCGTCGGGTCAGCAGTGCGCGGGTCGCACTGTTGCGCAGCCGGTCGATCTCGTCGTTCCGTGACGAGTCCTTCTCGATGTACGTATCGGTGCGCGGGATGTATGCCTCGGGCTGATAGAAGTCGTAATAGGAGACGAAGTACTCCACCGCGTTCTTGGGGAAGAATTCACGGAACTCTGCCCAGAGCTGCGCGGCGAGCGTCTTGTTCGGCGAGAGCACGAGCGTCGGGCGCTGCTGCTCCGCGATCACGTTGGCGATGGTGAATGTCTTGCCCGAGCCGGTCACGCCGAGGAGGATCTGCTCGCGCTGGCCCTCCGTCAGTCCGCGATTGAGCGCCTTGATGGCCGCGGGCTGATCCCCCGCAGGTTCGAAGGGCGCGAGCAACTCGAGAGCGGGCACGCTTCGAGTCTAGTCGCTGCGGGACTCTCGCCGAGGCCGCGTCAGGTCACGGCGGCGTAGATCTGCTCGAGGCGCTCGGCGATGGCATCCCAGGAGTGCTCGGCGAGCACGACCTCACGTCCCCGCGAGCCCGCATCCGAGCGACGAGCGGGATCGCCCAGGAGGTCAGCCGAGGCGGCGCGCAGGGCCGAGAGGTCGCCGGCGGGGACCAGCACGCCACCGGAGCCGACCGCGTCACGGAGGCCGTCGACGTCGAAGCCAACAACCGGTGTTCCGGCGGCCTGCGCCTCCAGCGCGACCATGCCCAGGCCCTCGAACCGCGAAGGCATCACCACGATGGCGGCTCTCGCGTACTCCCGGTTCAGCGTTTCGCGGTCGAGGGCGCCCAGGTACTCGATGCGTCCACTGCTCGCCTCAGCCGCCCGTCGGGCGTCGGCCTCGAGACTGCCTCCGCCGACGATGACGCCGCGCACGCGGGGATCGGCCGCCGTGAGCCCCTCGATTACCGAGATCGCATCGAGCACGCCCTTCTCGCGTTCCAGGCGGCTGACGAAGAGCACCCGCCCGTCCTCGTGTTCCACGCCGGAGAGATCCACCGGGTCGACGCCGTTCGACAGCACCTCAATGCGCGATGCCGGGATCCCCATCTCCAGCAGCGCGTTGGCAGTGGATCGCGAGACCGGGAGCACCATCGCGGCAGCGCGGTAGGAGCGAGCTTCCACGCCGTTGAGCAGGCGCTTCACGGACCCGCGCGCGTGCGCCTGACGGTAGGTGTGGTGGGCGGTGTACACGAGCGGCGCGCCGAGCCGCTTCCAGAGCAGGACCCCGCCGGGCCCCCCCTGCGCGTGGATCACGTCCGGCGATGCCCGCAGCAGGATCTGTGGATAGCGGTTGAGCTGGAGGGAGAAGTCGAGCGGCGCCCGGCCGGTGCGACGGGCGAACGCAATCGCATGCTCACCACGGCCCGAGATTGTGTGCACGCGCACGCCGCGCCGTTCCAGCGCCGCCCGCATCCCATGGACGACGACGCCCTGACCGCCGAGCGGCGGATCGTCGTCGTAGCTGGCGATCGTGACCCGCGTCACCGCTGGCACCTCGGGCAGTACACGGTGGTCCGCCCCGCGGCCACCGTTCGGCGCAGCGCCGTCCCGCAGGTGAAGCAAGGCTGACCGCCGCGACCATAGACCAGCAGCCGTTCCTGGTTGCTGCCGCGAGCGTTCCACACATCGCGGTAATCGTCGACGCTGCTGCCCCGGTTGTTGACCGCTGCGGTGAGCACGCTACGGATGGCGTCGAGCAACGCCGCGCGCTCGCGGCGCGTGAGACGGTGGCAGCGCCGCGTCGGGCGCACACCCGCGACGAAGCAGGCCTCGTCGATGTAGATGTTGCCGAGTCCAGCGACACCCTTCTGATCGAGCAGCGCCGCCTTGACCGTCCTCGTGGTCTTGCGAAGCACCGCGTCGAGACGGTCCTGCGAGAACGCGTCGGAGAGCGGTTCGACGCCGAGACGGGGCAGCACTCGCGCCGCCGTGAGCGCCTCGCGCGAGCCGTAGGCAACGCGGCCGAAGCGCCGCGCGTCGTCAAAGCGAAGCTCGCGCCCGTCGTCGAGCGCTGCGCGAATGTGGGTGTGCTTGGCGACGGGAGCCTCCGCATCACAGACGAGGAGATGCCCGGTCATCCCCAGATGCACCATCAACTCATCCCCCGAATCGAGCCCGAGCAGCAGGTACTTGCCCCGCCGCTCGACGCCGTCGAATCGCTGACCGGTGAGCAGGGCGGGGAGCATCCGGCCGTCAGGCACGCGCACGATGTCGGGATGGTCGACGGTGACACGCTCGATCCGCCGTCCCGTCACGGCGCCCCGAAGATCCCGAGCGACCGTCTCCACCTCGGGAAGTTCCGGCACGCTCAGTTCCTCGCGATGGGCGTCATGTCCCCCCAGTTGTCGCCAACCTTGACGTCCACATCGAGGGGCACCTTGAGCGCTTCGGCTGCGCCCATGCGTTCCCGAAGAAGCACGACCAGGTGGTCGACCTCCTCCGCCGGCGCCTCGAGGAGCAACTCGTCATGCACCTGGAGCAGGATCCGGCTGCGCAGCGCGCCCTCGCGAAGCGCCGCGTCGACCAGGATCATGGCCTGCTTCATGATGTCGGCTGCACCACCCTGGATCGGCATATTCACCGCCATCCGCTCGGCGGCGAAACGCAACTGGCGGTTGGCGGCGCGGATGTCGGCGATGTAGCGGCGACGCCCGATGAACGTCTCCACCCAGCCGTACTCGCGCGCGTGGTTGCGCACGCCCTCGAGGTACGCCGTCACCGCGGGGAAGTTGCCGAAGTACGCGGCGATGAAGGCGTGAGCGTCCTCGCGGCTCATGCCCGTGTCGCGGGCGAGCCCGAAGTCGCTCAGCCCGTACACCACACCGAAGTTGACCACCTTGGCGATCCGCCGCATGTCCGGCGTCACGGCATCGGGCTCCACCGCATATACCTCGGCAGCGGTGCGCCGGTGGATGTCCTCGCCGCGCTGGAAGGCCTCGATCAGCTCCGTCTCGCCGGTCACATGGGCGAGGACGCGCAGCTCGACCTGCGAGTAGTCGGCGCTGACAAGCCGCTGGCCGGTGTCGGCATGGAAGGCACGGCGGATCCGCTGCCCCCACTGCGTGCGCACCGGAATGTTCTGCAGGTTGGGGTCGGACGATGACAGTCGCCCGGTGGTCGCCACCGCCTGGTTGAACGACGTGTGCACGCGCGAGTCCGCGGTGCACAGCAACGGGAGGGCGTCGACGTAGGTGCTCTTCAGCTTGGTGAGCTGCCGCCATTCGAGGATGAGGTCGACGACCGGGTGCTCGCCGCGCAGTGCCTCGAGCGTGTCGGCATCGGTGCTGCGTCCGGTCTTGGTCTTGCGCCCGCTCGCGAGGCCCAGGTCGTCGTACAGGAAACGCCCGAGCTGCTGCGTGCTCCCCGGATTGAATGTGTACCCGGCGACCTCCTGGACCTCGGTCTCGATCTCGCTGATGCGTTTGTGCATCTCGGCGCTGATCGACCCGAGGAGGTCGCAGTCGACGGCGACGCCCTCCACCTCCATGGCAGCGAGGATCGGTACCAACGGGAGCTCCATGGTGTCGTGAAGCCGGGTGGCCCCGGCGCGCTCCATGTCACGGACCAGCGCTTCCCCCACGGGATCCAGCAACCCCACCCAGACGCCGTAGTACGCGGCGGCCTCCTCGATGGGCACCTCGGCGATGCCGCGCTTCGAACGACCGCTTCCCAGCAAGGTTTCCTCGGCTTCGACGCTGAGTGCGGAGAGATCGTGGGCAAGCACCGGCAGGGTCGGGACCTTGAGCCGCGAGTTGGTGAGGTACGCGGCGAGCAGCGCGTCGAATTGCAGGCCCTGTATGGCAACACCGCGACGGCGCCAGGCCAGCAGCTCACGTTTGAGATCGTAGCCGCGCTTTGCGATGGTGCTGTCGACCAGCACCGCCTCCAGCGCGGCAACTGCGGCAGCATCCGCGTTGCGCTCCAGCCCCGCGTGCCACACCGGCATGTAGTAGGCGATGTCCTCGCCCTTCGGCGCGAAGGCAACGCCGATCATGTCGCCGGTTCTCGGGTTGCCGTCGACGACGGTCCGTACCGCCATGGCACCCGCGGCTCGAATCCGTTGCACGGCGTCGTCGGCCTGGTGGGCGTCGACGACGATCTCGACGTCTGTGCCCGGTAGCTGCAGGTCGCCCGGTGGCGGCAGCGGAGCGTCCGCGGTCACGCCGGGCAGCGACGGCAATGCGTCCTCCTCGACGCTGCGTCCGGGCAGGCGCGGCAGCAGGCTGCGAAACTCGAGCCGGTCGAAGAGCTCGCGGACGGCGCTCTCGTCGTAGTGAAAGAGTCGCGCGCCCTCGAGCGGCAGGTCCACGTCAAGGTCGACCTTGATGGTTGCTGTCCATTTGCTCAACCGGGCCTGCTCCATATGCCCTTCCAGCGCGCGTCGCACCCGTCCCTCCGGCATGGTCGGCACCGCTTCCAGCACATTCTCGAGGGGTCCGTACTGCTGCACCAGCGACATCGCGGTCTTCTCGCCGATCCCCGGAACACCCGGAATGTTGTCGCTCGGATCCCCTTGCAGCGCCTTGAAATCAACGACCAACGGCGGTTCGAACCCGTAGCGCTCGCGCACCTTGTCGACGTCGTAGATGATGGTGTCGCTGATACCCCGGCGGCTCGCGAAGACACGGACGTGCTCGGTCACGAGCTGGAGCACGTCGAGGTCGCCCGTCAGGATGATGACGTCGAGTCCGGCGGCCTCCGCCTGCTGCGCAAGGGTGCCGATCACGTCGTCGGCCTCGAATGTCGGAATCTCGACAATGGGAATGCCGAGGGCTTCGACAACCTCACGCGCCCAGGGAAACTGGGCGCGCAGCTCGTCCGGCGCGCGCAGGCGTTGCGCCTTGTACGCGGGGAACTTTTCATGACGAAAGGTCGGCCCCGGTGGGTCGAACGCCGCGATGGCATATGTGGGCGTTGTGTCGTTGAGCGCCTTGAAGAGCATGGATGTGAAGCCATACGCGGCGTTGGTCATCTCGCCCCGGCTGTTGCTCAACGCCGGCATCGCGTGGAAGGCGCGATACACGAGGTTGTGCCCATCCACCAGCAGCAAGGTCTCGCGAGCCACATCGGCCATGGTAGCCGCGGGGCACAGATGTCCTCGGCGGCGCACTCCCGGGGTTATGATCGAGGCATGGCCGACCTGGTGGAAATGACCGTCGACAGCATCAGGGTGCACATGCCGACCGGCCAGCACGTCGTCATCCTCAAGGAAAAGACGGCGGATCGCTACCTCCCCATCTGGATCGGCATCAACGAGGCGAACGCGATCGCGCTGAAGATCACTGGGATCACACCGGAGCGGCCGATCACGCACGACCTGTTGGCCAACCTCCTCAGCGCTGTCGAGGTCACGGTCGACCGGATCGTGGTGACGTCGCTCAGCAACGAGGTGTTCTACGCCCGCATCCTCGCCCAGGTCGACGGGCGGCGCCTGGAGATCGATTCCCGGCCCTCGGACGCGATCGCGGTCGCGGTCCGCGTGGGCGCCGGAATCTTCGTTGCCGATGAGGTGCTCGACAAGGCAGGCGTCCTGCCCGAGGCGGACAAGGACGGCGACCTCACCGAGACCGACCCCGAGAGCGAGGAGCGGCTTGCCAAGATCCGGGACTGGGTGAACACCCTCAACCTTCCCGACCTGGGGACGGGCTCCTCCGAGAGTTAGACCCGGGTCACGCGCGAAAGAGGGACCAGAATCCCGGGTCCTCGAAGCCGAGTTGCCACGCCGCGATCCCGTCGAGGCCGTACTTGTGGACGAGCGCGACCTTTCGAGCCAGGCTGTCGGCATCGTCGAAGTACGTCGTCATGGAGCCGTCCGGGGAGACGATGTACGGGGTCTGGGCGCTGAAGTCGTAGTTGACGCGAGCACCGGGGACCGCGAGCGCGTTGTAGAGAACGTTGGAATACGCCGCGGCGCCACCGAGATTCCCCCAGGCGCGTCCGTACAGTGGAACGCCGAGGAGAACATGCGCCGGGGTGAGATCCGGCAGGGTCGCCTGAAGGATGGCGTTGTCCCAGTCGAGCCCGGCCACGGGCCCCGGGGTGCCGCCGTCGCCGTGCTCGTCATAGACCATCAGGTCCACGTAATCGGCCACCTTCCCGATTGCCGCGATGTCGTACGCGGCCGAGTACGGGTTCACACCCGCGAAGTCGTGGGGAACCACGTCGACGATGAGCTTGGCCGCGCGCCGGTGGAGCGCCACCGCAAGCTGCTGGACGAATGCGGTGAACGGGGCCTTGTCCGCCGCGAGCATTCCCTCGAAGTCCAGGTTGACTCCCCGATACCCGTCGTAGCGGATGGCGGCGACCATCTCGTTGACGAGCACGTTGGTCGCGCGAGGATTGTTGAGCAACTGATCCGTCGCCGTGGGATTGTTGGCGTCGTTGGCCAGCGACGGCCAGATCGGCAGGCTCGCCGCGCCCGCGCGGCCCACCGCCGACTGATCGGGCGTGCCCAGGAGGGTGCCGTCCGCCTGTGCCTGCCAGCCCGTCGGGGTGACCTGGGCAACCGCGCCGAGGTGGAAGGCCAGCGATGAGTTCGATGCGGCGGTGTTGATCACGAAGGCGTCGATCGAGATCCCGGCGACAGTTGGCGCCGCCGGCACGGTCACCCGGCGCACGGTGTGGCGAGCGATGCCGACCAGCGAGAGCGTGATGCCTGGATCCAAGTGCGCATCACCGGCCGTGGGGATCGTGGCGGGGAGCGTGATCGAGGCGGGCGGGGTGCCGCTCCAGGTCACCCGAGCATGGGTTCCGTCGCTCCACGTGATGGTGGCGCCGGGGAGCGCCGCCGCGACTGCCGGCTGGTCTGGAGCGTCGTCGAAGACGGCGTCCACCACCAGCCCGTTTGCCGGGTCGATGTGGGCCGCGACCATCGCCGCCGTCGGCGAGATGACGGTGAACGCCATATTCTGGGTGCTCAGGCCCGACACCGCGATCGACAGGCTGTGGCTCGACGAGAGGGGCAGTGGCTTGACGGTGGCCAGCAGATCCTGGTTCTGGCTGGCGAGGCTGAGCTGGCTGCCGTCGAGCTTGACGGTCACATCCGACGCCTGGAGCGGCGCCCCCGTGGCGTGGAGCCGGAGATCAAGGTTGGGCGGCACGTTGGACGAGCCGGAACGGAGGCCGACGCCGCCTGCCGTGATCACGACGTAGCCGTAGTTAGGGGGTGAACCGAACCCGCTGAAGCCGCAGCCGGAGACCAGCAGCGCCACAGCCAGGCACGCCAGGCGGCGGTGCATCGCCTTTCAGTCTAGACAACGGGGTGCGTCACGGATCGCGCGACCCGACGGTCAGCGGATCGTGAGCGTCAGTTCGGCGGTGAGCGGCGGGCTCCCCGGGCCCGTGTAGCCGGCAGGGATGGTGGCGGTGACGTGAATCTCGGTGCCAGGGGCGAGCCCGGCCGGAACCTGAAAGCCGAGGACAGGCCCGGCGCCTGCGTCGATTTGGAAGCCGGGGGCCGGGGCAACTGCTCCGTTCCCGGCAGCGGCAGGGCCGCCGAAGGTGCCGCTCGTCGCTGGGAGCGGGCTCAGCTGGCCGTGTGAGTCCGATACCCCGATGGAAACGCAGGGCATGACGGACCGGGCCGGCGGAGGCGTGTGCACGGCCCCAGGGATCGACAGCGATGGAACCGGCACCGTGAGCTGGGCGTAGACGAATGCCGGCTTGCCGGCGCTGACGTAGAGCGACGGAGCGGCGAGCACCAGGCGGAGCGCGGGCTGAGCAGCGTCGGTGGCGAGATCCTCTTGTGTGAAGGTGGCAGGCAGCGCGGCACCCACGATGTCGACGATCGCGTGCGTGCACGCTGCCTGGGCGACTGCCCCTCCGCGTCCCACGGCCGGGACAATGGCGACGTTCGCCGAGCCGCCCGCGGCTGGGCTTTGCCCCGCGCCATGGGCGAGCGCCGCGATGATGAGGACCACCGCAGCCGCGCCGGCAATTGCCGTTGCCGGAAAGCGACGCACCGGGCCGAGGTTGAACCAACTCAACGCGATGCGCGGCCTGGCGGAGCGTTCCGCGACTGGAGGCGTCGAAGGCAGATGGACCACATGAGGCATGCGCGCCCGGGGAATCTCGCGCAGCGCCTCGATGCTCGCGCGGAACTCCGCATACGCCGCAGCGCACGGGGCGCACGACCGCATGTGGGCCTGGAAGCGTGCCTCATCGATGGGCGACAGCTCGTCCTCGTAGGCGGCGGAAAACAGGTCGTCGAGATGGCGGCGCGGTGTCATGCGTGCTCCTCGGCGAAACCGGGGGCCGCAGCGGTCCCGCGAAGGGCCTTGGCAAGCATCGAGCGGGCCCGGTTCAGCCGAGACTTGACGGTGCCGATCGGGACGCGGAGCGCGGCGGACATCTCCTCGTAGCTCAAGTCGTTGACGTCACGCAGGACGACAACTGCACGGAAGTCGGGGTGCAGGGTGAGCAGGGCCTCTCGGACGGCGTCAATGCGCTCACGAGCGAGGGCGCTCGCCTCGGGTCCGAGCGCTGGATCGGGCAGCTCGACGATATTGCCCTCGGAGTCCTCGAGCGGATCGGCGGGCCGTCGGATGGACTGGCGCTGGACGTCGTGACTGCAGTTGATCGCGACCCGGAAGAGCCACGCCCGGATGGTCTGCCCGCGGAGCATCGGGATCCTGACGTATGCGCGAAGGAAGGTCTCCTGCACGACGTCGGCCGCATCGGCCGGGGTCCCGAGAATCCTGAGTGCCATCGTGTAGAGCTCATCCTGGTGGCGAGTGACAATTGCTGCAAACGCATCGCGGTCGCCGCGGCGTGCCCGCTCGAGGAGCGCCTCGTCGTCCATGCATTTGAGGGTACGCGCCAGCAGGCGTTCCGGTTCCCGGCGGGAGCCGGTACGCTGTCAACCCGGCCGGGGTGGCGGAATGGTAGACGCAGCGGTCTCAAAAACCGCCGAGGGCAACCTCGTGAGGGTTCGACTCCCTCTCCCGGCAGGCCGGTTTTGAATTCAACTCGCTGACTTTGCGCGCCCGGAAGCTACCCGCTCAGTTGGCGCCAGGACGCTAATACCCCTACGGACCCCTACATTCCGGCGTTTGGAGGACGGAGTGACAAGCAGGCGCCGAGGCCTTGGTGAAGGGACGATCCGGGAGCGACGCCCGGGTCAGTGGGAGGCGCACGTCACTGTCGGCTTCGATGCGAGAGGTCGCCAGGTCCGGCGCAGCCTGTATGGCAAGAGCCGCGCCGACGCGGTCGCGAAGATGAATGCGGCAATCCGCGGGCTCGCTCTCGGAGTGGCGCCGGCCTCCGACCGCCAGACCGTGGGCGACTTCCTCGCCACCTGGATCGAGGGGCAGACCAGCATCCGCCCGACCACGATGCGGCGGTACCGCAGCCTCATCAAGTACCAGCTGATTCCTCTCCTGGGGAGGGTCAAGCTGGCGCAGCTGACCCCGCAGCAGGTGAACCTCGCGATGCGGCAGGCGGTCGCCGGCGGCCTGGCCCCGCGAACCGTCAACCATGCTCGCGCGGTCCTGCGCTCGGCCCTGGCTGACGCGCAGCGATGGGGCACGGTGGCTCGCAATGCCGCGGCCCTCGCCGAGCCCCTCGAGGTGTCCGCGACGAGGGCAGCCGCCATGCGCCCCGAGGAAGCGCGAGCGATCCTCGACGCCTTTCGCGGCACCGAGCTCGAGGCGGTCGTCGGCATGGCGCTGTATCTCGGCATGCGTCAGGGCGAGATCCTCGGACTGCGCTGGGAGGATGTCGACCTCGAGCGCAAGGTGCTCCGGGTGACCGGCGCGCTGCACCGCATTCCTCGTGACCAGCGATCCGACCCGGAGGTGCTCTTCAAGATCCTCGAGCCAAAGACGAAGCGGTCTCGGCGGACGTTGCGGATTCCCGATCCCCTGGTCGCGCTGCTCGCAGTCCAGCGGCAGCGACAGCGCGAGGCTCGCCTCCACATCGGATCGGCCTGGCACGAGCCGATCGCCGGGCTGGTGTTCACGCGCCCCACCGGTCATCCGGTGGAGCCGACCGGGATGACCCATCGGTTCGAGACGGGCCTTCGCCGAGCCGGCCTGACCGTGCGTCGCTTCCACGATTTGCGCCATGCCGCCGCGACCCTGATGCTGGCGAGCGGGACGGAGTTGAAGGTGGTCAGCACTGTGCTCGGACACTCCACGATCGGCATCACGGCCGACACGTACGCAGACGTCCTCCAGGAGTTGTACGACGACGCGGCCGACCGGATCACCCGCCTGATCACCACGGGTTGACGTGCCGCGGATCAGCGCCTTCTACGGCATCGTCATCACCATGTACTGGGAGACCGGCGGGCAACACCATGCGGCCCACTTTCACGCGACCTACGGGGAGCATGAGGCGTCGATCGGGATCGAGCCGCTGGTGGTGCTCGACGGTTCGCTGCCGGTTCGGGCGCTCGGGCATGTCATGGAATGGGCGGCTCTGCACGAGCAGGAGCTGCGAGACAACTGGCAACGTGTGATCGAGCGCACGGCGCTGGCGTCCATCGAGCCGCTCGCATAGGATTGGGAAATGGTCAAGGTCACGCGCGTGGAGCGCCTCGGTGAGTACAGGCTCCGGCTCACGTTCAGCGACGGGGTCGTCGGCGACATCGACCTGGCCGACGAGCTCTGGGGCGAGATGTTCGAGCCGCTCCGTGACATTGCTCAGTTCAACAGCGTCAGCGTGGATCCGGAGCTGGGCACGCTGGTGTGGCCGAACGGTGCGGACCTCGATCCGGAGGGGCTTCACGACGCGGTGCGACCGGTACAACCGGCGAGCTGACGCGGCTCGAACCCGGGGTCACGCGGTCTGCTCGTCGACCCAGCGGCGCAGCGCATCGCGCGGTACGCGGAGTGCGCGTCCGACGCGGATAACGGGGATGGAGCCCGAGCGCAACAGCTCGTAGGTTCGTGTGCGACCGAGTTGCAGTTCAGCTTCCAGGTCGCGAACGGTGAGCAGCATCGGAGCGCGTGTCGTTGCAGGCGGAACCTCGGCAGCTGTCGGCGCGGCCGACTCGAGCAAGTGCGCCGGCGTGGTGGGCGTTCCTCGTCGGCCTCGTGCATCCGTGTCAGCGTGGACTCCGTGTGTGCCTTGAAGCGACGTCAACTCATTGGAAATCCACGGGAGATTCGCCTGCTGCACGCGGGGCATGGTGCGCGGATCGCCGGCATCCGGCGACACGTCCGCAATAGCCATGGCACGAGCATGCCACGTATTTGCCTACGTAGCGCTTACACTTTTCCAGCAAGCTCTGGCGCGCAAGAGTCCGGTAGACACTTGACGCCGCGGTTCCAGGACCTGGTTGACAGACAGCTCAGGACGCCTGCGCCCGGCGACATACGCGCGACGTTGACACGCTGCCAACGGTGACTGCTTGGTCAGCGGCCTTCGCGCCTTCCACGGGACATGCGAACAGAGCGGATCGCGCGAGCTGCGCGCACCTCGCGCTTCCCGCGCACTTCGCGCTTCCCGTAGACGTCGCGCATCCAGCGCACGTCGCGCACCCAGCGCACGTCGCGTGGTTCGTGCGCCCTGCTTCATTCGCGCACGTCGCGATATTCGCGAACGACGCGTCCGCTCGTGCTGTGAACTCCGCCTCGCGGTCAGCGCCCGTGTCGGTCGCTGCGCGAATAATCGATCCGCTCCGCGTGCCCGCGGCACCCTCGACATCATCTCTCTGTCTTCCACCGACCGGCCATCTCCACTCCACCTCCACAAACGCACCCGCATCACCCCGTGACTACCTTCACGTCCGGGAGATGCTTGACACCGCGGGGTCAGTCCCCCCTTGACACCATCCGGCGCGTCCGCCGGATATTGGACACTCCCCGCCCCGGTGGTGGGCCTGGCACGACCGATGTAGGTGGCCGTACCAGGCCGGGTCGTCGTCCGGCCTCAGCAGCACCCCCGCTCGGGTACGCGCTCAGCGCGGGCCGCGCGGGCGGCCCGGCGTCCACGGGCGCCGCGCCGGCCATCCGGCCTGCGGCTTCCCCGCATCCCAGCCGGCACCTCGGCAAGCCCACCCACAGACACAGCTCCAGCAGCCTCACAGACACTGCTCCCACCCCCGAACTCATCACCCTCAGTTCCCGACCTCGCGCCTTCACATCACACACACTT
>CAVZQR010000014.1:0-212077 GCA_963777445.1 Candidatus Dormiibacterota bacterium | reverse complement strand
ACAGAGCCAGTTTCAATAGCGCCGCCAAGGTGCCGCACCAGAGCGTAGAGTCGCGAGCCTGCGGGTTCCGGCCTGGGACCTGCGAAATGGCGGAGGTTGTGGCTGTGCAGGCTCGAGTGCTACGTCTGAACGGATCCCGCGAAAAGATCGACGAGGGCGTCGAAGCGTACAAGTCACGAGTTGCGCCGGCCCTCAGGGACCAGGACGGCTACAGTGGTGCTCGCCTGATCGTCGATCGCAGAACTGGCGCCGCCGTGAGCGTCACGTTTTGGCGGGACCGAGAGACGTCGCAGGCGAGCTTCGACGCGATGACGAGCGTTCGTGACGAGACCACGTCGAGCTTCGGAGCTGGCACGCCGGAGGCGAAGGTGTATGAGGCGGTCGTTCAGCATCGGCCACAGCCAACCGAGGCCGGCAACTGGGTGCGCGTGACCACCCTGGGTGGCGACCCGACAAAGGTCGACGAGGGCATCCGTCACTTCGAGTCACGGGTCATTCCCGAGATGTCGAGGCTGCAGGGATTCCGGGGAGCCATCCTTCTGGTCGACCGCGCGACGGGAGAGGCAATTGCCTTTACCGTGTGGGACGGTGAGCGCGACCTCGAGGCGAGCTCAAGCCAAGCCGGCCCTGTTCGTGCCACGGCTTCGGAGGCGATGGGTGCCAGCGATCCTCAGGTTGAGAGTTACGAGGTCGCGTTTGCGGAGCTTCCCGCGCCCATAGGCACGTAGCCGCGCCCGCGGCGCACGCCGCTACTTGCCCACCCGGTCGCGCGCCCTCGGCGGCGCCTTCGCGCAATCAGCATCGCTCGTGGGGCGCTGCTCGTGGCTGGGGACACAACGACGCTTCAGGCCTTCTCGTGATCTTCAGTGCGGCGGTGTTAGTGGTCTCCCTTGCGGAAAACCTGCGATCTGCTCGTGAACGTCGCGGCGGCAGGGATCTGCGCTGAGGGCGCCGATGCGCTTGGCCTGCCCCGGTTTGGCGGACACTAACGGTGCAGTGCGCACAACGTTGAAGGAGAACTCGACGGGGTCCTCTGTTATCGGGTGGGTGAGGACGGCGGACTGTGAGTGTGCAGGAGCCGAGTGGTCGACGTTGAGATGGCTACCGTCCACTCCACTTGATTGGCCGATGGTGACTGGCGAAGGCCACGTGGTCGCGCTCGAAATTGAGGGCGGATAGACATCCTGAGGGGTTTATCGGGCGCGCCTGAATACAAAAAGCGACCGTCACCTTCCCAAGGTTGAAGTTGCGGGTTCGAGCCCCGCCTCCCGCTGCCGTCGGACACGCGCAGCTCGGGTGGACCGATGGCGCATCTAGGCATCGTCCCCGCCAAAGCGCTCGATTGGCCGCGATGAGGGCGCGACGCCACGCTTCGATTCATGTATGTCGCGCCGCCACGGACAAGCAGCAGGCGGCGGCACTCGTACCTACCACGCCTGGAAGAGCATGTTGAGGCGTTGCACGAATCCGTCGAGCGCCGACTGGGTGCGCTATGGCGGCCGCGGAATCACCGTTTGTCGTCGATGGCATCGCTTCGAAGCCTTTCTCGCCGACATGGGGCCGTGTCCTGACGACCTCACGCTGGATCGGATCAACAACGAAGGCGATTACGAACCGGGCAACTGTCGCTGGACGACGTGGGAGCAGCAAGTGCACAATCGCCGCTCAATGCGTGGGGAACGCCATCCGAATGCCAAGCTTACGGTCGATGAGGTGTTGTCTATCAGGCGCTTGGCGCGGTACGGAGCCACGTACCGATCCGTCGCATTAGTCTTCGGAGTCAGCCACGCAAACGTGGGGTACATCGTGCGAGGGGAGGCATGGCGGGAGGACATCGGAGACCCTGGCCATCGTGAGCCCGCGCCGCGACAAGAGGCCCGCGATTGCCCACAGCTCGAGGCATAGGTAGGCATGCCGGAAGAGACGCTCTTCGCGATGGGCTGGCGAACCCCGTCACCCCGCCGCCTGAGACCCGCGATCGCGCCTTGCCCAAGCTGGCTTTCGTCGATCTCCAACCGCCCGAGGTGATCGCCGCGCTCGCACGATCGCGGTGCGCCGAGCTCAACCCTGGCTTGACCTGGGAGCCGCGAACCGCTCAGTAACCGTACTTCGGGCCGGAGGGAGTCGGTGTGGCGCCCGCGCCAGTCGCGGGGTTTTGCGTACCGCCGGTGGCGGACGTCAACGCCTGCCCGCTCGCCTGCACTGCGTACCAGATGCCACCGAACGACTTGATCCCCTGGCCGTTCACCTGGCCAGCCGCACTGTCGCCCGAGAAGTAGTAAAGAGGAGCGCCATCGGCGGTCACCTGCATCACGCTCGCGTCGACGGCAAGCGTTGCTGAGACCCCGGAACCGGCCTGTGGCGAGCTGCTGGCTGTCGCTGCGACGGGCGGCCATGCCGACAAGCAGTGGCCTGTGCAGGGGAGAGGCGTCCCCTGGGCTGAGATGAGCGTATAGACCGTGTCGCCGCTGGGGCCGGACAGGACCGATCCGATTGAGGTCTGTGTCGCGTCAATGTTCATCGGACCGGCAGCGGGGCTGGACGACGCCCCGCACGCAGATACAACGGTCGCAAGAACAGGGAGCGAGAGCAACGCAGCTCGCTGTGAGCCAATGCGAACACGTGGTACGAAACGTTTCATCGGTGGAGTTCCTTTGGTAGCCGGTTGATATCGAAGTCGTTGCTGTCAATACGACGCGGGGTTACTCGGCCCACGAGGTGGTGCACTCCTCGCCATCGTCCGCCACGACTCCGGAAACGCGCGGTGTGCGGCGAATGTGCTCAGCCTCCAGCGGGACTGATCCCTTCGTGGTGATTGCACGACCGGCACCAGGTTCTTCTGCGCTTTTGACAGTAACCCGTCGGCGTAAGTTTTGTATGTGCGACCTGATACGGCTACCGGTGCCGACCCTGCGCGCGCGCAGTATGGAGAACGTCGTGAACAGGAGCTTCGTCTCACCGCGATGAGCGGCTCGCAATCCCGCAGGATGACATTCTGGGTGCGCACAACGACCAAGTTCATGCGTTGCGGTTCGTCACGGCATCGCAGTTGGGGCCGTGATGACCGCCATTTGATCGCCGCGACGAACGCCGTGTTAGCCGATCGGGCGCCGGCGACTGCGGACCTTGTATCGACCGATCCGCGATGACCCGCTGGCGCCCGAGATTGATGAGCCGAATGGACGAGACAGCTCGCCCGCAGGCACCGACCGGCAACTGCAAGTCCGGGTCGGATCCTAGATACGGCTTGGGCTCACGCTGCCGTCGTCGGTTGATGTCGCTGAGTTCGCGACGTTGTCCGCCAGGAGACCGTTGAGCGCGACCCTATCCCGGTGCCACCCGCGGATCGTCACCGGCACATCGGCAACCCGTTCCGTAGCAACAACCTGGGCGGCAGCGAGGGTGCGCACCGGACGATACGTCGCCAGGGCGATCCCGGCCACGAGCATGCAGATTGTCGCGGCCGCGACAAAGGTGGTAGCGGCGGCGATATCAGCCCTCGACGAACTCGGCAGCGGCATAGATCGCCCCGGTGATCCCGAGGCGGGTGATCACGCTGGCGTTGCGTGCGGCGGAGAGTACGGCGGCGGCGCTGCCGAGTGCGTCACCCGTGGCAAGTCGTATTGCGGCCGCGGTGTGCGGCGGATCATCCGGCCGACGAGCAGAATCGCAAACGACGGAGCCGCCTGATTGCGGCCCTTCCCGACGGAGACTTCGCCAGTCTGCCAAACACGCAGTCAGAACAGCGAGAGGCGATCATTGCCTGGCGCGTGCAACTCGAGATCCTGACGCAAGCCGCGGCTGTTGTCCTCCCTCCCGACCTTCAAGAGGCGGGACAAGGTGAGATCGCGCCCTCGGTTCCGGATCCAGCTAGGGAGGACCGCATCGCCTTTGTGGGTGCTGGACAACGCGGAGATCGCGGTTATCGCTTCTAGCCCCCGTAACCTCGGTGCGTATATGCGATAGACCATTGCGGTGAGCTCGACGCATCTGGTCTAATTCGGCTTCAAACCGTTCCGAAGGTAGGAGGTGGGCATGGGCATCCATAGGCGTTGGATCCTTCCGGTGGCGGCTGCCGCCGCTTCGATCGCTCTGGGGTCAGTCGGCGCCTCGGGCGTGTCGGCATCGTCCGGCACGGGCTCGAGCGGGTCAGCGCACTCCAAGCACCCGGCGTCGATCGTCCCGCTGCGGACCAAGGTGCGATTCGACCAGGTCTTCACCAACATGGACTACAACGGCGGCCCGGTCATGCCGTCGAATACGGACTACATGCTGATGTGGAGCCCGGGCGGCCTGAGCGCCTACCCCCCCGGGTACGTCTCGGGGCTGAAGAAGTGGTTCACGGATCTTGCCCACGACAGCGGCGGCGTCCAGAACACCGACTCGGTTTCAGCACAGTACGCCGACCTGACCGGCGCCCACTCCAGCTACGCGACGACGTTCGGGGGGGTCCTGGTCGACAAGGACCCATATCCAGCGACCCAGTGCCCGGTGAACAGTCCAGTCGTCGCCTGCGTGACGGACCCCCAGATCCAGCAGGAGCTGGTGAAGTTCGTCGCTGCTCATGGCCTCAAGGCCGATCTGAGCCACGAGTACTTCCTGCTCACGCCGCCACACGTCGAATCCTGCTTCACCAACGATCCGACGACCAACTTCGGCGGATGTTCCGCGGGCATCGTGCCCTTCAACACCCTGGCCGCCTACTGCGCCTACCACCAGAACACCTCGCTCTCGCAGTTCCTCATTTACGCCGACGATCCCTTCGTCCCGGGCAATCCTGCCTGCGATGACGGGAACCATCCGAACGGCATTGCTGATGGCGAGCTCTCCGGCGGGCTGAGCCACGAGCAGAACGAGTTGGTCACCGATCCGATCCCGAACGACGCCTGGACCGACGGCGCCGGCGCCAGTCAGGGCGAGGAGGTCGGCGACCAGTGCGACGGCCAGATGGGGACCACGCTCGGGCACGCGACCAATGGCGCCGCGTACAACCAGGTGATCAACGGCCACCTCTACTGGTATCAGGAGGAATGGAGCAACGTCGGCCACACCTGCCTGCAGCGGCTTTCGCCGTCGGACACCACTCCGTCGGCGACATTCACCGTCAAGAAGGGCGCTGGGCTCACGTTGAACTTCGATGCCTCGGGCTCGATCGGATCACCCGGATTCGCCCTCTACGTCTGGCAGTTCAACGACGCGTTTGCCGCTCAGACCATCGAGCAGACGACTCCTAAGATCTCGCACACGTTCCCGTCGGCCGGTGCCTACTCGATCGGGTTGACAGTCTTCGCCGTCGACGGGTCGTCGGCCGGGACCGGCGCGATCGTCACCACCGGGCACAGCGGGTTCACCAACGGCTTCACCTTCTCCCCGTCTCACCCCAGGTCGGGCCACAGGATCGACTTCAGCGGACTGACCACGGTGAGTGCTCTGCCGGTGATCACGTACTTCTGGGACTTCGGCGACGGCGCGACGGCTTCGGGCGCCAACCCCAGGCACATGTACGCGGCACCAGGCACCTACAGGGTCACGCTCGTGATGTTCAGCGGAGTCGGATCCGCGTTCCCCGGCGATGGCGCCGGACCCATCACCCAAAGGACGATCACGGTCAGCTGAGTTACCCGGCGGGCGGGTGACCGCGGCGAGCTCGCAACTCTGCCGCGGTCACCGCCGCGTCGTGACGCCGCTTGACATGGTGCGGAGCCAAGGCCGATCTGCGCCAGAATCCATGGTGATGCGCCTTGCCCCCGAGATCGAGCGCGACGTTGCGCCGCCGATCCACCAGGCGATCAAGCGGATCGCGGCGCGCTCCAACTACGCCACCACCCTCGACGGCGCGGGCTTCAACAAGATGGACGCCGAGTTTGGGCACAAGCTCGCCGAGGGGCACCCCAGCGAGTGGTCGCCGAAGATGCTCTATCAGGCGTGGCGCATGTGCATGCGGTATCGCGGCCAGCTTGTCAACGAAGGCATCGAATTCGACGCCCTGCCAGCACCGCCGAACCCGTACGACGGCGTGGTCACCGCGGTGATCGAGCGAAGCCGTGTCGACGACGCGGGCGTCACGCAGGTCGCGCTGCCGCGCTCGTCCACCGCTGACCGCCGCTGTGTCCTGGTGCGCGACCGCGCCGGCGTGCCGCTCGAGTTTGCCATCGCTTTCGAGTACAACCCGGCGCTGGTGGAGGCCATCAAGACGCTCCGAGACCGGGCGTGGAATCAGGTCACGAAGCGCTGGACGGTCCCAGCGTCAACGAACCTGCTCCCCGAGCTCAACGACTTCCTCCACAGCTACGGGTTCCACGGCGACCACGACACAGTGACCTTCATGCAGGAATGCCTGCTGTCGGCGCGGGAACAGCGTGAGCAGGCGGAAGCCATGGCCGAGCTGAGCCGAGCGAAGGTGAGCGAGTTCGACGTGCCGACGCTGTCGAAGGTCGATCAGTACGGTCGCCCGCAGTCGTTGAAGCCTTGCCAGCGGGCGGCCATCGAGTACGCGGTCAGAGCGAAGCGAACCTTCATCGGAGATCAGCAGGGCATCGGCAAGACCGCCGAGGGCATCGGCACCGTCGAGTACCTCGGCGCGTTCCCCTGCCTCGTCATCTGCAAGAACCGGCTCAAACCAAACTGGGCGCGGGAGCTCGCGAAATGGGTGCCGCACCGCAGCGTGAGCGTACTGGGAGCGACGCTGGATCTCTTCGCCCTGACCAGCGATTTCGTCGTCATCAACTTCGAGGCGCTGAGTAAGTTCAAGCTGTTCCTCCACGGTCGGCAGTGGGCGTCCGTGATGGTCGACGAGAGCCAGAAGCTCAAGTCCCCGAGCGCCGTCCGGACGACCGCGGTGCGCAAGCTGGTCGAAGCGCAGAACACCGAGGTCCGGCTACTCCTCACCGGGACGCCGATCATGAACAATCCCGGCGAGTTCGTTGCACAGATCGTGATTCTCGGCCAGATGGACGCCTTCGGCGGCAGCCCGAAGGAGTACAAGCGCCGCTATGTGAACGGCATGAACCTCCAAGCGCTGAACGACACGCTCCGCAAGACGTGCTACATCCGGCGCTCGAAATTCGAGGTGATGACGGAACTCGAGCCGAAGCTACTCGCGCCGGTCACGCTCGAGCTGACCAACCGCGAGGAGTATGACCGCGCCGAGGACGACGTCATCACCTGGATCGAGCGTCACGCGGCGGAGGATGCGGCCTTCCTGCGCTCGCTCGACGGCTTGGACGCGCTGGCCCGAGAGCAGGCGATCACGGAACATGCCGCCGACGCGGGGCGGCGAGCAGCGCGGGCAGAGGCGCTCGTCCGGATCAACGCGCTCAAGTACCTCGCCGTCAGGGGCAAGCTGGGACCGGCCATCGAATGGATCGAGGACTTCCTCGAGTCCGGCGAGAAGCTGGTTGTGTTCGGGGAGCGCGTCGAGATCCAGCGGGCCATCGCCGACCACTTCCCCGGCTGCGCGCGGCTCGCCGCCACCACCCGAGACGGTTCACGGCACACCACGAATGACGAGCTGTACGCCGAGATGGACCGCTTCCAGACCGACCCCGACTGCCGCCTGATCGTCTGCGGCATCGACGTGGGCGGTGAAGGCTTCACGCTCACGGCGGCGAGCGACGTCGTGCTGATGGAGTTCGGCTGGACGCCGACCGGAATCGACCAGGCGGGGGACCGCTGCCACCGCGAGGGACAGACGGACAGCGTGACCGTGTGGCATCTGCTGGCGGAGAACACGATCGACGACTGGATCATGGAGCTGATCGACCGCAAGCGCCGGGTGGTCGTCGCAGCCACCGATGGTCAGGAGGTTGAGGAGGTCGAGCTGCTCACCGAGATAATGAAATTGCTCGTCCAGAAGCGGCGTGCAGGCGCAGCGGCATGAGCGACTGTGCGCGCCATGGCGTCGCTCAGGGAGCCTGACCGCCACTGCTCATTCGTCCTCGTCCGAACCGCGTGTCGGTGGATCGCTTCGCTCAAGGCGCGCATATTCACCATCCGGTGACCAGAATGCCGTATAGAGCGGCCCATCCCAAACCGAATACGTACCGTGCTTCTCCAGGTGCTGAGTGAGCAGTCGCCCGTGCGAACCCTGGCACGCCACCACCCGTTGATAGATGTCGGTCGCCGCCTTTCCGGCTGTGCTGTGACCAACCTTCCCGACGTCAGTAACGGCAAACGGATCGACGTCCCACGGGTTCGTAGTGAGCAAAACGCGTTGGCCACCACGGTGCCCGGGCGACGTACTTGCGAGAAGTGGTGTGTACGTCAAAGATCGAAGAGGGACCCTTCCCCAGTTGTCAGCCCAGATGCACGTCACCCACATCATGGGGATCCGCGACCCCCGAATCCCCGGCTGAAAGAGCATGCCAACTCCGGTAGCCGCCGAGAGCGGGATGGTCTTCCAAGAGCGCAGCCCCGAAGGGATAAGTAGATCCGTGCTGGTGATCTTCGTCGCCCGCCATGACGGAAGAGCCAGCCCCAGCGTGAGGAGTCCGAGACCCAAGAAGACGCTGCCTGCGGCCAGAATCCAGGCCCGCGTTCCATTGGCAGCAGGTGCGATGGCAAGCAGCAACGTACCGAACACGATCTCGAGTAGGACAAAGACGCGTCCGAACCACCCCAAGTATGTGTTGGTGCGATACCGAACCACGCGTCGAGAGGTTGAGGCGCAGACGGTTGTCGGCATCGATCCACCATAGCCGCAGGTCATCGAAAGTGGGACTGGGCGTGCCGGACTGACCGACGGCAACGCTGTGATAACTCCGCCGATTTCAAATCAATGCCTGGGATCACGCAAGCCGCACTCGCTGATTTGGCGCACGACAAACTCCCCATGCGCCGGCGGAACGGCTTACGCTCGGGCTTGATGGCAGCCGAATCGAGCAACACTGACCCAACGACCGCCACCCCAGTCGACAGCCCTGATGGAGGGTTCCGTGCCTCGGGACTTCGAAGTGAGGCCCTTGCGTGGGGAGTGCCTGCCGCGGATCGCTCCTATTGGCCTGCGAGGGCGGCGATCGTGGTGGCAGCCGTTCTCTACCTGTTTCTGCCCGAACAACTCATTCCTGGTCCTCGCTGGCTCGTGCCCGCTTTGGAGGCCGTGATTCTCCTCGTTCTGACAACCTTCACTCCGCACCGAACGAAGCAGGCCTCCTCGCTTCGCCGGGTATTGGTAGTCGCGCTCGTGGCGCTTGTCACGGTTGCCAACCTCGCAAATCTTGGGCTCCTCGTCCACGCACTCCTCCAAGGTGGGGTCCAAAACGGTCGCGCATTGATTCTTTCATCTGTGGCGATTTGGTTGACGAACGTGATTGTGTTCGGACTCTGGTACTTCGAACTCGACCGAGGTGGCCCGAATCAGCGCCATCAGTTCACTCATCGTGAACCCGATTTCCTCTTCCCACAAATGGCCACTCCGGGCGCAGGACGGCCGGGATGGTCGCCGTCATTCCTTGACTACCTGTATGTGAGCTTCACCAATGCAACTGCGTTCAGCCCCACCGACACCATGCCGATGACAGTCGTGGCCAAATCGCTGATGGGCGTTCAATCCGTGGCGTCGCTGCTCACTGTGGCGCTCGTCGCCGCTCGCGCCGTGAATATCCTCACCTGACAAGCAAACGCTCAGCACGCACGGGCAGCGCCGTGAGGCTCTGGCCCCGAGGACAGCGCTTCAGGGCGGGGCGTAACGAGGCACTGCCTGCACGCAGGTCGTGGCCGCAGTTTGGAGCGGGGGAAACGCCAACGAAATATTCGTGCCTGACCCTGGTGCCGGTGTCCACAGATGGCTCCTGACGAGCCACATACCAGGAGGCGCGTTTCCATGGCAGACCTTTCCATCAAGAACCTCAGCATCGGGCTCGCGAGCTCGTTGCTGGCCGGGGCCATCTCGGTGACCGCTGCGACGGGGGTGGGCGCCAGTACCGCCGCCCAAGCAGACCCGGGGGGCTCATTCGTCTACACGGAGAGCAACCAGACGTCAGCCGACGGCGGCAATTCTGTGCTCGCCTTCTGGGTGGCTGGCGGCGGCACGCTGGCTTCGAAAGGCAGCTTTCCCACCGGCGGCGACGGCACCGGTGCAGGACTCGGGTCGCAAGGGGCGGTGACGCTCGCCGAGGGTGGGCGCGCGCTGCTCGTCGTCAACGCCGGCTCCGACACGGTCTCGTACTTCCGGATCCTCTCCAACGGGACGCCCTGGCTCGTCGACGCGGCGCCGTCTGGTGGCTCCGACCCGGTGAGTGTCGCAGCGCACGGGCGATGGGTCGTCGTCGTCAACCAGGGCAGCAACACGGTTGCCTCGCTTCTCCTGACCAGCCACGCGCTGATTCCGTCCACGCACGCGCCGGTGGCGCTGTCATCGGAGGCGGCCACGCCGGTCCAGATCGGGTTCACTCCTTCGGGGGCGCACGTCATTGTCACTGAGAAGGTGAGCAGCAGCATCGACACCTTCAACGTGAGCTCGGACGGCCGGCTGGCCGGGCTGCGGCACATCGTCTCGACGGGAACCGCGCCTTACGGCTTCGGGTTCAGCGCTGGCGGCGAGGCGATCGTCTCCGACGCCGGCGGTGGTGCGGGAGGCGCCAGCGCGGCGACCTCCTATCGGGTTGGCGCGGCGGGGGTGTTGCATCCCATCAGCGAGGTTGGTGAATCCCAGGCAGCGGCGTGCTGGCTGGTCGTGAACGGCGCCGGAACGCGCGCCTACCTTGCCAACGCCGGTTCCGGCACGGTCTCGTCGTTCAACATCGGCTCCGAGGGGCGACTCATCCTGCGGTCGGACATTGCGGCCACAGTGGGTGTGCATCCGATCGACGAGGTCCTCGGGGGTGGCTGGTTCTTCGTCCTGACAACGACCGAGATTGCGTCGGCACCGGTGTCTCCCTCCGGGGATCTGGGTGTGGTCAACGAGTCAGCAGCCAGCGGACTTCCCGCCGCGGCCACGGGTCTCGCGATCGGCTGATAAGCCTCCGCGTAGAACGACACCGGACCATCGGGTACGGTCGTCATTCGAAGCCGGGCGGCATCGCGCCGCCCGGCTTATCGGCAACTTTCGCAGAATGGGGATCAGTGACCATCAACACACCCGCCCGGAACGGTGCCGCGGCCCGGGCCGTGGACGCCACGGTCGAGCCGCAGGAAGCCGCGTCGCTGGCAGCTCCGATTCTCGTGGTGGAGGACGATCAGACCACGTGCGACGTCGTTCGCGCATATCTCGAAAGCGCCGGGTATCGAGTCATCGTCTGCCGTTCAGGCACCGAGGCACTGGGCGTTGTCCGCCAGACCCAGCCACGCTGCCTGATTCTGGATGTCATGCTGCCAGGGAAGGACGGTTTCGAGATCTGCACGGAGATACGGCGCTCCGGATCGATCGTGCCGATCCTGTTCCTCAGCGCGCGGGCGGATGAGCCTGACCGCGTCGATGGGCTCCGCGTCGGGGCGGATGACTACCTGGTGAAACCGTTCAGCCCCCGCGAACTCCTGGCGCGCGTCGACGCGCTCTTACGTCGCTCGGAGATCGGCCCCCAACCGCCGTCAGTCATCCGGCTCGGCAACGTCGAGCTCTCACTCACTCGACACGACGTCGTCATCGACGGGCGGCGCGTCGCGCTGACCCACGTGGAGTTTGGATTGCTCGCCGCGGTGCTGGAGCGACCCGGCTGGGTACTGACCCGCAGCCAGCTGATCGATCAGCTGTACACCGCGGACCGCTCCCCGGCGCTGGAACGTACCGTCGATGTCCACGTGTTCCGGCTTCGCGAAAAGCTGCACGCAGCACACGCGAACGCCGCCATCGTGACCATCCGCGGGGTCGGATACAAGATCACCGCCGAGGTGGCCTGAGGACAATGGCCGCC
This sequence comes from Candidatus Dormiibacterota bacterium, assembly GCA_963777445.1. Lineage (GTDB taxonomy): Bacteria > Chloroflexota > Dormibacteria > Aeolococcales > Aeolococcaceae > Palsa-851. Next base: position 200,228 of record CAVZQR010000014.1, on the reverse strand, counting down.
ATACCGCGCCGCGTGTGGGGCTCCCTGTGCCACCGATGGAGTGCGCTGGGACTGCGTTGGCAGCTCGTGGTCCTCAATGTCGTCGTCATCGCGGTGACAGTGGTCCTGATCATCGTGTTGATGCACAACATTGCACAGCAGCAGTTCATGGTCATCATGCATGCGGCCGGACAGCCCGTCGATCCGGCCGCGGGTCAGCGCGCCTATGATGCAGCGGTCGAGGCGCAAATCTACCCGACCATCGCAGTGGCTGCGATCACCGCGGTAGCACTCAGCTTCGCGGCGGTGACGGTCGCGCTCCGTCCACTGACGGCGGTGCGCGAGGCAACGCGACGCATGGCCCGCGGAGATGCACCAATCCCGGTCGCCACGAATCGTCGCGATGAGATCGGAGGCGTCGCGGACTCCGTCAACGAGCTCGCGCAGTCATTGCAGCGTCTCGAGGAGTTGCGCCGGCAGGTGACCAACGATGCCGCGCACGAACTGCGCACGCCTCTCCACAATCTCCTCGGACTGATCGAGGGCATGCGCGACGGCGTGATCCCGGCGACGCCTGCCCGGCTCCAGCAGGCGCACAACGAGCTGGGCCGACTGATTGCATTGGTCGAGGACCTGCGTGGGCTCGCGGACGCGCAGCTGGCACGTGATCGCATGGCACGCGAGCCGCTGCAACTCGAGAAGCTGGTCCGCGAAGTTGTCCTCGGATTCGGCACCAGCCTGCAGACCCACCGCCTCACCTGCCAGATCCTGGCGCCGAAAGGGGAACTCACCGTCGATGGCGACGCCGGGCGCCTCGGCCAGATCCTCGGCAACATCATCGACAACGCTATCCGTTCCGCCGCTGAGGGTTCCGTGATCACCGTGGACATAGCCCGGCGCGACTCATCGGTTCGCGTCGCTGTCCACGATGTGGGCGAAGCGATCGCAGCCGACTCGCTGCCGCACATTTTCGAACGCTTCTATCGCGCGGACCGGAGCCGCGCCCGCGGCAGCGGAGGCGCAGGCATCGGCCTGGCAATCGTCAAGGAGTTGGTGGCTGCGCACGGCGGCATCGTTGGTGCCGAGAATAAGAGCGACGGCGTGACAGTGTGGTTCGAGATGCCGCTCCGAGCGCACAGACCCGACCGGTCGCCACCGCCGGATGCCGTGCAGACGATCGGATCTCTGGACGCTGCCTCGAGCGCGTAGTCGGCGAGCCCCGGTTTGACGGACACGAACTGCGTTGTCACATCGTCGGTGAGTTGACTGATGAGTCCCCTTGTGAGCGGATTGGTGAGCAACGCTGGGCCGCAGGCTGAGCTACGTCGCCCTCGTCCATGCGATGAGCACCCCTGCCGGCATGGTGTTGATGACCATTTCGGCTGAAACGCCACACGCCGCAGCGCGCTCGCACCCGCGCAGCTGCCATTCGAGCTGGCCGGGCGCGTGCGCGTCGGTGTCGATGGCGAACGAGCATCCGGCCGCGATCGCGAGCTTCAGCAGGCGCGTTGGGGGATCGAGCCGCTCCGGGCGTGAGTTGATCTCGACGGCGACATGGTGCTCGCGGCACGCCGCGAAGACGGCGTCTGCGTCGAACTCCGACTCGGGTCTCCCTCGACCCACGACGATCCGCCCGGTGCAGTGACCGAGGACGTCCATGTGCGGATTGCGGATGGCGGCGAGGAGACGCGGTGTCATCTGCACCTGCGGCATGCGGAGCTTCGAATGCACGCTCGCCACCACGATGTCGAGCTGCGCGAGCAGGTCCGGCTCCTGGTCGAGCGAGCCGTCTTCGTGGATGTCGACCTCGATGCCGGTGAGAATGCGAAACGGCGCGAGCCGTTCGTTGATGCCGCGCACGACGTCGAGCTGCTCGCGGAGCCGCTCGGCGCTCAAACCGCGCGCCACCGTGAGCCGCGGTGAGTGATCCGTGAGGACGATGTACTCATGACCAAGAGCGATAGCGGTCCGCGCCATGTCCTCGATGGGGCTGCCGCCGTCCGACCAGTCCGAGTGCACGTGGCAGTCACCGCGCAGTGCACGGCGCAGCGCCAGCGCGTCGTCCGCAATGGGCGCGGCCTCCGTTTCGAGGCGTTGCAGGTACGCGGGGGTCGCCCCCGCCAGCGCCTCCCCGATGACCCGGGCGGTCACCGGCCCGATCCCCGCGACAGCCTGGAGGGTGCCGCGCCTGGTCCGCTCCTCGAGCTCCGCATCGGGAAGCGCGCGAACAATGGCGGCCGCGTTGCGAAAGGCACGTACGCGGTAGGAAGGTTCGCTTTCGCGTTCGAGGATGTGCGCAATGCGCTCCAGGGCTGCGATGGCGTCGCGGCGGCTTGTCAGCTTCGTCGGGGGGTCAGTATCGATCCGCATATCCTCAGACTCCTGTCACCGGAACCGCGACTCCGTCCACGGCCGCTGACCGCTGCGACCTCACTCGGTTTCCACGGGGTCCTGACGGCGATCGGCCGAGTACCCTGATCGACGCGGGGCGACCCGATGAAGGAGAGATGCCAGATCGTGGCGGGGGATGTGATGACCAACCCAGACATGACGACGGTTCTCGCCCCGCTGCCGGCGCCTCCCACCGGGCGCTAGAACAGGTCGTCCGACGCACTTGAGCACTCCTCGACGTCGCATGTGGGGATTGCTCGTCCTCATCGTCGTCGCCCCGGCCGCGTTCTACGGGGTTCAGGCAGCGGTCCAGAGGACCCCGGAGAGCCGTTCCCCTCTGCCGGCAACGGCCGCAATCATCCCGCCGACCGCCGAGCCTCGAGGTCCAACCCCGGCCGTGACGCTCGCCCCGACGGTGCCCGCCCCGCGTGAGGGCGACGCGATGGCGTTCGATGCAGTGCACAACCAGGTTCTCATGTACGGCGGCAGCGGGTTCGGTGGAGGCCCAACGGTGCCGCACCCCGAGACCTGGATCTTCGACGCCGGCGGCTGGCACCTGCTCCATCCGGCCATCAGCCCGGATCTGCTTGGAGGATGGATGACCGATGACCCAACCTCTGGCGGCATCGTCCTGGTCGGTGGTCCGGCATCGACCAACGGTCCTCTCGAGACCTGGGTGTGGGATGGGGCGACCTGGTCGAAGCGGAGCAATCTCTCGATCACCACGCAGACCATGATCGGGATGGCGACGATCCCTTCGCTCGGCCAACTGGTGCTCGTGACCGCGCCAACCAGTGCCCTGGCAACGACTGACGACACCTGGACGTGGGCCGGATCGTCATGGCACCTTGATCAGCCGGCCGCAGCACTTCCCGTTGAGGGATCGACACCGGTCCTGGTCTCCGATCCAGCGCATCGGCGCGTGGTGGCGGTGTTCACGGGCGACGCGAACAGCCGCTCAGAAACCTGGGCATGGAACGGCACCACCTGGTCGCAACTGGCGGCCAACGAGGTGGCGCCCTTCGACCCGATCACGGCGACGATGACGACCGATCCGCGCACCGGCTATGTGGTGCTGTACATCGGTGGGGGAGATGTCCGCGTGGGGTCGACGTGGACCCTGGATGGCACGACGTGGCGTCAGGTCAACGCAAGATCACCCGTCGTCGACACGGACTATCACGGCTCGTGGCTCCTCGCGGATACGCACATCGGCCGCATCTTGATGATCGGAAGCGCGGGTCGCCCCAACCCGTTGAATGTTCTCTGGGTCTTCAACGGGACCAGTTGGACCGCGGAGCGCCCGTCGGTGCTGGCGACCCCATCCTGAGAGCATCGTTGTCCGGTGCTCTGACCGGCTACGGAGTGTGGGGGCCGGAGCCGGCGGCACTTTCCATGCGACGCCGGCAGATCGTGTGCCGGATGTGGTCGACGCCGTTCAGCACGGACGCCTCCTCGCAGTGGCCGGCGCCCGGGAAGTCGCCGTGGGCCGAGACCGGGCGGTAGTGGCGGCAGCCGGCCACAGTATTCTCGGAGTATGGGCACAACCCCCGGACGCCCACGGACGCTCCGACGCCGTCCGAACCCCAAATCCGCTCGCCCCGAACCTCGAGGTCGACGTTCGCGCTCGAGAGCGCCAAGCCCGCCTCAGGCATGAGTCCGGTCCCCATCACCTTCCAATCGTGACCAGCCGGGGCAGTGCGCCACCAGTGCCGTTGGTCCTCAGATCGGCGTTTCCCGGTGCGGTCAGCCGGTCGCCAGCGCGCGGAAGGCGAACAGCACGGTCAGCACCGCGCCGCCGGCCAGCCAGACGTGCTGCTCCCGGCCACCCAGCTTGTCGCCGACCCACATGGCCAGCGGGAGCGCCAGCAGGGTTGCCGCGCCATACAGCCAGTGAAGGATCTGCGCGGGTCGGTCGCCGGTCGCGACCAGTACCAATCCGATCACGACCTGGACCGCGACCACCGCGACCGTCACGCGCAGATAGAGGCGCACGGCCGGCAGGATCCGTGGGCGGAAGAGGCTGACGATAGCCGCGATCGCGCCAAGCGCAGCAATCACCGTCAGTACGAGACCGTACCGATCATGGATCAGCACGCCCGCTATGGTAGGTCGATCACCACGGGGCTCACGCTTTGGACGTCCGCACACCTCGGAGGCCGTCCTCGCGCCGGGACGTTGGTCACATTTCCATAGGCCGCAGGTCACCCGATTCCCGCGACGTCCTCCCCTTCCCCAGAGTAGTTGCGAACGCACACACTCCCGCTTGACGCTCCCACATAACACGGAGGCTGCCAATGGACGCGCCTGCTCCATACATTCACTGGGGCTTCATTCTCATCTCGTTGCCGAACTTCGTTCTCATCTGCGTGATGGTGCTGCTGTTCGTGCTTGCTCTGGTCGCGCCGTTCCCGTCGCATCGGCCGAAGGAGCCCGGTGATGAGTGAGGCCGGCGCACCGCGGACCGTCGAACCGGCCGCTACAGCTGCGCCCTCGCCGGCGGACGATGAGACCGGCTGGACGGCCTCGGTCCGGCGCCGTGTGGAGAAGACGCTGCCCATCACGGAGCTGCTCCCCACCAAGCAGCCGGCATATATCGGTTCGTGGGTGTACATCTTCGGGGTGGTGACCATCGCCGCGCTGTTCTGGCTGGTGATCAGCGGCGTGGTGCTCGCCTTCTTCGGGTCCGCATGGTGGCATGTGTCATCGGTCGGTCATTTCTTCAACAGCACCCACTTCTGGTCCGTCCAGATGTTCTTCATCTTCATGGTGCTCCACCTCTGGGGGCAGTTCTGGGGAGCCGGGTGGCGTGACGGGAGAGCCAAGACCTGGATGGTCGGTGTCGTCATCTTCTCGATCAGCGTTGGCACCGCCTTCACCGGGTACGTGATCCAGGAGAACTTCGACTCGCAGTGGATCGCGATCAATGCCAAGGACGCGATCAACTCGACCGGCATCGGCGGGCTCTTCAACGCACTCAACTTCGGGCAGATGTACGGGCTGCACGTGATGCTGATGCCGATCGGGATCACCCTGCTCGTGGTGCTGCACATCATCCAGGTGCGAGCCAAGGGCGTGGTTCGGCCGATCGACGATCCCTTCCAGGTGGCGCCGTGAAGGCGGCCAAGGTCGACAAGAAGACCTACTACCGCGGGATCCGGATGATCCCGTACGACCTCCTCAAGGAGGTCACCGTCGCGATGCTCGGTGTTCTGGCTGTTGTGCTCATCCTCTCGGCGGTGCTGTCGTCGCCCGATGTACCGTCGGTGACCCTGCAGTCATGGTCGAAGGCGAACCCCGTTGACTTCCTGACGACCGCCTCCGGCGAGCTCGCCGGCACCACCGTGGTTGCCGGATACGGACCGCCGTACAACTCCGGGACCGGCTCAGCGCAGAGTTGGGGCCCGTTTGCTCCCGAGCAGTGGGCGGGAGTGCACATTCCCATCAACCCCCCCAATGACTTCGTGCTCCAGCCGCTCACCCAGGCGACTGCCGGGGATGCCGACCTCGCGTCGGCGCTGACCACGTACAAGGCGGCGTCGAGCGATCAACAGCAGAAGTGGCTCACGAGCTACACGACCGCCCTCGGTACTGCAACCGTCGCTGCGGACGGTACCGTGACGGTTCCCTCTGGGGACTTCGGGCCGGTGACCGTGCTCATGGACCGCATGCTCACGCTGGCCAGGTCGGGCGGCCTCGACGCGCTGCTGCTGACCAGCGACCACTTCTATCAGACGGATTTCTCCCGGGCGCTGCTCTTCCTCGATGACGGCGGCTACATCGCTGATCTCGCCGCGCAACAGAAGCTCGTCGGCAGCGACTGGGGAGTGATGAACGAGACAGGCCGCTATCCGGGCTCGGCCTGGCTCTGGTTGTACACGATGTGGTACCAGATTCCGCCCTTCAACTCCGATACCGGATTCCTGGGCATCAGCGCAGCCAACACCGACCTCGCCGTGGTGGGGGTGATGCTCATACTCACGGCCCTCCTGTTCCTGGTTCCGGTGATTCCCGGCCTTCGCGATATCCCGCGATGGATCCCGATTCACAAGTTGATCTGGCGCCGTCACTACGCGGAGATGCGTCGCGCGGCAGCTCAAAAGGGGCCGCAAGGCCGTTGATCAGCCCCTGACGGGAGCGGCGCCTGAAGGCAGTCTTCTGGCGCCGCTTTCACGTTCTTCCGAAACGCGAGAGGAGAGGAGGGCGTTGTCCCCTCGAGAGGATTGCGCGAGCCGTCGCGCCGAACCGGATCAAGTATGTCGGTCGTCATCACCCCGAACCCGCCGCCCGCTTCAGCGCCTGAAGCACCTCGTCCCGGCCCGGACCCCGAACGCGGGCCGCCCGCTCCGATCCTCGGTGCCCCGCCGCACCACCGGGGCCTGCGGCGGGCCGCGCGCGTCGTGCTCGTCTGCCTGATCGCAGCCGCCACCGCCTTCGAGGTCAACGTCGCCAGCGACCCGAGCGTGGCCGGGGCACCGGCGGTCGTCGCGGCGATCGACCGCGCGCACGGCTCGATTGCTGTGATGGTCGCTCCCTCGGATCGAATCGCGCAGGCACTGGTGGCCTCCGAGGACGCCACGTTCTATGCGAACAACGGCGTCGACGATGTCGCGTTGGTGCGCGCGTTCTGGGGATTCGTCACCGGGCAGGACCTGGGTGGGAGCACGATTGAGATGCAGCTGGCCCACATGCTGTTTCCGGCGGTCACCGAGGGGTTCTGGGGCCGAGTTCGCCGTGTCTCACTTGCCCTCGAGCTCGACACGCACTTCACAAAGGCGGCGATCCTGTCGATGTATCTATCGGCCGTGTATTTCGGCCATGGCTACTACGGCATTCGCGCGGCAAGCCTCGGCTACTTCGGCGTGAGCCCCGATCAGCTCGACTGGGCCCAGGCCGCAATGCTCGCGGGAATCGTGCAGGCACCGAGCGCGCTCGATCCGTTTCGACACCTCGGCGCGGCCGAAGCCCGCACGAGCTATGTGTTGCAGCGCCTCGTCCAGGATGGGGTGCTCAGTCCAACCCAGGCGACGCGGATGGAGCGGTCGCCGCTGGGACTCGTCACGGCGCCACCCGCGGCGCGCTGATCGGATCAGCGCCGGCGGCGGATCCCGTGCACCGGCGCGACGAACACCATGGCGCAGTAGATGACCACGGCGATCGCCACGTGCATCGCCATCAGCACGGCGACCGCCCGGAGCGGCTGACCGCGAACGAGCAGCCACGCGTCGGGAAGGAAGAGTGCGAGGCTGATCAACACCATGAGCCAGCCGTACAACCAGCGCGGCGCCGAGCTGATACGGGTGAGCACGGGCCAGCCCGCCGCCCCGCCGAGGACACCGATGATGGTGAGCTTGGCGTAGTCGTTGAATCGGAAGTGCTCATAGCCGGCGGTGCCGGGGAAGACGTGCGTGCCGACGGCGACCAGGATCGCGTCGGCGGCGAGCGAGCCGAGGACGGCGATCGCGGTCGCGACGGCCAGCCTCGCCACACTTGGTTGGCGGTGCGGCGGGGACCAGTCCACCCGGGCGATTGCCAGGGTGCGATCGAACAACGGAGTCTCTGCCCTCACAACCGCCAGCCTAGCGTGGGCTCCCTTGCAGAACGGTGAAGGTGTGATCTCGGAGTAGGCTCAATCCGCTGTGCCAGTCTCGCCGGTCTCGATAACACGCTTCGATGCACGTCCTCGTCGCTGAAGACGACGCGAAGCTTCAGGACGTCCTCGCCCGCGGGCTCCGCTCCGCGGGGTACACGGTCGATGTCGCCGGGCGTGGGGACGAGGCACTCGACCTGCTCGTCACCGGGAGCTATGCGGCGGCAGTGGTCGACTGGCGAATGCCGGTCATGGATGGCATCGATGTCGTGACCGCCATACGCTCACGCAATCTGTCCACGCCCGTGCTCATGCTCACCGCTCGCGACACGCCGTCGGACCGCATCCGCGGCCTCGACGCCGGATGTGATGACTACCTGGTCAAACCGTTTGATTTCCAGGAGATGCTCGCCCGTCTCCGAGCTCTGATGCGCCGCCCGTCGACCACGCTCGGCGTGCGCCTTCGTGCCGGCGCGCTCACCATCGACCCGGCGACGCGACTCGCTTCCGTCAATGGCGCAACGCTGGCGCTGACGCCGACTGAGTACGCGATTGTCGAGCTGCTGGTGCGCCGCAGCCCGGCGGTGGTCAGTCGCGACACCATCGCAAACCACGCATGGACGGATGCCCTCGATCCGATCGCGTCCAACAGCATCGACGTCCACGTCACCAGGCTGCGTGCCAAGCTCGTCGGCGCGGGACTGCGATTGGAAGCGGTGCGCGGGGTGGGATACCGGCTCGTGGAGCGGGGTTCGTGAGCTCACGGCTCAGCAGGCACGCGCTGCGCATCGCGCTCATCACAACTGCAGTCGTCGCGGGACTGACAGTCGCCCTCTGCGTTGCGATCGATGTGATCGTTGCCGGGACATTGCGCTCGTCCGCGACCACGCGCCTCACCACCGAACTCAATCTATTGGCGCACAGGCCCGGCGGGCCGTCGCTCGAAGAGCCGGACATCGACGACCCGGTGCTCGTCTGGAATGTCAACGCCGCGGGGGCCGTCGTTGCATCGACGCCGGGCGCCCCGGCACTCCCGGCAAGCGCCGTCAAGGCAGGCCCGCCGTCGGAGACGCGGATTGCCGGCGCCGACGTTCTCGTGGCCGGCGTCCGGATTCAGAACGGCCGGCTCGTCGGCGCAGTGAGCCTCGGCAGCGAGTCCAAGACACTCGCCGCCCTCACCGTCACCGAGGCGGTGGTCGGCCCGGTCCTGCTCATCCTCGTCTTCGCCGGCGCGTTCGTGGTCGGGCGGCAGACTGCCGGTCCGATCGAGCGAGCCCGACGCCGTCAGCTCGAGTTCACCGCTGACGCGTCGCACGAGTTGCGCACACCACTTGCGGTGATCGAGGCCGAGACAACGCTCGCGCTGGCGAATCTCGAGAGCGCCGGCGCTGATGACGCGACCCTCCGGAGGGTCGCCGACGAGACCCATCGGATGCGAAGCATCGTCGAGGATCTGCTCTGGCTCGCTCGCTTCGACGCGGTGCCTCCCGATCCGGTCACCGAGCCCGTCGACCTCGCCACGGCCGCAGAGGTTGGTCTGCAGCGCTTCGTGCCCATCGCTGAGCACGCGCGACTGCACCTCGAGAATCGCAGTGACGAAGCCACGCTCGCGCTGGTGGACGCTCCCGCGGACTGGATCGATCGACTCATCGGGGTGCTGCTCGACAACGCGTGCCGGTACACGCCTGCGGATGGCACCGTCAGCATCGCCGCAACGCAGGAGCGTGACCACGTTCGTCTCACCGTGAGCGACACCGGGCCGGGCATTTCGATGGAGCGCCGTGCGCGGATCTTCGAGCGGTTTCGCCGCGGCACCAGCGTAGGCGACGGGGCTGGACTCGGGCTCGCGATCGGCAACGCGATCGTCGAAGCGACCAGGGGACACTGGCAGATCGCGGACGTGCCGGGTGGCGGAACCTCAGTCGGAGTCGTCTGGCCGCACTCGCGCACCCGGCTCGTCAACGGGCTCCACCCATAGGGCGGCGCGAGGGCAGTCATCGATGGCGCGGCGGGCGTGCTCGAGCACATCGTCGGAGAGCGCTCGCGGATCGATCACCGGATAGCCCCAGTCGTCCATGCGGATGCGTTCCGGAAAGAGCTCGCCGCACATGCCGTGCGCCTTGCACTTGATCGGGTCGACGCGCAGGCGAACTCTCACCACCAACCCGACTCTGACGTGGGAATGGGCAGCAGAGGACGCTGATTGGAGAACCTGCAGGAACCGTTCTTGAGGTGATGGCGGAGATCGGCGGCAAAGACGTCCATCGCGCTGGCGAGGAAGAGCATGGCTCCGTCCGGGTGTCTGCAGGCGCCGCGGCCACGAACGTCATGCGACCAGCGCACGAGGAGGTCGATCGCCGCCGGGCGGGCGCGGCCGGTCGCCACCTTGTGGAAGGTCTCGGCGATCGCGGGCAGGCCGACGTGACAGGGTCCGCACTGGCCCGCGGTCTGGCCGGCGAGAAACGTGAGCACTCGATCCGTCTCACTGATCCCGCAGGTCGTGGCAGTTGCGACCACGAGCACGCCGGTCCCCAACGATGCCCCGACCGACTGGAGGGAAAGTGCGTCGATCGTCTTGTTCCAGATGCGATCTGCCAAAACCCAGCGACCGAAATACCCCCCGAGCAGCACCGTCGCCGGTTCGCCGTCGACACCGCCGGCCCGATCCACGATCGCTCCCACGGTGGTGTCGCACGCCGCCTCGAGAACCCCGGGCGTGCGCACGGCGCCGCTGACCGTCAGCAGCGCGGTCCCGGGCGAGCGCTCGGTGCCGACCGATCGGAACCACGGCGCACCGAAGCGGGCGATGAGGGCTGCGTGGGCGAGCGTCTCGACGTTCTGGACGAGGGTCGGCAGGCGGTCGACCCCGCTCTGAAACGGGCGGGGTGGGACGACCTTCGGCTTGGCGAGATGGCCGGAGACGCGCGAGACCAGGGCCGTCTCCTCGCCCGCGACGTACCGGTTGGGGCCGACCACCACGTCGATGAACCGATCGCTGTCGTCGCGCCGCCGCCGCTCTCTGATCGCCGCCCGCAGCGCCGCCTCGACGTCGCTGTGGGACTTGGTCGTATAGATGACCACTCGCCGCGCACCCACCGTCTCCGCCGCGCACTCGAGGCCGTCGAGGACGAGGTGCGGCCGGTAGGTGAGGAGGAAGCGGTCCTTGAAGCTCGCGGGCTCGCACTCCGCGGCGTTGGCGACGACGACGGCATCGCCGCCGCGCTTGGTGTGGTCCCTCACCGCTCGCCACTTGACCCCGGTCGGAAAGTCGGCGCCGCCTCGTCCGCGCAAACCGCTGGCGTCCAGGGCGTCGAGCATCGCACCAGGCTCGAGATGTGCGCGCGGACCGAAACCGGCCAGGTGCGCGTCGAGGTCCTCAGGAACAGGGCGTGCCGGAAGCAGGCGATGGGCGGTGCTGCCGACGTCCATCGAGACGCTCACGCGGTCGCCTTCTGGGTCGTGAGCGTGCCACCGATCGAGCCGTCACCCTGGTCGACGATCTGGATCGCGGCGAGCACGGCGCCGCAGCGGGCGGTCACCGACGTGTTGCCGATCGTCGCGGCCGCCAGGCAGACCTGTCCCCCCGAACGGGTGACCGTGAGCGTCCCCGTGCCGTCAGCGTTGGCGACGATGACGAACCGGAGGGCGCTGTTGAGGGTATCCGTGAGGGTCGCGGTCGCACTGACGGTCGACCGCACCAGCCTGCCGATGAGCGGATCGTTGAGACCGGCAGCGAGTTGGGTGACCGGGGCGGGCGTGCTTGCCGCGCCCGAGCGCGCGAGGAGATCCGCGGGCGTGCCTGCCGCCTTGGCCCAGCCATGCTGAAGCGGTCCGGCCGCCATCCAGAGGATCAAGACGCCGATTGAGGCGACGCTGCCGGCGATTCCCAGGAGCCGGACCGCGGTGAATCGGGGTCCGGCGTGCGCGAGGCGCCAGACGAGCGCGGCCACCACCGCCGCCACGCACACGCCGACCAGGAGCAGTGCCCAGAGCGATTTGGTGTCGCTGCCCGTGCCCAGACCGTGGATCACTCCAATCGGCCAGCTGGCGTAGGCGAAGAGGTGCACGCCGCGCCACGTCCGCCACCCGAGCCGATGGCGCACCAGGCTGGTGGCGGTGATCGCGATCAGCAACTCGAACCCGACCACGCCGAGGCCGAGCCACAGCGGGCGGTATGAGGCGACGAAGGGCACGAAGGCGTCGAGGAAGTTGAGCCTCGCGAACGGGTCGAGGATCGACGTGAGGATGTGGATGATCAGGAACAGGCCGACGAGCAGCGAGACATTGCGATGCAACGACTGCACCACAAACCTCGGCCAGTCCCTGCGGCTCTCACGCGACGACGTCAGCACTCCCAGTACCACGCTCGCGCTGAGCAGGATGATGGCGGTGTAACCGCTGGCACGGGTCGCGTACCACATCGGGGTGGGGCCGGCGAGTGCCGCTAGCAACGATGCCCCCGGGTCAGGATCCGCCGGACACTGCCACGGGCACGCCATAGCCGTACTGCGGCGCCTGGATCGGTGTGCTGAACCCTGGTTGCCCGAGTCCACCGTTATCGGTGGTGCCCGGCTGCGTCGCCGCGGTGGTGCCGATGGTGTGGCCGGGGAGGCTGGTGGCCGCCACCAGCGCGAAAACAGCGGTGAACGCGGTCGCCCCCACCGCCGAGTAAACGGTCAGGCGCCGCGCACGGGCCAGACCGAGATCTCTGCGAAGGCGGGCGGAATCCAACTGCGACTGTCGCGCCATGAGCAGGACATTACCGGGGGCTCCCTTGCGGAATGGTGAACATCGGAGCCCTCTGCGGTCGAAGCCCAATGCTCAGCGCGACGAGCATCACGCCGGCGCAGATCGCGGGGAGCGACGTGACGAGCGTCAGCGGCCACCACCACGATGTGTGACTGAGCGCGATCAACTGCGCCTCGGACGTGACACTGGCGATGAGCAGCGGGGCGAGGAGACCGACAGCTACCACGAAGGCTGCGGTCGACGCGATGACTGCGCGCGACCGCCATGCCCGATCGGAGGCAATGAGCCCCACGGCTGCGAACACAACGATGATCGCGGTCACATAGTGCGCGTACCAGGTGATCGTGCTCGCCAGGAGCATGAGGAGGGTTCCGGCAGCGAACTCCGCACCGCTGACCTGGCGGTTCCGCGCGGCGGGGCCGACGGCGAAGAACAGCAAGCCGAGCATGGCCGCCAGGACCGCGAAGGTCACCAGGCTGATCAGCACCGACCCAGGCTGCGGCACCAGCACGGCATGACCGAAGAGCCGGCTGACGACTCCGCTGACCGACTGGTTGTAGAGCCATCCGTCCTGCGCCGACAGAACCGGGAGAACACGAGTGACGTACTCGTGCAGGGTTGCCACTCCGAAGGCGGCGACCCCGAGCGCGAGACCCGCGGCAACGGTCACGGCGCACGCGGCGCCCGCGCGCCACCATCGGCGCCGGACGATCAGAACGAGCAGGACGATGGGAGCCAGCTTGATCGACGCCGCAATTCCGATCAGGATGCCGAAGCGCGTTTGATGTCCGTGCAGCCACGCGTGGAGCGCGCAGGCCAGCAGGAGGAAGATCACGGGATTCATCTGCCCATGCCAGTAGTTGTAGGTGGCGGCGGAGAAGAGGAAGGTGACCAGCGCGCTGATCTCCAGGCGCGGCCACCTCTTGGGCAGCAGGGCGAAGGCTGCGATACCCGTCGCGGTTGCGGTGCACACGATGGTCATCCACAACCAGAGCATTGCCGCGGCGTTCGCGGGAACCCAGGCGAGCGGTTGGACGAGGAAGGCAACCAAAGGTGGGTAGTCGAACCCACTCAGCGCGACGTTGGGCGGCTGGTGGATGAACTGCGCGTAGAGGTCGGTGTGATTGACCACGGAGTGCGCAGCGGCCAGGTACGCTCCGAAATCCTCGAATTCGCCCGTGAAGGTGCCCCGGATGGGAGCCACCACGAATGTCACCACTCCCGCGATCACCGAGGCGATCGCCCCAGCTCGCAGGAGGACCAGCCCCAGGGCGCGCATGCGGGGATCGGGGTGGAACCGACCATGGATTCCAGCCGGGCTGCCGCTGGCGGGCAGGCCCAGTCGGCCTCGCTCGATAACGTCCGCCATTGAACCGAGTTTGACCCCGGGGTGGTGTGGGGGAAGCACCGGGTTGCCAAACCGTTACCGCGTGCTTCCGCCCTCGATGCACCGGCGACATCGACTTCGCCCCGTCCTGGGCCGTGCAAAGATGCACGCCATGCATGCCGTCCTGGAGATGACGCCGGCGTGACCAGGCGACCGTGGCGGCGCAGCCCAGTCGTCTACGCAGTCCTCGGCCTGGGGGCGCTCGTTGCAGCACTCTACCTCTACCGAATTGGCACGGACCCGCCAGGGCTGTATGCCGATGAGGCCAGTGTTGGCTACAACGCATGGACGATCGCGCACTACGGGACCGACCAGTTTGGCAATCATTTCCCGTTGTTCTTCGCGGATTTCGGAGACTACAAGGGCCCGGTCGCCACCTATCTGGTGGCGCCACTGACGTGGGTCTTCGCCAGCGGAGCGGCTGTGGTGCGGCTTCCGAGCGTCCTGGCGGGCATCGCGATCGCGATGGTGGCCGGACGCATCGCATTCGTGCGCACGCACTCCACGCTGGTCACCCTCGCGACCATCGCGTTCGCCGCGTTGCAACCCTGGATCTTCCTGCAGAGTCACACGATGCTGGAGGGGAACATCCTCATGGTGCTCACCGTGATGTGCACCTGCTGGTGCGTTGCCGAGGCGAGCGTTGACGGTGCGTCCGGAAGATGGTGGACGGGTGCCGGGGTTGCCCTGGCGATCTGCATCTACACGTACTCCGTGGGGCGTCTCCTCGGTCTGCTCATCGCCGCTGTCGTGGTGGTGAGCTTCGCTCGAATCGGTCGAGAGAAGCTCCTTCGCTTTCTGTTCCCGATCGCGGTTGCGTACGTCATCCTGGGCATCTGGTCGTTCGAGAATCCCGGAGCCCTGTTTGCGCGTTTCCAGAACGTGGGTCTGCTCGCCCACCATCCCTCAATCCTCACTGCGGCTGGGACATTCATCGCCAACTACGCGAGCTATTTCAGTCCGAACTTCCTGGTGTTACACGGGGACGGGAATCTGCGCCAGACGAGCGGGTTCGGCGGTGTCCTGCTCGACGCGACCATCCCGCTCATGATCATCGGCGCGGCCTGCCTGATATCGAGGTGGCGGACCCCGTATGCGCGTTTCGTGCTGCTCGGTGTGGTCGTCGCACCGATACCCGCTGCGCTGACGCTCTCCGCACCGCACGCCCTGCGTGGCGCCGGTCTGATCCCGTTCTTGATGGTTTTGATGGTGGAGGGGACCGCCTGGGTGTCGAACCATCTGCAGACGCGCAAACTGGTTGCAACCGCGCTCGTCGCGCTCGTGGCCGCGAGCGCCGCTCCCTACTTCGTCGACTTCTACACGGGATACCCCGATCGAGCCGAGCTTGCCTTCGAGACCGGCGAGGGTCCGGCGCTGGCCATGGCGTACGCCGCCGCCGAATCCGGCGGACACCGCCTCCTGCTCTCCGCGGGGCTCAACCAACCGGCCCTGCAGTTGATGTACGCGATCGGGTCGGCACCGCCGCAGAGCGCTTTTCTCCGCCGAGCGCGGGTCAGCGTCGTCACAACGCTCGCGCAGCTTGACACCGCGAAGCCGGGTGACGTGCTGGTCATCGCTCCCACCGACACCCCGCCGGCCGGCGCGCGGCTGCTCTTCGTCGTCGACGGCGGTCGCATCGTGCACGCACCCACAGCGCTGTCCAGCTTCGATCTGCTCCGCGTCTACCGGGTGTGACCGCTCCGGGTGGATCCCGCCCGACTAGGATGCTTCGCGATGCGAGCCATGATCCTGGATGCGCCCGGCACCGCTCTGCACGAAGGCTCTGTTGCCACGCCGACGCCCGGCCCTGGTGAGGTGCTCGTCAAGGTTGGCGCGTGCGGGCTGTGCCGAACCGACCTCCACGTGGTCGACGGGGAGCTGACTCACCCCAAGCTGCCGCTCGTCCCCGGGCACCAGATCGTCGGGGAGGTTGTCGAAACCGGGGCCGCGGTCGACAGCGTGCAGGTCGGTGATCGTGTCGGCGTCCCCTGGTTGGGATGGACCTGCGGCAGCTGCGTCTACTGCACGACAGGGCGCGAGAATCTCTGCGACCGCGCGCGATTCACGGGATACGACATCGATGGCGGCTACGCCGAGTACACGGTCGCCGACGCGCGGTTCTGCTTTCCGATCGACCGCTCATACAGCGACGTCGAGGCGGCGCCGCTGCTCTGCGCGGGGTTGATCGGGTACCGCTCGCTCACCGCTGCCGGCGATGGGGTTCGTCTTGGGCTCTACGGGTTCGGTGCGTCCGCGCACATCGTTGCCCAGGTGGCGCGCCACCAGGGACGGCGCGTCTTCGCGATCACCCGGCCCGGCGACACTGCGAGCCAGGACTTCGCGATGCAGCTCGGTGCGGCGTGGGCCGGCGACACCGACCAGTCGCTCCCTGAGGAGCTCGATGCCGCGATCATCTTCGCGCCGGTGGGATCCCTGGTGCCGCTGGCGCTCGGTGCCGTCGCCAAGGGGGGAACCGTCGTGTGCGCCGGGATCCACATGAGCGACATCCCGTCGTTCTCGTATGACCGGTTGTGGGGGGAGCGGACGATTCGCTCGGTTGCCAACCTGACGCGCCGCGACGGCACGGAGTTTCTCGCGCTCGCACACCGGATTCCGGTGCGCGCCCAGGTGGAGACACTCCCGCTCGAGCAGGCGAACGCGGCACTCGCCCGGCTGCGCGAGGGCAGGGTGCAGGGTGCGCTTGTCCTGACCATCAGCTGAGCGCCGGCAGGCGGATGAGCGTCCCGGTGCGCGACCATCTTGGCCGTGGCTGAGACGAGCTTCCCCCGGCAGCAAGCCAGGACGCGACGCTTCAGCCTCGGCGTGCCCCGAGACTTCGCGATCGCGCCGGACGGCCGGCGAGTCGTCTTCCTGCGCACCCGCAGTGGCAGCAATCCCTCGACATGTCTCTGGCAGATCGACGTCGGCGGCGGTGCCGAGACCCTGCTCGTCGATCCATCGTTGCTCGAGCGGCTGGACGGCGACGAGGTTCCCGCCGAGGAGCGGATGCGCCGGGAGCGGGCGCGTGAATCGTCCGGTGGCATCGTGCGGTTCTCCACCGACCGCGATGTCACTCGAGCGGTGTTCGACCTCGCCGGTCGGCTCTACGTTGCGGACCTGCGCACTGGCGGCGTCACCGAGTTGCCGGCCCAGGGCCACGCGATCGATCCACGCATGGATCCGACCGGTGCCGCCGTCGCGTACGTCGAGTCCGGCGCGCTGCACGTGGTGCTCGTCGACGGAGGCGACGACCGCGTGCTCGCGAGTCCGGAGGGTGACGGAGTCACCTATGGCCTGGCCGAGTTCGTCGCCGCCGAGGAGATGGATCGCTACGACGGGTACTGGTGGTCCCCGGACGGGGCGCTGTTGTTGATCGCGCGCGTCGACGTTTCGCGGGTTCGTCGGTGGTACATCGCCGATCCGTCCAATCCCGAGAGACCGGCGGTGGCCGTCGCCTATCCGGCCGCCGGCACCGAGAATGCCGAGGTCACACTCCACCTCGTCGGCCTCGACGGATCAGCGCCGGTTGCGGTGGGGTGGGATCGTGCCGGCTTCGAGTACGTGACCACCGTGAACTGGTCGAAGCACGGGCTCCTGGTTGTCGTCCAGAGCCGGGATCAGCGCACCGTGCGGATCCTGGAAGTGGACACCCCGACCGGTGCGACACGGGTGCTTCGCGAGGACAGCGACGCGGCGTGGGTCGACGTCGTCATGGGTGTGCCCGCACGGCTGTCCGACGGGACGCTGGTGTGGACAGCCGACAGCGACGGTGCCAGGCGGCTGGTCATTGACGGTGAGGCGGTCACCCCCTCGGATCTCGAGGTGCGCGACGTGGTCGACGTCGACGGTGACGTGGTCGTCTTCAGGGCTTCAGGCGATCCGACCGGCGTGGATATCTACACGTGGTCGCGAATCGACGGCGTCATTGCAGTGCGTCCCGAGGGCGTGACACCAGGGGTGTGGCGGGCGCGTCGAGCAGGCGGCACGACGGTGCTCGTGTCACGCGACCTCGAGCGCCCCGGTGCCCTGGTGACCGTTCACCGTGAGGGGCGCCAGGTGGGCACCATCGATTCTGTCGCCGAGACCCCGGCGATCTCGGTGAACGTGCGCCTCGTGACGCTTGGTGAGCGCCGGCTCCGCGGGGCGATCCTGTTTCCAAACGGCCACGAGCCCGGCAGTGGCAAGCTCCCGGTGCTGCTCGACCCGTATGGCGGTCCCGGGTTCCAGAAGGTCACGGCATCCGCCGGGGCGTACCTGGCATCGCAATGGTTTGCCGATCAGGGGTTCGCGGTGCTCGTTGTGGACGGCAGAGGCACGCCGGGTGGCGGTCCCGAATGGGAACGGTCGATTCGAGGCGACCTTGCGGGGCCGGCGCTCGAGGACCAGGTGGATGGATTGCATGCCGCGGCCGCGGCCTGGCCGGATTTCGATCTCTCGCGGGTGGCCATTCGCGGTTGGTCCTATGGCGGCTTCCTGGCGGCCCTTGCCGTGCTCCGCCGCCCCGATGTCTTTCATGTCGCGGTCTCGGGAGCGCCGGTGACCGACATGCGCCTGTACGACACGCACTACACGGAGCGTTACCTGGGGCTTCCGGACCACGAGCCGATGAACTACGCCGGCTCGTCGCTGATCCCGGACGCCGCGGGCCTGACACGCCCGCTGATGCTGATCCACGGCCTCAGCGATGACAACGTCGTCGTTGCGCACACGCTGCGCCTCTCCGCCGCGCTGCTCGCGGCCGGCCGTCAGCACACCGTGCTTCCACTCACCGGAGCAACACACATGGCGAACGACCAGGCCGTGGCCGAGAATCTCCTGCTCCTCGAGCTCGATTTCATCCGTCGCTCGCTGGCGTGATCTCAAGACCGCGCGCAGCTCAGGGGATCGCGATCAAGCCGATCGCACCCACGGCCAGCGCCGCGCCGAGCGCCTGCATCGGGGTCATGCGCTCGTGGGTGAAGAGGCGGGCGCAGAGGACGGTGAACGCCGGGTAGAACGATGTGAGCAACGCGGTCACGGACAACAGCCCCGTGTGGGTCGCGTACAGGTAGAGCACCACCCCGGTCCCGTCGAACACGCCACCGATCGCGATGATGCGAATCACGCTCCGGCGAACCACCAGAGAAGTCCTGGTCACGACGGCGGCGAGGTAAGCGGCTGAAGCCGAGCCGAACCGGCCGCTCACGAACGCGGTCACACCGGCGTGGCTCGCCGCGTGGAAGAGGATGAAGAAGAGGCCGAACGCGACCCCGGCCAGCAGCGCGAGGGTGACGCCCAGTCGGGCGTCGCCGACGCCTTCGCGGCTTGGCCCGTTGATCAGCACCAGCGCCGCGAGCCCGACGGCGATGCCGGCCACCTGCCAGATCTCGAGGTGGTCGCCACCGATCAGCCCCACCGTGACCGGAAGGGCGGCTGCGATGAACCCCGTGATCGGCGCGACGACACCGATCAGGTTGAGCGACATCGCGCGATAGAAGGCGACCAGACCGAGACCGCCGACCGCGCCGCCGGCGAAGGCCTGGAGCGCGGCCTGCAGGTCCCAGCCGTGGGGCAGCAGCACGAACGCCAGTGGCACCGCGACCAACCCCACGGATTCGACGGCGATGGCGACGCTCGGAGCGCTGCTCCTCCTGCCCGCGAAGCCCCCGGTGAAGTCGGCGACG
Organism: Candidatus Dormiibacterota bacterium; assembly: GCA_963777445.1. Taxonomy (GTDB): domain Bacteria; phylum Chloroflexota; class Dormibacteria; order Aeolococcales; family Aeolococcaceae; genus Palsa-851. The sequence goes on along the minus strand of CAVZQR010000014.1, from coordinate 180,469 downwards.
CCGAGGGTCACGGCGGAGGCCATGGCCGTGAGTGGTGACAGGGGAAGGGTCATGGCCGCCGTCACGGTAGCCGAGCACGCGCGGTCGGGACCCCGAGCATATAATTCACCGTATGGTGAATTCAGTCGAGGTCGAGGGCCTCGTGGTGACCCGCGGGGGCCGTCAGGTGCTCAGCGACCTGTCGCTGACGGTCCGCGAGGGCACGGTCACCGGGCTGCTCGGGCCGAGTGGGTCGGGGAAGAGCACCCTCATCCGCTCCATCGTGGGTGTTCAAAAGATCGCAGCGGGCTCGGTGCGGGTGCTGGGTCTGCCGGCCGGCGCTCCAGCACTTCGCCACGACGTTGGCTATCTCACCCAGGCGCCCTCGGTGTATCGCGACCTGACGGTGCGCGAGAACCTCAGGTACTTTGCGTCGGTGCTCGGCGTCGGCACCGCGCGGGTCGAGCAGGTGATCGCGGATGTCTCGCTCGGGGACGAAGCCGGCGCGCGGGTCGACCGCCTCTCCGGCGGGCAGCAGTCACGGGTGTCGCTGGCCACCGCGATGCTCGGCAACCCCAGGGTCCTGGTGCTCGACGAGCCGACCGTGGGATTGGATCCCGTCCTCCGTGAGGAGCTCTGGTCGCTGTTCCACCGCCTCGGGGCTGCCGGGGTCACATTGCTGGTCTCCAGTCACGTGATGGAAGAGGCAACGCGCTGCCAGCGCCTCCTGCTGCTCCGGGACGGCCGGCTGCTGGTCGATGAAACCCCCGACGAGCTGCTCCGGCACACCGGTCAGAGCGACATGGATGCCGCCTTCCTCGACCTCGTCCGCGGCGCGGGGCCGGCGGCATGAGCATCCGGCGCACCACCGCAACGGCGTGGCGCGTCCTGGCGCAATTGCGTCGCGACCCGCGCACGGTGGCGATGATCCTGGTCGTGCCGGTGCTGCTCATGCTCCTGCTCCGCTACGCGTTCGACAGCAACCCGCTGCTCTTCCAGCACATCGCCCCGATCCTCATCGCGATCTTCCCGTTCGTGCTCATGTTCGTGATCACGTCGGTGGCGATGCTGCGCGAGCGGACCAGTGGCACCCTCGAGCGACTGCTGGCCATGCCGATCGCCAGGCTGGATCTGCTGGTCGGGTACGGGATCGCGTTCGGTGGGGTGGCGATCATCCAGGTGGCCCTCGTGGTCGCCTTCGTCCTCGGTCCGCTCGGCGTCACCATCGCCGGGTCGGTGTTGGTGCTCGCGCTCTTCGCGGTGCTCGACGCGTTGCTCGGCATGGCGCTGGGTCTCTGCCTCAGCGCACTTGCCAGGACGGAGTTTCAGGCCGTGCAGCTGCTGCCCGCTGTCGTCTTCCCGCAATTGCTGGTGTGCGGCCTGTTCGCGCCCCGCGAGCAGATGAACGGGGTGCTGCAGGGACTCGCAGACGTCTTTCCGCTCACCTACGCGGTGGACGGGGTCACTCGCGCAGCGGCTTCGACGGCGTGGAGCGGCAGCCTCGTCGAGGACCTCGCCATCGTCGCGCTCTGCATCCCGCTCGCGCTCGGCCTCGGGGCGCTCACGCTCCAGCGCCGGACCGGATGAGCAGGCCGCGAGGCCGGCGCGTCGCGGGCGGCGACACTCGTGCTGAGATCCTGACCGCCGCACGCACGATGTTCGCCGAAGCCGGGTACGCGGCCACGACGTTGCGAGCCGTCGCGTTGGGAGCCGGGGTCGACCCGGCGTTGATCCTCCATCACTTCGGTTCCAAGGAGGCGCTCTTTCGCAGTGCGATGCAGCTGCCGATCGATCCGGACGCCATCGCCGCGATCGTCGGCAGCGGCGATCGCGACACGATCGGCGAGCGGGTCTGCCTCTACTTCCTCGGGCTGTGGGAGGACGAGGCGACGCGGGAGCCGCTGCTTGCCATGCTCCGCTCAGCGCTCACCCACGACGCCGCGGCGGTGTCACTGCGAGGCTTCCTCACCGAGGCGCTGATCGGGCGGGTATCCGTCCTGCTCGACAGGCCAGAGGCGGCCCTGCGCGCCACGTTGGTGGGAAGCCAGCTCGTCGGCCTCGCCATCGGCCGGTACCTGCTTCGCATCGAACCCCTCGCGTCGGCGGACCCCGCCGCCGTTGCCGGTTGGGTAGCGCCGACGCTCCAGCGATATCTCACCGCCTGACCGAACCTGTTGCGGACCTCGCTCCCGCTGATCGATACTTCCGCCCGCATGCCGCCCGCTGAGGCGGTCCGGGACGGAGGAGGCGCTGATGAGTGGCGACACCGTGGTCTCGACGCCAGAGGTGGGTGATGCAGACGCAGCCCAGCTTGCGAAGTTTGGATACGGACAGGAGCTGAGGCGCGTCCTCAACCTCTTCGAGAACTTCGCGGTCGCCTTCTGCTACATCTCGCCGGTCGTCGGCATCTACTCGCTGTTCGTGCTCGGAGTGGGCACGGCGGGCCCGCGGTACCTCTGGCTGCTCCCGATCGTGGTCCTGGGTCAGCTCTTCGTGGCGCTGGTGTTCGCCGAGCTCGGCAGCCACTATCCCATCGCCGGTGCGCTCTTCCAGTGGGGCAAGAACCTGATCGGACCCGAACTACGGATGGTGGGTCGGCTGGATGTACGGCTGGGCGTTGATCATGACGGTCGCATCCGTCGACACCGGACTGATTCTCTACGCCGGTCCGCTGATCAACAACATCTTCAACACCACCATCAACTTCGCGGACCCGAATCAGATCCTGATCTGCACGGTGCTGCTCATCCTGGTGCAGCTGGCATTCAACATCGGCGGCGTCAACTTCCTCGGGCGCATCTCACAGATCGGGGTGTACTTCGAGATCATCGGCACCTTCGGCATCGCCATCCTGCTGGCGATCACCGGGTTCCATCACAACATCAGCTACCTGTTCTCCACCCAGGGCACCGAGAGTGCGGCAAGCAGCCCGCTCGGCGTCGACTTCGGCGGGAACTGGTGGCTCGGCGCGGCATTTGTCGCCATCCTGGCGCACGTGTACATCTTCTACGGCTTCGAGTCGGCGGGAGACGTGGCCGAGGAGGTGGTGCAGGCTTCGAAGCGGGTGCCGCGCGCCATCATCTCCTCGCTGCTGACCGCCGGCATCACGAGCTTCGTGCTGGTTGCCGCGCTCATCCTCACCATTCCTGCAGGATCGAAGGGGCTTGCCAACACCGTGGCCGGCGGCGTGCCCTTCCTGATCAGCTCCAATGTCTCGAGCGCCTTCCTCCAGGACCTCGCACTCTTTGTTGTGTGCTTCGCGTTCTTCAGCTGCGGGCTCGCGATCCAGGCGGCGGCGGCGCGGCTCATCTACTCCTACAGTCGCGACCGCGCCCTGCCCGCGAGTGCGACCCTTTCGCGGGTCTCCCCCCGATTCCGCACGCCGGTGAATGCGCTGCTCGTCGCAGCGGTCATCCCCGTCGCTTTTCGCGGTACTCGCTCGTTTCACACCGTCCTCGAACATCACCATCGCCTTCATCACGATTCCGGCGAAGGTCAACGCGCTCTTCCTGCTGGTGTCATTCGCCGTCTCGGGCATCTATCTCTCGTTCCTGCTCGTCGTCGTCGCGGCGTTGATCGCCCGGCTCCGCGGCTGGCAGGCCCAGGGCGCGTTCCGGCTCGGAAAATGGGCGATCCCGGTGATGGTCGCGGGATGCGTCTGGCTCCTGGCCATGCTGGTGAACATCCTCATCCCGTCGGGCATCACGAGCCCGCGGGGGGCGCTGTTCAACTACGACTGGATCACCCTGCTCATCGTGGTTGTGATCGTGGCCATCGGTGGCGTCTACACGCTGGTCGCACACCCGGCGCGGCGCATCGAGAAGACCGTCCAGCAGGGAGAGGTGCGCTGACCTCTGTCCACCGAGTTGCGGGCCCGAGAATGACAAGGTCCTAACCCACGCAATCGAATGCGTGCGCGACACGGCCACATCCCGAAGTCGCCGTTCTGGATCTCGAACGCCCGGGACGAACAGGACCTCGCACGTGCAGCGGGACGATCAGGGCAGGTTATTGCCGGTAATGTCTATAACCTGCCAGGGGACCACATTGCCTTGTGCCGCGGGCGAACAGGTGTTTGGTATAATTTGTCAAATGGAAGCGTTCGCGATGCCGGATGCACGAGACCGCGTGCATGATGACGACTCTCGCATAGGTGCCTGTCGATCTCGGAGTGGCGGAGAATCAGGCGCTGAGGCGGGTCGCGGCCGCCGCGATCGCCTTGGCCAGCAGGGTGCTGTAGTCGGGATGCGCCAGCCCTAGGGCTGGCCATTCATGAGCGCCGAACCACCTCAGTTCGTCGTGCTCTCGCGGCGCGCAATTGGTTATTTCGCCCGTCCACTCGGTCACTACCCAGATCGCCAACTCAAGGCTAGGCTCGTGTTGCACGGTCGGATGGAGCCGAGCAAGCGGCGCGACATGAGAGCCAAGTGATCCTGATGCCGAGCTCCTCGGCCAGCTCACGGACGAGGGCATCGCGGTGGGATTCGCCAAACTCGACATGCCCCCGGCAGGTCCCAGACGTCGGGGTACGAGGCGCGTACTACGCTCCGATGCCCCAATAGCACCCGCTCATGCTGAATCAACGCCCCGGCTACCACGTGATCCACACATCAAAGTTGTTCACAGCCATCGGCGCCTGGCGCGGATGCTTCATTCCGCGTTGCCCGCCATCTCCTCCCGCGGTCCGCATGCGACCTCAAACCAGCTCGAGCGGGAATGAATAGTGTCCCCAGTCACAGACCAAGCCTTGCATCCGCTCTGGTGTGTTAATTGCACGCTGGGGTGAGCGAGCGCCCTCGCCCATAGTTGCGTAGTCGCGCCAGGCACGGGGCTGCCCGGTCCCCACAAGCTGGATGTCGCGGGAAACGTCTGTAGCCGGCCGGACGGCCGGAACGCGCGAGACCCTGCGGCCGCGCGCGGTCGGTTCGAGGTCGGGAGCGGCAGCTCGCCGGGTGATGACCTGGTCGAGGATCCCGGAGACTCGATTCGCGATGACGTCAACGGGCGTGTCTCGGTCTGTATGCGACGAAGGGGCGGGCACTGCTGCCCGCCCCTCCGTATCCGAACGGCTATGAGGAGATTAGCTCGATGCCCCAGTTTGCCCCGCCGTGAGCGTAGTCACCGCTGGCGTAGCTGGGAACGCTCCATGCCGCCACGCCACCGTTGGTGTCGGAAGCGCCGATCAGATGGTCGGTGAATCCTGAGGAACGGTTGACGGTTCCGGCGAATGCCGTTGGGCCATACGCGCTTGCGACGTTGAACGTGCCGGACCCATCGCCGCCGATGCAGAGCACCCACGACGACTTATTGGTCTTGGTCAACGTTCCGACGTTGCAGGCCCAGTTCTGATTGTTTCCCGGGTTAGCGACCGACACGCCCCCCGTTCCGGCCGCGCCTCGATAGACGAACACGGCGACACGCTGGGCGTTGGTGACAACCACGTTGCCATCACCAGCCGCGAGGACATGCCGCGCGGTCATCGTAGTGCAAGACGTGTACCCATTCCGCGACCCAAACAGGCCGGTCCAGGTACCAGGGGCAGTGGGCACACCCGTCGTCATCGCCGAGCCGCCCGTCGCCGGTCCACAGGCGTATGAGATGGCGAGGTCACCCGGCCGCCAACCAGTTGGCAGCCCTACCGTGTTGCCCGTGGCGTCGTTGGCTCCGACGTAGCTGATCTTCGACAGGGCTGGGGGTGGGACTTCTCCGCAGTTCGCGGTGTAGCTCACCGATGCCGTCTGTCCAAGGTCGGCGTTTGTCAGCGTGGCCCATATGAAGCCCACGCTGCTGTAAGTGTGAGCGGCCCCGGCGGCGAGCGTGAGGTCCGTGCTCAGCGGATCGGCGATCGTCCCCGCTGCGTACCCCATGCGTCCCGAGGGCTGCCACACGATGCTGCCGCCGGTTGCGATCGTCCAGTGAACTACCATCGAGATCGTCCCGGTGTTCTGCACCGTGAGATCGTTCAGATAGTTCCCCGAAACCGAACTGAGAATCGGCGGCAAACTCACCGTCAGCGTATGGCCACCATTGGTGACCACCGCGTTCGGGTCAGTTGAAGTTAGGGTGCAGGCGAAGGTCCCGACATTCTGGTTCTCGACTGCTGTCGCGCTATCCGAGTAGGACGCTCCGACACCAGCTCCGATGAGAGCCAGCGCGCCAACGAACCCGATACCCGCAGCCCATCTGCGGACGTTCATGACGTAGGTTCCCTACGCCCAACTAACCGGTCGCGCTGATCGTGTAAGTGATCGAGGCCGACTGCCCGAGATCAGCGTTGGTGAGTGGGTTCGTCCACTGCAACCCGCCGCTATAGGTATGCGGCGAGCTCAGCAGTACCGGCGTCCCGCCGCCGACCATCGAGTTGGTGAACGAGGAATCACCGGTGACCACCGACGACACCGTGACCGTTGCCGGAATACTGCCCGTCGACGTGACCGTGAACGAGAGCGGGCACGACCCTGGAGCCGAGGACAGGATGGTCGGGCACGTGAACGTGACGTGGTGAGAGTCAACAACGACCGCACCGACGGTCGTAGTGCTCAGCGCAATCCCGAACGTGCCAACCGAGATGTTCTCGGTCGCGGTGGCGCTGTCCGTAAATGTCGCGCCGACGCCGGCGCCGATCAGCCCGATGGCAGCGCCACCGGTTGCCAGGAAGAGAATAGTCCTCTTCAGGTTCATGGTTAAGTCCCCCTGACCGCACTGCGGTCCTTGCGCGGCGAGTGCCGCAAAGTGTTGAGGGCCACGAGGCCCAAAAGCCCCCCTGCCAGAATCAGCAGCAGGCCGGCCGCGAAATGACCTATCCCTACTGCCAGATAGCCGAAGAGCGGCACGACCCCGACCATCCGATAGGCGATTGCGCCTCTGAGCGCGACCTGCCCCCACGGGTCGGAGACTCGATTGGCGTCCCCCTTGGTCCTGATCGCGATCCCTTTTGCGGTTCGCGTCAGAGAAATGATCCGATGCAGTTTCGGAGTGCTGACGTCGCCCGGAGGATAGAAGGTGATGACGTCGCCAACCTTCAGGCTGGAGGTCGGCACCTGCCAGAGCACGGCGACATCGCCGGCCGACACGGTCGGCTGCATCGAGCCCGATAGCACGGGTTCAAGACTGAGATGACCGGTGCGGACAGTGACGCCCACACTGAGCAATCCCACCACCAGCGCTATCAGGAATCCGGTGACAAGTCGTCTGACGGCACCCCAAGCCGCAGATATGCCACCGCGCGGAAGTACCATGGGCATCCCCCCCTGTGTCGGTGGCCCCCCGCCTGGCCTGTTTGACGAGTTTGGTGCGCCTATGGTAACCAAATCGAGGGCCGAGCGTCACCGGAGCATGCGCGCCTATCACTGGTTAGTGTGATTGACGCGATCTGCACCAACGCCGAACATGCGTCGTATCTCGGCAGCGGGGGCCGGGCACCCCTGCCTTACGCTGCGATCGTGCGGCTCATAGATGGTGACTCGGCAGTTGCAGACCACCATGGAGGACCCGTTTGATGCCAGACGAGCTGAGAAATGTCGCAACCGACTTCTTTGCGGCGCTGGACGCCTTCGATGCTGATCGGATGAAGGAGATGTTGACGGGGGACCTCCAGAGCGTCGACGAGATCTAGCGACGCTGGCTGCGCGGCAGAAGTGACGTAGACAATTATCTCCGCGAGGTGATAGCCGCGGTGAGTGATGTCGGTGCACCTTCGAGATGCGGAGGAGCGCATTTGGGGGGAAACAGGGGTACTGACCTGTTGGATCGATCAGGACTACACGATGAACGGCATTCCGCAGCACATCTCCGCTCCGACCACGTTGATCCTCCGTCGCGACGGCGGCGCCTGGAAGCTGGTGTTGTGGCATTCGATGCCTTTGCCCGAGCAGGCGTAGCCGTCGGGTCGGAAGGCGGGATAACTCGACCCAAGGGAGCGGGCGAGTGTCGACGCGCGTCGAACTGGGGTACGAACGGCGGAGCGGCACAGCACTGGCCAACCTCGTGCATCGCTGATACACCCCGTCGGGCCGCTGAGGGAACAAGCCTCAACGCCTTGAGGGGACTACCATGCCCAGCGTGGCCACCCCAAGCAATCGCGAGACGGTCGAGAAGTATTGGCAGTCGCTGAACTCTCGCGATTGGGCCGTCTTGGCCAAGCTCTTGGATCGGGACTACGTGTGGGAGATGCCGCAGTCAGGAGAACGCGTTCGCGGCGAACAGAACAACCGCGAGATGAACGACAACTATCCCGCTGGACTGCCTGACATTGAAACCCATCGCATCACGGGCAGCCAAGACAGATGGGTCACGACCCCGAGCTGGACCGTCCTCAAGATCACCGGTACCGGCGACGACTACGTGAGCGAGTCCCGGGTCAGCTACCCCGACGGAAGCGTATGGCACGCCGTCGATATCTTCCATTTTCGTGATGGCAAGATCCGAAACCAGGTCGCGTACTTCGCACCAACGCTTGAGGCTCCAGCGTGGCGGGCGCGCTGGGTGGAGCGGTTTTAAGAGGTCAATCCCGGTTTCCATTCATGGACCAAATCGGGACAGTTCCTATCGACCTACATTTGTGGACTTAGGGACACCACGTGGTGCCTTGGGGGCATGACGGAGCAACGAACCTCGAGGACCTCGTATGTCGCTGATATATCTCCTGGCAGGGTCAGAATCGCATCAAAACTGACCTCGACGGGGAGACCGGCACATCGCTATCCGGCTTGTGACCGACGGTATTAGTGACCGGCCCTCGTGCTTCGTCTTCGAGCGGTGATTGGGATCCGACGGCAATGACCGGTGATGGAGCATCAGCCCACGCGGCGACGAAGCAAGGCGAGGACCCCTGGGGTCGCAACCGACACAGGAGGTGCGTATGAGCCTGGCGGTGGGGATCGACGTGGGGGCATACAAATGCGCGGTGGCCTTGTGTCGCCAGGGTGAACGCGAGGCGGAGCGCAAGGTGCTCAACATCGCCACCCAGCGCGGCGGCTTCACAAGTCTCGATACGTGGATGGTGCAGCAGGGAGCGCCGATCGACGTGGTGGTGATGGAGTTGAGCGGCCATTACTGGTTCAACCTGGCCAGCCACCTGCGCCGCCAGGGCTACCCGGTGGCGGTGGTGAATCCGTTGCAGGCCAAGTACTTTGCCAAAAGCCGGCTGCAGCGGAGCAAGAGCGACCCGGCCGACGCGCGCACACTTGCGGCGTTGGGAACGCACGACCAGCCGCGGATCAGCGAGCCTTTGGTGGGGGCCGAGCTCAAGGAGGCGGCACGGTTCGCGATGCGCCTGGTGCGAGAGCAGGCCCAGGTCTGCCAGCGCATTCAGCGGTTGGTGGACATCGGCTTTCCCGAGTTGCGCGAGGTGTGGGACGACCCCACCTGTGTCAGCGCCTTGGCGGTGCTCCGGCACGCGCCAACCGCCGTCGCGGTGGCACGCATGCACCAGGACCGCTTGGCACGGCTCAAGCGGCCAGGCGTCGGTGGGCGTGTGATCGGACCACTGAAGGCGGCGCAGCTCAAACAGCTGGCTCAGGACTTGGTGGCGGCGCCGGAACTCGAGCAGCAGGTGGGGTTCGAGATGCGCCTGCTGATCGCTCAGCACGACCTGCTTGACACGCAGATCGCCAGCGCGGACGCGAGGGTCGCATCGCTGCTCGACGGCGAGGTGTCGCAGCGACTGCTCTCGATTCCTGGAGTGGGTCCGTCCACCGCGGCCACGCTGATGGCCGAGATCGGTGACATCTGGCGCTTCACCGATGTCGACCAGTTGCTCGCCTACGCGGGTGTGCACCCCAAGGAGCAGAGCTCTGGGAAGAAGGGTGCGAACCCGGAGACGAGTTGGACCATGGCCAAGACCGGCAACGCGTACCTGCGTGCGGCCGCGTACCGGATGGCCGTGGTCGGCGTGCAGCACAACCCGATCATCCGTGCCCACTACGCTCGCAAGCGGGCCGCGGGCAAGTCAGCGATGAACTCCCTTGGTCACTGCATGAGCAAGGCGCTGGCCATCGTCTGGGGCGTGTGGCGCGGTGGCAAGGACTTCGATCCGGCGCATGGAAGCGCCGCCTCAGGTTGACTAGAACCTATGGGATCTAATACATCCTCTGGGAGAGCCGAGACGCTATCCATTCCGGCGGGGTCGCGGGATGGTGGACGCGACGGTCTCAAGAACCGCCGAGGGTAACCTCCCGAGAGTGCGACACCTTCTCTCGGCAGGCTGAATTCGTTTCAAATCGCTAGACGTTGGCCAAGGCGGCGAGCACCGGTTCCAGCTGCTCGACCGTATCGATCGAGGGCGGCCAGGGGATCACTTCCACTCGCGTGACGCCCACTTCTGCAAAGCGGGCGATCGTCTCGGTGATCTGATCGATCGAGCCGCTGATTGCCACACCGAACCCTGTTGCTTCGGTCGACTTCGCGTCACCTGGCTCGACGAACGCCCCGACTGACCGACCGATGGTCGTCGGATCGCGACCGATGCTCTCGCAGATCCGATCTAACTCCCCGGTCATCGTCGCAAAGGCTTCAGGCAGGCTGCTCGACGTTGCGTATGCGCTCCAAACGTCGGCGTACTTGGCTGCCGCAGTCAATCGTGCCCTCCGAATGGCCGCCCATCATCAGCGGAATGCCTCCGGGCCGCGGTCCACGAGGACGCAGGACCGCGTCCTTGACACGATGAAACTCGCCGTCGAACGTCGAAGTTGGCGCACCGCGCAGCAACGGCACGATGATCTCCAACGCCTCGAGGTAGCGCGTCACCGGCTTGTCGGCTGCGTACCCGAAGGCCTCCGCGCCACCGCCATGGCCGGCGCCCAGCCCCAGCACGAAGCGTCCACCCGATATCTCGTCGAGCGCCTCAGCGGCCCGAACGATCATCCCGGGCTTGTGCTGAAGCGCCGACATCACCCACGTTCCGACGCGAACCTTCGACGTGCTCGCCGCAACCGCGCCGGTCATGGTGAGGCAATCCCACCAGCCTCGGGGACCTGGCCAGTCTTCAACTCGCCAGAGAATCTCGTCCGCCAACCACACCGTGTCGGCGCCCAGTTCCTCGCCACGACGAGCCCAGGTGCTGATGTCCGCCCACGTCGGTTTGCCGCCGTCGTCGGGCCGCTCGTGCATGGGCAGCACCAATCCGAGGTCGACGCCCTTACCCATCGGTCCCCCTTGCCGCGGCGTGCGCTCGCTCACGGCCACGCATCAGTCGGCCTTCTCAGGCGCTGCGAGGGTTTCGCTCGTCTGGTCGTGCAGCACGCCGATGTGCATACCGCCGCAGTCTAGCTGCGACGCGGACGAGGTCACGGTGACCGAGCGCAACGGGTTGCTGGTCGACTTCGGCCGGGTGCGCCGCGTCATCACCCCGCGCCGCCACTCTCGATGTGGAGCGATCAACGGTGCCGGTGCACGGGGCTGCTCGGTTCCGTCCGCACACCCACGGGCACTACGTGCGCGGCTGGTATGACCGCGGCAGGACCGAGCTGCGCAACCTGGTCTGCCAGGCCGCGGCAAGGCGTGCATCCAAAGCAACGTGGCGAGGCGATGTGATCGAGGCCGCTCACCAGTTCGGCGAAGTCATCAGCGTCCGAGCCTGACCGCGAGCGCTCGTGAGAACGCCGGATGGACGCCACGCAGCTGGACCCAGCGCGCGCCGAACCCGTCTTCGGCAACGCGTCCTTGGACGCCGAGCGCCGCCGCTTCCATGATGCTTGCCACCCCCGAGCAGATGAGCGCAACCAAGCCGACTCCGCCCAGTGCGAGTCCCAACGGATTTGCCACCGGCGACAGCGCGGGAATGGCCGATACCGGGATGATGGCGATCCAGGCCACGCCGCCTAGGGCGGCAAGCCGAACCGTGGCAGCGTGACGGCGCTGCACACGCACCGCCACCGCATTGCACACGGGAAGGTAACCCGTAGCGCTTTGGCGCGTCGCGACCCAGGCGATGAGCATCGCAAGCCAGCTGACGAAGAACAGGCAGCCAACCCAGCCGGGGGTCGTGCTGTACCGTCGCGAAGATTCGATGTAGCGGGCGCTCCCGTCACCACGCAGACTGCCGGTAGCCGACCCCCCTCGAAGTAGTTGACCGGCACCGTGACCGTGTCCTCGGTCCATCCTGGATAAGGCAACGTGGGCGGCGAATCCATCGGAGAAGCGTAATCGGGTGAACACAGGATGGGAGGTGCAACCCCGAAGGGCCAGGGGGATGACATCAGCTCCAGGCGAGTGGCCTCTAACTTGAGCGCACTCCCATCACCCACATCGGGAGGCGATCGCTTCCTGTGTCACAGGCTCCGCGGCGGTGGTCACCAGTGACAGCTTCACCTGGTCGCGACCGCCCCGCTTGGCCTGATACATGGCGATGTCCGCGGCTCGGATCAGGTCCTCGAGCCGCAATCCCTGCTCCGGGAAGCTCGCGATCCCGATTGATGCCGTGACGTGCTCGATACCGATGCACGTCGACGGAATCGGGACATTGCGCAGCGCTCGCCGGAGGTCGCCGGCGACCCGCGCCGCGCCCTGTGCCTCCGCGTCTCTGAGCACGAGGATGAACTCCTCACCACCGAGTCGAACCGCGGCATCGCCGGCGCGAGTGATGCGTCGAAGCTCGGCGGCGACGCGTTGCAGCACAGCGTCTCCCGCCGCATGCCCGCCGCTGTCGTTGATGCTCTTGAAGTGGTCGAGGTCGACGAGCACGACGCTCAGCGGCATGCCGCGACGCCGGCAGTCCGCGATCTCGAGCTCACCAGCCTCGCGCAGCCACCGGCTGTTGTACAGCCCGGTGAGCCCGTCGGTGGTCGCGCGCCGCGCCAGCTCCTGGTAGAGCTGCGCGTTGTGCCACGCCATCGCCGCCGTGTGCCCGAACAGCGTTGCCGTCTCGAGGTCCTCGTCGGTGAATCGATTGAGCCCCATCCGCCTGCAGTTGAGCATGCCGAGCTTGTGATCGCCCGCCATCAGCGGGATCAGCAGCAACGATTCGTGTTCGAACGGCGTGTTGGGCACCGCGGCAGCGGCCGGGTGCGCGCCCGCGTTGCCGAGATTCTGAGGTGTGCCAAGGGCAAACGCCCATCCGTTCACCCCGACTGAGAGCGAGAACACGTCGGCCATGATTTCCGCCGCCTGGCGCCCGGTTGCGAATGCGGCGACGAATCGATGGTGGTTGTGATCCGCCTCGTAGATCGACAGGTCGTCGACCGGAACGACACGTTGCAACTGCTCCGCAATCGCGGCAAGGATGCGCTGCGGGTCGTGCTCGACCTGCAGCGCCAGCGCAGCGCGACTCAGGGCGTGCGGGAGACTTTCCGTTGCCGGCAGCGCGGGGTTGGGTCGGCGGCGCGGCGCTTCGTGGTTCGGCGCACCGGGCGCCACCGCCGCTGGGAAGCAGTCGACACGGCGGGTCGAAAACCACATGGGCTGGACCAGGGTCGCGCCCTCGACCGCGGGCTCATGGAGGATCACTGGCTCGCTGAGCACGTTGCCCTGGCCAAACTGCACTCCAAGGTCCATCAGGCTGCGCAGGTCCGCCTCGGTCTCGATGCCCTCGGCGATGATGCGGGCGTTGATGTGGGTGCCGAACGAGAGCATCGACACCACGAGTGCGCGTCGCGAATCGCTGGAGTTCACACCGCAGATCAGGTCGCGATCGATCTTGATGAAGTCGGGGCGAACCTCCGCGATGACGAGCATGCTCGCGTGTCCCGCGCCCGCATCGTCGATCGCGATGCGGAAGCCGCGCGCGCGAAGGTCGGCGACAACGCGCCGGAGGCGCGCGACGTTCGGCACGGGCACGCGCTCGCTGACCTCGAGGACGATGTGTTCAGGAAGCACCCCGGCGTCTTCGGCGAACTTGGCGAGCCGAAGCGCGGCGTTGGGCTGGACCAGCGTGGTCAGCATCACATTGAGGAACAGCGTGGCAGGCGCGGTGTACACGTTCCCGGCGAGCCCCGCGCGAATGCAGGCCTCGTCGAGGTCCTTCTCCATGGTCCCGCCTGCGGCGTCGAAGAGCGCGCTCGGCACCTGCGGGCCCGCGCCGGGATTGATGCGGCAGAGCGACTCGTACCCCAGGGTCACGCCGTCGAGGAGTCGCACGATGGGCTGCATGGCCGCGCGAATGCCGCCGGAGTCGATGAGCCCGCGGATCAGCTCCGGCATCGTTCCGGGTTGGTTGGCCTGCACCGGCTCGGGAGTGAGGCCGCCTCCAAGCCGCCGCCATGCCGGTCCGAGCTGCGCTGCCACCACCTGGAGGAACGGCAGCGCGTCGAGGACCGCGTGACCGCGCCGCCACGTCACCAGCACGCCGAGCAGGTCGTCGCCGCGTTCCACCGGGACGGCGGTGAAGGGTCCCTCGCCGATCTCACTTCGCAACGCGGCGCGCTCACCCGCTGACAGGTGCGGCACCAGGCTCATGAACGATGACGAGAGGTCCGGACTGGTCGCCGGCGAACGCCTGGTGGCGGCAGCGTGGATGCACGGGATCGCGTTGGTCCGCAGGTGCAGGCTGCTGAGCGGCTGCCCGAGTATCGTCTCGACGCGAGCGATCGACTCGGTCTCGACCGCATCGGCGAGCAGCCTGATCCGGTCCCCGTCGAGCTCGGCGAGGTAGCTGCGGAATCCGAGGTCGCGGAGGCACCCGCCGGTGAGCTCGAGCAGCTCATCCCTCGACTCAGCCCGCGCGATGCTGCGGCTCAACTCGGAAAGCGTGCGCAGCGCGCGCCGTGACGAATAGCCATGAAGCTTCTCGGGTTGCATTCCGTCGCAGGATCGGACGCGGCGGCAGTGGCGCCGATGACGAGGTTGTCGCAGGGCGCCATCAATGGGCGACCGAGTGGTGGGACCAACCGATGTGTGAACTCGGGCATCCGTTGTGACGCGCCGCGTTACTACCCCGTCACCGCTTGGGATGGCGCTGCGTCGCACCGGTCTTAAGACAATCTCCTTACCGTCAAATGGGGCACCGTCCGAGGAGGAAATGTCATGGGTAGGCTGAGCCGCTGGATCAGGCTGGGGGTGGTCATCGTGGTCGCGAGCCTCTCGTTGGGGACCGCGACAGTTGCTGCATCGGCGTCGACGATCGATGGGACGCCACAGCCGCAAGCGCACGTGCACTTCTAGACCGAATTCGAACGGAAGGGGTGCGCCGCTGAACCGCGAGCGCCCCTGGTGAGATCGGAGCGAGCCGTGGACGCCGCCGTCACGCTGACAGGCGGCGTCCTGCTCCTCCATTGGAACGAACGACCGCGTGAGTTGGGGGCTGTCCCGCGGGATGGTCGCGAGAGACGCGCCGCACCGACAGACGAGCGACACCGATTCGTCGGACGCTCGGTGCGAAGGTGTGACGCGGACTACAGGGGAACGGTGCCGATCAGAGAACCAATGTGGGGGACAGCTTGAAATCCGCTGTGATGAACAGTCTTTCGACCAACCGTGCCGTCAGACCGCTGGAGCCGGGCGTGGCGCTGCAGCCGGTGATCGACCTCATCGACCGCGTCGATCTGGGGTATGAGGCGCTCCCGCGCCCCCAGGACGGTGCGCCCCGGACAGTCATCGCCGCCGCATTGACGCTCGCCCAGCACACGGGTCCGGCGGTGCTCATGGTCCCGCTCCATCGGGACGTGCTGGCGGCGGACGAGTTCGATATTGCGTCGCTGGCGCAGCGGCACGCCGTGAATCCTGGTGAGCTTGCCTGGATCATCCGGAGTGAGATCGAAGCCGGGATCGACGAAATCGGCTTCCGACGGCTCCGCGAGCTGCGCGAGCTCGGCTTCCTGCTCGCCGTCGATGGTGTGCTCTCGCCGACCCGTGATCGGCGGCTGATCGCCGATCTCCGGCCGGACTTCGTCTTTCTCGACCAGTCAGTGCCCGCGCGGCTGGACGAGAGCGAGGAGGCCAGGGCGCGACTCGCGGCCGCGGTCGTCTACGTCGCCCGGCTGGGTGGCCGCATCGTCGCCAGGGGCATTGACACCAAGGCGACGGCGGCGGCGGTGGCCGAGCTCGGCGTCCAGTACGGCGTCGGCCCCCACCTCGCACTCCCGCTCGTGGTCGACGGAGAGCTGGCCGAACCGACGGACGAGGTGGTTCCGGTCGCCTGGTTCCAGCGCCGCGAGGTGCGTGTCTTCCGTGAACGCGGCGACACCCTGACCGCACCGATCGAGATGACCCCGCTGCCGCTTGCCGGCGTCGCCTCCCTCGACGATCGCAGCTTTGCCCGCTTCCTGGTCGACGCCGCCCGCACCCTCCAGGCGGAGCACGATCCCGACCGCATTCTGGAGATCGCCGCCGAGCGGCTCGCCCAGGTGATGGCGATCGATCGCCTCGCCATTTTCGAGGCGGACTGGGAGCGCCATCGCTTCCGGCCGAGGGTCCTCGCCGGTCTTGGCACCGAGGGGTTCCTTGAGATGGAGGTGTCGCTCAACGAGGGCATCACCGGGTGGGCGTTTGGACGGGGTCAGCCCTACCGCTGCGCCGACACGGACTCGCACCCCGCCGCGGCCACCATCCCGGGCACCCTGCGTGAGCCGGAGTCGCTCCTGGCGATACCCCTGGTCGCCGGTGACCAGCGCCTCGGTATCCTCGACGTCTGGCGTGACGGCCTCGACGCCTTCACTGAGGAGGATCTCGAGCGTTGCGCATTGCTCGGCTTCATCACGGCGGCGGCATGGAGCAACGCGCAGATGTACGGCGAGCTGGAACGACGCGCCCTGACCGATGCGCTCACCGGCCTCTTCAACATCCGCTGGTGGCGGGACATGGGCCCGCGGGTGATGTCGCAGAGCCTTCGCACCGGCGCCGGAGTCGGCATCCTCCTGATGGATCTCGACCATTTCAAGCAGGTCAACGACAGTGCCGGGCACGCCGCGGGCAACTCGGTGCTCCGTGCGGTCGCCCGCGCGATCCGCCGCGTGGTCCGCGACAGCGACTACGCGGTTCGCTACGGCGGCGAGGAATTCCTCGTCGTGCTGACCAACTCGACAGTCGAGGGCGCGATGCGCGTGGCGCAGGCGCTCCAGGCCGCCATCGCCGAACTGCGCGCACCCACATCGGAGATTGCGCGCGTGACCGCGTCGATCGGGGTGGCGGTATTCCCCGATCACGGGCTGGAGCTGGACGACGTGGTCACCGCGGCCGACCTCGCCATGTACCAGGCCAAGCGAGACGGGCGGGATCGGATCGCGATCGCCCCCATATCGCTTCGCGAGATCTCGGGCGAGGACCCCTCAGACGACCGGCTTCCCTGACGGAGCCAGGCCGAGGGCGTCACTCAACTTGACGCGGGTACCGACTCGCAGCACCGAGTTGCGGTAGATCCTTGCTGCGACGGCGGCCAGGATGTAGATCGTCGCGATCACGAGGATGACGCTCGCCAGGACCTGCCAGAACGGGACGACGCCCGCCGCGATCCGCACCGGCATGATCACCGGCGAGAGCAGCGGGATCACCGAGAGGATGGTTGTCGCGGTGCTTGCGGGGTCGGGAGCCGCGACGGTGAGCGCGAGGATCCATGCGGCGACGGGGATGAACATCACCGGCATCGTCACGCTGGCCACATCCTCCTGGCGTGACACCATCGAGCCCGCACCCGCAAACAGGAGCGCATACATCAAATAGCCGAGGACGAACCACACGATGCCGCTGATGACCACGTCGATACCGAGCGTCGGAATCGACACCAGCTTGGTCGCACTCCCGAGCACCAGGGCGACGCCGGCGACAATCGCGATCTGCAAGAGGGCAACCAGGCCGATGCCGGTGATCTTGCCCAGCATGAGCTGCCATGGGCGCACGGCCGTGAGCAGGATCTCGACGATGCGATTCGACTTCTCCTCGACCACTCCGGCCGCGACGATCTGGCCGTAGACCACCAGGCTGATGTAGAGCGTCCCGGACACGAGCAGGCCGATGACGATCTCCTGCACGCGCTCTGCGTTGATCGGTGCGAGTGCATTGACGCTCACCGAGAAAGCGAGCTGGCCCTCGACGTCGCCCGGGGGAAGGCCGTGCTGTGTCAGGTATTCAGTCAGCACCTGCTCGCGTGCGACGTCGTTGAGCACCGTCTGCATTGTCGGATCGACCGTCGACTGAACGGTCACGGTGGTACCGGCTCCGGAGCCGCTGACCAGCGCGTCAAGCGTGCCGCTCCGAACATCGGCCTGTCCGGCGGCCGTCGACCCGATCGGGTGCACGGTGATCGTGACCCCGAGGCTCGCCGCCTCGGCCTTGACCTGCGCTGAGATCGCCTGCGCTGCACTGGTGAACCCCACATCGAGCGATGTGGTCGATTTGTTGAACACGTATGCCTGAAGCAGGGTGTACGCGCCGATGGCGATGACGATCAGCGCCGTGGTGATCCCAAAGCTCCGTGTGCGACTCCGGGCCATGAACTCGCGCGCCGCGATCACCCGGATCAGTGTCTGACTATTCATCGACAGCCGTCCCACTCATCACATTGCGGAACAGCTGGGTCAACGTCTGTCGATCGCGGCGGAACTCGTGCACGGGGCCGACCGCCAGCGCCGCACGCAGCACCGCCTGCTCGCCGGCGTCGTCGTCGAGTTGGATGAGCCAGCGTGAACCATCCTGCTCGACGAGCATCACACCTGGGATGCCGTCATACCAGCCGGCGGCGGCGCCGGGAACGTCCACCCAGAAGCGCACCGGGCCGCGCTCGGTGAGCTCATCGACGGTCCCGGTGGCGACCATCTGCCCGTGGTTGATGATCCCCACGCGATTACAGATCCGCTCGACGATGTCGAGTTGATGGCTCGAGAGCACGACCGGTTTCCCGGCATCGGCCTCCGAACGCAGGACCTCCGTCATGGCATCGACGGCGACCGGGTCGAGACCGGCGAACGGCTCGTCGAGGACCAACAGTTCGGGTGAGAACACCAGCGCCGCGGCAAGCTGCACGCGTTGCTGGTTGCCGTGGCTGAGGCTCTGGAGCTGGCTCTTGGCGCGATCGGCGAGGCCGAACCGCTCGAGCAATTCGATGGAGGCCTCGCGCGCGGCTTTGCGATTGAGCCCGTGCAGCTGCGCGAAGTAAACGAGCTGAGTGATCACCGACATCTTCGGATAGAGCCCGCGATCCTCAGGGATGTAGCCGATGCTGCGTCTGGCCGCGAACGTGATCGGTGAGCCGTCCCAGATCACGGTCCCCGCATCGGCCTCGAGGACACCGAGCACGACCCGCATGGTGGTGGTCTTGCCAGCGCCGTTGGCGCCCACGAACCCAAAGATCTCGCCTGGCCTGACCGTGAAGCTGAGATCGTGGAGCGCCTCCAGCTGGCCGTACCTTTTCGTGAGGTGGCTAAGCTCAAGCACCTGATGGATCTTCGCCGATTTCCCGCGCCCCAGAGTCGCCCGCTGCTCCGCAAGGTGCCCGAGGTCACCGTCGGGTTCTGGTCACGAAGGTGCTGGCCACCGGGATGGGCGAGGCCACCTCGGACACGCTGGTCCACCAGCTCGATCCCGTCATCGGGCTGACGGTCATGGCCACCTTCGCCCTGGGCACCGCGGCCGGGGACATGACCGCCACCACGCTCCACCTCGGGTACTTCGTCTCTGGCGTGGCGTTCACGGTCCTGATTGCGATTCCCGCTATCGCCCACCGCCGGTTCGGACTGAACGCAATCTTCGCCTTCTGGTCCGCGTACATCGTCACCCGGCCGCTCGGCCTCCTACGCCGACTGGCTCGGAGTGTCACACGCTCGTGGCGGCTTGAACGGGGGCTCGGGCAGCGTCAGCATCGGGATGACGGTCCTGATCATCATCGCCGTCGCCGTGCTCGCCGCCACCCGACAGGGTGCGCCGCCGGATCAGCCTGAGGCGCTCAACTCCCGGTCAGCGCGGGGCCGTCGTCTGGAGCGGGGGTGCCGGTGCGGGAGGACTTGCGGCGCTCGGCGACGACGGGTTCGCCCTGACGCCACAACCCGGACGGCCACCAGTTCCTGCGTCCCAGCAGCACCACGATTGCCGGAACCAGGATGGTGCGGACCACAAAGGTGTCCATCACCACGCCGAAGGCCACGCCGTAGCCGATCTGCTGAATCTGCGAGCCTCCCGAAGCACCGCCGCCGGCGAAGGCGAGGACGGCGAAGGTCCCGCCCAGGATGAGTCCAGCGGTGGTGACCGTCGTGCCCGTTGCGCCGATCGCCTTGCGCACCGCTTCGCGCGTGGATAGCTCATGGGACTCCTCACGAATTCGGGTCATGACCAGCACGTTGTAATCGGATCCGAGCGCCATGAGGAAGACGAACATCAGGAAGGGGAGCACGAAATTGATGCCGCTCTGACCGCCGAGGTGAACGAAGATCAGCGCGGTCAATCCGAGTGCTGCGAGATACGAGAGCAGCACGCTGGTCACCAGATACAGCGGCGCGACGAGGCTGCGCATCACGATCGCGAGCAGGATGGCGATCAGCACGGCAACCACCGGGATGATGTGCCACAGGTCGGAGGAGGACAGCTGGTTGACGTCGTACGCGAACGGCTGGATGCCGAAGACGCCCTGGGCCGCAGCACCCACAGACGCCCCGGTGTTGGCGGTAAGAGTCCGCACCGCGGGCAC
The DNA here is from genome assembly GCA_963777445.1 of Candidatus Dormiibacterota bacterium. Taxonomy (GTDB): domain Bacteria; phylum Chloroflexota; class Dormibacteria; order Aeolococcales; family Aeolococcaceae; genus Palsa-851. The sequence continues at coordinate 159,945 of CAVZQR010000014.1, read as the reverse complement.
GTCGCGGATCGGGAGTGCCCCCCCGCCGGCCTCCACGCCGATGTACTGCACCGTGCGTCCGTCGGGGCTCACGAACCGGGCGAGTGCCTCGGCGGCGAGCGCGTTGCCGCCGGCGTGAATCGCGACCAGTTGCGCCGGCGTCAGCGCCTGGCCGGAGAACGCGAGCGGTCCTTCCACCGTGGCGAAGCCGCCATCCGATTCCAACCGGGTCTGGATGGTCTGCAGGTCGTCGGCGTGTGACCAGATGGGCGTTGCGAACTTGAACAGGAATTCGGTTGCATTGAGGTTCGCGCTGCCGTAGTGCTCGGAGACCAGCGCGTCGCCGGCAGCGGAGTCGGTGCCGGTCGGAGCTGCGGTGTCGGCGAAGCCGGCCGTCGTGGTGCCGAGCTGCCCGAACGCGATCGCGCCGAAGAGGATCGCACCGATCACCGCGACGGGCATCGGATGGCGAACCACACCCGCGGCGATGCGGCCGTAGATGTTGGCGCGAGGATTCTCGTCCAGCCGGGCGCGTGACGGCCAGAACACCGCGCGTCCGAATATGGCAAGCAACGCGGGAAGCAGCGTCAGGCCTGCCATGAGCATCAGCGCGATGCCGATCGCCAGCGCAGGACCGAGCGCCTGGTAGAAATCGAACTGCGCGATGATCAGCGACATCAGCGCAGCCATGACGATGAGCGCGCTGAAGGTGATCGACTCACCGACGGTCGCCACCGCCCGGCGAACCGCGTCCTTCGGCTCGAGGCCACGGCGCAGCTCCTCGCGCATGCGGAAGACCAGGAAGAGACCGTAGTCGGTCCCGGCGCCGAGGACGAGCACGATGAGGATGAACTGCGTGATCGCCGACACCTGCACGCCGATGTGGGTCGCGCCGGCGATGACCGGGCTGGCGAGCGTGAGCACCAGGGCCGCGGGCAGCAGCGTGATGAGCGGAGCGAGCAGCGCGCGAAAGGCGACCAGGAGCAGCACGATGATGAACAGCAGCGAAAACTTCTGCACATCGCCCTGCGAGCTCTTGGACTGACTCTGCTGATCGACGAACCCCGGAATCGTTCCGGTCAGGTGGAACTGCAGTCCCGACGCGTCACTCGGAAATGTGGCGCGGATCTTGGCCACGAGGGCGATCGCATCGCTTCCGGCGCTGAAGGGCGGGAGGCTGGTCACGATCTGCGCCTGCTCCGCCTGCTTGTCGGGCGACAGCCCGAAGTCCTGGACGCGCAGGACGCCGGCGAGCCCGCGGATTCGGGTCTCGATGCCGCTGATCTGCTGAAGATCCGGCGCCGTGAGCACACCGCTCTGGCGCCCGGCGACCAGCGTTGCGATGCCGTGCTTCGAGTCCTGGAAGGGCTGCGCCAGATTCTCCGCCTGGACCGACGGCGAGCTGGCGGGGAGGAAGCTGCTCTGCGAGTCCTTGGCCACATCGGAGAGCCCGGGGAACGCCTTGACGCACACGATCGTGATCAGCACCCAGCCGATCACGATCGGCCAGCGGAATCGGACCGAGAAGTTCCCGATGGAGGCGAAGACCCGGCTGGTCACGCACTCACCCAACGGCCGGGGGAGCGCGGCGCCTCAGACCGAGCGGGGGACATCAGCCAGCGAATCGAGCAGACACCGGGTTCCTTCATGCGCCGGATAGTACACGCCATGAAGCTTTTGCCGACTCCCCCGGCAGGTGGCGATCAGGAGTTGAAGCCGAGCCCGGCGAGGTCGAGCGCTCTGAGCCAGAGGTTGCGCTGCCCGTGGTTCCGGTCGGCGCGATCCAGCGACCAGCGGGTCAGCTGGACGACCCCGTAGCGCAGCGGCTCCGGGGGGAAGGGAATCGGGCGGCTGCGAACCATGCGCAGCGCGGTCCTCTCGGTTCGTCTGCCCTCGAGCAGATCGAGCATGACCTGAGCGCCGAAACGGGAGGCGCCGACGCCGAGACCCGTGTACCCGAGTGCGTATGCGACGCGCCCGCCGTGAGCGGTCCCCCAGAAGGCGCAGAAGCGGCTGCAGGTGTCGATCGCGCCGCCCCAGCGATGCGTGAAGCGCACGTCGGAGAGCTGCGGGAATGTCGCGAAGAAGTGCTCGGCGAGCCTGTCGAACGTCTGCGCGCGCTGCTCGAGTGCGGCGTCGACGCGATTGCCGAAATGGTAGATGGCGTCGTACCCGCCCCAGAGGATTCGCGAGTCGGCCGTCAGCCGGTAATAGTGGAATTGATTCCCGCTGTCGCCGATGCCCTGGCGATTCGCCCAGCCGATTGACGCAAGCTGAGTGGACGTGAGCGGCTCGGTGACGAGCACGTAGTCATACACGGGAAGGATGAATGGACGGAGGCGCGAGAGCAGCGGGCGATCGGCGTTGGTGGCAAGCGCCACACGCCGGGCGTCAACGCTGCCGTGAGCGGTCGTCAGGCGGATCCGCTCCGCCTCCGGGGTGAGCCGGAGCACGGCAGCGCTCTCATGGACGCGAATCCCGGCTGCGAGGCACGCGCGGCGCAGCCCCCAGGCCAGCCTCGCGGGATTGACGATCGCCGTCCGATCGTGGATCCACAGTCCGCCCGCGTACGTGGGTGATGCCACCTGCGCGCGCATGGCGTCGGCGTCGAGGGCGTCCACGCAATAGCCGTGCGCCCGCATCGTTGCCGCGACCTCGACGAGCTCCGCCTGCTGCCACGATGCGGTCGCCGCGTCCAGCATCCCGGTTCGCTCGAAATTGCAGTCGATCCCGTGCACCTGCAGGGTCGACTCGATGGCATCGAGGTTCTCCACGCCGAGGCGCTCCAGGGTGTCGAGCTCGGCGGGAAACCTGCTGAGGCCGTTGGCAAAACCATGCGTCAGGCTCGCATCACAGAACCCGCCGTTGCGACCGGATGCGGCGGCAGCCGCACGGCGTCCTTCGAGCACGACCACGTCGAGCGCCGGGTTCCGCTCTTTCGCGAGGAGTGCCGACCACAGCCCGGTGAACCCGGCGCCGACGATCGCGAGATCGGAGCTGGTCCGGCCCTCGAGGCGTGGCGCCGGTCGCGGCGCGTCGGGATCGTCGAGCCAGAACACCGCCGGCGCGGCGTCGCGGAGCGCGGGGTGGCGGGGCAGTGCACTCGCGGTTGCCATCGTTCGATGAGGCCCGTCTACCCGCCGGCGGCCAGCGCGGAGTTCTTGACCATGATCACCGCGAATCCGTCGTCGTACACCTTGGTCCACAACGGGTCGACTTCGAGCGCCAGCACCGCCGGCGCACCGGGCACATCGATGACGTAGTCGATGCTCCACTCGGCGAAGATCTGCTGCCAGTCGGGATTGCCGGTTTCGACATCGCTGACCTGCTGCAAGATCTTGTTGCCGACCAGCGTTGCCTCACCGAACGAGAAGACGCGCCGGTTGGGGTCGGGATAAAAGCGGTAGATGAGGTAGCCACCCCAGCCGTACTGATCGAACATGCGCGTTCCGACCGTTGGATGCGCAGCGAGCCAGTTCGCCGCGCCGACCGGGAAGTTCGCTGCCGTGGCGCGCGCTTGATTGGACAGCGTCGAGTGCACGAAGTATCCGGTCCCGAGCACCGCGATCACGAGGATCGCGATCGCGCCGACCAGCATGTCGCGCGCGAGGGGGGCGATCCGCGCACGGACCCGCGCGGCCAGCGCCATGCGCTCCCATCCAGCCGAGAACGACCAGATGAGCAATGGCGTTTCCGCGGCGACGAACAGGGCCGCATGACGCACGGCGGAGAGCGCGAGATACGAGACGGCAACTGTGAGAAGCACCTCCCACAACGACGGGCGGCGGAGCATGAAGGCGACCGGCACGAGGAGGAGCATGGCTTCGAAGCCGCGCTCCTCGAGCACGTGGAAATTAGGGGATTGCCACTCGGCGATGAAGCTCTGCTGCACGCTGGAGAACTGGGGTTGGAAGATGTAGCTGTAGAGGTGGATGCCGTTCGGAGTCACGATCCCGGCCGCAATGCACCCGACGAGGATGAGCACCAGGTTTCGCGTCCGCCGCTTGTGCTCATCGCCATCGACCTTGCGCGCCCAGTGCACGGCTTCGACAAATGCCGCGACAGCGACCGGCACCAGTCCGAAGAGGAATCCGCCGTGGAGATTCGCCCACCCGACCATCACCAGGGGGAGCCAGTAGACCGCACGCGACCTGCCGCGGAGGTAGCGGTCGAGCCAGAGCAGCTCGAGGCAGGTGAGCGTGAAGGTGATCATCTGTGGACGCGGTCCCCAGACGGCTGCCCCGGCCAGGCCGGCGATGCCGATCGCGACCGCGGCGATCACGGGGTTTGCGTTCTCGAGCTGGACGCGGCGCCACACGAGCAGGAACCCCACGAAGGTCACCGCGCCGAATGCGAGTGACACCAGCGTGAGCCCGCCGAGCTTGAAGGCCAGGTACGCGATGATCTCGGTCGTGTACTCGGGATCGACCCACTGCTTGCCGGTCACCGTGAAGGTGAACAGATCACGGGAGACGATCTGGTGGTGATCGACCATCCACTGGCCGGTGACGAGATGCCAGAAGATGTCCGGATCACCACCTCTGCGTACCAGCACGCAGAGGATGACCACGAAGGCGGCGACCACCAGCAGCTGTCCGGGCGTGATGCGTCGTAGGCGATGAGTCAGGGCGGCGGACATCACGCCGAAGGGTACTCAGTGCCGCGGCCGCTGCGAACCCAGGCTCGGATGTCACAAATCCGAGGGCTGCGGTGCTTCACATGATGTGGTCGAGTCCTCCGCCCTCCAGGTTGCTCGGAAGTCAGCGCGTGACTGATGCTCCCCGTCCGGCACCAGAGGCCGGCGTCAGGCCGACGAGCTTCGACAGGTTGTTCGACGAGGAGTACGCGACGGTCGCCGCGATCGCCCGGCGTGTGCTCGGTGATCCCGTTGCCGCCGAGGATGTGGCCCAGGAGGTCTTCCTTGATCTCCACCGGCGATTCGGCGACACGCCTGGCGCCAGAGCGCCCGCCTGGGCGCGGACCGCCGCTGCGCACACCGCACTGAACATGATCCGGAGCAATCGACGCCGTGCCGTCCGTGAGGAGCGGTTTGCCACCGAACCGAGCCTCTCGAGCGATCCGCAGGCCGAGATCGAAGCGGCTGAGACCACACGGACGGTGCGTGCGGCTCTGGCTCGGATTCCCACGCGCCAGGCGACCGTCCTGGCCCTGCGGTACAGCGGCTTGAGCTACGCGGAGATGGCGGCCGCCCTGGGCATCGGGGTGAACACGGTGGGAACGAGACTTCGGCGCGCAGAGGCGCGCCTTCGTAAGGAGGTTGGTGATGCATCCGTCTGACGGCACCCTGCGCCGCTCCCTCGACGAACCGGTGGCTGTCGATGCCGCGGCTCGAGAGCACGTCGCCGGCTGCGCTCGCTGCGCCGATCGATTGCGGGTCATGCGCACGAACGCCGCGTCGATCCGGTCGATGCTGGCGTCGCCCGACCCCGTTGTGGACGTGGCCGCCGCCAGGGCTCGGCTCGCTCGCACCGAGATCGCGACTGAGCAGCGCGTCGCTGCCCCTCTGCCCGGCAGGCAGGTCCGTTCGCGGCACACCCTGGCGAGCCGGGTCATCGCGGGAGTGGCCGTCGCCGGTACTGCCAGCCTCCTGCTGGTGGCGACCGGCGGAGCCCAGGACTTCCTGAACCTCTTCCAGCCCTCGCAGCTTGCTCCCGTCCCGGTGACGGCGGCGGATGTCCGATCGCTCGCCGGGCTCACCAGCTACGGGACGGTGGCCGGCGGATCGTCGATCAGCTTCCTGCCCGAGCCGGATGCGGCCACCGCGAGCGCTGCCGCCGGCGTCGGCGCGCCGGTGGTCACCGAACTCCCGGCGGGCACGCCGCCCACGGCGAAGTTCGCCATCGTGTCGGGTGGAGTCGTGACCTTCACCTTCAATGCCGAGCTGGCGCAGGCGGCGGCGGCGCGGGCCGGAGGCCATCTTCCCGCGATGCCCGCCGGCCTGGAGGGCAGCACGTTGTCCGTGTCGATCGCGCCTGCGGTGGTGGTCTCGTACGGTGTCGACCCGGCCACGCTGCTGAATGGGGTCAACCCGCCGACGGGTACGGCCTTCATCGTCGTGGAGACCCGGACCCCCACGGTGTCCTCCACAGGCGTGACCGTCCGCCAGCTCGAGGACTACCTGCTTTCCGTCCCGGGCATCCCGGCGGGTGTTGCCTCCGAGATCCGCGCAATCGGCAATCCCGGCCAGACCATCCCCGTGCCCATCCCCGTCGACCTCGCGAGCGGCTCGACGGTCACGATCAACGGCGCGCACGGGCTGCTCATCGGGGATTCGACGGGGCTGGGCAGCGCCGTCATCTGGCAACACAATGGCGTCGTGTATGCGATCGCCGGGACCCTGACCACGGACGAGGTGCTCGGCGTCGCCGGTTCGACGCATTGATGCCTGGCGCCGCTGCCCCGCCTCAGGCATCCGTTGACGGGGTGGCGGTGCAAACCCTCGAGCTCACCAAGCACTACGGCGCCTCGGTCGCACTCTCGGGGCTCACGATGATGGTGCCCCGAGGCGAGGTGTTCGGGTTCCTGGGACCGAACGGGAGCGGGAAGACGACCGCCGTCAAGCTGCTCCTGGGTCTCAGCCGCCCAACCGGCGGGGAGGCGTGGGTGCTCGGCCGTCCGGCGGGTGATCGCCAGACCAGGAGCAGGGTCGGGTATCTGCCCGAACTCTTCCGCTACCAGGGCTGGCTCAGCGCCGCTGAGGTGCTCGCGCTCCATTGCCGGCTGGCCGGCGTCGCCCGCGGCGAGTGGCCCGGCCAGATCTCCGGGGCGCTGGCAACGGTCGGTCTCACCGGGCACGCGGACGCGAAGGTCGAGACCTTCTCGAAAGGCATGCAGCAACGTCTCGGCCTCGGGGTCGCGCTGCTCGGGCATCCGGAACTGGTGATCCTCGATGAACCCACGTCCGCGCTCGACCCGGTCGGACGAGCCGACACGCGGACGATCATCCGGCACCTTCGAGATCGCGGGTGTGCCGTCTTTCTGAACTCGCATCTTCTCGGCGAGGTGGAGCAGATCTGCGATCGCGCCGCGGTGGTGTCGGACGGCAGGGTCCTTGCCATCGGCCGGCTCGATGAGCTCCTCGGCAGTGGCGGGGTGCGGATGCGGCTCACCGGTTTGACGGACGCGGGACGTGCGGTGCTTGCGCGCGCGGGTTCGCTCGCCGAGCACGATGGCTGGTTCGTGGTCAACGGTGTCGCCGCTGAGGCAGTGCCCGAACTCGTGGCCGACGTTGTCGCGAGTGGTGCACGGGTCTACGCGGTTGAGCCGGTCCGCCAGACGCTCGAGGAGCGATTCCTTGCCCTCATCGAGGCCGAGCAGGCGCGATGGCAGCGCTGACCATCGCACGCCTCACGATTCGTGAGGCGGCGCGGCGGAAGCTGCTGCTTGCGCTCGCGATTCTCACCGTGATCGTGATCGGGCTGACCGGGTGGGGCTTTCAGCACCTGACGACACTCACCAATTCCGACGGGTCCCCGATCCCCTCCAGTGAGCTCCGTCTCGCGACGTCGCAGGTGCTCGTGCTGGTGGAGTTCATGTTCAGCGGTGTGCTGGCGCTGAGCGCCGTCGTGGTGGCGTCGCCGGCGATCTCGGGCGAGCTCGAGTTCGGGCGTCGCGCTCTCGATGCTCGCGCGGCCGGTCAGCAGGTACCAGGTCGTCCTCGGCAAGTGGCTGGGTCTGGCCGGGCTCATCGTCATCTATGTCGCCGCCACGACGGCGCTCGAGCTGGTCGTCGTCGGCCTCACCACCGGATACGTCCCACCGGGGCCCGTCGGGCTGGCCGCGTACCTGAGCGGGGAGGGGATCGTGGTGATGTCGCTGGCGCTGCTGATCAGCACGAGGCTGTCCGGGATGACCGCCGGCGTGATCAGCCTCGTCCTCTTCTTTCTCGCCTGGATCGGTGGCGTGGCCGGCGCGATCGGCGAGGTGTTCGGCAGCCACGCGATCAGGAACGCCGGGACGATCAGTCAGCTGCTGCTGCCGACCGACGCCATGTGGCGGGGCTCGGTGTACGAGCTCGAGCCGGTGCTGTACCGCGACGTGCTGGGAGCCACCACAGCGCGTGCCGGCAATCCCTTCTTCGTTCAGTCACCGCCGTCGCTGGGATTCCTCGCGTGGACGGCGTGCTGGGTGGTGCTGATCGTCGCGCTCACCGTCTGGAGCCTTCAGCGCCGCGAGGTCTGATCGCACCCGCTTTCCGTGACCGGCCGGAGTTGGCTATCCTGCGGCGGCGGCGATCGTCTCTGATGCAGGGGGTGGACGTGAACGAGGAGTACCAGGTTCCAGCGCATGGACGGAGGTCTGCCCGGACGCCGTTGACGTCAGGCCTCAGGCGCCTGTTCGCCCTCCACGAATCGGCACAGGCGCGTGGGCTTCCCGTCGACGCCCTGCTCGAGGAGCTCGAGAAGCGGACGGCGGCGCAGCATCGCGTCTCCAGGCGTCGATTCCTCGGTGGTGCGGCACTCGCCGGAGCCGGGCTCGCGATCGGACCGGCGGCCACCCGGGCGCTCGCGGCGTCACGCCGCCCGGCGTCACCTCACCAGCCGCGAATCGCCGTGGTCGGGGCTGGGCTGGCGGGGCTCCGCTGCAGCCAGGTGCTGTGGAACCGGCATCGCCTCCGGTCCACGCTCTATGAAGGGCACCCGGCGCGCATCGGCGGTCGCTGCTGGACGCTCCGCGACTATTTCTCCAACGGGCTCATCACCGAGCACGGTGGAGCGTTCATCGATTCGAACCAGTTCGCGGCGCTGGATCTCGTCGTCGAGCTCGGACTCCAGCTCGAGGACTTCAACGGCGGCGAGCTGATGGGGCTGCCCGAGGTGTACTGGTTCAACGGCGGATACTACACGTACGCGGAGGCGAGCGCTGATTGGGAGGCTTTCGGCTACAGGGCGTTCCACGAGGCGGTCAAGGAGTCCAACACCGTCGCCGGACTCGCGCGTCTCGACCGGCTTTCAGCGCCCGAGTGGCTCGACAGCACGCCCATCGGGAGCTCGTCGCGATTCGGCAAGCTGATGCTGGCGAACACCGTCTCCGAGAACGGTGGCGATCCCGGTGACCAGTCGGCGCTCGACCTGATCGGACTCACGGGAGTGAATCCGCGCTCATCGCTCGACCCACTGCCCGGCTACGACGAGAAGTGGCACGTCGTCGGCGGCAATGATCAGCTGGTGCACGGTATGGCGGCGCACCTGCCGGCAGGCGCGGTCCAACTCGGCCACCGGCTGGTCGCGATTCGCGAGCGCAGCGATGGCGCGTGCACGCTGACCTTCGACGTCGATGCCGGGACGACCGAGGTGGTCGCCGATCAGGTCGTGCTCGCCCTGCCCTTCACCCTGCTCCGCGACGTCGACCTGCGTGGATCCGGGTTCAGCGCGACCAAGCTCCACGTCATTGACACCATGGGCATGGGATCCAACGCGAAGATCCACATCGAGGTCGCCGACAAGACGTGGGCTCGGCACGGCTTCAACGGGGTCGCCTATACCGATCACGACAGCTTCGACGTGTGCTGGGACGACACCGTGCCACTCGGTCCGGCGGGTGCGCCCGCGCTCCTGCTTGCATTCCCGGGGGCGAGTGCCGGCCGCGAGACGCTGACCGGCGGGGCGCACGGGCCATCCCCGGTCAGGGACGTCAACTGGTTCCTTAACCGGATCGAACCGATCTTTCCAGGGACTCGCGCGGCTTTCACCGGAGCCGCCTACGAGGATCACTGGGTTCGCGACCCATGGGTCAAGGGCGCGTACTCGTTCTACAAGGTGGGGCAGTACGCCACGTTCGGACCGTCCGCCGCCGCCGCCCAGGGCAGGGTGCATTTCGCCGGCGAACACACGTCGATCAACAACCAGGGCTTCCTGGACGGGGCGATCGCCACCGGTGCGCGGGCCGCGAAGGAGATCGTCGCGCAGCTCTGAGGCGTCGGGTCAGACCGTCGCGACCGAGTCCACGCGATGGCGCGCCCGGTACGCCCGAGCCTTGTCCCGCGAGCCGCAGACCCGCATCGAGCACCAGCGGCTGCGTCCGTTCTTGGAGTGGTCGTAGTACGCCCACCTGCAGGACACGCTCCGGCAGACCTTGAGGCGCGACCACGTACCCAGCAGGGTTGCCTCGACCATCGCCGTGGAGATCCTGCCGAGGAAGCTGTCGATCCCCTCGCAGTTGACGGCGAGCGTGGCCCCCTCGGTGGTGAGGACGGGACGGAGCGGAGCTCGTCCGAGGAGCTTCTCCAGTCTCACAGCCACACCGGGATCGACGTTCTCTCCGGTGTGTGCCTCGAGCAGATCGCGCAGTGCTTCCCGGGTGGCGATGAGCCGCTCCCGGTCTCTCTCGGACACCTCCATGTCAGCGCCGACCGTCTCGCGCAACCACCGGGTCGCCAGCTCCCCGGTTCGGAGCTCGTCGACTCCATCAGGCATCTCGTTGCTGTTGATGAACCGCTGCACGAGGGCGAGCGACCCCGGAGCCGGAGCGCGCGGCGCGGGCTCGGTCATCTCAGCAGGCTCGTATCGTGGTTGTCCACGTCACCAGTATACGCATTTGACAAGTGATGATGGATGCGGTAAGGTATCACTAGTAAAACACGTTAGATGGTAACTAACCGGAGGCAGTCGAAATGTACGGAGCCTTGATCGTGGAGCTGGCCCAGATCGCCGAGCAGGAGCACATGCAGCAGGCGCTGATGGCCCGAGCCCGCGCCGAGGCGCGCAGGGAGCGCCGTCGCCAGCTCCGACCCGGTCGCATCGCCCGTGCCTGGACAGCGTTCTGGGCCCCCCGCGACGTCGTGCTCGTCTACCGCGCGCCGGTGACGGCGCTCCGGCGGACCTCACTCCGTGCGCGGACTGCTAGTCCGCGCGCGCAGCGGCGGGCGCGCGGCCGATGGCGATGCGTCGCGCGTGGTTGCGGGCGCCCTCACGCCCACAGCACGGCGGAGAATCGCGACGGAAGTTCGTCCACGTCCACGTTGGGCCATGTTCCCGCGGGAAAGAGTCCGCGCTCGAGGTACTGCCATGCGGCGGTGTGGTTTGCGCATCCCGGCACGTTGGGTCCGTAATGAGGCCGTGCTGTACGGTGAGGGTCCGCACCGGTGTGCTCGGGCTCACTCGAGTAGAGGAGCACCCCTTTGACGGCAGCCGGATTGGTGCCCACCAGCGAGCAGTAGGCACCGGCATATGCGCCGTTGATGGGATTCTCGTAGAAGCCCGGCACGTACCCCGAGCCGGCGAAGGCAGCGGCATATGCGGCGATGTACGTCGCCGAAACCGGATCACTGGTCTCGACATCGCGAAAGATCGCGACGCCGTGAGCAATCCCAAGTGCCGTCGCCTGCCCGATCGCCTGCTGCGCGTCCGTCGCTCCGGACGTGAACGCACGATTCGGGTCGTCGATGAGCAAGATGGACAGGCCCTGCTGGTGGATGTACTGCGCCTCGGTGCTCGACAGCTCACTGCTGTAGATGAGGTATCGGCCGACGAACTGGGGCGCGCCAAGGTCGGCTCGGGTTTGCGCGATGATGTTGCCGGTCTCGACGTTGTCGACCGTGTCGATGCCCCACCACGCGCCCTTCGATGTCGCTGTCGTGCCGGTCGGCTGATGCGGATCACCTCGTGCAGCACGGGCCGGTTGGGTGTTGAGCAGCGCGACGACGCCAGTGGTGATCAGCGCAAAGCTCACCATCCTTGCAACACCGTGGCCCATCGATCGCCCTCCTCATAGCTGGACGTGCCTCCGGCGGCCGGTGTGGGGCGGCCCATGCTACCAGCGCCGCACCGGACCGGTGACGTCGCGCCGGCGTTGCTGATCCTCGCGGTACAGTTCTGCCGGGATGATCGAGGGAGCGTGACGTGATGACAACTTCGTTCACCGACGACGGCCCGTTTCCGCCGAGCGCACTGTCTGAGAACTCGGCCGGGCGCCTGACCGACGACCAGCGTCGCAGGTGGAAGGGGATGTCCCGCGGGCTTCGGAAGACGGAGCTGTATTTCGCGGGGGTCTTCCTGATCATCGGAGCTGTCGTCGCCTTCTCGGCCGGCCCGGCGAAGTACGCCACGATCAAGCCGATCGTCGGCCTGGTGTGCGCTGCCATCGCGGCGATACTCGTGGTGAGAGCGCTCCGCGGTGGCGACAAGATCACCGAGGATGTCCGAACCGGCCGCGTCGAATCGATCGATGGTGCCATCACCAAACGAGTGGTCCACACGAACTCGCGCGGCTCCAGCAGTGCGTCGTATTTCTTCGACGTCGCCGGTAAGAGCTTCGAGACGTTCCATCAGAGCTACGAGGCGGCACCCGAAGCCGGTTACGTGCGCCTGTTCTATCTTCCGCGCAGTCATCGGGTCGTGAACCTCCAGCTGCTGCCCGGTCCGGCCGCGCCCGAACTCACGCCGGCGTCGGTGCAGGCGGTGACCCAGAACCTCGCGGCGGGCATGCACTCCCACAGCGAGGTCGCGACCGCCGAGGCGCGCGCGCAAATGGATACGTTGACCATATCGATGGGAAAGATGGCGCTCGCGTTTCAGCGGCAGAGCGCCTGAAGGCATGACTGCCTCCCCGATGCCCGCCGTCTTCCTGGGCCACGGGAGCCCGATGAACACGCTCGAGCTCAACCGCTACACGATGGCGTGGGCGGCGTTCGGCGCCTCGGTTCCCCGCCCGCGCGCCATCCTGGTCGTGTCCGCCCATTGGTACATCGGCTCCACCGCGGTGACGGCGATGCCCACGCCGCGCACCATCCATGATTTCTACGGGTTCCCGCAGGCACTCTTCGACTTCCAATACCCCGCACCGGGATCGACGCCGTTTGCTGAAGAGGTCGCCGAAATCGCGAAACCCGTGTGGGTCGGGCTTGACCACGACAGCTGGGGGATCGATCACGGCACGTGGTCGGTGCTGGCGCACGCCTTTCCCAAGGCGGACATCCCCGTTGTCCAGCTGTCGATCAACGCTGCCAAGCCCTTCGACTACCACGTGGATCTCGGTGCCCGGCTCGCGCCCCTACGCGACTCCGGTGTGCTCATCGTCAGCAGCGGCAACGTGGTGCACAACCTCGGCGGCATGGATTTCCGCAATCCCGACGGTGGCTTCGACTGGGCGCACCGCTTTGATGATGCGGTGCGCGAGAAGATGCGCGAGTCGCCTGCCGATGTCCTCAGCGTCGATGCACGCCCCGAGTTCCGACTCGCCGTCCCGACGCCCGACCATTTCCTGCCCCTCCTCTACCTGGCGGGGGTTGCGGGGTCCACGGGCCACCTCCCCGAGGTGCTCGTCGACGGCTATACGTTCGGATCGCTGTCGATGACGTCGTACACGCTCGACGCCACCTGCCCGGCGCGCCCCGACGTCAGCGCCGCGGCGGCGGAGTTCCCGGATCCGACTCATTTCCCACCCGACGAGACCAACGCCTGAGCGCCGCCGTCAGGCGGCGCAGAGATCGACGCGCTTGGCGGTGAGGATGTCCCCCACGGCGCTCATCAACCTGGTGCGGGCGAGGGTGCCGGCGTCGACGGCAGCCACCAACGCAGCGGCGGTGGCGGCGGTGAGCGAGGCCACCTGCGCGCTCGCCGCGGTGTACAGCACCATGTCCGCACCGGCGGTGATGGCCGCGACCACCGCCCTCGGGACCGAATAGCCGATATCGACAAGCGCTCCGGCGGAGAGCGAGTTGGTCATCACCAGGCCGTGAAAGCCGAGCTGGTCGCGGAGCACGGTCGTCATGACCACCGGCGAGATGCTCGCGGGCAGGCTGGACAGACCGGGGACCGTGGCATTGGCGATCATCACCACCGGAGCCCCGGCAGCGAAGGCGGTCTCGAACGGCAGGAGGCCGGCGTGCTGGAGGACGGTCCACGGCTGCGTGGTGGCGGGCGCGACGTCGGTGTTGGCAGATGCCTGGCCGAGCCCGGGGAAGTGCTTGACGACCGGCACGATGCCGCCCGCGTCGAGCCCCTGGAGAAACGCGACACCGTCGGCCGCGGTCACACTCGGATTGAGGCTGAACGATCGCGTGCCATCCGGATCCCGGTTGTTCGGGCCCGCGCCATTGTCGAGGTCGAGCACCGGCGCCAGGTCCATGGTGATCCCCGCCGCATGCATGCGCGACGCGACGGTTGTCACGAGTTGACGGATCTGCGCGGGCGACATGGTCGCGGCCATCTGCCTCGCTGAAGGCAATGAGCCGACCAGGTTTGCCATCCGCTGCACGACACCCCCTTCCTCGTCGGTCATCACGAACGGGGAGACGCCGCCCGGTGCTGAAGCGATGAGTTTCTGAAGGCTCGCCCCAAGGCCGGCCGGTGCCGACGATCCGAAGAGGATCACGCCGCCGGCGCCCGCCGCAACCTCCGTCGCGACCGTCGCGACGTCGCTCTCGTCCACTGGGACCACCAGGGTTTGTTCGGCGAGCCGGGTCAAGCTCCAGGTGGCGAGCACCGTCGCATTGGTGCAGACATTCGGCGTCGCGGTGGAGGCCGGCGAGACCGATGACGTCGCGGTCGGAGAAGTCGACGCCGTTGGGCTCGTGGACGTGCCAGGAAGGGCGCAAGCAGCGAGAACCGATGTGGCCGCCGCGACGGCCAGGAGAACCGGTGCAGTCGTTCGCATACGGCTTATACGGGCGGCAGGATCAAAAGGGGCCGAACAAACGTCTGCGCTGCGCCCCGGACTGCGAACACATTTCACAGGGCGAGAGCATGAAGTTTGGCGTGGTGCTCCCGGGTGGGACGGCAAAGTGGACCACCCCCCGGCCTGATTCCGCGGGCGACGGGTCCCGCTAAGCCTCGGAGAGCGAGGCTGCCGCCGTCTGCATCGCCGGCTCCTCGGAGTGCTCGCGAGGCGCCACTCGCACCGGGCGCGGCGCCTCCCCGGAGATCCCGCGCAGGGTGCGGCCGCTTGCCCGGACGTAGAGCCAGGCGGCGGTGAGCGCCAGCACCGACGCCAGGAGCACGATGCCGATGGCCAGCGTGGGCACGTTGACCAGCTTGAGCCCGGACACCAGCAGCACCGCCGCCAGCGCGCCGCGCAGGAATGCCGTCGGCGCATACGACGAGACGCTCGCACCGATCAGCACTCCAGGGATGCTTCCGATCAGGATCGACAGGGTCAGACCGAGCTTGAAGTCGCCGAACACGATGTGCGCCAGCGCCGCCGAGCCCACCATCGGGATGGCCTGAGCGAGGTCGGTGCCGACCATCTGCGAGCCCCGCAGGCGCGGGTAGAGGAAGAGCAACAGGATGATCACCAGCGTCCCAGAGCCCACCGACGTGATCCCGACGACGAACCCGATCGAGGCGCCGATCGCCAGGGTGGGGAACTTCTTGATGCGCAGCGGCTCGTCGACGCCGCGCGAGGTGCCGTTGCGGTGGTCGAGGACCATCTTCACGAGCAGGGCCGCGACCGCGAGCAGGAGGACCACGCCGAGCGCAACGCTGACGACGGTCTGGACGCGGGTCCCGTGGCCGATCGACTTGAGGAAGAGGACGCCCAGGAACGCGGAGGGCACCGAGCCGAGCGCGAGCCAGCCGGCGAGGTTCCAGCGCACAGTGCCCCGGCCGGCATGGACGGCGGCGCCCACCGGCTTCATGATCAGTGACGCGACGAGGTCGCTGGAGACGGCGGCGAGCGGAGCGATGCCGAAGATCAGAACGAGGATCGGGGTCATGAGCGCGCCCCCGCCCATACCGGTGAGGCCCACGGCGAAACCGACGATGAGTCCCGCCAGCGCCACAAAGAGATCGATGTGCACCCCCCTCGTCCTCCTCATTCCCCTGCGGCGTTTGACGCCCTTGCGCTACTTTGCCGGATCAGGGCTCCAGCGTCAAGTGCGATCGAATTCTGACGGAACCACCTGAACCGACGCTACCCCCAGACCTCGGCGGCGGTTTCGGCCACCAGTCGCAGCTTCGCAACCTCCTCCTGGTACGTCAGGACGTTGCCCTCGACGGTGGAGGAGAAGCCGCACTGAGGGGAGAGGCACAGCTGGTCGAGGGGCACGAACTTCGCCGCCTCATCGATGCGGCGCTTGAGCTCGTCCTTGGTTTCCAGCGCGCCGCGTTTGGTGGTCACCAGGCCGAGCACGACGTACTTGCCCTTGGGCACGAAGCGCAAGGGCTCAAAACCACCGGAGCGCGCGTCGTCGTACTCGAGGAAGAAACCGTCGACCCCGAGCTCCCCGAAGAGCGCTTCGGCAACGAATTCGTAGCTGCCCTCGGCCGCCCAGGACGAGCGGAAATTGCCCCGGCACATGTGTGTCGTGATGCGCATGCTCGGGGGCTTGGCGGCGAGCACCCTGTTGATGTTCTTGATGTACAGCTCGTGCTGGTGTTCGCGATCACCGCCGAGCGACGCGATCAACTCGCGTTGCCGAGGGTCGTTGAGATACGCGAGGCTGGTGTCGTCGAGCTGGAGATATGTGCACCCCAGCTCGCCGAGTCGGCGCACCTCCTCTGCGTACGCAGCGGTGAGGTCATCCCAGAAGGCGTCCATGTCCGGGTACACGGACTCGTCGATGGCCGCCCTCCCGCCTCGGTAGTGGACCATGCTCGGTGACGGGATCGTCAGCTTCGGCGTGACGCCGTCAGCGACGTTGTCGCTCAGAAAACGGAAGTGATCGGCAAAGATCGTCTCACCGAGGCGGATGCGTTGATTGATGCGCAGCGCGGCGGGTGCGAAGTCGAGCGTGCCCCCGTCGTTGAAGAACTGCACGTGCAACCTCTCGTCGGCTTGAGTCACCCCGTCCAGCTGATAGATGAAATCCATGTGCCACGCGGCGCGCCTGAACTCTCCGTCGGTCGCCGACTGCAGTCCGACGTCGTGCTGCATGGCGATGACGTCGCGGATCGCCGAGTCCTCGACTTCGCGCAATGCGGACTCGCTGATCGCGCCCGCAGCTCTCTGGGCTCGTGCGTCCAGCAGCGCCGGCGGGCGAAGAAGACTCCCGACGTGGTCGGCGCGAAAGGGTGGCTCTGTGCGTCTGCTCATCGTGTGTGGCCGGCGACCCTGATCGGCGCGGTAGCGTACCCGATGCGGCAATGCCTAGGCTTGCGCCGATGTCCGAGCCATCGCAGGGCGATCACCTGAGCAACGCCGCGTCCCGGAAGGCGGCGGAACGGCGTATCCGCAATCGCGCGCTGACCATCGGGGTCAGCGTCATGCCATTCGGACTTTCGTTTGGGGCCGTGTCTGTCGAAGCGCACCTGAGCCTGGTGCAGGTGTGCCTGCTGTCGCTCGTGCTCTTCTCCGGGGCGTCGCAGTTCGCGCTCGTCAGCATCATCGGCGCCGGCGGTTCGTACCTCTCCGCGGTGGGGACCGCGCTGCTCCTCGGGGTGCGCAATGGACTGTATGGGGCACGCATCAACGCGCTGCTCCGCCCAGGCGGGTGGCGACGGCTTGTCATGGCCGAAGCCACCATTGATGAGAGCACGGCGATGGCGGTGAGCGAATCGCGATCGGGTCATTCCGCGCGTGCCTTCTGGTCGACGGCCCTGAGCGTCTACGTGCTCTGGAACGCCTCGACCATCGCCGGCGCTGTGGTGGGCAACGCACTGGGCTCGCCGGCGACGACGGGGCTGAACGTCGCGGGACCGGCCGCGTTCATGGCATTGCTCGCGCCGCGCCTGACCACCGCGCGCATGCGCCTGGTGGCACTTGGATCCGGTGCGGTCGCCCTGGTCACCGTCCCGGTCGTGCCGGTCGGCGCGCCGGTTCTCATTGGCGGCCTGACGGCGGTCGCGCTGCTCCTGGTGCTCGACCGGTGAAGCTCTGGGTTGCCGTTGCGATCGCGTCCGCCGGCTGTGCGGCACTGAAGCTCGCCGGCTATGTGGTTCCGTTGCGTTTTCTGGAATCGAGCGTGGCTCGCCGAATTCTCGAGGCGCTCCCGGTCACGCTGCTGAGCGCACTCATCGCGGTCTCGGTGTTCGCGACCGGCACTCATCTGATGCTCGACTCGCGGGCGGCGGGGCTTGCTGTGGCGCTGATTCTGGTCGCGATCCGCGCGCCGTTCCTGGTGGTCGTCGTGGCGGCATGCGCCACTGCGGCGGCCGTGCACGCGCTCTGACCCGAAGGCTAAACTCGGGGACCTTCTCATTGAGGTGTCGACATGTTCAAGGTTGTGGTCGTAGCCACTGACGGCTCGGATCCCGGCGACCTCGCGATGGCCTTCGCGAAGGATCTCGCCATCGACCAGAAGGCCCGGCTCGTGGTGGTCTACGTCGATGAGCTCGTGCCCGGTCACGGCGGGGCGCACCACGCGCAGGCCCTCGAGCCCGAGATCAAATCCAGGATCGGCGACCAGGCGACCGCGCTGCAGGCAGCTGGTCTGGACGTCGAGTTCCAGATCCACCAGGTCAAGGTCAGCGGTCCCGCCCATGCGATCGCAGACGCGGCAACCGAGGCCGGCGCCGACCTGATAGTCCTTGGCAGTGTCGGCAGCGGCCCGCTCAAGGGGCTGCTCCTGGGCAGCGTTGCCCATCGCCTGCTGCAGATCGCGCCCTGCCCCGTCCTGGTCGTTCCAGCGCGAGACAAGTAGCCTCGCTCCTGAGGCGTGGCTTGGCGCGGAGGGTTCGCGCATGATCGACACGTGGATGCCGAGGGATGGCGAAGTGCGATACGGGAATGGGCGTTACCCGACGCCATCCTGACTGCGGCGCCGGAGTTGCCGTGGGGATTTCCTGCCGAGCTGTTCCGCTCGCGCGCCGAGCTGGCGACGCCCGGCGGATTGACGTTCGCCAACCGGCGCGCGCGCGATGCGCTGCCCGCGAGCGGAACGGTGCTCGACGTCGGCGCTGGGGCAGGAGCGGCGTCGCTGCCGCTGGCCCCGCGATGCTCGGTGATCATCGGGGTCGACTCCTCGGATGAACAGCTGACCGAGTTCCGGCGCCAGGCGCGGCGTCTGCACGTCACGATCCGCGCGGTCAACGGGGAGTGGCCGGCCGTGGCGACGCGAACGCCGATCGCCGACGTCGTGGTCTGCAACCACGTCGCGTACAACGTCGCCGACCTCGCTCCCTTCGCACTCGCGCTGACTGCTCACGCGCGCCGGCGTGTCGTCATGGAGATCACCAGCCGGCATCCCCTTGCCTGGATGGCCGACCTGTGGTGGCAATTTCACGCGCTGAAGCGTCCGGTGCGTCCGAATGCCGATGACGTCGTGTCGGTGCTCCGTTCACTGGGACTCGAGGTTCGCAGGCATTCGCAGCTCTCGCGGGCCCGCCCCGGCGGTTTCGCCCGGCGGGAGGATGCTGTCGCGTGGATCCGGCGGCGGCTCTGCCTCGATGCGACGCGCGACGCCGAGGTTGCGGCGGCGCTCGGCGACCAGCTGGTGTCCGACGGCGCGCACTGGTCGGCGCGGCCGCCCGCCGAGCCGGTGGTCACCGTGTGGTGGGACGTGCCGGCGGAATTTGCGGAGTAGGGTGAGGTGATGCACGACCATCGCCGCGGCGGGACGCACCCACATCAGATTCCGGCCGATGCCGATCAGGGACCGCTGGTCGCCGCCCTCTGCCTGATCGCTCTGTTCATCGTTTTCGAGGTCGTCGTCGCGGTCCTGGCCAGGTCGCTTGCGCTGCTCTCCGACGCGGCTCACATGCTCACCGACGTTGCGGCGCTGGGGGTTTCGCTGGTCGCTCTGCGGCTCGCCCAGCGGCCGCCGAATGGCGGGTTGACCTTCGGCCTCAAGCGCGCGGAGGTGCTCGCGGCGCTGATCAGCGGCGCGACCCTGCTGGTGCTCGCGGCGGTGCTCGTCTTCGAAGCGGTGCTTCGCTTCGCGGCACCCCTGCCCGTGCAGGGCGGCGCGGTCATCGGGATCGCCATCGCCGGCATCGTGGTCAACCTCGCCGTCACGCGACAGCTCTCCCGTGCCAACCGTCGCAGCCTGAACATCGAGGCGAGCTTCCGCCACATCCTCACCGACCTGTACGCGCTGATCGGGACACTGATCGCGGGGATCGTGATCGTCACCACCGGCTTCAACCGCGCCGACGCGATCGCCTCGGTGGTGGTCGCCGCGCTGATGGTGTACGCGGGCGTCCGGCTGCTCGGCAAGGCGGGCAGAGTGCTCCTCGAGGCCTCACCCGCGGACCTGGATCCCGAGGAGATCGGCGGTGCGCTTGCCGCGCATCCGCACGTCGTGAATGTCCACGACCTGCACGTCTGGGAGCTCACGTCCGGCTTTCCTTCGCTCTCCGCCCACGTGCTGGTGCACCCGAAGGATGACTGCCACGCGATCCGGCTCGAGCTCGAGCGCTTCCTCGAGGAGCGCTTTCGCGTCGAGCACACGACCCTGCAGGTCGACCATGCCCCGGCCGAGTACCTGCAGGTCGAGCGGCTGGTGCCGGGTCGAGGCAGATCAGCCCACTGAGACCTCAGGCGCCGCGGCCGCCGTGGCGCATTCGGCGCAGACCCCGAGCACTGCGAAGTGGTACGGGCGGAGCTCGAAGCCGAGGCGTCGCTTTGCGCCCTCGGCCATCGCCTCGAAGAGGTCCTGGGGCGCCTCCATGGTCGCGCCGCACACCTCGCAGACGAGGTGTCCGTGCGCTTCGGTCGCCAGGTGGTAGGTCGCCGGTCCATGCCCGAGGTGGGTGTGTACGACGACCCCGAGGCGCTCGAGCTCTTCGAGGTTGCGGTAGACGGTCGATGCGTGGACGTCCGGGGCAAGCTCCCGCACGGCGACGAGCAGCTCCTCGGCGGTGGGGTGATGGGCCCCTTTCACCAGCGCCGTCAGGACGAGGCGCCGGGCGGTGGTCACCCTCGAGCCGCCGTCCCGGAGTTGAGCGACCAATTCGTCGACGGTGCTGCTCATGGGTGAAGGATAGCCCCGACCGGCGACCATCGCCCGGACGTGGCACTTGGCTTCTTGTCGCTGTTGCGTGCTGGTCGCGTTTTGATACGCTGCGTGGGCTCCTGACGTTGAAGGAACATGAGGAGGAAGCCCATGGCCGCGACCGCGTCTCGACTGGCCCGGATTCGCGGGGCGCTGACACCCCGCGAATGGGGTCGGGTCGGCGGCATGGTCGGGTTCATCATCGGCCTCTATGTCGTCGGCTGGGGAGTGTTCATCGTCGCCATCCTGCCCGAGCATTCCAAGTTCCTCGGCGTCGGTGTCGCCGTGACCGCATATACCCTCGGTCTCCGGCACGCCTTTGACGCCGACCATATCTCGGCGATCGACAACACCACTCGAAAGCTGATGGCAGACGGCAAGCGGCCGCTGTCCGTCGGGCTTCTGGTTCTCGCTCGGGCACTCAAGCGTCGTCTGTGCCATGGGCATTGGTCTGACGTTCGCCGCCCGAGCGATCATCGGCGATCTCAGCAACCAGCACTCGACCGTGGCGACTTTCGGCGGCATTATCGGCACCCTCGTGTCCGGCACCTTCCTCTATCTGATCGCGATCCTGAACCTGATCATCCTGGTCGGGATCGTCAAGGTGTTCCTCGAGATGCGTCGTGGTCGCTACAACGACGAGGAACTCGAACAGCAGTTGAATGCGCGTGGACTGATGACGCGCTTCTTCGGCAAGCTCATGCGGTCGATTCGGGAGCCCGTGGCAGATGTACCCCGTGGGCGTGCTGTTCGGCCTTGGTTTCGACACAGCGACCGAGGTGGCGCTGCTCGCCGCGACCGCTGGTGCCGCGACCCAGGGACTGCCCTGGTACGCGGTCGTGAGCCTGCCGATACTCTTCGCCGCCGGCATGGCGACACTCGACACGCTCGATGGTTCCTTCATGAACTTCGCGTATGGATGGGCATTCTCGAAGCCGGTGCGCAAGGTCTACTACAACATCACGATCACGGGGCTGTCCGTCGCGGTCGCGATGTTGATCGGCACCATCGAGATCTTCGGTCTGCTCGCGGCCCAGCTCAACCTCTCCGGAGGGTTCTGGGATTTCATGTCGAGCTTCAACATCAACGAGGCGGGCTTCATCATCGTGGGGCTGTTCGTGGTGACCTGGGCCGCCGCGCTGGTGATCTGGCGCTTTGGTCGAATCGAACAGCGCTGGGAGCGAGCAGCCGCGGAGCGCCGCTCGTTCTGACCCGCGCCGGGCTGACGCGGCTACTCGGTCATGATCGCGCGGAGGATGTCGACCCGTGACGCTCGAATCGTCGGGAAGATGGCCGCGACGACACCGAAGACTCCCGCGATGATCGCGTAGAGGATCAGGTTGGTACCGGGGATTGCGATCTCGGTGATCCCGAGGTCGTGCAACGACCCGCTCACCGCGACTCCCAGGCCGAGACCCACCCCAAGTCCGAGCACGGCTCCGAGGAGCGAGATGATGACCGATTCCCAGCGGACCATCGACCGCGTCTGCGAGCGCGTCATTCCCAGCGCGCGCAACAGGCCGATCTCGCGGGTGCGTTCGAGGACGCTGAGAATCAGCGTGTTCGCGATCCCCAGCACGGCGATGATGATGGCGAACGCCAGGAGTGTGTAGATGAGGTTGAGGAAGCTGTCCAGGGAGGCGCCCACAAACGCGCGGTACTCGGAACGGCTCATCGCCATCAGCAGCGGGAATGCCTTGACATCCTGGTGGAGCGCCCGCTCCGCCTGACTCGGCGACACACCATTGGCGGCGTTGGCAAGGACGATCGCATCTCGCGCCGCGGGCACGTTTGGCTCCATGGTCGCAAGCGACACCACGTACCCGCTGACCAGGGCGTTGGCGGTGTAGATGCCGCCGATGCGCACGGGGACGCTCGCGCCCTGTGGGAAGTTGAAAGTCACGAGCTGACCGAGACGCACACCGGAGGCGGTGGCCTCGGTGGAGTCGACGATGGCGGTATTCGTTGATGCGATTGCCGACGCCGTCCCGGACACCATCGTCAACGAGAGCACAGTGCCGAGATTGGCCGGGTCGATCGCGGCGACACCCTGCGAGCTGCCGCGGATCAGCACGGATGTCCCGCGCACCTCGGTCACGTCCTGCAGGCTCGGGTCCTGCTGCAGCGCCTGCGCCGCCTGGGTGTTGAAGTCCGGACCCTGTGTGAACACGATGAAGTCGGCCCGGAATGCGCCCTCGATCGCGTCGTTCGTGGACACGCGAACCGAGTCCGTGAGCACTGCGACACACGTGACCAATGCCAGCCCGATCATCAGCGCCGCCGCGGTGAGGGCGGTCCGCCGCGGATTGCGCCGCGCATTCTGACCGGCGAGTATTCCGGCCGCCCCGCGCACGTGCGCGACCGGCCATCCCAGCACTGTCGCGATGGGCACGACCAGCAGCGGAGCCAGCAACGCGACACCCAGGAACACGCCGAGAAAACCGGCCCCGATGAGCTGCAGCTTCGACCCCGCCGAGGTGAAGAGCCCGACCAGCAGGGCGGCGCAGCCGAGGATGAAGATGGCCAGACCGATCGCGATCCGGCGCCGCGGCAGGGGCTGGGTCTCGGGGAGCGCCTCGGCCAGAGCGGCGACCGGTGCGATGTGCGTGGCGCGCCGCGCGGGGAGCGATGCGGCGATGACCGTGACGATGGTTCCGACGAGCACCGCGATGATGAAGGTGCGGGGAAGCAGGGTCACGCCACCGGTCGAGGCGGAGCCGAACACGGACAGCAGGGCTCGCGCAATCAGGATGCCAACCAGGAAGCCGAGGACCGACGCCACCAGGCCGGTGATCGCCGCCTCGACGAGGACGGACGTCATCACCTGGGCTCGAGTGGCACCGAGCGCGCGCAGGAGCGCGAGCTCGCGCGTGCGCTGCGCGACCAGGATGTTGAAGGTGTTGATGATGAGAAAGCTGCCGACGAACAGGGAGATGAACGCAAAGACCAGGAGCGGCGTGCCGATGAAGGTGCTGATGGTCGACTCGGTGCTCTGCTCGGCTGCCGCCGCCGCCTGCTGGCCGGTCTCGGCCTCCGCGTAGCTGGGCAGCGCAGCAGCGACGCGCTCGCGGAGCACGACGTCGGTGACGCCGCTCTGCGCGCTCACCAGGATGCTGTCGTACTTGTTCTGACCTTGGAGGACGCGCTCGGCGGTCAACTCCGTGAACAGTGCGATGGTTGCTCCGGCAAGGTTGTCGGAGCTTCCGTACCCCGCGATGCCGGTGATGGTGAAGTGCTCCTCGACCCCGCCGAGAAACACGATCGGCAGCGACTGCCCCACCGCGAGCCCGTTCTTTGCCGCCGTCCCGGCATCAACGACCACGTCGGTCGGTTGTTGCGGCGGGGTGCCGCTGCGCAGGCGGTACGGCGAGATGCCGCTGTTGGTGATCCAGTTGGCGCCGAACGTCGGAGGCCCGTTGCCACCGATCGGCTTGCCGTCCTTGCCGATGAGCGTCGCACCCTCTCGGAAGATGTTCCCGACCGCGGCGTTGACGCCGGGAACGGAGCGAACCGTGGTGAGGAGCGAGGTGGGAATTGGATGGTTCTGCCCACCGCCGACGCCCCCCGTCTCACCGGCGATCGGGTGGCCGTGCACGGTGACAGCGACGCCTGCGTTCGCGGTCGCGAAGATGCTCGTGAACGTCGCATTGATCGTGTCGGTGAGGATGAACGTGCCGGCGACGAATGACACGCCCAGGATCACGGCGATCGTGGTCAGCGCAAGCCGCAGCTTGTGTGAAAGCAGGCTTCGCAGGCTGATGCCGATCATGCGTCAGCGCCGCGGCAGAAGGTCAGTCACCGAGATGACGCATCACATCGAGCACGCTGTCTGCCGTCGGTGCCTGCATCTCGCTGATGACGCGGCCGTCGGCCAGGAACACCACGCGGTCCGCGTGCGCGGCGGCAAGCGGATCGTGCGTGACCATGATGATCGTCTGGCCCAACTCGGTGACGGCGTGACGGAGGAAGTCGAGGAGATCCGTGCTCGCGCGTGAGTTGAGGTTGCCGGTGGGCTCGTCGGCGAAGATGATCTCCGGCTGGCTCGCAAGCGCGCGAGCGGCGGCGACGCGCTGCTGCTGCCCGCCGGACAGCTGATTGGGATGGTGCTTGAGGCGGTCGCCGAGACCGGTGATCCGCACGACCTCTGCAAGCGCAGCCGCGTCCGGCTTCTTTCCCGCGATGGTGAGCGGGAGCACGATGTTGTCGAGCGCGGAGAGTGTCGGCACCAGGTTGAAGGACTGGAAGATGAAGCCGACACGCACGCGCCGCAGCATGGTGAGCTGACGATCGTTGAGGCTGCCCAGTTCGACCTCGCCGATGTGAATGGTTCCTGAGGTGAGCCGGTCGAGCCCCGCCAGGCAATGCAGGAGCGTCGACTTGCCCGAGCCCGAGGGGCCCATGATCGCGCTGAACCGGCCTTTGTCGAAGGCGATTGTGATGCCGTCGAGCGCACGCACCATGGCGTCGCCCTTGCCGTATTCCTTGACGGCATGAGTGGTGCTGGCTGCGACGGGGCGAGCGTCCGACGCCGTCGTCGGAGCCCCCGTGGTGGTGATCGCCGCCATTGGTTGCCAGGGTAATCGAAGTCGGGGTTGGCACCGACGCAGCCGTACCATTGGACCAAGTGGCGCAATTGGAACCCGGATCCTCGCTCGTTGTCGGTGACCCGCGCAGGAGGCAGCTCGGACGGGCGGCGTTCGGCACGCTCGCCGTGGCGGCCCTGTTCCTGGTGTTCACGCTCTGCGTCAAGCAGTTTCGCGTCCTCTCCGATCATGTTCCGTGGCAGAACGATCCGTACGACGCGGTGGTGTCATTCACCGTCTTCTTCGTCGTGCTGACCGCGGCGATGGGAGGCGTGAGAATCTCCCTCTGCCGCCGGGATGGATCACTGCCGGTCACACGGGTGATCTTTGTGCTGCGCGGCGGTCGTGTCCTCATCGCTGCGATGCTGGTGACGGTGGTCGCGGACTGGATCAGTGTTGTGCTCGGCGCCGACCGTGCGACCTGGAACGCCACAACCGCGACGGTCGTCGTGCTGCTCGCGTTGCTCACCGCCCTGATCGTGACCGCCGGATTCGCCCATCTCCGCGCCTCACGGCCAGTCAGCGGACTTCGCGAGGGCGCGCAGGGGACCGACTGGTTCAGCGACCTGGTGTCGGCCGCGGAACTCTACGCGAGCTGGTTGGGGCCGCTCAAGGTGACCGCGGTACGGCTCATCCGCTGGCTCGACCACCGGGTTGTCGGCGTGATTCGCAAGGGTCCGGTCGTCGCCGCGAGCGGAGCGTCACTCACCTTCGGTGCGCTGCTTGGATTGAACACGCTCCTTCGGGAGGGCCCCGGACCGGCAGTCTGGCTCGATGTGGCGGTGGGTGGCAGCGGGATGTTCGCCTTTCTCGTCGCCGCCGGGGCCTACATGCGTGTGGTGGGCGCGGACCACCCGGCGTCGGGGACGCGTCGCCGGATCATTGACGCCGCCGTGATCGGCTCGGCGGCGGTCCCGGCGGCGGTGGCCTTCCGCGACCGGCTCTGGTGGATCGTGGGGACCGCCACCGGTGGTGCCGGACGTCTCGGTGAGCTGCTGCTCATCGTAGGACTCGTCACGGCGCTGGTCGTCTTCGCGGGCGAAGCGATCTTCCGCGTGCATCGAGGCAGCCCGGCCTGACCATCGACCGGCGGCGACCAACGTATCGGAGCCGGCCGCGAGGAACGCTTGCTAGAGTGGATTCGTGACCGTGGCCGAACTTCCCATCGGCGAGCGGAAGGCGCGAGCCGTCGAGGAGATGTTCGACCGGATCGCACCTCGCTACGAGCTGGTGAACCGGGTGATGACCCTCGGGCTCGACGCGGGCTGGCGGCGTCGTGCGGTCCGCGAGCTCCAGCTCGAACCTGGGGCGCGGGTCATCGACGTGGGCTGCGGGACGGGTGACCTCTGCAGGGTGCTTGGGCGTGCCCGGCTTCGCGCCGTCGGGATCGACATGGCGGCGGGCATGCTCTCCGAAGCTCACACCGCGGCGCCGCTGGTCCGCGCCGATGCGCTGCAGCTGCCCATCGGCGACGCCACGCTCGATGGGGCGGTGAGCGGCTTCGCGCTCCGCAATGTCGTGGACATCGCCGCCTGCTTCAGGGAGGCGGCCCGCGTGATCCGTCCGGGCGGCCGCGCCGTCTTCCTTGAAGTGTCCGAACCGCCGAACCCGGTCGTCCGCCGGCTCCATGCCCTGTACTTCCGCCGGGTCGTCCCGATGGTCGGCGGGCTGCTCTCCGACCGGCGGGCGTACGAGTACCTGCCGGCCTCGACGGCGTATCTGCCGGTGCCCGCCGAGCTCCTGCGGCTGCTCACCGATGCCGGTTTCGTGCGCTGCCGACGGGTGCAGCTCGGCGCGGGGGCCGCGCAGCTGCTGATCGGGATCCGTCGATGAGCGCCGTCCATCCCGCACCGGATGTGTCAGGCGCTGCGACCGTGACCGACCTGTTCGAGTGGTATCGGGAAGCGAACGGGTGTCGTGGTTCAGCACGGCGACTACGGTCTCGCGGCAGCCGGTGCGTCCCGCGACATCCGGGTGGTCACGGGTCCGCATCAGGTGCACCGCGCAGCGTCGCTGGCACAGACCGAGCTGGACGCCACCGCGGGACTGGGGATCGTGCTCGGCGCCCTGCCCTTCGACGGCAGCTGCGAGGCGGTCCTTCGCCTCCCGGAGCGTGTGGTCAGAGGCGTGCCGCTCCACGACGAGATCGCGCCTGAGCCGAAGTGGGCGATCACCGCACTGGTCCCCGACCCGCTGCCGGTCGAGTACGAGGCAGCCGTCGAGCGAGCCCTCGCCGCAATCGACGCGGGGGAGGTCGACAAGGTGGTCCTGGCGCGAACCCTGATCGTGGACGCGGATGCGCCGATCGACCCTCGCCTGGTCGCCCGGCGTTTCAACGCCGAAGAGCCCGGGTGCTTCGTCTTTCTGGTTGCGCTGCCCGGCGGCGGCTCAAGCCTCGTCGGCGCCTCGCCCGAGCTCGTCATCCGGCGCGAGGGACTGACCGTGTCCAGCGATCCACTGGCCGGAACGGCTCGGCGTTCTCCGGATCCCGCGCGGGACAGGGAGATCGCTCGTCAGCTGCTCGACACGGTCAAGGAGCAGCGCGAGCACCGGCTCGTCGCCGAGGCGGTCGCGGACGCGATGGCGCCTTTGTGCTCGAACCTCGTCGTGGATGCCGAGACCAGCCTGACCTCGACGGCCACGCTCTGGCACCTCCACACCGCGATCAGGGGCACGCTCAAGCCCGGGGCGCCGGATGCCCTGACGATCGCCGCCGCCCTGCACCCGACGCCGGCGGTCTGTGGAACGCCCCGTGCTGCCGCTGCGGCATTGATCGAACGGCTCGAACCCTTTGACCGCCGTTTCTTCGCCGGCCTTGTGGGTTGGGTCGACGCACGCGGTGACGGCGAATGGGCGCTCACCCTGCGCTGCGCCGAGGTGTCCGGGTCGACTGCTCGACTGCACGCCGGAGCCGGGATCGTGGCCGGATCCGATCCCGCTGCCGAGGACCTCGAGACCGAGGCCAAGTTCGGCGTCGGGTTGCGCGCGCTGGGCGTGGAGCCGGTGCAGGCCTGAGGCGACCTCTATCCGCTGAGCGCGGCGGAAACCGCTCGTGACACCTGGGCGCGGAGCTCGACGGCACGCTGCCGATCGACTCGAACCCTGACGATCTGCACGCCGCCTGCGTTCTCCGCCTCGCGAATCGCCGGCACAACGACTCCGGCGTGGTCGACGGTCCGGACGCCCGCGCCCGCCGCGCGCGCGATCGCCTCGAGGTCGAGCCCGTGTGGCGTGCCGAAGAGGAGCTCGAACTCGCCTTTTGGCAGCGACCCCTGGGGCAGCATCGAGAAGATGCCGCCGCCGTCGTTGTCGACGACGACGAGCACGACGGGCTTGCCATGTCGCGCGCCCCAGAGCAGGCCCGACGCATCATGGATCAGCGACAGGTCGCCGAGCAGAGCGTAGGTCGGACCGCTCACCTCGGCGATGCCGAACGTCGTCGATACCAGGCCGTCGATGCCGCTGGCGCCACGGTTGGCCAGAACTCGCAGGCCGGGACGCGGGCGCATGTACATGTCGAGGTCGCGTACCGGCATGCTCGATCCGGCGAAGAGCACTCCGCCATCGGGGATCGCTGCCGCGACGTCGCGCGCGATTCGCCCTTCGAACGGCTCGTCCCACGAATCGAGCAGCCCGTCGACGGCCTCGCGCACCTTCCGATCCGCGTCGTGCCATTCGTTGAGCCACTGCGGCCTGGTCGCGGGCAGCGACGATGTCGTCGAATGCAGCGCCGCCACGACCTCGGCGGGATCTTCGTTGATGGTCAAGGTTGAGCGCCGATCGGGGTCGGCCACGAGTTCGTCGGGGTCGATGATCAGCAGCCGGTCGGCGCTCTTGACGAATTCCTGGATGGCGCGCGACGTCGGCGCGGCCCCAACCTGGATCACCAGATCAGGGTGCTGACGCTCACGGAATTCCGCACTGGCGGCGAGCAGGGTGCCTGCGGAGAGCGCGCCGGCGCCTCCGTCTCCGCTCGCTGCGTCGCGAAGGCCGGACAGGGGTTCGGCGAGCAACGGCCAGGCGCGTTCGGCGCACAGCTCCACCAGGCCCTCGGGGCGCAGTCGCAGACGACCCGCGACGACCACCACGCGATGGCCGGTGCTCACCTCGCGCATGAAGGCGGGCATCCGGCTCGGCGACCTGTGCTTGTCCGTAGAGGTCGAATGCTCGGGCCGTGAGGCATCGACTCTCGCCCCGCTCGGCAACAGGGGTTCACGAAACGGCAGGTTCAGATGCACCGGGCCGGGCGGCGGGAACCGCACCGCGTGCTGTATGGCGAGATGGCCCGCGGACGACCAGCGCACCCGCTCGTACGGCGACAGTTCAGGCACCCCGGGGTCATGGAACCACTTGACGAAGCCACCGAAGAGGTTCTGCTGGTCGATCGTCTGGTTGGCGCCGACACCATGCAGCTCGGGTGGCCTGTCTGCGGTCATCACGATGATCGGTACGCGCGCCATGGACGCCTCGACAACAGCGGGGAAGTGGTTCGCCGCGGCAGTGCCCGACGTGCAGAACATCGCCACGGGCTTCCCGGATGCGGACGCGATTCCCAATCCGAAGAACGCCGAGGCTCGCTCGTCGACGTGGACGTGCAGGGTGATCCCCGGATGACGAGCGGCCGCAAGCGCGATCGGCGTCGATCGCGATCCCGGGGTCATGCACATGTGCGAGACGCCACCGCGGACCAGCTCGTCGAGCAGCGTGGTCACGTACGCGAGGGCGACGTCGCCCTCCTGCGGCTCGGTCATGCGCCGGCGATCAGCTGCTGGTTCACCGACGGTCTGCGCGGTGTCAGCCAGCCGTCGACGGGGATGAGGGGATCGTCGACGACATCCGACTCGAGCAGCGACGCGGTCCCCGCGCCGTGCGCGAAGGGTGCGTCCGGCAGCGAGGCCGCGACCGCGACCACCGCCGCGAGCCCAACCGACGTTTCGAGCGCACTCGAGGCGATCGCCGGAACGCCACTCGCCTCGGCTGCGCGAAGCGCCTCGCGCACTCCGCCGATGCGCTGGGGCTTGAGCACGATCGCATCCGCGGCCTCCAGTCGGTGGAGTTGTTGCGCGTCCGCGGTCGTTCGGATGCACGACTCCGCGGCGACTGGCATCCCCGCACGGCCGCGCAGGGCGGCGAGCTCTTCCAGCGACGCGACCGGGTCCTCGACCAGCTCGATGTCGTAGGGGGCGAGTCGCGCCAGCTGACGCAGCGCGGACTCGAGGTCCCAGGCACCGTTGGCGTCGAGGCGAATCGTGATGCGCGGTCCGCACGCGGACCGGACCGCAGCGACCCTGTCGACGGAGTCCCGGTCGCCGACCTTGATCTTCACGGTGCCGCACCGCGAGCTCAGCGCAAGCGCGGCGGCGACGTCGGGCGCGACCCGTGGAATCATCGCGTTGATGGCGACACGATCGCGAGCGACGGCGGGAAACGGCAGGGTCGCGGCTTCGAGCGCCGACCGCTCCGCCGCTTCGCGCTCGGAGTCATTCCAGCTGGGGAGGGGTGAACACTCACCCCATCCGGCGGGCCCCTCGATGAGGTACCCGGTCCGAATTGTCACGCCCATCACGGCGTGACGCAGTGCAACGCTGAAAGGGACCCGCCTCACGACGCGAGCAGTGCTCCCGCGAGCACGACACCGAACACGAGTTGCAAACGCGTGATGCCGATGAGCGCGGGGACGAGCCCCCGGCCCTCAGCGCTGCGGATCACTCGCACCGGCACTGCCGCGAGCGGGATCGTCACCAGCGTGAGGACCACGAGCCAGGGAAGCGAGCGAACGAGCGCGCCCACGGTGGGCAGCAGCAGCGCGATCACCACGATCGCGACCAGCAGGTTCCGGCTTCGCTGCGCACCGAGACGCACCGCGAGGGTGCGCTTGCCGACCGCGCTGTCGGTCGGGATGTCGCGCAGGTTGTTCACCATGAGCAGCGCGCAGGCCAGCAGTCCGACCGGCACCGCGAGCCAGAGCACACCGGCGTCGAGCCGGCCCTGCTGGACGAACGCCGTACCGCCGGTGGCAACGAGGCCGAAGAACACGAACACCGAGACCTCGCCGAGCCCGCTCGCCGCATACGGTTTCGGGCCGCCCGAGTAGAGCGCCAGGGCGAGCACCGACACGGCGCCGGCGGCGATCAGCCACGGTGTGGTGAGCAGGGCCAGGATGACGCCGGCAAGCGCCGCGACGCAGACCATCACGATCGCCGCGGCCGCCACCGCCCGAGGCGGGGCGAGCCCTGAGGCGACAAGACGTCGGGGGCCGACGCGGGCCGCGGTGTCGACACCACCCACGCCGTCGAAGTAGTCGTTGGCGTAGTTGACCGCGATCTGCAACGCGACGGCGACGAGGAGGGCGAGCAGCGAGCGGGGGATCGAGACCGCGTGGCGCCCCGCCCACGATGCGCCGACCAGAACGGGAACGACGGCTGCGACCAGCGTTCGGGGTCGCGCACCGATCCACCAGACGGCGAGCGGACCCGGACCGGGCGCCGCCTCCGCGATCACGGCCGGCGCGGGAACTTCGCGAAGTCGGGTTTGCGCTTCTCGACGTAGGCGTCGCGACCCTCCTGCGCCTCCTCGCTCATGTAGAAGAGCAGCGTTGCGTCGCCGGCGAGCTGCTGCACCCCGGCGAGGCCGTCGCTGTCGGCGTTGAAGCCGGCCTTGAGCAGGCGCAGCGCGAGTGGGCTCATCTCGAGCATCCGGTTGCAGACCGCGAGTGTCTCCGCTTCGAGCTTGTCGAGGGGCACGACCCGATTGACCAGCCCCCAACGCTCTGCTGTGACCGCGTCGTATTGCTCACAGAGGAACCAGATCTCCTTGGCGCGCTTGAGGCCGATGGTCCGGGCCAGCAGCCCGGCACCGTACCCGGCATCGAACGAGCCGACCTGCGGCCCGGTCTGGCCGAAGCGGGCGTTCTCGGCGGCGATGGTGAGGTCGCAGACCAGGTGGAGCACGTGCCCGCCGCCGATCGCGTAGCCCGCCACCATGGCCACCACGGGCTTGGGCAGGCGCCGGATCTGCACCTGGAGGTCGAGCACGTTGAGCCGGCCGATCCCAGCCGGATCGCGGTAGCCGTCGTCCCCGCGGATGCGCTGGTCACCGCCGGAACAGAACGCTTTGGGGCCCTCGCCGGTGAGCACGATGACCCCGATCGCCGGGTCGTCGCGGGCGAGTTCGAATGCGCGGCTCAGCTCGAAGAGCGTCGTCGGCCTGAAGGCATTGCGCACCTCGGGCCGGTTGATGGTGAGCTTGGCGATGCCGCCGGCCGTCTCGTAGCGAATATCCTCCCACTCGCCGGTCGCGACCCAGTCCACGATGGCATGCACCTCACGTTCGCACCGAATCGATCGTTCTCGATGGTAGCCCGCCGGGGTCAGGGCGGGCGGCGAGGGTACGCTCCGCGCATGGCGATGCGTGAGCTCCGGCGCGTGCTCCGGGCGGGCGACTGTGCCGCCGTGGCGCTTCCGCCGGGGCCGGCATGGCTGCCGCTCCTCCAGCACGCCCGCAACGTGGGCGCCGCCGTGCTCCCGGTCGACGTCCGACTGGCGGGGCCGGAGCGTGCCGCGCTGCTCGCCACGGCCCAACCGACGGTGATCACGGACAGCGAAGGAGTTCGCCGGGCTGATGGCGTGCCAATCGATCCCGAGATCGCGCTGGTGATCGCCACCTCCGGGACCTCGGGGCATCCCCGGCTCGCCGAGCTTCCCGAACTCGCGGTCGAGACGGCGGTGACAGCGTCGGCGGCGGCGATCGACGCCCGCCCCGAGGATCGATGGCTCTCCTGCCTGCCCCTGGCGCACGTCGGCGGGCTGCTCGTGCCCGAGCGTCACCTGATCCTGGGAGCTCCGATCACCTTCCGGCGCCGCCTGACACGATCGATCGTCGGCCGGCTCGGCGATGCGCGCTTCACGTCACTCGTGCCCACGCAACTGACCCGCCTGCTCGACGCCGGGGCCGACCTCGGGCGCTTCCGGGCGATCCTCGTCGGCGGATCGGGCATGGACGCCGACCTCGTGGGCACGGCAGCGGGCGCCGGCGTGCGCGTCGTGCCCACCTACGGTATGACCGAGACCTGTGGCGGGGTCGTCTACGCGGGGCGCCCCCTTGCCGGTGTCGAGGTGCGTACGGCTCGCTGGGGCGAGCTCCTCGTCCGCGGACCGACGCTGATGCGCGGGTATCGGCTCGACGAAGCAGCGTCGGTCGCCGCCTTCGAGCCGGGCGGATGGTTTCGCACCGGCGACGGTGGTGAGGTCGACGCCGACGGGACGGTGCACGTCTTCGGGCGGCTCACGGACGTGATCGTCAGCGGTGGCGAGAAGGTCTGGCCGGCCGAGGTCGAGGCAGCCCTCGCGAACCATCCCGGGGTGGCTGCCGTGCTGGTGTCGGGCAGCGCCGACCGCGAGTGGGGCGAGCGCGTGGTGGCGCGCATCGTCCCGAGACGCCGTGCGGCGCCGCCGACACTCGACTCCGTGCGCGACCACGCGGCTGAGACGATCGCCCGGCACAAGCTCCCACGCGAGCTCATCATCGTCGAGCGGCTCGACCGCACCGCCCTGGGGAAGATTCGACGGCGCTGAACGCTCAGGCGCCGGGTGCGAAGTACCGAGGTGGGTCGGTGTCGGATCCGACGTCGACTCGCTCGACCACAGCGTCGCGCACCAGCTTGTCGAGATGCGCCTGGACGGTCCACGCCGCGAGCGGATAGACCGCGACCGGGTAGCCCGCGTACAGGGCCGGAACAAGGTCCATCGGCGTGAACGCGGTCCGCCCCTGGGCGGCGGCGAGCACCTGCGCTTCACGCTCCAACCGGTGCGCGATGTACTCCGCGATCAACGCGCCCGCGTCGTCGACCCTCTCGCCATGTCCGGGCAGGATGGTCAGCGGCTGCAGCGCCTGGACCAGTCGTAGCGACGCGATGTAATCGGCCATGTCACCTTCGCCGGGGTGGACGACGGACGTCGTGCCGCTGAGGATGTGGTCGCCCGTGTAGAGCATTCGCGAGCCAGGATCGAAGAAGCACAGGTGGTCGTGCGTGTGTCCCGGCGTGTGCACTGCGATCAACTCAATCTCGCCGGTGCGGACGACATCGCCATCGGCAAGCGCATGCGCATGTTCGTTACCGGCCGACGGGTCGAAACAGTGCACGGTTGCCCCCGTGTGCTCCGCGAGGCGCAGCGCCAGCGGGCGGTGGTCCGGATGCGAGTGGGTGAGCACGATGCTCGCGATTGCTCCCTCGCGTGCGCGCGCAGCATCGAGGATGGCCGCAAGGTGATGGTCGTCGTCGGGGCCGGGATCGATGCACACCAGTGACGCGCCGCCGGCGAGGTACGTGTTCGTCCCACGTCCGGTGAACACCGACGGGTTGGGTGCGAGCACGCGAGTCGGCGGCGCGCTCACGAGGGCTCGTCCGCGTGGTGCTGGAGCGCCATCCACCCGGCGATGATCTCCGGTGTGATGTCGGTCACCTCGATCGGATGCGCGCTCAGCGTTGACAGGATTGCTTCGACGGATCCGAGCCGGGCGAACTCATGGCACATCACCCGGGTCGGCGGCATGATCGCCGGAAAGTCGAGGCTGAGCATTGATTCCGGCCGGTGCCACCCGCCCTCGACCGCCTCGGCGGCGTGCACGTTCACGACCTGGTCGTCCCGCGCCCCGAGCGCGAAGAAACGCGTGTCGTAGCGGCGGCCCTCGCGGGGAGGGGTGATGAAGTGCCCGATGTACACGAGGCGCTCGGGCGCGATCACGAGGTCGTGCGCGACCAGGGTCTCGCTGATCCCGAAGCCCGAGAGAAGCTTGGAACGAGCCGACCGGATGCGCGCCTCGAGGTCGGCCCCTGCGCCGCCTGGTCCATGGCCACCGATGAGGATCCCGACCTCCTCCAGCACCTCGCGAATCCCGGCGACCGCGTACGCCGCGTTGCCGTCGCCGTCCGCGGCATCCACGGCACCGCCTGGAAAGACGAACGCACCGGCGGCAAAGCTGCTCCGGCGGGGACGGCGAAGCATGCAGACCTCGACGCCGCCGTCGACGTCACGGAGCAGCGCGACCGTGCTGGCCGGGATCGGATTCGACGTTGTGGCATCGGTCATGCACGCATGGTATGGGCGCAGTGGGTGAGCACGACGCAGGCGCGGGACGCGACACTATGAACCCGATGTCCTCGCA
Source organism: Candidatus Dormiibacterota bacterium (assembly GCA_963777445.1). Classification (GTDB taxonomy): domain Bacteria; phylum Chloroflexota; class Dormibacteria; order Aeolococcales; family Aeolococcaceae; genus Palsa-851. The sequence goes on along the minus strand of CAVZQR010000014.1, from coordinate 124,389 downwards.
TCTCGAAGTGGCGATCGAACTCGCCGACATTGCCGACTCGATCACCCGGACTCGATTCCGGGCACCCGACCTGCGTGTCGATACCAAGTCGGACAGCACGCCTGTGACCGACGCCGACCGCACCACCGAGCAGGCGCTCCGCGACGCGCTCGAACGGCTGCGCCCCGGTCAGGAGATCGTGGGCGAGGAGTTCGGTGGTGAGGGGCGCGCCGAGTGGCGCTGGATCCTCGATCCCATCGACGGGACCATCAACTTCGCGAACGGCGTGCCGGTCTGGGCGACCCTGATCGCGCTGATGCGCGGCGACCGCGCCGTCTGCGGCGTGGTCTCCGCTCCGGCGCTGGGCCGGCGCTGGTGGGCCGCCACCGGCCAGGGCGCGTTCACCGACTCCGGACGTCGCATCCAGGTCTCGCGGACTCCGACCCTCGAGGACGCCTACGTCTCCTGCACGGACGTCCGAGACTTCGCGGCCCGGCGGGGCGAGCGCGGCTTCCGCACCGTGCTCGAGCGGGCACGGGTCGTCCGAGCGTTTGGCGACTTCTGGTCGCACATGCTGGTCGCCGAGGGCGTGATCGATGTCGCGGTCGAGGCCTGGGTCAACCCCTGGGATGTGGCCGCGACCCAGGTGATCATGGTCGAGGCGGGCGGCCGGTTCAGCGACTTCGACGGTGCGGTGCGCATCGATTCGGGCACCGTGATCACCTCCAACGGCCTGCTCCACGATGAGATGGTGACCCTGATGGGGGAGCGCTCCGGGTAGCTAGACGAGACCGAGTCCCATTGAGACTGAGTGTCATGTAGACTTCAGTCTCATGCAAGGTCGACGTCTTCGGCTGGCTCCTCACCGGCTCGCACCGGCTATCGTCGGCGTGAGCGCGATCGTCCTGGTCGGTGCATGCGGCCCAGCTCCGGCGGCGGTGAAGCCGGGGACGATCGCCGTTGTCGCCGCGGAGAACGAGTACGGCAACGTGGCTGAGCAGGTCGGTGGAGCCGACGTCTCGGTTGCCTCGGTGGTGAGCAACCCCAACACCGATCCGCACGGCTACGAGGTGAGCCCGAGCGTTGCAGAAGAGATCGGTGGTGCTCGGGTGGTCATTCAGAACGGAATTGGCTACGACGCCTTCATGAACAAGATCGAGTCGGCCTCGCCGAACGCGGCGCGAAAGGTCATCGACGTGCAGCAGTTGCTTGGGTTGCCGGACAGCACGCCCAATCCCGCACCTCTGGTATGACCCGACGACGATGCCGAAGGTGGCCGACGCGCTGGCTGCCGCCTTCGCCGCGCTGCAACCGGGACACACGGAATATTTCCGGTCCAATGCGGTCACGTTCATCGCATCGCTCAACCCCTGGCTGGATGCGATCGCGAACTTCAAGGCCCGTTATGCCGGGACGCCGGTCGCAACCACCGAACCGGTTGCGGACTACATGCTCGCCGCCGCCGGTGCCGACAACCTGACGCCGTTCCGATTTCAGGCCGACATAATGAACGGCGTCGACCCATCCCCCCAGGACTTGTCGCTGCAGACAGGCCTGTTCACCGAGCACAAGGTCAAGGCGTTCGTCTACAACCAGCAGGTGACCGATACGCTCACGCAAACCTTCATCACCGCGGCGCAGAACGCCCATGTGCCCGTCATCGGCGTCTACGAGACGATGCCGACGCCCGGCTTCACGTATCAGTCGTGGATGCTTGCCGAGGTGACTGCGCTGCAGAAGGCTGTAGCAGACGGTGTGTCCACAAGCAGCCTATAGGCGTGCAACCTCACGACGCAGACGCCCGAGTCGAAGTCCTCGCGGTCGAAGGGGTGAGCGTGACGCTTTCCGGTCGCGAGATCCTTCGCGACGTCACCTTCCACATCCACGCGGGTGAGTTCACCGGGCTGATCGGCTCGAACGGCGCGGGCAAGACCACGCTGCTGCGGGTCATCCTCGGGCTGATCACCCCGACCGCGGGGACCGTGCGCGTCGAGAGTGGGTCCCAGCGGCGACCTCTCATCGGCTACGTTCCTCAGCGGATCACGCTCGACCCGGACATGCCGCTGCGCGCCAGGGATCTCGTCGGCCTCGGCATCGACGGTCAGCGCTTCGGCATCCCGTGGCCGTCGGCGGCACGTCGCAAGCTCGTCGACCAGATGCTCGAATCCGTCGACGCATTGCGCTTTGCGGAGTCGCGCGTCGGCAACCTCTCCGGTGGGGAGCAGCAGCGCATTCTGATCGCGCACGCGCTCATCAGCCGGCCGCGGTTGCTGCTCCTCGACGAGCCGCTTGCCAACCTGGACATCGGGAGTGAGCAGGAGGTCGTCGACCTCCTGTCGCGCATCGCGAGACAGCAGCAGCTTGCCGTGCTCATCTCCACGCACGACATGAACCCGCTGCTCCCCGTGATGGACCGGATCGTCTACGTCGCCAATGGCAGAATTGCGACAGGCACGATCGCCGAGGTCGTCTCGAGCGACTCGCTCACCAGGCTGTACGGGCACCATGTCGACGTGATCCATGTGCACGACCGCGTGCTCGTCGTGGCCGGACGCCGCGATGAAGCGCTCCAGCACGGTGGCACCAAGTCGATCGTCGAGTTGGTGTGAGTGTGACCGGCTTCCTGGAACCGCTGTTCGAGCCCGGGTTCTTCTCCAACACCCCTGTGCAGACTGCGCTGCTCGTGGGGGGCGTCGTGGCCGTCGTCTCAGGAATCGTCGGAACGTTCACGGTCATGCGCGGTCAGTCCTTCGCCGGCCACTCGCTCGCCGATATCGGGACGGCAGGAGGATCTGCGTCCTTCCTGCTCGGGATCAGCCCGCTCTTCGGATTTGTCGCGATGAATCTCATGGCGGCGGGGGTCATGGAATGGATCGGCATCCGCCGGCCGCGCGGACGTGACCTCGCAACCGGCATCGTGCTCGGCGCTGCGCTCGGTCTCGCCGCGCTGTTTCTGTACCTGGACACCACGGCGTCGAGCACGACTGGGGCGACCGTCAACGTGCTCTTCGGATCGATCTTCACGCTGCCCTCGTCGGTGGTGCCGTTCATCGCGATCTTCAGCGTTGTCGCGGCAGGCATCGTGCTTGCCCTGTACCGGCCACTGCTCCTGAGCTCGGTCAGCTCGGACCTCGCCACCGCACAGGGGGTGCCGGTTCGACTCGTCGGCATCGCCTACCTGGTCGCGCTCGCGGTTGCGGTGTCGCTCTCCGCGGTCACCATCGGGGCCATCCTCTCCACGGCGCTCCTGATCGGACCGGCGGCCACCGCGCTGCGCATCACCAATCGAACCGGTCGAGCCGCGCTGATCGCCGCCGCCATCGGGGTTGCGGCGACCTGGCTCGGCGTGCTGCTCGCGTACGACAGCTACTACTGGTTTCCCACGCGCGGCGGCTGGCCCGTGAGCTTCTTCGTCGTGACCCTGATCTTCCTGACCTACGTTGTCTCCCAGGCTCGATCCGGAACGCGCTCCTCCGGCAGGCAACCCTCGATCGCGAGTGGCGCAGGCTGATGTTCTCCGCGCTGATGCTCAACGCCTGGGAGTCTGCCTCGATCGTGGCGGTGGTGGCGGGAGTGGTGGGGTTCTTCATCGTGCTGCGCGGTTCGGCGTTTGCCGCACACGCGCTTCCCAACGGGGCCTTCGCGGGGGCAGCCGGCGCGAGCCTCATCGGCGTCGACGCGATCGTCGGACTCGCCACGTTCTCGATCCTCGGCGCACTCACCATCGCCGGGCTCGGGCGGCGGGCGCGCCATGACGTCGCCACGGCACTGGTGATCGTGGTGATGCTCGGCCTGGGATCCCTGTTCCTGTCGATGACCACCGAGTACGCGCCGGAGATCTACTCGCTGCTCTTCGGAGAGGTGCTGGGCGTGAGCAGCAGCGAGCTGGTTCCCATCGCCGTGATCGGCGCCGTCTCCGTCGCCATGATCCTGGTGATGTACCGCCCGCTGATGTTCTCCTCCGTGATGCCCGACGTGGCCGAGGCACACGGTGTTCGCGGCGCTGTGATGGAGGTCGCGTTCCTGCTCGTCGTCGCGCTCACCACCACGATGGCCGTGCCCGTCGTCGGGGCGCTGCTCATCTTCAGCCTGCTGATCAGCCCGGGCGCTGCAGCGCGCTGCTTCACCAGCAAACCGCTGACCGCCATGGGGCTGTCGGTGCTCATCGCTCTGGGAACCGTGTGGTCGGCGATCGCCCTGTCCTTCCTGTCCAACCTGCCGATCGGGTTCTTCGTCGGCTCGATCGGGGCGGCGACGTACGCGGCGGGCAGGGGGTGGGTCGGGTGGCGACGAAGCCGGCCGGCGTCACCTCTGGCGGCCAGAAACCTGCCTCGAGCCATCGCGGGCTAAGATCGCCCGGTGCCAGGGCCTGCAAGCTCCGAGCGTTCCCGCCCCTTCGGGCTGATCGGCGTGCTCGCCCTCGCGGTGCTCGGCGCCGCATGCGCGACCGTCGCCGCAGCCGGGCCGGTGCCGCTGCGCATCGGGGCGATCTTTCCCCTCTCGGGCACCACCGCCCCGGACTCGACCGACGAGTATCTCGGCGTGACGCTCGCCGCGCAGATGGTCAACGCTCAGGGCGGCATCGCCGGTCATCGGATCTCGCTCGACCTGCGCGACGTCGAGGACCAGAGTCAGATCCCGGCTGCGGTGTCGAGCCTTCACGCCGACGGAGTTCCCGTCGTCATTGGCGCATACTCGTCGCAACTCTCGATCCCTGCCGCGGCGGCGGTGTCCGCCGGTGGCATGGTGTACTGGGAGACGGGCGCGGTCGCTGATCGCGTTACCGGGCAGGGATCGCCGATGGTGTTTCGCGTCGGCGTCAACGGCGCCGAGCTCGGCGCCAACTCCGGGAAGTTCATGCTCGACGAGCTGGTGCCGCGCATGGGGATACCGATCAGCAGGATCCGGGTGTACTTCGTGACCGCCGATGACGACTACGGCCACTCCGTCGCCGATGCAACCCGCACCGCGCTCGAGGCCGGCGGGATGCACATCGGCGGCGAATCCGTCTACAACCCGTACACGCCGAACTGGTCACCGGTGATGCGCGCGCTCGCCGCAGCGAAGCCGGACATCCTCGTGCTCTCCTCGCACATCCAGGACGGCATCGCATTCCGGCGCGCGTTTCTCGCCGCGGGGCTCCAGGTCAAGGTGTTCATGGGCACGACCATGGCGCAGTGCGACCAGGACTTCGGCAACGTCCTCGGCGCGGCGGCGGTCGGGGTCTTCGCCTCGGACCGGCCGCAGGGTGACTTCAACCCGGATGCGCTCGATCCGCAGGCTCGCGCGCTCTACGACCGCTTCGCAGCCCTCTGGAAGCAGCGCACCGGCGCGTCCGCGCCCGATGAGGAGGGGATCGCCGGCTTCAGCGCCGCCTGGGTGCTGTTCGCCGATGTGCTCGGCAAGGCTGGTGACGACGGGGCTCAGAGCATCGCCACGGCGGCGCGGGCCCTCGATCTCCCCAGCGGCAGCCTCCCCAACGGCGGCGGCGTGCTGTTCTCGACAGCGCCCGGCCAGCTCGGCCAGAACACACGGGCGGCCGCGGTGGTCTGGCAGTGGCAGGCGCCCAAGCACAGCGTGGTGGTCTGGCCGCCGGTCTACGCGACCGGGCAGGTGAAACTGTCGACGTCCGCCTCGTGATTGGCTGAGGCCGGATCGAGGCATACTCGGGCCATGGAAACTGCGACATTCGGCGCGGGATGCTTCTGGGGCGTGGAATCGGTGTTCGAACAGGTCGACGGCGTCACCGCCACCAAGGTCGGCTATACGGGCGGCTTCACGCAGGCGCCGTCCTACGAGGATGTGTGCTCGCACCGCACCGGGCACGCCGAGGCGGTTGAGGTCACCTTCGATCCGGCCCGCGTGGGCTATAACACGCTGCTCGACATCTTCTGGATGAATCACGATCCGACGCAGCTCAACCGTCAGGGCCCCGACGTCGGCGACAACTACCGGTCGGTGATCTTCTTCCACTCACCCGAGCAGGAGGCCGCCGCGGTCGCATCGAAGAAGCGTTTGGAGGAGTCGGGCCGTTACCGGCGCCCGATCGTCACCGAGATCATCCCCGCAGCCCGGTTCTGGGACGCCGAGGAGTACCACCAGAAGTACTTCTCGAGGCGGGGGATCGCGGCCACCTGCAACATTCCCGCCTAGCGCGGACGCAGTGTCGCGGAGCACCGCCAGCACGGATTCGCCGTAGCGTTCGAGCTTGGCGGGGCCAACGCCCGCGATGGCCGCGAGTGCAGCGGCGGATGCGGGCCGGCGCTGGGCAATCTCGGCGAGTGTGCGGTCGTGGAAGACCACATACGGCGGCACCTCGGCACGCCGCGCGACCTCGATCCTCCAGCTCCGCAGGGCCTCGAATCGGGCGGCGTCCTCCGGGGCCATCTCCAATGCCGCACCTGACCCGCCCGCGGCCTTGCGCCGGCTGCCGTTGCGCGCCGGCGGCGCCGCGCGCACATCGACATCGAGCGCTTCATCGCCGCGGAGCACCGCGCTGCCCCGTTGCGTGATCCCGAGGGTCGGCTTCTCGCCATGGCCGCGGCTGATGCAGCCGAGCTCGACGAGGCGTTCGAGCAGCTCGCGAATGCGCTCGAGCTCCCAGCCGCGGAGCGCGCCGAACCACTGCAACTCAGTGACCCACGATCGCGATGCCGTCCACGCGTCCGCCGAGCCGCGCAGGATCGAGGCGATGCGAACGCCGCCGAGGTGGCCGTCGAAGCGAGCGACACAGGCGAGCGCGGCGTTGACGTGGGCGGGATCGACCGGCGCGTACGCCGCGCGGCTGCCGTCCAGGCAGTTGTCGCACGCCATGCAAGTGCGCGCCACGCCCTGCTCGCCGAAGTAGTCTGCGATACGCGCGTGGCGGCAGCTGCGTGAACCCGCGTACTCCATGACCTGGTTCACCCGCGCGTACGCGTTTGCCTTGAGCAGCGCCTGCTCCTCGAAGTCGACCGGAGCGCCGGTGAGGCGACGGATGCCGCCGTCGGGCTGGATGACCTCGACCCGGCGGAGCAGTTCCAGGGCGGCTCGGGCTGTGTTGATCGACACGCCGCGGGCCTGCCAGTCGTCGATCGAATCGCTTCCCTCGCGGAGCAACTCGCGGTAGACGGACCGGACCACGTCGCGCTCCGGGTACGCCTGCTCGATGAAGAACTCCTGGAGCTGACGGTCGGCCGGGCTGTAGAGGAGGATGCAGTCGGACGGTGCGCCGTCCCGTCCTGCGCGCCCGGCTTGCTGGTAGTACTCCTCGAGGCTCCCCGGGAAGTCGTGATGGATCACCCGGCGGATGTCGGGGAAGTCGACCCCCATCCCGAACGCCGAGGTGGCGACGATCGCCTGCAGGCGCCCGGCGGCGAAGTCCTCGTGCACGCTCTGCCGCGTGTCGCCGTCGACGTTGCCGTGGTACGCGGCGACACCGATGCCCGCACCCGAGAGCAGTGCGGTGATCTCATCGGTCGTCCTCCGGCTCCCGCAGTACACGAGCGCCCGGCCACCGCCAGGACGGACAAGATGCAGCAGCGCGTCGCGCTTGTCCGCCGAGCCGCGGCAGCGCACGACCGACATGGTGAGGTTGTCACGCACGAACCCGGTGACCCGCTCGACTGTCGCGTGCAGGCCGAGGCTCGCCGCAATGTCCTCGCGCACTCGCGGGGTCGCCGTTGCGGTGAATGCCCCGACCGGAGGCCGGCCGCAGGCCGCGATGGCGTCGCCGAGGCGCCGGTAGTCGGGCCGGAAGTCGTGGCCCCAGCTCGAGATGCAGTGCGCCTCGTCGACAACGAAGCGGTCGACGGATAGCCTCGCGAGGTTGTCGAGGAAGCCGGAGGCGCCGAGGCGCTCCGGGGCGAGGTACAGGAAGCGCAGCTCACCGGCCGCGGCGGATCTGAGGGATTCCGCGCGGGTCGCGGCGCTGACCTGACTGTGCAGGCACGCGGCCGGGACACCGAGCTCGTTGAGGCGCGCGACCTGGTCGACCATCAGCGCGATCAGGGGCGACACCACGATGGTCAGGCCGCCGCCGGCGATGCCCGGGACCCAGTACGCGATGCTCTTGCCCGAGCCGGTCGGGGCGACGAAGAGCACGTCAGCGCGCGCCTCTGAGGCCGCGACGACGTCCGCCTGACCAGGCCGGAAGTCCGCGAATCCGAAGGTCTGCTCGAGGACCGCACGAGCCCGAGGCGAGGGCTCGAGCGGCATCAGCCCGCCGACTTGTCCAGCTTGAGCGCGCAGGAGTTCATGCAGTAGCGCTGGCCCGTCGGCTCGGGTCCATCCGGGAAGACGTGGCCGAGGTGGCCGCCACACTTTGCGCAGCGAATCTCGGTGCGCGGGATGAGCATGCTCCAGTCCCGATGCTCCTGGACGGCCCCGTCATTCAGGGGGGCGTAGAAGCTCGGCCAGCCGGTGCCGGAGTCGAACTTGGTGTCGGAGCTGAACAGCTCGGCGCCGCAGCCGGCGCATGTGTAGACGCCCTTGTCGTCCACATGCACGTACTGCCCGGTGAACGGACGCTCGGTGCTCGCCTTGCGGAGCACGGAATACTGCTCGGGCGTCAGGCGCTGACGCCACTCGTCGTCGGTGAGGGTGACTTTCTCGTCCATGGTGCTCAGGTTTTACCCCGTTTCGCCGGACTCGACGCATACAGTGCGGCGGCGGCCGCGTGGCTCTCGGCGATGTTGCGGCGGAGCGACGCGGGCTCGAGGACCTCGACGTTGGCTCCCCAGCCCATCAGCCAGGGACGCATCTCGGCCTCGCCGGCAACGACGAGCCGCACCTCGGTGCCGCCGCCGGGCAGATCGATCCGTCGGGCCCGCGCCGGCCATGGGCTCTCATCGACCCACTGGCGGGCCTCGGGTGTGAAGCGCAGCACGACCCGGTCGCCGCCGGCACCCTGCCAGATTGCCCACGCGGCGCCGAGCACCGTGTCGATGTCGAAGTCGTCGGGCACCGCGAACGTCGCCGGCAGAAGGCGCGCCGACCGGATCCGGTCCAGCCGGAACGAGCGCACCTCGCGCGACACGGAATCCCGCGCGAAGACGTAGATATGCCGCCCTTCCGCGGTCGGCTGGATGAAGTACGGACTGAGATCGCGACGCGTCTCGTTGCCCTTGGCGTCGACGTAGCGGACCTCGATCTCGCGATGCGTCACGAAGCCGTCGATCACCGTGCGCTCCACCTTGAGCCGCTCGCTGTCGGCCGGCTGCCGTTCGGCGGCCACCAGGGTCCGGCGCAGGTATTCGCTGACCACCGGAACGCTCAACGCCCGCGACAGGTGAGCCAGCGCTCCGACCAGCGCGGGATCCTGCTCGGTGCGCACCTGCTGGAGGAGGCGCACGGCGACCAGGAGCAGCGTGGCCTGGTAGTGGTCCAGCTGGAGGGGCGGCAGCAGGCTGCCCTTGCCGATCCGCCAGCGACCGGCGGTTTCCTCGACGTCGATCCCCGCGTTGTCGCGCAGGGTCGCCACATACCGCTGCACGGTGCGCGGGTTCACCTCGAGCTCCTCGGCGAGCTGCTTCGTGGTGAGGCCGACCTCGGTCTCGCACAGCCGCGCGAAGAGCTTGATGACCCGAAGTTCCTTCTCGCCCTTCTCGTAGACGCCTGGCACAGGACGAGCCTAGCGGGTCGCCGAGGTGTCGGACTCGAGATCGAGCGTGTAACCCAGGAGCACGCCACCGTCGGGCGTGTGGCTCTCGCCGGCGAGCGCGAAGCTCATCGACGTATACAGCTGCTGCGCGGTGGTCATCAGTGGTGAGGTGTCGAGGGTCAGACGGCGCTTTCCCTGCTTGCGCGCGACCTCGATGCAGGCGATCACGAGGCCGCGGCCGATCCCGCGCCCGCGCTGCTCGGGGCTGACACCGAGCATTCGCAGATGCGCCTCATCGGGGGCCAGGGGCGCGGCGCTGCTGGGGCTCACGCGCGATTCGAGCTCGAGGGTCGCCGACCCCGCGATCACGCCGTCGACCACGGCCACGAGCACTGTCGCGTGGGCGGCACGTGCTCCGACGTCCGCTATCCGAGCCACGTACGCCTCGAACCCGGATCTGCCCGGCGTGACGAACTCGCGGTAGGCCCGCGCCGTTGCCTCACCGGCCGCCGGGTACTCGGGCTCTCGGATGGGACGGATCTCGATCTCGTCAGGCACGCAGCGACCCTACGCGACAGCCACATGTCGCCGGAGCCGCGCATTGTCGGGACATGGACACAGAGCGTTCGGTTTCGGCCGACTCCGTCTCCGCCGAGGGGGCATACCTCCAGCGCGCGCAGGCAATGCTCGCGGCTCGGGGGGAACTCTTCGTCGCCGGGCCCGAACGCTCGCGGCGGCTCGCCGGTGTCGCCGGCCCGCCGCAGGACCGAGCGGGTTCACACGTCCGCCAGAGGAGCCGGCAGCTCTCGCTCCCGTTGCCGCGCGAACGAATCCACCGGCGAGCCAGGATGGTGCGCTGATGCGCTACCTCGGGGACGGCCGTCCCGTCTACACGGCCACGGACCTGTGCGACTACCTCGCCTGCGGCCACCTCGTGACCCTGAAACGACGGGTGGCGAAGGGCGAGGTCATCCCGGCAGATCGCTCGGCACTGAGCGAGGTGCTCGCCACTCTCGGCGCCGGGTCACGAGCAGAGCCATCTCGAGACCCTGCGCGCGAAGGGCCTGACCGTCAGGGCGTTCGAGGACGACCGTGACCGCTATGCGAGCTCCGCGGAAGAGCTTGGCGCCCTCGAGAACGAGACCGTCGAAGCGATGGCCGAGGGGTACGACGTCATCTATCAGCCCACGTTCTTCGACGGACGCTGGATGGGTCGCGCGGACTTCCTGCTTCGTGTCGAGACGCCGAGCATGCGCTGGCCGTGGGCGTACGAGGCAGCTGACGCGAAGCTCGCGCGGCGCGTGCGCTCCGAGGCGATTCTCCAGCTCTGTGAGTACTCCGCGCATCTCGCCCGGCTGCAGGGAACGGCGCCCGCCTTACTGCAGGTGATTCTCGGTGACGGCGTCCAGCACTCGTACCGGGTGGACGAGTTCTCCGCGTATCACGCAAGCGTGAAGCTCGACTTCGAGTCAGCGATGCTCGTGGACGTGGGCGACACCTACCCCGACCCGGTCGAACACTGCGGGGTCTGCGGATTCGCCGCTCGATGCGCGGCGCAGCGGAAGCAGGACGACCATCTTTCCCAGGTCGCGCGGATGCGCTCCGGCCAGGTGCTCGCGCTCAAGACGGCCGGCATCGCCACCATGACCGCGCTCGCCGAGGCAACAGCCAACTCCGAGCCGCCCGGGCACATGAGCCCGGCAACGTTCCGAGAGTTGCGAGCTCAGGCGGGGTTGCAGCTCCGGGGGTCGCACCCCGACGGCGCGCCGCGCCACGAGTTGCTTGACGCCTGGGAGGTGGGGCACGGATTGTGCGCGCTGCCGGCTCCGTCTCCCGGCGATGTCTTCTTCGACATGGAGGGTGACGGCCTCGCGCGTGACGTCCCCCTCGAGTATCTCTTCGGGGCAGTGGACGTACGGGGCACGTACCGAGCGTGGTGGGGTCACGACGATGCCGGGGAGCGGCGTGCCTTCGAGGGCTTCGTCGACTACGCGATCGCGCAGCTCGATCGCCATCCCGACATGCACATCTACCACTACGCCGCTTACGAGAAGACCGCCCTGCGGCGGCTGATGAGCCGCCACGGCACACGCGAGGAGGAGGTGGATCGGCTCCTCCGCAACGAGGTGCTCGTCGACCTCTATCGCGTGGTGCGTCAGGGAGTGCGCCTTTCCACCAACTCCTACTCCCTGAAGAAGGTCGAGCGCTTGTACATGCCGGCTCGCGAGGAGTCGATCGCTGACGCCGCCGGGAGCATGGTGATGTACGAGCGCTGGCTGATCAGCCGGGAGGACGGCGGCGCAGGCGATGGCGCGCTGCTCGACGAGATCGCGATGTACAACCAGCGTGACTGCGTTTCGACGCTGCAGTTGCGCGACTGGCTGGAAGCTCGTCGTGTCGAGGAGGAGCGGCTTCGCGGGGCTCCGATCGAGCGTCCGCTCGTCGTCGAGCGCGACGTCGGCGAGGCCCTGCACGCAAAGATCGCCGCGACCCAGGAGGTGGCCACCGCCCTGGCCGGCAACGTCACGATGGACCCGGAGCAGCGGACTGCCGCGGAGCGCGCGAGGTGGTTGCTCGCGCCGTTGCTCGCCTACCACCGGCGCGAGAACAAGGTGAGCTGGTGGCGCCATTTCGATCAGCTGGCGATGAGTCCCGAGGAGCTCGAACGCGACACCTATGCGCTCGGCCCGCTCGAGATGATCGGGTCGCGCGAGGATGGCCGCCGGCTCATCGAGCGGTACCGTTTCGAGCCGCAGGAGCACCGCATCGGCATCGGTGACAGCCCGCTCGACCCCGAGTCCGACGCGCGCCGGGCACCGGTCGCCGGGGAGGTGACCGAGCTCGAACTCGGCGCTCGGCGTGATCACGTTGTCGAGGACCGCACGTCAGGCCGAGCGCGGTCACGTTCGTTTTCTGATCCCGTCGACACCCATCCCCACCGACGTCCAGGAGGAGTCGCTGCTCGAGCTCGGACGCTGGGTGGTGGCCAATGGGCCGGATGCTCCCGGACAGAATCGTTCCGGACGTGATCTCCTGATGCGGCTGCCGCCCCGGCTGAGTGCAGGCAGCGGCGGCTGCGCACTACGCGAGACCGGCGAGCCCGCGTCTGAGGCGGCGATACGCCTGGTCCTCGACCTGCAGAGTGGCTGCCTTCCGGTGCAGGGTCCTCCAGGAGCGGGGAAGACCCATATGGCCGCGCTCGCAGCGCTCAGGCTCATCGAACAGCGACGAACGCCCGTCGGCGTGACCGCCGTGACCCACAGCGCGATCCGGACGCTGCTGGCGAAGATCGAGGAGCTCGCACCGTCGCTCGGCATCGCTGTCCGAATGCAACATCGCAGGTCGGACGGCGCCGGGACCGACGCGATCCAGGTCGCGCGCAGCAACGAGGCGGTGGCAGAGGCGGTCACCGCCGGCAGCGTCGACGTCGTCGGGGGGACGTCCTGGCTGTTCTCGCGCCCTGAATTCGAATCGCGCTTCGACACGCTCATCGTTGACGAGGCCGGCCAGATGGCACTTGCCGACGCCATCGCGGTGTCTCGCGCCGCCCGCAGTCTCGTGCTGGTCGGCGATCCCCGCCAGCTGGCGCAACCACTCCAGGGGAGCCACCCGCCGGGCGTCGGTGTGTCCGCGCTCGACCATCTGCTCGGCGGTGACGTGACCATCGCCCCGGATCGCGGCGTCCTGCTCGATCTCACCTGGCGGATGCACCCGGACGTGAGCCGGTTCGTATCGCGGTCCTTCTACGAGGGCCGGCTGGGTTCGGAACCCCGTTGCGCGAATCAGGCGGTGATCATCGAGGGCGTCCCGGTCACCGGTCTGCGCGCGTCTCTTGTCGCACACCAGGGTGATCGAGTGCGCTCGGATACCGAGGCGGAGCGGGTGAACGCCATCATCGAACAGTTGACCGGTGCCACATGGCGTGACGACGCCGGGCGCGAGCGGCCGATGTCGCTCGACGACATCGTGGTTGTCGCGCCGTACAACGCTCAGGTTGCCTGCCTCGTCGAAGCGCTCCCGTCTGGCGCGCGAGTCGGCACCGTCGATCGTTTTCAAGGCCAGGAGGCGGCCGTCAGCATCTTCTCGATGGCGACCTCCAGCGTCGAGGACCTGCCCCGCAACCTGGAGTTCCTGTTCAGTCTCAACCGTCTCAACGTCGCGGTATCGCGAGCGCGCGGGCTCTCACTCCTGGTCTGCTCGCCGGAGCTGCTCCGCGCCCGCTGCCACACCCCCGAGCAGATGCGACTCGTCAACGCGCTGTGCCGCTACGTGGAGATGGCCGGCCCATGGAGCGTCACGCCCGCACCCGTGGCTATGCTGCGCGCATGACCGGCGATTCGCTCAAGGACCGCCTCATTCAGTCGCTCGACGCGGCGCGCGAGCGGGAGGCCGTGCTGCTCTCGCTGTGCGACGACTCGCCGCCGTCCGGAGCGGGTCAGTGGACCGCGAAGGACAACATCGCCCATCTCAATACCTGGCGCGAGCATTGTGTTCGCGCACTCGACGCGGCGCGGCTCGGGAAACCTTACGACGGCCCGGCCGACGACACCGATGTGGACGCGCGCAATGCCGAGATCTACGAGGCTCATCGCGGCGATGCCGCGACCACTGTTCGTGCCGCCGCAGCTGCCACGTACGCGGAGCTCATCGAGGCGGTGAACGCGTGCGACGACTCGGATCTTCTCCGCGAACGCCCCAACGACCGCGGCCCGGTGTGGCGCGTCGTGCCCGGCAACGGTCACGGTCACGTCGCGGAGCACCTCTCGTACTGGGCGGCCGATCACGGCGACGCTGCTGGCGCGGAGGCCGCCGCGACGTGGGGATATGAGCTCGATAGAGAGCTCTTCCCGGAGAACCAGCCCGTCGCCGATTACAACTTCGCCTGTTTCTATGCGCGCAATGGCCGGGCGGACGCGGCGCTGCCGCTCCTCCAGGCCGCGCTGCGAGCGCGCCCGGACCTCCGCGCCATTGCGCTCGAGGACGCCGACATCGAATCCATCCGCGACGATCCCCGCCTCCAGAGCCTTCTCGGCGCCTGAGCGCCTGGGCGTCAAACGCCTGGCGGCGTCACCCGCAGCCGGTCGATGAACAACCCCTGGAGCGAGTGTCCGATCGGCCCCTGTTCGTCGTAGAGGCGGCTGTGAGCAACGCCGACCCCTCGCGGGTCGACGTCGGTGCTCGCGTCGAGACAGATCCATTCACCCTCGGGTTGGCGGTGCACGTACACGGTGAGGTCGGTATTGATGAACAGGAACTGCCCCCAGGGGAGTGCAGACCCGACGCCGTTGCCGAAATCGGCCGCGGCGATCACGCGCTGCAGCGGGGACGGCGTCCTCCCCGCGATGAGTGGGATCGCAAGACGCATCCACACGGTTGCCGGCCCCTGCTCGATGAACGAGCCGCGCGCGTAACGCATCTCGACGCCGGTCCGGTGAAAGGCGGGGTCGTCACTGTCGGGCAGGTGGGCGGTCGACGGGCCCGGCCCCGGGAACGGCACCTCGCGGGGCGGCTGTTCGCCGAGATCCAGATCGGCGATGCGCATGCGCCACGCCGTCGCCCGGCAGAGCTCGGTGTTTCCGTCGGTCAGTGAGCCCGTCAGCAGCTGGACGCGCCGGCCCTCGCGCTCGATGCGCGCGGAAACCTCGACCGGTCGCAGCGGCACTGGCCGGAAGATCTCGACGGTGATCCGGACGACCGCCATCGGCGCGTCGGTGGGCAGCGCCTCCATGACACTCGCCATGAGCGCGGCGGGAGGCCCGCCGTGCATGGCCGTGCGGTCCCACGGTCCGCGCGCGTGCTCGCTCGGCACGTAGCCGCGTTTGTGAGGCGTGAAGAGCGCTTCGTCCATGCGGGCATGGTGCATGAAGTCCGCGGCTCGGCGGAGCCCCGCTCGGGCTGCCTGCTACGCTCGTCCAGTGGCGGTGAGGCGCACAACCATAGCGGCGCGGGGTTTGCGCTTCGACGCGCTCAGCGCGGGCCCCGCCGACGGTGAGCTGGTCCTCCTGCTCCACGGTTTCCCGCAGACGGGGACCTGCTGGGACGACGCGCTGAACGGCCTGGCCGATGCCGGGTATCGGGCGGTCGCTCCGAATCAGCGCGGCTACTCGGAGGGTGCGCGGCCCGATGGCGTCGACGCGTACCGGGTCACCGAGCTCTGCGCCGACGTCCTCGCCATCGCCGCCGCGCTCGGCCAGGATCGGTTCCACCTTGTCGGGCACGACTGGGGGGGCACCGTCGCCTGGGCGCTCGCCGGCGACCACCCGCAGGCAGTGGCGTCACTCACCGCCGTGTCGACGCCGCACACCGCCGCCCTGCGGCACGCGCTTCGGGGGCGGCAGCAGCGGCTTCGAATGGCCTACATCCCGATCCTCCGCCTGCCCCTGCTCCCCGAGTCGCTGATCGATGCCGCCGGCGGCATCGTCGCCGAGTCGCTGCTCACCGCGACGGGTCTCAGTCCCGCCCACGCCCACCGCGATATCGAAGCCCTCCGCAAGGTGGGTCCCACCGGCGCCCTCAACTGGTACCGGGCGCTCGGTACCGAGCGCGGGCATTCCGCCCCGGTCGGCGCCGCGGTGCTCCACGTCTGGGGCGATCAGGACCCGGTCTTCACGCGCGCGGCGACCGAGCTCTCGGCGGAGCACTGCACCGGCGACTACCACCTGCTCGAGCTCGACGGCGGATCGCACTGGATCCCCGACGAGCACTGGGCTGACGTCGCCGACCTCTTCCTCGAACACCTCGCGGCCAACCCCGTCAACGCCGGCCGCTGAGGCCGGTCCATGGGCGGGATCGAGGTCACCGGGACCGCCCAGCGGCGTTCCTGGGAATCGGTGGGGCTCCCCGATGTCGAACGCGTCCGCCCCGGGCTCTGGTCGATTCCGGTTCCGCTGCCGAGCAATCCGCTCCGCTACGTCCTGGTCTACCTGCTCGAGCTGGACGCCGGGGCGGCGGTGATCGACACGGGCTGGAGCACCGAGGAGGCCTGGTCCGCGCTCGTCGCCGGGATGGCGGTGGCGGGGTACACCCCCGCCGACGTGCAGGCGATCCTCGTCACCCATATCCATCCGGATCATTACGGGCTCGCCGGCCGGCTGCGCGAGGCCTCCGGCGCCTGGGTGGCGCTCCATCCTGCCGACGCGGCCCTGATCCCCGCCCGGTACGGCCACGGCATGGATCGCCTGCTCGAGAACATGGATGCGCTGCTCGTGGAGGCCGGCGTCCCGGACGAGGTCCGTGAGGAGCTCACCGGCGCGTCGATGGGCATCCGCGAGTTCGTCGCGGCAGCCGAGCCCGACGTGCTGCTCGAAGACCGCACGGCGGTCCCGCTCCCGGGGTGGGACCTCGTCACCCTGCACACCCCGGGCCACTCGCCCGGTCACGTCTGCTTTCACGATCGTGCCCGCGGCCTGCTCTTCAGCGGCGATCACGTGCTCCCGCGGATCAGTCCCAGCGTTGCGGTGCACGTGCAGCAGCCGGTCAATCCTCTGGCGGACTTTCTCGAGGCGCTGCGCGGTGTCCGTGATCTCGATATCGACGAGGTGCTCCCCGCACACGAGTGGCGGTTCCGGGGACTGGACGTGCGCGTTGACGAGCTCCTCGAGCACCACCGCCGCCGGCTCGACGAGACCCATGCGGCGATCAGCGCAGCGCCCGGTCTCACGTGCTGGGAGACCACGCTCCGGCTCCGGTGGTCCCGCGACTGGTCGCAGATCGTCGGCTACATGCGCCGAGCCGCGGTGGGCGAGACGCTGGCGCACCTGGTGCTCCTGGAGAGCACCGGCCGGGTCCGCCACGACGACGCCCGGCCGGTCCGCTGGTACCCCGCGCCCACCTCAGTCAGCTGAACTGACCCGGTCGGCCGAGCCCGACCAGGTCACGCTGATCGCCCCGGCAAGGATCGCGGTGACGAGCAGCAGCACGGCCACTGAGGTGATCCCGCGCCCGGCGGCGAACACGAGCGATGCCAGGGCAACACCGAGCGCGATGCCGAGCCCTCGCGCCATGTTGAGGAGCCCGCCGGCGGCTCCGGCGCGTTGCAGCGGCGCCGCGAACATGGTTGCGGCGTTGTTGGCGGCGACGAACAGTCCCAGGCCCGCACCCGCGACCGCCAGGGCGACAACGATCAGATCCGTTCGTGTCACCGCGGCGGCCAGCAATGCCATCCCCGCGGCGGTCAGGATCATGCCCGCCCCTGTTGGCACTCGCGGGCCGATCCGGTCCCGAATCGCGCCGCCGAGCGGCGCCATGACAGCCAGGGCGACCGGAAGCGCGCTGAGCTCCAGGCCGGCCTGGGCGGGCCCGATGTCGAGCTTCTTCTCGAGGAAGAACGGGACCGCGACCAGGCAGCCGAAGAGCACGACATACGACAGCAGCGCCGCGATGACGCCTGCCAGGAAGCTCGGAACTCGGACCAGCGCCGCGTCGACGACCGATCCCGCGAACCTCCGTTGCCGCGCAACGGCACCGACCAGGAGGATCGCGGCGAGGCCGATGAGCGCCGGCTCGATCCACGGGGGCAGTCCGGGCTGCGCCGCGAACGAGAGCGCAGCCAGCAAGGCGGCAGGGATCGCCGCCAGCAGGAGTGTCCCGGTCGGGTCGAGGCGGCTCTCGGGGTCGTGGTGCGTGCTTCTCGGGAGGAGGTACCAACCGAGCGCCAACCCGATCAGCCCGATCGGGATGTTGACCAGGAAGATGAGCCGCCACCCGCCGAGCGCGGTCAGCGCCCCACCGAGCGCCGGGCCGACACTGAGCCCGACTGCCTGCGCTGCGCCCTGGACGCCGAGGCCGGTGCCCAGGCGTGAGGCGGGCAGCACATCGCGGATCAGGGCGTAGGAGTTCGCCTGCAGCATCACCGCGCCGATCGCCTGCACGAGCCGCCCGAGCACCAGGAGGCCGAGTGACGGCGCCAGGGCGCACGCGGCGGAGCCGGCGACGAAGATACCGAAGCCGTAGGTGTAGAGCAGCTTGCGGCCCACCCGGTCCGCAACCCTGCCGACCGCGGCAACCGTTCCCGCGAGGACGAGCACGTAGACCAGGACCACCCATTCGACACCCGCGATGGATGCGTGTAGGTTGGTGCGGATGACCGGAAGCGCGGTGGCCACGATGCTCGCGTCGAGCTGGCCCATGAAGGCGCCCACACAGACCGTCCCCACCGCGAGCCAGGGCGCTGCGTGCAGTTCTCTGATGCGCGCCGGTCGGCGCGGTTCGGTGAGGATCCGCGGGGTGGCGCGGCGCGGTGCCTCGGGATCAGACACGCGAACTCAAATCCCGTTGCCAACCAGCCGCCTGCGCCGCCATGGGCACATCATCCAGCACCGACGCTCTGCGCACGGTCGAGGTGGGCGGCACATGTCTCCACCGGGTGACGGAACGATGGTCGCCGAGATCAGATCGTTCCGGCGCTCGATACTGCGATCACGCATCTGTCCACGCGCCCGGGAGGCCCCTTCCGTTGACCCAGCAGCGCATCCTTCTCGCTGACGACGAACCGCGCCTGCTGCACGTCGTCGGGCTGTATCTCAGCATGGAGGGATTCGAAGTGAGAGAAGCCTCGGACGGGACCGTGGCGATATCGATGCTCGAGACCGAGCAGTTCGACCTCGCCATCCTCGACGTGATGATGCCCGGGGTGGACGGCATCGAGGTCTGCCGCCACATCCGTTCGAACCCCGCCACCCAGACGATGCCGGTGCTCGTGTTCACATCGCTCTCGTCCGACAAGGACGTGGAGCGCGCCCGGCTCGCGGGCGCGAATCACCTCATCACCAAGCCGTTCAGCCTGCCTGGCCTCGGTGCGGTGGTCCGCTCCTGCTTCGAGGACGCGCCGGCTCTCGCCAGCTGACGCTCGTCGGCAGTCACCGAGCGGGTTGTCGATCGCCGCGGATCACGTGAAGTCGTCCTGAGCGATCTGGACTCAGGCGATCGCCCTGCTGAAGCGACGAGCGCCCACCAGAACTCCGACCACCGCGAGCGCCGCCATGATCGCGAGCCCCTTGAACACGTCCGGGTCGGAGCCGTGTCCGTTGAAGACGTCGCGCGCTGCGGTCACCGCATACGAGAGCGGATTGGCCTGCGCGACGTGCTGCAGCCAGTCCGGCGCGAGTTGGAGCGGGAGGAGCACGCCACTGAGCAGGAGCAGCGGGAGCGAGAGCGTGAAGATGAGCGGCGCGTACGAGTCCTCACTCTTCAATGCCAGCGCCGCGGCGTAGGCGAGCGACGACATGCCGAGTCCGATCAGGGCGACCAGTCCGAGCATCACGAACACGCCGGAGATGGTTGGTTGCAGCCCGAACGGAATCGCGAGCAGCAACAGGATGAGTGACTGCACGACCAGCGTGAGGATGTCGCGCAGCGCGCGTCCGAGAAGGAGAGCGAAACGGCTCACCGGCGTGACCCGGAAGCGCTCGATGACGCCGGCGCGGAGCTCCGCGATCAGCCCGAATCCGACGCCGCTCGCGCCGAAGAGCCCGAGCTGGATGAGCAGACCCGGCACGAAGACGTTGTATGCACCGCCGGTCGGGAAACCCGGGGTCTGGGTCAGCGACTTGAGCAGTGGCGCGAAGAGCACGAGGTAGAGAACCGGCTGGATGACGCCGATCGCCACCCAGGCAGGGTTGCGCAGGAAGACGAACAGATACCGCTGGAACATGAGCCAGGTGTCTTTGAGCAACTTCATCGCGATTCCCTCCTATGCCGCGTCGCGCAGCGAACGCCCGGTCTGCCGCAGGAAGACGTCGTCGAGGCTTGGGCGGTTCAGTGAAAGTGACGAGAGCACGATGCCCTCGGCGTCGAGTGCGCGGATGATCTGCGCCATCGCGGTCTCGCCCCGGTCGACGTAGAGGCGCACCAGGCCGTCGCCGGCGGTTGCCTCGCGGACGAACGACTGGCCGCGCAGCAGTTGGAGCACACGGTCACTCTCGTCGTCGGTGCCGACGACCACCACGTCCCCGGCAACCTGCCGCTTCAGCTCGTCGGGCGTACCGACCGCGACGATCTTGCCGTGGTCGATGATGGCGATGCGGTCGCAGAGCGCATCGGCCTCCTCGAGGTAGTGGGTGGTGAGGAAGACCGTCGTTCCGGTGTCGCGCAGCTTGCGCACCTCGTCCCACATCCGCGCCCTGCTCTGGGGGTCGAGCCCGGTTGTCGGCTCGTCGAGGAAGAGGAGCTGGGGGAGGTGCATCAGGCCGATGCCGATGTCGAGGCGGCGTTTCTGTCCGCCCGAGAACGTCTTGGTCGGTCGATCGGCGCAATCGGCGAGCTCGAGCGCGGTGATCAGCTCGACCGCGCGCTGTTCGGCTCTGGCCTTGGTCATGCCGTAGAGCCGCCCCTGCATGACCAGCTCCGTGCGTCCCGGAACCTCCGGGGCGCTGCTGCCTTCCTGGCTCACGTAGCCGATCTGGTAGCGAACCTTGGCGGACTCGTGCATCAGATCGAAGCCGGCGACGGTGGCCTGACCGCTGGTTGGCGGCAGCAGTGTCGACAGCATGCGCAGTGTCGTCGTCTTGCCCGCGCCGTTGGGGCCGAGGAAGCCGAAGATCTCGCCCTTCTTGACGTCGAGGTCGACCCCGGCCACGGCTTCCACCGCCCCCTTGCGCGATTTGAAGGTCTTTCGTAGATCGTGGGTTTCGATCAAGGCGTCTCCTCCGCGGTGGTACCTGACTGGTGCTCGCGCCGCGCCGGGTGCAGCAGCTTGGCGAGATGGTTCTCTCGGTGACGGTTGCGACGCTCCGCGTCCGCGGCATGCATCGCAGCGAAGTGGGCTCTGATCAGCTCCTCGTTCCAGATGAGGGCGCCGGACTCCATGTCCGCGAAGATCGAACGGATCCAGTCGATCTCGGCCGACGCGAGCGCGATGGCGTGCTCGAGCTCGAGGAGGACGAGCCTCGGAAGGCCGAGGTCGTTCTGGGCCATCTTGAGGGTCGTATCGAGCGCGTTGATGTGGGCCCGGAGCGTGACGACGCGAGTGGCCAGCGCGGTCTCGGCGCGCTCCTGGGTGATGTATCCGAGCAGGCCCACCGCAACCCGGAAGACGGGCGTCTCGTCGACAGGGGTGGAGAGAAGATCGGCGATCCAGTTCTCGAGCTCCTCGCTGCCTTCGGACGTGATCCGGTAGACGGTTCGCTCGGGACGCCGGCCCTCGCGGCTCGTCTCGACCGGCTCGATGTAGCCGGCGGCCTCGAGTTCCTCGATGGCACGGTAGAGCGTGCGGGTCTTGCCCACCGCGTACGACTTGTGGCGCTCCCTGAGCAGGCGCTGGATCTCATAGGGATGGCACGGCTGCTCGCTGAGCAGGCCGAGCGTCGTCAGGGCCACCATGTCCTTGGGCTGAGTGCGCATCTCCATATTGCGTTCCGCACTATAGCACGGTGCCATCGGGATGCAGGTGAGGTGTCAGTCCTCAGGGTGGCGGGCCACCTCGTGGTGCTCCTGGAGGTACTCGCGGATCGCGATCAGTGCCGCGATGCCGTCGCCGACGGCGGACCCGAGCTGCTTGGTCGAGCCGCGGCGGACGTCTCCTGCAACGAAGACGCCCGGCATCGACGTCGTGAACCCGCCCTTGTCGTCGACGAACCCGCGCCCATCGAGGTCCACACTGTCGCGCAGGAACGCGGTGTTGGGGTCGAGGCCGACGAAGACGAACGCCGCGCGCGGGGTGACGACCTGCTCCTCGCCGGTGGCGCGGTCACGGAGCCGCACGGACTCGAGCTTTCCCTTGCCGGCGAGCTCGACCACCTCGGTATTGCGGTGCACCACGAATCGCGCGTCGTTGTTCACCTTGTCCTGGAGGAGGCGCGAGGCGGTCAGCTCCGGATCGCGCTGCACGATGCGCACACGAGCCGCGAACTTCGTCAGAAAGAGGCCCTCCTCGAGCGCCGAGTTGCCGCCACCAATGACCAGAAGCTCATCGGCGCCGCGGTAGAACGGGCCGTCACAGGTGGCGCAGAAGTGAACACCCGCACCGATCAGGTCGTCCTCGCCGGGCACGCCCAGGCGCCGGTACGAGGACCCGGTGGCGATCAGCGCCGCGTGCGTCTCGATCTCCTGGCCGCCGGCCAGGCGGAGGCAGACGTCACCGGCCTCCGAGCCCTCTGAGGAGATGTGCTCGACGCTGACGGCGCTGAGCAGCTCGACCTCGTAGCGGCGGGCCTGCGCGATGAAGCGCTCTGCGAGGTCAGCGCCGCCCACACCGTCGGGGAATCCCGGGTAGTTGTCGATTCGCTCGGTGACCCCTGCCTGACCGCCCAACCCGCTTCGCTCGATCACGACAGCGTCGATGCCCTCCCGGGCCGCGTAGATCGCCGCTGCGAGCCCCGCCGGCCCGCCGCCGATGATCGCGAGGTCGTAGCAGCCGCGCTTGGCCTCGAGTGTGAGCCCGAGCTTGCGCGCGAGCTCCTCATTGGTCGGTTCGACGAGCACGTCGTCGCCGTCGAAGACGATCGTCGGAATCGAGCGGCCGCCGTGCTGCAGCTCCTCGACGTGCTCGAGAGCGGCCGCGTCCTGGTCGATGTCCACCCACTCGTAGGCGACGCGCTGCTCCGCGAGAAATCGTTTCGCGCGTTTGCAGTCCGGGCACCACGGGGCGCCGTAGACGGTGATCTGAGCCATCAGGTCAGGCGTGACAGGTCGGCGCTGACGCCGGCGAGAGTGCCGAGGAAACGATCGACGATGTTGCCCCTGGCGTCGATGACGATCACGGTTGGCGGATCGAGCACGTTGTACTCGGATGCGACGAGCTGGCTCGAGTCGTTGACACTCGGATACGGAACCCTGAAGCTGCGTTCGTAAGCGGCGCCGTTGGCGCTGCTTTCGCTCTCATCGACCCCGAGAAAGGTCACCCCTTTCGGCGCCCAGTGCGACGCCAGGGTGTTGAGCTCCGGCTGCTCGGCGTTGCACGGCCCGCACCATGAGCCCCAGAAGTCGAGAACGACGACGTGCCCGTGCGTCGACGACCAGTCGAATTGCGTCCCCGACAGTGTCGGCGCCGTGATCGGCGTCGCCGGGCCGGTGGGGCCGTTGCCGGGGTTGGGCACCTGGGACAGGTCCTGCTGCAACCCGCAGCCGGCGAGCAGCAGCGTCGACAGGGCGCACGCGGCGAGCAGCCGCCGTTTCACGGCGTGACCGCCAGATCCCCGAGCACCAGGCTCGCCAGCGTCCGGTCGCCTTCGACGGCAACCCGCGAGCGCGCGCCGGGGTCGTCGGAGCGGCCGCAGGTCAGGATGGTCAGGGTGGGGAGGTCGAGCCGCAGCGTTGCGGAGGGCGCTTCGGGAATTGTCGCCCCGGCCCGCCCTCGTTCTCCGTCGAAAGCGATCGACCGCAGCGCGCCACCGGCGCCGGTGACATCGAAGACGAGCGACGTCCCCGCAGGCGGGGCGAGACGGTCCTGGAGCACGCTGCCGGCACCCATCAGCATGCGCTCACGGCTGTGTGCCGCCGCCACGCCCTCGAGCCCGCCGCGCTCGTGCAGCGCACGCCTCATGTCCTGCTCGTGCGACCAGAGATCGAAGACCCGGATGGCGAGCAACGAGCGGACCTTGGATTCACCGAAGAATCCCCGGCCCATCTGGTCGAGTTGTGAGTCCTCGAGGGTTGCGAGACCTGCAAGCCGCTCCGCGGTCACGTCGCGATACTCGACGAGGAGCTCGGCCAGGGACATACCCCGGCGGGCGTCGATCCCGATCTCCATGAATGCCCCGGGCTGGTTGCGGATGTAGGGCAGGCCTTCAGGCACCGTGTGTTCCGTGCGCGGCCGCCCGATGAGGATGCTCTCGAGATCGGTGATGTGGGCGACATGGTCGCGAACCGTCCACCCGGGACACCCGGTCGGGAGCATCGCCCGCTCATCGTCGAGCGCCGCCGCGAGCCCGCCGACGTTGGAGAAGATCTCGGCGTAGGCGGTCTGGAATCCATCCGCCGTGGTGATATTCCCGCTCTCCATCGACGTGCAGCCTAGCGCGTCGCCACAATCAATCGCGATGCCACCAGGTGCAGGCTCCGGCGGCGCCGCCGGAATGACCGCGGTCAACTCGTCGGGGTTTCCGGCTCCGGCAGGGGTCTACGCCGTTCCGGTCGTTCTGGCCCCGCTGTCCGGGCGGCTCCACGTCCTGCTCGTGCAACGGGTGGAGGCGCCCTTCGCGGGGACCTGGGTACTCCCGGGTGGCTTCATGAGCCCGACGGAGCGGCCGGAGGAAACAGCGCAGCGCAAGCTCACCGAGAAGACCGGGGTCGGCGCCGTGTACCTCGAGCAATTGGAGACGTACGGGGACCCGCAGCGTGACCCGCGTGGGTGGATCCCGACGGTCGCCTACCTCGCCCTCATCGACGCCGCGGTGCTCCGGGCGGACGAGTTGAGCGCGCGCTGGGAACCGGTCGATGCGCTCCCGCCACTGGGGTTCGACCACCAACGGATCGTCGTGGATGCCGTCGAACGCCTGCGCGGCAAGCTGTGGTGGTCGAACATCGCCGTGGGCCTCCTCCCGGAGCGCTTCACCATGCCGCAGGCGAGGCGGGTGTTCGAAGCCATCAGCGGCGTGAGCTACGAACCGTCGAACTTCCGGCGTGAGCTGGAACAATCCGGGCTCGTGCGTGCCACCGGCACCCTTGCCAAAGGTGGCCCGGGACGTCCCGCGGCGATGTACGAATTTGTCGAGCGACAGCCGGCCTGGAGCCTGCGCCGTTCGCGACCACCGGCGATGGCGCGACGGCGGGGCTGATCCGCGGCTTTCTACCTCACTCAAACCTGCGCGCATCGTTCACCATACCGCGCGATCGGGTGCCCAACTCCGAGCGCCCACCGCGAGGAGAATCTGCGATGACCGACCAACCCCTGCAGCCGGCCTCCATCCCCAAGGTGGAAGAGCTGTTCCAACACATTCCACATCCGCGCATCGCTCAGCGCAAGAGCGAGAAACCGGTGAAGGTCGACGACGGGCGCGTCGGCGTCAACGGCCGTGTCGCGCTGATCATCACTGCGGTCGTCGGGACGATGTGGTGCGCGTACATCTTCACGCTGATTGCGCTGGTCAGCCTGCCGTCGGCGATCGCCAGCGGACAGGCGATTGTCATCGTTGCCTGGATCGCACAAACCTTCATCCAGTTGGTGCTGCTGCCGATCATCATCGTGGGGCAGAACATCCAGGGCAAGGCGTCGGACAAGCGGTCGGAGCAGACGTACAAGGACGCCGAGGCGATTCTCAGCGAATGCCTGCAGCTTCAGTCGCATCTCCAGGCGCAGGACACGGTGCTGGATGACGTCATCGCGAACGTCAAGCGGCACCACGAGGAATTGCAGAAGCTTTCCGCGAGGGTCGGGCCGGCACCGGCGTAGATCCCGGGCACCCGCGGCTCCGTGCAGGTGGTGCTCCGTTTCATCGGGCTCACCGAGGGCGTGTCCAGCGCCTAGCGTCTCCACATGTCCCACGCACACGTCGGCCCGTCGTTCGCGCCGTGACCCTGGTCACGTGCGCGCTCGGCCCGGACTCGGCCGGGACACTGCTGACGCGGTTGCTCGGCCGGGCGCGGCAGAGCATCGACGCGGCGATCTACGAGGTCGGCCCCTCGTATCGATGGGCGCTGGTGCGAGCGGCCGAGCGCGGACTTGCGTGTCCGCCTGGTCGTGGATGCGCATCGCTCCGACGGCAACGCCGCGACGGCCCGGGAGTTGTCGGCCGCCGGCGCTGAGTGCCGTATCGCGGGTGTGGGCACGGACTCGGCGCACGGCAAGCTGCTGATCATCGACTCGACGGTGGCCGTGGGCACCGGCAACCTGATCTGGCGGGACGCGCCCCGGGACCGCCACCTGCGCCTGCCTCCAGAGGGAGCTCCGCTCGCCGGGACCCGCGAGTGGTGGGTCAATGCGACCGGCTCGAGCAGGTTGGATCGCGCCGCCGCTGACGCTTTCGCCGCGCACTGGAGCACCGGGATCGCGCCCCCGGATGCGTGGGCGAGCACGCCCGAGCAGGCCGCGCCCCGGCCGGGGGCGCCCGCCATCGGCGTTCCGATGCCCCAGGTGCCGCCGAGCGTCCTGCGGACGAGCTCACGCCGGGTTGGCCTGGTGGTCGGCGGCGCCACGGTGGGAGCGGCGCTTGCGGCGATGGCGAGCGCCGCCCGCCGGAGCCTGCTGGTCACCGTCCCGTACATCCGTCCTGAATCCGCTCCGGTCCGCGACCTGATCGAACTCTTGACCCGCGCGTCCTCGCGAGGCGTGGCCTGTGCCCTCCTGCTCGGCGGAGTCCCTGATCCGTCGGACGTCGAACACCTGGTGACGCTGCCGTTCGCGGTCCGCCGGATGGACCCGTCGCGATCCACGTCGGGGCACGCCAAGGGTCTGGTGGCCGACGGGACTGTGCTCATCTCATCGGCCAACTGGAGCGCGATGGGCCTCGGCGGCAACTGGGAGGTCGCGCTGCGAGTCGAGCATGCCGGCGCCGCCGCCTACTACGCGGCTGCATGGCGTCGCGATTGGGAGACGGCGCTCCCGGTCGAGGTTTGACGCCACGGGCCCCCGGCTATTCTCTTCGGATGCCCGAAGTCGAGCCACCGGCGCCCGCCGAGCCCGTTCCGGCGCCCGCCGCTCCCGTTTCGCTGACGCTGCCGGCGGTTCCCCTCCGGGACAACGTCGTGTTCCCCTCGCAACTCGCACCCCTCGCCGCCGGCCGGCCTCGATCGGTCGCCGCGCTCGAGGCCGCCGTGAACGGAGACGGACGTGTGGTGCTGGCCATCCAGCGCGACGCCGAGCGCGATGACGCCTCGATCGATGACGTGCACACCATCGCCGTCATCGCCCACGTCGGAGCCTTCCGCCGGCTGCCCGGGGGCGGCGCCCATGCGCTCGTCGAGGGGAAGGAGCGGGTGCGCATCGACGCTTTCGACGCCTCCGGAGACGCCTGGATCGCCACCGTCACGCCGGTGCCCCTCGAGAGCATCGAAGGCACCGAGGTGGATGCGCTGTTCGGATCGGTCCGCACCCTGTTCGCCGAGTACGTCAATGCCGGAGCCCAGGTTGGCGCGGATACCGCGGTCGCGATGGCTCGTGCGTCGCAGCCCGACCTGATCGCCGACATCGCCAGCACCTGTCCCGACTTCGGATTCGACGATCGCGTCGCGCTGCTCCAGCAGACCGACACAATTGCGCGCCTCCGCACCCTCATCCCGCTCCTCGCACGCGAGGTCGAGGTCGCGCAGCTGCGCACCAAGATCCACGAGGACGTCCAGAAGACGATCAACAACTCGCAGCGCGAGCACATCCTTCGCGAGCAGCTGCGGGCAATCCGCAAGGAGCTGTCCGAGCTCGACGACGCGGGCGAGGACGACGAGGATCTCGCCGCCCGCGTCGAGAAAGCGGGCATGCCCGACAACGTGAAGCAACGCGTCCTCAAGGAAGTCCACCGCCTCGAACAGATCCCGAGCGCCTCCCCGGAGATGGGGATGGTCCGCACCTGGGTCGACTGGCTCCTCGACCTCCCCTGGGTCGATCCTCCGGCAGAGACGCTCGATATCGCGGCCGCCGCGCGAATCCTCGACGAAGACCACTACGGCCTCACGAAGGTGAAGGACCGAATTCTCGAATGGCTCGCCGTTCGTGAGCGAATCCGAGGGAAGGACCTCGCAGAGCGCGAGGCAGCAGGCCCGGCGAAGGATTCAGCAACGGCGGAAGCCGACGCTGCTTCCGAATCGGCCGACCAGAAGGCAGGACCCTCCGCACACGCGCCAGCTCCGGTGAAGCGCCGGACGCTCCAGACCCCGATCCTGTGTTTCGTGGGCCCTCCGGGCGTCGGCAAGACGTCGCTCGGCCGCAGCATCGCGCGCGCCCTCGACCGCAAGTTCGTGCGCATGAGCCTCGGCGGCATTCGCGATGAGGCCGAGATCCGTGGCCATCGGCGCACGTACATCGGCGCACTGCCCGGACGGATCATCCAGTCGATGCGCACCGCCGGCACGCGCAACGCGGTGATCATGCTCGATGAGATCGACAAGGTCGGCGCGGACTTTCGCGGCGACCCCTCGGCTGCGCTGCTCGAGGTGCTCGACCCGGAGCAGAACTGGGAGTTCAGCGACCACTATCTCGAGGTTCCGTACGACCTTTCGCAGGTGCTCTTCATCACCACGGCCAACATCGCGGAGACGATCAGCCCACCGCTGCGCGACCGCATGGAGATCATCCGGATCACCGGATACACGGAGCAGGAGAAGGTGCAGATCGCGGAACGCCATCTTGTTCCCCGACAGCTGGATCAGCACTCGCTCGACGTCGATGAGTTGCAGATTCCGCGCGAGACCATCGTCGCGATGCTGCATGGCTACACGCGCGAAGCGGGCGTGCGCCAGCTCGACCGGACCATCGCCGAGGTCGCGCGCAAGGTGCCGCGCAAGCTCGCTGACGGCGCGACGCCGCCGGTGGTCGTCATGCCCGACGAGCTTTCCGATCTGCTCGGCCCGCGGCGTCACGACTACGGGGAGGCGCAGGAGCAGGACGAGATCGGCGCGGTGACCGGCGTGGTGGTGAGCGAGGTCGGTGGCGACATCATCACCGTCGAGGCGCTTGCCATCGAGACCAAGCCCGACCTCGTGCTGACGGGGCAGCTCGGCAGCGTCATGGAGGAGTCCGCGCGGGCGGCGCTCTCGTGGGCGAAGGTGCACGCGGTTGAATACGGCGCGCCGCGAGACTTCTTCGACACCCACGCGATCCATGTGCACGTTCCGGCCGGCGCGATTCCCAAGGACGGTCCGTCCGCCGGCGTGACCATGGCAACCGCGATGGTGTCGGTCGCATCCGCGCGCAGAGTGCGGCGCGACCTTGCGATGACCGGCGAGGTGACCCTGCGCGGCAAGGTGCTTCCCATCGGGGGCGTCAGGGACAAGCTGCTGGCAGCGCATCGTTCCGGACTGAAGACCTTCATCCTCCCCGCGAAGAACCTGCGCGATCTCTACGAGGTCGACAAGGAAATCCTTGACGCCATCGAGGTGGTTCCCGTCGACAACGTGGGGGAGGTGCTCGACCGCGCCCTTGTCGCATCGGACGCCCCGCGCCGGCGCGAGCGTCAGGGTGCGGGTTTCGTCCTGCCGATCACGGCAGCGGACGTCCTCGGTCCGATCAACGCCGGCCCCGCGTAATCTTTGCCGCGTGACCGACACCCTGCGGGACCTGCTGGAGCTGGCCATCGTGGTCGACCCGACGTTCGATCAGAACTGCTATGTGTTGCGCCGCCGCGACACCACCGACGTGCTGGTCGTCGACCCCGGACTGCAGTACCCGCAGACCATAGCGTTGCTGGAGAAGCGCGGCCTGCGCTGCGATCGCATCCTGCTCACCCACGGCCACCCCGATCACGTCAGCGGTGTCCCGGCTCTCAAGGCGGCATTCGAATGCGAGGCCGCCATCCATCCCGATGATCGCGAGCAACTCGAGGCGGTGCGCTATCTCCCCGGGGTTCCCGATGACCTGCCTGACGTTGTCTGTGAGCAGGACCTGAAGGACGGCGAAATGCTTCGCTGGCGCGATCTCGATATTGAGGTTGTGCATACGCCGGGCCACACGCGCGGCTCGGTGTGCTTCCGCGTCGGACCCGATCTCCTCTCCGGCGATACGCTCTTCCATCGCAGTGTCGGCCGCTGCGATCTCCCCGGCGGATCCTTGCCCGCGCTCATGTTCTCGATCGAACACCGCATCTACACGCTGCCACCCGACACGGTGGTCTACCCCGGTCACGGACAGCGGACCACGGTCGACGAGGAGATGCGCGCCAACCCATTTGTGGTGCACCCCCGCTACCGCTGATCCTGGAACCCTGTGCTACGGTGGTCGGGAGGGGATGATGAGAATCAATCACGTCATGCGTACTTCCCTGGTGATCGGCGCCTGGGGCATCGCGAGCGCAACCGCCGGATGTGGCGGCGCTGCCGCCATCGCGACGACCTCGTCGCCAAGCCGTGTCGCAGTCGCGCCGTCGGCGTCCGCCGCGGCATGCGCGAACCCTCAGGTGAGCGCACTGCACTCGCCGGTCACTCGAATCGCGCTCGCGGTCAACGATCTTCCGTCGGGCGGGCCGGTCGTGGCGCAGATCAGCGACGGCCGGATGAACAACACAGCGAACACCGATCAGCGCGGATTCGCCAATGCAGGCAACACGTATCGCATCGAGGACGATGTTGTGCTCGAGGCTTCGACACAGACCGCGACAGCCGACTACGCACAGCTGCGCGACGCCGCGAAGACGCAGTTCGCGACGGTCACGAGCACGTCATCACCCCCAAACCTCGGTTGCCAGGCCGATCAGTTCGTGGGGACGACGCCCGCCGGATACAGCCAGATCGGCATCGCGTTTCAGGATGGCGATGTCATCGCGGTTGTCCTGCTCGTCAACTCCGCAGCCGCCGTTGATCCGACGTTCGCAGGCGCCGTCGCGCTGGCCCAGGATCAGAAGATCGTCGCCGCCTCGAGCTGAAGGTCAGTCGGTCCTGCCGAGGCGCTCGAGGAACTCGTGCAGGATCGCCCCGGTGACACCCCAGATGACCCGGCCGGACGCCTCGTAGTAGTGCACACGCCCGCGCATCCCGTTGCGCTCGATGTCACGCACGGTGTGTGGCGCGACCATGAGATCGGCGATGTCGATCCGGAACCACTCAGCGATCTCGAAGTCGTCTGTCCTGAATTCGATCGGCCCGCTCTGCAGGCCGACGACAGGGGTGAGCCAGCGGCCTGAGACAACCGTCGAGAACGGGGAGAGCAGCCCGAGCACCTCGACGCGGTCGCGCAGGATCCCGAGCTCCTCGCCCGCCTCGCGGAGCGCCGTGTCGACCACGTCGGCATCGAACGACTCCGCGCCGCCGCCGGGGAACGCGATCTGGCCCGGATGCTCGCGGAGCTCCTCCGATCGGAGGACGAAGAGCAGCGGCACGCCAGGCGTCGTCGGATCGCAGAGGAGCAGCACCGATGCGGGCCGGAGCCCTTCCGGCGCGGCCGGCATCACCCCGTCCGGACGGCTCACCGCGGTGCGGAGGCGATCGACGATCGGCGCCACGGCGGTCACGCGGCGGGCGCCGAGGCTCGGGTTCGTGGTCGAGGTCGTACGCTTGGGTCGATGAGCGGAGCCGCGCAGCCTGAGACGAGGCCACGCCGCCGCTGCTCGAAATGCGGCGGGGAGTTGCGCTTCTCGCACCGGGAGTACGCGGGCAAGGGAACGTCGGCCGCCGTCCTCCGCTGCGCAGCCTGTGGAGAGGTCATCCGTGACGCCGCGCGCGAAACCGTCAAGACGCCACAGCGCCACACCTCGAAACGTCATCGCGATCTCGACGCCGGCCCTCTGGCGAATCCGGTCCTCGACCCGGAGCTGGCCGCGCGTTTGCTGGAATCCACGCGCGATTCCGGATGAGTCACGGTCCCGCGGACGCAGTCGCGTACGCGGCCGGTGCGAAGCGCTCGAACCATTGCAGGATCAGGGAGTTCACGCTGTCACGGTCGACGTCGACGGAGATCGCGTGGCCGCTGCGGGGGAGCAGCTCCAGGTCCACGGCCTCGCTGCCGATCAGCCGGCGCCCGATCTCTCGCGCGCAGCGCGGATCGATCGACCGGTCGCGCTCACCGTGGATGACCAGGACCGGAGCACGAATCTCCGCAAGCTCGTTGCGAACCACGGCGCACAGGCGGCGTAGCTCGTCGATGCTTCGAGTGGGGCGGATGCCGTAGCTGTACAGCTCCTCGACCGCGTCCGGATGCCAGAGGTCGACGTCGTCCCCGGCACGGTGCCAGCGCACCACACGCTTGAGCACCGGGAGCAATGGAGCCAGCGGCCCGCTCAGCCAGATCGGTGCTGCGAGCGTGGCGACCGCGCGGACGCGGAGATCGTGGGCCGCGAGGTGGAGCGCCAGCGTGCCGCCCATCGACTGGCCGGCAACCATGACGTCGTCGCACTCCGCGGCGAGGTCGTCGAATGCCGCTCCGACGCACGCCGCCCAGTCCTGCCAGCGAGTGCGCTCGAGATCTTGGGGGGTCGTGCCGTGGCCGGGAAGCACAGGCGCGTGGCAGCGAAATCCGTTGGCGGCGAGCATCTCGCCGAGGCGGCGCAGCTCGGGTGGGGTGCTCGCGAACCCGTGGATCAGGAGCGCGCCGCGAGGCCCGTCACCCAGGCGCCACGGGCGCACGATGTCCGGGTCGAAGGGCGCGAGGGTGCGGGCGGTCACGCTTCCGAGTATATGGATCGTCCTCGTGACGCTCGGTGCTACCGTCGCCCGCCATGGGCGAGGAGGTGATGCGGCAGGCACTCGAGACGGTCGTCACCGGTCGCTCCCTGAACGTCTCCACAGCCCGAGCCGTGATGGACACGATGATGGAGGGTGAGGCATCACCCGCCCAGGTCGGGGCACTGGTTGCCGCACTGCGCACCAAGGGCGAGACCGTCGACGAGCTGACCGGCATGGTCGAATCGATGCGCGCTCACGCGACCCGGGTCGTGCTGACCGCCGGCGCGGTGGACACATGCGGCACCGGTGGCGACGGCGCGCTGACCTTCAACATCTCGACCGCGGCTGCGCTGGTCGCGGCCGGGACCGGATGTCCCGTCGCCAAGCACGGCAACCGCGCGCAGTCGTCTCGCTGCGGCAGCGCCGATGTGCTCGAGGCACTCGGCGTTGTGATCTCACTCTCGCCGGAAGGCGTTCGCCGCTGTGTCGAAGAGGCGGGAATGGGTTTTCTGTATGCGCCGGATTTTCACCCCGCGCTCCGTCATGTCGGTCCCGTGCGTCGCGAGCTCGGGATTCGGACCGTCTTCAACATCCTGGGCCCGCTCGCAAACCCCGCACGGGTGCGCCACCAGTTGCTCGGTGTTTCGCACGCGCGGCTCGCGCCGATGATGGCCGAGGTGCTGCATCGATTGGGACATGTCCACGCGCTGGTGTTCTCCGGACCCGACGGGGTCGACGAGCTTGGCGTTGGGGGGGTGGCACGTTGCTACGAGGTGACCGCCGAGGGTGTCCGCGATTTCATCCTCGACCCTCGCGATGTGGGCCTCGAGGCGGCGCCCTTCGACGCGGTGCGCGGCGGGGACGCGGCGACCAATGCAGCGACCATCCGATCCGTCCTCGACGGTGAGCGCGGCGCGCGCCGCGACGTCGTGCTGCTCAACGCGGCTGCCGTCCTGCTCGCTGCCGACCGTGTCACGACTCTGCTCGACGGGGTTGCCGTGGCCGCGCATTCGATCGACTCCGGGGCCGCCGGAAGCGCATTGGCGGACCTCGCTCGCGTTTCCCACGAGGCTGCCGCGTGAGCCGCGCATCGGCGTTGCTGAGCCTGCAGCAGATCGACGATCGCATCGCCGCACTGACATCCGAGATCGCCACCGTCGAGGCATCGCTGCGTGGCGATCCCGAGCTCGATCGACTGCGTGCCGCTGAGGCCGCCGCGCAGGAGCAGCATCGCACGCTTGGCGCGGGCGCGAAGCTCGCGGAGCTCGACGCGGCGTCGCTCCAGGCGCGCATTCGGGAGCTGGATCGCCGCCTCTATGGCGGCACGGTGCGCAACCCGGCGGAGCTGATGGAGATGCAGCGCGAGCTGGAGACGTTGGGCGCGAAGCTGTCAACCGCTGAGGACGACGCGCTCGAGAAGATGGAACGGGTGGATGAGTCGCTCGCTCACCTGCAGAGCACCTCCGCGGCGGTTGGCGCGCGCGAATCGCAGCGAAGCGCCGCCATGGAGCCGCTGCGCTCACGGCTTGGATCGCTGACCGCGGAGCGCGACGTCCTGAACGCCGAGCGAGATGCGCTGCGCGCCGACACCGACCCGGGTGATCTGTCGCTGTACGCACGAATCGCCGCGCATCGCCGTCCCGCGGTCACGGGGCTCGCCGGTGAGTTCTGCGCGGGTTGCCACATGCCGGTGTCGAACGAGGAACGCCGGGCCGTGCGTACCGGATCAGGGCTGACGCAGTGCGCGAACTGCGACCGGATCCTCGCCCCGTGACGGCGACGGTGATCGCGTACACGGACGGCGCGTGCTCGGGAAACCCGGGCGCCGGTGCCTGGGCGTACCGGGTCGAGTGGCCGGACGGTGGCGTCGACGAGGCCGCCGGCGGGGGACTCGAAACGACCAACAACCGTGAGGAGTTGAAGGCGGTGCGCGAAGCCCTGCGCCGCATCAGAGCGCGCATCGGCGACGATCCCGGATGGCGAATCGTGGTGCGGACCGACAGTCTCGGGGTCATCAACTGGCTCACCGGGTCGTGGAAGCGCAAGAAGAATCTCGACCTGTACCCGACCATCGATCCCCTTGTCGATGCCCGCGTGCGATTCGAGCACGTGCGAGGGCACAGCGGCATTCCCGGGAACGAGCGCGTCGACACCCTCGCCGTCGCGGAGACGCAACGGATCATGGCCGGCTCCACCGGCGGAGGCGGTGCGCGATGACCTACTCGATCGTGGCTCGAGATTCGGACACCGGCAACCTCGGCGTCGCGGTGCAGTCGCACTGGCCGCGGACTGGCGGCCGCGAACGTCGCCGCCGGCCGCCTCCGCCGCGTCGAGCGCCGCCATGAGCCGATCGGCGAGCTCGCCGCTGATCGTCAAGGCTGTCAGTTCCAGCCAACCATGGCAGGATCGGGTCGTCGATCTGCGCGTGGACGACGCAGCGGATCCGCTCGGCGAGTTGCGCCGCCTGCTGTCCATCCACCGCGGCTACGAGCGCATGGAGATCGCCGAGCAGCGGGAGGTCGCCGGTGACATGGATGGGAGCCTCGAGGCGTACGAGCAGGCGCGAGCGCTGCTCGCCGGCAATGACGAGGCTGCGTTCTGGGCGGCGATCCTCATGGCCGGTGCCGGGAGAACGGACGAAGCACGATCGCTGCTCAGCGACATCGCGTCGCGGGAGCCGGGCTGGCGCGATCTGCTCCGGCGCCTGCCCGCGGCCGGGCTGCTGACCGATGCCGAGGCGACGGTCGCAAGCCTGCTCGGGTCGTGAGGGGAGTGCAAGCCGGCCGATAAGCCGGGTTCTGTCCTCGACCGCGCGGCAGACGAGGGACGGTCATCCATCTGGGACGCCGGTTACCCGGCGCCTCGAGCGGCCCACCTGAGACACGGGGAGCGAGCAACTCCCGAGCGCCGAGGCGTTCGGTCTCTGTTCGGCCTTGCTCCGGGCGGGGTTTACCTGGCCGGCCGGTCACCCGGCCGCCGGTGGGCTCTTACCCCACCATTTCACCGTTGCCCCGGACAGGTCCGGGGCTGTGTCATTTCTGTGGCACTCTCCTTCGGGTCACCCCGACTGGGCGTTACCCAGCGCCCTGCTCTGCGGAGCCCGGACTTTCCTCGGGCGGCGCGCGCCCGCGACCGTCTGGCCGGCTTGCCCGCCGAGTTTATCCTCTGGGGCTGCTGACAAACGGCATCACTGCCAAGGAGGTCCCGCCAGCCATGTCCAGACGTCTGATGCTGCACGCCGGTGGCGATGTCACGTCGGCGCGTGCCGCCGTGCTGGAACATCTTCGCGAGGCCCGTCGAGCGGTGATGATCCCGTACGCCCAGAGCGACCACGGTCGCGCCACCGCTCGATTCGCCGAATGGCTCTCCCCACACGGCGTCGAGATCACCGGCCTCCACACCTCGGATGATCCCGCTGCGGCCATCGCCGGCGCGGACGCGATCTTCGTCACCGGGGGCAACAGCTTCCGTCTGGTGAGCGCGCTTCACCGCCTCTCGTTGATCGGGCCGGTCGGATCGGCGATCGACCGCGGCGTCCCCTACTTCGGGGCGAGCGCCGGCGCCAACGTGGCGTGCCCGACCATCCGGACGACCAACGACATGCCGGTGGTCCAGCCACCCAGCTTCGCGTCCTTCGACCTGGTCCCGTTCCAGATCAACCCGCACTACATCGATCCGCCGCCACCTGAGGCGCGCATCGGCGAGACCCGAGAGGAGCGCCTGCGGGAGTTCCTGGAGGAGAACGACGTCACCGTCGTCGCGCTCCGGGAGCAGAGCTGGCTCGAGGTCGATGGCCCCTCGATGCGCCTGCGGGGGAGTGGTGGGGCGGTGATCTTCCGCAGGGGCGCCGAGCCGGCTCAGGTCACCGGGGGAGCGGATCTGTCCTGGGTGCTCCTGGAAACGCCCCGCTACGACGTCTGACACCGGTTTGCGCCCAAGGTGCGGCGTACATTTGTTTGCGTTGACGCCTCACCACATAACTGTTACGGTTCGGCCCGCCGGTGGAGAAAAGTGGTGAGTAGTGGGGATACCGACGTGACGACGGTGAAGCTCGAGCAGTCGCGGCTCGACGTGGGCGCCCCGGTGACGTTCTGTGGAACCTACCGGCACCACATCGACGAGAAGGGCCGGGTTGCCATCCCCGCCCAGCTGCGCCGCTTCCTGCCCGAGGGCAGCGTCGTCGCTCCCGGCCCCGAGAACCGGCTGATGATCTGGCCGCCGGACCAGTGGGCGGTGCAGAAGGATCTCTTCCGGCGGACCGCCGAAACCCCGGCCCAGGAGCGACGGTTCATGCGCTGGCTCACGGGCAACAGCTCCCTCTTCGAGCTCGACACCCAGGGTCGTCTGCTGCTTTCGGCACCGCAGCGCTCCTTCGCCCAGATCGTCGACCAGGTCGTCTTTGTCGGGCTCGACACCGGTGTCGAGGTCGTTGCCGACGCGCTCTGGCAGTCGGAGCAGGCGGAGCTGAGCCCCGCCGAGTTCACCCAGGTCTGGGACCTGGTCCATCAGCGCGGTGCGTCCGCATCTCCGTCACCGGCGTGAGCGCCCCAGACGGATCCGCCTCGAAACATGACCATCCCCCTGTCGTTCGTGGCCGGCATGGGGACTCTCGACGACGCCACGCCCGGCGCCCCGTCGCCTGACGGCGCGGGCCACCGGCCGGTCCTTCTCACACCCCTCATAGAGAGCCTGCAGCCCCGGCCCGGGCAGATCGCCGTCGACGCCACCCTCGGCGCCGGCGGAGTCACAGCCGCGCTCCTCGAGCGTGTCTCCCCGGGCGGCCGGGTGATCGCGATCGATCGCGATCAGAGCGCTGTCGACGCCGGGCGCGCGCGATTCCGCGCGAACGGTGCCGTCGAGATCGCCCAGGGTGATTTCGCCGACCTCGAGGCCATCGTTCACGCATTGGGCGTGGCGGCGGCGGACGTCGTCGTCTTCGACCTCGGAATCTCGTCACTGCAACTCGACGACCCGGCCCGCGGCTTCAGCTTCCGCTTCGACGGACCGCTCGACATGCGCATGAACCCCACCTCCGGTGTGACCGCCGCGCAACTCGTCGACTCCCTGACAGCGGACGAGCTGACGTCGATGATCCGTGACTACGGCGATGAGCGGTTCGCACGGTCGATCGCGAACCGGATCGTCAGGGCACGGGAGCGCTCGCCGATCACCACCACCGCGCAGCTCCGCGAGCTCGTCGAGCAGGTGGTGCCGCGGCGGTTCTGGCCGAAGCGGATTCACCCCGCGACGCGCACCTTCCAGGCGCTTCGCATCGCGGTGAACCACGAGCTGGAAAGCCTCGAACGAGGCCTGCAGGCAGCAATCAGCATCCTCCGGCCCGGTGGGCGTCTTGGGGTCATCTCCTTCCACTCTCTCGAGGACACCCTTGTAAAGAACGCACTCCACGTCGCAGCTCAGAATTGTGTCTGTCCGCCCCAACAGCCCCACTGCACCTGCGTCCACCGGGCCACACTCTTTCTTCTCACCCGCAAGGTGATTCGGCCGGACGCGGCCGAACTGGCGACAAACCCGAGGTCACGCTCGGCACGCCTGCGGGTCGCTGAGAAGCTCGCCACCGAGGGGTGACGAGCGCAGTCCCTCTCAACGCCTCACTTCGCGCCCCAGGGGAGAGCCGCGCATGCCGCGGCTCTCCCCGCCACCCTTCGTTCGCCGACCCGGCACCGTCGGTGCCCCTCCATCGTCCATCTCAACGCCTCACCACTGGAGATCAGGGCAGTGCCCCATTTGCGTTTCGCACCTGGTGTCGACCGCGGGTCGATGCCGACGATTGCCGGCGTCGACGACGTCCCCTTTGAACCGCTGGTTCGACGGCTGCGCATCCGTCGCGGCGGACCGCGCACGCCGCTGCCCCTGCTGCCGGCGATCGCGATCGCGGCGGGCATCGGCATCGCGTACGTCAATCAGACGGCTCACGTGACCACGGCGACCTATCAGGCCACACGTCTCGCCGCCCAGCAACAACAGCTCGTCGCCCTCGATTCGCAGCTCAGCGCCGAGCTCTCGCGCCTCGAGTTGTCCGAGCGGATCATCGCGGCTGCCCAGGGTCTCGGCATGCGCACGGCCGTCAAGTGGGCGTTCGTCGTCGCGGCGCCGCACAACGTGATCTCGTCACCGCCGGCGGACCAGCTCACCGGGAGCGACAGCAGCGGCACGCTGCAGCAGCTTGTCGGCGCGCTCGACGGCGCGTTCGCTGGGAGCGGCACCGGTCGATGAATCCGCGCCGCCGTTCGCCGGCGTCGGCGCGATCCGCTCACGCGCACGCGTTCTCTGACGGACCCGACCTCCGCCGCCGGGGGCTGTGGTTGGTGCTGGCGTTTCTGGCGATGGCAACCGCCGTCTTCGGCCGCCTGGTCCAGGTGCAGGTGATCCAGGGACGGTCCCTTGCCCTGGCCGCGGCGCAGTCGCACACCAGTTCGGTCAGCCTGCACGCGACCCGCGGCGTGATCCTCGACCGCAACGGACGCGTGCTGGTGAGCAATATCCAGGTCTTCGACGTGTTCGCCGACCCGGCGCTGATCGCGGCCGCTGATCGCGTCCAGGTTGCGGGCATGCTGGCCCCGATCCTGCAGGTCAGCACGGCGCAGGTCCTGCGTGCGCTGAACCAACCGAATCAATTCGACTACCTCGCCAAGGCCGTCTCGCAGGACGTCAACGACAAGCTCCAGGCGCTCGGGCTCAGCGGCATCGGCACGATCCCTTCCGAGCAGAGCGTCTACGAGCCCTCGCCCGTCCCCGGCGATTCGTTCGCCGCCAACCTGCTCGGCTTCGTCAACGCCGCCGGGGTGGGTCAGTACGGTCTCGAGGGCTACTACAACTCGATCCTCTCCGGCACGACCGGGCATGAGTCCACACTGACCGACGTCAATGGCAACGCCATCGTCCTCGGCCGGCAGCAGATGGTTCCTGCCGAAAATGGCGATAACCTGGAGCTCGGGCTCGATTCGCAGATCCAGTACTGGGCCGACCTGGCGCTCGCCAACGGCGTGATGTCGTCGAAGTCGACGTCGGGCACGCTGATGATCATGGACACCAAGACGGGGGCGATCGACGCATGGGCGCAGTACCCGTCGTACAACGCCAACGATTACGCATCCGCGAACATCGCGGACTTCCGCGACCTCGCGGTGACCCAGCCCTACGAGCCCGGATCGATCATGAAGGTCATCACCTTCGCCGGTGGCCTCAACAACAACGCCTTCACGCCCAGCACGATCATCAATGAGAAGCAGCAGCGGATCGACGGCTTCCTCATCCATGACTGGGATCGCCGATCCCACGGCAACGTCAGCATGCAGTGGGTGCTCGACGACTCACTCAACAACGGTGCGATCGACGCCATGAAGATGGAGGGGCAGAACGCCTTCTACAACAATCTCCTCGCCTTCGGAATTGGCGCCCCGACCGGGATCGACCTGGCCGGCGAGGTCAACAACCCGCTGGCTCCCCAGTCGTCGTGGAACGCCCTCAGGACTGCCGAGGCGACCTTCGGGCAAGGGCTCGTGACCACGCCGGTGGAGATGCTCGCAGCGGTGAACGCCGTCGCCAACGGCGGCGTCTGGGTGCAGCCCCACGTGGTCAATGCGATCATCAACCCCAACACCGGCATCACCACCCCGTTCGTGCCCGTGACCCGCCGCGTCATCTCGGTCACCGCTGCGAATACCCTCGCGCACATGATGGTGGGCGTGGTGAACGATCCCGGCTCCGAGGGAAAGCGGGCCAAGATCCCCGGATACAGCATGGAGATCGCCGGCAAGACCGGGACGGCGCAGGTCGCGCTTCCCAACGGGGGAGGCTACGGCCCGAATGTCGTGGCCTCGTTCGTGGGCTTCATGCCGGCGATCAACCCTCAGTTCACCATGATGGTGATCCTCAACAGCCCCCAGGTGAATGCCGGTGATCGCTTCGGCTCCATTCTCGCGGCGCCGATCTGGAAGCAGATGGCGGAGATGATGATCGACGAGTGGCGTATCGAGCCGTGAGGGAGACGATCCTCGTCGGCGTCCTCGCCTTCGTGGCCGGCGTGGTGCTCTATCCCGCCTTCATCGGCTTGCTGGTGCGGTTCGGAGCGCGCCAGCACGTCGCCTCCTACAGCCCGGCGAGCCACCGCGCCAAGGAGGGGACTCCAACGCTCGGCGGCGCCCTGTTCTGCATCATCGTCGTCGTGGTCTGGCTTGCCGTGGATCGCTCGCGCCAGGGCTTCGTCGCCATCTTCGCCCTGCTTGCGGGCGCCATCGCCGGCGGCCTCGACGACGTCGTGAACATCAACGACGCCAAGCGGCTCGGCCTCTCCGTCTATCAGAAGCTCGGACTCCAGGGGATCACCGGTGTGCTGGTCGGGATCGGGCTGACCGCCTCCGGGTTCACCCACCAGTTCTTTCCCGGGCTGGGAGCGCCGAACCTCGGCTGGGGGCTCGCCGTCGTGGTGGCGATCGCGGTCGTGGCCACGAGCAACGCCGTCAACCTGACCGATGGCGTCGACGGGCTGGCGGCTTCCTGCACCTCGCTGGTGCTCGTCGGCCTCGCCATCATCGCGGTGACCCGACACGACCTCCCGGTCGCGATCATCGCTGCTGCGCTGGCGGGCGCCGTGGTCGCGTTCCTGCTCTTCAACTGGTTTCCCGCCCGCGTGTTCATGGGCGACGCGGGGTCGCTGGCGCTCGGATGCGTGATCGTCGCGCTGACCGTCGAGCTGCACCTCATCTGGCTGCTTCCGGTGCTCGGCATCGTCTTCGTCGTCGAAGCGGCAAGCGTGGTGGTCAATGTCACCGCGATACGCAGGTTCGGCACCCGAGTGCTCCGCGCGAGCCCGATCCATCATCACTTCGAGGAGCTCGGGCTCCGGGAGCAGCGACTGGTGGCGGCCTTCGCCGCGGCGGCCGCGGTCGGGACCGCCATCACCGTGCTCTTCGCGCGGGTCGCCGGCCCGGTCTCGTGACCGACAAACCAGTCGTGGTGATCGGCGCGGGCCGGAGCGGTCTTGCATGTGCACTGACGCTCGCTCGGGAAGGCCACCACGTCGTGCTCGTCGATCGCTCCGGCGGGCTGGCGATTCGGGAGCGCACCGCGCTGCTGCCCGCGGGCATCGACGTCCGCCTCGGTGGCTACCCCGACGACATCGCCGCGGACGCGCTCATGGTGTGCCCGAGCCCGGGCGTGCCCTGGGACGCGCCTGAGCTCCAGGTCGCGCGCGCCCATGGCGTTCCGGTGCGCAGCGAGATGGATCTCGTCTTCGAACGATGCCGCGCTCGAATCTGCGGGATCACGGGCACCAACGGCAAGACGACCACCAGCGCGCTCGTGGCCGCGATTCTGGAACGCGCCGGCGAGCGCGTCCACCTCGGCGGCAACATCGGCGCCACCATGCTCGATCGGCTCCATGCGGTGAGCGACTCCGACTGGGTCGTCCTCGAGCTCTCATCGTTCCAGATCGAGTCGGTGCTCGAGCCGCGTTGTGCGATCGCGTGCGTGCTCAACGTGACACCCGATCACCTCGACCGTCACGGGGACTTCGCGACCTATGCAGAGGTGAAACGGCGCCTGGTGCGTTTCGCGATCGATGACGCGGTTCTCGGCTTCGACGACCCGGTCACGCGCGAGATGGCAACGGCCGCGCGGTCCCGCGTGCACCACTTCGGCCTCGACCCCGGGATCACCGACGGTGCGACCCGCAGCGGCGACGACGTCGTGATCGTCGAGGCCGGGACGGTGACGCCGGTGCTGCCGGTGGCGGACATTCCGCTCTTTGGCGAGCACAACCTTCAGAACGTCCTCGCCGCCGTCGCCGCGGCTCACGCCGCGGGCGTCGAGAGTGATCCGATCGCGGGAGCGGTACGCGACTTTCACGCGGTGGCGCACCGCCTCGAGACGGTTCGTGACCAGGATGGCGTGCTCTGGATCAACGACAGCAAGGCGACCAATGTGGAATCGGCGATCGCGGCGCTGCGCTCGTTTCCCGGGCGCACGATCGTGTGGATCGGCGGCGGCAAGGGAGCGGGCACCTCGATCGAGCCACTCGCCGCCGAGGTCGTGGCGCGCACGCGGCACGCAGTGCTCAACGGCGCGAGCGCGGGCGAGCTCGACGAGGCACTCGCTCGGCGCGGCCATGCCGCCCGAACCGTCGTCGCTACGCTCGAGGAGGCGGTGGTCGCGGCCGCGTCACTGGCACGACCCGGCGACGTGGTGTTGCTCGCGCCGGGCTACAAGAGTTTCGACCAGTTCCGCGACTTCGAGGACCGCGGTCGCGCGTTTGTCGAGGCCGTCGATCGCGTCTCGACGCACCCGGTGGGGAGGGGCTGATGGCGGCTCGCGCCGGCAAGCTCAGCGAGGGTCTCGCCGGCAGGTTGCGCTGGCGGGGCGGTGGCCGCCTGCTGGGAGCATTCGCCTCGGCCGATCGCGCGGCCGCGGCAGCAGGGGTTGACGGCTGGCTGATGATCATCGTCGTCGGCCTGGTCGGATTCGGGCTGGTGATGGTCTACAGCGCCTCGGAGGCGCTCGGGTTCCTCTGGTTCAACGATCCCAACTACTTCTTCGCGCACCAGTTGATCGGTGCGGCGCTGGGAAGCGTCGGTCTCGTGGTGGCGGCCAAGCTCGACTACCACCGCCTCTCCCGGCTGGCGCGCCCGGCGATGCTGCTGATGCTCGTGCTGCTC
Source organism: Candidatus Dormiibacterota bacterium (assembly GCA_963777445.1). Taxonomy (GTDB): domain Bacteria; phylum Chloroflexota; class Dormibacteria; order Aeolococcales; family Aeolococcaceae; genus Palsa-851. Next base: position 80,979 of record CAVZQR010000014.1, on the reverse strand, counting down.
GTGGTCGTGCTGATCCCCCACGTGGGGTCCCGGCATTTCGGCGCCCAGCGCTGGTTCCAGGTCGGTCCGCTCTCAGTTCAGCCGTCGGCGATCGCCGTCGGCGTGGCGATCGTCTTCTTCTCGCGCTGGCTGACCGACCGCGAGGGCTCGGTGCGCAGCCTTCGCGGCGTCCGCGACTACATCATCGTGCTGGCAGCGCTCCTCGGACTGGTGCTCGCGGAGCGCGATTTCGGCAGCACGATCGTCATCGCCGCGACGGCGCTGATCCTGCTCGCGCTGGCCGGGGCGCGGAAGCGCCACCTGCTGCTCATCGTCGTCGGCTTCGGCGCCTCCGCGGTCGCGCTGGTCGGACTGGTGGCCTACCGGGCCGACCGTCTCGCCCACTTCCTCAATCCGTGCGCCGCGGCACTCGGCTCCGGGTTCCAGAACTGCCAGGCGCTCTACGCATTCGGCTCGGGCGGGATTTTCGGGGTCGGCCTGGGCAACTCGGTGCAGAAATACGAGTGGCTGCCCGAGGCGCACACCGACTTCATCTTCGCCATCATCGGCGAGGAGCTCGGGCTGATCGGAACTGTCGCGGTGCTCGGGGCGTTCCTCTTCCTTGCGTGGCGCGGGGTACGTGCCTCGCTCCGGGCGCCGGACCGATTCGGCGCCCTGCTCGCTGGAGGCATCACCTCGTGGATCTGCATGCAGGCGTTCATCAACGTCATGGCGGTGACCGGCGTCATCCCCACAACGGGCATCCCGCTGCCCTTCATCAGCTACGGTGGCACCTCGCTGGCGACCACCCTCGTGGGCATGGGCATCCTGCTCAACATCTCCGCCCAGGGTCGACGGCAAGGGACGACGAATCGTGCGCACGTTGATCGCTGGGGGGGGGACTGGGGGTCACCTGACCCCGGCGCTGGCGGTCGCGCTCGCTCTCCGAAGCGATCGGCCTGACGACGAGGTGGCCGTGGTCGGCCGCCGGGACGGCGTGGCCGAGCGTCTTGTGGTGGCGGCCGGACTCCACCTGGAGACCCTCGAGATCAGCGGCGTCGATGTCGGGAGCGCGGGGGGAGTGGCCCGGGCGACCACGCAGTTGACGCGGGCCACGATGGCGGCTCGCCGGCTGCTCCGGAGCATGCGGCCCGATGTCGTCGTCGGTGCCGGCGGCTACGTGTCCGTCCCCGTGGTCGTGGCGGCGCTCGCCCAGCGAATCCCCGTGGTGCTCCTGGAGCAGAATGCCATCCCGGGACGCGCAACCCGGATGCTCGCCAGGCGAGCCAGGGTGGTCGCGGCCTCGTTCGCTGAGACGGCAGACCATCTGCCGCACGCCCGGGTGATCCATACGGGCAACCCGATTCGCGCGGAGCTGCGGGCGATCACCCCGCGGCCGATCGGCGACCGGCTTCGCTCCATTCTCGTGACCGGCGGGTCCCAGGGGGCGAGACGGCTGAATCGAGCAGTTGCCGGGTGCATGGTCGAGTTGCTCAGCAGCGACTCCCAGCTGAGCATCGTCCATCAGTGCGGCAGCCTCGATTACGAGGCCGTGGAGCGGGCGGCCGCAGCCCTGCCCCCGCATCTGGCGGCGAGATACACCGCACGTGCCTTCTTCGACGACATGGCGGAGCGGATCGCGCAGAGCGACCTCGTGGTCATGCGGGCGGGTGGATCGTCGATCGCCGAGTGCTCGGCGCTCGGGCGACCGATGATCGTGGTCCCGTACCCGCACGCCGGCGGCCACCAGCGGCACAACGCTGCTCCGTACGTCACCGCCGGCGCCGCGTTGCTCATCGATGACGCCGAGTGCACGCCGCAACGGCTCGGTGCCGAGATCTCCGCGCTGGTCGACGACCCGCGGCGCTGGCAGGCGATGGCTCGGGCGAGCCTGGCGCTCGGCCTCCCGGACGCCACCGACTCCGTCGTGCGTCTCATCGTCGAGGCGGCCGGGCCGACCCGGAGCCGAGCGGCCTGACGATGCACGTGCACGTCCTCGGCATCTGCGGCTACGCCACCTTCGGGGCGGCGAACCTCGCCCGCCAGCGTGGCGACCGGGTCACCGGCTCCGACGATCACGCCTACCCGCCGATGAGCGACGCCGTGACGGCGGCGGGCATCGAGTGGGAGAACCACAGTGACCCGGCAAATCTCGACCGCTGGGGCGTTCCCGATCTCGTCGTCGTCGGCAACCAGACGCGTCCCGCGAACCTGGAGCTCGAGGCGGTGCGCCGGCGTGGCATCCCGTGCGTCAGCGAGATCGAGTTCTACGTCAGCCTGGCCGGGGAGCGCCTGCGGCTGACCATCTGCGGCACCCACGGCAAGACCACCACGTCGGCGCTGCTCGTCCACATCCTCGAGCGGGCGGGACTGGACCCGGGCTTCCGCCTCGGCTCGACGTCGCTCGACCTGGGCGGCACCTCGAGGCTCGGCACCGGTCCGTTCGTGTTCGAGGGCGATGAGTACACATCCGCGCCCTGGGACGCGCGTCCGAAGTTCCTGCACACCAGGCCGCACGGCGCATGCGTCACACGTCTCGAGCTCGACCACCCGGACGTGTACGCGAGCCTCGATGCGTATCGCGAGCCGTTCGTCGAGCTGGCCGCCACCATGCCCGCGCACGGGGTGCTCGCGCTCTGCGCGGACGACCCGGAGTGCCTCGCCCTGCGCGACGTGGCCACGACCGTTGCAGTCACATATGGCACGAAGCCGGACAGCGACTGGGTGATCGCCGAGTTGCGCGAGGAGGGCGGCATGCAGCGGTTTCGCATCCAACGGAGTGGCATCCCGCCGCTCGAGGTGATGCTCACGTTTCCCGGGCTCCACAACGCCCAGAACGCGTGCGCGGCGCTCATCCTCGCCGAATTCGCGGGCGTCGCCCCGGCAGACGGTGTCGCCGCGTGCTCCGACTTCAGAGGACCGGCGCGCCGGTTTCAGATCCTCGGCGAGGCTGCGGGCGTCGCCATCGTCGACGACTACGCACATCATCCGACCGAGGTGGCAGCGGCGATCGACGCCGCTCGCCAGCGGTATCCGGGGCGCCGGCTCATTGCCGTGCACACGCCGCACACGTACTCGCGGGTGAGCAGGCTGCTCGAGGACTACCGGAGGAGCTTCACCGGCGCCGACGTGGTGATCATCGGTCCCATCGAGGAGGCTCGTGAGCGGGGCATGCCACGGACGGTCTCCAGCCAGGATGTCGCCGATCGTGCCGGACCGGCGCACGCCGTGCACGTGGTCGAGTTGAGTGATGCGGTGATCGACCTGGTCAGACGGATCAAGCGACCAGGAGACGTCGTCCTGGTGCTCTCCCTCGGAGGTTTCGACAAGCTGGCGCCGCGACTCCGCGACGCCCTGGAGGCGCAGGGTGTCCGCGGGTGACTGGCTCGAGACGGTGCCCGGCGTGCTCAGCAACGAGCCGCTCGCGCGCCACAGCCAGTTCGGTGTCGGTGGCCCGGCACGATGGTTCGTCACCACGCGGGATGCCGCCGATCTGGCCGACCTGCTCCGCCGCTGTTCGCAGACGGGGATCGCGGTGACCATGATCGGCGCCGGCAGCAACACGCTCATCAGCGACGATGGCATCGATGGGCTCGTGGTTCGCCACAACGACCGCAGGCTCCGCACCGTCGATGATCACACCGTCGAGCTGGGCGCGGGCTGCATGATGCCGCGCGCGGCTCTGGACTGCGCATCGCGCGGCCTCGCCGGCATCGAGTTCGGCATCGGCGTGCCGGGCACCTGCGGCGCGAGTGTGTACGGCAATGCCGGCGCATTCGGAACCGAGATGGCCGACGTGTTGATCGACTGCACGTCGCTTGGGCCGAGCGGGACGCCGGTGAAGCTCAGCGCTGACGAGTGCGGCTTCCGCTATCGCCACTCGCGATTCAAGGACGACCTCCGTGCCAACGTGATCGTCAGCGCGCGCATCCGCGTTCACCCCGACGACCCCGAGAAGGTCCGCGAACGGACGGACTCGATCCAGGCGGAACGCAAGGCGGCGCAGCCGTACGGGATCCGCAGCCTCGGGAGCGTCTTCAAGAATCCGCCCAACGACAAGGCCGGCCGGCTCGTCGAGGCAGCAGGCCTCAAGGGGCTGCGTTCGGGGGGTGCGCAGATCTCTCCCAAACACGCGAATTTCATCGTCAATGTCGACCACGCGACAGCGGCAGACGTCCTGCACCTGGTGCAGGTGGCGCGGGACACCGTGCACGAGCGGTTCGGGGTCGAGCTCGAGCAGGAGATCATCGTTCTCGGCCGTCCGGCATCAGGTGGGCAGCGTGGCTGAGCAGCTGAAGGTCGGGGTGTTCTTCGGCAGCCGTTCGGTCGAGCACGAGGTGTCGGTCATCACCGCGCAGCAGGCGATGGCGGCAATGCCCGCCGATCGGTTCGAACCGGTGCCCGTGTACATCGCGAAGTCGGGGGCCTGGTACACCGGTGACCAGCTGCTCCAGCTCGATCGCTACAAGGACATCGATCGGTTGATCGCCGCATCCACGAGGGTGACCATGCGTCCCGATCCGAGTAGCGGTGGCGAGCTCCTGGAGGTCGATGGGCGCCGCGGCCTCCTCGGCGGATCGGCTCGCGCCGTTGCACGCTTCGACGTCGCCATGCCGCTGGTTCACGGGTCCAACGGCGAGGACGGCACGCTGCAGGGGCTCTTCGAGCTTGCGGCGCTGCCCTACTGCGGATGCGATGTCGCATCGGCAGCGGTGAGCATGGACAAGCGGCTGTCTCGAACGACGCTCCGCGGCGCGGGCATCCCGGTGCTCGACGACGTGATGGTCTCGCGCCGTCGCTGGCGGGACCACGCGGAGGCGGTCTGCTCCGAGCTGGCCCGGCAACCGGGGTTCCCGATGTACGTGAAGCCGCGCCGGCTCGGGTCGAGCATCGGTGTTGCGCGGGTCGACGGTGACGCGGAGCTGCGCAACGCGCTCGATGTCGCCTTCGGGTACGACACCTCGATCCTTGCCGAGCCCGCCCAGGACGGCAGCATCGAGATCAACTGCTCGGTGCTCGGGTGGGGTGACGACCTGCAGGTGTCGGTGTGCGAGCAACCGGTGACCACGGGGACGCTGAGCTACGCGGACAAATACCTCAGCGGCGCCAAATCCAAGGGCGGGGCCAAGGCACCGGCGGGCGGGATGAAGAGCTCGCAACGGATCATCCCCGCGCCGCTCTCCGAGTCACTGACCAAACGCATCCAGGACACGGCGATGGCGTCATTTCGAGCCATCGGAGCCGCTGGGGTGGCCCGCGTCGACCTCCTGGTCGCCCCGGAGCACGACTCGTTCGTCGTCAACGAGCTCAACACGCTGCCCGGATCGCTGTCGTTCTACCTGTGGGAGGCGTCGGGGTTGCGCTTCGACGAATTGCTCACGCGCCTCGTCGAGATGGCGATGGCCCGTCATCGCGAGCAGCAGGCAACCACGTCGTCGATCGACACGTGGCTGCTCACCGGACGGCCGGCCTGAACGGCGACCCGAGTGGGGATCGGGCGACCGTGGCCGGCGCCGCGGAAGAACTCCCCCGCGCGGCGCTGGAGGAGCGGGGCAGCGGGGATCCACTCCTGCTCCTCCACGGCTGGGGGGTGTCGTCGGAGCTCTTCACGCCGATCCTCGATGCCCTGCAGTCCGGCCGCCGCCTGATCGTCCCGGACCTGCCGGGATTCGGCGCCACCCCCGAGCCCGACTCGCCGTGGTCGGTGCATGAGTACGCCGCGTGGTGTGTCGCCCTGCTCGACCGGCTCGGGGTCCAGTCCTGCGACCTGATCGGGCACTCGAACGGCGGCAGGATCGGGATCGTGATGGCCGCGACGTACCCGGGGCGAGTTCGGCGCATGGTGCTGGCCGGAAGCGCCGGCATCCGGCCGAGGCGGACGTTGCGAAGCGCTGCGAAAGTGCGCTCGTACAAGCTGCTCCGGGCCGTTGAGCGGTCGGGGGCGCTGCCCGGCGGCCTGCGCCGGGCCGCCGGACGGAGTGCGGACCGGCGGGGCTCGGCTGACTATCGCGCAGTGTCCGGGGTGATGCGGGGCACGCTCGTGCGGATCGTCAACGAGGACCTCCGAGCGCTGCTCCCGAGGCTGCAACAGCCGGTGCTCCTCATCTGGGGAGACGGGGACACCGAGACGCCGCTCGCCGACGGCCGCCTCATGGAGCGCCTGATTCCCGACGCCGGGCTCGTGGTCTTCGAGGGCGCCGGTCACTACGCATATCTCGAGCAGCCGGGGCGCTTCTGCCGGATCGTCGAGGTCTTCCTCCGCGACGGCGCGGCGGAGGGCACAGGGTGAACCCCCTGGTCGGCCCCTTCGTCGCGCTTGCTGCGATTGTCTGGCTGATCCTGATCTTTCGGATCGTGCTCGTCGCGGCGCGGATGTTCCAGATCGAGGAGTACGAGAGCCTCAGGTTTCTCCGCTGGGGGCTGACCCGCGAGTGGCTCGTGCATCGCGCCGTGTGGCTCGGCCTGCTGGTTGGCGCCGTGGCACTGAGTGTCGCCGCGGTGCTGCCCGCCGCGCGACCGATCGGCATCGCCATCGCCTGGCTGGTGTCCGCCGCGGCGGCGCAGTTCACCTGGCGGTGGACATCGCCGAAACGGCCGCTGGTGATGACCGCGAGAATGCGCCGCCTCCTCATCGCCGGTGGGTTCCTCGCGGTCGTGCTCGCGGCCGGGCTTGCGCTCGGCATCGTCGCCCTCCACCCGATCGTCTCGGTGATCCTGGTGCTGATCGCGGCAGGCCTGGTCACCGGCCTGAGCGAGATCCTCCTTGTTGCTGCCAATGTCGTCACCAAGCCGGCGGAGTCGCGGATACGGCATCACTACCTTGCGCTCGCGTCCGCGCGCATCAAGATGGTCGACCCGGTGGTCGTTGCGGTCGCCGGCAGCTTCGGGAAGACGAGCACCAAGCACATCCTTGCTCAGCTGCTGCAACCGAACGTCAACACCCTGCCGACGCGCCAGAGCTTCAACACCTTGATGGGTGTGACCCGGGTGATCAACGAGGACCTCACCCCCGAGAACCGGGTGTTCATCGTCGAGATGGACGCGTACGCGCCGGGGGAGATCGCGGCGATGAGCGAGCTCGTGCACCCTCGGGTTGCGATCATCACGGCGGTCGGACCGCAGCACATGGAGCGCTTCGGCACCCTCGACCGGATTGCCGGCGCGCTCTACGAGGTGGCGACCGCGTTGCCCCCCGACGGCACGTTGATCCTCTACACGGGCGACGAGCCAGGCGCTGCGCTGGCGCAGCGTGCACGTTCGGAGCGACGGCGCCTGATCCGCTACGGGCTGGCGGAGGACGGCGAAATGCTCGATGCGGACGTGGTCGCGTCCTCGATACGCATCGACTCGCATGGCGGGACGTTTCGCTGGCGCTGGGAGGCGGAGGGGCTCGATCGCGAGGTGAGCATCCCGTTGCTCGGACGCCACCAGGTGGCCAATGTGAGCGCGGCGCTGGCGGCGGTGCTCACCCTTGGTTACTCCATCGACGGCGCGATCACCGCCGCAGCCTCCCTGGAACCGGTCGAGCATCGCCTGCAGTTGATGGCATAGCGCGGGACCCCTGACCGTGATCGACGACTCGTACAACGCCAATCCGGTCGGCGTGCACGACGGCCTCGAGGTGCTCGCCGCGATGCCGGGAGCGCACAAGTTCCTGATCACGCCTGGACTTGTCGAGCTCGGCAGCGTCGAGGACGAGGAGAACCGGCGCTACGGTGCGCACGCCGCGAAGGTGTGCGACCACGTGATCGTCATGTCGGCGAAGACCAGCGCCGCACTGTGCGCCGGTCTGCGCGACGGTGGCATGAGCGAGGACCGGATCCACGTTGTCGAGACGCTCGATGCGGCAACCAGGCTGCTCCAGAGCCTCTCGCGACCGGGTGATGTGGTCCTCTTCGCGAACGATCTTCCGGACACCTACCTCCCGGTCGCGCGCGCAGGTCGTGCGTAGAGCGGTCACGCCGGCGTTGCCTGGGCGATAATCGACGCGGCCCCGTGCGGCTCCAACGTCTCAGCACACGTCCCAGCCTGCGTATATGCATCGCTCCCACCGCACCGAGCACGTCTTGTGAGCACCGAGGTGCTCGACGAGCGCGCGCGCCACGTCGCCCTCGTTCGTGCCCAGGCGGCACTCATCGCCGATTCGTCGCGATCGGTGCGCAGACTCGTCCTCAGCCCCGGCGCGAAGCTCGTGTCGTCATCTCGCAAACGGCGTCACGCCCGCCGCGGGCCGCCACCACCGCCCCGCGTCGCCCGGCGGCACTCCTCCTGGAGGCGGAGGCTGGTCGCGGCCGCCGCGCTGACGGTGCAGGTCGGCCTCCTGGCACTGGCCCTGACCCTCCCCGGATTCCAGGTCCGTCAGGTCACCGTGGTCGGCACCCATCTGCTGACGACAGGCGCCGTGGTCGCAGCAGCCGAAGTGCCCGAGCAGAGCATCTTCACCATCAACGGGGCGGCGATCCAGGGTCGCGTCCAGGCGCTCCCCTGGGTTGCCAGCGCGGTGGTCACCACTCAGCTCCCGGCCACCGTCGAGATCTCGGTCGTCGAGCGCGCGCCCATGCTCCGCATCCGCCGCGGCGGCACCGACACGCTGGTGGCTTCCGACGGTGCCACCCTTCCGGGGATCGACGCGACCCCCGCTGCCCGGAGCGGCATCCCGGTGCTCATCGACGATCGCGCCGGCTCGCCGCAGCCGATCAACCCGGTGTTGGTGGAGTTGCTCAGCTCGATCTCGCAGCGGTTTCCTGCGGTGTTCGGCTGCTCCGTGGCCGCGTACCTGTGGGGGAGCGATGATGTCGTCAGCCTCTGGACGAGCTCGGGGTGGCGCGCGATCCTCGGCCACCTCGACACCCAGGATGCCCTGCAGGCGCTGCCCGCACAGATCGAGACGCTGGCCGCGGTCAAGCGGAGCCTCAACTTCGTCAGGCCGGATTTCGGCTACATCGACGTCGAATCTCCGGCAGCCCCGGCTGTCGGCGGCACACCGGGCCTGCCCGCCGAGGTGAGCGCCGCGCTGCTTCCCGTCGCACCGGCCGTTCAGCCGTCGCCCGCCGCGTCCTCGGTCACCCCGCCGACGGCGCCGCCAACCCCGCGCCCGACACCGACGCCGGCGGTGTCGCCGAGCGCGACCCCGACGTCAGGAATCACGCTCATCACCCCGCCTCCGAGCACGCCAAAGCCGTCGCCGTGATGGATCCGGCTCTCTAGCGGACGCGGTCCCAGGGACGCGCGGCGCGAAGCGCGGAGAGGATCGCTCGGGTCGCCGGGGAACGGTTCATGGTGTAGAAATGCACACCCGGCGCGCCGCCTGCGAGCAGCTCGGCGCACTGCAGGGTCGCCCATGCGACCCCGAGCTGGAGCACCGCCTCTGGATCGTCCTCGCGCGAGCGCAGAGCGTCGAGCAGCGCCTCGGGGATGGTGGCGCCGATCTTCTGCGTGAAGCGGCGGATCTGGCCGACGTTGGTCACCGGCATGATGCCGGGGATGATCGGGACGCTCACTCCGGCCGCCCGCGCTCTCGCCACGAAGTCGAAGTACATCGGGTTGTCGAAGAAGAGGTTGGTGATCAGGTAGCTGGCGCCGGCGTCCTCTTTGCGCTTGGCTGATCGCACGTCCTCGTCGGTATCCGCGGATTCGGGGTGCTTCTCGGGGTAGCAGGCGCCGCCGACGCAGAACGGATATCGAGCGGTGATCAGCTCCATGAGCTCACTGCCGTGGGCCAGCCCGCCTGCCGCGGCCTGGAAGCGCTCGGTGCCCTCGGGCGGGTCGCCGCGGAGCGCGAGGACGTTGTCGATCCCCGCATCACGCAGCCCGTCGAGGATGCCCTCGAGGTCCTGGACACTTGCGTCGACGCACGTGAGGTGCGCCACCGGCTCGATGTCGAGCTCGCGACGGATGCGGGCGACCAGCTCGACGGTGCGCGCGCGCACCGAGCCACCGGCGCCGTACGTGACCGAGACGAAGGTCGGCTCGAGCTCACGCAGGTGGGAGATCGCCTCGAAGAGCTGGCGCACGCCCTCGTCGGTCTTCGGCGGAGAGAACTCGAACGAGAAGAAGGGCTGCCGGCTTCCTTCCATGACGGTGTCGAGACGCATGGTGAGCACCATGTTACGGTCCGGCAAATGCTTGCGGTGTACGCGTCGGCAGCGGGCGGCGACGACCTGCTGGCCAACCTGGCCGTCGGTGAGCTGCCGGCACCCGTGCCGCGGGCCGGCTGGGCGCTGGTCAAGGTGCGCGCCGCGTCGCTCAACCACCACGACATCTGGACGCTGCGCGGGGTTTCCTCATCACCGGTGACCCCGCCGCAGATCCTGGGGTGTGACGCGTCCGGTGAGATCGCGGCCTACGGCGGCGAACCGGCGCCGGGCGCTCCATCGGTGGGGGCGAGGGTCGTCGTGTATCCGATCGTCACCTGCGGACACTGCATCGCCTGCCTCGCCGATGAGCCCCTCGGCTGCCGGTCCTTCCGGATGCTGAGTGAGGGCTCGCTCGCCGGGGCGCTCGCCGAATACGTCGAGATTCCGGTGACCAATCTCATCGCGCTGCCCGACCAGGTGAGCTTCGCCGATGCCGCGTGCCTGCCCACCGCATACCTGACCGCGTATCGCGCCCTCTTTGTCCGCGCCGGCCTCCGGCCTGGGATGAGCGTCCTCGTGCAGGGAGCCAGCGGCGGGGTGGCGACCGCATGCATCCTGCTCGGCCGGCTCGCGGGCATCACCGTCTACGCCACCTCGCGTGACGAGGCGAAACGGGCCCTTGCCGTGGACCTCGGCGCCGAGGCCGCGTTCCCGGTGGAACGCGAGACCGCTCGCGCCATCGTCGGCGCCACCGGGGGCATCGGGGTGGATGCCGTGGTGGACACCGTCGGGGAGCCGACCTGGGACCTGAGCCTGCGCGCTGTGCGCCCGGGCGGCGTGGTCGTCGTCCCGGGCTCGACCGGGGGCCCCAACCCGCCGGCGCAGCTCAACCGGATCTTCTTTCGCAGCATCACCGTCGCCGGCACAACCATGGGAACGCGTGGGGAGCTGCGCCGGCTCGTGGACCTGACCGCCACGGGTGCGCTTCGCCCCCTGATCGGCTCGACGCACCCGCTCCGCGATGCGCGGGACGCGTTCGCCGAGATGGCTGCCGGGGAAACGCGCGGCAAGATCGTGCTCGAAGCCTGAGCCACGTGAGGTGGCCCGGGTGGCCTGTGATCTGTGGACAGGGCTGATTTCGGGAAGATTGCGCGTCGGGAAGCGTAGACGTGGCGGACGAGCGGTGTTACGGTTGCGCAGCTTCAGCGGTCCCCTGAGACCGCGGCGCACAGGGCCTCGTCCAGAAGGTGCAGTGGCGAGGCCCTGTCCGTGTCTCCGGGCCGGCGGAGGCGGGCAATCGCGGTCTCGACCGATTGGGCTCGGGAATGCGCCCCGGGGGTCGCTGAGCTCTCAATGACAACCAACATGTTGTGGCATACTGGGGACGCGAACCCAGCATCTTGCGGTTTTGCGCCTGAAAACCCTTGAAGAGCGCACCCGCGACGGCTACACTCGGAGATCGATAAGTGACCCGTCCTCGCCGCGTCTTCGCACTCGATCTCGGAACCACCAAAGTCTGCTGCGCCGTCGCAGACCTTGAGACCACCGGTCTCCGAGTCCTGGGTGTCGGTATGGTGGCGTCCAGGGGCGTTCGCAAGGGGGCGGTCGTCGAGATCGACCGGGCTGCCGAGGCTGTCGCCGAGGCGGTCGACATGGCGGAGCAGATGTCGGGCGTCGCGATTGATTCCGCCGTGGTCGGGATCGCCGGAGGGCACATCACCTCGCAGAACAGTCGCGGCGTGGTGGCGGTCGAGGCTGGCCATCGCGAGGTTCGCGACCAGGACGTGCACCGCGCCATCGACGCCGCCCGCGCGGTCAGCGTCCCCTCGGAGCGTCGCATCGTGCACGTGCTGCCCCAGCAGTTCACGATCGACGGACAGGAGGGCGTGCGCGACGCGATCGGCATGGCCGGCAACAGGCTCGAGGTCGACGCACACATCATCACCGGCGCCAACACCGCGATCCAGAATGTCGTCAAGGTCGTGCACAAGGCGGGGCTCAGCGTCGACGACATGGTGTTGCAGGTGCTCGCGTCAGCCGAGGCCGTCGTCACGGAGGACGAGATCGAACGCGGTGTCGTCGTGGTCGATGTCGGTGGTGGGACCAGCGATATCGCGGTGTTCGCGCGCGGCAGCATCGTGCACACCAGCGTGATTCCGGTCGGCGGCAATCACGTAACCGCCGACCTCGCGGTCGGGTTGCGCTGCGACCTCGAGACCGCCGAGACGGTGAAGCGCAACTTCGGTCACTGCCTGCAGTTGACGCTCCCCGCCGACGCGGAGGTGACCTTGACCCCCATGGGCTACGACGAGCCGGTTGGTGTGCCGCAACGGTATCTCGCCGAAATCATCGGACCGCGCGCACGCGAGATGGCGTCGTTGATCGCGGCCGAGGTTGAGCGAGCCGGGCCGCTCGGCATGTTCCCGGGTGGGATCGTGATCACGGGCGGCGGTGCGCTCCTCCGCGGCTTTGCGGAGGTCGTCCAGCAGCAGACCAACCTCCCCGCGCGCATCGCCGCACCCCAGGGTCTGCACGGCATGAACGACGAGATCCGCGGACCCAGCCACGCGACGGTGGTCGGTCTGCTGCGCTGGGGAGCCAGGAGCAACCTCGGCCGCAAACCATCGCGCTCCAACGGCAAGAGCCACGACGGCCCCGCCGCCGGCGCCAAGTTCTCGAGGTGGTTTCGTGACCTCTTTTGATCACCTGCGCACGCACGGACTCGACCAGCCCGGGGATGCTCTGGCACGCCGGAGATCGTCACCGCATTCGCCCCCAACCCGAGAATCCACAACGCAACGCGAGGAGACAGGCATGGCAGACCTCGACCGGACACTAGACGGCAACGCCCGCATCCGCGTCGTGGGGGTCGGCGGCGGCGGCAGCAATGCCGTCAATCGCATGATCCGGAGCAACCTCAAGGGCGTTGAGTTCATCGCGATCAACACCGACCACCAAGCTCTCAGCTCGTCGTCCGCGCATCTCAAGATCCGCATCGGCGGCAAGCTGACCCGCGGGCTCGGCGCCGGCGGCGATCCCCAGAAGGGACAGGACGCGGCTGAGGAGTCGCGTGAGGAGCTCACCAAGGCGCTGGCCGACAGCGACATGGTGTTCATCACCGCCGGCATGGGCGGCGGCACCGGCACCGGCGCCGCACCGATCATCGCGGAGATCGCGCGCGAGTCCGGGGCGCTGACCATCGGCGTGGTGACCAAGCCGTTCCGCTTCGAGGGATTGCGCCGTCAGAAGTCGGCGGAGGAGGGTATTGCCAACCTCCAGGGGCGTGTGGACACCCTCATCACCATCCCGAACGAGCGGCTCATGCAGGTGGTCGACAAGAAGACGCCGATCGGTGACGCCTTCAAGGTCGCCGACGATGTGCTTCGTCAGGGCGTGCAGGGCATCAGCGACCTGATCGTCTTCCCGGGACTGATCAACCTCGACTTCGCGGACGTGAAGACGATCATGCAGGGCCAGGGTCAGGCGCTCATGGGCATCGGGTTCGGCAGCGGCGATACGCGCGCGGCGGATGCCGCGAAGGACGCGGTGGCGAGCCCGCTGCTCGAAACCACGATCGCCGGCGCCAAGGGCATCCTGCTCAACGTCACCGGTGGTCCGGATCTCACCCTCTACGAGGTGAACGAGGCGGCACAACTGGTCAGCGAGTTGGCGGACGCCGATGCGCAGATCATCTTCGGCACTGTCATTGATGAGCACATGAAGGGCGAGGTCAAGATCACCGTGATTGCCACCGGGTTCACGGGCCAGATCGATGTCATCGGGACGCTCAGCTACGAGCCGTCGGCGCGTCCCATGGCCTCGGAGCAGCGTCAGCCGGCGTTCACCGTGGGAGGCAGGCCCACCGGTCCGTACAGCGTCGACGACCTGGACATCCCCGCCTTTCTGAGGGACCGTCGGTAGGTTTGGGTTCGGGTGCAGCTCCGGTCAGCGTCGGACGGCCGGCCGGAGCCGCACTCAAGCTTCTAGGGGGCTGCAGGTGAAGTGCCCGTTCTGCGGCGAGACGGACATCAAGGTGGTCGACTCGCGCGACTCCGAAACCGGTGAGGCGATCCGTCGCCGTCGAGAATGTCTCGGCTGCGGCAAGCGTTTCACCACGTACGAGCGCGTCGAGGCGCCACCGCTGTATGTCGTCAAGAAGGACGGCCGGCGCGAGGAGTTCAGTCGCGCGAAGCTGCTCTCGGGACTCGTCATGGCGTCGAAGAAGACGAGGCTGGCGCCGGCGAACCTCGAGTTGATGGTTGCCGAGATCGAGAACGCCCTGCGTAGCCAGAATCTCACGGAGGTCCCCAGCCGTGAGGTCGGGACGATGGTGATGGCGCGATTGCGAGACATCGACGAGATCGCGTACATTCGATTCGCTTCCGTGTATCGATCGTTCAAGGATGCGCAGGAGATGCGCGCGACCATCGAGGACGTGCTGGCGCATCCTCCTGGCACTCGCCCCGACACCGCCCGCCGGCAGCGTAAGCGCCGCGACACGGAGGGCCGCGAACTGCCCCTCGACCTCGGCAAGTGAGTTGTGGTGGAAGAGGCCCTGCCGGTAAGGGACCGGCTCGAAGCGGTGCGTGCCCGGATCGAGGCAGCCGCACTGCGTTCGGACCACGATCCGCTCGATGTGCGCCTGATCGCCGTCACCAAAGGCACCACGGCGGCCCGTGTCGATGAGGCGATCGCCGCGGGCGTCGAGGACATCGGAGAGAACCGCATTCAGGAGGCTGCCGACAAGCAGCGCGAGGTTCGCAACGCCGCCCGCTGGCACCTGATCGGCCACCTGCAGACCAACAAGGCGGCACGCGCGGCGGCGCTCTTCGACTTCGTGCACTCGGTCGACAGCACGCGCGTGGCGGATGCGCTTTCGGCACACCGGCCACCGGGGCGCGACCCGATCGGCGTTCTCCTCGAGGTCGAGCTGACCGGTCTGCCGACCCGCTACGGCGTCGCGGAATCGGACGTCGAAGGAGTGGTGCAGCAGCTGGTCAACGTGCCGGCCATCCATGTCATCGGGCTGATGACCATCGCTCCGTACTCCGATGATCCCGAGGATGCGCGGGCGTCGTTCACCCGGCTCCGGCACATCCGAGACCACATGGAGCACGTGACCGGGTGGGCGCTGCCGGAGCTCAGCATGGGCATGAGCAACGATTTCGAAGTCGCGATCGAGGAGGGCGCGACCATGGTGCGGATCGGCCGGGCCATCTTCGGCGAGCGGGTGGCAGAGCAGCTCCCTGCAGTTCGGTAGCGAACGATCTGCCGGTATCCTTGGGGCAATGCCCAGGTATTCGGCCGTCAGCGCCCGCGCGGGTTTTCCCGAAGCCGAGCTCGAGATCCTCGATCTCTGGCAACGCACCCACGTGTTCGAGCGCAGCCTCGCGATGCGTCGCGACGCGCCTCCGTACGTGTTCTACGAGGGACCCCCCACCGCCAACGGGCTGCCCGGTCTCCACCATGTCCTTGCCCGGTCATACAAGGACGTCTTCGCGCGCTACAAGCAGATGACCGGGTTTTCGGTGGCTCGGAAGGCCGGGTGGGACACGCATGGTCTCCCGGTCGAGCTCGAGGTCGAGCGTGCGCTGAAGATCAGCGGCAAGAAGCAGATCGAGGAATACGGCATCGCCGAGTTCAACGCGCGCTGCAAGGCGTCAGTGAACGAGTACATCGACCAGTGGCGCGAGATGAGCGAGCGCCTCGGCTTCTGGCTCGACTTCGACCATCCGTACCGCACCTACGACGGCACCTACATCGAGTCGGTGTGGTGGAGCCTCAAGCGGCTGTGGGAGGACAGGCTGCTCTACCAGGGCTACAAGGTCACGCCGTACTGCCCTCGCTGCCAGACGACGCTGTCATCGCATGAGCTGAGCCAGGGATATCGCGAGGACACGTCAGACCCGTCGGTCTACGTGAAGTTCCGGCTCAACGATTCGGACGGGAGGACCTTCCTGCTCGCCTGGACGACGACGCCGTGGACTCTCCCGGGCAACGTTGCCCTTGCCGTCCACTCGGGCAAGCCGTACGTGCGGGTGGCGCAGGGGGACGAGTTGTACATCCTCGCGAAGGAACGGCTCTCGGTGCTCGAGGGTGATTACGAAATCCTCGGCGAGATGGACGGATCGGATCTCGTCGACCTGACCTACGAGCCGCTGTTCACCGACATGCTCCCCGATGGGCTCGCGTTTGTCGTGCTCGATGCTCCGGAGCTGGTCACCATGGATGAGGGCACCGGGATCGTGCACACCGCCGCGGCGTACGGCGTCGCCGACCTCGAGCTGTGTCAGCGAAAGGGCATCGCGATCCGTCACGTCGTCGGACTCGACGGAAGGTTTCTCGACGGCCAGGCACGGTACCGCGGGCTGTTCGTCAAGGACGCCGATCCCAAGATCATCGAGGATCTGCGCGAGGAGGGGAGGCTGTATCGCGCGGAGCGGATCCTGCACACGTATCCATTCTGCTGGCGTTGCGACACACCGCTGCTCTACTACGCGATCACCTCGTGGTTCATCCGCACGACCTCCATCAAGGATCGGCTGCTCACTCACAACCGCAGCGTGCACTGGCAGCCCGCCCACATCCGCGATGGAAGGATGGGCAACTGGCTCGAAAGCCTGATCGACTGGAACCTCTCGCGCACCAGGTACTGGGGCACGCCGCTTCCCATCTGGGTCTGCGACGGCTGCGAGGCGAAATTCTGCGCGGGCAGCGCCGCTGATGTGGGTCTCACCATCGACGACGATCTCCACCGGCCGTTCATCGACGACGTGACGCTGCCCTGCACCGCATGCGGTGGCGTGATGCATCGTGTTCCCGAGGTCATCGACGCCTGGTACGACTCGGGCGCAATGCCCTTCGCCCAGAAGCACTATCCCTTCGAGAACCGCGAGCTTTTCGAGCACACCCATCCGGCGGATTTCATCTGCGAGGGCGTCGATCAGACGCGCGGTTGGTTCTTCTCATTGCTCGCCGAGTTGACGCTGCTCTTCGATTCGCCGGCGTACAAGAACTGCGTCGTGGTGGGCACCCTCCAGGACAAGCACGGCAAGAAGATGTCGAAGTCGCGGCACAACACGATCGAGCCGAGCACCATCTTCGATCAGTTCGGTGCCGATGCGGCGCGCTGGTATTTCTACGCGCAGGGCGTGGAGAATGCCGAGCTGCGCGTCAGCCCCACGTCATTCCAGGACGTTGTTCGCCTCTTCATGCTGACGCTCTGGAACGTCTACTCGTTCTTCGTGACCTACGCGCTCACCGAGGGGTACGACCCGGCGGCGGCGGCCCCCGCCGTGATCGAGCGACCGGTTCTCGACCGCTGGTGCCTCGCCCGGCTCGCCGAGACCGTCGAGGCGGTCCGCGAGGCGATGGAGCGGTACGACGCCTCCGACGCGGTCCACGCGGTCGAGGGTTTCGTCGAGGATCTCTCCAAGTGGTACGTGCGCCGCTCCCGCCGCCGCTTCTGGAAGAGCGCCGGGACGAGCGAGGACTCGATGTCGGCCTTTGCGACCCTGCAGACCGTGTTGGTCACGCTCGCGGGCCTGGTCGCTCCCTTCATGCCCTTCATGGCCGAGCGCATGTACCGAAACCTCAGCGGGTTCAACGGCGACCCGCCCGCAGCAGCAGGGGTTCCGGACTCGGTGCACCTCACCGACTATCCGAAGGTGGCGGGAGTGTGGCGCGACTCGGAGGTGCTGGTCGGGATGAGCCGTCTGCGCAGGCTCGTGGAGGACGGGCTCGCGGCGCGGACCACCGCCGGCGTGCGCGTCCGCCAGCCACTCGCCGCGGCGACCCTCGCGAGTGACCCGCTCGACCTCGAGCTCGAGGCGATCTTCATGGAGGAGCTCAACGTGAAGCGCGTCGGATACGTGGACCCCGCCGGCGGCCATGCGTCGGTGGTGCTCGACACCACGATCACCGACGAACTCCGCCTCGAATGGCTGGCGCGCGAGGTCAGCCGCAAGGTGAACGAGCTGCGCAAGCAGGGTGGGCTCCGCGTCGAGGACCGGATCACGCTGCTCGTGGATGCCGGTGGCGACGCGCGGCGTGCCGTCGACGCGCATCGCGACTGGTTGCAGGCGGAGACACTCGCCGTTGCGATCCACGATGAACGGGGTGACGCGCTCGCCGAGTGGGAAGGCGAGCTGGGAGGCGCACGATGCTGGCTGGGAGTACAGCGGTAGCGGCCCGGCAGGGCGCCTCGCGGCGGCGCATCTACGTTGTGATGCTCGGGACCGCGGCCGCCGTGGCCCTGCTCGACCACCTCACCAAGTGGCTGGTCGCCTCGCACCTCTACGTGGGCCAGCAGCTCTGGCCCGGGTCGTTTGTGTCGATCGACCACGTCGAGAACAGCGGTGCCGCCTTCAGCGTGCTTCCACAACTGCACTGGCTCTACCTCGCCGTTGCGGTGATCGTGAGCCTCTACATCGTGCTCGCCGGTTACCGGTATGGCACGACGTGGTACCGGCAGGTCCTGATCGGCATGATCCTGGGCGGCGCGCTCTCCAACGGCGTCGACCGGCTGGTCCAGGGCTCGGTGGTCGACTTCATCGACTTCCATTTCTGGCCGGTGTTCAACGTCGCTGACAGCTGCATCGTCATCGCCATCGTGATGCTCCTCGTGCTGAGCTTCATCCCGTCCTCGCATTCACCTTCGTCGTCGACGTCGTCGGCGCCGTCGTGAGCGCCGGCGCGCCCGCGGCCGCCGCCCCGCGACTCGACGTGTGGCTCGCGGAATCGCGGCGCATCACGCGCCACGCGGCCCGAACGCTGATCGATGCGGGGCTCGTCACCGTCGACGGACGTCCGGGCAGACCCGGTCAGCGGCTGCGCGACACTGCTGCTGTCGTGGTCGCTCCGCCGGTTGCGGTCGACACCGTTCCGAAGCAGCAACCCGGAGCGGGTGCCGAGCCCGCCACGGCGCTGACCATCGTGGACGAGGACGACTGGCTGGCGGTGGTGGACAAGCCGTCCGGGATGGTCGTCCATCCTGCCCCCGGCCACCCCACCGGAACCCTTGCCGATGCGTTGAAGGAGCGGGGGACGACCTGGTCGCTGCTCGGGGGCACGGAGAGGGCGGGAATCGTGCACCGCCTCGACCGTGACACGAGCGGGCTGCTGGTGGTGGCGAAGGCCGAGGCAGCGCACCGCAACCTTGCCCGGCAGCTGAGCGATCGCTCGCTGGGGCGCACCTACTGGGCGCTCGTGCACGGCGGTTTCCGCGAGGACACCGGGACCATCGACGCACCGATCGCCCGTCACCCCCGCGACCGCCGGCGCATGGCGATCGTCGAAGGCGGGCGCGAGGCGATCACCGACTTTCGCGTCGTCGAGCGGCTCAGTGGGGCGACCGTCCTCGAGGTGTCCCTGCGCACCGGGCGCACCCATCAGATCCGGGTGCACCTCGCCTCGATCGGACACCCGATCATCGGCGACGCCGTCTACGGGCGCCCCGACGCGACCCTCGGGCGTCCCGCGCTGCATGCGCGCCGGCTCCGTTTTCGCCACCCGGCCGACGGAACCGATCGTTCTTACGAGTCCCCGGTCCCGGACGAGCTCGTCGCAGCGGCAGACAGGCTCCGCCCCTCGGTCGCATGAGCGTGCCCGGCCGGATCATCGTGTTGACGGGGCCGAGCGGCGTCGGCAAGGACACGGTGCTCCGCGAGCTGTTCAAGCTCGATCCCGGGCTCGAGTACTGCGTCTCGTACACCACCCGGCCGCCTCGTCCCGGCGAGATCGAGGGTGTCTCGTATTACTTCGTGGACGAGCCGGCATTCCGGGCGATGATCGATCGCGACGAGTTCTTCGAGTGGTCGACCGTCTACGGCGAGCTCAAGGGCCGCACCGACGAGACGGTGAACAGGGCAATCGCATCCGGCAAGGACACGGTGATCAAGATCGACGTCCAGGGCGCCGAGAAGGTCCGTCGTCGCATCGAGAACGCCATCTGCATCTACCTGCTGCCGCCGAGCGTCGAGGCTCTCGAACACCGCCTGATCGATCGTGCGACCGAGGACCCGGCGAGCCTGCGGGCGCGGCAGGACCTCGCGGTTGCCGAGCTGGCGCTCAAGGACACGTACGATCATCAGGTTGTGAACGACGACGCAGAGCGCGCGGCGCGAGAGATCGAGGAAATCATCCAGGCGGCCCGATCGTCGTCTGAGGATGGCTCGGCGTGACTCTCACGCTCGACGGCCACCGCGTCCTGGTCGGCATCGGCGGCAGCGTCGCCGCGTTCAAAGCGTGCCAGGTCATCACCGACCTCCGCCGCGAAGGCGCCGACGTGAAGGTCGCCATGACCGAGGCGGCAACCCGCTTCGTGACCCCGACGCTGCTCCGCGCGCTGAGCGGACATCGGGTCGCGTCGAGCATCTGGGATGACGACCCGGCCGAGATCGGGCACGGGATGGGCCACCTCGACCTCGCTTCATGGTGCGAGGTGCAGGTCGTCGTCGCCGCCTCGGCTGATCTGATCGCACGTCTTGCGCTCGGGCTGGCCGGCGACCCGGTGACCGCGACAGCTCTCGCATGTCGCGCCCCCCTGCTGGTGGCCCCCGCCATGGAGTCGGCGATGTGGGAGCACCCCGCCACCCAGGGAAACACGGCCATCCTGACGGCACGTGGCGCCCGCATCATCGGCCCCGTCTTCGGACGCCTGGCGAGCGGCCACGAGAGCACCGGCCGGATGGCCGAGCCCGACGTGATCGTGGCGGCGGTGAGGGAAGTCCTTGTCGGCGGGGCCTGACCCCATCATCAACGGTCTGCGCTTCGTGGTCACCGCCGGGGGAACTCGAGAACCGATCGACCCGGTGCGCTTCATCGGCAATCGCTCGAGCGGCAAGATGGGCAACGAGCTCGCGGCCGCGGCGATCCGCCAGGGGGCGACCGTCGCACTGGTCACGGCCGCGGCCGCGCCGGCTTCGCGGCCCGGGCTGGAGGTGGTCTCCGTGGAGACGGCCGCCGAGATGGATGCGGCGGTGCGCGTCGCGCTGGCCGGCGCGCACGTGCTCATCATGGCTGCGGCGGTGGCCGACTGGCGGCCGCGCGAGGTGGCACGCAACAAGCTCAAGAAGGGAGCCGGCACGCTGACGCTCGAACTCGTGCCCACTGTCGACATCCTTCGCGCGTTGCACGACGACGGTGCCGCGAGGGACATTTTCGTGGTCGGGTTCGCCGCCGAGACCGAGCACGTCATCGACAACGCCCGGACGAAGCTCGACGCCAAGCATCTCGACCTCGTCGTCGTCAACGACGTCTCGCAGGAGGGGATCGGCATGGGCGCGGACGAGAACGAGGTGACGGTGATCGGCCGCGACGGCAGGCTCGAGACCATCGCGCGCGCGCCGAAATCGGTGGTCGCCGACGCGATCGTGCGCATCATCGCGAGCAGGTTGCGATGACCTTCGCCTCCGTGGTCCCGGAGACGCGTTCGCAACTGCCCCGCGACGCATACACGTACTCCATCCCGGACGACCTGGCCGAGCTCGTGCTGCCCGGCGTGCGGGTTGAGATCCCGTTCGGCAAGCGGTCGATCCTCGGCTACGTCGTCGAGCGATCGGAGGAGTCCGAGTTCGCGGAGGTGCGCGCGATCGACGGCGTCATCGATGAACCGCGCCTGATCCTCGATCACCACCTCGCGCTCGCCCGGCAGATTGCGGACCGATACTGCGCGCCGCTCGGCGAGGTCTTGCGGGCGATGCTGCCCAAGGGCGTTCGGTCGCGTCCGACGCGCAGGGCGGGCCCTCGCTCGATGTCACGCGCCGTGGCAGAGGCGGGTGCAGCCGGCCCACCCGAGCCCCCGCCGATCCTCAACGACGCACAGCGCGCTGCAGTGGCGCCCCTGCTCGAAGGCATCGCAACCCACACGCACCGGCGCGTGCTGCTCCACGGCGTGACCGGCAGCGGCAAGACGGAGGTCTATCTCGCGGGTATCGACGCGGCGCTGGCCGCAGGGCGTGGCGCGATCGTGCTCGTGCCCGAGATCGCCTTGACCCCACAGATGATTCGCCGTTTCACCGTGCGCTTCCCCGGGCGCATCGCTGTGGTCCACTCAGCGCTCACCGACGCGGAGCGAGCGGCTGAGTGGCGGCGCATCCGCAGTGGCCAGCACACGGTGATCATCGGCTCGCGCAGCGCGGTCTTCGCACCGGTCGCCGACCTTGGGATCGTGGTGGTCGACGAGGAGGATGCACCGGCGTACAAGCAGGACCGCGTGCCGAGATACCACGCCGTCGATGTCGCACTCATGCTCGGGGCACTCTGCCGTGCACCGGTGGTGATGGGGAGCGCGACGCCTCGGGTCGAAAGCTTCTTCCGTGCGCATACCGGAGAGCTCGAGCTCGCGACACTCCCGGAACGCGTGAGCGGGCGTGCGCTCCCGCCGATCGAGGTGGTCGACCTGCGTGACGAGTTGAAGGCGGGCAACACCAATGCTCTCTCGCCGACACTCGACCGCGCCCTGGAGGAGTGTCACGCCGACGGCGGACAATCGATCCTCTTTCTCAACCGGCGCGGGACGTCGACCGTCGTGCTCTGCAGGACCTGCGGCGAGGCGTTGACCTGCACCAACTGCAGCGTGTCACTGGTGCACCACGTCGACCGCGCAAGCTGTGACTGCCACTACTGCGGGTTGTCGATTCCATTGCCGAATGCGTGTCCGGCCTGCGGATCGCGCACGATCCGCGCCCTTGGCATGGGCACCGAGCGTCTCGAGCGCGAGGTGCGCGAACGGTTTCCGGCGCTGCGTCTGATCCGCATGGATCGCGACACCACGCGATCGCGTGACGCGTACTTCGACATCTACGACCGGTTCCGCCGCCACGAGGCCGACTGCCTGATCGGCACGCAGATGGTCGCAAAGGGGTGGGACCTGGGCAACGTTCGACTCGTCGGCATCGTGAACGCCGACACGTCTCTGCACTTCCCCGACTATCGCAGTGGCGAGTTGACCTTCTCGCTGCTGACGCAGGTCGCCGGACGCGCCGGACGCGGCGATGAGGCCGCCCGCGTGGTGCTGCAGACATACAGTCCCGGCCACTACGCGGTCCGGCATGCGACAACGCACGACTACCTCGGGTTCGCGCACGACGAGATCCGCGTGCGCAAAGCCCTGCGATTCCCGCCATATGCACGCCTGTGCGTCTGCACCTTCGTGCACAAGGACGACCACGAGGCCGAGATGGAAGTTCGCCGGGAGGCCCGGCGAGTGTCTGATACACTCGGAATTGGCGCCGGGCTCGATGTCCTCGGTCCGACGCCGGCGTTCCTCCACCGCCTCCGCGGCGAATACCGCTGGCAGATCACGGTTCGAGGCACAGACATCGAGAGGGCATTTCCTCACCTTCCCAGGGCTCGGGGCTGGAGCATCGACGTCGACCCCGGGGCGTGAACGGAGACATCAACGTGGCAGTCCTTCCCATCGTCCTGGTCTCGGACCACAACGACGTGCTCACCACAAAGGCGATCCGCGTGCCGCGGGTCGACGATGAGATCCGCCGTCTGATGGACGACATGGTCGAGACGATGTTCGGCGCCAACGGAGTCGGGCTTGCCGCGCCTCAGATCGGCGTGTCGTTGCGTGTCATCGTGCTTCGCGTCGACAACCAGATCTACCAGCTCGCCAACCCCGAGATGGTCCGCACCGACGGCGATCAGACCGGTTTCGAGGGTTGCCTGTCCGTACCCGGCTGGGTCGGCGAGGTCACCCGCCGGATGCGGGTCGTGGCCAAGGGAATAAACCGCCACGGCAAGGAGGTCCGCGTCAAGGGCGACGGCCTCCTGGCCCGTGCGATCCAGCACGAGCTCGATCACCTCGACGGCATCCTGTTCACGACCAGGGTGAACGAGGGCACGCTGCGCGAGGTCGAACCCGCAGAGGAGGCTGAGGAGCCCGGCGTCGTCAGCGCTGTGTGAGGCTGGTCTTCTGTGGCACCGCTGCATTTGCGGTGCCGTCACTCCGGGCGTGCGCCGCGCGCCACGAGGTTGCGGCCGTGGTCACCCGGGCGGATCGCCCAGGGAACCGGGGCCGGCCGGCGCCCCGACCGGTCGCCGAGGCGGCGCATGACCTCGGCCTCCAGGTCCTGACTCCGGCGAGAATCGGTGCAGCCGAGATCGTGCGAGATCTCCTTGCCCTGGCGCCGGACTGCCTGGTCGTCGCCGCGTACGGCCAGATCCTCCCCACGGCGCTGATCGACCCGCCCCCGCAGGGCGCGGTCAACGTGCACGCCTCGCTCCTTCCCCGTTGGAGAGGAGCCTCGCCGATCGCCCACGCGATCCTGGCCGGCGACGCCGAGACCGGCGTCTCGATCATGCGCATGGAAGCCGGCCTCGACACGGGACCGGTCTACGAGACCGCCCGCATACGGATTGAGCCCGGTGCGACGACCCCCACGCTCACGTCGAGCCTCGCCGACCTGGGCGCATCTGAGCTCACGTCGGTGCTGAGCGCGCTCGAAGCTGGAACCGCCATCGCGACGCCGCAGCCTGAGGAGGGCGTGACCCACGCACCGCGCCTCGGCAGGGCTGACGGCCGCGTGGACTGGTCAGCGCGGCGCGCGGTCGACGTCGATCGAATGGTGCGAGCGCTGCAACCGTGGCCGGGCGTGCTCGCGCCGCTCGACGGCGTCGATGTGCAGATTCAGGCGGGCGCGCTCGCGGATCTTGCGGTCGGGATGGTTCCCGGGACGGCAGCCGCCCGCGACGGCGAATCGCTGGTGATCGCGACCAGCGAAGGTGGCTATCGCGTCGACCTCATCACCCCACCCGGAAAGCGCCCCATGACGCCGGTGGCGTTCCTGCGCGGCCGGCGTTCGGCGGCGAAGTCGTAATGCCCCCGACGAGGAAGCCCGGCGACAACCTCCTGGCCCACAACCGCCGCGCCCGATACGAGTACAGCATCGTGGAGTTGATCGAGGCCGGGATCGAGCTCACCGGCACCGAGGTGAAATCACTGCGCACCGGGCGCATCCAGCTGCGCGACGGCTACGTGCGCGTCGAGAACGGCCAGGCCTGGTTGATGCAGGTGAACATCGCCTCGTATCAACACGGCAACCGCAACAACCCCGAGCCGGAGCGGCGCCGCCGCCTGCTCCTCCACAAGCGCGAGATCGAGTACCTGGACGGCCGGGTCCGGACCCAGGGCCTGACCATCGTTCCGCTCAAGCTCTACCTGGTGCGCAATCGGGTCAAGGTCGAGATCGGGCTCGCCCGGGGCAAGAAGCTCTGGGACAAGCGGCAGGACGTCGCCAAGCGGGACGCCGAGCGGGACATGGAGCGCGCGATCAGGCGCTGACCACGCGGAGGTCAGCCCGCGGCGGCGTGAAACTCGGCCTCGGGCGGTACGGCCTGGGATGCGGCGCTGGGGCGGTTGGCCTTGATGTCCGGTACCACCTGGGCGGCAAGCCCATCGATCCGCTGGCGAAGCTCGCGGAGACCGGTTCCCCTGGTGGCGCTCACCGCGAGCGCGGAGACGCCGGCGATGTCACCGAGACGCAGCCGTGCGGCACGGACCTCGGATGCGGTGAGGCGATCGACCTTGCTCAAGGCGAGGATCATCGGCTGCTCGCATTCCATCGAACGCAGCGTCTCGAGCACCGTGACCAGCTGCTGCTCGGCGTCCGGGTGCGAGCCGTCGACCACCAGGCAGAGCATGTGCGCCTGGCGTACCTCCTCCAGAGTTGCGGCGAACGCCTCGACGAGCTCGGTCGGCAGCTTCTGAATGAACCCGACGGTGTCGGTGAGGATCACGAGCTTGCCCGACGGGAGCTCGAGACGGCGTGATGTCGGGTCGAGCGTCGCGAAGAGCAGGTCGTCGGCGAGGACCTGGCTGTGCGTGAGCACGTTCAGCAGCGTCGACTTGCCGGCGTTCGTGTACCCGACCAGCGCGCACGACGCCAGGGGAACGTTGGTCCGGGCGGTGCGTCGCGTCCGGCGCTGGCGTTCGATGACCACCAGCCGAGCGCGGAGCCGCTTGAGCTGCTGCCGGATGAGGCGCCGGTCGACCTCGATCTGCTTCTCACCGGGGCCGCCGCGGAGCCCGACGCCGCCACGCTGCCGCTCGAGGTGCGACCAACCGCCGGCCAGTCGCGGCAGCAGGTGCTCGAGCTGGGCCATCTCAACCTGGACGCGTCCTTCGGCCGTGATGGCTCGCCGGGCGAAGATGGCGAGGATCACCTCGGTGCGATCGAGCACCGGGACACCCCACTCCTCCTGGAGGTTGCGCTGCTGGCGAGGGGTGAGCTGGTCGTTGCAGAGCACGGCCGGGCTGCCGAGCTCGGCCAGGTGGGATGCAAAGGCCGCGACCACGCCGGAGCGGAAGAAGGTCGCGGGATGCGGCTCCCGCAGGGAGATCAGGCTTCGCTCCAGCACCTCGGTGCCGAGCGTCCGGGCCAGCTCCTCGAGCTCATCGAGCTCGATGTCGCGCTGCTCGCGCTCGTCCCGGCTCGCCGCCGTGCCGATGACGATCACCCGCTTCAGTTTCGTCCCGACCGCTGGGTCGGCTCCAGACGGCGCGTCGAAATGGGGCAACTAGTGCGCCACCCGGCCCGGCATCACCTGGAGCATTCGATCAGCCTAGCAACGGCGGACACCGTCTGCAGCGGGGCCGGCGGTTGCGCGGGCACTCACCCGGGTGGCGCGACCGCAGGGACCTTGAGCTGGATGAGGGCGCTGCCCACCAGGGTGAGCCCGGCTGCAACCACGATGGCGAAGGCGGTCGAGACGCCGAGCACGGGTCCCGCCAGGGCCGAGCCGATCGGCACCCCGGAGAAGTTCAGCGCCATCGAGACCGCGAAAGCACGTCCGAACCACGCCCGCGCGGTGCGGCGCTGGCGAAGGGAGAAGGCGCTGACGCTGGAGGCCGCGTCCGCGCCGCCGGCAATCGCGATGCCGACGGCAATGAGCGCGATCGAGGGCACGAGCAGCGTCAGCACGGCGAGACCCATCACCGCGCCGAAGATCGATATCGACTCGCGCTCGCGCCCCTCGGTCCGGATCCGGCCGGCGATGAGCGCCGCGGGAACCCCGGCCGCGCCGGCCAGCGCCAGCATGGCCCCGACCACGGCAGCGTTGCCGTGCAGATGGAACACGACAACGGGGAGCGCGACGATCACGATGCCCCAGCCGACGTTGAGCGTCGAGAACGAGATTGCGATCCAGCGAAGCGTCCGGTTGCGGACGACGTAGCGGAGCCCGCGCCAGGCTTCGTGGAGGATCCTGCCGGACACCTCACCGCCGGGGGCGGGTTCTCGGATTCCCTGGAGCGCCACGGCTCCCACCACGAACCCGACGGCGGCGCCGGCCAGCGCTGCCTCATTGCCGATCACGGCGATGAGGGCACCGGCCAGCCCCGGGCCCGCAATGTTCGCCACCCCGAAGCAGACGCTGTCCGCCGCGTTGCCGCGGTCCCACAGATCGCGCGGCACGATCAGCGGGAAGAACGACCGCGCGCCGGCGATGCTCAGCGTGCTGGTGATCGATCCTCCCACCAGCAGGGCGTAGAGCCCCCAGACCGGAAGCAGATTCGTCGCGGCCAGGACGACGATCACCGTGAGGCAGAGCGCGGCGACGGTGAAGTCGAGCGTCATGAGGCGCTTGCGTCCATGGCGGTCGAGGAGCGCGCCGGCGATCGGGCTGAGCAGCAGTCCGGGAAAGATGAGGAGGAAGAGGCTCACGCCCGCGACGCCTGGCGAGTGATATCGCTGCAGCGCGAAGAGGACCAGTCCGACCGTCCACATCTGCGATGCCGTCCGGGTGAGCAGTGAGCTGATGAGCAGCTGACGGAAGCCCGGGACGCTGAGCAGCCGCCGGTAGGTCGCGGGCTGCGCGACGACGATTTGTCCTGTGGTCATGTCGATGGCCTCGAACATGCTGGTTCTGTCGGTTCGCGGGCGTGCGCTGACGCCACGATGGTCTCCACGAATCTAAGCCTAGCCGTAGCCCCGACGCGATGCTTTCCGCGAACTCGAGGAGGTGCCGCGTGTCGCAGTGCTACAAACATGTGTTCTATACTACAGGAATGTGTATGTCCGGTGCCGTCGACCCCCCCTTCGAGACGCTCATTGGGGCGATCAGCGTGGGCACTCTGACCCTCGCCTTCTTCACTTGGCGTCGCGCCGGGACGCAAGTCATACTCCCTCTTTGCGCTGGCGCCTCATCCTCACCGCCGCGGTCGTCCTGACCCATGTCGAACCATCAGCGGCAGTATGCGTTCGTCGAACTGAATCTCTAGGATGCGCCGGACCGCATGTCCCCTTCCGCCCGGAGGTACCCACATGGCTCCACAGGACCTGGAACAGCAACGCGTCAGGGACCATTACGACGCCGTTGCGAGGCGATACGGCGAACAATATCGCCCCGGTGCTGGAGGCGCATACCCGGCCAACCGTGTTCGGTTGCAAATCCTCCTCTCCCGGTTAGCTGAATCGCGGTGCAAGCGGGTCTACGAGGTTGGAGTGGGCGAGGGAACTCCACTATTGGAATTTGCCAGGGCGGGTCTGGAGGTTGCGGGGTGTGACCTCTCACCTGAGATGGTCGCGCTGGCACAGGAAAACCTCAGGCGTGCGGGAACTCGCGCCCGAGCTGGTCCAGGTGGCGGACATTGAGGATTCCGCTACTTTCGCCAACCAGCTCAGCGGCGGTTCGTTTGACGCCGTGGTTGCCGTTGGTGTGCTCCCACACGTCGCGGACGACAAGGTCTTCCTGCGCAGCATTACCTCCCTGCTTACGCCAGGTGGCCGATGCTTCATCGAGTTTCGGAATGCATTCTTCTCTCTCTTTACTTTCAACCGGCTGACGAAGGAATTTGTGCTTGACGACCTGCTGGCGGGTGTTTCTGACGATGTTCGGGCAGCCGTCGCCGCAGACCTGGATCGCCGGCTTGCACTCGAGTTCCCCGCTGTTCGGCTAAGTCCCGACCGAGGCCCTTCGTATGATGAGATCCGCGCCAAGTTCCACAATCCATTCCAGCTCCTGGAGGAATTTGAAGCAGCGGGTTTCCGCGATCCGGTGATCCACTGGTACCACTACCACCCTGCGCCTCCGATGTTGGAGACGACGATTGGTACGGCATTTAGACGCGAGGCGTTAGCACTTGAGGGACAGCAGAGCCACTGGCGGGGGTTCTTTCTGTGCTCTGCGGGGGTCGTCGAGGCTCGCCTTCCTTGACCCTTCGGGGCGATCTCGCATCGGAGATCGCCGAGTACTTCGACCGATTGTGGCCGCTGATGCGGAGCATCACAGGCAAGGGGGTCCGTGAAACGCACGACATACTCGGTGAGCTTGTGCCGCTGGAGCGACATGAGATCCCATCGGGCACGAAGGTCCTGGACTGGACGGTGCCCGCCGAATGGGTGGTTCGAGAAGCGTACGTGGTGGACCCGTCTGGGCGGCAACTCCTTGACATCGCTGACAACACGCTCCACGTGGTCAACTATTCCATTTCGTTCCGCGGCACGCTGTCACGCGCTGAGCTCGACGGGCACCTTCATAGTCTTCCCGAGCAACCGGATGCGATTCCGTACCTGACCAGCTACTACACCCCATATTGGGGTTTCTGCCTACCTCATACGTTGCGCGAGAGCCTGCCCGCAGGCGACTACACCGTGGTCGTGGACACGGATCACATTCAGGGCTCTCTCACCGTCAGTGACTCCGTTCTGCCCGGCGACCAGCCCGACGAAATCCTCTTGTCAACGTATACCTGCCATCCATCGATGGCGAACAACGAATTGTCCGGGCCGCTGGTCACCGCGTTTCTGTACAAGCGGCTCGCGGCTTGGCCCAGACGGCGGCTGACATATCGGTTTGTCTTCCTGCCGGAAACCATCGGGAGCATCACCTACCTGTCCATGCACGGCGCAGAACTTCGTGAGCGCCTCCGTGCCGGGTATGTCCTGACATGTATCGGGGATGATCAGCCCTTCACGTTGAAGCGATCACGGCGCGGTGACACGGTTGCCGACAGGGCGGCTGAGTACGTTCTTGGCCAGCGCGAAGGCACCCGCTTCGTCGACTTCTTCCCGGACGGAGGTAGCGACGAGCGTCAATACTGCTCACCGGGATTCAACCTTCCTGTAGCGTCCATCATGCGCTCGATGTATGCAACCTACCCCGAATATCACACGTCCCTGGACAACAAGGCATTCATCGACTTCGATGCCATGGCCGACGCAGTCTTCACGTGTGAAGAAGTCATGCGAACAATCGAGCAGACTGCGTCCTATCGAAATCTGCAGCCATTTGGTGAGCCGCAGCTGGGGCGCCGCGGCCTCTACTTGGGGCTCGGAGCTCAGAAGGCCAAGTCAGACCTCCAGTCAGCAGTGATGTGGACGCTGAGTTACTCGGATGGCGCCAACGACCTGTTGGAGATCGCGCGCCGAAGCGGCATCAGCATTGCGAGGCTCTCCGACGCCGCCGCCCAACTTGTCAGCGCGGGCTTGATCGAGAGGTGCGAGCCCGACGACAACGGCCGTCGCGTGGTCGCCGTCGACGCGGTATGATCGTGAAGCACGCTGATCTCGGACAGCTGCGTTCCATGGGGGCGTACTGGTTTCGACGGGGTCGTGGGTCGTGCGAATGCGAGTCGAGCCCCGGGCTCGTAAAACCGGGAAAAATATACGTGCGAATAACGCACCCCTCGCCCTCGCTGCGTAAGTAGCAGAGACGAAAAAAGCTCAGGCTTCGGCCTGACGTCGACCGCCTCCTCGGCTGTGGGAGGCGGACCCGACGTTAATGCAAGCAGTCTCGCCGCCCGGTGGCGCCTCGGCGCCGGGCGGGACATTCACCGAGGCTGGCCGTAGCCGAGCCTGGTCCCAGGGCGCGACTGAGGTGAGATAAAAACCGGGACTACACTCGTAGATGTCGCATGGAACGCGGCTTCGGACCCGGGTTCGATCCCCGGCGCCTCCACCACAGGGCCAATACGAAATCCGGTCCACGCCGGGTATTGACCCCTACGCTGACCTCAACTGGCTCGGCAGGTCGTCCATCGTCGCGGCCGCCTGCTGCTGCATCGTCGGCGTGACATGGCGTACGGATCGACGGTGATCGCCACCGTCGAATGGCGCACGACGCCCCGATTGCGTCGGACTACCCGCATGGACGCCCGGTGCCGCCGGCACCTGTGGTCACCGACGACGTCACCCCCGACGCGGCGCCACCCGCGAAGCGGCGCCCCGCGACGCAACTGGCACGGAGGCGATGCTACTCGGTGCCGAGTCGCACCGTGGCCTCCGATCAGGCAAGATGTGCGCTGACCAAGCGGGTGAAACTCATTCCCTTCCTGAAGAGGCCCCTGGCATCGCGCCGGGGGTCTCCCTATTACTTCCCCAAGCTCGGAAGGTAGAACGCCGCCAACCCGAATCGGTTACTGGCAGGCGCCCCCCGCCGCGACGCATGATTCATCGCATGGGGAGGCATGTTCGGGACGCGGTCGTCGGTGCGGTGCCGGCGCTCGCCGCCGCGCTCATGGTGGTGTCAACGGTGGAGGCGCCACGGTTCTCCCACGAGTTCCCGTGGTTCAGCGGGCTGCCGTTATTCGGCAGTGCGCCGTCAGCCTCCGCTTCCCCGGATCAAGCAGTGCGTTGATGACCACCCCGCGCCCAGTCAGGTGATCCGCGCCAGTCCTCAGGCGACGTCCAGGCGATGCTCAGGAAGATCTCCGGGCGTGCCCCACGTCTCCGACTGACCGCGAAGTTCCTCAGCCTGCTCGCGCTCCTTCTTAGCCTTATCGGCCTGAGTAGCCTCAAGCGCGGCCGCCGCAGCGATTGCGGAGTTGTAGCGCGCGAAGCTCGGCCCTCGATTCCCCGCCATTGGCTTCGGAGTCTACGCTCGCGGACCCTGCCGGTTCAACCACGAAGGCCATGACCAGGTCCAAACGCCCGAAGACGGTGACCACCGCGGCGAACTGAGTTCTCACGATCGGCCGGTTTAGAGCCGCGCGATGAGCGCTGGCTTGGAGGTTGCGAACTCCTCGATGCTGAGCACGCCGCTATCCCGCAGTTGGGCAAGCTTGACGAGCTGCGTCGGGATGTCGTCGCTGGCAGGCGCCGCGGCATGTGCGACTTGCGGCTGCTGCGCGCGCTGCCGAGCCCAGTGGACGAGCTGCATCATCCGGCCGCGCAGTTGCGCTCCGTTGGTCGACGCGGGCACGCCCTCGATCTCGCCGCTGGCGGTGTCGATGCCGATCGACCCGAAACGGACGACCGGCCGGTGATACCGGATGTCCTTCACGTCGGTCAGATAGACCGATTCCACGTCCTTCGAGGCGCGACCGAGCGACAAGTCGGTGCGCAGCTCCCGAACACAAACGGCCTATCCCGAATAGGGGAGGCCCGGGTTCGATCCCCGGCGCCTCCACCAATCACGGCCGTCAGCCGCCGTCACAACGAGGACACGGCACTGCGCCGATTCCCTCCGCATCCGGTTCTGGACGGCGGAGGGCGGCGAGGATTATGGCGTGAACCTCGTTCAGTCGCCCGAGACCATGGCCGCTCCTGTGATGCGCGCCTGGTTCGCTGTCTCCGAGTCCGAAGAGAACCTCGAGTTGGTCAGTCGCCATTACGGAGTGGCGCCGTCAGGGCTGCCGCCTACCCGACTGCTCGTTGAGTGGCGCGAGGCGGGACACCCGGACCCCAGCTCGTGGATGAAGGAACGGATGCAGGCAATCCTCGAGGACGACGCGGCCTAGTTTCGCTGGGAGGCCGATCTCTCCGCCGTCAGACGAGGCTGTCGGAGTGCCGCGGCGCCGCGGCCGACGGGTCGGCCGGAGCCTCATCTGGATCTACCGGGTCGGCAGACCGCAACGTGACACGCGGCATCGTGCGCGGGGCCCATCGATCTGAGCGCAGGTGTGACTCGCGCGCACTCCTCGATGGCGTACGGGCAGCGCTGCCTGAAGCGGCACCCTTCACCAGGATCGATGACGCGCGGCGGCTCGCCGCTGTCAGCGGACACCGGCACCGCCTTCTCGCGTGGATCGGGTACGGCCGAGAGGAGGAGTTGTGTATATGGGTGCTTCGGTCGCGAAAGGACCATCTCGGTCGGACCCTGCTCGACTGCGTGCCCCGCGTACATGACGACAATCCGATCGGCGACGTAGCGCGCGCTCGCGATGTCGTGCGTGATGTAGAGGATGGATGCTCCTGCCTCGGCACGCAGGCTCGCCATCATGTTGAGAATGCCTGCGCGGATCGACACGTCGAGCATCGAGACCGGTTCGTCGGCGAGGATCAGCTTGGGCTTCACCGCCAGCGCTTGAGCGAAGCCAACGCGCTGACGCTGGCCGCCGCTCATCTCGTAGGGGAACTTGCGCAGCATGTCGGCGGCGGGGTTGAGCCCCACAACGTCGAAGACGCGCTCGGCTTCCTCGTGGCGCTGTGCGCGGTCGAGCTCGGGCCGGTGGAGCTTGAGGTTGCGCATCACGCCGTGAGCAACCCGGAAGACCGGGTTCATCGCGCTGTACGGGTCCTGAAACACCATCGGCACCTCACCGCGGTACCAGAGCACGTCCTTGCGCGAGCGGAGCCGGTGGACTGAGCGGCCGCGGTAGTAGATCTCGCCGCGGGTCGGCGGGTAGATCATCGCGAGCAGGCGGGCGACGGTCGTCTTGCCGCTGCCGCTCTCGCCCACCAGGGCGACGATCTCCCGCTCGTGGATCACCAGGTCCATGTCATCGACGGCGTGCAGCGTGCGGCGAGACAACAGGCCGCCGAGGCGGAAATGCCTGGTCAGGCCGGCTGTCCTGAGGAGCGCACCGTCCTCGTCGGGCGCGACGCCCTTCTCGACCCCCTTGCTCAACGTTCTGCTTGACGCTCATATTCACACCGCGTCCCGGAGCTGTTCCGCGAAGAGGAGGCAGCGCACTCGCGTGTCACCGACCGTGTACAGCACCGGCTCGGTGGTCGTGCATTCCGCCATCGCCTCGCTGCATCGCGGATGGAACCGACAACCGGAGGACGGCCGGCCGAGGTCGGGAGGGCTGCCGGGGATTCCGGTCAGCGGTCTGCGCGGACCGCGAACGGAAGGAAACGCATCGAGGAGACCCTTGCTGTAGGGATGCAACGGCTGTTCGAAGATCGACCGCGTGTCGCCGATCTCGGCCACCTGCCCGGCGTACATGACCATCACCCGGTCCGAGTAGTGGGCGATGACCGACATGTCGTGGGTGACGAAGATGACGGCGAAGCCGAACTGCTGCTGGAGTTCCTTGATCTGCGTCATCAGTGAGCGCTGCGCGACCACGTCGAGTGCGGAGGTCGGCTCATCCATGATCACGAGCTGCGGTGTGAAGAGCAGCGCCATCGCGATCATCGCGCGCTGGCGCATGCCGCCACTCAGCTGGTGCGGATAGCTGTCGAGGTGGGCGGCATCGATTCCCACGAGACGGAGCACCTCTGCAGAACGCGTGCGGATCGCGTCTGGCGATACCCGGTCATGGGCACGCATGGTGTCCTTGAACTGCGCGCCGATGCTCTTCATCGGATTGAGGGCGTTCATTGCGCTCTGCATCACCACGGAGTAATCACGCCAGCGCACGTGGCGGAGCTCGCTGTCGCTGAGCTGGACCAGGTCCTGTCCGCGGAAGACGACCCGTCCGGACGTGATCTCCGCTGGAGGCGACAGCAGCTGCGCGATCGCGAAGACCAACGTTGATTTGCCGCAACCGGACTCGCCGACGACCCCGAGAAACTCGCCGGCGTTGAGAGTCAGCGTGACCCGGTCCACCGCACGGATCTCCGCAGCGTCGGTCACATAGGAGACCGACAGGTTCTCGACTTCAAGCAGTGGTTCGGGCACGTCGCTTTCTCACCGGCCGCAGCGCGGGATTGCCGATCTCATCGAAGGCGTAGTTGACGAGCGCGAACCCAGCTCCCATGAAGGCGACGGCCGCCCCTGGCGCGAGCGCCCACCAGGCGTTGCCGGCTTCAAGTGCGCCCCCCTGTTGCGCGTAGTAGAGCATCGTTCCCCAGGTGAGCTCCGTGCTGTTCCCCAGGCCGAGGAACTGCAGGCCGGCGGCGAATCCGACGACGAACACCGAGAGCCCGAGAAAGGACGCGACGATCAGCGAGGTCATCGTCGGGATGATCTCGACAAGGATGATGTAGGACGTTCGCTCGCCCCGGACGCGAGCTGCCGCAAGGAAGTCGCGTGCGCGCAGCGAGAGTCCCTGCGAGCGCAGCTGCCGTGCCTGGAAAGCCCAGCTGGTCAGGGTCAGCACCACGATCATCGTGACCGAGCCGGGCGGCAGGTACGAGGCGAGCACGATCAGGAGCGGCAGCGTCGGCAGGATGAGAAAGATGTCCGTGAGCAGGGAGAGCGCGCGGTCGGTCAGGCCGCCGACGTAGGCGGCGGTGACTCCGATGATCATCGAGATCACGGTGGCGATCGCGCTCACCACGACTGTCACGATGAGCGTAAGCCGGGTCCCCCAGATGAGCTGCGCGAAGACGTCCTGGCCAAGTTGAGTCGTGCCGAGGAGATGCTGTGCCGAGGGGCCGACGCTCTGATCGTAGATGGCCGCCTGAGGGTCGTCGCGCGCGATGAGCCCGGGGAACACCGCGACGAACACGACGATCAGCAGGATGACCGTGCCGGCTGTGGCCTTGCGGTTGCGCAGGATCGCCTGCAGCAAGCGTCCGAGCGCGCCGCGGTGTCCCGCTGCGGCGGTCGGATCGAGCGGCCCCGCATCAGACGTGATTGCGGCGGTGCTCATGCGGCGGGTTCTCTAAGCATCGCGCGTCCGCGGATCAAGGCCCGCGGTGAGCAGGTCAGCGAGGAGCACGCACACCAGCACTGCCAGTGTGTAGACGAGGAACAGCGCCTGCATCAGCGGCAGATCGTGGTTGGTGGTGCTCGTGTAGAAGAGATACCCCAGGCCCGGGTAGGAGAACGTGTACTCGACGAGGATCGAGCCGCCCAGCACGTAGCCCAACTGCATGGCGAATCCGGTCAGGTTGGGAAGAATCGCGTTGCGCGCCGCGTAGTCGGTCATGATGCGCCAGCTCGGAAGCCCCTTGGCACGGCCCATCTTCACGTAGTCCTCGGCCAGCGTCGTGATCATGTTGTTGCGCATCGAGTAGATCCAGAGACCGGAGGTCACGATGACCAGGCTGAGCCCGGGGAGCAGAGCGTGGGTCAGCACGTCCCCGATGAAAGAGAGCGACACCGACGGTGTCGCGCCGATGCTGTAGTTGGAGCTGAGCGGCAGCCAGTTGAGGGTGACCGCGAAGACGAACAGCAGGAGCAGACCCACAAAGAAGACGGGAAACGTGGCGACGATGAAGAGCATCGGGGGCAGGATCCCGTCGAGCCTGCCGCCGCGCCGCCACGCGCTCACCACCCCGACGAGCGTCCCGATCGCGAACGCGATGACCGTGGTCACTCCCACCAGCGCAAGCGTCCACGGGAGCTTGCCCGCAATCTCGGTCAGCACCGGGACTCGCTGCGCGGTGAGGCCGAACTGCCCGGTGAAGCAGTTCGCGATGTACTGCAGGTAGGTGAGGAGCAGGTTCTGGTGGACGTTGACGCCGAACTCGATCTGGAGCGCGTGCAGGGCGGCCGGGTTGACGCCGTGGAACGTGGCCAGCACCGCACTCGCCTCGTTGCCCGGCATCACGCGCGGGATGAGGAAGTTGACCGTGAGCGCCGCCCATAGTGTGATGAGGAACAGGCCGGCGCGGCGGGAGACGTATCTCACCGCCGCGCCGGCCGCGCCCTGACCCTGCGCATCGGGACTACGTTAGCTCGCAGGATAGAGTTGAGTGAGAACGACCCCGTTGTCGGGCGTCGCCCACGCCGGAGGCTGCGCGTAGGGATTGGACGGCGTCGGCCAACCACCAAAGCTGGTCGTGTCGTACTGATACCAGTCGACGCCTTCGGTGACCGGGATGACCGGAAGGTCCTGAGCCATGACGGCCGAGATCTGATGGATGATCTGGAGTTGCTGCGCAGCGGTGGCGCCGGAGTACTGGTTGAACAGAGCGTCGGTCGAGCTCGACTTGTAGCGTTCGTAGTTGGTCGAGCCGATGCTGCCGCTGAAGAGCATGGGGCGGAGCTCGTAGTAGGGTCCCGGCCCGGCGACCGGCATCTCTCCGTAGGCGAGCTGGAAGCTCCCGCCCTGGGTGTCGTTGGTATACGGCGTGCTGTTCTCGTCCTCGACGGTCACCTGGATGCCCACGGCCTTGAGTTCCTGGGTGATCACCTGGAGTGACGCGTCCCAGTCCGTGTAGCCGCTGATCGTCTTGATGGTGAAGGAAAGCTGCTGCCCCTGCGCGTTCGCGTAGATGCCGTTCGACCCCTTGGTGAAGCCGGCGGCCTGGAGGGTCTGCTCCGCCTTGGTGGGGTCGTAGGTGAGCGTGTCGAGCGACTTCTCGTACCACGCCTTGTACGTCGGAAGGACGATGCCCGTCTGGTTCGCAGGCGGCTCGTATCCACTCTCGCCGCGCTGTGACACCTGCGCGCGGTCGATTGCCATCGCGATTGCCTGGCGGACCGCGAGGTTGCCGAGCAGCGGGTTGGTCAGGTTGGGAAAGAGCGACACGTTGAGGGTCGGCGGGAACCAGTAGTGGCGCGTCGAGGGGCTCTTGTCGATGTAATACGACTGGATATTGGGGATGTATTGCGCTCCCCACTGCGCCTGTCCCTGGGCGAGATAGAGGTTTGCCGACGTGTTGCTGAGGAACGCGGGGTAGTCGACCTCCGCCACCTGAGGAACGGGATGCCCGGGCTTGCTCTGCCAGTAGTTGGGGTTGCGGAGATACTTGATGTTGTCCTGGGAGCAGTTGGACATGAGGTAGGGACCCGTGCCCACCGGGTTGGTGTCGGCTTCGGAGTCGAGCTTGGTCTGGTCGAGCGCGCTCCAGACGTGCTGGGGAATGATCGGCGTCTGGTCGGCAACGTAGTAGAAGTACGACTGCGCCGGGGCGTTGAATGTGAAGACGACCTGGTCGCTGCCCTGGAGCGCGACGCTGGTGAGCGGTCCGCTGTCTGCGGCCCAGAGTGCGTTGAGGTCGAGCGCAGGATCAGCCTTCAGCGCATCGAAGGTGTAGAGCACGTCATTGGCGCTGAACGGGCTGCCGTCGCTCCACTTCACTCCACTGCGGATCGTCATCGTCAGGGTCGTGAAGCCCGGACCCCAACTCGATCCCGTGGCCAGCCACGGGGTCACCTTGGGTGTGCCGTCGGGATTCGTCTGGAGGATGTTGATGAATTCGAGCGGCTCATAGACGAAGCCGATCGACGTGATGTTCACCGAAGGGTTGAACGGGTTGAACTGGCATGTCCAGGTGCTCCCGCTCTCGTTGTCGATGAGGAGCTTGCCGCCGATCTTGCCGCTGTTGCCCGTTCCGCCGCTGGTGGCAGTCGAGGCGGAGCCGCAGGCCGCGGCGAGCACCCCCGCCGTGACCATCACCGTGATCGGCTTGAGGCGTCGCTTCGACCGACCGCCTGGGTTCCTGTTCGGTCGCCACGTCCATACCATCCGGGTTCCTCCGAAGCTCGCTGTCCCCACAAGCCGGGGTGAGTAGTGATCCGCGGTCGGTAATTTATAGGAAAGCTACCTTAACATCAGCCTCACGGTCAACAACCATGTTGGCATCGAGATCCGCTGGCGCCGGGGTCGCTCCGCGCGGCTGCCGGACCCAGTCACTTGACAGACGGTCGACTGATAGGAAGAATCCCTAACCATGACTGCGCGACTCGAGCGTCTGCCGCGCCGGGGGTTCGCCGTCCGGCAGTGCCTGCT
This sequence comes from Candidatus Dormiibacterota bacterium, assembly GCA_963777445.1. Classification (GTDB taxonomy): domain Bacteria; phylum Chloroflexota; class Dormibacteria; order Aeolococcales; family Aeolococcaceae; genus Palsa-851. The sequence continues at coordinate 42,183 of CAVZQR010000014.1, read as the reverse complement.
GGTCCTGGCGGGCGCGCTGGTGATCCTGCCCTCGCTGGTCCCTGCCCGGGCCGTCGAGGCAGCGCCGGCGGGCCACGCCGAGGTTCGCGTCGATCAGGTCGGCTACGGCAGCGGGGCATCGAAGCGCGCTTACCTCATGACCTCGTCCGCGAGCGCCGGAGCGGTGTTCCGCGTGATCGGCTCTCGCGGCGACGTCGCGTACGCCTCGGTCGTCGGCGCCGACGAGGGATCGTGGAGCACCACGTACTCGTACGTCTATGCGCTCGACTTCGACCGTGTCCACCACACGGGCTCGTATCACATCGTCGTCAGCGACGGGTCGATGGTGGTGCGCTCCCCCGGATTCCGAATCGATACGCCCGCAAGGCTCTACGCGGCAGCGATGGCCAACTCGCTGTCGTTCTATGAGAACGAGCGCGACGGACCCGACTTCATTCCGTCCGCGCTGCGCAGTGCTCCCGCGCACCTCAACGATTCGGCCGCGATGACGTACCTGATTCCCGACGTCAACAGCAACGGCAATTTCAAGGGTGATCTGACTCCGCTCGGCGTGACCATCGACGCAGCCGGCGGCTGGTGGGACGCCGGCGACTACCTCAAGTTCACCGAAACGATCAGCTATGTGGTCGCGATGATGGAGACCGACGTTCGCGACTTTCCGAGCCAGCTCGGACCCGGGTCGGCCTCCGCGAACTACAGCGCCGAGGCGGCCTTCGGTCTGAGCTGGCTCGAGCAGATGTGGAACGAAAGCACCAGGGCGCTCTACCTGCAGGTGGGGATCGGCGCGGGCAATGCCAGGACCGTCAGTGACCACGACATCTGGCGGCTCCCGCAGGTCGACGACACCTACGGGGGAACCAACCCCGAAGACCGCTACATCAGGAACCGGCCCGTGTTTCGCGCCGGGGCGCCCGGGTCGCTGATCAGCCCCAACCTCGCCGGGCGCCTCGCCGCCGACTTCGCCCTCTGCTATCAGCTCGATCGCGCGACCGAGCCGGCGCAGGCCGCGACATGTCTGAAGAACGCCGAGGACATCTTCGCCCTGGCGGACACCCATCCCGGGCGACTGCAGACCGCGATTCCGTATGGCTTCTACCCGGAGAAGGAATGGCGTGATGATCTCGAATGGGGAGCGACCGAGCTCTACGACGCCGTGTCAGCCGGTCCCGTGCCGGCGGGGACGCCCAACGCCGACCCGATGTACTACCTGAGGCAGGCGGCGCACTGGGCGCACGCGTACATCAGCGGACCGAACGACGCGGCTGACTCGCTCAATCTGTACGACGTCACCGGCCTCGCACACTTCGAGCTCTTCCGAGCCATCGGGCACGCGGGCAATCCAAGCGGCCTCGAGGTGACCCGAAAGGCGCTCCTCGCCGATCTTGGCAAGCAGCTCGACAATGCGGTCACCCAAAGTGGCACGGACCCCTTCGGGTTCGGGTTCCCCTGGGACACCTTCGACACGACCACTCACGGTGCGGGCCTGGTGGTGATGGCATCCGAATACGACGAACTCACCGGAACGCGAACCTTCGCTCACTACGACTCGCGCTGGCTCGGCAACATCCTCGGCGCCAACGCGTGGGGAACATCGTTGATCGTCGGCGATGGGAGCACCTATCCCGACTGCATGCAGCACCAGGTCGCCAACCTGGCCGGGTCGCTCAACGGTATGTCCCCGGTCCTGGCGGGGGCGGCCGTCGAGGGTCCGAACGCCTTTGCCGCGACCGGTGTCGTCGCGGGTATGCGCACCTGCCCGGCCAGCGGCGTTGACACGTTCGCGGCGTTCAACGGCCCGACGGCCGTGTACCAGGACAACGTCCAGTCGTGGTCCACCGATGAGCCCGCGCTCGACCTCAGCGCCGCGACGGGCATGGCATTCGCGTGGCAGATCGACAACGAGCCGAGCGGTCCATGACGGCCGTACGCCACGATGCCGTAGATAACCACCCTTACTAACGTTCGTCGGGAGAGACACCGGATGCCGGCACCTGAAGCGGCGAAGCCAAGTCTGCTTCGCGCCATCAACCTGCGCACCACCTTCGAGCTCGTGCACACCAGCGGCCCCGTGGCCGCCCCGCACGTGGTGCGGAGCACGGGCCTGTCCAAGCCGACGGTCTCCGAGGTCCTCGGGCAGCTCGTCGACCTGGGCCTGCTCCGGCGCGTCGGTCGGACGAGCGGTCTGCCGGGTCCGAGCGCGCAGCTCTACGACGTGAACCCGCGCGCCGGCTGGGTGCTGAGCCTCGACGTCGGCCGCGAGTGGGTGAGGGCCGCGCTGGTGGATCTCACCGGCGCAGTCGTCGGCCGCTGCGCCACGCGGACGCCACGGACCACCGCCAAGGCCGTCATCTCGCAGTTGCGCCAGGCCGCGGAAACGCTCACGGCTGAGGCGGGCATCTCGCTGGAGGACATCAACCAGGTGGTGGTGGGCACTCCGGGTGTGCTCCGGCCGGGCGCGGATCACCTTTCGCTGGCACCCCAGCTCGCGGGGTGGGAGAGCCCCAAGGTGATCCCCGCGATCCGGGAGGCGCTGGTCGCACCGGTCATCTTCGAGAACGACGTCAACATGGCCGCCGTCGGCGAGCAGGTGCACGGGGTGGCACAGGACAGCGAGGACTTCGTGCTGCTCTCGGTCGGCACGGGCGTCGGCACGGGGGCCATCGTCGACGGCGCACTGCGCCGCGGCGCCGCGGGGCTCGCCGGGGAGATCGGCTTCCTTCGTCTCGACCTCGACGCGGAGGTCGGACTCGGTCACCGCGCGACCTGGGGGACGGGCGCCTATGAAAGTCTGGTCGGCTCCGCCGCGATCGTGGCCCTCGCGCGCGAGAACGGCATGACCTCGGCAAACTCGGTGGCAGCGATCTTCGACGCCGCACGCCACGGCGATCCGAACGCCGAGCGTGTTGTGCGCGTCGAGGCGGGTCGCCTCGCCCATGCAATCGCGGCGGTGGCGGCGGTGCTCGACCCCGAGCTGGTCGTCCTCGGCGGCGGCATCGGCACCGGCGGTGGTGACCTTCTGCTCAGACCCATCGCTGAGGCGCTCGCGTCGATCTCGCCGTTCTCACCGCGCCTCGCGGTGTCGACGCTTGGTGTGGACGCCGTGATCGCCGGGTGCAGCACCACGGGCCTGCGGCTCGCCTTCGATCGCATCTTCGGCTCGGACACGCCGATCGCTCGAACCGCAATCGACCTCATGAAGGTTCGCGAACAGCGTCGCATCGAGAACGCTCCCGCTGACAAGAGCGCATGAAGGTCGCTGTCATCGGCGGAGGGAGCACCTACAGCCCCGAGTTGGTCCACGGATTCGGCGCCGTCGCCGATCGTCTCGGTGTCGATGAGCTGGTGCTCCAGGACATCGACGAGCAGCGCCTGGACGTCGTCGGTGGCGCTGCGCAGCGCATCGCCCACGCGCATGGCTTCCACGGACGGCTCACCCTGACGACGGACGTGGACGCCGCCGTCGACGCGGCGTCAGCTGTGCTGTTGCAGATTCGGGTGGGTGGTCAGGCGGCTCGCCAGACGGACGAGACGATTCCGCTCCGCTGCGGGTGCATCGGGCAGGAGACGACGGGAGCCGGTGGATTCGCCAAAGCCTTGCGCACGGTGCCCGTCGTGCTCGACATCGCTGATCGCGTTCGCCATCTCGCGGCCGATGACGCCTGGATCGTGGACTTCACCAACCCGGTGGGCATCGTGACTCGTGCGCTGCTCGATCACGGGCACCGGGCTGTTGGGCTCTGCAACGTCGCCATCGGCTTCCAGCGGTTGTTCGCCGGGTGGTTGAGCGTCAGTCCGGAGGCCGTGCAACTCGGCCACGCCGGCTTGAACCACCTCACCTGGATCCGGTCGGTGCATGTGGATGGTGAGGACGTGCTGCCTGCGCTCCTGCGCGACCACGGCGATGAGATCGCTGCCCACGTGGAGTTGCCGAGGCGGATCATCGACAACCTCGCGGCGGTGCCCTCGTACTACCTCCGCTACTACTACCAGCATGACCTCGTCGTCCAGGAGCTGCTCGAGTCACGCACCCGTGCCGAGGAGGTCATGGACGTGGAGCGGGAGCTGCTGCAGCTCTACCGCGACCCACAGTTGCGCGACAAGCCAGAGCTGCTGATGCAGCGTGGCGGTGCCTACTACAGCGAGGCCGCGCTCAACCTGCTCTGCTCGCTCTTCGGCGACAGTCCGGATGTTCAAGTCATTGATGTCCGGAACAACGGGGTCATCCCGGAGCTGGCGCCGGACGCGGTGATCGAGGTGCCGGCGCGGGTGAGCGCGGCAGGCGCCGAGCCACTGGCCGTTCCGGCACTGCCGCCGCATCAGGCCGGGCTGATCGCTCACACCGCTGCCTACGAGGCTCTCGCCGCGAGCGCCGCGGTCAGCGGCGATCGCGAGGTCGCCTTTCGTGCCTTGCTCACCCACCCGCTCATCGGTCAGAGCGGTCTCGCCGAGCAGCTGCTGGGCGATCTGCTGGACGCCAACCGCAAGTACCTGCCGGCGTTCGCATGACCGAGAACGGGCTGATCGTCGCCGTCGACGGTGGAAACTCGAAGACGGACGTGGTGCTCCTCCGGGCCGACGGGACAGTGCTTGCCTCGGTCCGCGGCGGTGGATCCTCGCCCCATCAGCTCGGCCTCGAGCCCGCGGTGCGGCTGGTCGGCGACCTCGTCGATCGCGCCTGGCTCACCGCCGGGCTGTCGTCGCGCAACGGGACCAAGGCGGCCGTGGCAGCGGTGTTCATGGCAGGCGCCGACCTCCCCTCCGAGGAGACCGCGCTTGCCGAGGCGGTCGTGGCTCAGGGATGGGCGCAGCAGAACCACGTCGCCAACGATGTCTTCGCGGTGCTCTGGGCGGCGACCGGCTCGGGCTATGGCATCGCCGTCACGGTCGGCGCCGGCGTGAACTGCGTCGGCACCTCACCGTCGGGGCGGCGTGCCTGGTTTCCGGCACTCGGTGACATCACCGGCGACTGGGGCGGTGGCCCCGACATCGGGATGGCGGCCCTGGGCGCCGGGGTGCGCAGCGAGGATGGACGCGGCGCGCCGACGACGCTCGCGCAGGCTGTCGCCGGGTATTTCGGCTTCGCGACAGCGCTCGACGTCGCGGTGGCCATTCATCAGGGCAACCTCGACCCCGTCCGGCTCATCGAGCTGCCTCCGCTGGTCGTCACCGCGGCCGAGGCCGGCGATGCGGAGGCGCTCGCGATCATGCGACGTCAGGGGTCGGAGGTCACGCGGCTCGCCGTTGCGGCACTGCACCAGCTTGGGATGGAGGATGCCCCGGTCACGATCGTGCTTGGCGGATCGGTGCTCGTCTCCAGCCGTTCCATCCTCCTCGACTTCATCTCGACGAGCATCCACGCGGAAGCGCCGACGGCACAGACGGTGCTGTGCACGACACGCCCGGTCGTCGGGGCAGCCCTGGCGGGTCTGTCGCTGGCGGGAGCGAATGGCCCGGCGGAGGCGCGTCTCCGGGTCGCGCTTGAATCGCCTTCCGCGGAAGGCCGCCTGTGAACGGCGAGAACATGCTTGCCGAGATGGCCGAACAGCCTGCGGTGCTCGACCTCCTGCTGCGGCGCCGCGCCGGCGTGACCGCCTCGATCAGCGCGCTGCTTCCCGAGCACCTCTGCGGCACGGTCCTGCTCGCGCGCGGATCGTCGGACACCGCCGCCCTCTACGGGCGATACCTCTTCGAGATGGCGAGCGGCCGGCCGGTCGCGCTCGCTTCCCCCAGCCTGCACACGCTGTATCGCACTCCTGCCGACCACCGAGGCTACCTGGCGGTCGGGATCAGCCAGTCGGGGCGCACACCGGAGGTCGTCAGCGTGCTCGAACGCATGCGCGCCAGCGGGGCGCGCACCGTCGCCATCGTCAACGCCACCGCAAGCCCGCTCGGCGATGTCGCCGATGTCGTCATCGACCTTTCGGCCGGCGGAGAGCTCGCCATTCCCGCGACCAAGACCTTCACCGCAACGCTGGTTGCGCTGGCGCTGGTCGCCTCTGCGATGGGCCCGCTGCCGTGGAGCGATCGTGATCTCACCGCGCTGCCGGAACACGTCAGCCAGGTGCTCGACGACCGGTATCACGCGGACCTGGTCGCGCGCCGGCTCGACGGCGCCGATCGCGTGCTCACCGTCGCCCGCGGCCCGTTGCTCGCCGCGGCGAGCGAGACGGCGTTGAAGATCCGCGAGACGTGCGCGGTCTTCGCCGAGGCGTTCTCAGCCGCTGATCTGCGCCACGGCCCGATCGCCGCGGTGACACCCGACGTCCCGGTGCTCGCCTTCTCGGCGCCCGGCCCGGCGGCGGCCGATGTTTTCGAGCTCTGCGCCGTGCTCCGCGAGCGCGGGGTCACGGTGAGCACGATCGGTCCTGAGCCCGGCTCCGACCTCCTCCTGCCGCGCGCCGTTCCCGAGGCACTGCAACCGGTCGTTGCCGCGGTCCGTGGTCAGCAGATCGCGTTGTCGGCGGCGCTGGCGCGACACGTCGATCCCGACGCCCCGGTGGGCCTGACCAAGGTGACCTTCACGCACTGACTCCGGCTACAACAGCCCGGCGAACAGGCTGCGCTCCGGGCGCGGCTCGCCGAGAGTACCCCGCGCGAGGATGAAGTGCTCGGTTCCGAGTGTCGCCTCGAAGATCTGCGCGGCGATGGTGGAGAAGGGGCTGTCCGGCTCGTACTGGCTCAGATGCGCCAGGAAAGCCGCACGTTTCTGTTCGAAGAACGCCGAAACGTCGACCACCGTGGTGATCTGGTCGTCGGCGATGCCCACGATCTCCCCAACCTCGATCGGAAGGACTGCGTTCGACTCACGGGCGCGGCGCTCGATCTGTTCCACCGAACTGCGCGGTACCGCGTGCAGGTAGAACTTCGCCGGCGACCAGCCCTCGGCCGCCATCAGGTCCAGCGCCGCAACCGCAGTCCGGTGCGCCTTCACGTGGTCGGGATGCCAGTAGGTGCCGTCCGGCGTGTAGGTCACGACGACCTCCGGGCGCTCCTCGCGGAGCAACGTCGCGACTCGATCCGCGGCTTCGGGGAGCGGCGCGGCATGAAAGGAGCGGGGGTCGTCGTTGCTCCGCGCGCCTGCCATACCGGAATCGCGGTACCCGAGAAACACGTGCCGATCGACGCCGAGGATCTCGCACGAGCGCAGGAGTTCCGCCGTCCTCACCTCACCGAGCCGTGGACGCACCTCTGCCGCGTCCATGTTGTGGATGTCGCCCTCCTCGCCGCGCGTCGCGGTGAGCAGGACGACGCGGATGCCTTGGTGATGAGCACGCAGCATGACCCCGCCCGTCGCGATGCATTCATCGTCGGGATGTGCGTGAACGAGCAGGAGGGTGGTCATGCAGAGCCGCTTCAGGCGAAGTCTGAGACTACCCGGTTCCTCCCCTGATGCTTGGCGGCATAGAGGTTGCGGTCCGCCTGGCCGAGGAGAGCTGATTGGCTGGCGCGTCCGGTCTGGAGCGAGGTGAATCCGATGCTCACGGTGACCGTCTCGTCCGCCATCGGCCCGTCCCAGTTGACCGACTCAACGGCTCGACGAACATCCTCGCACCGGCGCTGCGCCTCATCGAGAGAAACGGCGGGGAACACGAGCAGGAACTCCTCGCCACCCATGCGCGCCGCCCATCCGGACTCCGCCGTCGCTGCGGCGAGAATCCCCGATACCCGGACCAGCACCTTGTCGCCGACCGCGTGTGAGAACCGGTCGTTGACCAGCTTGAAGTGGTCGAGGTCGACCAACCCGATCGACACCGGGGAGCCGTCCTCGCGCGAGCGGGCAAGCAGGATCGGCAGTTCGGTGTCGACATGGCGCCGGTTGCGCAGGCCCGTCAGCGCGTCGCGCAACGACAGTTGCCGGAAGCGCTCCCCCTCGCGCCGCGCCTCGGTGGTCTCGAACACCGCCTGGAGCGTGCGCGCATTCGCCTCGCGCTGGGCGGCCCTGAGCGCCGCGTCCTCCGCGTGAAATTCGATGTGCTGCTCGTATGCGTGCTGGAAGAGTCCCTGAGCGGCGTAGAGGCAGGCGCGCTCCTCGAGCGCCTCGACCCGGCTGGCGATCATGCCGCGCCTCGCACACAGCTGGATGCAGCGATCGAGGGTCGCGCCGGCGTCGGCCATGTGTCCCTGAAGGCGCTGCGCGCTCGATGCGGTGTTGAGCGCTTCTCCGAGGCCCTCGATCGGCCGCATGTCGAGGTGCGGATCATCGAGGATCGGGCGCAGCGTGGCCTCAGCTTCCGCGTAGAGGCCGAGCTTCAGCTGAGCATTGGCGATGGTGTCGAGGCAGGCCGCGTCGAGGGTGACGTTATGGCGTTGTGCGAACGCCTGCATGCGCTTGGCGATCTCCATCGACTGATGGGTGTCGCCGGCATCGTCCTCGAGCCATGCAAGGTTGTTGAGGATCTTGACTCGCAGCGGGACATCATCGAGACCGTCGGCCAGTTGGAGCGCGGCGCGATAGCGCTCGCGCGCCGCGTCCCACGCGCCGGTGCGCACCAGGACCTGACCCAGGCCGAAAAGGTGGTCGGCGCGCATCCGCTCCGACATGCTGTCATCCAGGAGGTCGACCGCCGGGACCGCGTGCTCCCAGGCGCTCGGCACGTCGCCGATGAAGTCGAAGAACACCGAGAGCAACCGGTGGCTGCGCGCCATGAGATGGCGGTGGCCGTTCTCGGTCGCCCACTCGTTGATCTCCCTGATCACCTGGCCGCTGGCGGTGTGCTTGCCCTTGCGGCAGAGCACGTCCGCCTGAATGAGCTGAGCGCGCCGCAGCGCGCCGTCGTCGCCGAGCGTGCGCGCTCGACGCTCGAGCACCATCGCCGGCGCGTAGGCCGCGTCAGGATCGGAGAACGGCAGCATCTCGAGGACGTCGAGTTCCACGCCGAGCCGCTGCATGCGGTGCCGGGCCGCCGGCGATAACGGCGTGGTCTCCAAGGGGTGTGCTGGATCCCCATCCGTCGCCCCCGCGATCACCCTGAGTTGCGGTGCAACGGCGCCGCTCGGATGTCGAGTCATGCCAGCCACGATATGCCGCGCCTGCCGGGCCCCATGGACCGGTTGATGCTCTGTCACGACAAAGTCAGTCGTTCTGACATCGCGCAGCAGGCCGTCATCCGCCCGTCACACGCGAAGGAGTGCCCGACCTGCTCCGGCCCGTCTACTCAGCTGCCCACCGAGGTGTCGAGTTGCTGCCACGCCGTCCCGTTCAGCGCCCACAGGTGCACCGGTTGCGCGACGAGCTGGCTGCTTGGCGTTGCCGAACCGAATATCAGCAACCGGCCGCTGGTCGCGTCACCGATCTCGGCGACCGGCTCGACGGGGAGGCGGGCGACATCGAGGAGCACCCACGTCCGTCCTGTCCAGGACGCGAGCGCTGGAAGGGGCAGCATCGGCCCGCAATTGCAAAGCGTCACGCGCCCGGTGGATGGATTCAGGGCGAGGGCCGAGCCCGGGAGCGGCTCCGCGGTGCCCGGGAGTTGTTGCCAGCGATCGCCGTCCCAGCGCCATGTCGTATCGAGGGCGCCGAGTGGCGACTGTGGTACATAGCAGCACCCTTCGGCGATCAGCGACCGGGTGACCGGGTCGAATGCCATCGGAAGATCGAACGCGCCGGGGGCGACCCCGCCGTGAATCTTCGGCACCCAGTGCGCGCCACTCCAGATCCAGGTCTGGTCACCGCCCTGCGCAGCGCCCGCAGCCGTGACGAGCACCATCTGCTTCAGCGCATCGTCCCATGCCATCGACGACCCCTCGCCGGGAGTCGGGCCGCTGGCTCCCCGGTCAAGCTCGCGCCAAGTGTCCCCGTTCCATGCCCACGTGTCGTTGAGCGAAGGGCCCCCCGTCAAAGGGTTGTGCCGCCCGCCGAAGATCAGCACCTGCCTCATCTCGGGGTCGTACGCCGCGGCCGCGTCGATGCGGCCGGGCGGACTGGTCGCCGGCTCCGCGAGCGACCACTGCCCCCGGCTCCAGATCCAGGTGTTGTCGTCGTTCTGGGCGCCTCCGAAGAGCACGACCTGCGCCGCCGAGGGGTCGTCGGCGACGGCGAAGCCGATGCCCGAGATGGGTCCGCGGCTGATCGGGGTCGGCGCTGTGGTCGGTGCCGGTGGCGGCAGCGGAGCAGGACGTGGGGGGCGCTGCGCCGCCGAAACCGCGATGCCGGCCAGAGCTGCGGCCGCGACGACGCCGGCGAGGCCCGTTGCGGGTCTCAAGCGGATCGCCCATCCAGGCAGACGGCCCGAGCGGTGCCCATGCCGGCCATCGTCGCAGTCTGCACCTGCACAATCGTGATGTGGCCGCGTCGACTCTCATCGCCCATCTGAGCGGAGTCCATTGAGGTGCCTTTCGCCGAGCGGCTGCTCGGCTGGACTTCGGGTCCCAGGCAGATGGGAGGGAGCTCCGGGAGAAGAGCTATGAGATACCAGGTTCGCGAGAAGATCTTTCGCCTCGGCGAGGACAACGACATCCTCAATGAGGCAGGCCAGCCCGTGTTCCAGGTCGACGGCAAGGTGTTCAGCCTGCATGGCCTGATGGTCGTCAACGACCTGTCGGGCAATGAGGTTGCGCAGGTCAGCCGCAAGCTCGTCTCGCTGCTGGCCACCTACGAGATCTCGCTCGCCGGTGGCGTGACCGCCGAGGTGCATCAGCGATTCTCAGGGCCGTTCCATCCCAAATGGACCATCTCGGTCGCCGGTGGCGCCGACATGGAGATGACCGGAAACTTCTCCGGCCACGATTTCATCCTCGCCGAGAACGGGCAGACGGTCGCATCCGTCTCCAAGGCGTGGATCAGCCTTGCCGATTCGTACGGCGTCGACATCACCGATGGACAGAACGACCTGCTTATCCTCTGCAGCGTGCTCGCGCTCGAGGCGGAGCAGGATCGGAGCCAGGAGCACAACCGCGGCATCGGGGGGATCGGCGGCGCGGCTGAGCTGGGGGGTCTTGGGGGCCTGCTCAAAGGACAGCTGTAACGAACATCTGTTCTTGTCGGCGATGGTAGAATCGCAGGTCCCAGATGAGCGACATGAGCGCGTTCCACCCGGCGGTGCGGGCCTGGTTCGACCGCCGGTTTCCCGAAGGGCCGACCCCTGCCCAGACCGAGGGCTGGCCCGAGATCGCGGCAGGCAGGAGCACGCTGATCGCGGCTCCGACCGGCTCGGGCAAGACGCTTGCGGGGTTCCTCGTCTGTATTGATGCGCTCTACCGTGCCGCCGAGAGCGGCGAGGTGGTCGAGGGCAGGACGCAGGTGGTCTACGTCTCGCCGTTGAAGGCGCTCGCTGTCGACGTTCAGCAGAACCTCGAGACGCCACTTCGCGAGATCGCCGAAGTTGCGTCGGAGATGGGGATGACCCTGCCTGCCCTCCGGGCCGAGGTGCGCACGGGTGACACCACGCAGTCGGTGCGAGCCGCGATGCTCAAGCGGCCGCCCAACTTCCTGGTGACGACCCCGGAGTTGCTGTACCTGCTGGTCACGGCGCAGCGCAGCCGGGCGGCGCTCACCACGGTGACGACGATCATCGTCGACGAGATCCACGCAGTCGCGCGGGACAAGCGCGGCTCCCATCTGGCGGTCACGCTGGAACGGCTCGAGCGGCTGTGCGCGCAACGACCCGTACGCATCGGTCTCTCCGCCACGCAACGACCCATCGAGACGGTTGCCCGCCTGCTCGTCGGCGCAGGCAGCTCGCGCAGCAACCCCGACGGGAGCCCGCGCTGCGCCATCGTCGATGTCGGTCATCGGCGCGCCCTCGACGTCGCCATCGAGCTCCCGTCGGGTGAGCTCGAGGCGGTTGCATCGCGTGAGCAGCTGGGTGAGGTGCTCGACGCCATTGCGGCGCATGTGCGTGCGCATCGCACCACGCTCGTCTTCGTCAACACGAGGCGGATGGCCGAGCGCGTTGCCCATCTGCTTGCCGAGCGGCTCGGCGACGACGCTGTTGCCGCGCACCACGGCAGCCTCTCGAAGGATCGTCGCCAGAGGGTCGAATCGCAACTCCGAGCCGGTGAGCTGCGCGCGCTGGTGGCGACGGCGTCGCTCGAGCTCGGCATCGATATCGGACCCATCGAGATGGTGTGCCAGATCGCCTCCCCGCGCAGCATCGCAACGTTCCTGCAGCGTGTTGGTCGCTCGGGCCACAGCCGCGGCGGGACGCCGAAAGGCCGGCTGTATCCGATGACGCGGGACGAGCTCGTTGAATGCACGGCTCTGCTCGCCGGGGTGAGAAGCGGTGCGCTGGATGCCGTCCATCCGCCCCGGCTCCCACTCGACATCCTTGCGCAGCAGATCGTTGCCGAGTGCGCAGCCGACAGCTGGAAAGAGAACGACCTCTTCGAGTTGATGCGCAAAGCAGCTCCCTTTGCCGACCTGACCCGCGAGGACTTCGACCGCATCGTCGAGCTGGTGTCGGAAGGCATTCCCACCGGTCGCGGCAGGGTCGGCGCGTACCTGCACCGCGATCAGATCAACGGCGAGGTACGGGCCCGGCGCGGCGCGCGCCTCGCCGCTCTCACCTCCGGTGGAGCGATCCCGGAGACCGGCGATTACAGAGTGCTCGCCGAACCGGACGACACGTTCATCGGCACCGTCAACGAGGACTGGGCGATCGAGTCGTCAGCCGGGGACATCTTCCTGCTGGGCAGCACGTCATGGAAGATCCGGCGCGTGGTGGCCGGAACGGTGCGAGTTGTGGACGCGCACGGTGCGCCGCCTTCGGTCCCCTTCTGGCTCGGCGAGGCGCCGGCGCGGACCGAGGAGCTGTCACGCGAGGTGTCCGACCTCCGCAGTGGCATCGAGGCGCTGCTTGCGGAGGGTGGGGCTGATGAGGCGATCACCTGGGTCGAGCAGCGAGCCGGGGTCGACAACGATGTGGCGGCGATGGTGGTGCGCTACCTGGCCGCCGGGCGCACCGCGCTCGGTGTGGTGCCGACCCTCGAGCACATCGTTCTCGAGCGCTTCTTCGACGACAGCGGTGGCATGCAGCTCGTCGTTCATGCGCCCTTCGGCGGTCGGGTCAACCGCGCGCTTGGTCTTGCGCTGCGTAAGCGATTCTGCGCGACCTTCGACTTCGAGTTGCAGGCGGCTGCGAGCGACGACTGCGTGCTGCTCTCGCTCGGCCCGCAGCACAGTTTCCCGCTCGAGGACATCCCCAAGTTCCTCTCGTCGAACACGGTGGAGGAGGTGCTCCGCAAGGCGGCGATCTTTGCGCCGATGTGGGCAGTGCGCTGGCGCTGGAACCTCAATCGGTCGTTGACCGTGTTGCGCTTCAAGGGCGGCCGCAAGAACCCGGCGCCGATCCAGCGCCTCGAGTTGGACGACATCATGGGTGCGGTGTTCCCCCAGCTGGTCGCGTGCCAGAACGAGAATCCGCAGGGTCCGGTTGAGGCCCCGGACCATCCTCTGGTCAACCAGACGATGTACGACTGCCTGCACGAGGTGATGGACGTCGACTCGCTGCGCGAGCTCGTGATGCGCATCGAGCGAAAGGAAGTCGAGATCAGCTTTCGCGACACCGTCGAGCCGTCGCCCCTGGCGCACGAGATCGTGAACGGCAGGCCGTACACATTCCTCGACGACGCGCCGCTGGAGGAGCGGCGAAGCCGGGCGATCACGCTGCGTCGCGGTCTTCCCGTTGAGGCGCGCGACCTTGCAGCTCTCGACCCCGACGCCATTGCGCGAGTGCGGGGTGAGGCTTCCCCGGATCCTCGCGATCACGACGAGCTTCACGACCTCCTGATCTCGCTGGTGGTCACCAGACCCGTCCCGTCCTGGGGCTCGTGGTTCGAAGCGCTCGTCGAACGCGGGAGAGCGCTCAGCATCGCCAACGGGGGTGACCTGTTCTGGTGCGCCACCGAGCGCGCCGCGGGTGTCGAGGCACTCTGGCCCGGCGCCACCTTCGCCCCGCCTCCTGCGACGCCGCTGCGGACCTTCTCGGGGGCATCAGCCGACTCCGACGCGCTCATCGCCGCGATCCTTCGTGGACACCTCGAAGTGAGCGGTCCGATGACCGCCGGCGCACTGTCGGCGCTCACCGGACTGCGTGCCTCCGAGGTTGCGATCGGGCTCGCGGTCATCGAAGGTGAAGGATTCGCCATTCGCGGGCATTTCGATCCTGGGATCAGCGACGACCAATGGTGCGCGCGACGGCTGCTCGTACGAATTCACAGTTACACGCAGCAGCGTTTGCGACAGGAGATCGAACCCGTCACCGCGCAGGACTTCGTGCGCTTCCTGCTCCGCTGGCAGCGCGTCGCACCGGGAACCCAGCGCGAGGGTCGCGCCGGCGTTGCAGCGACGATCGCGCAGCTCCAGGGCTTCGAGATCCCGGCCGGCGTGTGGGAGGAAACCGTGCTTCCGAGCCGCGTGGCCGGTTACCGGAGCGCGTGGCTCGACGAGCTGTGCATGTCAGGTGAGGTGGCCTGGGCGCGGTTGAAGGTTCGCGAGGAGACGGGCGGAACGTCGCCGCCGCGGAGCAGCTCGTCGGCATCCCGGGCGACGCCGGTGACGCTGGTGATGCGCTCAGACCTCCCGTGGTTGCTGCAGTCGGTGCGCGGCGAGGCGCAACCGCTGGAGCCGGTCTCGGGGGCAACGCTCGATGTGCTCGATGCGCTTCGAGAGCATGGCGCGCTCTTCACGAGTGACATCGTCGCACTCGCCCGCAGGCTGCCCACCGAGGTCGAAACGGCGCTCTGGGACGGGGTCTCTCGCGGCCTGCTCACGGCCGACGGGTTCAGCGCGGTGCGCCGCCTGCTGGTCAGCCGCGGTCTGGCGAGGTCGCGGCCGCACCACCGTGGACTCCGCCACGGCGTGAGCGGCTACTCGTCGGGCGAGGGGCGCTGGTCACTCGTTCCGCGGGTGTCGTCGGTGGCCGAGCACGATGCGCTTGCCGAGGCGATCGCCGAGCAGTTGCTCGTGCGCTGGGGTGTCGTGTTTCGCGACGTCGTCGCACGGGAGACGATCGCGCTGCCGTGGCGCGACGTGGTCTGGGCGCTGCGCCGGATGGAGGCGCGCGGGACCGCGCGCGGTGGACGTTTCGTCACCGGTTTCGCCGGTGAGCAGTTCGCCCTGCCGGAAGCGGTTGATCAACTGCGCGGCGTCCGCCGGCGGGAGCGCTCGAACGAAGTGGTCCGCGTGTCGGCAACCGATCCGCTGAATCTCGCCGGCATCCTGCTCCCCGGTCCACGCATCACCTCGGTGCGCACCAATACCGTCGTCTACGAGGATGGAGTCCCTGTCACGCCGGTGGGGCCGACCTTCGCAGCTGTCGCGACGCGCTGACGGGCGCTCCCGCCGTGCACGCGTGTCAGGTCCGCGCGGCCGGGACGGGCTCGAAGAACAGTGCGGATGGTGCCGGCTCGGGGGGCACGTCCGCGAGCGGCCAGAGGATCGTGAACTTGCTGCCACCCTTCTCGTCGCTCTCCGCCTTGACGGTCGCGCCGTGCGCATCACAGAGGCGGCGCACCAGCGCGAGGCCCATGCCCATGCCCCCGTGGCGGCGGGTGCGGCTGTTGTCCTCCTGGTAGAACCGATCGAAGAGGCGCGGGATCGCCTCGGGGCTGATCCCCATGCCGTCGTCGACGACGTCGATCCGGCACTGGCCCGTGCCCTTCACCGGGCGAGCGCTGACGCTGACATGCCCACCCTCCGGGGTGAATTTCACGGCGTTGTCGATCAGCGCTCGCAGCACCTGGCGGAGGCGGAACGGATCCGCGTTCACCGCCGGGGACCCACGGACATCGACGGCAAGCGCGACGGGGAGACCGTCCTTGAAGTGGCGGCGCACGTCGTTTGCGGCATCACCGATCGCGGTGGTCACATCGACGGACGACATGCGCAGGTCGATCGTGTCGGAGTTCACCAGTGCAAAGTCGACGATGTTCTCGACGGTCTCACTGAGCAGCTTCACCGAGATGTCGACGTCACGCACGATCTCGAGCTTGGTCTCGTCGTCCCATTTGCCCCAGGCCACGTTGAGCAGCTCGATCTGTCCCTGAATGGCAAGCACGGGCGTGCGCAACTCGTGCTGCGCCGTGTCGAGGAATTCGCTCTTGAGCTGGTTCAGCTCGCGAAACCGGCGCACCGCCTCACGTTCCTGCTCGAGGGTGCGGGTGTTCTCGACTGCCACTGCAGCGTTGTTGGCGAGGGTGATCAGCGCGCGCTCGTCACCATCGGCGACGGGCCGCGCCGAGCCGACAACCAGCACACCGGTGAGCGCCTCCTGGAAGAGCATCGGCACGGCGATGGCGGCACGGCCACCCCAGTCCAGGCGCACCGCGCGACCGGCGCTCAACTCGTCCACCGGCATCGCCTCGGCCATATCGGGCATCGCAGGGCCCGCGGCTGCGCATCCGCAGGAACTCCGCGCCGCGCCTCGTATACACGGCCGCACTCGCCGATCCACCGGCGATCGCGTCCGCAGCCCCGAGGACCGCGTCCTGGAGCTGCTCGATGCCGCCGGTCGTCATGGTCAGTGCCCGCGAGACCTCCTGCAGCCGTCCCACCGATCCGTCGATGTGGTCGATGTACCCGGAGATCTGTTCGCGCATGCGGTTGACCCCGGCTGCGAGGCGCCCGAGCTCGTCGCGCGACGCAACCGGGATGTCGGTCGTGTAGTCACCGGCGGCGATGCGTTCCACGCCGCGCTCCAGCCGGGAGACCGGGCGGCGCACGAAACGATCGACGAACAGCAGCACGAGCACGCAGACCACGACGAGCGCCGTGAAGGCGATCTGGGCGATTGTCGCCTCATCCTGGGCCGTTCCGGCGGCGAAGATCGAGAGCGGTACCTCGACTCCGAGGTACCCGGCAATGCGTGTCCCCCCCGGCGCCGTCAGCGGGACGAAGCTCCCCGCCACCGAGCCGGGACCCGGAACGGTGTAGATGGCGTGTGCCACGCCGCTCCCCGGCGTGGGGTGGGCGAGCTCCTGCGCGATGGCGGACGGCGCCACGGACTGCGTCGGGGCGTCTGCACCGCCGGTGAACCGGATGAGCGTGGTTGCGCCCCCGGCGCTGAGAAATACCGGCGTGTAGCCGATCACCGGGCCGTAGCGCACGAACTGCGTTTGCAGCTGCGCGCTGTACACGACAACGCCGAGTGGTGCGTTGGTCCGTGCCGCGACGTTGTAGACCGGCACTGCCACATCCAGTGCCGGCATTCCGCCGGCGAGCATCTCGACCCCCTCGATACCGGAGGGGCACTGGGCGCGGAGGGCGGGGCTGGCCGCGATCTTCGCGCTGGGCTGCTGGCACGCCGCGGTCGTCGCAACCTGGAGGGCATCGAGCACCGAGCCAAGCCCGCCGGTGATGTGGGGGATCGACCCCTGCTCGCACGCGCTGGTTGCAGGGTGAATCGTGTCGCCCGCAGGTCCGAGGCCGTCGCACTCGCTGGTGTACAGGACGGTGCCCTGGGCGTTGAGGATCGCGACCCCGAGCCCGGGCAGGTTCACGATGCGCTTCTGGGTGAACTCGGCGGCGACCAGCGTGGTCGGGCTGGTGCCGCTGAGCGCCAGCTGGAGCGACGTCAGCGACGCCACCGCCGTCGCGGCGTATTGCGCCTGCGGCTGGATCACTCGCGACATGAGCTGGGCGGCGACACCAGCCCGGTTGTCCGCGTTTGACAGCGCCCCCGCATTGGTCTGCTGCGAGCGGCTGACCAGCAGAAAGCCGCTGACGCCCGCGATCACGAGCGCGGTGAAGACGATCCCGCCTGCCAGCAGGCGGCCGGCGAGGCTGGTTCGCAGGCCGAACCTGCGGACGAAGAGGCTGCGGCCCGGCCGACTCGCTCGCATGGATCGAGCCTATTGGGGGAGGGGCGGCGCCGAATGGGTGACCGCTCGCAGTCCGGAAACGGGGCAGTGACGAACGATCTCGGCCGGCCGGAGGATCGGGCGTTCCCGAAGGGCCCAAGACCCGTACGCTTACGCCATGCCCTTTCGCCGCCGGAAGCCAAAGGATTTCGTCACGGCTGAGCCCGAGCGCAGCGGTCTGGGCGCGTTTCTGAAGCGCTGGACGATCCCCATCATCGGGGCGCTGACGCCCACCGCGCTCATCGTGGTCAACATCGCGGTCTTCATCGCCAAGAACCTGACCGAATTCCGCTGGACGATCTCGATCCTCGCCTTCGTGAGCGGGCTGATGCTCAATTCCTGGGCCGGACTGAACATCTACCGGATGCTCCAGCAGCGTCGGCCGGACCACGCGCTCGTGAACGAGCGCAACCAGGAGATCGTGCTGGTCATCGGGATGGCAGTCATCATCATCGCCGCGTTCCTGACGGCGTGGTTCTGCTACCTGGGACTGTCGAGCTTCGCAAATCTGCCGAACGGCCTGACCTTCTTCACCGGGATTCTCTCGGCGGCGGTGCCGATCCTCCTGCGGGCCGCGTTCCAGCGTGGGTCCCCCCGGAAGGGCCGCGGACGCGGCGGCACGCCGGTGTCGACGGTGGCAGGGCTGCCGCCCGGTGGGACGCCGTCGCCACCGACGCCGTCGACCATGCAGAACCCGATCTCCCGGCGGTAGGCCACCCCACGATCAGCGGATGAGGACGAACTCCGAGGTGGCGATGTGGTTGCTGAAGGAGCGCACGCTGGTGCCGACCGCCTGAATCGGCGTCAGGTAGGGAGCGATCTGCTGGTCGAACGTCGCGCGGGCGTCCGCGGGAAGGACCGCACGCACAGCGGCGACGATCTTCTGCACGTTCAGGTAGAACATGCCGTCGTTGCTGGTGCCGACCTGGCCGGCGACGGCTCGGAACTGCGACGATCCTGCTATGTTGCTGCCACGTCTGGCATCAACGACCGCGCGAACCTCGGCGGGGGTGGAGGCGACGATCACCCAGCCGTTGTCAACTGCCCATGAGGGGTTGAGCTGGGAGCTGTCGGCTCCGTTGATGGTGATCGACGAGATGGTCACGCCTTGATAGGTCTGCTGGGTGGGCGCGGTCGAACCGCATCCCTGTCCGGGCGAGCACAGGCGCGCGGCCAGCTGGTCGAGGAAACTCTGCACCGCCCCAGACGAATCCGTTGCGATCAGGAGCGCGCCCGACGGGACCTGCGCGCCGGGGAGCTGCTCGACCTCGATCCCGGCGTCGCCGGTGAGGTGGCTGATCACGCCCGACGGCCCCGTGATGCCCAGCTGATCAAGTGCCTGGCTTTCGGATGTGCCCAGCCCGGGAATCGCCAGCGACACGAGGCTCTTGAGCATCTGAGGCAGGCCGACAAGCGTGACAAATCCGAAAGCGCTGCTCGGAACGAAGGCCAGCGCGCCGTTGGTGTGGGGTGCGACGCCGAGCGCGGCTCGGGCGGCGGCAGTGAGCTTCGATGAGTCGAAGTCGATCGTGCCGGAGACGGTGATTCCCGACGACGACGCCACCACGGCCTCGCCCACTCCCTCGATAGCCGCGCAAGCTCGATGCGGCGCCAGCCACAGCGGTGGACGGGATCAGCGCACTCACCTGCGGAACGTCGACGTAGAGGAAGGCGACGCGGTCGCTCGGAACCTGGGCCTGCACGGCGGTGTAGTCGGCTTGCGAGGTCAGGCTCGCGTGCTTGCCCTGTGACGTGTCGATGACCTCGTCGACAGCCGTTTCCGACGTCGCGGCGATGACCGTGTGGCCGGTGATGGCCCACGCCTGCGTGCCACCGGATGGGTCCTGGCCCACATTGACGGTCACGCCATCGTAGGTCGCCACGGTCCAGCGAAGGGGCTGGCCCGTCGGTCCGGATTTGTACTTCGCGAACATCGCCTGCGCAGCGGTGTCGTTTGTGCTCGCCAGCAACGAGACCTCGGCCGGGATCGCGCCGTCCGAGCTCTTGAGCACGATCAGTGACACCTGTGACCCGAGCCACGCCCGCACATCCGAGTGCGAGAGACCGGAGGGCCGCAATCCGCTATCCAGCCAGTGATTGATCGTGGCGTCGCGCGATGAGCCCGAGAGCCCGGGGAACTTCCCCACGATGTCGTTGAGGGCAAGTTGCTGTCCGGCCGAGGGCTGGAGGTCGACATTGACGTAGACGGCGGTGTCGCTGGGTGCGAACGTCACCATCGAGTCGGCGCTACCGCGAATGAATCCGAACGCCAGGACCGCGGCAGCGACGCCACCGGCCACCAGGATGGCGATGGCGCTGCCGGCCACGGCGCGAAACACCCGCGAATGGCCTTCGTCGTCTGATGTCGCCTCGCTTTCCACGTTCAACGACGGTGGGGCGGGCGGCGGCGGTTCGTAGGGCGGGGGCTCCGGTATTCCGAAACTGCTCATGATCCCGAACCTCCATCGGTGTGCTGGCCGATTGGGGGCATGGCGGGCCGCTCGGGGCCGGTGATGCCGAGACATGCGTTCCCTTCACCCATCAGACCGGGAGTCTGGGGTAGCGCACCGATGCGGCCGGCCGACGCAACCGGATTGTTCCCACGCCGGCCGCGGGCCGTTGCAGGCTGGAGCCGTACTTCAGCGGGACCGAGCCCGATACGTCGCTTGGGAAACCGAGGTGACGCGGTCCTTGTCTTCAGCAGTCCGAGGTGGGAGGATCGGGCGGATGTTGCCCGCGCCTCGGTCGGCTGCTTCGCGGCTGCTCGCGATCCTGCTTGCAACCGGAGTGCTGGTCGTCGCTAGTGCTGCATGCGGCAGTACGGGCACCATGACGATCATCAACGTCGACGGCGCGAACGTCGCCGTCGTTCCCTGGGCCGGCGGGCCGACTCTTACCGTGAACTGCCAGACGACCCGAGTGGTCGATGCGAGCGCGGCGCCAGGCCAGCCGTGGCACATCACTGTGAGAGGGTTGGCGAACCAGGACTTGCTGCTTCAGCGGGACGAATCCGGCGATGTTGAGGTGCTTGTTCGCCGGGACACGGTGATCATCGGACCGTTCGCGCCGTCGGTCGGGCCCGCCGGGGTTGGCTGCCCGGGGACGTAGGATCCGGCCCGATCATCGAACTCGGCGAAACGTCAGTCGAAGGACGGCCCTCGCCGGCGGCTGGAACTGGCCGCCGGCGGGCGTCTGCCGGCTTCGCCCGAAGGCTCAGACCTCTTTGAATTCAGCGTCGACGACGTCGTCTGCGCCGGCGCCTGCACCGGTGCCGGTTCCGTCAGCGGTACCAGTCTCCGGAGCCCCGCCGTCACCGTTGCCGGCATGCGGCTCCCCGGTTCCGGGCTGTGCCTGCTGGGTCTGGGCGTACACGGCCTCGCCGATCTTCTGGATCGAAGCCGCGAGGTCGTCGTGCGCGCGCTTGGTCGCGTCCGAGTCGTTACTGGCAATTGCGTCACGAACTGCCTTGACCTTGGCCTCGATGTCGGTACGCAGCTCGGCCGGCACCTTGTCACCCGCGTCGGCAAGCGCCTTCTCGGCCTGGTAGGCAAGCTGGTCGGCACGGTTGCGGGTCTCCACCGACTCGGCCCGCTTGCGGTCCTCGTCTGCGTGGACTTCGGCCTCCTTCACCATGCGCTCGACCTCGTCCTTCTGGAGCGTTGTCGATCCGGTGATCGTCACCTTGTTCTCCTTGCCCGTACCGCGATCCTTGGCGCTGACATTGAGGATGCCGTTGGCGTCGATGTCGAAGCCGACCTCGATCTGCGGCATGCCGCGCGGCGCGGGTGGGATGCCGTCGAGCGTGAACGTCCCGAGGATTCGGTTGTCGCGCGCCATCGGGCGCTCGCCCTGGAGGACCACGATCTCAACCGAGGGCTGGCTGTCGGATGCCGTCGAGAAGGTCTGGGTCTTCGCTGTGGGGATGGTGGTGTTGCGCTCGATGAGCTTGGTGTTCACCTCACCCTCGGTCATGATCCCGAGCGACAGCGGGGTCACGTCGAGGAGGAGCACGTCCTTGACCTCGCCCTTGAGCACACCGGCCTGGATCGCCGCGCCGACCGCGACAACCTCATCCGGGTTCACGCCGCGATGCGGATCCTTGTTGGTGAAGCTCTTGACCAGCTCCTGGATCACCGGCATGCGCGTCGATCCGCCGACCAGGATCACCTCGTCGAGCTCGGTGGCGGTCATCCCCGCATCCTTGAGCGCCGCCTCGAACGGGCCGCGGCAGCGTGATGTCAGATCGTCGGTGAGCTGCTCGAACTTGCTGCGCGACAGCGTGATCGCGAGGTGCTTGGGGCCGGACGCATCAGCGGTGATGAACGGCAGGTTGACCTCGGTCTCCTGACGCTGCGAGAGCTCGATCTTCGCCTTCTCGGCGGCCTCGGTGAGGCGCTGGAGTGCCTGGCGATCGCCACGCAGGTCGATGCCCTGATCCTTCTTGAACTCGTCGGCCAGCCAGTCGACGATCCGGCGGTCGTAGTCGTCGCCGCCGAGGTGGGTGTCGCCGTTGGTGGACTTCACCTCGAAGACGCCTTCTCCGACCTCGAGGATCGAGACGTCGAACGTTCCACCACCGAGGTCGAAGACGAGGATCTTCTCGTTCTCCTTCTTCTCGAGGCCGTATGCGAGAGCGGCAGCGGTGGGCTCGTTGATGATGCGCAGGACGTTGAGGCCCGCGATCTGACCGGCGTTCTTGGTGGCCTGGCGCTGCGCGTCGTTGAAGTACGCGGGCACGGTGATCACCGCGTCGGTGACCTTCTCGCCGAGGTACGCCTCAGCGTCGGTCTTGAGCTTCTGCAGGATCATCGCCGAGATCTGCTCGGGCGTGTGGTTCTCGCCGTTGACCTCGACTTCCACTCGGCCGTCCTTGCCGGGCACGACCTTGTACGGCACCTGCTTGGCTTCCGTGCCGACCTCGCTGAGGAGACGGCCCATGAAGCGCTTGATCGAGTACACGGTGTTCTCGGGATTGACCGCGGCCTGACGGCGGGCCAGCTGCCCGACCAGGCGCTCGCCGGTGCGCGTGAACGCGACCACCGACGGGGTGGTGCGGCCGCCCTCGGCGTTGGCGATGACGACGGGCTCGCCGCCCTCCATCACGGCCACCACGCTGTTGGTGGTGCCGAGGTCGATGCCGACTGTTTTAGCCATGAGATGTCCTCCGGGACTGATGAGTCAGGATGTTCGATTGAGCGTCTGTGGGGACGCCCTTATCGAATACCTCGCGCCACGGACATGCTAAACGTAGGGGGATGGATGATTCTCGACCGATCGAGGCGCAGCTCACCGATCTGCGCCGCCGGGCCGACGAGGATTTCCTCCATCCGGACGCTCTGCGCGAACCTGGGCGGCACCAATTGGATCTGCTCGAGGTGGGCCTTCGGGTCAGCGTCACGCGGTCCCGTTATCCCAACCGCCCGGATGGCATCGATCAGTACGCGGTGACCATGTCGCGCCCCGAGCTGGACCGTCCCCCGGGAAACCAGGAGGTCGCGATGGTGCTCTCCTCAGCCTTCGGCGACGCCTCGGCCCAGGCCGTCGAGCGGTCCGGCGGCTCGGCGCGGATCAGGATGTTCCGGGTGCCGGCCGGGTCGTAGATCCAGCTCCGGTCAGCTCGATCCGGCCTCCTGGTAGCCGTCGGCGCCGATCAGCGGCACGAACCGGCAGGGTCCCAGCGACTCCGTCTCCCAGCGACCGTTGACAAGGCGCAGGCGGGTGAGCATCTCGCCGTTGGGACCGTCGGTGATCGGAACCACCAGGCGTCCGCCCTCGACCAGCTGGCGGGCGAGCTCGAGGGGAAGACGCGGCGCGGCGGCCCCCACGGCGATGGCGTCGAAGGGGGCTCGCTCAGGGACCCCGAGGGTGCCGTCGCCCTCGACCACCTCGACGTCGCAGTCCAGCCTGCGCAGACGTTCCGACGCTGACCGCGCGAGCGACCCGACCCGTTCGATGCTGACGACGTGAGCGCCACATGCAGCCATCACCGCCGCCTGGTAGCCGGAACCCGTGCCCACGTCCAGCGCCCGATCGCCCTGCTGCAGCTCGAGCGCCTCGACGACCAGCGCGACCATCAGCGGCTGGCTGATGGTCTGTCCCTCTGCGTCAATTGGCAGCGCCCGATCGGCGTAGGCCCGCTCCCGGTCGCCCTCGAGCACGAACTCCTCCCGGGGGACGCCGGCCATGGCGTGGAGCACGGCCGGCGAGCGAATCCCGTGCTCGATGAGCGACGCCATCATGCGATCACGATCCGACGTAGCGGTTAGCCTCTGGGTGTGAGATCCAAATCAGGCGGTGGACTGTCTGGAAGCTTCCAGACGATCCACTCCTTCTGCCAGCGCCGGTGCAGGTCGTTTGCGGAATCGACCGCCTCGTGATAGAGCTTCTCGAACGTCACGAAATCGCGGGCTTCGAGTGCGGCCAGCAGCGGGTCGAGGTCGTCGAGCAACCACTCCTCGATGTCGGTCGTGTACTTCGGCCGGGTCACCTCACACAGCCGCAGCAGCTTGCGCATCTCCCGAAGCTGCCAGCTCGCGAGCGGCCAGTTGGCGGCCCGAGCCGCGTAGAAGGCCTTCCAGAATCGCGCGCCGATCTCCGGCATCAGCCGGGCGAGCCCGGGCTGCAGGGCCGTCAGCTGCTCGAGCTCGAGCCGCTCGGGGTTCTTGGGCTGGGTGCCGATGTCCGCCATTGGAAGCTCCAGTCTACGGAGGTGCCTCCTCCGGGAACCCGTGGGGCATCGCTCGCGTGTCAGCGACATGAGTTCTGAACTTCACCGCGCGGCCTGGTCGCGACCCCTCGCGGGCATTGCGAGCGTCGCCGTCGTCGGGGCCGGCCTCGGCGCCTTCTTCGGGATCCGTGCTGTCGCGGGAGACGGCTCCGGAGCGTCGTCCGGGCAGCCCGCCGCCCGCGTCGCGGCGGCGATGGCCTATGACGCGTCCAATGGGACCGTCGTGCTCTTCGGCGGACAGAGCAGGTCCCGCTCCCTCAACGACACCTGGACATGGGACGGCTCGGGGTGGACACAGGCTCGCCCCGCGACATCGCCGCCTCCCATGGACAACGCGCAGATGACGTACGACCCGGTGACACATGACGTGCTCCTGGTCGGGAGCCAGCAGGTGGCGGGCTCCAACATGGGCCCGATTGCGTGCTTGGGCGTCTCGGGCTCTTCGGGCTCGTCCTCGGGCGGCTCGGGCTCTTCGAACTCGTCCGGCTCGACGTCGACCTTCATCCCACCTGGAAATCCGATCCCCGCCATCGCACCGGCGCCGACCGTCACGGGCAGCGCCACGCAGGGCATCACGACGGTGCCTCCCACTTGCGCCACCTACATCGCGCCGAGCGCGGTCACCTGGTTGTGGAACGGCACCGAATGGTCGAAAGCCTCGGGCTCCACGCCAGACGTCGTTTTCGGGAGTGGCACCCTCGCGACCGACCCTGTGACGGGACGGGCGGTGCTCCTCACTCGCGGCCCCTTTGCGCAGCCCGCCCTGGGAGCGGCGCAGCCTGCGATCGCCTGCCCGATGCAGGTCGGGGGAACGCCGGTTGCGCACCCGTTGTGCCCCGTGTTTCCGATCGTCGCGCCCGCGTGGACGTGGAACGGCCACCAGTGGAAGGTGATTGCTTCGAGCGCGACCACGACGGCCTCCGACTGGATCGGCTCCTCGATCGTCGCTGACGCGGTCACCGGCAGGCTGGCGAGCTTCGGCGGCAATTTCATCGCGCCGATCCCCCAGCCCCTGCCGTGTCAGGGCTGCGTGGCGGGACCTCCCGTCAAGCAGGCGGCCTGCTGCACCGGGTCCGAAACCATCTGGAACGGGACGGCCTGGAAGCAGGTCACCACCTACAGGAACGGACCCGCCACTCCGGGTGCCACCTTCGTCGGTGATCCCGCCGCGAAAAGCGATCTGCTGCTCACCGGCGACGGGCAGACGTGGCTCTGGACCGGTGTCTGGACGCGGGTGCACCCGGGCACCACGCCTCCGATCACCAGCGGTGCAGCCTCGGCATTCGACGCCGCCACGGGTCAGGTGGTGCTCTTCGGCGGCGCCGGCACCACATCCCGCGTCGCCGGCTGGTACGACCAGACCTGGACGTGGAACGGCTCCGACTGGAGCCGGCGGGGCGGAACTTCGGGACCGAGCGTGACCATCCCGATTCCCTCCCCCGTGAGCGTCCCTCCCGGTCCGCCGTGCAACCCCATCGCGGAACCGGCGCAACCTGTCGGAACAACTGCGCCGCCCCAACCGCCGAACATCTGCAACGGCATCGGCGGCGGCGGCGCTGGAAGCAGTGGAAGCACCGGAAGCACCGGAAGCACTGGTAGCGCATCCGGTGTCAGTGCGGGAGGCGGGGTCGTCGCGCCGTGAGCCGCCACAATGACGGCGCATGGGAGATCTCGATGACGTTCGCATCGAAACCCTCGAGGATCATCAGGATGCTCAGGTCCGAGCCATGCTGGTCGACCTGGCGCTCGCCGAGCAGCGGCATTTCGACCACCCCGAGGAGACCTCCGAGCAGCTGAGCGCCCGGCTCACGACATCTCCACGCTTCATCGGGGAGAACCACATCCTGGTGGCGCGGACGCCGGACGGCGACGCGATCGGCCTTTGCTGGGTGGCGCTGTTCGACCCGGGCACCGGGCTCGAAGCCGAGATTGCGGAGCTCTACGTCCGGCCCGCGGGCCGAGGCCAGGGGGTGGCTCACCGCCTCATGGTCGAGGCGATGCAGCTGATCCGCAGCCGCGAGGTCACGTTCGCCTGCGTGTGGACTCGAGGTGACAACCACGCGGCGCTGGCCGCCTACATCGCGGCCGGATTTGCACCGACCGAGCAGACCGTGCTGACCTGGCTCCCACTCGAATCAGACGAGAGGCCGGGATAATAGCGGCTCCATGACACTTTCTCGCGATGACGTCGACCACGTCGCAACCCTGGCCAGGATCGGCCTGACCGACGCCGAGAAGGACCGTCTTCTCGGAGAGCTCGAAGCGATCCTCGACCACATCGCCCGGCTCCAGAAGGTCGACACATCGACACTTGCGGAAACTGCGCAGGTCGGTGACCTCGTCAACGTGATGCGTGCCGACGTGGCGGCCGGGCCGATCGGTGCCGTGGCGGCGCTCAGCAACGCGCCCGCTTCGAACGGCAGCTACTTCGTGGTCGGAGCGATCCAGGGCAGCGATCTTGACGCCTAGGACGATCAGCGAGCTCGCCGTCGCGCTGCGTGACGGCAGCACGACTCCGGGCGCGCTGCTGACTGACGCGCTCGCGCACGTCGAGCGCAGCGACACGGACTTGAACGCCTACCTGAGCGTCACCCGCGAGCTCGCCGAGCAACAGGCGGACGCTGCGGCACGCACCCTCGAGGATCATCCCGATACCGCATCGCCGTTGTGCGGCATCCCCATGGCGCTCAAGGACGTGCTCTGCGTCGATGGCATCGAGACCACCGCGGGATCGAAGATGTTGCGCGGGTTCAAGCCGCCGTACACGGGGACGGCGGTGCAGCGGCTGTTCGACGCAGGCGCTGTGTGTATCGGGAAGACCAACTGCGACGAGTTCGCGATGGGGTCGTCGACCGAGAACTCCGCGTATGGACCGGTCGGCAACCCGTGGGACATCGAGCGCGTTCCCGGTGGGAGCAGTGGCGGCAGTGCCGCGACGGTTGCCGCAGGCTCGGTGCCGTACTCACTCGGCACCGATACCGGTGGCTCGATCCGGCAGCCCGCGGCACTCACCGGTGTGGTCGGGTTCAAGCCGACGTACGGGCGCGTTTCCCGTTACGGGCTCATCGCTTTCGCATCGTCGCTCGACCAGATCGGCCCATTCACACGGACCGTGGAGGACTGTGCCCTGGTCTACTCGGCGATCGCCGGGCACGATCCGCGGGACAGCACCTCGGACCCTCGGACCGTCGACGATCCGCTCACGTCGCTGCACGCGGGCGTTGCGGGCATGCGGCTCGGCATACCGCGCGAGTATCTGGGCGAGGGCACTGAACCCGGGGTTCGCGAGGCTGTCGAGGCCGCCTTCCGCGTGCTCGAGGGCCAGGGCGCGACGCTCCAGGAGGTGTCGCTGCCGAGCACCGATGTCGCGCTGAGCGTCTATTACATCATCGCTCCGGCCGAGTGCTCGTCCAACCTCGCGCGCTACGACGGTGTGCGCTTCGGCAACCGCGTCGAGCGGGCGTCGCTCACCGATATGTACCTGCAGACGCGAGAGGCGGGCTTCGGCAACGAGGTCAAGCGCCGGATCATGCTCGGCACGTACGCATTGTCGAGCGGCTACTACGATGCGTACTACCGTCAGGCGCAGAAGGTGCGAACCCTGGTGAGCCAGGAGTTTGAAGCGGTGTTCCGGGAGGTGGACGCGATCGTGTGTCCCACCTCGCCGAGCGTGGCATTCCCGATGGGGTCGCACGACGACCCCCTGTCCATGTACATGTGCGACGTCGTGACCCTGCCGGCAAACCTGGCGGGCATTCCCGGCATCTCGGTCCCCTGCGGGTTCGTCGACGGTCTGCCGGTCGGGCTGCAGGTGATCGCGCCCCGGTTCGAGGACTCGCGCGTGCTGCGAGTTGCCCATGCGTACGAGCAGGCGACCGGCTTCCACACCGTGCTCTCGCCCTATGCGAGCGCTGCCGCATGACCACGGCAGCCACCATCCCTGCGGCCGTGGACCGCTACGAGGTGGTGATCGGGCTCGAGGTGCACGCCCAGCTGCTCACGCGCAGCAAGATGTTCTGCCCCTGCCCGGCGGACTACACCGGCGCCGCTCCCAACGAGAACACGTGCCCGGTGTGCCTCGGGCTGCCAGGTGTCCTGCCGACCATCAATCAGCAGGCAGTGGAGTACACGGTGCGCACCGCGCTCGCGCTGCACTGCGACATCCCCGCGTTCACCAAGTTCGACCGCAAGAACTACTTCTACCCGGACCTCCCCAAGGGTTACCAGATCTCGCAATACGATCTGCCCCTGTCCCTGAACGGACATCTCGAGTTTCCCGTCGGCGGCGACGCGGTTCGATGCGGGATCACGCGCGTCCACCTCGAGGAGGACACCGGGACCATGCACCATGCCGGCGACGTGTTGCAGAGCGCGACCTCGTCGTTGATCGACCTCAACCGGTGCGGGGTACCGCTCATGGAGATCGTCGGCGAACCGGACCTGCGCACCCCGGAAGCAGCGCGCGAGTACCTGGTGCG
This sequence comes from Candidatus Dormiibacterota bacterium, assembly GCA_963777445.1. Classification (GTDB taxonomy): domain Bacteria; phylum Chloroflexota; class Dormibacteria; order Aeolococcales; family Aeolococcaceae; genus Palsa-851. The sequence continues at coordinate 13,182 of CAVZQR010000014.1, read as the reverse complement.
CCTGCGCCAGATCCTCACGTATATCGGGGTCAACGACGGCAACCTCGAGAAGGGGTCGTTTCGTTGTGATGCCAACATCTCGCTCCGTCCACGCGGTGCCCAGGAGCTCGGCGTGAAGGTCGAGGTCAAGAACATGAACTCGTTCCGCGCGGTGCAACACGCATTGGAATCGGAGATCGAGCGCCAGACCGGCGTGCTCGACGCCGGCGGCACGCTCGTCCAGGAGACGCGGGGCTGGGTGGAGGCGCAGGGCCGCACGATCTCGCAGCGGAGCAAGGAGCAGGCTCACGATTACCGCTACTTCCCCGAGCCCGACCTGCCGCCGCTGCGCCTGGACGCGGAGTACGTCGAGCGGGTGCGTTCGGGGCTCCCCGAGCTCCCCGAGGCCAGGGCGCATCGCTTCCAGGCGCAGTACGGGCTCACGGCCTACGACGCCGCGGTGCTCACCGCCACCCGCGAGGAGGCCGATACCTTCGAGGCCCTCGTCGCCGCGGGTGTTCCAGCCAAACTTGCCGCAAACTGGCAGAGCGGTGACGTCGCGGCACTCGCGAACGAGCATCGGGTGCCGCTGCAGCAGAGCGGTCTCGGCGTCGACGGCCTTGCGAGCCTGCTCCGGCTCGTGGATTCCGGCACGATCAACGGGCCGACCGCCAAGGAGCTGCTTGCCGAGCTGTACGTCCCCGGTGGGAATCCCGAGGCGCTGGTACGGGATCGCGGCCTCGGCCAGGTGAGTGACACGGTTCAGCTCGCCGCGCTGGTCGATGCCGCGATTGCCGCGCACCCCGCGGCCGCCGCCGACTTCCGCGCCGGAAAGCAGCAGGCCCTCGGCCAGTTGATGCGCGCGGTCAAGGAAGCCACCGGTGGCAAGGCGGACATGCCGCTGGTGAACCGTCTCCTGCGCGACCGGCTCTCGGAGCAGTAGCCCGGGTGCGTCTCGGACGCATGGTCCATGGTGGGCTGTGCCTCGCACATGACGATCAGGGCGCGACCATGCTCGTCGAGGGAGGGATACCGGGCGAGGAGGTTGAGATCTCGGTCAGGTATCGCAAGGGCTCGACATCGTTCGCCGAGGTCGTCCGGGTCGTGGAGGCTTCGCCGCATCGGGTCACACCGCCGTGCCCTTACGTCCCCAGGTGCGGTGGCTGTCAGCTGCAGCACATTGCGTACGCGCATCAGGTCGAGCTGAAGCGGGACATCGTGCTCGACGCGCTGCACCGCCAGCGTATCGAGCACCCCGCGCCGCGCATGCACGCGGTCGACGATCCGTGGAGGTATCGCCTGCGCGGTGAGTTCCACGTCATCGCAGGCAATGACTCGACGCCCCCGGCGCTGGGTTTCAACCGGGCGCGCAGCTGGCGACCGATTGCGGTGGACGACTGCCTGATCCATCACCCGCGGATCACGACGGCCCTGCCCGCGCTGCGCAGGCTCCTCAACTCCAGCGCGACCAATGCGCTCGGCACCCTCCACCTGACCGTCGGTGAGGAGGGTCAGGAGCTGCTCATCCACGCCAAGCCCGCCAAGGGGCTGGCGAGTGGCGCGCTCGACGGCGGTCTCGATCTGCCGGACGGCGGGCGCGTCAGCACCACCTCGACGACACTCCGCTGGCGGGGAATGACCTTTCGGGTGACGCCCGACGCGTTCATCCAGGTCAACTGGGCGCAGATGGACGTGCTCTACCAGTGCGTCATCGACGCGCTCGGTGGTCACGCGGGGCTCCGCGTGGTTGACGCCTACGCCGGGATCGGAGTGCTCGCATGTCACCTTGCCGCGGACGCGCGCGAGGTGGTCTGCATCGAGAGCAACCGCGGCGCGGCGCAGCTCGGCGTGCTCAATGCGCGCGTCAACGACGTCGCCGAGCGTATGCACTTCGTGCTCTCGCCGGTCGAGGATGCGCTCCCGCGTGTCGGCGCAGCGGAGATGGCCGATGTGGTGATCCTCGACCCGCCGCGCGCCGGCTGTTCTGGGCGCGTCACCGGATGGCTCGCGCTCGCCGGTCCGGAGCGGGTGGTGTACGTCTCCTGCGACCCGGCGACGCTCGCCCGCGACCTGCATACGCTGGTCGCGTCGGGACCCTATCGGGTGGACTCACTCGACATCGTCGACATGTTTCCGCAGACCTATCACGTGGAGAGCGTGGTGCAGCTGACCCGCACCCCGGCGCCCGCTGACGAGGAGGCGCCGGAGCCCTCCGGTACCCGCTGAGGGGTACCCTCACTCCCCGCGGCGGCGGGTCGCTGTGGAGTGGTAGCGTACGTCTGTTCGTTGTCATCGACCGCACCCAGGAGGCAGCGTGGAGGAGCCGTCGGCGACGAGCGACGAGATCGAGTTGGGAGGCTTTGCCCACCTGCATACGCACAGCGAGTTCTCGCTGCTCGACGGTGCCTCACGCGTCAAGGAACTCATCGACAGCGCGAAGGCGATGGGCCAGACGGCCATCGCCATCACGGACCATGGCGTCCTCTACGGAGCCATCGATTTCTACGCCGCCGCGCGCGCGGCAAAGATCAATCCTGTGCTGGGCTGCGAGATGTACATGGCGCCGCGCTCGCGCCACGATCGGGAGGGGCGGACGGACCGCGATCCCAACCACCTGATCCTGCTCGCACGCAACGATGCCGGCTATCGCAACCTCATCAAGCTGGTCAGCACTGCGCATCTCGAGGGCTACTACTACAAGCCGCGCATCGATCGCGAGTTGCTCGCGGAGCACGCCGAGGGCCTGATCTGCCTGTCGGCATGTCTCGGCGGCGAGCTGCCCCAGGCGATCCTTCGCGGCGACATGAATGCAGCCGAGGCGGTCGCGCGCGACCATGCCGAGATCTTCGGGCCTGACAACTACTTCCTCGAACTCCAGGACCACGGCATTCCTGAGGAGGACACCGTGCGCGCCGGCCTGCTCGAGGTGGCGCGTCGAACCGGCCTGCCGCTCGTGGCCACCAACGACTCGCATTACATCAAGCCCGAGGACGCCGAGGCGCACGACATCCTGCTCTGCCTTCAGACGGGTGCGCGTCGCGAGGAGGAGCGGCGATTCCGCTTCTCAGGGCCCGAGTACTACCTCGCGACCACGAAGCAGATGCGCGACCGATTCGCGGACTACGGGGAGGCCGTCGGCAACACGATGGCCATTGCGAATCGCTGCCACGTCGAGATCCAGCTGGGGCAGAACCTCCTGCCCACGTACTCGCCGATCCCCGAGGGTCTCGACGCCGACACCTACCTGCGCGAGCTCTGCGAGGCAGGGTGCGCGAGCGCTACGCGGACGCGGTGACCGAGGAGGTACGCGAGCGCCTGCACATGGAGCTCGACGTCATCCGTGAGACGGGCTTCTCAGCGTATTTCCTGATCGTCTGGGACCTGATCAGGGCGGCACGGTGCGACGGAGTGCGCGTCGGGCCCGGGCGCGGCAGCGCCGCCGGATCACTGGTGAGCTACGTGCTCCACATCACCGACATCGAGCCGCTCCGCTACGGGCTGATCTTCGAGCGGTTCCTCAACCGCGAGCGCGTGCAGATGCCCGACATCGACATTGATTTCGATGACCGCGGACGTGATCGCGTGCTCACCTACGTGCAGGAGAAGTACGGACGCGATCGGGTCGCGCAGATCATCACCTTCGGGACGATGGCGGCTCGGGCGGCGATCCGCGACGTGGGGCGGGTGCTCAACGTTCCCCTTCCTGATGTCGACCGGCTGGCGAAACTGGTGCCGCAGGTGGTGAACATCACGCTCGATCGCGCGCTTACCGAAAGCCGCGAGTTGAAGGACCTGTACGAGCACGAGGACTGGGCGAAGCACATCATCGACAATGCGCAGCGGCTCGAGGGGATCTGTCGCAACGCGTCGACGCATGCGGCAGCGGTCGTCATCGGCTCGGAACCGCTCGCCAACATCGTGCCGTTGCAACGCTCGACGGCCGGTGACGGCACCGCGGTCACCCAGTACGACATGAACGGTGTGTCCCGGATCGGACTGCTCAAGATCGACCTGCTCGGGCTGTCCAACCTCACCGTCATCGACGAGGCCGCGCAGATGGTCCGGTCCTCACGGGGGATCGACCTCGACATCGACCAGCTCCCGCTCGACGACGCCAAGACCTACGAGTTGCTCGGCAAGGCCGACACTCACGGCATCTTCCAGCTCGAGGCGACCTTCGCAAAGCGAATCCTCATCGACATGCAGCCGAAGTGCCTCGAGGATCTCGGCGTCGCGGTCGCCCTCAACCGGCCGGGTCCGATCGAAGGCGGAGCAACGGCGACGTGGATGCGACGCAAGCGCGGCGAGGAGCCGGTCACCTACATGCTCCCCGAGCTCGAGCCGATCCTCAAGGACACGTACGGGGCGATCCTCTACCAGGACCAGGTGATGAAGATCGCATCGGCGGTCGCCGGGTTCACGCTTGGAGAGGCTGACATCCTGCGCGCGGCGATGGGCAAGAAGGACAAGGTGAAGATGTCCAAGCAGCGCGAACAGTTCCTGAGTGGTGCCGCGGCGCGAGGCGTCGCGCCGGAGACCGCGCTGCAACTGTTCGAGCTCATTGCGCTCTTCGCGGGGTACGGGTTCAACGGCGCGCACAGCATCTCGTATGGGCTGATCGCGTACCAGACCGCGTACCTGAAGGCGAACTACCCCCGTGAGTACATGTGCGCGCTGCTCAACAGCAGGGCGGACAACTTCGACAAGCTGAAGCAGTCGATCCTCGACGCGCACGCACGCCAGCTGGTGGTCCGCCCGCCGGACGTCAACCGCAGCGCGTCAGCCTTCAGCCTGGGCGATGAGGAGCAGGGTGAGATCCTGTACGGACTCCGCCACATCAAGAACGTGGGCGAGCGCGTCGCCGCCGAGATCGTTGCGGACCGGGATGCCGGTGGTCCGTTCGTGTCGCTCTTCGACCTCTGCCTGCGCGTGGCGAGCCGCGACCTCAACCGCCGCGTTGTCGAGGCGTTGATTCGCAGCGGGGCGTGTGATTCGCTCGGCGAGCGTGGCGCCATGCTGGCGGTGCTCGACCGCGTCATCGACCGCGCTGCGACGATCCGTCGCGAGCGGGAGTTGGGTCAGACCTCCTTGTTCGGCGAGACGATCGTGCTGATCGAGCCGGTGTCGCAGGCCGCGGACGACCTCGAGGGTCGCGATGTCAACGGCCCGTTCGCGATCGCCGCCGACGAACGCCTGAGCTGGGAGCGCGAGTTCCTGGGGATGTACCTGAGCGACCACCCGTTGCGCAGGATTGCCGGCGAGCTGCAGCAGCGCGTCGACACCACCATCAACGAGCTGGGCGCGCATCTCGACGGGCTCATCGTGCAGGTGGGCGGCGCGATCCGCGACATGCGCACGTTCGTGCCGCGCCGGAGCACGACCGGGCAGCGCATGGCAGCGCTCCAGATCGAGGACCTCACCGGAAGTGTCGAGGTGGTGGTGTTCGCGCGGGTCTTCGAGGAGTGCGCGGCAGTGCTGCGCCCGGACGCCGTCATTGTGGTGCGGGGCAAGGTGGAGGCCGGTCGCACCATGGGCGGTGGCACGCCGGCACCTGCGGCTGATGAGGAGGACCGCGTCGACGTCGAGCCCCCGCAGATCCTTGCCGAAGCCGTGTACGCATATGACGACCCTCGTCTCGCGGCCTGGCGGCGGGACAGCACAGTGCACATCAGCGTCAACGCCTCGCAGATCGCTGTTCTGGGAGCACTGCGGCGCGCGCTCGAGGAGCACCAGGGCGATTGCCCTGTCGTCCTCCACGTCGACTCGGGAACGAGTGTCGATGAGATCACGCTCGCAGTCGACTTCGCAGTCGACCCGTGTCCGGCGCTTGAGCGTGCCGTTGAGCTTGTCGTCGGGGACAGCGCCTACAGCGTCGAGATGCGTCGGGTCCGCGCCCCGGAGCGCGAGCGCGCCGCCGCGCGGCGCTGACCGCAGTTCGCCGCTCAGATCGATCCGAGCAGCAGTCCGAAGACGACCCTGATCGCGATGATCAGGACGATGTACATGACCAGCGCGGCGATTGCGGGGTAATCGATTCCCGCAGTCACCCTGCCGCGGTGCAGCCCGGCAAACGGGGCGACCAGTGGATTGCTGACGGTCCGGACCATCTGCACCATCGGGTGCCACGGATCGGCGTGAAACACCGCGAGCAGGATGCGCACGAACACGATGATCGCGATCGCGATCGCGATATCGACAATCAGCTGCTCGAGAAGGGAAACGAAGGTGAAGGCGGGATTGATCCCGCCACCCAGAACCAGCGTCTGCAGGATCTGGCCGACGAAGTAGATGACCACAATCGCCAGGATCGGCGAGAAGTCGATGCCGCTGAAGCTCGGGAGGATACGCCGGAAGGGCGCGAGGATCGGGTCGACGATGATGCGCAGCCACCGAACCACCGGATGCCATGGACTCAGCCCGATCCAGGACACCGCGATGCGGGCGATGATGAGCAGGGTCAACGCCCCCACGATGAACCCGATGATGCCGTAGGGCGACAGATCTATCACAGAGCCGTCGCTTGCTCCTGAGGCGTCCCGGTTTCGCTTGGAGATCGCCTGTCGAACCGAGATTGTGTTCTTCGCCAGAGCGCGTAGAGGAGGGGCACGCCGAGCACCAGCACGGCAATCGATGTCCACTGCGCCTCACGTAACCCGAGCGGCCCGGGCGGCTCACTCGCGCGGAACTCGAAGAGGATCAGCTGGCTGATCGCGTAGAGCGCGACGTAGGTGATGGCGAGAACACCGGGGCGCACATTCCTGCGCACCAGGATCAACAGGACGATGCCGATGCAGATGGTGCCGAGCGCCTCATACACCGCCGCGGGCTGGTACGCGATGCATTGCGCCGGCGTGCAGAGGCTGAAGCCGGTCTGCAGGATCGCGTGTGGATTCGAGTACGCGGTGGCCCAGGGGAGGGTGCTCGGTGCGCCGAGGATGTCGCCGTTGATCACGTTGCCGATGCGCCCGATGGGCTGCCCGACGACTGCGAAGAGCACGCCCCCGTCAAGCGCGAGCCAGGGGTTGTATCCGTAGCGCCACGCGCAGATCGCGAGGGTCGCGAAGCCCACGATGATGGCTCCGAAGAACGCCATCCCGCCCTGCCAGAACGCGATGATGTTGATGGGATGGAGGATGTAGTTCTGCCAGAGGTTGGGCTGCTGCACCACGTAGTACAGACGGCCGCCGAGGAGCCCGAAGATGATCGTCCAGACGCAGATCTTTTCGGCGACGGACTTGGGGAGGCCCCGCTTGATCGCGTAGGGCAACACTCCGAACTGGTACGCGGCGAGGAACGCCATGCGCGTACATGACCCCGTACCAGTGGATCGGCAGCGGGCCGATATTCAGGACCGGGTCGACGTTGATGGTGATGAAGCCGACGGGGCCGGGGCTAGCGGACACGGCTGCCATCATGCGGGCTGTCGGTGGCGCCATGCACCTCGAGAACGCGGTATCCGCTCTTCGACCGGACGCGGTCGACCGGGTGTCCGTGGCCGGTCAGCCACGCGGCCAGCGAGTTGGCACCGAGATGCCGCTGGACCACCAGGGTTGCGACCGCTCCGGGTTCGAGGCGCGCGATCCAGGTCAGCAGCAGCTCATGGAGTGCCGGCTTGCCCAGCCTGACCGGTGGGTTGGAGTACGCCGCCGCGAACCGGATGCGCTCGGGCACCGCGTCCGGCTCGGCCGGGACGACGTTGATGGCCCCGGCTCGCTCGGCGTTGCGGGCGCAGAGGTCGAGCGCGCGGCGGTTGACGTCCACCGCCCAGACCCGGGCTTCGGGGCTGCGCAGTGCCAGGGTGATGGCGATGGCGCCGTAGCCGCACCCAACGTCGACAACTCACCCGGCGGAACCGTCGGGAGGCTCCGGAGGAGGAGATCCGTCCCGAAGTCGAGGTGGCCGTGGGCGAAGACGCCACGATCGGTGTCGAGCTCGAAGGCCAGGTCGGGGAGGGCGACCTGAATTGTTCTTGGTCGCGAGGCGACCTTCGGATCGGCGCTGAAGTAGTGCTCCTGGCCCACCATCCCAGGGTAGTAGGCTGCGGCCGTGAGCACGTACGACGTGGCGGTTGTCGGCCTCGGTGCGGCAGGTGCTGCCACGCTGTACCAGCTCGCGACGCGCGGGGTCCCTGCCGTTGGCATCGATCGGTTCTCGCCGCCACACATCTACGGCTCGACCCATGGGGACACGCGGATCACCCGCGAGGCGATCGGTGAGGGCGAGTCCTACGCGCCACTGGTCAGGCGCTCGCACTCGATCTGGAGAGACCTGGAAGCCGAAACCGGTCAGGACCTGCTCACCCAGTGCGGCGGCCTGATCATCGAGGCTGCCGGCGGCGGCGCTGCGGGGCACCATCGCCACGAATTCCTGGCCGGCACGATCGCCTGCGCGAACCGGTATGGCATCAAGCACGAATTGCTCAGCGCCGCGGACGTCGCCGGCCGCTTCCCCCAGTTCGCCCTCGACGGCGACGAGTCCGCGTACTTCGAACCGTCTGCGGGCTTTGTCCGCCCGGAGCGCTGCGTCGAAGCGGAGCTCTCGGTCGCGTCCCGGCTCGGCGCCGAGGTCCGGCGCGAGGAGCGCGTGCTCGCGGTCGAGCCGTCGGGCAGCGGCGTACGCGTGAGGACGGACAAAGGGGTCGTCGACGCCGGCAGGGTTGTGCTTGCGGTCGGACCCTGGGTGCTCGACTTCGTCGAACCGGAGCGGCACCGGCTGTTCACCGTCTACCGGCAGGTGATGATGTGGTTCGAGTTGCGACCGGACGCGGTGGACCACAGGCCCGGCGCGATGCCGGTGTACATCTGGGGCCTCAGCGACGGCAACGCCTTCTACGGGCTCCCTGCGGTCGACGGGAGCCGCGAGGTCAAAGTCGCAACCGAGCAGCTCGACGCCCCGACGACTGCCGACGACGCATCAATCGAGGTCGATCCCGATGAGCCTCGCGAGCTCTACGACTCGACGATCGGCTCACGCCTCCCTGGCATATCCGCGCGGTGCGTCCGCACCGCGCGATGCCTGTACACGGTCACCCCGGACGCGAACTTCGTGATCGACGAGCACCCCGACATCAACGGCGTCCTGCTCGTGTCGCCCTGCTCTGGACACGGGTTCAAGCATTCTGCGGGCCTCGGCGAGGCGATCGCGCAACGCGTCACCACAGGGACGAGCGACGCGGACCTCTCGCCGTTCCGGCTCGACCGATTCGCTGCAGCCGTCTAGAGCTTGTGCGCTTTGACCGCCGTCCCGTAGGCGCAGATCTCGGTCCAGGTGCCACCCATCTCGGAGGTGTCGAAGCGCATCGCGACGATGGCGTCGCCGCCCTTCGCAGTGGCCTCGCCGCACATCCGCTCGATGACCTCCTGACGGCTCTGGGCGAGGTTCTGGGTCATCCCCTTGAGCTCGCCGCCCATGAGTGACTTCAGGCCCGCACCGAACTGAGAGCCGATGTTCCGGGACCGAACAGTCAGCCCGAAGACCTCTCCCAGGACCTCGGTGATCTCGTAGCCGGGCAGGTCGTTGGCGGTGCTGATGAGCATTGGAGTGCCTCCTGGTGCAATTGGTCGACGTCTCTATGTTTTTGATACCCGCGACAACGGGATCTCAGGCGTTCGAGATTCTCCAGCTCCCCCGAGGGCACGAGCGACCCGGCGTGCGAGCGCTTCCGGAGGCCCGTATTCAGGGGGGATGTTTCCTTCCAGCAGGAGTGTCGCCAGGCCGTGCACCAGTGACCATGCGCCGATCATCGCGGCTTCGCTGTCTGCGCTCTGCGCCGCGGCGGACGCGGTCGTCGTGCCTGCGAGCAGGTGCATCGAGGTGCGCCGGGACGCCTCGAGCAGCGCTGGGTCGTCGCGACGCAGAAGTTCCGGCCGGAACATCACCTCGAAATGCGCCCGATGCTCGAGAGCGAAATGGACGTAGGCGACGCCGACCTCGGTGAAATCGCCGCCGCTCGATGCGGACGCCGTGGTCAGCGCTCGGTCGAGCTGTTCGTAGCCTTCTACCGCAAAGGCGGTGAGCAGGCCGCGCTTGTCGGAGAAGTGATGGGCCGGCGCGGCGTGGGACACCCCCGCCCGGCGCGCGAGGTCGCGCAGGCTGATCGCTGCCGGACCGACCTCGAGCACCGCGTCGGCGAGCGCGTCAAAGAGCGCGCGGCGGAGATCGCCATGGTGGTACGAGGATCTAGCCATTGACAAGTTACCTCCTGCCATGATAACTTACCACTGTCAAGATAAATCCAGCAAGGAAGTGCCGTCATGAATCTCTTCGCCCCGAGCCGGCGCGCCGGCCGCATCGCCGCCGTGGTCGCGACCGTCGGATTCGCAGGCATCGCCCTCTTCGAACTCGCCCTCGCGCTTGGCGCTCCACTCGGACACGCCGCTTACGGCGGCAGCACGGCTCAGCTGTCCGCCGGCGAGCGCGCCGTCAGCGTGGTGGCGGTGGTCGTGTGGCTGACCGCCGCGGTGGTGGTCCTGGGACGATCGGGCTTCCTGGCAGTCCATCGGCCTACCGAACTCTTCGGTCGCGCGACCTGGGTGCTGGTGGCAGTCACTGCGGTCGCCGCCCTCCCGAATCTCGTCTCTCAGAGCCGTGGGAGCAGCTGATCTTCGGCCCCACCGCACTGGTCCTCGCCGGTCTTTGCCTTGTGGTTGCTCGAAGCTCTGCCGGACCACGTTCAGCGGTACTGGCACGACGCGCGAGCTGATACGTCAGGACGGGACTCGGGAGCGCGATTCACGCTCCGACTCAGCCCGCCCGGAGAACCAGGCCAGCGTCGCGGGGAGGACGAACGGGACGAGCAGCAGGCGCAGCCAGTCCCAGAGCGTGTTGCCGCGAAAGCCAGTCCAGCCCCAGTCCAGCGCGTAGCCACCCACCACGACAACGACGAACACCGTCGTTCCGACCAGCCCGACGGCGCGCCACCGACCCTCGAATCGCTTGTTGGTCGCAAACCAGACGGGGAGGGAGGCGACGACGACGGGCAGCGCGAGCAACTCCAGCCAGTCCCAGAGCGTGTTGCCCTGAAACCCGGTCCATCGCCAATTCAGCGCATAGCCGCCGACCACCAGGATCACGAAGGCCAGGCCGACAATGCCGAAGACCACGTGCCACTCCATCATCCAGCGCTGCCGCGTCCGGCACCAGATCGGCAAGGTCGCGAGCACGACCGGCAGCACGATTACGTGAAGCAGATCCCACAGCTGATCGTTGGGATTCACGCCGGTCCACGACCAGTGGAACTCGTACCCGCCGATGAGCGCGATGGTGAGCGCCAGGACGCCGCACGGGAGGACCCACTTGATCAGCGGGGACATCGGCTGCGTCGCCGTCGCGCGGGTGCGGGCCAGATCCACGCGGGAATGATGCCGCGCAGTGCCGTGCTGCGGCTCGGCGGTTCGCTAACGAATCGACAGAAGAGTGACGGCTCCCGTCTCGTCGCCGTGATCGCCGCTGCGATGTGACCGGGTTTGGCGTGGAACAGTCCCGGACCGCTGAGCGGTGCCGAGGGCATCGATCGCCCCGGCATGAGCGGCCATGGGAACGATGGTGAGCGGCCGCGTCGCCCTGTGGGTCAACTCATGGGCGACGCTTCCCAGGAAGAGCTCTTCCATGGTGCTGTGCAAGCCATTCCCGACCACGATCAGGCCGGCATCCTCCTCATCGGCGACGCGCAGGATCCCGGTGGCGGGGCGGCCTTCGACGATCCGGATCCGATGCTTGACCTCCGAGGTGGTCAGAGGCTCGAACAACTCCTGCTTCACTCGCGCGCGCATCTCGTCCCCGAGGTAGTCGAACTCCCGCAGGCGAACATCGGTCACGGTCGTGCCGGGCGAGTGAACACCCGCCGGCCTGATCACGTGGACCGCTATGATCTCGGCCTCGCGGGGCACCGCCTGCTGGACCGCCCACTCGAGAGCCACGTTTGACGCCGCCGACCCATTGACTCCAACCACGATCTTGTTCGCGTTCATCTGCCCACCTCAGGGCATCGACAGGTTGGTCCGCAGCCATATCAGATACCGCATCGCGCGGCCTGTCTAGAGGCATTGGTCCCGACTCCGAGCGTCGCAGCCGACTGACAAGCCGGTGGTGGCTGGCGCAAACTTGGCGCCCGAAATTGTTGGAGGTTAGGGATGGCCGAAGCGTTCGACGAGATGGCAGCCTGCCGAAACACCATCGACAGGATGGACCAACTCCTCGAGGACCTCAGAAAGTACGGGTTCTCGCTGATCACCGCCTTGCTGACCGCCAGTGGAATCGCCGCCGGCATCACCCACACGGGCTCGGTGCTCCCGGTTGCGGCGGCCACCACGATGTTCCTGGTCATCGCTCTCTTTGGTATCGACATGTACTACCACGTCATGCTCAGTGCCGCGGTGGAGCGCTCGATGGACCTGGAGGTGGCGTCCGCGTCCCCCGTTATTCGCGTCACAACCACGATCAGCGCGAACGCCATCGCAACGCACTCCGTGAGCGCGGTGTTCGCCCTCTATTCCATCTTGCTCGGCGTTGCCACCGGGATTGGATTCATCGGCGGCGACACCACGGCTCATATCGTGCTTCCCATCGTGGCGATAGCGATCTGGGCCACGATGGGCGGTTACTGGCTTTTCGTCCGCCGCGTCACGAAGCTCCACCAGACGCGCCCCCGGGTACACCCTTCCACGCTCATATGCGGGCGGGGCAACACGTTGGACATCACCGGCAGTGGATTCCTGCCATGGAGAACAACGGTTTACTGCGATATCCCCGGAGCAGTGGCAGAGCGACCAACCGACATGTCGGCGACGTCGATGCGCGTGGTCATCACAGTTCCCAATGACGTCTCGACGGATCGGCGGTACGAGATCAACCTCCATCCGGTTGCGCCGGCAAAGCTGTCCACGATCTCCGTGGGCGTTGAGAAAGAGGAGGGCACGCCGACGCATCAGCGTCAACCAAGGCGAGCGTCGAAGACGATCACCGCAGACGTAAGCGGATAGGCGACCAGGCCGCGACGGGCTCAAGGCACGACAGCGCGCCACCCCCCGGCGATCTCATCTTCAGGCCGTCCTTCTGTGTCGCTCCCGACCCACAGATCGCGGGTCCTTTGACGGTACAAGAGGTGGCCTCCGGCCCTGTTCGCAGTTGTGGACGAGGCGAAGACCGCGATCAGGAGATACCTGCGGTGACGATCTCGACGAAACCCCCCGTGATCGGTGCCGT
>CAVZQR010000013.1:0-20531 GCA_963777445.1 Candidatus Dormiibacterota bacterium | reverse complement strand
TCCCAGGGTAGCCAAGTGGTCAAGGCAGCGGTCTGTAAAACCGTGTACCGATGGTTCGACTCCATCCCCTGGGACCATCTCGTCCGTTACGGGCTCCGCCCCGGTAGCTCGTCCAAGCCGTGCGAGGTTGGTGACATTGGCCCCCGTGCCCGAGTTACCAACGGCCGTGGGACCGGCGCCGGCCATCTTGGACAATCAACGTGGAGGACACGACAATGACAGAAACGAACTCGTTGGTTGAACCCACGGATGCTCGCAGCGCGGCCATCAAGCGCTTATCGGCTCGGCGCGATCTTGCAATGCATCTGGTCACCTACATCGTGGTGAACGCGGCGATTGTGATGATCTGGTTCGTCACCGGCCATGGCTACTTCTGGCCGGGGTGGGTCATCGGAGGCTGGGGCATCGGCCTTGCCTTGCATGCGTGGGAGGTCTATGTGCGCCAACCGATCACGGAAGACGACATCGCGCGCGAGATACGCCGGCATCCGGGTGGTGCCTAGCCTGCGCTGCGGCGCCGCGATCTCTCGAGTTCACGTAGCGGTGTACCGCGCACGGGACCACACGCAGCCGGCGGCGGTCAGCCTGATGACCCGCACCGCGACTTGGCCGGTCATACGGCGCTCGCCGCGGTTGTGCTCGCAACCGAGCGGCGAATGGTGATGTCGCCGAAGGAGCTGCGGGCGCGGACTTCGACGGTACGGTCACCGGGCTGAGGCTGGTCGGTGACGTCGAGCTCGTTGTGCACCTTGCCGAAGTGCGTGTTGACGTCCAGCCACGCCGCGACGCCTTCGCGGATCCCGATATCCACCTTGCCGAGCGACGTCTGAGCCACGACGGGTCCACCCTCCACATCGCCGATGCGGACGTCGCCGTTCGCGGTCTTCGCAACGACCGCGGCGTGAGCGTGGTCGACCGCGATCGACCCGTTGGCAGCAACCACCCTCAGGTCACGGGTGACATCGCCGACCCACGTGTCGCCGTTGGCCCCCTTGATCACCGCGGTACCGTCGACCGAGCCGATTCGTACGGCCCCCGATCCTGTGCTGATCTGCGCGTGGCCCGAAGCCCGGTCCAGCCCGACGTCGCCGACCCCGGTGCTGAGGTGCGCGGGACCCGCCTGCTCCATCTGGATATCACCGACACCGTTGGTGTAGTGACATTCGCCGAGGCGACCCGCGCTGTGCAGCGCGGCAACCCCCGCCTCGCCGCGCAGCTCGGAGCCCGCCGGGAGCTCGATCTGCACGTCGATCGAGTTGCCGCCGCCGCGCGGCGCGTAGTGACGCCAGCTCTTCGGGGCCTTGACGAGCAGCCGGCCGTTCGAGAACTCGACACGGGTCTGCTCGGCGGCTGCCACATCGGACTTCTTGCCGGGGTCGGTCGGACGCACTACGACTGTGGTGTCTTTGCGATCGCTTGCGGCGATCCGCACGTCACCGACGCCGATCTCGAGCGTGACCAGGATTGGTTCCGGGGTATCGAACGTGGGCATGGCCGTTTCTCCTGTGCGTTGACGGGTCATCGAACCCAGCCGGTGTACCGGCCAGACGCGCGCGAGGTACGTCCCTCGTGGCGGCCGGGGCCGGCTCGGTCCAGTGCGACGCTCGCCGCTCGCACGAGCCAGGTGTTGACCGATAGACCTTCGCCGCTCGCCGCCTGCTCGACTCGAGTCTTCAGCTGGTCGGGCATGCGCAGGTTGATCCGCGAGGTACCGCTGTCCTCAGCGGAGCCAAGGCTCAGCGAACCGGGAGCAGAGCCCTGCTCTTCGCTGTTCCCAGGCAGGTCGTCCGCCGGCCGGTCCGCCGGCGGCAGCGTGACCACGAATTCGGGGTTCCGTCCCCGGATCCGCAACTCGACAGACCCCGGCGCAAGCTCGCAGGTGATCTCCTCAGCCGCCGCCCCGAGTGCGTCCTGCAACGCGAGACGGATCGCCGAATCAAACGGTGCGGCGAGGCGTTCGGCGAGAGCGCGCGCCTCGTCACCCCCTGCCTCGGCGGCGTCGGAGAGCTGCTGGTGAATGCTGGCGATATACGGGCGTAGGTCCATGGCGCCACTATGGCACCACTGGTGGTGCCATGTCAAGCCAAGTTGAGCCAGATTGGCGTGGAGGGCGCCAGAAGCCGCGTGTACGATCCTCGCAATGACGGACTGCTGCTCCCCGGCGGGATATCGATGGGTGTTCAGCGAGCGGCACGCGCGCCGCGAAGCTCGGCGCTACCAGCGGCGAGGGCTCGACTGGACCTCGCGCCGCATCGTCGAGCTTCTCAAGCCGCAGGGTGTGGGCGGCCACTCGCTGCTCGAGGTGGGCGGCGGAATCGGCGCGCTGCAGATCGAGCTCCTCAAGGCGGGCGTCACACAAGCGGTCGGCATCGAGATGACCCCCACGTATCAAACCGCCGCGGACGGGTTGCTCCGAGCCGCGGGGCTGGATGGGCGCGTCGAACGCCGGCTGATGGACTTCGCGGAGGCGGGCAGCCTCGTTGCCGCCGCCGACATCGTGATTTTGAACCGGGTCATCTGCTGCTACTCCGACATGCCGAAGCTTGTCGGCGCCGCCGCGGCGCACACCACGCACCTCCTGGTGATGAGCTTTCCGAATGGCCGGTGGTGGACGCGACTGGCATTGGCCCTCAACAACCTGGCGCTCGTGCTCATCCGGCGACGCTTCCACGTATTTGCGCACCGTCCGGACAGGATCCTGGCCATCGCAGAACAAACCGGTCTCACGACGGTCGCGAACAACCCGGGCGTCTTCTGGCAGTTCGTCGTCATGCGGCGGCTCACGGACTGAGAACGGCGATCCGCGCCCGCCGTCCCTGACTGATCGCTACGGCGTCAGCACGACCTTCAGGGCCTCGCGGCGCTCGAAGAGCTCGTACCCACGCACGGCGTCGTCCAGCCCCATGCGATGCGAGATGATCGCGTCCGGGTGGACAACGCCACTCGCCACCATGGCCAGGGCATCGTCCCAGCGACCGATGATGTTCGCGGTGCCGCAGAACTTGAGATCGATCGCCTTGACGAACGTTGTGTTGAGCGGGAGCTCGAGCTCCTGGTCGCTGTGCACCCCGATCACGCTGATTCGCCCTCCGGCGCGGGCGATGTCGATGCAATCCAGCAGCGCCGGCACCAGTCCCACGCACTCCAGGACGGCGTCGGCGCCGCGACCGCCGGTGCGATCTTGCACAAAGCTCGGAACGTGCACATCGTTGGCATCCACCGAGATCGCACCAAGGCTCTGGGCCATCTCGAGGCGCTGCGACACCGTGTCGACTGCGTAGATCGTCGATGGCTCGAACCCGCGCGAGCCGAGGATCGCCATCAGCCCGACGGGTCCGCATCCGACGACCGTGACCACGTCTCCCTTCTCGATGCGCGCCTCGCTGGCGCAGTCGTATCCGGTGGTGAAGATGTCGCCGACGAACAGCGCCTGCTCGTCGCTCATCGAGCCGTCGATGGCGTGGAGCACCAGGTCGGCGTTGGGGACGCGCACGTACTCGGCCTGGGCGCCGGCGACATCGCCGAAGAACGAGCCGTATCCGAAGACTCGCTGATCGGGACACCTGCTGAAGAGACGCCGGCCACAGTACCAGCACTCCCCGCACGGGATCGTGAACGAGCCAACGACGCGATCCCCCTCAGCAAAGCGGCGCACGCTCCCGTCCACGGCTTCAATCACGCCGACGAACTCGTGCCCGAGCACGCCCCCGGGGCTCATGCCGGGGATCCGTCCGTGCACGACGTGCAGGTCGCTGCCGCAGATGGCCGTCCTGGTGACCCGGACGAGAGCGTCGCCAGCCTCCTCGATGCCCGGTTTCGGCACGTCGACGAGCTCGACCGCGTCGAAGTCCTTGAAGATCAATGCCCGCATCGTCAGCCTCCCCTCCGAGTGGTGGTCAGTGCGCCTCTTCCTCGGCGGCGCGACGCTGGATAACGCGATCACGGAGCTCGTCCTCGAGGTCGCCGGAGGGAACTGCGTCGCGTCGAAGCCAGAATGGAATCCGCTCCGGTTCACCTGCGGCGAGCGCCTTCGCCTGGGCGTCGAGGAATGCGCGGAGCGCTGCATCCACCGCCGTTGTGAGGTCGGCGCCGCCGCCGGTCAGGGGCTGGACGAGATCGTTCGAGACGACCACGCTGTTCAGCGGCGCGGCCGGTGGCTTCGACCCGAAAAGACGCCCGAGCCACGACATGCGCCGAGTGTACGCAGTCGCGAGGTTGCGCCTCAGTTCCGGTGCGTGGCGCAGTACCGTACACGCGTGGCCAAGACCGCCGCGCCGACCCCGTACCTCCAGTGGACGGGCGACCCTGACGCGGATCGACTCGTCAGCGAGAATCCCGCCGCGCTCCTGATCGGCTTCTGCCTCGATCAGCAGGTGCCGATCGAGTGGGCATTCCAGGGTCCGCTGCGGATGCGCGAGCGGCTGGGCACGATCGACCCCGCCGAGGTCGCGCGCATGGACCCTGGCAAGGTCGAGAAGGCGTTCCAGACACCGCCGGCACTCCACCGTTTCCCGGTGAGCATGGCGCGACGCGTCTACGGCCTCTGCAGGGTGATCACCGACGAATACGGGGGCGATCCCACCAGGATCTGGACCGAGGCGAAGGACGCGAAAGAGTTGCAGCGGCGGTTTGCCGCCCTTCCGGGTTTCGGCGCCGCCAAGGCGAAGATCATGGTCGGTGTCGTCGCCAAGCACCTCGGCGTTCGGCCGGCCGGATGGGCGAGCGTCGCGCCCGATTGGCCGACCCTGGCGGACGTCCGGACCGTCGCCGAACGCGAGCAGTACCAGGCGCAGAAGCGCGCTTTCAAAGCCGCGCTCCGGGCTGAGGCAGCCGCACAGGGCGATGCCCAGAAGCCGCCGGCGTTGAGGAAGCGGCCCGCCAAGGCAGGGGCGCGTGGCCGGCGCTGAGATCACCGTCTTCGAGGACGGAGATGTACGCGTCGTGAAGGTCGGCCCGATGGGGCCGTACGGGAACAATGCGTACGTGATTCGCGACACGGCCGCGGGTGCTGCGTTGCTGGTCGACATGCCCCTGGATGAGGAGCCCTTGCTTGCCGCGATCGCCGCTGAGGGCGGCGTCCAGACGGTCATCGCGACCCACTGGCACCCCGACCACTGGATGACGTATGACGCCGTGCGTGCCGCCACCGGCGCGCCGGTTCTGGTGGGAAGCAGCGAGATCAGGATTCCCGAGGAGCGCATCGACGGCCGCCTCGACGACGGCGCCGAGGTGAAGGTCGGCGGCGCGCGCATCGGCGTGGTCCATACCCCCGGCCACACCCCGGGCAGCATCTCGTTGCGCATCGGGCGCGCCGTGATCACGGGCGACACACTCTTCGGTGGCGGCCCGGGCAAGACGTCCGCACGTGGCGACCTCGAGACGATCATCGCAAGCATCACCTCGAAGTTGCTGCCATTGCCGGAGGAAACACTCGTGCTCCCAGGGCATGGCACGATCACGACGATCGCCGCCAGTCGCAGCGGCGTGGCCGCGTACCGGCGCCACCCAAAACCGGTGGGCTTCTACGGCGACGTCGAGTGGGGTGACTGAGGCGGGATCCGCTGCCGGAGCCAGCATTCCCAACGACTCCGCCGGCCTCCATCTCGGCAGCGCCCGTGGACGATGGGTGCTCACGGCCACAGTGCTCGGAAGCGCGATGGCGCAGCTCGACGCCACGGTCGTCGGGATTGCCCAACCGGCGATCGGCAAGGAGTTCCACGCTCAGATCGCGGGCCTGCAGTGGGTGTCCGCGGGATACCTGCTGACGGTCGCGGGCCTGATCCTGCTGGCCGGCGCCCTGTGCGACCGCTTCGGGCGCCGCCGTATCTTCGTCATCGGTGTCGCCTGGTTCGCGGTTGCGTCGCTCATCTGCGCGACGGCGCCGAACATCGGCCTGCTCATCGCGGCGCGAGGCCTGCAGGGTGTCGGCGGCGCGCTGCTCACCCCTGGAAGCCTCGCCATCCTCGAGGCGTCCTTCGCTCCGGGTGAGCGTGGCCGCGTGATCGGTGCCTGGTCCGGGCTCGGGGGTGTCGCCACAGCACTCGGACCGTTCGTCGGCGGGTTTCTCATCACCGCCGTGTCGTGGCGACTGATCTTCCTGATCAACCTCCCGATCGCAGCCGCGGTGATCTTCATCTCACTTCGACATGTCCCTGAGTCCAAAGACCCCAACGCCACCGGCTCCATCGACATCGCCGGCAGCGCTCTGACCGTCGTGGGGCTCGTCGGCATCTCCTACGGGCTCATTCAGGGGTCGAGCGGAAAATGGACGTCTCCTGTCGTGCTCGGCGCCCTGCTGATCGGCGCCGTCGCACTCATGGCCTTCGTCGTCGTCGAGCTGCGCGTGCGCGCACCGATCGTTCCGCTCGACATCTTCAGGTCACGTCAGTTCAGTGCGACCAACGGGGTCACGCTGCTGATCTACGGAATGCTCGGTGGAATGTTCTTCCTCCTCCCCATCGAACTCCAGCAGGTCTCGCATTACAGCCCGACGACCGCCGGGGCATCGCTGCTGCCGATCACGCTCATGCTGTTCGCACTCTCGTCACGGTCGGGCGCCCTCTCGGCACGCATCGGCCCCCGCCTGCAGATGTCTGTCGGCCCGCTGGTGGTCGCCGTGGGATTGGCGCTCTTCGCAAGGATCAACGCCGGCGGCAATTACCTCGTCGAGGTCCTGCCGGCCGTGCTCGTGTTTGGCTTCGGGCTCGCACTCACCGTCGCTCCGCTCACCGCCACGGCGATGTCGGCGGCGCCACCGGAGCGCAGCGGACTCGCCTCAGCAGTCAACAACACGGTGGCGCGGACCGGGAGCCTGCTGGCGGTCGCGCTCCTCCCCGCCGTCGCCGGCATCACCGGCGACAGCTACCTGCACCCGCCGGTGTTCGAGACAGGTTTTCAGCACGCGGCGTTCATCGCTGCGGTGATCTGCGCGGGGGGAGGCGTGCTCGCATTCGCGACGATCCGAAATCGTCCGCGATCGGGAGCGCCACGAGATCTCGCTGAGCCGGGGTTGCATCCCGCCGTCGATCCCCCACCGCTTCGGTCAGGGGCAGAAGCCCCAGCGGACTGACGCGCCCAGTGACGGGCTGTACTGCGTCGTCAGGGAAGCAGGACGCGCTGCAGAGTCGCCGACAGCCAGTGCTCGTAGCGCTGCGACGACCAGCCCCGCACATCGCGCAGCAGACGATTGACCTCTGGGCTGGTGAGGGTCCATACGACTGCCGCCGCCTCGTCGGCGTCCTGGTCGTCGAGCAGCGCGCCATGGGCGGCGAGCCACTCCGTAAAAGCGCGCAGCTTGCTGAATCGGTTCTCCTGCATCCGGCCGCGCAGTTCGGCAATATCCGGGTCGATCGTTGCGGCGCCGCGGATGACGTCGTCGATAGGACGGACGCGCTCAACTCTCGCGACGATATCCGCGGCGAAGCCGGCAACCATCTGGCGCTGATCGGTCATCGTCCGGATGCGGCGGGGCCCGTCGCCCGCGAGAGCATCCGACTCGTCGGCGCTGCCAGTGACCCGAAGGTCGATGACTGCAGAGAGCAATCCCTTCTTAGTGCCGAAAGTGGCATAAACAGTGTCGACGGCAACGCCGGCTTGTGCGGCGACGGCGTCGATCGTGGTCGCGACGTATCCCCGCTCCGCGAAGAGGTCCCCCGAGGCTTCCAGGATGCGCAGCCGCGTCTGCGCTGCCTGCTCGGCCCGAAGCCTGGACTGATACGGACGGCGGCTCTTGACAGCTGCCACCGCTTTATCCTAGCATCGCTTTATTCATCCTAGTTGGACTGGATCAAATCATTGCGGGAGGCGCCCATCGATGTATGCGTTCACACAGGACCTGCCGATCACGGCCGACGTCTACGCGCGGATCATGGAAGGAATCGGTGCCGACCCGGCGGCCGGCTGCATCCTCCACGCGGCGGTGCGCATTGAGGGCGGCTTGCGCTACATCGACGTGTGGGAGTCCCGCGAAGCCTGCGACCGGTTCCTCGAGGAGCGTGTGCACCCCGTCCTGCAGGCCGCGTTCAGCGCCGCCGGGGTCACCATGCCGCAGGAACCGGCCCGACAGGAGATGGACCTCATCGACCTGAGTACCGCATCACATCGGTCAGGATCCGTTCCGGGATGAGTGCTTTGGCGTCGTACCCGCACGGGGAGTCGAACCCCGGTTACCACCTTGAAAGGGTGGTGTCCTGACCGCTAGACGATGCGGGCGCGACCGCCAATCTTAGGTTCGCGCAGGGGCCTCGCCGTGGGCCGCAAAGCAAACTGGGCGCGCCGGTATACTCGCGGCATGCCAGTCCGAGAGATTGTCGGCAAGACCGTGGGGTTCGGCCTCGTCGCCGCCGCGCTGATCGTCGGCGGCATCCTCGACCTGCTCGGCGGCCACGTCTACAACGATTATCTGAACACGGCCCTCGGCATCATCCTGATCCTGATGGGGCTGGCCACCGGCGGTCTCGGCACCGCCCTGATCGCCGGCATCCTCTACGAGGAGAAGCTCCACCGCCAGGACGAGCAGGTGCACATCACGCCGCGTGGGACGCCGCTGGCGCCGCCACCGCCGTGGGGAATGGCCGACGTCGGCAAGCCCCCCGGGGTTGTCCGCGTCGGCGACGCAGCCACGTCGTCAGGCGGCGGTGGCTCCCCGCGGGTGATGGCCGTCGTGGTCTCGAACCTCGATGCCCCGATGCTCATCGTCGGTCTGCTGGCGTGGACGATCCTGACCCTCGTGCTCTTCGCGCCGCGCTGAGTTTGTTCTAGTGGCGGACGCGCGGGTTCGCACCCGTTTCGCGCCATCCCCAACCGGAGCGTTGCATTTCGGCTCGGTCCGCACGGCCCTCTTCGCGTGGCTCGCGGCACGACACGCCGGCGGCGACTTCATCCTCCGCATCGAGGACACCGACCAGGAGCGCTACATCCCCGGCACCGAGGCGCTGATCATCGAGACCCTGAGCTGGCTCGGACTGGATTTCAACGAGGGGCCGGAGATCGGCGGTCCCAATGACCCCTACATCCAGTCGTTGCGGATCGCGACATACCGCGACCACGCCGACCGGCTCGTTGCCGGTGGCAACGCGTATTGGTGCACCTGCACCCCGGCGCGACTGGCCGCAATGCGCGACGAGCAACGCGCACGCTCGGTGCCGACGCGTTACGACCGGCGCTGCCTCACCCGCCAGGCCGAGGTTGCGGAGGAGCGCGCGGGCGGCATGGCGGCGGTGGTGCGGCTTCGTATGCCGGATGGCGTGAGCGAGTGGGACGACATGGTCCGTGGTCATGTGAGCTTCGCCAACGCGGATATCGACGACCAGGTCCTGCTCAAGTCCGACGGGTTTCCCACCTACCACCTCGCCGTCGTCGTCGACGATCACCTCATGGAGATCAGTCATGTGATCCGCTCTGACGAATGGATCCCCTCGACGCCGAAACACCTGGCGCTGTATGCGGCATTCGGCTGGGAAACGCCGCGATTCGCGCACGTTCCGGCGGTGCTCGGGCCGGATCATCAGAAGCTCAGCAAACGCCGCGGCGCCCGCAACGTGCTCGAGTACGGCGAGCTCGGCTACCTCCCATCGGCAATCGTCAACGCCATCGCGCTGCTCGGATGGTCGTCGGGCGACGAGCAGGAGGTGTTCACTCCCAAGGAGCTGTGCGAGCGGTTCACCCTGGAGCGGGTCAACGCGGCCGCGGCGGTCTTCGACCCCAAGCGACTTGACGACCTGAACGGCATCCACATCCGCCGCATGAGC
The DNA here is from genome assembly GCA_963777445.1 of Candidatus Dormiibacterota bacterium. Taxonomy (GTDB): domain Bacteria; phylum Chloroflexota; class Dormibacteria; order Aeolococcales; family Aeolococcaceae; genus Palsa-851. Next base: position 10,782 of record CAVZQR010000013.1, on the reverse strand, counting down.
ACCGATGACCTGGTCGAGGCGCTCGAGTATCACCTCCTCGGGACCAGCAAGGAGACGCGCCGGTTGCTGATCCCCATGCTCCGCGAACGGATGGTGACCCTAGCCGATGCAACCCGCCTGTGCGCGCCACTGCTCGGCGAGGTCAGGCTCGATCCGAGCATCGAATTCCCACCGAAGAAGGTCGACCAGGCAACCGCAGTCGCCATGATCGATGCGTGCATCGCGGCCGTGGAGCAGGGCGGGCTCGACGATCAGGCCGCCCTGCTCGAGCAGATTCGCAGCGTGGCTGAAGGCGCCGGAGTCAAGTCCCGCGACGCGTTCCGCGTGCTGTACGTCGCCATCCTCGGCACCCCAGCCGGCTTGCCGGTGATCGAGGCGATGGCATTTCTGGGCACGGAGAAGTCACTCCAGCGGCTCCGGGAGGCGCGCGCCCGCCTGGGATGACACCCCCCTGGGAGGAATCAGAGCCCAGGCCCATCGATCCCTGAGCTGACACGGGTTTCCTCGGGAGCCGGCCGGCGCCGGCGAACGGGCCGATGGCCTGCGGGATCATGCGCATGCGGGTGGTGGCGGGACCGCGGCGCGGGCGAGGCGGGGGCATGCGCCTCTCGCCGCGACGCTGTGGGCGCCGGTGCGGACGGCTGCGGCCCCGTCGGAGCGGGCGCCTGAGGTGCCGGCTCGGCGCCTGCCGGATGGTGCGCTGCCGGGCTGATGCGCGCGGCGAGTTGCTCGGCGAGGTGCCACGCTGCGCGGTCCAACCCGGTCGCATGGCCCGCAACGGCCACGCCGACCACCACCGCGCTGACCGGCCAGAGCGCCGAGAAAAGTGAGAGCCCGGAGAGCACGCCAAAGGCGGCAAGGATCGGGTGGCGGCGAACGTAGGACGGCGGTGCGGCGGCCGGCGTCGGGGTCGGGGAGCGATCGTCTGTGATTGTCATGTCACGAGGCTATGTGACAGCGCGGGACGGCTCGCGGACCAAGTGCCAATTCAGGTCAGACATTGCTGTTCCGGTGTCGTTACCACGCTGTGACGCTCCCGTGGACAGACGCAGACGGATGTCGCGACACAATCGGGGCGCCGGTCGTGGGGGTGACCGTGGATGTGCCAGGAGGTCGTGTCAGTGTTCAGGGGACAGCCGCGTTGTGACGTGACATGAGTGAGATGACGGTGGTTCGACCACCGCTCCTCGTGGCCCGTGCACGCGCCCGGATCGGCCGGCTCAACGGTCCCCAGCGACTCGTCGCCTTCTCCACCGCACTCGGCCTGGTCGGGCTCGTGCTCTGGCTGGTGCCACTGCGCGATGTGCAACGGGTGACGGTCATGGGCGCGATTCCGTGGTGGTTCGAGCTGGCGACCATCTACGTGACCAGCCTGCTGTTCGTCCAGGTGCGCGTGCATCGCGAGGTGTCGACCCTGTCGCTGACGGAGATCCCCGTAGCGATGGGCCTGTTTCTCATCGATCCGCATCAGCTCCTCGGCTGCTACGTGGCGGGCGTGCTCCTCGCCAGCTGGACTCGGCAGCGGCGTATCCGATGGGTCAAGGACTTTGCCAACGCCACGCTCGACGTTGTGTACATCGGTGTTGCCGTCCTCGTGTTCAACGCGGTGGGGCCGGTTGCCGGCGATCCACTCGCGGTCCGCAGCATGGTCGCGTTCGTCGCCGCGATGATCGTGTCGGGCTGGTTCGTCTATCCCATCGCGCTCAACGCCGGCATCACCATCGCCCAGGGCCGGTTCAACCTCGGCGAGGTGGCGCGGGCCTATCTCTTCCAGGTGATCGCGACGACCACCAATGCCTCGCTCGGGATCGTGGCGTTCGTGATCCTCACGACACGTCCGGTGCTCGCCATCGCGGTGATACCACCGGTCGCCCTCGTGCTCGCCGGACAGATCGCCGCCGGCGAGAGCCAGCGTCGCGCCGACCGCAACGAATTCCTCTACCGCACCACCGAGATCCTGCACTCGGCGCGCCAGGTGGGCGAGCGCGCCGGCGAGCTGTTGAACGGGATCACGACGATGTTCGGCGTCGAGCGCGCCGAGCTCGTGGTCATCCCCGAGGTGCGCGGCCCGGCCGTGCGTTTCAGCTCCACGGGGGATGACGTGAGCGCGCAGGCCACGACCTCGGAGTTGACCTTCGCCGAGCAGGAGGTGCTCAACGAGCTGCGCACCACCCCCATTCTCAGCGGTTCCGTGACGACCGACGAGACCCTTGGGCTGGCGCTCGCGGAACGGTCGGCGAGTGCTGGGACTGTGGTCGTGCTCCGCGGACTCGAGGGCCCGCAGGGCATGTTGCTGCTGCTCAACCCAACTCGTGGCAGCAAGCTCGGGGCACACGAGCAGAGCCTGCTCAGCACCGTCGCCGGGCTCATCAGCGTTGCCCTCGAGAACGGCCAGCTCGCCGAGGCGATCAAGGCGATGTCGGTCGAGAAGGCGGACCTCGCGCGCAGGGCCTTTTACGACCCGCTCACGCAGATCGCGAACCGCTCGCTCTTCATCGAAACGGTGGCGGCGTCGCTGTCGCAACTGGCGAGCTCGCAGCGTCCGATCGCGGTCATGTTCATCGACCTCGACGGGTTCAAGGAGATCAACGACACGTTCGGGCACGCAGTCGGCGATCGCGTGCTCAGCGAGGTGGCCGCGCGCCTGCGCGTCCAGGTCCGCAAGCTCGACCTCGCCGCGCGCATCGGCGGGGACGAATTCGGCATGCTCCTCGACGGCATGCGCCATTTCAGCGATGCCGCGGTGGTTGCCGATCGCATCATCGAGACCCTGCGGCGACCGATTCCGCTGGGCGACGCAGTGATCAGCGTGGGAGCCAGCGTCGGCGTCGCCGTGGTCGAGGACTCGGTCGACGCGCCCGAACCCGAGGAGTTGATGCGCCGCGCCGACATGGCCATGTACCTCGCCAAACGTCAGGGCAAGAACCGCTTCGTGATCTTCGACGAGACGGCGAGGACCCCGGTCATCGCCAGGACCCCCGAGCCACCACTGCAGGCGGCGACCGGCTGAGGCAAGGCCCGGCTCCATCTACGATGGGCGGGTGACACCACCTCGCTGCCTGTCGATCGCCACATCGGATTCCGGTGGCGGCGCGGGGATTCAGGCGGATCTCAAGGCGTTCGCGGCCGCCGGCTGCCACGGGATGACCGCGATCGTCGGTGTCACCGCCCAGAACACGAAGGCGATCCTCGCGACCCACGCACTGCCGGCCTGGGTGATCATCGCCCAACTCGATGCGGTGTACGACGACATCGGTGTGGACGTCGCGAAGACCGGCGCCCTGCTGTCCGCGGACATCATCGCCGCGGTCGCGGACTTCCTCGCCCACCATCCGACGCCGCTCGTGGTCGATCCCGTCCTCGCGGCCAGCACGGGGGCGCCACTATTGGATCCCGGTGCGGTCGAGGTCCTGATCGCCGCGCTGCTGCCCCTGGCGACGGTCGTGACGCCGAACCTGGCCGAGGCCCGCCTCCTCGCAGGCGGCGATGGTGATCGCCGCTCGCTGGCCGAGCGGATCGTGACCCTCGGAGCCCACGCAGTGGTGATCACCGGGGGGTCGGGTGAGGGATCGGACCTGCTCTTCGACGGCACCGAGTTCACTGAGATTCCCGTCGCCTGGGTGGACCGGCCGGCGACGCACGGGACCGGTTGCACCCATTCCGCAACGCTCGCGGCGGCCATCGCGCTGGGGATGCCGCTCACCGACGCCGCGCGTCAGGCTGCATCAGTCACGGCTTCCGCGATCGAACACGGGCTCGTCGAGATCGGTGCGGGCGCCGGACCTGTCTCGGTCGCTCAGTCCTCGTGGGCCAGCCAGCGGGTTCGGACGAGGTAGCAAAGCAGGCCGATCCCGACCAGGTCGATGAGCAGCAGGATCGGACCGAGGTTCAGACCGTTGCCGAACGCCAGCCCGCTGAGCGGCGTGAGCGCTTCGACGGGCGGGATCCGGGCCGCGTCGAGGCCCTGACCCGCGGTCACCACATTGACAGCGCTTGCGAGCGGCGCAAAGGGGGTCGGATCGGCAGGCGTCTGCGTGCGAGCGGCGCTGGTGCCACCGGATGGGGTGCCCCCACTCGTGTGACTTCCAGCCGATCCTCCCGGAGCCGTCACCGGCTTGGGGGTGGGTGCCGGGGTCTTGATGGGCGCCGGAGTGGGCGTGGGTGTCGAGCCGCCACCGCCGCCATTGCCGTTGCCCTGGATGCCGCCGCCGGTCGGGCTCGGCGTGGGATTCGGCGTGCTGGTCGGCGTTGGGGAGGGCGTTGTGATGCACGGGTTCTTCCGTGGGCAGCAGCTACCGTCCGGGCGAGTGCCGTGATGGCAGGTCCACGGAGCCGGCGAGGGGGATGACGTCGCCGCGACAGTCGGCGAAGGCGTGGGATTGGCGGCCGCGGCCGCTCCTGAAGCCCCGGCGAGCAGGAGCGCGAACACGCCAGGCAGCAAGGCGATCGCCGTGCGGCCTCTGCGGCGCCGTCGGGGTGTCAGCTCGGTGGTCACGTTTGCGCTCATTGACGTGTTTCAACTTTCGTCTTAATACCTCTCGGCCGAGATGAAAGTCGGCGGGTCGTCACGGCGCCGCGAGGCTGCGTTCACAGAGTTCACACCGGCGTTGAGCGTCCGCATACGATCAGCCCGTGTGCACGATCCTGCTTGCCTGGCGGTGTCACCAAGGGGTGCCGGTCGTGCTGGCGGCGAATCGAGACGAACTGATCGCCCGCCCGAGCGCACCGCCCGGGATGCTCAGCGCAAGCCCGGTGATCGTCGGTGGTCGTGACCTGCTCGGCGGCGGGACCTGGCTCGCCGTCGCCGCCGATGGCATGATCTGCGCGGTCACCAACCGGCATCCGGGTGAGGGTCCACCCCTGGCGCCCGACCCGTCGCGCCGCTCCCGTGGGGAGATCCCGGTCGCGCTCCTCACGGCCGATCCCGCGGCGGTCCCAACCCTGCTCGCCGGCCTCGGACCCGGGCGCTACAACCCGGTCAACGTCCTCTGGCTCAGCGCTGACCGAGCCCTCGTGGCCCACGTCGACGACGCCGGTCCGGTGCGCGTCCTGGACCTCGCTCCGGGACCGCATGTGCTGACCACCCGCGATGTCGACGACGAGCGCAGTGCCAAGGTGGCAATGCTGCTCACCGGGATGAGCCGCGCCCTGGACGCTGCCGGCAACCCCGGCGTGACCATGACCGGCTTGCGTGCCATGCTCGCCGACCACACCTCGGCCAGCGATCTGGCGGTGGATGCCGCGTGCATCCACGGCGACGTCTACGGCACCGTGTCGGCGTCGACGGTCATCTCAGGATCCGATCGCCTGACCTACGAGCACGCGCCGGGTCGTCCCTGCGTCACGCCCTTTGCTGCGGTGCCGGTCGCGGGCTAGTGGCCCGTCCCCAGCTGCACCGCTTTGACGAGCAGGAGCAGGACCGCGAGGACGAGGTAGCCGCGCATGGCGTAGAGCGCGACCAGGCGGCTGCGCGATGGCACGGGTCGGGTGAGCAGCGCAAGTGATGGCATCCGCCACGTCTCGCGGTCCTGTTGGTCGAGGGTCTCCTGGGGCCGCGCCCGCGCGCCGCGCGTGGTGAACAGGGTGATGCCCATGAGTGCGATCAGCATGACGATCGTCAGGATTCCGAGCAGTAGGGGAACGTTCACGGACGAGAACACAGTGGTGACGACCAGGATCAGCGAGAGCATGACCAGGATGCCCAGGATGAGTGTGGCAAGGATGTTCAACCATGTGCGGTTGACCCACGGGCCCAGCACGTCGCGGTCGTTGCACAACAGCAGCAGGAACAGGGTCGCGCTGGGCAGCAGCACGCCGGCCAGTGCCTGCACGGCGGTGGTGATGAGGCCAAGGGGCGCACCCGGCAGAAGCGTGAGCGCGGCGGCGAGGACCACCAGGCCCGTGAACGACGCGTAGAACGGCTTGGCATCACGCCATGACCGGTGCAGAGAGTGCCGGATGCCGAAGGTATCGCCGAACGCATACGACGTCGCGAGAGTCACCGCACTCGCGCCGATGATGGACGCATCGATCAAAAGGACGGCGAAGATGGCTCCTGCTGCTGAGCTGAGATGCGACGCGATGCCGGACGCAACGGTCTGCGCGTTGACGAACTGTCCCGCCAGGTTCGTGTGCTGAAAGGCGAATGATGTCGTCACCATGATCGCCATCGCGCCGACGACGACGACGAACGCGCCGATCGCTGTGTCGGCGCGTTCGTAAGGGATCCAGCGCGGCGTGATGCGCTTGTCCACAACGTTGGACTGCTGGAAGAACAGCTGCCACGGCGCCACCGTTGTGCCGACGATGGCGATGATGAGCAGCACGCCGTTTGAGGTGAGTCCTCCTTTCATGCCCGGGATGACCAGATCGTGCGCAACCTGGCCGATGTTCGGATGACTCAGGATCACCAGCGGAATGATCAGCAGATTGCCGAACAGGATCACGAACATGAGGCGCTCCCAGGTCTCGAATCGACCCGTGACCGTGATCCCGATGAGCAGTATCGCCGCGAGCGGCACGGCCAGATACGGGGTCACTCCGAAGTACGCGGCCCCGAGCGAGATGCCGATGAACTCGGTCGCGATGGTCAGGAAGTTGAGGATGAAGAGGTCACCGACTGCGAACCAGCCCCAGAAGCGGCCGAAGCGCTCGAAGATCAGCCGCCCGTGTCCGACACCGGTGACGGCGCCGAGGCGCACGACCATCTCCTGGTTGACGATGAGCACCGGGATGAGGAACACCAATGTCCATAGCAGGCTGGTGCCGTAGTTCTGGCCTGCCTGCGCGTAGGTCGCGACGCCGCCGGCGTCGTTGTCGCCGACCATCACGATGAGGCCGGGGCCCATGATCACCGCCAAGGCGAGCAGCCGGCGGCGCCACGTGCGCGGGGTGTTGGAGTCGTGCTCGCCGATGGTCCCGAAGGCGCCGCGGATGTCGCCGAGGTGCGCGGAATCAAGGACCGCCGTGTTGCCGAGCGCCACCTTGGCGTCCGCCTTGCGAGCCTTCTCCTGCGCCAATTCGGACCTCCCACCGTCGATGACGGCAAGACTGAGCGGGCCCGTCCGCTCAGGAGGTCACGAGTGAGTCGCTACCTCGATGCGGGCCGGCCCGTGAGTTGCCGGGACTGGGGACTGTCGCCGCCGTCCATGTATTAGTGCCTACACCCCAAACAGTGGTTGTCGTTGTGGGGAGTGTACAACCCGCACGCGACACGGAGGTCAGGCGTCAGTCCCCGTCGGCCTCCGCGCGACGCCGCCATGAGTTGGGCAGGATGGCCTCGAGCACATCGTCGACCGTGATGACGCCGATGACCCGATCGTCGTCCTCGAGCACCGCAACCACGGTGAGGTTGAAGTCGGCCATGCGCCGCGCCACCTCCGGAAGGTCATCGTCGACATGCACCGAAGCATTGCTGTGCTCGACAAGCTCCGAGATCCGCATTGTGCCGTCGGCGCGCAGCAGCTCGATGAGGGGCACCGAGCCGGCGAGGTGCCCGTCGTTGAGCAGGAATACGTCGGCAACGACCTGCGGGAGTACGTCGGCGGCGCGCACGGCTGCGAGCGCCTCGGTCACGCTCGCGTCAGGGGCCACCGACACGAAGTCCGGGCTCATCAGTCCTCCCGCGCTGCTCTGTCCATAGCTCAGCAGCGCGCGCACCTTCGCCTGCTGCGACGGTGGCAGGAGCGAGAGAATCGGTGCGCGTCGCGGTTGATCGAGCTCGGTGACGAGGTCGGCGGCATCGTCCGGACCCATCTCCGCGAGGACGGCCGCCGCTTCAGCGTCGGACTTGTCGCGGAGAAACTCGACCTGGTGCTCGGTGTTGAGCTCCTCGAACACATCGGCCTCGAGCTCGGGGTCACCGTGCACCGCTGAGATGATCTCCTCACCCTCATCGTGCGAGGCGGCTTCGACGAGGTCGGCGATCTGCGCCGGGTGCAGGCGCCTCAGGCGACGAAGCGGCATGAGGAGTCGCGAAGTTGGGACGTGCCCGACGAATGGCTCCACGGCCGCCCAGTCGACGAATCCCTGGTTCTCGCCGCGTCCGCCGAGCAGGCGCCCGCGGAGACCGCGGGCGCGGGTGTCGACCCCCGCGACAACCCATCTCGAGTCCACGTAGTGCAACTCGATGTCGTGCGCGACCACGAGTTGCCCGGCGTCGACGCTGATGAGCCGGCGGCCGAGCACATCGTCACCGAGCAGGACCTCTCCCTGGCGCCGTTCGAAGTGGGCGAGATTGAGATCTTCTCCCGCGAGTTGAACACCGCCGAGCTTCATCTCGGCGATCCGGTCGCGCGGAATGAAGAGCTTCCGCCCGGCGATGCGTCCGACGAGTCCGGTCACCGGCGGGTAGCCGCCCTCCGCAAATCGGGCGATGACGTCGTCGACGCGCCCGAGCCGGCCCCCTGCTCGATCGACGAGCGGGCTGCGGAGGATCCCGGTGAGTGCCAGCCGGACCCTTTCGGCGGCTGGCTCCCCGGCGTCTGAGGTCGACATACCGCGCTCAGTCTGCCACGTCCCGAGCCGGAGTGTCTGTCCGTGCGGTGTCCCGGCGGCCCGGCGATGGTTACGGGGTGTCCGTGTCCGCCTGGCTGGCCCGCCGCCCCCCCGTCACCTCTACACTGGCCGAGGCCGCTCACGGGCACGGACCTTTCCGTTCACTCGTCGGGCAAGGCGGGGAGGGATATCTCGTGGGGGTCACCGGCGCTTCGTGGCTGCTGGGTGTGCGCGCCCCGGATCGCAGCCGGGCCATCCTGGTTGTGACCGTCGACGGCGAGCTGGCGGTCGCGGTGCGGGACGCGGTGCCGCCGGGAATGGCCGTCGTTCGCGACGCTCGGTCCGATGACGCCGCCGAGATCGCGGCCGCCTGCCTTCCCTGGCCGTGGATGGTGATCGGCAGCGCCGTATCAGTGACACCTCCGCTCCGCGCGATCCTGCGCCGACGGCCGGTGCTGATCTTCTGGCTCGGGGCCGCGCCGGAAGGGCTCCCGGGACACGCCCGCCCCTTCGCCCGGCCTGCCGCGCTCCTCGACGCAATCAGAGGTGCGTGCGCCGCAAACGTCGGGGGGATGCGCCTCGCGCCCGGCAGCGGTGTCGAGATGGGCGACGGCACATTGCTCCGCGGCGCGACCCTCGAGTCGCTGGTCGCCGCCTATCCGGACGGATTTGCCCTTCCCGCGCGCAACTTCCGGGCGGTCTCGGAGGCGCTCGCCAGGCACGATGCCGGATGGACGGCCCGGCGTGACCGCGACGCGCGCGTCGCGCTCACTCCATCGGCCGGGACGACCCCAGGATGAGAGCAAACCCCGAGGTCCTCATCCTCGAGGACGACGCAGAGACGCTCGAAGAGCTGCAGGGTCACTTCACACGCAAACGATTTCATCCACTCGGCGCTCGCAGCGCTGCGCGCGCCCTCTCGCTGCTCGAACACAACCGCTACTCGAGCAGGCCAGTGCTCGCGATCATCGACTGGGACCTCGGTAAAGCCCCGGACCGGAGCGCAAGCAGCGGTGACGTGCTCTCGCGCCTCGCACGCGAACTTCGTGAGTGCCCGGTCATCGTGTACTCGCAAAACATCGACGCATTCAACGTCCGCAGTCAGATCCAGCGCTCGCATCCCCGCGCCCTGCTCCACGACAAGCGCGACGGCGATGCGTCCCTGCTCGAGCGCATCGACAGGATGCTCGACCGCACGGTCGGCGATCTGCGCATCCACGACGGGACCGTCGTCGTCCACCTCCCGACCCTGGACCAACATCACCACCGCGAGGCGATCCGTTTGGTGGTGCACCACCCCGACATCGTCACCTTCCATTCGGACACGTCCACAAAGGCGGTCCGTCGCTTCGGCGAGTGGCTGCACAGCCACAACTCGGCGGTGCGCCTGGTAAGTCACGGCAACCGTAAATACCGGCTGAGTGTGACGGCGACAGAGGAAGTCGCTCCCGACATCGAGCCGTGAACCTCAGCCTGGCGGAGATCGCCGAGCTGCCGCTCGCGGCGGCCCTGGTCGACGCCGCCGGCGCGGTGGTCGCGCGCACCCCGGAATGGGACGGCATGGGGCCGGGAGCCGTCTCCTATCCCGTGCGCAGCGTCCGCCTCGTGGTCCGAACCGAGCCCGCGTCGCCGCTTTGCGATGCGGTGCTCGGCCGGCTGCTCGACGCCATCGACAGCGCGGCAGGCGCGCTGAGCGGTACCCAGGCGCAGCGGGTGCGCATGCTCGGAGGATCGCTGCGCCTGGTTGCGGGTCGCGAACCGGGTGGCTGGGGCACCACCGACGATGTGATCGACCTGGCCCGTGCGGGCATCACCGCGCGCACCGGGCTCACCGTTGAAACCGCCTCCGGCCCCGCCCGCCCGGTCCTTGGTCCCGAGGGCGCCGCGCTCGTCCTGGTCCAGCTCGCCGTCAATGCCGAGCGTCACGACGCCGCGGGCGCGGTGCGTCTCGAGGTCGACCGCATGACGTTTCGGGTCGTGTGGCGTCACACCGGTCCAACCCCTCGGGTTGCCACGGCTCGGCGCCGAGCTGATCGGGAGCGGTGGGGTCTCGGTTTTGCGCGGATCGCGGCCAACTCAATCGGTGGCACGGTCTACCCGCCCCGGGCGCTGGGGGACGGAACGCACGCGGCGACCCTCGAGCTCGGGATCCGTCGCCTCGCGCTCCCGCTTGCGGCACTCCGAGACGGTCGCGTCTGCCGCGCGACTCGCGCCTGGGACGAGGAGACGGGGTTGGCTCCAGGCACCGCTCCGCCGTCGGGCTCGAGGCTCGCAGGCATCCACGCG
>CAVZQR010000012.1:0-32785 GCA_963777445.1 Candidatus Dormiibacterota bacterium | reverse complement strand
TCGTACCCGCACGGGGAGTCGAACCCCGGTTACCACCTTGAAAGGGTGGTGTCCTGACCGCTAGACGATGCGGGCGCGACCGCCAATCTTAGGTTCGCGCAGGGGCCTCGCCGTGGGCCGCAAAGCAAACTGGGCGCGCCGGTATACTCGCGGCATGCCAGTCCGAGAGATTGTCGGCAAGACCGTGGGGTTCGGCCTCGTCGCCGCCGCGCTGATCGTCGGCGGCATCCTCGACCTGCTCGGCGGCCACGTCTACAACGATTATCTGAACACGGCCCTCGGCATCATCCTGATCCTGATGGGGCTGGCCACCGGCGGTCTCGGCACCGCCCTGATCGCCGGCATCCTCTACGAGGAGAAGCTCCACCGCCAGGACGAGCAGGTGCACATCACGCCGCGTGGGACGCCGCTGGCGCCGCCACCGCCGTGGGGAATGGCCGACGTCGGCAAGCCCCCCGGGGTTGTCCGCGTCGGCGACGCAGCCACGTCGTCAGGCGGCGGTGGCTCCCCGCGGGTGATGGCCGTCGTGGTCTCGAACCTCGATGCCCCGATGCTCATCGTCGGTCTGCTGGCGTGGACGATCCTGACCCTCGTGCTCTTCGCGCCGCGCTGAGTTTGCTCTAGTGGCGGACGCGCGGGTTCGCACCCGTTTCGCGCCATCCCCAACCGGCGCGTTGCATTTCGGCTCGGTCCGCACGGCCCTCTTCGCGTGGCTCGCGGCACGACACGCCGGCGGCGACTTCATCCTCCGCATCGAGGACACCGACCAGGAGCGCTACATCCCCGGCACCGAGGCGCTGATCATCGAGACCCTGAGCTGGCTCGGACTGGATTTCAACGAGGGGCCGGAGATCGGCGGTCCCCATGACCCCTACATCCAGTCGTTGCGGATCGCGACATACCGCGACCACGCCGACCGGCTCGTTGCCGGTGGCAACGCGTATTGGTGCACCTGCACCCCGGCGCGACTGGCCGCAATGCGCGACGAGCAACGCGCACGCTCGGTGCCGACGCGTTACGACCGGCGCTGCCTGACCCGCCAGGCCGAGGTTGCGGAGGAGCGCGCGGGCGGCATGGCGGCGGTGGTGCGGCTTCGGATGCCGGATGGCGTGAGCGAGTGGGACGACATGGTCCGTGGTCATGTGAGCTTCGCCAACGCGGATATCGACGACCAGGTCCTGCTCAAGTCCGACGGGTTTCCCACCTACCACCTCGCCGTCGTCGTCGACGATCACCTCATGGAGATCAGTCATGTGATCCGCTCTGACGAATGGATCCCCTCGACGCCGAAACACCTGGCGCTGTATGCGGCATTCGGCTGGGAAACGCCGCGATTCGCGCACGTTCCGGCGGTGCTCGGGCCGGATCATCAGAAGCTCAGCAAACGCCGCGGCGCCCGCAACGTGCTCGAGTACGGCGAGCTCGGCTACCTCCCATCGGCAATCGTCAACGCCATCGCGCTGCTCGGATGGTCGTCGGGCGACGAGCAGGAGGTGTTCACTCCCCAGGAGCTGTGCGAGCGGTTCACCCTGGAGCGGGTCAACGCGGCCGCGGCGGTTTTCGACCCCAAGCGACTTGACGACCTGAACGGCATCCACATCCGCCGCATGAGCACCGATGACCTGGTCGAGGCGCTCGAGTATCACCTCCTCGGGACCAGCAAGGAGACGCGCCGGTTGCTGATCCCCATGCTCCGCGAACGGATGGTGACCCTGGCCGATGCAACCCGCCTGTGCGCGCCACTGCTCGGCGAGGTCAGGCTCGATCCGAGCATCGAATTCCCACCGAAGAAGGTCGACCAGGCAACCGCCGTCGCGATGATCGATGCGTGCATCGCGGCCGTGGAGCAGGGCGGGCTCGACGATCAGGCCGCCCTGCTCGAGCGGATTCGCAGCGTGGCTGAAAGCGCCGGAGTCAAGTCCCGCGACGCGTTCCGCGTGCTGTATGTCGCCATCCTCGGCACTCCCGCCGGCTTGCCGGTGATCGAGGCCATGGCATTTCTGGGCAAGGAGAAGTCACTCCAGCGGCTCCGGGAGGCGCGCGCCCGCCTGGGATGACACCCCCTGGGAGGAATCAGAGCCCAGGCCCATCGATCCCTGAGCTGACACGGGTTTCCTCGGGAGCCGGCCGGCGCTGGCGAACAGGCCGATGGCCTGCGGGATCATGCGCATGCGGGTGGTGACGCGACCGCGGCGCCGGCGCGGCGGGGGCATGCGCCTCTCGCCGCGACGCTGTGGGCGCCGGTGCGGACGGCTGCGGCCCCGTCGGAGCGGACACCTGGGGTGCCGGCTCGGCGCCTGCCGGATGGTGCGTCGCCGGGCTGATGCGCGCGGCGAGTCGCTCGGCGAGGTGCCACGCTGCGCGGTCCAACCCGGTCGCATGGCCCGCAACGGCCACGCCGACCACCACCGCGCTGACCGGCCAGAGCGCCGAGAAAAGCGAGAGCCCGGAGAGGATGCCAAAGGCGGCAAGGATCGGGTGGCGGCGAACGTAGGACGGCGGTGCGGCGGCCGGCGTCGGGGTCGGGGAGCGATCGGCTGTGATTGTCATGTCACGAGGCTATGTGACAGCGCGGGACGGCTCGCGGACCAAGTGCCAATTCAGGTCAGACATTGCTGTTCCGGTGTCGTTACCACGCTGTGACCCTCCCGTGGACAGACGCAGACGGATGTCGCGACACAATCGAGGCGCCGGTCGTGGGGGTGACCGTGGATGATGCCAGGAGGTCGTGTCAGTGTTCAGGGGACAGCCGCGTTGTGACGTGACATGAGTGAGATGACGGTGGTTCGACCACCGCTCCTCGTGGCCCGTGCACGCGCCCGAATCGGCCGGCTCAACGGTCCCCAGCGACTCGTCGCCTTCTCCACCGCACTCGGCCTGGTCGGGCTCGTGCTCTGGCTGGTGCCATTGCGCGATGTGCAACGGGTGACGGTCATGGGCGCGATTCCGTGGTGGTTCGAGCTGGCGGTCATCTACGCGACCAGCCTGCTGTTCGTCCAGGTGCGCGTGCATCGCGAGGTGTCGACCCTGTCGCTGACGGAGATCCCCGTAGCGATGGGCCTGTTTCTCATCGATCCGCATCAGCTCCTCGGCTGCTACGTGGCGGGCGTGCTCCTCGCCAGCTGGACTCGGCAGCGGCGTATCCGGTGGGTCAAGGACTTTGCCAACGCCACGCTCGACGTTGTGTACATCGGTGTTGCCGTCCTCGTGTTCAACGCGGTGGGGCCGGTTGCCGGCGATCCACTCGCGGTCCGCAGCATGGTCGCGTTCGTCGCCGCGATGATCGTGTCGGGGTGGTTCGTTTATCCCATCGCGCTCAACGCCGGCATCACCATCGCCCAGGGCCGGTTCAACCTCGGCGAGGTGGCGCGGGCCTATCTCTTCCAGGTGATCGCGACCACCACCAATGCCTCGCTCGGGATCGTGGCGTTCGTGATCCTCACGACACGTCCGGTGCTCGCCATCGCGGTGATACCACCGGTCGCCCTCGTGCTCGCCGGACAGATCGCCGCCGGCGAGAGCCAGCGTCGCGCCGACCGCAACGAATTCCTCTACCGCACCACCGAGATCCTGCACTCGGCGCGCCAGGTGGGCGAGCGCGCCGGCGAGCTGTTGAACGGGATCACGACGATGTTCGGCGTCGAGCGCGCCGAGCTCGTGGTCATCCCCGAGGTGCGCGGCCCGGCCGTGCGTTTCAGCTCCACGGGGGATGACGTGAGCGCGCATGCCACGACCTCGGAGTTGACCTTCGCCGAGCAGGAGGTGCTCAACGAGCTGCGCACCACCCCCATTCTCAGCGGTTCGGTGACGACCGACGAGACCCTTGGGCTGGCGCTCGCGGAACGGTCGGCGAGTGCTGGGACTGTGGTCGTGCTCCGCGGACTCGAGGGCCCGCAGGGCATGTTGCTGCTGCTCAACCCAACTCGTGGCAGCAAGCTCGGGGCACACGAGCAGAGCCTGCTCAGCACCGTCGCCGGGCTCATCAGCGTTGCCCTCGAGAACGGCCAGCTCGCCGAGGCGATCAAGGCGATGTCGGTCGAGAAGGCGGACCTCGCGCGCAGGGCCTTTTACGACCCGCTCACGCAGATCGCGAACCGCTCGCTCTTCATCGAAACGGTGGCGGCGTCGCTGTCGCAACTGGCGAGCTCGCAGCGTCCGATCGCGGTAATGTTCATCGACCTCGACGGGTTCAAGGAGATCAACGACACGTTCGGGCACGCAGTCGGCGATCGCGTGCTCAGCGAGGTGGCCGCGCGCCTGCGCGTCCAGGTCCGCAAGCTCGACCTCGCCGCGCGCATCGGCGGGGACGAATTCGGCATGCTCCTCGACGGCATGCGCCATTTCAGCGATGCCGCGGTGGTTGCCGATCGCATCATCGAGACCCTGCGGCGACCGATTCCGCTGGGCGACGCAGTGATCAGCGTGGGAGCCAGCGTCGGCGTCGCCGTGGTCGAGGACTCGGTCGACGCGCCCGAACCCGAGGAGTTGATGCGCCGCGCCGACATGGCCATGTACCTCGCCAAACGTCAGGGCAAGAACCGCTTCGTGATCTTCGACGAGACGGCGAGGACCCCGGTCATCGCCAGGACCCCCGAGCCACCACTGCAGGCGGCGACCGGCTGAGGCAAGGCCCGGCTCCATCTACGATGGGCGGGTGACACCACCTCGCTGCCTGTCGATCGCCACATCGGATTCCGGTGGCGGCGCGGGGATTCAGGCGGATCTCAAGGCGTTCGCGGCCGCCGGCTGCCACGGGATGACCGCGATCGTCGGTGTCACCGCCCAGAACACGAAGGCGATCCTCGCGACCCACGCACTGCCGGCCTGGGTGATCATCGCCCAACTCGATGCGGTGTACGACGACATCGGTGTGGACGTCGCGAAGACCGGCGCCCTGCTGTCCGCGGACATCATCGCCGCGGTCGCGGACTTCCTCGCCCACCATCCGACGCCGCTCGTGGTCGATCCCGTCCTCGCGGCCAGCACGGGGGCGCCACTATTGGATCCCGGTGCGGTCGAGGTCCTGATCGCCGCGCTGCTGCCCCTGGCGACGGTCGTGACGCCGAACCTGGCCGAGGCCCGCCTCCTCGCAGGCGGCGATGGTGATCGCCGCTCGCTGGCCGAGCGGATCGTGACCCTCGGAGCCCACGCAGTGGTGATCACCGGGGGGTCGGGTGAGGGATCGGACCTGCTCTTCGACGGCACCGAGTTCACTGAGATTCCCGTCGCCTGGGTGGACCGGCCGGCGACGCACGGGACCGGTTGCACCCATTCCGCAACGCTCGCGGCGGCCATCGCGCTGGGGATGCCGCTCACCGACGCCGCGCGTCAGGCTGCATCAGTCACGGCTTCCGCGATCGAACACGGGCTCGTCGAGATCGGTGCGGGCGCCGGACCTGTCTCGGTCGCTCAGTCCTCGTGGGCCAGCCAGCGGGTTCGGACGAGGTAGCAAAGCAGGCCGATCCCGACCAGGTCGATGAGCAGCAGGATCGGACCGAGGTTCAGACCGTTGCCGAACGCCAGCCCGCTGAGCGGCGTGAGCGCTTCGACGGGCGGGATCCGGGCCGCGTCGAGGCCCTGACCCGCGGTCACCACATTGACAGCGCTTGCGAGCGGCGCAAAGGGGGTCGGATCGGCAGGCGCCTGCGTGCGAGCGGCGCTGGTGCCACCGGATGGGGTGCCCCCACTCGTGTGACTTCCAGCCGATCCTCCCGGAGCCGTCACCGGCTTGGGGGTGGGTGCCGGGGTCTTGATGGGCGCCGGAGTGGGCGTGGGTGTCGAGCCGCCACCGCCGCCATTGCCGTTGCCCTGGATGCCGCCGCCGGTCGGGCTCGGCGTGGGATTCGGCGTGCTGGTCGGCGTTGGGGAGGGCGTTGTGATGCACGGGTTCTTCCGTGGGCAGCAGCTACCGTCCGGGCGAGTGCCGTGATGGCAGGTCCACGGAGCCGGCGAGGGGGATGACGTCGCCGCGACAGTCGGCGAAGGCGTGGGATTGGCGGCCGCGGCCGCTCCTGAAGCCCCGGCGAGCAGGAGCGCGAACACGCCAGGCAGCAAGGCGATCGCCGTGCGGCCTCTGCGGCGCCGTCGGGGTGTCAGATCGGTGGTCACGTTTGCGCTCATTGACGTGTTTCAACTTTCGTCTTAATACCTCTCGGCCGAGATGAAAGTCGGCGGGTCGTCACGGCGCCGCGAGGCTGCGTTCACAGAGTTCACACCGGCGTTGAGCGTCCGCATACGATCAGCCCGTGTGCACGATCCTGCTTGCCTGGCGGTGTCACCAAGGGGTGCCGGTCGTGCTGGCGGCGAATCGAGACGAACTGATCGCCCGCCCGAGCGCACCTCCCGGGATGCTCAGCGCAAGCCCGGTGATCGTCGGTGGTCATGACCTGCTCGGCGGCGGGACCTGGCTCGCCGTCGCCGCCGATGGCATGATCTGCGCGGTCACCAACCGGCATCCGGGTGAGGGTCCACCCCTGGCGCCCGACCCGTCGCGCCGCTCCCGTGGGGAGATCCCGGTCGCGCTCCTCACGGCCGATCCCGCGGCGGTCCCAAGCCTGCTCGCCGGCCTCGGACCCGGGCGCTACAACCCGGTCAACGTCCTCTGGCTCAGCGCTGACCGAGCCCTCGTGGCCCACGTCGACGACGCCGGTCCGGTGCGCGTCCTGGACCTCGCTCCGGGACCGCATGTGCTGACCACCCGCGATGTCGACGACCAGCGCAGTGCCAAGGTGGCAATGCTGCTCACCGGGATGAGCCGCGCCCTGGACGCTGCCGGCAACCCCGGCGTGACCATGACCGGCTTGCGTGCCATGCTCGCCGACCACACCTCGGCCAGCGATCTGGCGGTGGATGCCGCGTGCATCCACGGCGACGTCTACGGCACGGTGTCGGCGTCGACGGTCATCTCAGGATCCGATCGCCTGACCTACGAGCACGCGCCGGGTCGTCCCTGCGTCACGCCCTTTGCTGCGGTGCCGGTCGCGGGCTAGTGGCCCGTCCCCAACTGCACCGCTTTGACGAGCAGGAGCAGGACCGCGAGGACGAGGTAGCCGCGCATGGCGTAGAGCGCGACCAGGCGGCTGCGCGATGGCACGGGTCGGGTGAGCAGCGCAAGTGATGGCATCCGCCACGTCTCGCGGTCCTGTTGGTCGAGGGTCTCCTGGGGCCGCGCCCGCGCGCCGCGCGTGGTGAACAGGGTGATGCCCATGAGTGCGATCAGCATGACGATCGTCAGGATTCCGAGCAGTAGGGGAACGTTCACGGACGAGAACACAGTGGTGACGACCAGGATCAGCGAGAGCATGACCAGGATGCCCAGGATGAGTGTGGCAAGGATGTTCAACCATGTGCGGTTGACCCACGGGCCCAGCACGTCGCGGTCGTTGCACAACAGCAGCAGGAACAGGGTCGCGCTGGGCAGCAGCACGCCGGCCAGTGCCTGCACGGCGGTGGTGATGAGGCCAAGGGGCGCACCCGGGAGAAGCGTGAGCGCGGCGGCGAGGACCACCAGGCCCGTGAACGACGCGTAGAACGGCTTGGCATCACGCCATGACCGGTGCAGAGAGTGCCGGATGCCGAAGGTATCGCCGAACGCATACGACGTCGCGAGAGTCACCGCACTCGCGCCGATGATGGACGCATCGATCAAAAGGACGGCGAAGATGGCTCCTGCTGCTGAGCTGAGATGCGACGCGATGCCGGACGCAACGGTCTGCGCGTTGACGAACTGTCCCGCCAGGTTCGTGTGCTGAAAGGCGAATGATGTCGTCACCATGATCGCCATCGCGCCGACGACGACGACGAACGCGCCGATCGCTGTGTCGGCGCGTTCGTAAGGGATCCAGCGCGGCGTGATGCGCTTGTCCACAACGTTGGACTGCTGGAAGAACAGCTGCCACGGCGCCACCGTTGTGCCGACGATGGCGATGATGAGCAGCACGCCGTTTGAGGTGAGTCCTCCTTTCATGCCCGGGATGACCAGATCGTGCGCAACCTGGCCGATGTTCGGATGACTCAGGATCACCAGCGGAATGATCAGCAGATTGCCGAACAGGATCACGAACATGAGGCGCTCCCAGGTCTCGAATCGACCCGTGACCGTGATCCCGATGAGCAGTATCGCCGCGAGCGGCACGGCCAGATACGGGGTCACTCCGAAGTACGCGGCCCCGAGCGAGATGCCGATGAACTCGGTCGCGATGGTCAGGAAGTTGAGGATGAAGAGGTCACCGACTGCGAACCAGCCCCAGAAGCGGCCGAAGCGCTCGAAGATCAGCCGCCCGTGTCCGACACCGGTGACGGCGCCGAGGCGCACGACCATCTCCTGGTTGACGATGAGCACCGGGATGAGGAACACCAATGTCCATAGCAGGCTGGTGCCGTAGTTCTGGCCTGCCTGCGCGTAGGTCGCGACGCCGCCGGCGTCGTTGTCGCCGACCATCACGATGAGGCCGGGGCCCATGATCACCGCCAAGGCGAGCAGCCGGCGGCGCCACGTGCGCGGGGTGTTGGAGTCGTGCTCGCCGATGGTCCCGAAGGCGCCGCGGATGTCGCCGAGGTGCGCGGAATCAAGGACCGCCGTGTTGCCGAGCGCCACCTTGGCGTCCGCCTTGCGAGCCTTCTCCTGCGCCAATTCGGACCTCCCACCGTCGATGACGGCAAGACTGAGCGGGCCCGTCCGCTCAGGAGGTCACGAGTGAGTCGCTACCTCGATGCGGGCCGGCCCGTGAGTTGCCGGGACTGGGGACTGTCGCCGCCGTCCATGTATTAGTGCCTACACCCCAAACAGTGGTTGTCGTTGTGGGGAGTGTACAACCCGCACGCGACACGGAGGTCAGGCGTCAGTCCCCGTCGGCCTCCGCGCGACGCCGCCATGAGTTGGGCAGGATGGCCTCGAGCACATCGTCGACCGTGATGACGCCGATGACCCGATCGTCGTCCTCGAGCACCGCAACCACGGTGAGGTTGAAGTCGGCCATGCGCCGCGCCACCTCCGGAAGGTCATCGTCGACATGCACCGAAGCATTGCTGTGCTCGACAAGCTCCGAGATCCGCATTGTGCCGTCGGCGCGCAGCAGCTCGATGAGGGGCACCGAGCCGGCGAGGTGCCCGTCGTTGAGCAGGAATACGTCGGCAACGACCTGCGGGAGCACGTCGGCGGCGCGCACGGCTGCGAGCGCCTCGGTCACGCTCGCGTCAGGGGCCACCGACACGAAGTCCGGGCTCATCAGTCCTCCCGCGCTGCTCTGTCCATAGCTCAGCAGCGCGCGCACCTTCGCCTGCTGCGACGGTGGCAGGAGCGAGAGAATCGGTGCGCGTCGCGGTTGATCGAGCTCGGTGACGAGGTCGGCGGCATCGTCCGGACCCATCTCCGCGAGGACGGCCGCCGCTTCAGCGTCGGACTTGTCGCGGAGAAACTCGACCTGGTGCTCGGTGTTGAGCTCCTCGAACACATCGGCCTCGAGCTCGGGGTCACCGTGCACCGCTGAGATGATCTCCTCACCCTCATCGTGCGAGGCGGCTTCGACGAGGTCGGCGATCTGCGCCGGGTGCAGGCGCCTCAGGCGACGAAGCGGCATGAGGAGTCGCGAAGTTGGGACGTGCCCGACGAATGGCTCCACGGCCGCCCAGTCGACGAATCCCTGGTTCTCGCCGCGTCCGCCGAGCAGGCGCCCGCGGAGACCGCGGGCGCGGGTGTCGACCCCCGCGACAACCCATCTCGAGTCCACGTAGTGCAACTCGATGTCGTGCGCGACCACGAGTCGCCCGGCGTCGACGCTGATGAGCCGGCGGCCGAGCACATCGTCACCGAGCAGGACCTCTCCCTGGCGCCGTTCGAAGTGGGCGAGATTGAGATCTTCTCCCGCGAGTTGAACACCGCCGAGCTTCATCTCGGCGATCCGGTCGCGCGGAATGAAGAGCTTCCGCCCGGCGATGCGTCCGACGAGTCCGGTCACCGGCGGGTAGCCGCCCTCCGCAAATCGGGCGATGACGTCGTCGACGCGCCCGAGCCGGCCCCCTGCTCGATCGACGAGCGGGCTGCGGAGGATCCCGGTGAGTGCCAGCCGGACCCTTTCGGCGGCTGGCTCCCCGGCGTCTGAGGTCGACATACCGCGCTCAGTCTGCCACGTCCCGAGCCGGAGTGTCTGTCCGTGCGGTGTCCCGGCGGCCCGGCGATGGTTACGGGGTGTCCGTGTCCGCCTGGCTGGCCCGCCGCCCCCCCGTCACCTCTACACTGGCCGAGGCCGCTCACGGGCACGGACCTTTCCGTTCACTCGTCGGGCAAGGCGGGGAGGGATATCTCGTGGGGGTCACCGGCGCTTCGTGGCTGCTGGGTGTGCGCGCCCCGGATCGCAGCCGGGCCATCCTGGTTGTGACCGTCGACGGCGAGCTGGCGGTCGCGGTGCGGGACGCGGTGCCGCCGGGAATGGCCGTCGTTCGCGACGCTCGGTCCGATGACGCCGCCGAGATCGCGGCCGCCTGCCTTCCCTGGCCGTGGATGGTGATCGGCAGCGCCGTATCAGTGACACCTCCGCTCCGCGCGATCCTGCGCCGACGGCCGGTGCTGATCTTCTGGCTCGGGGCCGCGCCGGAAGGGCTCCCGGGACACGCCCGCCCCTTCGCCCGGCCTGCCGCGCTCCTCGACGCAATCAGAGGTGCGTGCGCCGCAAACGTCGGGGGGATGCGCCTCGCGCCCGGCAGCGGTGTCGAGATGGGCGACGGCACATTGCTCCGCGGCGCGACCCTCGAGTCGCTGGTCGCCGCCTACCCGGACGGATTTGCCCTTCCCGCGCGCAACTTCCGGGCGGTCTCGGAGGCGCTCGCCAGGCACGATGCCGGATGGACGGCCCGGCGTGACCGCGACGCGCGCGTCGCGCTCACTCCATCGGCCGGGGCGACCCCAGGATGAGAGCAAACCCCGAGGTCCTCATCCTCGAGGACGACGCAGAGACGCTCGAAGAGCTGCAGGGTCACTTCACACGCAAACGATTTCATCCACTCGGCGCTCGCAGCGCTGCGCGCGCCCTCTCGCTGCTCGAACACAACCGCTACTCGAGCAGGCCAGTGCTCGCGATCATCGACTGGGACCTCGGTAAAGCCCCGGACCGGAGCGCAAGCAGCGGTGACGTGCTCTCGCGCCTCGCACGCGAACTTCGCGAGTGCCCGGTCATCGTGTACTCGCAAAACATCGACGCATTCAACGTCCGCAGTCAGATCCAGCGCTCGCATCCCCGCGCCCTGCTCCACGACAAGCGCGACGGCGATGCGTCCCTGCTCGAGCGCATCGACAGGATGCTCGACCGCACGGTGGGCGATCTGCGCATCCACGACGGGACCGTCGTCGTCCACCTCCCGACCCTGGACCAACATCACCACCGCGAGGCGATCCGGTTGGTGGTGCACCACCCCGACATCGTCACCTTCCATTCGGACACGTCCACAAAGGCGGTCCGTCGCTTCGGCGAGTGGCTGCACAGCCACAACTCGGCGGTGCGCCTGGTGAGTCACGGCAACCGCAAATACCGGCTGAGTGTGACGGCGACAGAGGAAGTCGCTCCCGACGTCGAGCCGTGAACCTCAGCCTGGCGGAGATCGCCGAGCTGCCGCTCGCGGCGGCCCTGGTCGACGCCGCCGGCGCGGTGGTCGCGCGCACCCCGGAATGGGACGGCATGGGGCCGGGAGCCGTCTCCTATCCCGTGCGCAGCGTCCGCCTCGTGGTCCGAACCCAGCCCGCGTCGCCGCTGTGCGATGCGGTGCTCGGCCGGCTGCTCGACGCCATCGACAGCGCGGCAGGCGCGCTGAGCGGTACCCAGGCGCAGCGGGTGCGCCTGCTCGGAGGATCGCTGCGCCTGGTTGCGGGTCGCGAACCGGGTGGCTGGGGCACCACCGACGATGTGATCGACCTGGCCCGTGCGGGCATCACCGCGCGCACCGGGCTCACGGTTGAAACCGCCTCCGGCCCCGCCCGTCCGGTCCTTGGTCCCGAGGGTGCCGCGCTCGTCCTGGTCCAGTTCGCCGTCAATGCCGAACGTCACGACGCCGCGGGCGCGGTGCGTCTCGAGGTCGACCGCACGACGTTTCGGGTCGTGTGGCGTCACACCGGTCCAACCCCTCGGGTTGCCACGGCTCGGCGCCGAGCTGATCGGGAGCGGTGGGGTCTCGGTTTTGCACGGATCGCGGCCGACTCAATCGGTGGCACGGTCTACCCGCCCCGGGCGCTGGGGGACGGAACGCACGCGGCGACCCTCGAGCTCGGGATCCGTCGCCTCGCGCTCCCGCTTGCGGCACTCCGAGACGGTCGCGTCTGCCGCGCGACTCGCGCCTGGGACGAGGAGACGGGGTTGGCTCCAGGCACCGCTCCGCCGTCGGGCTCGAGGCTCGCAGGCATCCACGCGAAGGCGCTGTCCGCGCCCGGACGGATCGTGGACGACTCGGGCTTCAGCGCCCGAGCGGGCCTGCGAGCGCTCTGGGTGGCGGTCCCGCCCGACGAGTCAGCCGTCCGGGCTCGCGAGGTGGTGACCGGTCTCCTTCACGAGCGGGCGCTTTCGGATCACATCGACGAGCCGGCGCGGTCGAGCATCGGTGGCCTGGCACTGCTGCTCGGGACCCTGCTGGGCGCACCGATGCCGCGCGTGCCGATGGCCGCCTGGACGCGGCGGATGCTCGAGCTGAGTCCGGCTCTCGGGATCACCGGCGGCGTCCCCGACTTCGACGGAGTGGGCGCGATCGACCCGCAGGTCGTGGCCGTGCTCGCAGCGACGGGTGACGGGTTCGAAGTCGAGGGTGACCGGCTCTGGCTCCGGATCCGCGAGGAATGCCGCGACGACGCGGCGGTTCGGGTGTTGCTCAGGCCAGGCGAGAGTTGGATCCCGCTGGGCTGACCATCGGGGTAGCCGGGGAGCGCAGCAGGAGCGACGTGATCGCAGCCAGGAGCGGGTGTGCCGCGCGCTCAGCGCCCGTGGCACCGGCCTCTTCGAGCGCGGAGTCGAGGCGCAGGAGGTCGGCCGCGAGAGCGCGCACCGCGGCATGGATGATCGCGGCGGGGTCGCCGGCGTCGGCGGGCTCCCATCCGTTGTGGTCGGTCGTCGGGGGGCCTTCCGGTGCGTATGCGACGCCGTCCCGCGACCCCATGAGATACGCGGTTGCCCACACATCGTGGCTGAGCGCCTCCTGGTGGCGGATGCGTCCCGCGAGGCGTCGCAGCGGGTCCGGGTCGCCGCCCAGTACGGCGGCTTGCTCGACGAGCCGGAGGACGAGCAGCTTCTGATACCGGGCAACCCAATACCGAGACACGCCCGCCGTGAGGAGCTTCGACAGCCGGACCCGGGCGATGCTCACACGGCTCAGCGAAGCGGCCGCTCCATCCGGGACGAGCACCTCGACATCGCGATGCACGTCCCAGACGCCGTCCAGGAGGCGCACGATCGAGGTTGGACGCCAGACCTCGGCGTCGTCGTCCCACAGGTCGATCGGGACATCCTCAAACGAGCGTTCACACGTGCTCGTGAGCAGAGCCTGATGCAACTCCTCGCGCGGACGCGCGGCAAGAAGCGACCAGCCGTCGGGAAGTGCGTATGTGGCCATCGAAATCTGGTGCTGAGATGTGGAGTGAAACCGATGCTGGGAATCGGCACGGTGCCGTGACCTGGCGTGCAGTATGCCCGGGATCTCCTGGAAATGGGGTACTGCAGACGACATATGGCGCCGGGCGCCGTGCCGCCCGTGCCGTGGCGCGGCATGCGCAGGCGGAGGCGGCGGCTACGACGCCGGAGGTGCCTGGGCCCCGGTCGGAGTCCACCACGGATCGACGTCACCGTTCCAGGCGGCATCGCGATGGCGCGCCCTGACGACGGTCTTGATGTTGCCGCGCACGTTGAAGTCCCCCACGACTTCGCAGTAGCGGGGTTCGAGGAGCGCGACCAGGTCGCCGAGGACGACGTTGACCGCATCCTCGTGGTAGACGTTCCGGTCGCGGTACCCGTTGATGTACAGCTTCAACGATTTGAGCTCGACGCATCGCGGCCCCGGCACGTAACGGATGTGCAGGGTGGCGAAGTCGGGGAATCCCGAAATCGGGCACAGACAAGTGAATTCGGGGATGGTGAACTGGATGGTGTAGTCGCGGTCCGGTGTGCGATTGTCGAATGCCGCCAGCCTGGCCTCGCGGATCGCGCGAGTCCCGTGCAATTCCTCGCTCATTGCTCTGCGCCTCGCAACCGCGCACGCAGCGAGGCGAGAGGTATCGGCGCGAACTTGGTGTCGCGGTCGTAGGTGTCAACTCCCTCGATTCGCTTGAGCGCTGTGACCAACGCGTAGGTGATCGGAGTCGCGATCACCTCGTAGAGCACCTTCACGACCCACACGTCGCGAATGATGATGATCAACACCGACCACGGCTGGATGCCGGCGAACGCGAGGGATATGAATACCACGCTGTCGACTCCCTGGCCCACCAGCGTCGAGCCGATGGTGCGCATCCAGAGAAAGCGGCCCCTGGTCGCGATCTTCAACCGAGCGAGCACGAATGCGTTGAGGAACTCGCCGAGCAGGTAGGCCGTCAACGAGGCGAGCACCAGGCGCGGGCTCTCGCCGAGCACCCGGGCATACGCGGCCTGGTCGCTGTAGTGCGGATCCGCGGGAATCGCGATCGCGACCGCGATGAAGACCACGACGATGATGTTCGCGAGGAAGCCGGTCCATATCACCGCGCGAGCGACGCGGTATCCCCAGACCTCGGTCAGCACGTCCCCGAAGAGATACGCGAGCGGGAAGATCACGATCGCGGCGGGCACCGAGAACGGTCCGACTGCGGCGATCTTGACCGCGAGGATGTTCGACGCCACCAGCGTCGCGACGAAGAGCGACGAGATCGTGAGCAGCAGCGGGCTCGGAGTGCGAGACGGGGACGGGTGTGTCATGAGGGGCTGCACAGCGTAGAAGATCTCGCCGTGAGCAGACGCGGCCTGGCGCTCTTCGTGGCGATGTGCGTGATCTGGGGCATCCCCTACCTGCTCATCAAGGTCTCACTCGAAGGCCTCGGGCCGGTCGACCTGGTGTTCATCCGGTTCGCCCTCGGGGCTGTGCTGCTCGTCCCGATTGCGCTCACCCGCGTCGAGGTCCGCCCGATCCTGGGCCGGTGGGGGTGGATCGTGGCGTACACGATCATCGAGATGGGGGTCCCGTGGGTGCTCCTCTCCGACGCCGAGTTGCGCATCTCGAGCTCGCTCTCGGGCCTGCTCGTCTCGACGGTTCCGCTCATCGGCGTGCTGATCGGACTGCTGACGCGGAGCGGCGAGCGGCACGGATGGCGGCGCATCCTCGGCCTGGTCGTCGGGCTCGTCGGGGTCGGCGTGCTCGTCGGCTTCGACGTCTCGGCATCCACCTTCGGCGCCATTGCCGAGGTCCTCGTCGTGGCGATCTGCTATGCGACGGGTCCGTACATCATCACCCGGAAGTTGAGCGACCTTCCCGCCCTCGGGGTGATCGCCGGCTCGCTCCTCCTGGCAGCCGTCGCCTACGCACCGGCGGCGATCGTCCAGCTGCCCCACGCGTGGCCTTCGGGGCAGGTGATCGCCGCGGTGGTCACGCTCGGCGTGGTCTGCACCGCACTCGCCTTCCTGCTCTTCTTCGCGTTGATCAGCGAGATCGGCCCGGTTCGCGCAACCGTCATCACGTATGTGAATCCCGCCGTCGCGGTGACGCTCGGCGTGCTCCTGCTCCACGAGCGGCTCACCGGCGGCATCGCTGTCGGGTTCGTGCTCATCCTGTGCGGGTCGGTGCTCGCCGCGAGGGCGGCGCCGGCGCGGCCCTGACTGAGGTCAGACGCCGGCGGCTTCGGCGATCACGGCCGGCGTGCTCGGTTCGACGCGGGTGATCGTGATCTGGCCATCGTTGGCGTCAACCTCGACGGTGTCGCCGTCGGTGAACTTCCCTTCGAGGATCGCCATCGCGATCGGGTCCTGGAGGCGGCGCTGGATCACCCGTTTGAGGGGACGCGCGCCGTACGTCGGGTCGTAGCCCTCGGCGGCGAGGGCGTCCATGGCCACCTCGGTGACGTGCAGAGTCAGCTTGCGGGCCGCGAGCCTGTCCCGGACGCCGCGGAGCTGAATCTCGACGATCTGGCGGAGCTGGGTTCGATCGAGCCGCGAGAACAGGATGATGTCGTCGACGCGGTTCAGGAACTCGGGTCGGAAGCTCGCGCGCAGGTCGGCGAGCACGTCGTCGCGCACACGTTCCCACTCGGCCGGGCTCGCAGCGGCGGCAACTTCGGCGATGCGCTGCGAGCCGATGTTGCTCGTCATGATCACCACGCAGTTGCGGAAGTCGACGGTGCGGCCCTGGCCGTCGGTGAGACGGCCGTCCTCGAGAAGTTGCAGGAGCACGTTGAACACGTCCGGGTGCGCCTTCTCGATCTCGTCGAGGAGGAGCACGCTGTACGGCCGGCGCCGCACCGCCTCGGTGAGCTGTCCGCCCTCCTCGTAGCCGACGTAGCCTGGGGGCGCGCCCACGAGCCGCGAGACGGTGTGCTTCTCCATGTACTCGCTCATGTCGAGGCGGATCATCGAGCGCTCGTCATCGAAGAGCAGCTCAGCAAGCGCGCGCGCCAGCTCGGTCTTGCCCACACCGGTGGGGCCGAGGAAGATGAACGAGCCGATCGGCCGGTTGGGGTCCGCGAGGCCGGCGCGTCCGCGCCGGACCGCGTTGGCGACTGCACTGATCGCGTCGTCCTGACCCACGACCCGGCTGTGCAGGTCCTGTTCGATGCGCAGCAGCTTCTGCATCTCGCCCTCGAGCATCTTGTTGAGCGGGACGCCCGACCACCTCGACACGACCGCGGCAACGTCCTCCTCGCCCACCTCCTCCTTGAGCAGCGGGTGATCACCCTGGAGCTCGCGGAGACGGGCCTGTTCCTGCTCGAGCGCGCGCTGCAACTCGTTCAGCTGGCCGTAGCGAAGCTCGGCGGCGCGCCCGAAGTCGCTCATCTGCTCGGCGCGGTCCGCCTCGTGGCGGACCTGCTCCGTCCGCACCTTGATATCGCGAATGGCCGTCAGCGCACCCTTCTCCTGCTCCCACCGCGTGCGCAGCCCGCGGCCGCGCTCCTGCAGGTCGGCGAGCTCACGCTCGAGGCGCTCGAGACGGTCCTGAGAAGCCCGGTCGGACTCCTTGCGCAGCGCTTCACGCTCGATCTCGAGCTGGCGGATCTCGCGTTCCACCACGTCGAGGTCGGTCGGCAATGAGTTCGATCTCGATGCGCAGCTTCGACGCCGCCTCATCGATGAGATCGATCGCCTTGTCCGGAAGGAATCGTTCGGTGATGTAGCGATTGCTCAGCACCGCCGCGGCGACGATCGCGGCGTCGGTGATGCGCACACCGTGGTGCACCTCGTACTTCTCCTTGAGGCCACGGAGGATGCTGATCGTGTCCTCGACCGACGGCTGGTCGACGACGATCGGCTGGAAGCGCCGCTCCAGCGCGGCGTCCTTCTCGATGTGCTTGCGGTACTCGTCGAGCGTGGTCGCGCCGATGCAGCGCAGCTCGCCGCGCGCCAACGCGGGTTTGAGCATGTTGCCAGCGTCCATGGCACCTTCGGCGGCGCCGGCGCCGACCAGGGTGTGCAACTCGTCGATGAAGAGGATGACCGCGCCGTCGGACGACGTGACCTCGCGGAGCACGGCCTTGAGCCGGTCCTCGAACTCGCCGCGGTACTTGCTGCCTGCGACCATCGCACCGAGGTCGAGCGCGATCACGCGCTTTTCCTTGAGTCCCTCCGGGACGTCCCCGGATGCGATTCGCTGTGCAAGGCCTTCGGCGATCGCGGTCTTGCCGACCCCCGGCTCGCCGATGAGCACGGGGTTGTTCTTGGTCCGTCGTGACAGCACCTGGATCACGCGCCGGATCTCGTCGTCGCGACCGATCACCGGGTCGAGCTTGCCGCGGCGGGCGGCCTCGGTCAGGTCGCGTCCGTACTTCTCGAGCGCCTGGTACTTGGCTTCGGGGTTCGCGTCCGTGACGCGTTGCGAGCCGCGCACCGCCTCGAGAGTCGCGTAGACCCGGTCGGGTGTCACCCCGGCCTGCTGGAGCAGCCGCCCCGCCTCACCCTCGGGTTTGGCGCACAGGGCGAGGAGCAGGTGCTCGGTGGAGACGTACTCGTCCTTGAGACGGCTCATCTCGTCAAATGCCGTCATCAGCACGGTTCGCAGCGCTGTGCCGACGGACGGCTCGGTGACCCCGATCTGCTTGGGACGGTTCTCGAGGGTGGCATGCAGCCGTGCCGCCATCGGCGCTGGCGCGACCTCGAGACGGCGCAGGAGCGCGGGCACGAGGCCCTCCTCCTGTTCGAGGAGCGCGAGCAGGAGATGCTCCGGCTCAACCGCCGGATGCTGAAGCTGCTGCGCCGCCTGCTGGGCAGCCGTCAGCGCTTCCTGGGAACGCTCGGTGAACCTGTCCAATCGCACGATCGCTTAATACCACCGCGCGGCGACGGCTAACCTTGTGCCATGCGACTCACCGTTCTCGGCAGTGGCAGCGCATTCAGCACCTGCGGCTGCAACGCAGGCTACCTCGTCGACGGTCGTGTTCTGGTGGACTGCGGCGCACCGGTTCCCGCGTTGGTTCGTCGAGCCGCCACGTCGGTCGGAGCGATCACCATGGTCCTGCTCACTCACTTCCACGCTGACCACTGCTTCACGCTCCCGACGGTTCTCGGGGCTCGAGCATTCGCCCTTCCGCCGGCGCCGGGCACCCTGGTGATCGCCGGTCCCGTCGGCACGCGTGAGTACGTGAATCGTCTGCTCAGCGTCGGCTACGGATCGCACATCCGGAATGACGTCGACAGCAACGTCGCGCCGGAGTACGTCGTGCTGCAGGATGGCAGTGACGTCGAGATCGCCGGCTATCGCGTGCAGAGCCACGCGGTCGTGCACAGTGCGGGTCCATCGCTGGCCTATCGATTGATCGATGGTGGCGGCGTCACGGTCGGGTTCTCCGGCGACAGCGAAATGTGCGGCGGCCTGCGCCGCTCGATCGCCGGATGCGACCTCTACGTGTGCGAGTGCACCGGGTGGGATGGGCCGACGCCTGGAGGGCACCTGTGGCGGGACGACGTCGCGCGCCTCATGGCGGAGAATCCGGGCACGCGCTTTCTCCTGAGCCATTTGAGCGAACGCCGCAACCTGCCGGGTGCGCTCATCGCGCACGACATGCTCAGCCTGGAGATTGCCTCGGCCACAGGGTAGCCTCGAAGAGCGCTCGACGCCAGGTGCGCAGTGCCTTCGCCCGCTCGGGTGCGGAAGCACCGGACTCGCTGAACTCCGCTCGCGCGGTCAGGGTCGCAAGCTCGCCGAGGGCGGACCCGGCCCGGGGTCGAGCCCGGGCGAGCCGCGCGGCAAATGTCGCGGTGGGTCTCGGCTTTTCGCCGATCGATCCCCGAGAGAACACCAAGGGTCTCGACGCGTTTCCACGCGCCGGCAAGGGAGCGCGGCAGCAGCAACCACAGCAGTGCCCCCACGATCATGAGCACGACCGCGCCGAGCACGGACAGCGAGATCACCACCGCGGCCGGCACCGACGCATGGGCCTTCGGGGTCAGGCCGACCTGTGGGTTATTCCCACCGATATTGCCGGGCTTGACCGTGGGGACTGGGTTTGCGGTGATGCCGGGAGTTGGGGCCGGACCGCCCGCGGCGGCCCCACCCCGCGAGAACGGCTGATAGTTGCCCTGGGTCGAGGGCGGCGTCGGCTCGAACGGGATCCACCCGTAGCCGGGGAAGTACGCCTCCACCCAGCTGTGGGCGTCGCTCGTGGTCACCTCTTGCGTCCTGTCGCCGGAGCGTCCCGTCTGCGTGCGCGTCGTTCCGGGGCCGTAGCCACTCACCAGGCGGGTGGGAATGCCAAGGCTCCGGAGCATGGAGCCCATCGCTGAGGCGAAGTACTGGCAGTAGCCCTTGTGGCTGGTGGTCAGGAAGTACACGACCGGCCACGTGTTGGCGTTGTGGTCCACCGGTGGGGTCAGCGTGTACTGGAAGAGCAGGGGGTTGCGCAGGTGCTGCTCGATGGCGGTCGCCTCGTCATAGGGGTCCGTCAGTCCTTTTGTCCATTGCAGTGCCATGCTGGTGATCGTCTCGACACCCTGGCTGAGGTCGTCCTGCATGTCGGTGTACTGGCTCGTCCAGCTCGGATAGTTCTTCCCGGCGGCGCGCAGCTGGGCTGTGGTGGCGGTTGAGATGTCCGCACTCGTCTGCAGGACCGTTCCCGCTGTGATGTCCCGGCTGAGTTGCACTTCGTCGACGGTGAGCAAACTCGTCGACCCAGCTGTCGCAACAATGCCCGACGCCGTGCCCGGAAGGCTCGCCGATGTGGGCTCCCCGGTGAAGGGCGCGAGTGGCGTGACCCCGGTCGCGTTCGCCTCCAGGGTCAGCTTCGCCGTGACCGGCGTCTCAGCGCGGCCGATGCCGCCGTCCGCCGGATTCGTGTCCCGCGGCAGTGCGCCCGGCTCGAAGCCCACCGCGACATCGGTGCCGCCTCCCTGCGGGAACCAGCTTCCGTTGTCGAATTGCGTGTCGTTGGCGATCCGCAGATACACGGAGACGGTGGTGTTGTCGGTATACGTCAGAACGGGTTGCGGATGGCTCACCAGCGGGCCGCCGAGCGTCACCGACGGGTTGAAGCCAATCGTGTTGGCACCGCCGCCGCCGCCGGGACCGCCCTTTGCGTTCGAGCCGAGGCCGAGCCCACGTGGGAAGAGCTTTGCCGAGATGTCGGTGGTCGAAACTGCGGGCAGCAACAGCGCAACGATCGTCAGCAAAACAGCCACCCCGACCGCGCTGCTCCCGAACCGCCAGCCCAGGCCGTCGAGCGCCGTGATGCGCGACGCCGCCCAGCGATCGCCGAGCGATCCCAGGTACGCGGCGGCGACCACCGCGATGGCGAGCACGACGGCGATCATCTCGGGCAGCGCGATCGGGTCGGGGTTCGCCGCGTTGACGACATTTGTGGCGAGAACTGAGAAGATCGGGATCACCGCCAGGACGCCGCGATGCTCGCGCAGCACCATCCATCCGAGCCAGTAGCCGCAGATGAAGAGGATCGCGCACAAGCCCACCGTGAAATCCCAGTCCTGCGTTGATGCGAGGCCGGTGAACAGCGCGGTCATGTAGCGCCCGGCGATGGCGCCCGCGGTCTGGCCCGCGGCGGGTGGCATCGCCGCCAGCGTGGTCGGCACGATCGCCGCGAGGCCGAGAAACGGCGCCGCAATGGCTGCGGCGATGCGCGGAGCGCGGGCCTGGGCGAGCAGCGCCGCTTCGATCACCGACGTCACCGCAACCACGATCGCGCCGCCGCCACCGTGCACCCAGCCGGCCGCCAGCACAGCCCACGCGGTCGCGGTGATCAGGGCGACGCAGGCGACCGCAGTGATCTCGAAGCTGTAACTCCGGCCGCGTGATGCCGGCGCCGGCGCGGCGCCGCGCAGCGCGCTGGGGCGGTCGACGTAGGCGTCCACGCGGCTAGCCGGTCGCCGAGGTGCGTTCGCCCGACCCGAGCACATCCCCGCGCCGGACCACCCACCAGTCGAGGGCGAGACGCCATGCGGCTGGGATGCGCAGGGCCTGTCCCTTGGCGCCGAACGATGTCGGCTCCACGAAGATGCAGAGATGGCGCTGGCCGCGAGTGGCGCTGTCGACGAGGGCTTCGACCCAGTCGCTCGAGCGGTTTGGGGTGATGACCACCATGCCGCCGCGTCCGCGCCAGCCGTCACCGTGCTTGCTGATCGTCTCGGCAAGGCTGCGGACGCCGTCGTCGGTCGCCAGTGCGAGGAAATCGAGGAGCCGGAGGCGCTGCACCTCGCCACGTCCCGCCCCGAAGCTGGTGGCTGCGCGAGAGTTGGTGACGAGGCCGACCGCCTGGCCGCGACGGATGGCGCCGTGCACCACCGAGGCGGTGATCGCGATCGCGTACTCGACCGATGACTCGATGCCACTCCCAGCGTGAATGCCGCGCTCAAGGTCGAGGACGACGAGCAGGTCCGCGCTCTGCCCGGTGTCGAAGGTGCGGCTGATCAGCCGGCCGGTGCGAGCCGTGGACGCCCAGTGGATGCGGCTCAGACCGTCGGTGGCGGCGTAATCGCGGATCGTCGACACGTCCGGCGGCACGTCAACCGGCTGTCCGCGCTGGGCCTCGGCCACGCCGTTGCCGCTCCACTGCGGCACGCTGTGGAGCAGCGCGTGAATCGCGGGGTAGACGATGACCTCGTTTTCCGGCGCCACTCGGATGCGTCGCGGGAACAGCCCGAACGGATCGCCGAGACGCGCCTCCAGCGGCCCGAAATGATGCACGCCGCGCAGGTTGAACATGCCCCGCGCGGTCCAGGTGACGGATCCACCGGCAGCGAGCGCGAAGGCTCGTCCAGGCGCGTAACCCGGGAGCTTGGTGCCGTCGCGAACTTCGCAGTACGGGAGCCGGAGCCCGCTCTCGTTCTTGACGGTGAAGGTCTCCTCGAACGGCTCACCCATCATGAACGACCCCTGCGGCGACTCGCGGGTGACCCGGAGCCTGCGGGAGAGCAACCGCGACCAGATGTAGGCGACGGCGAGGAGCAGGATGAGGACATACGCCAGGGTGTACGCAAGGCGGACGCCGGTGATCCCGGCAAAGAAGGCCAGGACCGCCACGCAGGCGATCAGTGGGACGCGCGCGGTCACCGCGCGCTCCGGGCGCACGCCGCGATGCCGGTCACGCCAGGCGCCGGCCCGTCATCGGCACCGACTCCGTCGCCAGCACCTCCTCGAGCACGGCGGCGGCGGTGAGGCCGCGCAGCTCGGCATTCGGCCGCAGCATCACTCGATGCTCGAGCACGTTGGGGGCGATCTCCTTGATGTCGTCAGGTAGCACGAAATCGCGGCCTGCGAGCGCCGCCCGTGCCTGGCCGGCGTGGAGCAGGCCGAGCGTCCCGCGGGGAGACGAGCCGAGCGACACGTCACGATGCTCCCGCGTCCGGCGCACGATGCGGACGCAGTACTCCTTGAGGGTTGCGTCACAATAGATGCCCCGACACACCTCCTGGGCGGCCTTGATCTCCGCGGCGTTGGTGACCGGCTCGAGGGTGGCCAGGGGGCTTCCCGACTGGAAGCGATCGAGCATCGCGACCTCCTCGTCGGCCGGGAGGTAGCCGAGTTGGAGCTTGAGCAGGAATCGGTCGACCTGCGCCTCAGGAAGCGGAAATGTTCCCCCGAGCTCGATGGGGTTCTGAGTTGCCAGGACCATGAATGGACTCGGGAGTGGATGGCTCGTGCCGTCCACGGTCACCTGCCACTCCTCCATCGCCTCGAGCAGCGCCGACTGGGTCTTCGGGGTTGCGCGGTTGATCTCATCCGCGAGCAGCACCTGGGCGAAGATCGGCCCTTTGCGGAACTCGAAAGTCTGAGCCTGCGGGTTGTAGACGCTGACACCGGTCACATCTCCGGGGAGCAGGTCGGGGGTGAACTGGACCCGCTCGAAGGTGCACCCGCTGCTGCGGGCGAGCGCTTTGGCGAGGAGCGTCTTACCGGTGCCCGGGACGTCCTCGATCAGAAGGTGGCCGCGGCACAGCAGTCCCACGACGCAGAGTTCGACCTCTGCCTCCTTCCCAACGATGACCGTCCCGAGGCTCTCCTGCAGACGCCGTGCCATTGCCTGGACATCGACGTTCATGGTGATCCTCGCGCCTTCTCAACCGGGCTGGTGAGTCAGTTGACCTCGCCTGGAGTATACGGTCGCTAGATACGCTCTCAGCATCACCCGACAGGATGATCCGCACGACCGCGCCTAAGCGTTGTATAACTGCACCTTGAGATCCGTCACCCGGGTCTCCATACGCGTACGGTCTGGAGGAGGAGGAATTGGCAGAGCGCGAGGAAGAGATCCTCACAACTGGCGAGGCGGCGGCACTCTGCGGCGTGTCCCGGTCGACGCTACGTCGCGCCGTCGCTCAGGGTCACTTGCGCGCCTGGCACACACCCGGAAAGCACCTTCGGTTCACGCGCGCCGCGTGTCTCGAGTTTGCTCAATCGCTGGGCCGGGTCGATCTGATCGGCCAGTCGTATCGCGAGGTCCCGGTCTCGGGTCAGCCCGCGCAGGCAGGGGCTGTCGGGGTCTGATCTCAGCACCAGCCGAGCGCCCGCCGGGTGCGCCGGAGGGTGACGCGGCTCTAGCGCTTTCCGGAGAGCAGGCCGCCGACGGAGCCACCGAACAGCGCGAGCAGGTCGCCGCTGAAAAGGTTGCCCAGGTTCATCGGCCCAAGGTCGATCAGGTGGTGGCTGTTGGTCGCGAGCGACGAGGCGATGATCGATGACTCCTGGAAGAAGGTGTAGATCGCGCCGACGGCGATGAAGCCGATGGCGACCACGATGCCCTGGTAGAGACCGAACCGGCCCGCGAGCCTCGCCGCGAGCCAGGCGCCGAGAATCACCGCCAGCAGGGTGGACACCCCGACGACGCCCCCATCGATGTTGGCGGGTGAGCCGAACGCCGCGTTGGTGGCGATGAGCCCGGCGTTGCTGATGACCAGGAGGGCGATCTCACCGACAGCAAGGCCGATGAAGCAGTGCCTCCAGGAGATCGTGCGCCCCGTGTAGACGGTGGCCGGGGCGGGCGCCGACCGCGGACCGGTGCTCGCCGACGTCTGACGTCGCTTCGGAGACCTCGTCTCAGTGGCCATCGCGTGGAGTATACGAATCTGTCGCCAGCCGGCCGCGACCGGTTTTCGCGCGAGTGGGGGGGCCTACGCTGCGCTCGCATGACAACGCTGATCAGCGCGACGCCACCGGCAGCCGCTCCTGATGCGCCCCGTTCGCCCGGTCACGTGGTCGCCTGGCTCTCAAATTCGCGCAATGCGCTGCTGGCAGGGGTGCTCATCCTCACCGCCGGCGTGGGCCTCGATGCGGTCAGCGATCCGGATGTCTGGTGGCACATCCGGCTTGGCGACTGGATCATCGCCCACCACCAGATTCCGGCGGGCGAGCTGTTCGCGTATACGGCGTTCGGCAATCCTCTGGTTGCGCATGAGTGGCTGTCCGAGACCATCTTCGCGGCCCTCGCTGCGGTGGGCGGGCTGCTCCTGGTGACGGTGTTGATGGGGCTGGTCGCATGGAGCGCGATGGGCGCGACGCTGCTCCGAGGCCGGCTACGGGGTGTCGGTCCGGTGGTCCTCGCGCTCGGGTTGGCGCTCGGCGCGCGTACCGCCGAGCCGGTGCTGGGAACCCGGCCACAGGTCTTCACCTTCGCGCTGGTCTGCTGGACGCTCTGGATCGCCGAGTCGTATCTGCGCTCAGGGGGACGCCGACTCTGGTTGCTGCCCCCGCTGTTCCTGGTCTGGGCGAATCTGCACGCCGGCTTCATCGCCGGCATCGGCCTGCTGGTGATCGTTGTCGCCACCGAGGCGGTGAAGCGCCGCTTGTCGATCGGCACAGTCACCTCCCGACATCGGATCACGCAACTTGGAGTGGCCGTCGGAGCCTCGGCGCTCGCCGCCTGCGTCAACCCGTACGGGCCTGGGCTGTTCATCTTCGCCGCGACCACCGGCGGTGCCGAGCGCCAGAAGGGCATCATCGAGTGGCAGTCGCCCAACTTCGGTGACCCGACGATGTGGGTGCTCCTGGCGCTGCTGCTGACATTCGCGGCACT
The DNA here is from genome assembly GCA_963777445.1 of Candidatus Dormiibacterota bacterium. Taxonomy (GTDB): domain Bacteria; phylum Chloroflexota; class Dormibacteria; order Aeolococcales; family Aeolococcaceae; genus Palsa-851. The sequence continues at coordinate 7,128 of CAVZQR010000012.1, read as the reverse complement.
CACGGTCACCGTCCTTGCCCGGCCGGCCCTGCGGCGTCACTTCGACCTTCGCGATTTCATGCTGGCCGCGGTTGGAGCTGGCCTCGCACTCACGTCGGTGCGCAACACCGCCATCTGTGTCGCGGTGATGATCCCGCCGTGGATGGCGATGGCGGCCGCGGTGCTGCGATCGTTGGAAACGCGTCGCGCCTCGAAGCGCCAGGCCACCCGGCGGGGACGCGCCGCGCCGTCCATCGGAGTCGCGCTGATCGCCGTGGGTGTGCTCGGCGTCGGGGCCGTCGGGGCGCGAGTCGCGCAGAGCGCGACTCCGGTGGGGATCGCCGCGGCGTACCCCGCATGCGCGACCGCGGTGCTGGCGCGCAGCCCGACGACCCAGCGCGTGTTCAGCGCGTACGGCACCGGTGGCTACGTCATCTACCGCCTCTGGCCGCGAGCATCGGTCTACGAGTACGGGGAATCGATATCGCTCGGTACGGCGGTCTTCGACAACTACGTTCGCATTGCCGCCGGCGCCGTCACGACCCCGACGGCGCTGCAGTTGCTGACCTCGAGCGACACCACGGCCGTCCTCTATTCAAAGGGTGCGCTCACCGACGAGCTCGGCGCGACGCCGGGGTGGACTTGGGTGGTCGACGACCATGGCGTGCTCCTGTATCTCCTTGGCGACCCGGCCTGGGCGTTGGGCGCCACGTGTGCGGGTTCGGCAACGGGCTGATCGCCCGTCCGATGCTGCGGCCGCAGGAGTACGGTCCACCGGGATGCGACTGATCGGCGTCACGGGAGGCATCGCCACCGGTAAGAGCACCGTGGACCGGATGCTCGCGGCCCACGGTGCCGTGGTGATCGACGCCGACGAGGTCGCCCGCGACGTGGTGCGTCCCGGCGAACCGGCGCTCGACGAGGTGATCGCGCGCTTCGGACGAGATGTGATCGGGCCCGACGGCAGCCTCGATCGCGCCCGCCTCGGCGACATCGTCTTCGCTGATCCCGGCGCACGCGAAGACCTGGAGCGGATCACCCATCCGCGCATCGCGGAGCTGACCGGCACGCGCATCGCCGCCGCGCTCGCCGGGTCCGCGCCGCTGGTCGCGGTCGACATCCCGCTGCTCTTCGAGAACGCTCGCGAGGCGATCTTCGAGGGGGTGCTGCTCGTCTACGCACCACGTGAGCTGCAGATCGAGCGGCTGCGCGAGCGCAACGGCCTCGATGAAGCCGCCGCGCTGCAACGCCTCGCCGCCCAGCTGCCGATCGACGAGAAGCGCGATCGGGCGACCTGGGTCATCGACAACAGTGGCGATCTCGACGCGACATCAGGCGCGGTCGACCGCTGGTGGGAGACCTCGGTCAGGTAGACGCGGGCGGCGCGAGTCCGTCGAGAAGCACCTCGAGCATCTGCGTCTCGTCGCCCACGAATGCGGCGGGATCACCGCGCCGCAGCGTGCCCATCACGTAACCGGTGAGCACCATCTCGGCGGCACCGAAGACCATGTAGCTGGCGAGCCGCGGGTCGACGCCGGCTCCGACCTCTCCGCGGTCACGCGCCTTGCGGATGATCTGCTCGATGGCCTCGAAGGCCACCATCACGGTGCCGATGTCGTGCGATTCGAGGAACTCGTACGAACGCGTCACCTCGTTGATCATCACGGTCATCAAATCGGGCTCGCGCCGGTAGACCTCGATCCAGAAGTGGACGAGCCGGCGCATCTGCTCGCGGAAGCCGATGTCCATGTCACCAACCTCGTGGAGGTAGGTGACGTACTGCGCCCAGCGCTCCGTGAAGATCGCGGCGAGGATGTCGTCCTTGTTGTGAAAGTAGTGGTACACGAGCCCGTAAGCGATCCCGGCCTGCTCGGCGATGTCGGCCACCCTCGCGCCGTGGAACCCGGAGCGCGCGAACACCTCGGTGGCTGCGGCGATGATCCGCTCTCGGGTCTGCGCGCTCCGCGTCGTTCGAGGAGCGTGGCGCGGGGTCGGCGCCGCCTCGCTCACGCGATCGCCCCGGCGGCGCGCAGTGAGGCGAGGGCGCCGGGGTCGTAGCCGGCCTCGATGAGCACCTCCTCAGTGTGCTCACCGTATCCGGGTGCGGCACGGCGGAAGCCGGCGGGAGAGCCCGTGAGCCGGATGGGAAAGCCGGTCTGCGCGGTCGGTCTGCCGTCTCCGGCGTCCAGTCGCATTCCCCGGCTGCGCACCTGGGGGTGCTCGAAGGTTTCGCCGACATCGAGCACCGGCTCGACGCACACATCGTGCCCGGCCAGTACCTCGGCCCACTGCCCACGCGTCCGGGTGCGCAGCACCGCCTCGACCGCCTCAACCGTCCGCCGGCCCTCGTCGCCGTCGACAAGTCCGCTTGCGGCGAGCTCGGGGACACCGAGCACCTCGACGAATTCTCGCCAGAACTTTGGCTCGAGCGCGCCGACGGAGAGGAATCCGTCCGCGCATGCGTAGATCCGGTAGCAGGGAAACCGGCCGGTCAGCAGCCCGCCGCCGGGGGAGGGGCTTCGCCGGAGGCGAAGAGTTGCGACGCGTGCACGGCCGCCCAGCTGATCAAGCCGTCGACCATCGAGATGTCGCAGTGCTGGCCCGCGCCGGTCCGAGCGGCGTGGTGGAGCGCGATCATGATCGCGAGCGCGGCATCGAGCGCGCCGCCACCGAGGTCGCCCACCTGCAGACCCGGCATTGGGGGTGCACCTCCGGTGCTGCCCCCGAGCAGGAGCACACCCGCGACCGCAGCGTAGTTGAGATCGTGGCCCGCCCGATCGCGAAACGGTCCATCCTGACCATAACCGCTGATGCTGCAGAGCACGATCCTGGGATTCACGTCGTGGAGCTGGTCGAACCCGATGCCGAGGCGGTCCATGACCCCCGGCCGGAAGCTCTCGACGACAACGTCCGCAGTGGTGGCAAGGCGCAGAAACGCTTCGCGCCCCAAGGGGTTCTTGAGGTCGATCGCCAGCGATCGTTTGTTGCGGTTGAGCGGATGGAACATCGCGGAGTAGCCGTCGACGAGCGGCGGCATCCAGCGCATGTAGTCGCCGCCGGATGTGTCCTCAACCTTGATGACGTCGGCGCCGAAGTCAGCGAGCAGCAGCGTGCAGAACGGTCCTGGAAGCAACCTGGTCAGGTCGAGGACTCGAACGTCGTCGAGTGCCGGCATGGTCGCGCGAGTGTAGCAATCACTCCACGGCCTCGATCCCGACAACCCCTGTGCTAGATTCGCTCGAAGGGTTGACGTGATGAGCAACATGAACGTCCTGTTGAATGAGGCTCGTTGATGGACGAGCTGGTCATCAAGGTGCCCGCGCCGTTCAGCGGCATCGAGGACCTGGGATTCTCCGCGCGCTACCCGGCGCAGGACCGGAGCGAGCCACTCCGCGACATCCCGCTCTTCGTCGAAGGACCGGCGGGTCCGATGCACCTGCTGGTGGAACGGCTCGCGCTGTTCAGTGACAAGGAACGGATCGTGGGCTCGCGTGCCGTGGACGACCAGTATTCGTGGACGGCGCCCGTCCAGCTGACCGACGAAGTCTGCGTGCTCGCCTTCCAGGACCGGAGCATGCGTGGCGGCGACACCCTCCTCGAACCCGCCGATACCGCCCAGGCCGTGCGCGGCTACGTCTGGAACCTGGTGCGCCCGATGGCATTCACCTTCCTCCGCGACTGCGTCCGCATCGGCGGCCTGCGCCTCTCCGAGCGCATCGCCGTGGTGATCGACACCGGCCGTCCGCCGTCGGTCGACATCGAGCTGCAGCGCTCGTCAATCACCCCCGAGAACGGCAGCAGGTTGCTCTTCGCCCTCTGACCGGGGCGGCGCTGAGCCTACTTGGGGGTGGGGGTCCCCGTCGGCAGCGGCGTGGAGTTCGGCGGAGTGGTTGGGACTGGGGTGGGAGTCGGCGTGGGGACGGGTGTCGGAGTGGCGCCCACGGCCGTGGGCGTCGGCGCCACCGTCGGTGGGAGCGGCTGCGTCGGGCAACCCTGGAGCTGGGGGTTGAACGGGGTGGGCGTTGCGATCGGCGTTGGCAAGGGCGTGGGTGACGGCGTTGGCGTCGCGGCCGGGGTCGCCTTCCCGCTCACGGTCGGCTTCGGCGTCGCGGTCGGCACCGGGGTCGGCGTGACCAAATAGGGCGTGTAGGAGGGGCAGGGCGGCGCGGATTGAATGGTGGTCCCGTGGGAGGCCGATACCCCGAGGGAGATCGCCACGGCGACGGCGCCGATCAGGATCGTGACCACGAATGTGACGGCGCCCCACTCACGCCGGAGCGCGTTCACGCCGCGCCCTTGGATTCGATGCCGGCCACGGCGTTGCGGAACTCCGGGTGCTCGCGCGCGAGGCGCATGTTCGTCGCCAGCCAGCCCGAGGGGGTCCCGACATCGAGCAGCTCGCCCTCGAACTCCACACCCCAGACCTCAGTGTCGCCGAGCAGGCCGCCGATCGCGTCCGTGAGCTGGATCTCGCCCAGGGCGCCCGGACGGGTCTCGCGGAGCGCGGCGAAGATCGCCGGGGTGAGCACATACCTGCCCATCACAGCGAGATCGCTCTTGGCCTCCGCGGCCGGCGGCTTCTCGACGAGTCCACTCACCCTGTGCAGCTTGCCACGTGACTCGGCGATCTCGGCGCAGCCGTACCTGGAGATCTGATCGTTCGGCACCCGCATGAGCGCCAGGATTGACGTCCCGAGTTGCTCATGCGCATCCCAGAGCTGGCGGAGCACCGGCGGTTGCGCCAGGGACAGGTCGTCAGGGAGCATGCAGAGGAAGGTCCGGTCCCCCACCGCCGCCGCGGCGCACAGCACCGCATCGCCCAGTCCGCGAGGTGATGCCTGACGGGCAACCGTGACCCGGCACAGGTTCCCGGCCTTGCGAACCGCCTCCAGCTCCGCGGTCTTGCCCCGCTCCTCGAGCAGCCGCTCCAGGGGGAGATCGGGCCGGAGGTGCGCCGCGAGGGCCTCCTTCCCCTCCGCAAGAACAAGCACGATCTCGTCGGCGCCGGATGCCACCGCCTCCTCGACCGCCCATTGGATCACCGGGCGATCGAGAACCGGGAGCAGCTCTTTGGGAAGCTCCTTGGTGGCAGGGAGAAAGCGTGTCCCCAGGCCCGCGGCCGGGATCACGCATGGTCGCGAGTCCACGGCGGCGCATTGTCGCCCGTCGGGACGCGGCCCTGCTCCCCGTTACCCTTGCGCGATATGCCTGACACCAGGACGCTCCTGATCGAGGCCGTCCGCGGCGCCCTTGACGCCATCGGGGTGGACCCCGGATTCGAGGTGGTGATCGAGCGCTCGGCGCGCCCGGAGTTCGGCGACTGGTCGACGCCGGCGGCGCTCGGGCTCGCACGTGTCCTGCGTCGTGCCCCGGTCGCCATCGCCGCCGACCTGGCGGCACACCTGGAGGCGGCGCGCGTGCCTCGGGTACGCGCATGGGCAGTGACCCCCCCTGGCTACATCAACGCCCATCTCGACGAACGTACCTGGGCGACGGCGGTGCTCGCGTCGGCGACCGATCTCGAGACATCGGGCAAGGTCGACCTCCCGGAGGCGGCCCCCGGGAAGACGCTCGTCGAGCACACGGCCACCAATCCCAACAAGGCGGCTCACATCGGGCATCTGCGCAACGCGTGCATCGGCGACACCGTTGCCCGTGTCCTCCGGCGCACCGGCCGCGCCGTGGAGGTGAACAACTACATCGACGACACCGGAGTCCAGGTCGCGGACGTCGTGGTCGGGATTCGCGAGCTCGGCATCGAACCGCTGCCGGGCGAGCCGTTCGACCACTACTGCTCGCGCGTCTATATCGCGGTCTCCGCGCGGTATGAGACCGACACGGACCTCCTCGATCGGCGGCGCGCCGTGCTGCGCGAGATTGAGGAAGGGGGCAACGAGACCGCGGTTTTCGTCAAGGACCTCGCGCAACGGATCGTCAATGCTCACCTCGCGACCATGCGCCGATTCGACATCGCCTACGACCTGCTCACCTGGGAGTCGGACATCATCGCGCTCGGCTTCTGGCGTCAGGCCTTCGAGTTGCTCCGCGAGTCGGGTGCCATCGTGCTCGCCGGGTCCGGCAAGCTGGCGGGCTGCTGGGTGATGCCCGCGGATACGGCCGAGGACGACTCCGACGACGACACCAAGGTTCTGGTCAAGTCCGACGGTATCGCCACCTACACTGCGAAGGATATCGCTTACCAGCTCTGGAAATTCGGCCTGCTCGGGCGCGACTTCAACTACGCGCCGTGGGAGGGCGATCCACACCTGGTGACCACGGCGACCACGCCGCAGACCGGCGCGCCGCCCGCGCATTTCGGTCATGCCCAACGAGTGATCAACGTGATCGACGCCCGCCAGGCGTACCCGCAGCGCGTGGTGCAGCGCGCGCTCCGCCGCCTGCATCACGAGCATGAGGCCGACAACTCGATTCACCTGAGCTACGAGGTGGTTGCCCTCACGCCCGCGGCCGCGGCCGAGCTGGGCGTCGAAATCGAGCAGGGCCGTGAGAGCGTGGCGTTGAGCGGACGCCGAGGCATCGAGGTGCGCGCCGACGACCTGCTCGACCGGGCCGTCGCCCGGCTCGGCGCCAATGCGCGCGACGCCTCCACTGCGCTGGTGGTTGCCGCGGGCGCGGTGCGCTACTACCTGCTCAAGTTCTCGCTCAACCAGATCATCGCCTTCGATTTCGACGAGGCGCTGCGCGTGACCGGCGACACCGGCGTGTACCTGCAATACGCGCACGCGCGCGCCGCCGGCATCCTGCGCAAGGTCCCCGACGGGGACGTGCCCGTCGCGATTCCAGGCGAGCTGCACCCGGCGGAACGCGAGCTCCTGCACAGCATCGAGGCGTACTCACTGGCGCTGACCGAGACGGCGATGGCGCTCTCGCCGTCACTGCTCACCACCTATGCCTTCCGCCTCGCCTCAGCGTTCAGCGACTTCTACGAGCACACGCCGGCGATCGTCCGCGAGGAGGACCAGGCGGTGCGGCAATTCCGGCGGGGCCTGGTCGCGGCAACCCGGGCCACGCTCGCCGACGCCCTGAACACCCTGGGAATGGCCGCACCCGATCAGGTCTGAGCCGTCTCCGGGCGCTGGTATGATCCGGTGCCTTCGGGCCCCGTTCGTCTAGTGGCCCAGGACACCG
>CAVZQR010000011.1:0-72589 GCA_963777445.1 Candidatus Dormiibacterota bacterium | reverse complement strand
GGGACAGTCCGCGCTTGGGTGGATGCCACGAATCGGCGCCGCCCTCGAGTCGTCCGAGCGCCGCATGGTCGTTCACCTCGGGACGCCGGCGCAGATTCCGGGCCCGGTCGACGCGCCTCTCGAGGTGCGCCCCGCATCCGCCGCCGACCGCGAGACGCTTGTTGCCGGGCTGGGCGAGGAGTACAGCGACCGCCCCGGCGAGGTGAGGCTGGTCGGAGTTGCCGGCGAGACGGTGGTCGGCACCGTCCGGCTCACCGAGACCACACGGCGCACCATGTTCTACGGCTTCGTCATCGATCACGCCGCCGGGGGCAGAGGCTCGGGACGCGGATGCTTGCCGCGCTGATCGAGCGGCTGCGGGACGATGGCGTTGCCGAGGTCGGCCTCGAGGTGAATCCCCAGAACATGCCCGCGGTCCGGCTCTACGAGCGTTTCGGGTTCGAGACGGTCACCACGTATCGATACATGCGTCTTGCGGTCACGCCACCAGAACTCCTGGATCGGGATCGGGTTCCGGAGCACCGTGGAGGAGTTCGGTGATCCGTGGCTTGAACGCCAGTTGCGCGATCAGAGTCGGCACGAGCGCCGTCAGCACCACGACCGTGACGAGGATCGAGTACTGCGACCGGGTGATGTACCCGTTGGTGTAGCCGAAGAGCGCGGCGATGGTGCCGAAGGTGAGGCCCGTCGACATCATCATGGTCGTGTACCAGGCTTCGCGGACGCGGATACGAAACGGGCGAGTCGCCGGGAAGACGCCGATCACCTTGGCACCGACCTTCACGCCGAAGAGCACGATGATCGCGACACTCCCCGCGATCACGAGCCGGAAGCGCGATCAAGGTCCCCGCGCGCAGGAAGAAGAACGGAGTTAGGAATGTGAACGCTACCCCGCGGACTCGTCCGACCATCTTGGGATCGGAGTGGAAGTTTCCCGCGGCGCCGAGCCCGAGCAGATAGGCGGGAAGCACGGCCTCGGACTTCGCCGCGGTCGCCAGCGCGCCCAGTCCGAACAGCAGCAGGAACACATACTTGACCTCGGGTTCGCTGATCGGGTGACCGATGTGACGAATCACAAAGCGGAGTGACCGAGGCAGGAACACCATGACGATCGCCGTCGCGATACCAAAGGCGATGAGGAGGCTGTTGTAGTTGGCGAAGACGGCGCCCAGGGCGAGCACGGTGCCGAGATCGCAGACGAAGCACGCGCACAGGATCAATTTCCCGAGGTCGGTCTTGTTGAGCCCGGTTTCGAGCATGACCGCATACACCACCGCGACCGACGTCGTCGAAAGTGAGATCCCGGCAATCTCGCTGCCATGGAGCGGCCAGCGGAGGACGAGGAAGGCGAACGCCGACGCCGCAACGCATGGGGCGATGAAGCCCACGGTTCCGATGACCAGGCTTGGTTTCAGGAAACGGCGGAACGAACCCGGATCGATCTCCGCGCCCGCCAGGAACGTCAGCAGCACCGACCCGAATCCGGCGAGGAAGTCGATCCATTGGTTGGACGACATGCCGAGGAGATTGCCGCCGAGGACGCCGAGCAGGATCTCCACGAGCGCGACGGACAGCCCCACCCGCACCGAGATGACGCTCGCAACGAATGCCAGCGCGATCCAGAGCGTGGCGATGCCGTAGGTGTTGTTGAGCGCGTCGAGCACGCCGATGTGCAATGGGCAACAGTTCACGGGAGTCCTCCTACCAGTTGTTCTGGTAGGGCCCATCAGGCCGATTGGCCGAGGACGGTGAGACCCATCACCGGTGCCGCGGAAACGTCGCGACCCCTGAAGAATACCATCGATCGCGTTCTTCGCCCCAGCCCGACGATGCCGTCAGGCGGTGTCAGCGAGCGCGTTTCGTGCGCGACCCAGTCGCGCAAAGGTCGGGCCGGGCGGCGGCGCGACACGGACGCCGCCCGCGGGCGGCAGCCGCCGGCGCTCGAGTTCGAGACGCATGCTCTCCTCACCCTTGCGCATCGCCCAGCGATGATTGGCGCTGAACGCCGGTCGCATGAGCCACGTCAGATGGCGAAGGAGCGGTTTCTCAGCGCGAATTCGCCAGTCGTAAAACGCCTTGACGTGGTACTCGTTATTCACGATCTATGGGAATGCCGGCGGCGGCGGCGGGAATGCCGGCGGCGGCGGGAACGCCGCGGGGGAGACTGCCCGACCCGATGTATCGATCCCACAGGCCATTGAGATGGTCCTGGTAGTAGAGCGAGTACAAGCCGAAGACAAAGCCGAGCACCAGCCCAACCACCGGCTCAGCCCGGTTCGGGCTCCCCGCCGCCGCCTCCATGCGCGCGATGCGCACGCCCGTCCTGTAGATGCAGATGAACGGGGGGATGATCAAGATGAAACCCGGGAAGAAGGCCAGCACCGAAAGTGCCGGCCTGATGGAGTTGTCGCCAAGAAATCTCCGCGCCTCGTCGTTCACCTTGTAGATCCACACGTACGAGTAGATGCCGAGCGTGATGAAGGGCAATCCCAGCCACACCGCGATGACATTCCGCTTCTTGTATGTCTGGTTGCCGACGACCACGACCTGCGCCATCACCTACCTCCCGATCGCACAGTGGTCCGTCAGTGCCCACCGATCGTCAGAACGACCTTCCCTGTGACGTTTCGCGCCAGGAGGTCACGAGCCAGCTCACCGCCGCGGGTCCAGTCCGCTGCAACGTCGATGTGGGGCACGAGGAGACCTGCCGCGATGAGATCGCACAACGTCGCGAGATCCGACGATGCACTCTGCGTGAAGCGCAGCTCATCGAAGAGCAGCATGGCGCGCAACGTCGCGCCGATGTGTGCGCCGAACCAGCGAGGACCGAGCATTGCCGGCTCCATGAGCGTCGACGCATAGGAGACGACCATCCCGTGCGGCGCCACGACATCGACGCACCGCGTGAGCACCTCGCCACCGACACCGTCAAGAACGTGGTTGTACGGGCCCTGCGCGTCGCGGATATCACGGACGACGTGATGACACGCGGCTGCGGCGACGGTGCTGGCCTCGGGGGTGCGGATCAGCCCCGTCACATGCATCTGCGCGGCTCGCGCCAGTTGCACGGCGAGGTGCCCGACACCCCCTGACGCGCCGGTGATCAGCACGCTGTTGCCAACCGGGAATCCGCCCAGAGCGAGCGCCCGGAACGCGGTCATGCCGGCGACGGGCATGCACGCAGCCTGCGCCGGCGTGACGCCGTCCGGAACGGCGGCGAGATAGTCGACCGGCACCGCGACCAGCTCCGACCAGGAGCCGTTGCTGACGAGGCCGACCACCGTTGTGCCGGCGGGCGGGCCGCCCCCGTCCGCCGCCGCTCGCTCGACGACGCCCACAACATCCCAGCCGACCTGCTGGCCGGCTGGAGCGTTCTTGGCGCGCGAAACCTCGCCGCGGTTGAGGCTGGTCGCCTGCACGCGCACCAGCGCCTCGCGGGCGCCCGGCTCGGGATCGGGAAGGTCGGTGATACGGAGCAGGTCGTCGTCGCCGGTCGTGGTCAGGGCACGCATCTTCGGGATCTCCAGGTATGTTCGCGCCGGTCAAGGGACTAGGCTGCGATGGTGCGCTTCCAGGTGCGCTTGGCGCAGGAGTGAAAGGACGAGACATGCCCGAGATCAGCGCTGCCGCCGCGGCACTGCACGACCGGTCGATCGTCGTCGACACCCACAACGATCTGCTCATGCTCTGCACACGCCGAGAGCCATCCGAGCAGGGTGCCTACTTCCGGGAGGCGTGGCTCCCCCAGCTGCAAGCGGGCGGCGTCAGGATCCAGGTGCTGCCGGTCTTCATCGATGACGACTTCCGGCCCGAGGGCGCCCTGCGCCAGACCCTGCGCATGCTCGAGACCGGCTGGCGCATCGCCGCGGCGAACCCGGACGCCGTGCGCATCTGTCTCACGGGCGCCGAGGTGGGCGCGGCTCTTGCCGAGGGGCGGATCGCATTCGTCCTGGCCCTGGAGGGCTGCGAGGCCGTGGGCACCGACACCTCGCTCTTCGAAGCACTGCATCGACTCGGCGTGCGGATCGCGTCCTTCACGCATTTCCGGCGCACGATGCTGGCCGACGGATCAGCCGAGGACGCGACCGGCAGCCGGCTCACCCAGGCCGGTGTCGAGTCGGTCGCGATCTGCGAAAGGCTCGGCATCATGCTCGACGTCTCCCACCTCGGGGCGGGATGCACCGACCACCTGCTCGAGCTCGCAACCCGCCCCGTCATCGCGTCGCACTCATCCGCGTATGCGCTCCGAGCACATCACCGCAACCTGACCGATGAGCGGCTTCGCGCCCTCGCGGCGACGGGCGGCGTGGTGGGGATCAACGTGCTGGCCACCTTCATCGACGAGCAGGTGCACACGGTTGCGCGAGTCGCGGATCACATCGAGCACGTGGCGTCGCTGGTCGGACTCGACCACGTCGGTCTCGGGCCGGACTTCTATCAGGAGATCGCCGGTGAGATCCACGGGCCCGTGGCGCAGTCGATGGACGGAGGTGGGACCGTCATCACGTACGTGCCCGGGCTGGAGGGTCCGTCCGGCCTTCCCCTGATCACCGAGGAGCTGCTGCGTCGCGGCTGGGCCGACGACGACATTCGTCAGGTGCTCGGTGGCGCGTTCCACGCCCTGTTCAGGCGCGAGCTGGGGGTTCCCGCCTCGCAGCGATAGGCGCGCGACGCCGGTTCAGAAATCCTGACCACGGGTATATGGATTCCGAAAACCAACGCGCCGACCGCCGCATCCGGCGACCGGCCCCACAGAGATTGAAGATGGCTGAACTGACCTCCGAACTGCTTCCGATCCTGCAGCTGGACGACGTCGTCGTGCTGCCGGGGATGACCGCCACCCTCGCCGTTGAGAGTGACCCGCAGCGGGCCGCCCTGTCGGCGGCACAGAAGGGCAACCGCCTGATCCTGCTGGTGCCGCGGGTTGACGGTCAGTTCTCGGCGATCGGCACGGTCGCGCAGGTGGTCGAGTCAGGACAGCTCCCCTCGGGAGCGGAGGTCTCCATCCTCAAGGGCCTGCATCGCGCCCGCCTCGGAGGCGGTCAATCCGACATCGGCGGAGCGCTCTGGGTCCAGGTCGAACCGCTGCCCGACGGAGAACCGAGCGACGCGGCGCGTGAGCTGGCGCGCGAGTACCGCGCCCTGATCGAGAATCTGCTCGAGCTCCGCGGCGCCGGCCGCGCCATCGAGGCGGTCCGGTCGGTTCGCCACCCCGGACACCTTGCCGACCTGGCCGGCTACTCGCCTGATTTCAGCATCGAGCAGAAGGTCGAGGTTCTCGAGACGCTCGACCTCGAGCAGCGCCTCACCCGCCTCATCGGCTGGACGAAGGATGTCCTCGCCGACGCGTCGGTGCGCGAGAAGGTACGCACCGAGGTCAACGAGGGGATGGAGAAGACGCAGCGAGACTTCCTGCTGCGTCAGCAGCTCGAGGCGATCAAGAAGCAGCTCGGCGAGGGCGGTGACGACATCGCCGCCGGGTACCGGAGCCGCCTCGAGAGTGCCGGGATGCCGGAGAACGTGCGCACCGAGGTCGAACGTGAGCTGGACCGCTTCGAGCGGACCAGTGAGCAGAGCCCTGAGCACGGGTGGATCAGGACATACCTCGACTGGATGTTCGAGATTCCCTGGAACGTGCGCTCCGAGGACAACCTCGACCTCGGCGAGGCCCGACGCATCCTCGACGAGGATCACACCGGCCTCGAGGACGTGAAGCAACGCATCATCGAGTTCCTGGCGGTCAGGAAGCTGCGCAGCGAGCGCGGGATCACGGTGCTGGGCAGCGGATCCGGCGCGATCATCACGCTGGTCGGCCCTCCCGGTGTCGGCAAGACCTCACTCGGCGAGTTGGTCGCGCGGGCCCTCGGTCGGAAGTTCGCTCGCATCTCCCTCGGCGGCATCCACGATGAGGCCGACATCCGCGGGCACCGGCGCACGTACGTCGGCGCGCTGCCAGGACGCATCGTGCGCGCGCTGAAGGAAGCCGGGACCAAGAATCCCGTGATCATGCTCGACGAGATCGACAAGGTCGGCAGTGACTGGCGGGGCGACCCGTCCTCGGCGCTGCTCGAGGTGCTCGATCCTGCGCAGAACAGCACCTTCCGCGACCACTACCTCGAGGTCGACCTCGACCTCTCGGAGGTGCTCTTCATCCCGACCGCGAACGTCTGGGAGACGATCCCGGCGCCCCTGCTCGACCGCATGGAGCTGATCCGCCTCGACGGTTACACCGAGAACGAGAAGGTGGCGATCGCGCGCGATCATCTCCTCCGCCGCCAGGTTGAGCACGCGGGGCTCCGACCCGACGAGGTGACTGTCACCGACGACGCGATCCTCGCCGTCATCACCGATCACACCCGCGAGGCGGGCGTGCGCAACCTCGAGCGCGAGCTCGGCAAGATGACCCGCAAGGTCGCGACACGGATCGCCGGGGACGACCTGGTGCCGCCGCTGGAGATCACACCGGCGCAGGTGCGCGAGCTCCTCGGCAAGCCGAAGTTCGACAACGAGGTTGCCGAGCGGACTGCGGTCGCCGGCGTCGCCACCGGCCTCGCCGTCACGGGTACCGGCGGTGACGTCCTGTTCATCGAGGCCGCCAATGCCCCGGGCGACGGGACGCTCACGCTCACCGGCCAGCTCGGCGACGTCATGAAGGAATCGGCGCAGATCGCCCTCTCGTATGTCCGTGCTCATGCAGTCGCCCTGGGAATCGATCCCGAGGCTGCGCGCCAGAGCATCCACGTGCACGTGCCTGCCGGTGCCGTGCCGAAGGACGGTCCGTCGGCGGGTGTCGCGATGACGACGGCGATGGTCAGCCTCCTGACCGGACGGCCGATGCGCAGCAGCGTCGCGATGACCGGGGAGGTGACCCTTCAGGGTCTCGTCCTGCCGATCGGCGGCGTCAAGCAGAAGGTCCTCGCGGCCCATCGCATGGGGTTGCGTGAGGTGATCCTGCCGCGGCGCAACGAGAAGGACATCGAGGACGTGCCCGAGAGCGTGCGCGACGTGATGACGTTCCATCTGGCGAGCCGCGTCGAGGAGGCCATCAACGTGGCCCTCGAGCCTGTCGTGACCGAGGTCTCCGCAGCCGCGTAACGCCTTGATCCTACCGCGACCGTGGCGGCAGGGTCTGCATTTGTCAGACTCCGCCGCCATGGTCAAGGCGGGTTCGCACATCGACGTCGTGGTCGAGGCGATGCCGAAACGCTCGTTCGCGTCGGCGCTCGAGTGGCCCGGTTGGTGCCGGAGTGGGCGGACACCGGAGGCCGCGCTCGAGGCGCTCGCCGATTACGCCCCGCGCTACCTGGCGGTGGCGACCAAGGCGGGGCTCCCGCTGCCGGCGGTGAGGGGTGCCCAATCGTTTGTGGTCGTCGAGGAAGTTCGAGGGGAACGCGACGACCGAGTTCGGAGCTCCCAGCATCGCGGCGAGGGTCGAGGTTGGACCCGTCTCAGCCCAGGATGCCGCTCGCGTGGCGACGCTGCTCGAGACCGCCTGGGCAGTGCTGGACGAGGCCGTTGCGTCCGCGCCTGCGCAGCTGCGCAAGGGTCCCCGCGGCGGCGGCCGCGATCGCGATGCCATGTACCAGCACGTGGTCGCCGCCGAGCACGCGTACGCGGGAAAGCTCGGTGTTGGCGGGCGCACACCTGGAGGTGACGCCGCCGCCGTCAACGCGAGGCGTCAGGCGATCCTCGAGGTCATCCGTGCCGATCGAACTGGGCAGCCCGGTCGCGAAGGCGGATGGGCGCCGCGCTACGGCGCTCGACGCGTTGCGTGGCACGCGCTCGACCATGCCTGGGAGATGCAGGACCGGAGCAGCTGAGGCGAGGTCCCGCCACGCGGGAGGAGCCACCGACCTAGTCGGAGGCACGACGCACAAGACGGGGTGGGTGACTGCGTCGGTCGCCTTCCTGATTCTTGCGGTTCCAGACTGTCGTTGGCGCGTGCCCCCTTACTCCTAGTGTTCCCCGTGGCTCCCACTATCAAATATGGGCCTTGGGAGGGTGACGTCACCGGCCACCTCGACAAGCTTGGTCCGGGCGAAATGGCCGGAGCGTATGGTCACGTCACCGCGCGGGACGCCGAGCCAGCGCGCGATCGCGCCGATCACCGCCGCGTTGGCCTGACCGTCCACGGCCGGTTCCACAACCCACAGCGCCAGCGTCGTCCCGTCCCAGTCTTGTCGAGCACGCGACGCTCGAGCCCGCACGCGTACGGCAATCGTCGTCATGCGCGACGGGACTCAAGCGGCGGCGGCGCGCCGGATGCGGCGGTGATCACGCCGAGCGAGGGCGCGCCGGAGCGTCAGCCCGAGACCACGATCTCCCCGTCATGCCATTCCGGATCGGACTCCAGGAGGGCACGCAGGCGCCCAAAGCGTGCATCCTGCTCGGGCGTCGAACTGTTCGACGTGTACGCCTCGCGGCTCTCCCAGACGCCGGCGACCCAGTACTCACGTGGGTCCGCGTCGGCCCGGTACATGTACACCGCCCGCGACCCGGGCGCCCGGTCGTTCATCACCTCCGCTGCGAGCTGTTCGAGTTCGTCTTGCCTGCCTTCCTTGACACGCCAGCGCGAGACAGATCCGTACATCACAGTCCTCCTTGGTTGTGCCTGGGGTGCCCGAGTATATAGAGGCTGTCGGGCTCAACTGAGCCGCGGCGTCATGGCTTTTGCGCATACCCGGCGTCGAGCGCAATCTCGGTCCCCCCGGCGCACGCGAGGCGTAACGAGCCATTCGAGGATGCGCCCGGATTGATCACAACGGTTCTCTCGGCCGGAAGCCAACGTCCATCGACATCGAGTGCCATGCCATCCGCCGGTGGTGGCACGCCGAACTCCAGGGTGATGGCGATGCCCACAGGCACGGCGACCTCGGTAGTCGATCCGTCACAGACGACGGGCAGGGGACCACGGATGAGCGAAACGGCGTTACCCGACGGATGGAAGGGCTCTGGCGTGGCGGCGACAGCCGCGCGGTCGACGCTCGCATACGTCGTCCCGAGTCGGAACAGATGCGGGCTGATCTCGCCGAACCACGTCCAACGCTGGATCACCGCGAGCGCGGCTGCTGAGAAGCTGTCCGGTTGCTTGGTGACGGTGTAGAGATAGGTGTATCCCTGCGCGGGCAGGGAATTGAGCACGGCAGGAGTGTCGATGATCTGGAGCAGCATCATGCCTCGGCGGCGCGCGTAATAGGGAACGGCCGGCGACCACGTGAGTCCATCGAAAACGATGAGATCCTGCGGTCGGGTGCCCGCGTCGAGCTCTCGTGCCTGCGGCAGGACATTCGACGGGTCGGATGTGGGAATCGCGTAGCTCGACGCGACGAAATCGCGCTGGATGTACAGGGTCGCTCCAAGCCACGCCGATGATCAGGAGCGCGGCCGCAGCACGATAGGGCAGCGGCTTCCAGTGGCGGATGACACCGTCCAGAGCGTATCCGAGAATCGCGGCCGCGGCCGGTGTCACCGCAGCCAGGTAGTAGCCCTGCACCGCGTACAGGTTCATGAAGGTGAGGATGGGCAGAACCCCCGCCAGGATGATGCCGACCCACACAGCGCGTCGCTCGCGCAGGATCGCGATCACGCAGGCAATGGCGAAGATCCAGAACGGCAGTCCCGTGACCTGTGCGTCGAACGGGTGGATGATCCTGCTCCATTGGTGGAGATCGAACCGCTAACTCACGTAACCGAAGTTGAATCCGACCAGCGCCTGACTGGTCATCCAGCTGGTCGCGGCACTCGCGGCCTTGATGTCGTCCGCATGATTGGTCCAGAGCACGCAGGCAACCAAAGGGATGGCAAACAGCACGGCTGATGTGCGCAGCCGCTCACGCAGCCATTCGCGCCATGGCGGCCGCGAAACCGCACCCAGGTACAGAAACAGCGGGACCATCCAGAACACCGCGCTGGTGACTTTGACGAGCATCGCGAGCGTGCCGAGGGTGATCGCGAGGACGGCGAAGCGTCGTTGCCGGCGGTCGATCCAGATCATGCCCGCCCAGACGTATCCGACCGAGAAGGCCGTCGCCATGTACTCGATCATCGAAGCCCGGCTCCACCAGATAGCGAACGGTGATGCGAGGAAAACGAGCACCGCAAGTCCCGCGGCCGTGCGCGTCGAGAGGTGGCGAACCATGCCCCAGACGGCCACCGCCGTCGCCATGAAACAGATCACGGCGCTCACTCGCATGGCCCAATCGACTCCACCGCCGAGATCCATGATCACCGCAGCCATGGCCTGAAAGAGTGGAAACTCGAACGGGACCTGCCACGGCTTCCCGAGAACCGGCAGTTGCGGGAAGAGGAGGTTGATTCCCTGTTGGTGATAGATCAGCGCCGGATACGCCGTCTCGGTCTGCCGGAATGCGGAGATTGCCAGGAGCGGCGCATTCAGATTCGGAAGCCGGACGAGGAGCCCGACAACCAGCATGCCCGCGATGACTCCGGTTTCTCTGATGCCCGAGGCGGTCAGCAGTCGCCGGCTGCGATTGAGGCCCCTTCGCATGCGCGGAGTTTATGAGGCCTCCGGCACTTCGGGGGACCGACATGGACGCCCGGCTCAGCCGCGGTCGTGGAGGGTCACCTGGTAGCCGTCGGGGTCCGTAAACGTGAAAGTGCGGCCGAACGGCCCGTCGACGGGTGCTGAGATGATCGTCGTGCCGGCGGCAGCGAGGGCGTCGTGGACGGCGAACGCGATCGGCTTGGTGTCGAATACGACGGCATGCGGCTGGGTCGGAGCGCTTCAGCCCTCGGTTGTAGACCGGCCGGCTGAACCCGGGCGGCGAACAAAGCGCGCTCAGACTATGAGCGCGAGATCAGCGCGCTCAGACTATGAGCGCGAGATCAGCGCGCTCAGACTATGAGCGCGAGATCAGCGCCCTCCGGTATCTGGCCTCGACCCGCCGCCAAACCTCAAGCTGACGCGGCCCGGCCCGCTCTAAGGTAGATCCTCACGCGATCCGGTACGCTCGTTGAGCAGCCGGGGCCGTGGCGTCCAGGACGCATGCAGGGGCAGAAGGGAGACACCATGAGACTCAAAAGGCACTATTCACCACGGCAGCCGTGGGAGCCACCATGGCCGCTACGGCTCTGGCTCCGGTCGTTGTCGCTCAGGCGGGCACTCTGACCAACCGCGCAGCTTCGTTCGTGCTTTCCCCAGACCCAATTGCTACAACCGCAAGCCTCACGGCGGGTCAACCCGTAACGCTCACGCTGACCGCGTGCCAGGCTGACGGCGCGCTGGCCCCCAACTCGCATGTGTGGCTCGGCGTGCTTTGTTGGACGGGCGGACAGCATTGCCAGAATCAGGGGGATCGCTGACCGGCTTAGGCACGCTGACGGTCAACGCCCCACTCCTGAAGTGGAGCACCTTCGGCAATCTCTTCCAGGTGAACTCGCACGCCCAACTCACGATGACCTACACGGCCGGCACCCCATGGCTGCCGCCCAGGCCCGGACAAACCTCGACCGACGGCATCATCGCGAAGACCAGCGCCTGTACCTCACGTGGCGCGCAGCCTTCGGCGGCCGACGACTACACATACGCGCCGGTGAACTGACCCGACTGCCGACGACGAGAACGCGTAGAGGCTGACCGGCACCGGCGACGTGCGCTTACCAGTGAGCTACACGAAGCACTCGGCCAGGAAGTCTCTTCGAGCGTGTGCTGAATGCGTGTGCGCTCGCGGGCAAAGACGAAGTTGGCTACTTCTCGGCCGGAGCCGTTAGGGAGCCGATGACGGCCATCGTTGGCAAGCCTTATGACATACCGGCCTTCGCACGTCACCTGAACGAACTCGCCAGTCCGGTACGAGGTGATGTCCTCACGCTCTGGACAATCGCGGCGATACTTCTATCCCTTCGACAATCCAATGCTGCAGCCGTAGGTCATCTTGAAGGCCATCTCCAATGGGCTGATTACCGAAGGGCAGATTCGTCGCCTGCAGAATCGGCGTGGACCTTTCCCGGCGGGTTCTCGCCGCTGCCCGAGTGCAGAGTTCGCACACGAAGTGCCGGCCGGCGACGATCGTGACATCGCCGGGGATCGAGCGCCGGCGGTCCTCTCTTCTCGGTTCCGGCCAACTCTGTGACATAAGACGCGCGCCGCGAGGACGTTCGCCTCTTTGCTCTGTCCTGCTTCGCTCCTACCGTCACTATTGGGAACGTTTTCCCGTTGAATGGGTGGAGGCCGAGATGAAACTCACAACGGTCATCGGCACGGCGATCGCCGTCGTTGAACTCGCAGCTTGTGGATCAAGTTCCGGCACCCCGGCAGCGAGCCGTACCCCTTCGCCGACCGCAACGCCGGTGCCAACTCCATCACCCACGCCCACGGCGCCTCCACCGCTGGTGGTTACCGTCGCGGGGAGCCAGACTCTGAAGCAGCTCTCCCTGGTAGGCGAGGACGGCAGCGTCGTCGCCACAGTCTCCATCCCCGTGGGCATCGACGGCAATGACTACTCCGTCGGCACGGATCACGTCTACTTCGTCTCCGGCACCGAAGTGAAGGCGCTTGCTCGTGACGGCAGTATCAGCGTGGCAGGTCAGATTCCCCAGCTGAGCAGCACCGTCACCGCGGCCGACCGCCAGGCCTACACCACTTTTGCCGTCTCTCCCGACGAGACCACCATCGTGTTCGGTATCCCCCTTGCAGTCGCTGGTGATAACGGAGCGACATCTGACCACTCCCAGCTCTGGACCGAGCCCGTGGGCGGCACTGCCGCTTCCGCAACCCTGGTCTACAACGACGCCAACGACACCACCAACGGCGGCCAGGTCCTGCTCCCCTTCGCCTGGAACAGCGCCGGGATCTCCGTCTCCCAGCAGCCCAAGGGGCTCGGTGGCGCCGCTCCGTTCGGCAGCTTCGCTGAGTTCGGCGCCGTCACCTTCGATCCCACCACCAAGGTTCTCGAGAAGTCCCTGCAGTGCCCGGCCTCCAACCCCTCCGGTTCGGTGTGCGTCACCCAGGCGAGCCCGGCAAGCTCTGATCCCTCCAAGCTGCAGGTGGTGCAGACCTCGGGCACCACGACCCTTGCCATGCAACCCCTCAACGCCACCGAGTACGGCGCCGTCACCGTTTCCGCCGACGGTCGCTATCTGGCCTACGGCTCCTACATCGGCAACTTCGCTAGTGGGTACTACGAGACCCATGTCGTGGATCTGAGGACCAACTCGGCGGTCGCCACCCTGCGCAACTACGCGCCCGCGGTCTGGCTTTCCGATGGTCGCCTCGTTGTCGGCCAGGGCCAGTACCAGCCGGGGGCTTGGTTGCTCTCGCGCAGCTTCACGAGCCCCGTGAGAATCTCCTCCGACTTACCGGTAGGCGCTTTAGGGGTGCCGCCAGCGTAGCCGCCAGGCAAAGCCGCTATGAAGTACATCGCCATCATCGGTACTGCTATCGCCGTGGTCGGCCCCGGAGCTTGTGGGTCGACAGCCACGCCGACCGTGCGGCCAGCGCTCTCGCCGACAGGAGCGCCGACACCCACCGCACCGACTGGACGCTCGTAGCGATGCCTCTCCGAGCCCGAATGAGGGTGCTCGTGTCGACGCAGGCCGAATCTCCGGAGGTTGACCCTTTATCTGACCCTTCAGGGAGTCATTTCGGGGGCATTCCAGGGCACCAATTCGTATTGAGACACCCGTTTCCGAGAGTGCCGAGGAAGGGAATCGAACCCTTACGCCCTTACGAGCACAGCGCCCTGAACGCTGCGTGTCTACCAGTTCCACCACCTCGGCGAGGTGCCCCGAGATGGTAGCAGCGGCGCAGCGCCGTGCCCAGCGCACTCGCGCTCAATGGATTTCCCACGACGCGATCTCGTCGTAGCGCGCGGATTCCGGTCCGAGCGAGGGAATCGGTGCGGTGGGTGCGGGTGATCTGAAGACCATGAAGACCTTGGGGGTGTACAGGAAAACAGCCGGGGCATCGGCAGCGACAAGAGACGCCACCTGCGCTGCCGAGGTGATGCGGACACCACGATCCTGAGACTGGGCGAGCATGTCCAGCGCAGCGTCGAGGAAAGGGTCGGGTGTGCCGCCGGACACGTTGTATCCGTGCGGCGGAACCGCGTTGGAGCGCCAGAAGGCACTGACATCGGGATCCGGGACCGGGCTCCAGACGTCGATCGCAAGCTGGAAGTCGCCACTGACGAGCGTGCCGGCGAGAAAGCTGGCGGGTGGGACGGCATCCACCGTTGCCTGGATGCCGATCGCCGCCAGCTGGGTCGCCACCTCGTGCGCAACCACGGGGAGTGGGTTGATATCGGGGACGGCGAGCGTGAAGGCGAGCCGTGTCGTGCCGCGCTGGCGGATGCCGCCCGATCCGGCGACCCACCCGTTGCTCTCCAGGACCGAGGAAGCTGCTGTCGGCGAGATCGCCTCCGTGGCCGGAGGACCGACCCACGGGATGCCCGCCGAGTACGGGCCCGTCTGAACCACTCCCCCACGTCCGTCCAACGCGCCGGACACCACTGCCGATCGATTGATGGCGATGCCGATGGCATGGCGGACCGCCGACTCCGCAAGGCCCGGGACGCGCTCGTTGAACATCAGATCGACGAACTCGGGTGTCGTCATGCTCTGCGCCTGCGCTCCCTTCACGGCCATGAGCGTCGACAGCTCCTCGGGTGTCGTCGCGAGGAGCGCGCCAACCGTCCCCTGGGAAAAGGCATACGCGGCGTCTGCAAATGTGACGAAGAGGCGGAGCTCGTAGCTCTTGATGACCGGGTGTACGGCGGCATGCGGGTTGGGCTGGAGCACGATCGCGAGCGCGGCCGTGGACGCCACGTCGTAGGGTCCCGACGTCGGCAGCGGCGACGTGGGATGCGCGCCGGCGTTGAGCAGCGCTGGTTCGCTGAGTGCGCCCAACGGGAGGATCGGCATCTGGGTGAGCGTCGCGGCGAACGACGAGCGCGGCGAGGACAGCGTGAAGGTCACCGTCGAGAACGACGTCGCGACCTTGACGCCCGTGAGTGCGGTTGCCAAGGTCGGATCGCTCGCCTGCCGGGAGAGCGCGAAGGCGTCGGTGGCTGCAACGTCGGCGACGGTGATCGGGGCGCCGTTCGACCACTCGAGGCCCGACGGGAGCGAGACCGCGTAGACGAGCCCGTTACTGCTCACCGTGTACGACTGCGCGAGATCGGTCGTCGGGTAGCCGGTGCTGTCGAGTTTGAGCAGCGATCGGTACAGGAGGTGGCCGACGTCGACGACAGCCGGGTCGGACGCGCCGACAAGCGGGTTCAGCGACATCGGGCGCTCGCTCACGACCAGGCCCTCGGTGAACTGGGGCCC
Organism: Candidatus Dormiibacterota bacterium; assembly: GCA_963777445.1. GTDB lineage: Bacteria > Chloroflexota > Dormibacteria > Aeolococcales > Aeolococcaceae > Palsa-851. Next base: position 57,301 of record CAVZQR010000011.1, on the reverse strand, counting down.
GCCGATCAGCCCGAAATGCAGCGAAAGCGCAAACCCGAGGCCACCGACCGCCACCAGCCCGAGTGCCGTCCCGGCGAGCACCTCGATCGGCCTATGGCGGCGGAGCCACCTTACTTGGTGACGTAGGTGGCGAGAACCGAGATGACGACGAAGAGCGCGATCATCGCTGCCGAGAAGCGCAGCAGGCTCGCCTCCAACCCTCGCCGGCGCCGGTACCCGCCGCCGGAGTCTCCTCCACCACCGATGGTTCCGCCGAGGCCGGTTGACTTCGGGGTCTGGAGGAGGATGCCAAGCATCGCCAAGACCCCGACCACCACCTGCGCCACGGTGAGAGCCGTCTTCACCCAACAACGCCTCCTTGACAATGCATCCGGCCGAGTATAGGTCCATTGGCGCGATCCACTCCCGTGAACGTGCCTGGGCCATCGCATCATACCTACGCGGATCTGTGGTACTTTGGCCGCAACATGTCCATCTTGCGTACGGTCTTCGGATCCGTCTGGCGCTGCCTCATTGCCGCACTCGCAGCAGCCGCGGTGGTGGTCGGATGCGCCCAGGTCCAGGCGTCGGCGGTGCCGCCCGCGAGGCCGGCTCCACTCCTCGGTCCCGCCCCAGCGACGTTGGTCGGGCCCGACCAGGTGGCGCTGCTCCGGAGCGGGCCATCCACGTTCGCGCGCCTCGACTCGCTGATCCGCGGGGCTCGGGTGAGCATTCACGTTGAGATCTACGAATTCGGCCGGCGCGGGCTCGCGGAAGCACTCATCGCAGCTCACTCGAGGGGTGTCGCGGTCACCGTCATCGACGATCCATCGGAGGTGAGCAGCGTCGCAACCGCCGCGATCCTCCGCACCGCCGGCGTCGATGTCGTCGATTACCCGGTCCGCCGGCAGATGATCGACCACGTCAAGCTCCTGGTCGTCGATGCGGCGGTTGCGGTCGTTGGCGGCATCAACTGGGGTGTGAATTCTCCGGCGAATCACGACTACGACGCCGAGCTGCGTGGCCCCGTGGTCCGCAACCTGGATCGCGTGTTCGCTCGCGACCTGGTCACGTGCGGCCGCGACGTCGCGGTGCCCGACTCCATGCCCGACCCATCGATCGATGTTGCGGCGACCCTCCCGGGGGCCGACATCCGGCCGCTCGCGCTGGGGCTGATCGACGGCGCTCGCCACGCGCTCGACCTGGAGTTGTTCGTCCTCACCGACACAGGTGTCGTGCACGCACTCGAGGCGGCGGCGCTCCGCGGGGTCGCCGTCCGCGTCCTCCTCGACCCGTCGCAGCCATCGAGTGATCCCTCGTACGCGGCCCTGCTCAGCGACGGTATCGAGGTCCGCTGGTATCGGAGCCACGGTGAGTTGCTCCACGCCAAGGCGATCGTCGCCGACGCGACGTCGGTGCTCTTCGGCAGCGCCAACTGGTCGGGCGGCGGCTTCGCGCGCAACCACGAGCTGGATATCGACCTGATCTCGGCGCCGGTCGTCGCGGCCGAGATGCTCGCTCAGATGAACCTGGACTGGGCTGCGAGTGGGTAGCGCCATTTGACAAGCGACCGGTCTCGATATATCGTTGGTACATCGAATCAGCCGCCATGGAGCGAATCGACATGACCAGGGAACACCCTCACCCAACCCAGCACGACGAGCGCGCATGGGCCCATCACGAAGCCGCCGCACGCTTCCACCACCACGTCCGGGAGCACCTCGAGCATGGCGCCCGGAACCGCCATCGCCGGGGATGGCCGCCCTTCGATGCCCCCGACTTCGCCGCCGGTTTCGGTGGTCCCGGAGGCTTCGGCCAGCCGTTCGGACCGGGCAGGCGCGCGGCGCGCGGTGATGTCCGCGCCGCGATCCTCGTCCTCCTCGCCGAGAAGCCGTCGCACGGCTACCAGATCATCCAGGAGCTCGAGCGCCGCAGCGATGGCGCGTGGAGGGCAAGCCCCGGCTCGGTGTACCCCACGCTCCAGCAGCTCGAAGACGAGGGCTTGGTCCGCGCGGTCGAGGCTGACGGTGGTCGCCGCGTCTTCGAACTCACCGACTCGGGCCGCGAGGAGGCGACCAAGCTCGCCACCGGTCCCGCACCCTGGGCCGAGGCCGCGGGCTCCATGGGTGGGGATCATCGGGACCTCCGCGATCAGGCGTTCCAGCTGCTCGCGGCGGTCTGGCAGGTCAGCCGGACCGGAGACGCCGGCCACATCGCCGAGGCGCGCTCCATCCTCCGCGATGCGCGCCGAAGGCTCTACCTGCTGCTCGCCGGGACCGAGTCCCCATCCGAGAAGACCGAGGACTGACGACAGGCACCTGTCGCCGGCGCGTCCCACGATGGGGGCATGCCCGAGAACGCCGTCATCATCGACGCCGCGACCCGCTTCCTGCGCAGCAACCCCGAGTTGCTCACGGTCGCCCGTCGCGGCGCCGGTGAGACCGGTCAGAGGGTCGAGGATCTCCTGACCGACGCGGTCCGCCGCGTCTGGAGCTCAGGACTGGATGTGGTACCGCAGAAAGAGGTGGTCGTCGGACCGCCGCACCGAGTCGATGGTGGCGGTGCGCAGCGCAGCCGCCGAGGCGGCCCACGCGTCCACGACACCCGGCCGCGGCTGGTCGTGGTCGCGTCCCGCGATTCGTGGCGAGATGGTCAGGAACAGTTCGTGCACCGCCTCGTCCGCCATCAGGCGGCCGAACAGTGACGGCCCACCCTCGCAGAGCAGCAACCCGGGGCCGAGCGCTGACGTCACCGCCGCCACGATCCCGGCCCCGCCCACACCGTCCTGCCGGTCCATCTCGATCACGTTCACGAGCGGATGAGCAGCGCGAACCTTGAGCGCTCCTGCCGCTGAGGTGACCACGGCGACGCTGGCGTCAGGTCGGTCGAGCGCGACGTGCGGGGGGAGATCGCCGGTCGCCGAGACCACAACCAGCGGCGCTGGCTCGGCGGCTCCGGTCCGCTGGAAGCGATACGCCTCGATGGCCGCGGCGTCGTCGCCCGCCACCGCCGCCGGGGTCCACTGGTGGCCCGGCGTCGCGCGCAGGTTGCCGGCGCCGATCACCACCGCGTCGGCGCTCGCCCGCAGCAGCGCCATCAGGTAGCGGTCGGCTCGCGAGCTGCCGCTCAGCGTCGTCGAATCTGTGCCGTCGGTCAGCCCCAGCGATGCGACACCGTCGATTGACGCGACGAAGTTCGCGACGACGTAGGGTCGCGGCGACGCGGGAAAACGCAGCGGGCCTCCATACGGAACTTCGGCTGCGACCGGCTCGCCGGCGGTGACTGCGCTGAGGACCTCGAAAACCGGCGGCAATGTCAGCCGCTCACGCGGGAATGACCGGGATGCTGTTGAGCACCTCGTCGAGCATGCGCAGAAACCGTTGCACTTTCACGGGTTTCGTCAAGTATGCGTGAGCACCGGCGGCCATCAGCTGCTTGCGGCGCCGTTCGGTGGCGTCGGCGCTGCACATCACAACCGGGATGCCGGCGGTGCGTGGATCCGCGCGCAATTGCGCGAGCACCTCGTCACCCTGGATGTCCGGAAGGTGCAGGTCCAGGACGATCAGATCGGGATGATGCTCGCGTGCCAGTTCCAGGGTGAGCCCGCCCTGCATGGCGGTGAGCAGATGGATTTGGGGCCGCATCGAGAACACCTCCTCCATCAGCCCGATCGTCGCGAGGTTGTCCTCAACGTAGAGCACCGTGCGGTCGCAATCGACGACGGGCGCCGCCACCGGTGGCTTGCGCCGCACTCGCGGTTTGGGCGCCGAGATCGGTGAGCGGTTGAGCCTGATCCAGAACGTGCTTCCAGCTCCGCGGACGCTCTCGACGCCGATGGTGCCGTGCATCCCCTGGACGAGCTTGCGCGTCAGGGCGAGGCCGAGACCGGTCCCCGGGACGGTCGTGCGCTCGGCGCCGAGTCGCTCGAAGGGCTGGAAGAGCCGCGCCTTCTCATCGTCACCGAACCCCGGGCCGGTGTCGCGGACCGCAATGCGGAGGAACTCGCTCCTGGCACCCCCGGCCCCGTTGGATCCCGCGGGTCCGTCGGTCTCCCACTCATGTGACGCCTCGACGAAGATGTGTGCGTCGATGCCCGAGTATTTGACGGCGTTCGAGAGCAGGTTCAGCAACGCCTGCACGAGCCGCTGACGATCGGCGAGCACGTAATCCCCAGCGCAGTCGCCGAGCGATCGCGTGATCTTGATGTGGCGGCTGAGCGCCGAGGGCGCCACCAGTCGCACGCACTCCTCCACCGTCGCCTCGAGCGCGACCGGTTCGAGCGCGAACGTCTCTCGACCCAACTCGATGCGGGCAATGTCGAGCACGTCGTTGACCAGGCTGAGCAGATGGCCGCTCGCCTCCTGCACGGCGGCGATGGCCTCGGTCTGGTCGTCGCGCGGTTCGCGCATCTCGAGCAGGTCGCTGTAGCCGATGATCGCGGTGAGCGGTGTGCGCAGCTCGTGGCTCATGCGCGACAGGTACTCGCTCTTCGCCTGCGACGCCTGCTCGGCGACGTCGCGCGCCTCGCGCAGGTCGGCCGCCGCCACCTTGTCTGCGGTCACGTCGCGGCCGATCTCGATGACCGCGTCCGGCCAGCCCACGCTGTCCTTCTGCAGCGCCCAGCGCACCGCAACGCTGACGCGATTTCCTGTCTTGGTCGTCTGGGTGATCTCGCCTTCCCACCGCCCCTCGGCGCGCAGGACGGCGAGGATGGCGTCGCGGCTCTCCGGCAACTCCGAGTGCAGCAATTCGCCCGGGTTGCGGCCGATCGCCTCGTTGCTGCTCCACCCGTACAGCTCCTCTGCCCCCTTGTTCCAGAAGGTGATCAACTGGGTGCGCACGTTCCATGTGGTGACTGCGTCGTACGCGAGGTCGAGGAGCTGTGAAGTGCGGCGCATTCGCTCGACGAGCAGAACCCGGTCGAGCGCGGGAGCCAGCGCCGTTCCGTACTGGGTCAGCCGGAGCGCCTCCTCGTCGCCGAAGAGCGGCGTGAGCGGCCCCGAGGTGACCGCCATGATGCCCCGGCTGAGCTGCGCCTCGAGCACGACCCGAATCACCCCACGCGAGTTCGTCGGATGCGTCGTGACCGAGCGCGTGTCGCCGTATCCGGTCATCTCCGAGACGAGCTTCCAGCCGGCGGTCCGGTCCAGCCCGTGCACGGCCAGCACCTCGCCGTCTTCCGTGGCGATCACCGCTCCGTCGGCGCCGACCAGACGCGCCGCCCATTCCACGGCACGCTCCGCGAGCCGCTGGCGGTCGGGCGAATAGAGCACGAGGTCGGTGAACGCCTCGCGGAAATGGCCCTCCTCGCGCTGGCGCCAGAAGGCGAGCAACCAGCGCGGCGGCTCGAAGCCGATGTAGAAGAACGGCAGCACCGCAAGGGCCGGGATCGCGACCGTGATCTCAGGATGATCGCGCCCAAGGAGCACAGCCATGCCGATCGACAGCAGGAGGGCGACGACCACACCACCGTAGGCGAGGGCGATCGAGCGGAGCCTGGCGCGCTGCACTCGGGGCATCGCCGCCGAGATCCCCCACAACCGGATGGCGGGCTCCACGACGCATCCGAGCCAGACGGCGGCAAGCAGCACCACGACAAGCCGCTGGCCGGTCGACTGCGCGCCGCCGAAGGAGATGCCGGCGATGCCGACGAGCACCACGGTGGCCACGACCACGGCGCCGACTGCAACGCTGAAGGCAACGGCAAGCCGGTCCATCGCTGCGCGGAAACCAAAGAACGCCAGGCCGGAGGCGAGGAAGAGTGTGATCGCGAGCTCGCTGCTCCAGGCCGCCCGGTCCCGGCTGAGCATCGTGGCGCCGACCGCAACCCCGCAGCCGCACAGCAGCACGATCGACACGGCGAGAAATGCACGCGTGCGATCACGCCGGCGCAGCCACCCGTCGACGGTGAATGCGCCCAGCAGGATGCAGGCGCCCCCCAAAGCCCACGACAGCACAAGGGTCGCAGTGCTCAAGGCACCGTCCAGTATCAGCCCCAATTCGCGAATTGCCGCGCCTTCACTGTTTTGTGAAGTCGGAGCGCAGGGCTCAGGTGCTCCAGGCCCGCCAGGGGCGACGAGCGATCAGTGCGCCGCGTCAGTGCGCCGGGCTCATGGCCTCGATGACGGCGTCCGCAACCTGGGATGTGCCGACCGCCGTGGGATCGTCGCGCTCCGGCTTCATGTCATAGGTGACGCTGCGACCCTCGGCGATGACCCGGGCGACTGCCTGCTCGAGGCGGTCGCCCGCCGAGAGTTCACCGATATGACGAAGCATGAGCACGCCGCTGAGCATCATCGCCATCGGGTTGGCTTTGTTCTGCCCGGCGTACTTGGGTGCGCTGCCGTGGGTTGCCTCGAACACCGCGACGTCGTCGCCGATGTTGGCTCCGGGGGCAAGACCCAGTCCGCCGGTGAGGCCGGCGCACAGGTCGCTGAGGATGTCGCCGAACAGGTTCGGCATCACCATCACGTCGTACAGCTCGGGCCTCTGCACCAGCTGCATCGACATGTTGTCGACGATGCGGTCCTCGAACTCGATCTGCGGAAACTCGTGGCTCACCTCCTCGGCAACGCGCAGCCAGAGCCCCTCCGTGAATTTCATGATGTTTGCCTTGTGCACGGCGGTCACCTTGTGGCGTCCGTTGTCGATGGCCCACTGGAAACCGTAGCGGAACACGCGCTGCGTGGCCGTGATGGACGCGGGCTTGATGCTGATGCCCGAGTTGGCGGCGATCTTGCGCCCACCGAGACGTTCGATATCGGCGATCAGTTCGAGCGTTCCCGGTTCGCCCTCGGCGAACTCGATGCCGGCATACAGATCCTCGCTGTTCTCCCGGATCACCACCAGGTCGACGTTCTCGTAGCGGCTGCGCACGCCGGGATATGACTTGCACGGGCGGATCAGCGCGAAGAGATCGAGCTCGCGCCGCAACGCGACGTTCACCGACCGGATGCCCTTGCCGATCGGAGTCGTCAGCGGACCCTTGATCGCCACCTTGTTGCGCCGGATCGAATCCAGCACGTGCGCCGGCAGCGGATCCCCGTACTCCTCCATGACGCCGAGCCCGGCATCGTGCACCTCCCAGTCGATGGCAACGCCGGTCGCGTCGATGACGCGGCGTGCCGCATCGCTGACCTCGGGTCCCACGCCATCGCCGGGAATCAACGTGATCGTGTGCTGCGCCATGCTGGTGGTCTCCTCAAGATGCCGGAAGCACGCAGTCTGACAAACTGCGCCGCGTGTGGACCCGCGGGCTCGCGCGTTGGTACCGGTTGGAGGGACGGCACGACCTGCCGTGGCGAGCGACTGCCGAGCCCTGGGCGATCCTCGTCAGCGAGGTGATGCTCCAGCAGACCCAGGTTGCCCGCGTTGCGGGCCGCTGGGAGGCGTTCCTCGAACGCTGGCCCACGCCGGAGGCGTGCGCGGCGACGCCGCTCGCCGCGGTGCTGCGCGAGTGGCAGGGACTGGGCTACCCGCGACGAGCCCGGGCACTTCACGACACGGCCCGAGCGGTCGGCGCCGCCGGCTGGCCGGACACCGAGGCGGGCTTGCGGGCTCTCCCAGGGGTTGGTCCCTACACGGCGAGGGCGCTGAGGGTCCTGGGGTTCGGAGCGTCGTCGGTCCCGCCTCAGGACGTGAATATCGCCAGGATCACGGCGAGGGCCGCTCTCGGCAGAGAGCCGGGTGAGGTCGGGCGAACCTCCATCGAGGAGCAACTCGCGGCAGGGCGACCCCGGGGAATGAGCGCACGCGACTTCACGTACGCGCTCTTCGATGCCGGAGCGCTCCACTGCAGAGCGCGGCCGCTCTGTCACGGATGCCCGCTCGCCGCGGCCTGCCGGTCGCGAAGCCGGCTCACCGCCGCGCCACCCGAGCCGCTGCGACGCTCGCCGCGATATCGCGGGAGCACACGAGAGCTTCGCGGTGCCGTGTTGCGCGCCATGCTCGCCGACCCGCCGCCGCGAACCATCGCCGACCTGCAGACGCGAGCGGGTGCGCCGGCCGCTGCGCGGACCTCGACAGACATCGCCGTGGTGCTCGATGCCCTCGTCCACGAGGGATTGGTTGGTCCGACCCCGCGCATGGTTAGGATCAATTGACGTGGCCACCTCTTCCGCATACCTCGACGCGGTCGGCCGGGGCCTCTGGGCCCGCGAGATCCTCACGTTCATCCCTGATCGCGATCTGCCGCCGCCGCCGGGCACGATCACGCCCGGCAGCGGGCCCCGCGTCGCCTTCGCCGGCTTCCCATCGGACTTCAGCCTCGCCTTCCTGCTCCGGCTCCTGCAGCTCGACGTCCAGCCCGTGGGCATCATCACGTCACCGGGCGCGCACCCGGCGATCCTCGGCGACAACGCGCTGAGCCGGATCGCCGATCACCTCGGCATCCCGCTGATCCGCGCGTGGCGGATCAACGACGAGCACTCACGATTCGAGCTCGACGAGCTCGGCCTCGACGCCGTGGTGATGGCGAGCTTCGACCAGATCGTCGGACCGCGGGCGCTCGCGCTCCCCAAGCATGGCTGGCTCAACGTCCACCCGAGCCTGCTCCCCGCGTACCGAGGCCCCGAGCCGGTGTATTGGGCGATCGCTGATGGCGCGCCGATCACCGGCATCTCCATGCACAAGGCCGCGCCGAAGGTTGATTCGGGCCCGATCCTTGCCCAGGCCAGGGTGCCGATCCTCCCGGGCGACACTGCGGGAACGCTGACCAGGCGGCTGGTCGAAGCCGGCATGGCGCTGCTGCCCGAGGCGGTGGACGGGCTCCTCCACGACGCCCCGGGCATCCCGCCCGACATGGCAACGTCCTCCTATCGCACCTCCGTCGGGCACCGTTCGCTGGACGAGGCGGGGTCAGCAGAGGAAGCCGAGCGGATGGTGCGGGCCGGCGCCCCCAACATGCTCCCCTGGGTGATGCGTGAGGGCAGAGCCGTGTACGTCAAATCCGCTCGCGTGGCCACCGCCAGCTCATCTGACGGCGTACCGGTGCTCCACTACCCCGGCAGCGACCTCCTGCTCCTCGAGACGATGGACACCTGCGGCTGCCACCACAACACCAATGACTGCGCGCATCGCCGCTCGCAGACCGTGACGGGTCGATGAAAGGTGTGCACTGATCGGGCGTGCAACTCGAGGGCGGCGGTTATGATCCGGCCGCGATGGTCGAAACCGATGCTCCTGCAGTGCTCATCGTCGAAGACGATGCCGGCGTCCGCGGATTCCTGAGCTTCGCCCTGGAGGCCGGCGGCTATCTCGCGGTCGGGGTGCGCACGGGTGAGGAGGCGATGGCGGTGCTCCGCGGGTCCGCGACAGCCGTGATCCTGATCGACGGAATCCTGCCCGACATGCACGGCATGGGCCTGGCTCGCGCAATCCTCGAAGACCCGGCGTTCGAACGGCTCCCGATCAGCTTCGTCACCGGCGCAATCCGCGCCCGGCGGCAACCCGTCGCAGGTGTCGGCGCGCTCAGCAAGCCGCTCCTGGCTCGCGAACTCGTGGAGGCCGTCGAGGCATTGTTGCGCTGGCGCGAGGCGGGTGGCAGCCCGGTCGCCGAGCGCCAGGCCGCACTTGCGGAGCTCGAGCAGATCTTCCTCGTCGGCGCATGAGCGCCAAGATCATGCGCATGCGACCATCATCGCGATGAGCGAGCCGCGCACCCTTTCGCTCCTGCCCTGGCAGGTCACGCTTGCCGAGTTCAACCAGACGGCCGCCGAGGTCGGTCCCGACGGCGCCTGCTGCGCCTTCGTCGTCGACTCCTCCATCCCACCGGCAGCGCGCGGCGGTTACGCCTCCCTCGTGATGGCGTTCTCACGTGCCGACGAGCCCGTGTGCGTGCTCGACGATGGCGCGGCACTGGTTCTGGTCCGGGATGGTGGGATCGCCTCCGGCAAGGCGCTCGCCGAGCGGGTCTTCGTGCAGATGCGCCGGCTCGCGCTCGAGCTGACGCTCACCGCCGGGATCGCTGCGATCGGCGACGATCCCAGTCAGGCGGCAACCGCCGCGCGAGCGGCCGCGGAGTCAGTTCCCGCCGGACAGGTCGGCGCCGAGGCCTGACGGCCGGCTCGAGCCGCGGGCGTTGAGCGCCCCCGCGATACGGCGGGGCAACGGGTCGCGTCGCAGTTGCTCCAGCGTTCGCGGAAGTGGGATGGACCAGTTGGGCCGCTCCAGGTCGCCCGGCAGATTCGGACGCCGGGACGCCAGGCACGCGTCGTCAAGGGTGGCCACCACGAGCCTGCTCGGAGCGCGGGCCAGCGCCGCGTAGGCGCGCTCGACAACGAGCGACGCCGGATCGCCGTCGGCGGCGCCGGTGAGGCGCTGCAGCCTGCGCCGCACGCCAAGCTCTGCTGCCCGGTTGACCGGACGGCCGGTTGACTCCATCTCGGCGATATCCGCGCCGGTCCATACCCCGGCGGTGGTCGGCAGGTCGTGCGTTGTCAGTGCTGCGAGGGCCTGAGCTGGATACCGCTCCGGCGGCTTCGATTCGAACCAGGCCAACCGGTACGAGAGCAGGCCTCGGCGGCGCAGCTCTGGGCGGACCCCCGACTCGACGGTGCCGAGGTCCTCGCCGACCACCCCGCAGCCGGCCCGCGTGCTTTCCAGGGCGAGGATGTCGAGCAGCTCACTCGCCGGATAGCGCACGTAGGCGCCGGACGACGGATCTCCGGAGCCAAGGGGGACCCACCAGAGGCGAAAGAGGCCCATGACGTGGTCGATGCGCAGCGCGATGCCCGCACTCATCATCCGGCGCATCGTCGCGATCAGCGGTGCGTAGGCGGCCGCGCGCAGCCGGGCCGGGTCGAACGGCGGCACGCCCCAGTCCTGGCCGGCTGGATTGAAGTCGTCGGAGGGGGCGCCGATCCGCGCGCCGGAGGCGACCTCGTCCTGCCAGAGCCAGGCATCGGCGCCATCCGGAGCGAAGCCGACTGCGAGATCGTGCACCAGGGGCGTTTCGCGGCCGGCACGCGCGAGCTGGGTGTCGAGCAGCCATTGCAGCCAGCGGTGGAAGTTGACCCTCGGGCGATCACTGCTCACGAGCTCACGCACCGCGGAGCCGTCAGCGCGCCGGTAGCGCGCGGGCCATGCGGTCCACGAGCCGGTGTGGCGCTCTGCAAGGACGCAGAAGCAGGCGTAACGCTCGAGGAGCAACCCTTCACGCGCCACGTAGGCATCGAAGCCGGGGTCGCCGCCGAAGCGAGACCAGAGCGCCTCGAGCGCGCGAAGCTTGAGCGGCATGACCCGGTCGCGGTCGAGGATCGGCGCATCGCGCAGCCTCTCGGCTTCGCGCAGCAGCTCGCCGACCACCGGGTCACCACGAGCTCCGTGGATGTCCTGGATGCGCAGATACAGAGGGTTGCGGTAGAGACGGCTCGAGGGAAAGTAGGGGCTCGGCTCCTGGGGGATCCCAGGCCGCACACCGTGCAGCGGGTTGACGAGGAGCATCGATGCACCCTGTTTCCGCGACCACGACCCCAGCGCCCGGAGGTCACCGAGATCGCCGACGCCCCATCCGTCCCGGGACCGAACGGCATACAACTGCGCCGCCCAGCCCCATCCCGTCAGCGCGTCCGGAAGGGCACATCTCCTCGGGCTGGTGACCATCGGGACCCGGCGGCCGTCGCGCAGGACGAGCCTGTGGTAGCCGAAGGGCGCGTCACGACCGAGGACCGAACCGCCCGCCAGCTCGCCACCATCTTCGAGCTCGATGCTCCGCACGCCGCTCGGCAGCCGCGCTCCCGGCGGGACGAACGCCGGCGTGGACCCGGCTTCGTCGACGGGGCGCATGCACGCCTCCACCGCCCGCGCGTGCTCGGCGCTGACCCTCCGGCGCGCGCGCGCCGCATCCACGTACTCTCTCTGGACTCCCCATGTGGCCCGGCGGCCCCGTCGCACGGCGCCGCTCACGTCGGGAGACCGCAATCATCGACCTGAGTGGAGTCATGACTGTTCCAGAGCCTTCTGCCGCCGGACGCGCGCCCGACGGACGTTCCGCCTGGCCGGGGACCGACGCCCCGCTCGGCGCCACCTGGGACGGGTCGGGGACCAACTTCGCGATCTTCTCCGAGAGCGCCGAGGCCATCGACCTCGTGCTCTTCGACGAGCGAGGCGCCGAGCTCGCGACCCATCCACTGGTTGAGCGGACGGACCTGGTCTGGCACGGCTACATCGCCAACGTCGGCCCGGGTCAGCGATACGGGTTCCGGGTGCACGGTCGGTACGCACCTCACGACGGGCTGCGCCACAACCCGGCCAAGCTGCTCCTCGATCCCTATGCCCGTGCCATCGCCGGACGGTTCCGCCACGGGCGCGCCCTGTTCGGGTACCGGGTGGGCGGCGACGACATGCGCATCAGCGGCGTCGACTCCGCGCCCGCGATGCCCCGCTGCGTCGTCGTCGACCAGTCGTTCCCATGGGGGGATGACCGGCGCCCCAACACCCCCTGGTCGGACACGATCATCTATGAGCTCCACGTCAAGGGATTCACCAGGCGCCATCCGGACGTCCCCGAGTCGCTCCGCGGCACGTACGCCGGCCTCGCACACCCCGCGGCGATCGAGCACCTCACCCGGATCGGCGTGACCGCCGTCGAGCTGATGCCGGTGCATCACTGGTTCGACTCGGCACAGCTCGTGGAACGCAACCTCGTCAACTACTGGGGATACGACTCGATCGGCTACTTCGCACCGGAGGGACGGTACTCGTCGTCCGGGACCAACGGCGAACAGGTGCGTGAGTTCAAGGCGATGGTGCGCGCGCTCCACGCCGCGGGACTCGAGGTGATCCTCGACGTCGTCTACAACCACACCGGCGAGGGCAACCACCTGGGGCCGACGCTGAGCTTTCGCGGGATCGACAACCCGGCGTACTACCGGCTCGAGGACGAGGACCCTCGCTTCTACTTCGATGTCACCGGCACCGGGAACAGTCTCAACGTCCGAAATCCGCACACGCTGCAGCTCATCATGGACAGTCTTCGCTACTGGGTCATCGAGATGCACGTGGACGGGTTCCGCTTCGATCTCGCCTCTGCTCTTGCGCGCCAGTTCTACGATGTCGACCGCCTCTCGGCATTCTTCGACATCATCCACCAGGATCCTGTGCTGTCGCGCGTGAAGCTCGTCGCCGAACCGTGGGATGTCGGTGCGGGTGGGTACCAGGTCGGCAATTTCCCGGTTCGCTGGGCGGAGTGGAACGGCGCGTTCCGCGACACGGTGCGCGACTTCTGGCGCGGCACCACCGGCATCCGCGACCTTGCGTACCGGCTCACGGGATCGAGTGACCTGTACCAGGGTGACGGTCGTCAACCGTCGGCGAGCATCAACTTCGTCACCGCCCACGACGGCTTCACGCTGACGGACCTCGTTTCGTACAACGAGAAGCACAACCTGGAGAACGGCGAGAGCAACAAGGACGGCAACGACGACAACCGCTCATGGAATTGCGGGGTCGAGGGCCCAAGTGACGACCCGGCGATCCTCGAGTTGCGTGCACGCCAGCGCCGCAACCTGATCGCCACGGTCCTGCTGTCGGAGGGATGCCCGATGCTGCTGGGCGGCGACGAGATCGGCCGCACCCAGCACGGCAACAACAATGCGTACTGCCAGGACAACGAGGTCTCGTGGATCGACTGGGAGCATCTCGACGAGCCGATGCTCGCCTTCGTCGCCCGGATGGTCGCGCTGCGGCGCAGCGACCCGGTGCTGCGCAGGCGCAACTTCTTCTCGGGACAGGCCGTCCACGGGTCGGGCCGCAAGGACATCGCCTGGTTCCTGCCGTCCGGGCGCGAGGTCGGCGACCGCGAGTGGTTCGACGAGGGCCAGCGCTCGCTCGGGATGATCCTCAACGGCGACGAGATCCCCGATCGCGACCCGCGGGGCCGGCGCATCCGCGGTGGCACGTTGATGGTGCTGCTCCATGCCGGGGAGGACCAGATCGTCTGGACCATTCCGAGCGGATGGGGCGACCTGTGGTCGGTCTTCGCCGATACCGCCGAACGTGACGTCACCCCATCGACGCGGCATCACCATCCCGGTGAAGAGATGACCGTGGCCGGGCGATCACTGGTCGCGCTGCTCCGCGTGTAGCGGTCAGCCGCGCTGCGCGTGCTGCCAGTCGAGATAGTCGGCGGTGGTCGCTCGTTCCATGGCGCGCGACGCGACCTTGAGCCAGTCGGCGGGGCGTTTGTCGAGGTCCGCGGTGACCGCCCTCATCCGGCTTGTGCCCGACCCGATGTGGACATTGGCCGTCTCGGCGCCCATCGCATGGAGCAACTCCGTCTGCTCGGACGCCAGGCGCGCCACCGTGAACTCGATGCGGCTGCAGTCGGGGGCCAGGCGGCGGAGCACCCAGCGGCCGCGGATTTCCAGGAAGGGATCGGCGCAGCGCACCGCCCGCCGGACGATCGTGGGGTAATGGATCGCGACGGCCCCGGGGTCCCCTGCCGCCCAGGCGACGCCCGATGCGACCAGTTGCTTGGCTTCGCGGGCGATCCAGCCACCCGAATGCTCGGCGACGGCGACAAAGCGCGGATGCCCGAGGCTGCCGAGACCCGCACGTCGGGTCACGTAGCGAGGGTCCTCGCTGCTCCGGAACTGGCGGCGCAGGAGGGTCACCGCCGCAGCCGCCGGATGGCGCGCCGGGGGCAATCCCCCCATGGCGGCCCAGAATCGAACCGGGTCTCGCAACTCGGACTGAGCGTCGTGTCGGAGCACCGGATGCGCCTCGGCGAGCACAAACGGTCTGCCCCCGCGCAGGAGTGACGCGCGATATCCGTCGAGGATGGCGCTGCACGCGGCCCGCGGCGTGAGCACCAGGGTTCCCGCGGAGATCGACAGCCGCGCCGAGGTCGCCAGCCGGACCAGGTCGTTCGTATACGCCATCGGAAAGGCCTCGTCGAAGTCGTTGATCCCCCAGATCAGTCGACCCTCGGTGTCACGCCAGGTCCCGAAGTTCTCCGTGTGCAGGTCCCCCACCGCCAGCACCTTCGGCGCTCGCGCCAGCTCCGGGCACCGCTCCTCCCAGGCCTGGACCCAGCGATAGAACGTCGAGCGGAGGAAGGGAAAGGGCGCGAGCGCCATCTGCTCGTGCTTGAAGGCGATATCGGATCGCACCAGGGGGACCTGCCGGCCCACCCACGACTCATAACTCCGGGTCGCCGCCACGATGGACACGAGCGCCGAATTTCGGGGCATGATCTCGCGATGTTCGCGCAGCTGACGATCCTCGTGCTCGCGGGACTGGCCGGCCCGCTGCTGGCGTTCGGCCGGCGAGGGCTGATTCCAGTCGTGATCGGAGAGCTCTTCGCCGGCTTCGTTCTGGGTCATACCGGGTTCGGGGTCATCAACTCGGCGACCCAGCCCCTGCCGGTTCTCAGCGCCATCGGGTTCGCGATGCTCATGTTCAGCGCCGGGACCCACGTGGACATCGGCTCCCCGGCGATACGTCAGGGGTTCGCGCGCGGCCTGCTCGCTCTCGCGGTCGTCGCCGTCACCGCCGTGCCCATCGGCCTGCTGCTCGACCATTCCCTCGGTGTCGGTCACCCGGCGCTGATCGCGGTGATCGTCACCGGAAGCTCGGCGGCGATTGCCTTCCCGATCATCGAGGAGCGCAAGCTTGACGGCCCCAACGTCGCCTTCCTGATCGCCTGGGTCGCGCTCGCCGACTCGGTGACCGTGGTGATCATGCCGCTCACGCTCGCCAAGTCCGGGAATCCGCTTGAGGCGATCGGTGGCGATGCGGCGATCATTGCGGCGGGGGTGGGTGTGCTGTTCCTGGCGGCCCGGTCGCGTCGAAGGAGCTTCGTGCAGCAGATGCGCAACGAGTCCTTGCAGCGCGGGTGGGCATGGCAAGTGCGCATCTCGCTCGTGCTGCTCCTCGGCCTCTCGGCGATCGCGCAGGAGACCGGCGCGAGCACGCTCGTCGCGGGATTCCTGGCGGGCATGGTGCTGGTGCGATTGCATGAGTCGGATCGGCTCGCCCTGCAGTTCTCCGGTGTCGCAAACGGCTTCTTCGTGCCATTGTTCTTCGTGCTCCTCGGGGCGGAGCTCGACCTGCGGGCGCTGCTCACCTCGCCGTCGCGGATCCTGCTCGCGATCGGTCTCGGACTTGCCGCGGTGATCACCCACGTCATCGCAGCACGCGTCGCGGGTCACGAGCGATACATCGCCACCGGATTGGCCGCGTCCGCGCAGTTGGGAATGCCGGCCGCTGCCGCGAGCCTCGGGTTGAGTTCGGGGCTCCTGGGACCCGCCGAAGCGGCCGCCCTGGTCGCGGGCGGGTGCCTGACGCTCATCCCCGCCACCCTGGGATCGCTGCTGCTCGCGCGAAGGTCAGCGGCTCCGCCTTCCAGTCATGCGGGGACTGCGCGCGCGCCCTCGACCTGAGACTTCAGGAGCCTGTCAGGTACCCTCACGCGAGCGACGCCCTGCCTCGTCGGCACGATCGCGCTCGAGCTTCTCGACCTGGTCCTTGCGCCGGCGGTCGTCCGCCTGACCCTGCTCCTTGGTCGCCTCATCCTCGGGCTTGCGATCCTGCTGCTCGGTACTCATCTGCAATCAGCATAGGCTGCTTCCGGCGGTGGTGGCGTCGTGCTTCGGAGCCTACGACCACAACGCGTCGAGCGTCACCCCGATCTGCTCGCCGGCGTCAACCCGCGGGATCGCCGCGATCGAGTCCGTCCGGCGGCCTGTCTCGGTCAGCTGTTCGCAACGCGAGACGACCCGTTCAGAGAGGAAACGGGACGGCTGCGCCCAGCCGTGCCGGTCGTCGCGCCCGTTGGGGTGATGGTGATAACGCTGCGGGACGTACAGGTGCAGCGCGTTTCGGGCGCGCGTCAAAGCAACGTAGAAGACACGTCGCTCCTCCTCGAGGCCCGCGGGCGAACCGAGTGCCATGTCCGACGGAATGTTGCCGTCGGTCACGTGCAGGAGATGAACGACGTCCCACTCGAGCCCCTTCGCCGAGTGCACGGTCGAGATGACCAGCCAGTCCTCATCGATGACCGGAGGTCCGGCAAGGTTTCCCGTGGACCGCGGCGGCTCGAGGACGTGGTCGGCCGCAACGTCGGAGAGGCGCCCGACCTTTGCGCTGGCGGCGACCAGGGTGTCAAGGTCGGCGAGTTGCGCGGACGCCGCCGGGTATGCCGCCTCGACCAGCGGTGCGACGGCCACCCGGATCCGCTCGGCGTGCGTCGGAATCGCCTCCCCCGGGCGCGACCTGAACGCCATCACGAGGTCCTGCGCCGCCGGTCGCGCGGCGTCGGGCAGATGCTCGGACGCGCGTGCCCAAGACTCCAGGACGTCCCCTTCCCGCGGTACCTCGTCCGGGCCCAGGAGCCCGAGCTCGGCCACCACGCGATGCGCTGTCGCAGGACCGACCCCCACGATCAGCTGCAGCAGCCTGAACCAGGCGACGACGTCACGGGGATTGTCGGCGAGGCGAAACCCCGCGAGCATGTCCTTGACATGCGCAGCCTCGATGAAGCGCAGACCGCCGTACTTGACGTAGGGAATTCGCCGTAAGCCGAGTTCGAGCTCGAGGAGCGCCGAATGATGAGCAGCTCGCACCAGCACAGCCTGCTCGTGCAGCGCGACTCCGGCCTCGCGGTGCGCGAGGATTCGGTCGCAGACAGCGTCGGTCTGGGTGTCCTCGTCGGCGCAGCGCACCAGCTGCGGGCCCATCCCGGCTCCGGTCCTCGCCGCTTGGAGCACCGCCGAGAAGCCGACCGTCGCGTCGGCTCCGACCGCGTTGGCGACATCGAGGATCTGCTGGCTCGATCGGTAGTTCGTCTCGAGGATGACGGTCGTCGATCCGGGAAAGACGCCGTCGAACTCGAGGATGTGACGCGGCTCGGCGGCGCGGAACGAGTACAGCGCCTGTGCATCGTCGCCGACGACGGTGATTCGCGGGTCGGCGCGCCGGAGGCCGGTCAGGATGTCCACCTGGAGCCCGTTGACGTCCTGATACTCGTCGACCAGCACGTGGTCGACAGCGCTCGCGAGCCGGGGGCCGAGACGATCGTCCTGCACGGCCGCGCGCCAGAACAGCAGCAGGTCATCGAGGTCGACCAGCCCCGCCGATCGTTTGCGACGAACGTACGCCCGGCAGATCTCCGAGATGGGGTCGATGAAGTCCTCCGCCCAGGGCGCTATTTCGGGCACGATCGCGGACAACGGCCGGCCGGTGTTCACCGCAGCCGAGTACAGGTCGACGAGCAGCGTCTTGCGGGGAAAACGCCGGTTTGTCGATGCAGCATGCCCGTGCTCGTCACGCACCATGTCGATGACGTCGGCCGCATCAGCCGTGTCGAGCACCGAGAACCCTTCCGGCATTCCCAGCGAAGCCGCGTAGCGGCGAAGCGTCCGATGCGCGATCGCATGGAACGTCCCCCCCACCACCCGTCCTGCCGGGGACCCGGCTCCGCGGTCGAGTCCTGCCGCACTCATCAGCGACGAGGTGCGCGCAAGCATCTGCCGCGCCGCCCGCCGGGTGAACGTGAGCAGGAGCAGACGCTCAGGGAGCGCGCCGGTCGCCAGCAGCCAGGCAACCCGGGCTGAGAGCGTGGTGGTCTTCCCCGTGCCGGCGCCCGCGAGGATTCTGAGCGGGCCGCCCTCATGGGTGACGGCAACCCGCTGGGGGTCGGTCAGATGATCGAGCCACTCGAACATTTGTTCGATGATACCGCCTGTCCGCGCACTACGGTGAGGTCGGCCGCGCGCCACGACCGCGTGCCGCGGTGGTCGAGCTACTTGGCCAGCAGCGTGGCGATGACGTTGATCGTCGTCGAGAAGACGACGACACCGAACAGGTATGACAAAAGTGCGTGGCGGATCGCGGTCATGCGAATCGCCTTGGCGTTGAGATCTGTGTCAGACACCTGGAACGTCATGCCGATGGTGAGCGCGACGTACAGGAAGTCCTTGAAGTCGGGGGCCTGGTCGGCATGGAAATTGATGCCGCTTCCGATTGCGTAGTAGAGCCGCGCATAGCGCAGCGTGAACACCACGTGGACGGCTGCCCACGACAGAACGACACTCAGGACGACGAGCGTGGTGATCGCGGACTTGATGAACCCGTGCGTTGATCCCGCTGCGATCAGCGCGAAGGCCACGCCCACGAGGCTCGCGATATTCGCACCGACAAGAATCGCCTCGGATGCAGTCCGTGAGTCGTCTTCGCCGACCGCGGCTCGTTTCGTCGCGGCGGCGTCCTTGCCGCGAATCCCCAAGAACACGATGAGGATGAACGCGGCGGAGGTCACATCCCAGCCGGCGAGGATCGCCACCTGCCACTCGGTCAGCACCAGCGCCACGCCGAAGCCGATCACTCCGAGGCCAAGGCAGACGGCCAGCCGGCTCCGCGCGTTCACGCGACCGAGTCTCGCACGCCCTCGGCGCGACCAACTGCGGTCCCGAGTGGCAGGTACGGCGTCAGCGCTCCTGCGCACCTCGGCTCTGTGGACCGACGGCTGTACTCGGTACACGGCATGTACGCTTGTGCGACGGCAAACGCCTGAGGGCCGACCCAGAAGCTTCCGCGTGTCATGAGAGTGCGAGTGTTATCAGAGTGAGCGATCAGCGGGAACACTCCCAGCCCCCGTACGCGAAGGTCGTCGCGGTCATCGAGGAGCTCCCCGGCCTGGAGAGCCTCAGCGAGTGGCTCGTCAAGTCTCTCGACCCACTGACCCGCCGGCGATCCCTGATGGATCTGCTCCACGGTCGCTGGCTCGGACACGCGCTCCACCCGGCCCTGAGCGATGTGCCGCTTGGGATGTGGACCAGCGTGCCGCTCCTCGACCTGATCGGTGACGACGCCGGCGCGACCATGCTCACCGCCGTTGGCTGCATCGCGTCGGCCGCGACCGCTGCAACAGGAACGGCCGACTGGTCGGTCACCTATGGTCGCGATCGGCGGCTTGCGTTGGTCCACGGGCTCGTCAACACCGCCGTCCTGGGCCTGCAACTCGCATCGCTCGGCGCGCGCATGCGCGGACGGAAAGGCCGTGCCCGGTTGCTTTCGGTGGTCGGGCTCGCCACCGGGACCGCAGCCGCATATCTTGGCGGCGACCTGGTGCTCGATCGAGCCCTCGCCGTCAACCACACCGCGTGGCTGTCCGGACCCGCGGAGTGGACCGATGTGGCCGACGACAACGACGTGACTGAGGGAGCACCGACGGTGGTGGACGTGGACGACCGCAAGATCCTGCTCACACGGGTGGACGGTGCCCTGTGCGCAGTCGAGAACACCTGCACGCATGCTGGTGGTCCCTTGAACGAAGGCACCATCGCAGACGGCGACGTCGTCTGCCCCTGGCACGGTTCCCGATTCCGCCTTCGCGACGGCGCGGTGCTGGGTGGTCCCGCGACATTTCCGCAACCGCAATTCGAGACTCGAGAGGTCGCCGGCCGCGTGCAGATCCGCGGCCGCGAGGGCTGACTCCTGGCGATCTCGGGGCACGGTCGGCAGCCGGTTGCGACGCCGGGCACAACACTGCTAGCCTGCGGGCGATCAGGAACGGCAGGAGTGGACGTTCACTGTGGGGGGACCGGTCTCCGCGACCTCTAAAACCTCCACTCACGGAGGACGCGATGGGACACCCTCGATGGAGGTTCACAGCCTCGCTCTTCGTAGCAGCCCTGGCCGTGCCCGCGGCGCTGGCCGGCGGTGGGCTCACGTCGTCGGCGTCGTCGGCCGCCCCCAAGGCACCGACACACATCGACTGTAGCAACGGCAACCGGTTCATCTGCACCGAGGTGCGTGATTCGGATTCCGTCTTCGGCCACTACGTCGGCCACGACGAGCCCAGCGTGCTCTTCTATTCGAACAAGAACGGCTCGGGCAACGAGATGCAGTACAGCGGCGTGCTGCCCACTGAGCCGTCTCCAACCAACGTTCCAGGCAAGCACGTGTACAGTTTCGAGTACACGCCTGCCTTCTGGTTCGGCATGGCGATGTGCGACTCGCAGTCGTATCCGGAGCTGGTCAACTCCTGCGTTCCAGACAGCAATGTCAACATCGTGAACGCGGCCAAGAGCCCCTACCACCCGGGCTCCGCGTATATGGAGCTGCAGTTCTATCCCCCGGGATACGTGCAGCAGTGGAACGGGTACAGCTGCGCCCCCACTCAGTGGTGCGTCGCTTTGACGATCGACAGTCTCGCTCTGAACTCGCTGACCGGTCAGCAGCTCAACTCGACCTGCGAGAGCCTGGTCGGCGAGGAGTATGTGAACTTCGCCTACCTCACCCACAGCGGCAAGCCCCAGGGGCCGCCGAACCCCGTGCAGTTCCAGGCGCTCGCGTCCGGAACACCCGACCCGCACAAGGTCGAGTTCCTCAACCAGGGCGACACGTTCGCGGTGACGCTGCATGACACGCCAAGCGGCCTCCAGGCGGTCGTCAAGGACACCACCAATGGCACCTCCGGCTCGATGACGGCAAGCGCCGCCAACGGCTTCGGCCAGGTGAAGTTCGCACCCAGCCCCTCGACCCAGTGCAAGAACATCCCGTACAACTTCCATCCGATGTACGCCACCTCCAGCACCCAGACCACCGTTCCGTGGGCGGCGGCAACCTACAACGTGGCGTTCGACACCGAGATCGGACACTTCGACTACTGCAGCTCGGTTGACGCCACCACGGGCGGCTGCATCGGCAATGAGGGCATCGGGAGCAACACCGAGTCGGCGGACGGCGACGACTACGGCTGCTGGCCCGGATCGGCATCGGGCCTCATCAAGATCGGTGCCTGCGAGGGATCCAACGTCGGTTACGACGGGACCCCGTACCTCAACGACTGGCCGAACGGCAGCTCGTCCCGCCCGACCCCGTTCATCTTCACCAGCCCGCTCACGGGGCAGGGTTACCACACCAACTATTCGTCGGTCGGGTTCAACACGGACCTTCCGGCGATCGAGGGTCAGCTCGGCACGTGCGACAACAACACGGGCGCAGGCTGCACGATCATCCCGCCGACTGACGAGGGGACTCCGGCGCAGTTCTACCCGTACTACACCACCGGCGCCGCGCTGGGTGGATGCGCGTGGACCGTCGGTCAGATGTACCCCGGCTTCAGCACCAACAACTACGGCGCGCACCAGCAGTACGGGCAGCTGCTCAAGGTCGCGTACACCGGACCTGGAGGCGTTGCCTCGTTCTCATACAACGACTTCCAGAAGAACCTGCCGAACAACCCCTGCCCTCGCTGACGTGACCAGTTGGGAGGAGCCGCCTTCGGGCGGCTCCTCCCCAACGATCTCCGTTACGCGGCCGCCGCCTTCACGAAGGCGTTGAGGCCCTTCTGCCAGCCCTCGTCTCCCCCTACAGAGTCGCGCATCGACTCCCAGCCGCTGCCGTGGCGGTCGAGCCGGCGGTGCTCGAGGTCGACGCGCGTGCGGCTCGGTCCCTCGGCGACGAAGGTGACCTCGACCTCGCTCGTGCGCTCAGGGTCGGTCTCGATCTGCCATTGCATGCTGACGTCCCAACTGAAGACGAGCCGGTGGGGTGGGTCGTAGGCGAGCACGCGCGACCAGTGCGACTCCGTGCCGTCGGTGGCGCGGTCGAAGATATGGCCGCCGATACGCGGCTCGAAGACCATCGCACTCAGCTCGCCTTCGAGGACGTGGTGATCCGCAGGCCACCACGTGCCCATCCGCTCCGTGAAGACCATGAACGCGTGGGCGATCGGCGCCTCGACAAGCACCGATGCGCGAACCGATGCTCCTGCTGTCTGGGTGGTCATACCTCCTCCTTGTCCGGTGATTGTTCTGCTGCTGTCCGAAACGCACTGAGCGCCTGGTCCCAGAATCGCTCGAAATACGCGCGCAGCTCGGCGATGCCCCGCTGGTCGATGCTGTAGAAGCGCCGATTCGCCTCGGCCCGGTCGATCACCAGGCCCGCATGCTTCAGGACACGCAGATGCTGCGAGACGGCGGGCCGGCTGACCGGCAGGCCGCGGGCGATCGCACCCACGGGCATCGGGCCGGCGGCGAGGCGCTCGAAGATGGCCCGCCGCGTCGGATCGCCGAGGACGGTCAGCGGCTCTAGGTTAGCTATCACTTACGGTAAGTGTAGACGCACGTTAGAGAAAGCGTCAACATCGGTACCGCCCCTCCCTCCCCTCGGTCGCATCGCCGGGCTTAGCGCGCCCGGCGGCGAATCCACCAGAACGTCGCTGCGACCAGCCCGGCTGCCAGCACAAGGAACACGGCCGCCTCGATGCCCTGAAACAGCCAGTAGCGGTCCGCCGGCTGATAGGTCGCGATCACGTGGATGCCGGCCTGTCGAATGCAGGCATCGATATTCGACGGATTCGGAAGACCGCCGCCCCCCGGACCGGCGAGGTTCGGGCAGTCGCCGATGACCTTGTTGAAGTCGATGCCCATGCCGCTCCCGACCAGGTGCCCCGCCCGGTCCACGGTCTCGGCCGACATCTGCCATGTGCCGGGCATCATCGACTTGGTCGTCGTCGCACCGCCGGCCAGCTGGGAGGAGACGGTGAGCGCTTGCTCGTAGTTGGGGCGGAACACGAACTCGACCAGGACTCGCGCCCCGGCAAATGTCAGCAGCGTGGCGCCCATCGCCGGAACGGTTCGCCCGATGATCGCGCCGGCCGCCACACCAAGCCCGAACGCAAACACGCCGTATGCGAGCGGAACCACCCCGAGCAGGTCGAAGACGCCCGGCATGAATCGATCGTTGCCCGCGGCGGCCACCAGGGGGCCGGACCACCACTCCAGCACGACTGTGAGCACGATCGATCCGGCGATCACGGCCAGCCCGAGAGCGGCCAGCTTGACCGCCAGCCAGTGCGTCCGACCGACCGACTGTGTCCAGACCATCCGATGCGTGCCCTGCTCGAACTCTCGAGCGATGAGCGGACCGCCCCAGAACACGCCGAGGATGCCGGGAAGAACGAGGAAGAGCGGAATCACGAATTGATAGCCGGCGTACTGGCTCGACCAGGCGCCTGCCTGCGACGAGCAGCTGGTCGCGTTGCTTGCGAGGCAGGCCGCCAGCCCCGAGTCGGTGAACGAGGACTGCATCCCAACCCCGGTGAGAACGAGGAAAGCAAGTAAGCCAACCAGCGCGCCGGCGCCCGCCAGCAGCTGAAAACGATGCTGGCGCCAGGTGAGCCAGATCACGACCCGGCCTCGCCCGCTGCCACCGCAATCCGTGGTGGCGGCAACGCCGACACCGAGGGGTGGCCGAGATATGCGAGGACCAGATCCTCGAGATTGATGCTCTCCGAGGACCACGACGGATCGGTGACCGGGCCGTCGGTGCGCACCAGCAGCGTGGTCTGCCGGTCAGTGTGCTGCTCCTCCACGATCGAGACGACGCCGGCGATGCGCCGCACTTCGGAGCGAACCCCGGTCAGCACGCGATGGCTACCGAGCAGCTCGTCGATATCCCCGGCAACCTGGACGCGCGAGGACGCAAGCAGAATCAGATAGTCGCAGGTGCGCTCGAGATCGGCCACGAGGTGCGACGACAGCACGACCGTGACGCCGGTATCAGCTGCACATTCAAGCAGGGTCTGCATGAATGCGCGGCGCGCCAGGGGGTCGAGGTTGGCAAGCGGCTCGTCGAGCAGCAGCACCTCGGGGCGTTTCCCAAGCGCGAGCGCCAGGGCGACCTGCGCTCGCTGGCCTCCGGAGAGCTCACCGACACGCTGCCCCTCTGGAATGCCGAGCTGGTCGATACGCGTTCGCGCGACGGCGTCCTCCCATCCGGGGTTGAGACGCCGCCCGAGCTCGAGCGTCTCCTTGACCGTGAATCGCGGGTAGAGCGGGACATCCTGCGCGACCAGGCCCACCCTCGAAACGAGTCCCGGGTCCCGACCGGGGACCGCCCCGTCGATGGTGATATCGCCCGCAGTGGGTCGGATCAGCCCGGCGGCGAGGTGCAGCAGGGTGGTCTTCCCGCTGCCGTTCGGCCCCACCAGCGCGACGATTCGCCCGCGAGGGACGCGCAGGTTGCAATCGCGAAGCGCCCAGCGCGAACGGTAGCGCTTGCCGAGCCCCGCGGCTTCGATACCACTCACGCGACGCCCTCCTGCGCCGAACGCAGGGCCGCATCGAACATGGCGTCCAGGGCGTCGGGGTCGAGCCCGGAACCGAGCGCCTCCCGAACCCAGCGCTCGAGACCGCGACGCAGCAACTCGTAGTTCGGCGATGTGGCTCCCGGGAGCGATCGGATGACGAAGGTTCCCTGACCCGGCCGTCCCTGGATCAGGCCCTCCGACTCGAGAACCCGGTACGCCTTCAGGACGGTGTTGGGATTGATCGCCAGGGCGCCCACGACCTCCTTCACGGTCGGGAGCTGGTCACCGGGCTGCAGAGTCCCCAGGCGCAGTGCCTGCCGCACCTGCTGCGCGATCTGGAGGTACGTGGAGAGTCCCGAGGTCGAGCTGAGCCGGAACGCGATCATCGGCTGGGCCTCCGATGTAGTTTATCTATTAGCCTAGATATTAGACTAATAGCTGAGCCCACGTACAATTTGGGTCGCCAACCCGCCTCGAACCTCGAGGAGCGACCACTCTTGACCGCGACGCCCGACGCCAGCAGGGGACCCATCGCGCAGCCGGTGCTCAGCCCGCTCACCGGGACCGCGATCTTCCTCGTCGTCACCATCGATCCCGGCGGCGAGCCCGTGGCTCGGGACCTCCTCGCCGACTGCGCAGGGCTGCAGCGGTCGGTCGGCTTCCGGATCCCGGACGGCGGCCTCACGAGCGTCGTCGGGGTGGGATCGGCAGCGTGGGACCGGTTGTTCAGCGGGCGCCGGCCGGCCGAGCTGCACCCACTTCCCGAGTTCGTCGGCGACAGGCATCGCGCCGTGTCCACTCCGGGCGATCTGCTCTTCCACATCCGTGCGGCGGAGATGGATCTCTGCTTCGAGCTTGCCGGCCAGATCATGAACCGGCTGCGGGGGAAGGTCACCGTCGTCGAGGAGATCCACGGCTTCAAGTATTTCGACGAGCGCGACCTTCTCGGCTTCGTCGACGGAACCGAGAATCCAAGCGGCGAGGCCGCCTATGACGCGGTGACCATCGCAGCCGGCGACCCCGCATTCGCCGGCGGGAGTTACGTGATCGTGCAGCAGTATCTGCACGACCTCGATGCATGGAACGCGCTCCCGGTCGAGGCTCAGGAAAAGGCGGTGGGGCGCACCAAGCTCGCCGACATCGAGCTTGCGGACGACGAGAAGCCGGCCAACTCCCACGTCGCGCTCAACGTCCTCACCGACTCAGACGGCACCGAGCTCAAGATCCTGCGCGACAACATGCCGTTCGGCCGTGTCGGAAGCGGTGAGTTCGGCACGTACTACATCGCCTATGCGAGCACGCCGCGAATCACCGAACGGATGCTCAGCAACATGTTCATCGGTGACCCGCCGGGCAACTACGATCGAATCCTCGACTTCTCAACGGCGGTCAGCGGCGCCCTGTTCTTCGTGCCGTCCCAGGATTTCCTCGAGGCACTTCCGGATCCACCCGAGGCGGGTCCGATCAGTCCCGCCGGAGACTGACGTGGCGACGATCAAGCTCTGACAGGCCGCGCACTCCGAGGAGTTGCATGGTCCGGCGCAGCTCGCGCACGAGGATGCTGGTGGCTCGCTCAACGCCGCGCTCGCCGCCGGCCATGAGCCCATAGAGGTATGCGCGGCCGACGAGAACGGTCCGAGCGCCGAGGGCGACAGCCGCCACGATGTCGGCGCCGCTCATGACTCCCGTGTCCACCCAGATCTCGGTCCGATCCCCGACGGTGTCGACGACCTCGGGGACCAGGCTCAACGGCACCGGCGCCCGGTCAAGTTGACGGCCGCCGTGGTTCGACAGGACGATCGCGTCGACACCCGCATCCGCCATGCGCCGTGCGTCGCCGACCGACTGGATGCCCTTGATGATCAGTGGGCCGCCCCAGCAGGACCGTACCCACTCGAGGTCCGCCATGGTCATGGTCGGATCGAACAGCTCGTCGATCAACTCGGCGATGGTGCGGTCCCAGGCGCTGAGTGACGCAAAGGTCAGCGGTTTCGTGGTCAGGAGGTTCGCCCACCACGCCGGATGCGTGGCGATGTCGGCCACCGTCTTGACGGTGAGCGTCGGCGGAATCGAGAAGCCGTTGCGTACGTCACGCAGCCGATTCCCGGCGACCGGGACGTCGACCGTGAGCATCAGCGCCTCGAAGCCCGCCGCCCTGGCGCGCATCATCAACTCCGCGCCGGCCCCGCGATCCTTCCACACATACAGCTGAAACCACTTCCGCGCGCTGGGCGCAGCCGATGCAACGTCCTCGATCGACGTGGTCCCCATGGTGGACAGCGCATACGGGATGCCGTGGCGCTCTGCGACACGCGCCACTGCGCGCTCGCCCTCGTGGTGCATCAGCCGTGTGAAGCCGGTGGGCGCGAACGCAAACGGCGCCGCGCAGCGGCGGCCCAGAACGGTGGCGGCCGTGTCAACGCCGGACACATCGTGGAGCGCCGACGGTGTGAACTCCAGCGTCTGGAACATCCGCCGGGCGCGACGCAGGCTGATCTCACCATCGGCGGCGCCGTCGGTGTAATCGAACACGGCCCGGGGGACGAGCCGGCGCGCCGCGGTGCGCAGGTCGGCAATGGTGAGCGCCCGAGCCAGCCGGCGGTCGGTCGCGTTGAGCTGCACACGTCTCGCACGCAGCAGCGGCCGGATCTCGGACCACTTCGGCAACTGACGCTCCGTCACGTGCTCAGTCTCTCCGGTCGATGAGCCACGTGGATCGAAATGCCTCAAACCCGAAACGCTCGTAGAGGTGCCTGGCGGGATTGCCCTCACTGACTGTGAGTCCGAGGCGCTCGCTCCCGGCCCGGGCGCACGAACCGACCGCATGCTCGAGGAGCCGGCCGCCAATCCCGCGTCCCTGGAAGCTGGAGACCACGAAGATCTCCGGAATCCATGGATCTCCGTCCCACCACGTGGTGGCAGGCATCTCGGTCACCACCACCACACCGGCAACAGCACCGTCGGCATCGATCGCGAGGCGTGACGCCGCCGGCAGGACCGGTCCGCACGGGCCGTCGCCGTCCAATAACCGCCTCCAGTACTCGCCGCGATCGACCCTCAGCCAGATCCCATGGTCGACGTGCCCCGGCATGGTTGCCGCCGCGGCGGCGTCGGCGATGCTGGTTGGATCGGCGTCGAGCGGCCCAAGGACCAGCCCTGGCGGGGTGGCGTGAGGAGCCGCGATCCTGGTCGCGCGGAGATCGGCCGCCATGTCGTGGGCGAGCCGGCGCAGCCGGCCTCCGCCCGCCAGCAGCCGCGCCGCCTCTGCGCCGTCATGGGTTCGGGCTACATTCACGATACCGAGGCTAACTTTTTGACGACCGACGCCGATCACGACCAAGTGGGATGAACGCTGCAATGCCTTTGAAGAGAGTCGGCGGGCTGTTGCTCACCGACTCGTACGAGCTGCGAATGGCCGCGAGCTACCTCCGCCGAGGCATGGACGGCATGGCAACGTTCAGCCTGTTCGTGCGCCGGTTGCCGCCGGGGCGAGGCTTTCTGGTCGCCGCGGGCCTGGAGGACTGCCTCACCTTTCTCAGCGGGTTCGGTGCCGATCGGGCTGCGCGCATATACCTGGCCGGGGTTGCGGGCCTGACGCCTGCCGACCGGCGCGCCCTCGCACGTCTGCGGTTCACCGGTGACGTCTGGGCGGTGCCGGAAGGGCGAATCGTGTTCGAGAACGAGCCGCTGCTTGAGGTGACGGCGCCAATCGCCGAAGCCCAGGTGGTCGAAACCTACCTGCTCAACCAGGTGACGTTCCAGTCGGCGATCGCGAGCAAGGCGGCAAGGTGCCGGCTCGCGAGTCGCGGCCGGACGCTGATCGACTTCGGCTTCCGACGCACGCATGGCACCGACGCCGCCATGGCACTTGCACGGCTGTCCGCGATCGCGGGCTTCTCGGCGACGAGCAACGTGGCGGCGGCACAGCAGTATGAGCTCGCGACCTCGGGCACCATGGCGCACTCGTACATCGAAGCCTTCGAGGATGAACACGAGGCGTTCCGCGCGTTCGCGGAAGACTTCCCAGATCACCCGACCTTCCTTGTCGACACGTACGACACCGAGCAGGGCGTTGAATCAGCCATCCGCGCCGCCAAGGAACGAGGCCTCGGCGATGCGTTTTCCGTGCGCCTGGACAGCGGTGACCTCGACGCGCTTGCGCGGCAGGTCCGCCGGCAGCTCGATGCGGCAGGATGTCCGAGCGCACAGATCGTTGTGAGTGGGGGGCTCGACGAGTACGACATCGCAGAGCTGGTCCAGAGCGGCGCCCCCGTTGACGCATTCGGGGTCGGCACGAAGATGGCGGTGTCGGCTGACGCCCCGTCACTCGAGAGCGCCTACAAGCTCGTCGCCTACGCCGGCAGACCGGTGCTCAAGCTGTCGGCCGGGAAGGCCAGCCTCCCCGGCGCCAAGCAGGTCTTCCGCAACCTGCACCTGGGTGGGGATGTTCTGGGACTTCGCGAGGAGGACATCGCGGAACGCGAGCCGCTCCTCGTCCCGGTGATGATCGCCGGTGAGCGGATCGTCGAGCGTGAGTCGCTCGCGACCCTGCGCGACAGGCTCAACACGGACATCGACAACCTCCCCGAGAGTGCACGACGCCTGCAGGGTGCTGAGCCGATGCCGGTTATCGTTTCGGAGCAACTCGAGCACCTTCGCCTTGAATGCGTCGCGCGGGTGAACCGGCACGCGCGTCCGGCTCCGCCCGAGGTGACGGGGATTGCCAGCACCGATGACCCACGGATCGCGGCATGCACAACGGAAGTCGCGCTTCGCGACGGCAGGCGGATTCGCATCCGCCCGATCGTCACGGCCGACAAGGGCGCAATCGTCCGGGGATTCGAGCGCCTGTCAGCGGAGTCGCGGGTGCGCCGCTTCTTCAATCCACCGGCGTCGCTGAGCGACTCGATGCTGCGCTATCTCACGACGATCGACTACACGAATCACATGGCGCTCGGCGCATGGGATGTCGACGCGCCGGACCAGCCGGGCGTGGCCATCGCCCGATACATCCGCCTCGCTGACGAACCCGAGTGCGCCGAAGCCGCGGTCACCGTGATAGATGAGTATCAGCACCGCGGCATCGCAACGGTGTTGCTCGAGGCGCTCGCCCTCATCGCCCTTCAGAACGGTATCCACAGGTTCTGCGGCTACGTCCAGTGGGAGAACGATGATGTGCTTCGCCTGGCGCGCGGCCTCGGTGGCACCGTCCGCCACAGTTCCACCGGCGTGGCGCGGCTCGACGTTCCTCTCGATATCGCCGAGCCACACACCGACGAGACCCCGCTGATTGCGGCATTGCGGCTGCTCGCGCGCCATGAGCTCGACCTGGTGTCGGGCCGGGCCGACGTCTCAGGGGATCCGGAGAGCTCCGCGGGGTTGGTCGCCGGGAGCTAAGCTCCCCCCATCGCGCGAACGCGGTGGTGAGCCCAGCGACGAGCCGGTCGACCTCGGCGACGACCGGCACGGCGTCGCCGCCGGCCGGCTCGTCAGGATCGCGCTGCGCTCTGAATGGCGGCGCCGACACTGACCAGCAGATCCCACGAGTTGCGCAGGGAGGTGAGCAGCAGGAAGATGGCGACCCCGGACAGCCAGGCGAACCCGTCCTGATAGTCGTTCGCCACGAAGACGCCCCCGACGGCGATCAAGCCGACGATGGCGATCGCGCTCGACCCGAATCGCAGGAAGAGACGCTGTACGCTCAGGGTGCGGTACTGGCTCCGAACCCCGGCCACCAGGCTTCGGACGACCAGCACGCCGCCGACCGCGCCCAACCCGACGAGATCCCACCCAATCGATGAAGGATCGCTGACGCGCGGAACGACCATGAAGAGCGCCACCACCAGAGTCACCGCGAACCCGGTCAAGGTGACCCTCGCCAGGCTCTGCACCTCGGGACGTGTCACCACGACCCTGAGATGGAGCGAGAGTCCCACGAACAGAAGCCCGACCAGGCTCGCGGTTGCCGTCCCAGTTATCGAATAGAAGTCGTGCCAACCCAGAAGCGCTGTTTGGAAACTCATGACCGCGAGTTTGACCGCCCGCTTGGCCCAGCGCCCGCGACTGGCACCGCACCAACGTTCCAGAACCACTCGATCCCCGACCCGCTACGGTTCACAATCCGGGGCCACCCATCCTCCGGCTTGGGGTTCGAATGAAGCGGACGGTCGATCCAACCAGCACGGTGATCATCAGGTTGATCGCTGCGCTCGCAGCGGTCATCACGTCCTATCAACTGACCCGTCCCGGATTCCTGTTCGGCATCACACCCGATATCTCCGCCTGGCTCGGCGGATCGATCCGGCTCGTCAACGGAGCCATGCCGTACCGCGACTTCGACCTGCTCCAGCCGCCGGGATTCCCATTGCTCGCGAGCCCTCTCGCGCTCCTGTCCAAATCGATCGGCACGCGCGATGCGCTCGCGCTCCTGCGTCTGTGCACACCACTGCTTTCGGCGGCGAGCGTCCTGCTGATGGGCAGGCTGGTACGCATCCACGGGCGCGTCGCGGTGATCGTCGCGTGCGGCGTCATGGCGTTGTATCCCGCCGAGTTGTACGCGCTTCGGAGCGGGCTGCTCGAATCCGTCGTCGCGTTCTTCTGCCTCGCTGGGGCGGCGCTGTTGTTCCAGGGCGATTCCGTCGCCGCCTCGCGACGGCGGGTTCTCGCCGGTGGCGTCGCATTCGGGATCGCCGGGACGGTCAAGGCGCCGGCGATCGTTCCGGTGGTCGTGCTCGCCGTGCTCTGCCTCTCCGACCTGCGAAATCGGTTCATTCCGTTCGTCGGCGGTGTCGTCGCGGGGTTCGGCATCCCGACGTTGCCGTTCTTCCTCATGGCGCCCGCAGCCTTCATCCGCGACGTCATCATCACGCCACTGAGCAGCATCCCGGCGGGCAACCGCGTGTCGGTCCCCGTGCGGCTCGGGGATATCACCGGCACCTCAGCGTTCGGCGACGCCTCGGCGTCGATCATCGCGACGGTCGTGATCGTGATGCTCGTGGCTGCCGCGTTCCTGCTGCCACGCCGGCGACCGACGACGCTCGAATGGTTCGCGATCGCGGCCACCGTGCTTGCGTCGCTCGCTCAACTCGGCCCCTCCTACTACTTCGCCAACTACACCGCCTTCGTGGCGCCCTTTCTGGGCCTGCTCCTCGGGATCTCGGTCGGGCGTCTCGTCGAGCATCGATCGGAGCGAATTGCCGTGGCGATCGCAGCACTCGCAGTGGCGATCCTGTTCACCCATCAGGCCTTCGCGATCAGCGGATCCACGACTCCTGACATCGCCGGGGTTGTCGATGCGGTGATTCCCGCAGGAGGATGCACGCTCTCGGACGCGCCGTCCAAGTTGGTGACCACCAACCGGTTCGTGTCGACCAAGTCCGCCTGCAATGCCCTGATCGACCCTGAGGGCGCGACGCTCTCGTACGGATACGGTTCGCCAGGTGCGCAGCGCCTCTGGACCGGCATGGTCGAACAAGCCGACTACATGCTGACCAGTACGCCCTTCGCCAACTGGGACATCCCCCCCGACGCGCAACTCCGGGCGTACGTCACCGCGAACTTCCACCTGATCCAGAGTGGCGAGCTGCTGTTCTACGTGCGCAACGGTTTCCCGTCCGGCCAGCCGTGATGGGCTCGGTCGCCGGTGCCATGATGACCACGACACATGGATCACCCCACTATCCGGGCGGCCACGAGATAGCCGCTCCGGTGCGATTTCCACCGCTCCCGGCCGCCGTGCTGTTCGGCTGCTCGTGAGGGTTCTCCTGGTCTCGTGCTACGAGCTCGGCCATCAGCCACTTCACGTCGCGTCGGCCGCGGCCTTTCTGCGCGCGTCGGGTCATGACGTCCGCGCGGTCGACCTCTCTGTCCAGACCATCGGCGAGGCCGATCTCGACGCCCCCGACCTGGTGGCGATCGCGGTCCCCATGCACACCGCGATGCGCATGGCCGTTCCCGCGGCGCAGGCTATCCGCGCCCGTCGCGGGGGGCACGTGCGCATCGTGCTCTTCGGCCTCTACGCTCCACTCTGCGGTCCGACGCTCGAAGCTGGCCTCGTCGATGCGTTCGTTGGGGGTGAGTACGAGCAGGCGCTGGTCGCCATCGCCAACGGCGCCGCCGGCTCGCGGGCGGTCGTGCTCGACCGGCTTCGCTTCCTCCTGCCCGCTCGCGACCTGCTGCCGCCACTCGATCGCTATACCCGGCTCCGTGTCGACGGCGAGGAGCGGCTGACGGGCTATGTGGAGGCGACGCGCGGCTGCGTGCACCGCTGCCGTCACTGCCCGGTCCCCGCGGTGTACGACGGTCGGATTCGCGTCTGGCAGCGGGAGGTACTCGTGGACGACGTGGTCCGGCTCTGGGAAGAGGGCATGCGCCACCTCACCTTCGGGGATCCGGACTTTCTGAATGCCGTGCCGCACGCAACCGCTGTCGTCCGCGCGGTGCACGAGCGCTGCCCGGAGCTCACCTTCGACATCACGACCAAGGTGGAGCACATCCTCGAGCACCCAGAGGTGATCGCCCAGCTGCGCGAGCTTGGCCTGCTCTTCATCGTTTCGGCCGTGGAGTCCACCAGCCCCCGTGTGCTCGAGCTCCTCGCCAAGGGACACTCGGCTGACGACGTCCTCACCGCACTCCGCATCTGCCGCTCGCTGGGGGTCGAGCTGCGGCCCTCCCTCCTGCCGTTCACGCCCTGGAGCACGCTCGGCGACCAGCTCGACCTGCTCGACATGATCGCCGCCAACGATCTCATCGACAGCGTCGACCCCGTCCAGTTGAGCATCCGCCTGCTGGTGCCACCGGGCTCGCTGCTCCTGAGCTTGCCGGAGATGCGCGAGCACCTGCGCGGCTACGATCCCGCAGGTTTCAGCCATCTCTGGCAGCATCCCGATGCGGCGATGGACGCGCTCCAGGCGGAGATCGCGGAACTGGTCGCGGCGGATGCGGATGCAGGGGTGGCGCCGCGGTCCACGCACGCGGCGATCCGCGGGATCACCGCCGTCGCGGCTGCCGCCGCGGGGCTCCCCTGGCCGGACGCCGGCAGCGCGCTGCCGCCGGAACGGGACGCCCCGCCTCGGCTGAGCGAGCCCTGGTTCTGCTGCGCGGAGCCCACGACGGCTCAACTCGCCGGTGCCGGTGTCAGGCTCGGCGCCTGAGGCCGTTTCGACGGGACCGTCAGGCATCATTGGCGCGTGACCAGCACGCCTCGCCCCCGCACCTCATGGCCGGAACTGGCCGAACGCCTCACCAACGCGCTGCACCCGCTGGCTGCGCCAATCGCGATCACGTTCCTCGACGCGCCGCGCGATGACGTCCCCGCGTTCGATACGGCGATGCCGGCGCCGACACCGGACGGACGCACCGGGCGAGTGGCGGCCGGCTGCGTGTTCTGGATGCATGCGGCCGAGCGCACGTTCAGCACCGAGCCGGCGGATCACGCCAACTGCAGCGTGGGCAGCTACACCCACGGCCTGCTCAGTCTCGAGGAGGCGGCCGCGAATGCCGATGTCGCCGCCCTGGTCGAGTCAGGCTGGGTGAGCCCGGAAGCGTTTCCCGGTATCCCGGCGGTGACCAAGCGACCTGCGCTGATCACCTACGGGCCACTCGCCGACACGCCGGTGGACCCGAGCGTCATCCTGCTGCGCCTCAACGCGCAGGGGATGATGGTGATGAGCGACGCGATTCCGGAGCTGCGGATCGAGGGGAAGCCCCAGTGCCACATCATCGCGGTGGCTCATGAGCACGGCCGCGTGGCAGCCTCCGTTGGATGCGCCCTGAGCCGCGCTCGCACCGGTATGGGAGCACACACGCTCACCTGCGCCATTCCCGCCGCGGCCGCGGCGGACGTCACCGAGCTGGTCGAGCGCACCTCGGGCGTCGACGCCGTCGTGACCCGCTACGCCGCCTCGGACGCTCAGCGTTTCCGCTAGCCGCGCGCGGCAGGCGACGTTGTCACTGCGCCAGGGTCGCGGGCTCCATTCCGGCACCCACTCGCCGCACGGCTGATCGCGCCCGGTGCAGCCATGGCGTTGCGGCCGAGCTGTTCGAAGGTGGCGCGGGCGCTGGTCAGCAGCTCGTCCGCGTCGTGCTCGCGGCCCTGAGCGACCAGGATCTCGCCGAACTCACAACGCGTCACCGCGATCCAGAAGGGGCGCTGCAATTTGGTGAACGCCTCGATCGCGGCCGCGAATTTGCTCCGGGCGCCCTCCAGGTCATCGCGCTGCGCCGCAATGCGTGCCTCCCACCTCAGGATGTGAGCGTCAACCGACGGCTGGCGCCCGGGGCGGAAGCTGTCGCGAACGAGCTGGAGCAGCTCCTCGACCTTGGAAACCTGGCCCAGCTGGAAGGCGGCCTCCACCGCCTCGATGAGTGCCGACCTCATTCCCACCGGAAAGGACTCGTCGATGCAGGCGCGGAGCACCGGCTCCGCGGTGAGCAGCGCGAGCACATGGTCCCCTTGGGCGTTGGCAACGCCGGCGAGCGCGGCCTGGTGCTGGGAACGCATCTCGAGTTGAGCGTGCTCGACGATCGGCGCGCCCGCCTCGACCAGACGCCGCGCCGAGGGTGTGTCGCCGCGGAGAAGGTAGAGCCACGCCGCATTGATCGCGACAGCCCCCGGCCAGATACGAGATCCGAGGTCTTCAGCGTCGGCCTCGAGATAGTCGGCGAAGATTGCCGCGACCTCATCCCAGCGCCCCAGCTCGAGAAGCCCCTGGATGCGATTCAGCCGGGCGCCGGCGGCGTTCGGGCGGTTTCCCAGCCGTTGCAAGAGCGCTTCCGCCTGGGCGTAGAGCTCGAGGGAGGGCTCCAGACGGTCGTCCTCCTCGAGGGTGGTGGCCAGGCTGATGCAGGCTCCCGAAGCGCGCTCCGTGAGCTCGTGTTCAAGCGCAACGGTGAGCGCACCGCGGATGAGGATCTCGGCCTCCGCGCGGCGTCCGCGCGCAGCCAGGATGGAGCCCTTGGTATCCAGCCCTTGGCAGAGGACCTCCCACAGACCCTCGGTCTCCGCAATCTGTAGCGAGCGCTCCACGTGCGGGAGCGCGGCTTCGTATTCGCTGTTGAAGTACATGAACCTCGCGAGACGCGCCTCGATGCCCGCCAAGGTTTCCTGGTGCTCATCATCCGTGCCTGATTCCGGAACGATGGCAAGTGCGTCCCTGGTGAGTTGCACCGCTCCAGCGAGGTTCCCGTCCTGGAACTCGGCGGTGGCAAGTTCGGACAGTGTCGTTGCCTGGCCCAATGGCCGTCCCGTGGCGGCGTAGAGAGCATGGGCGGCCCCATAGTGCGTTCTCACCTCAGTGGCTCGGCCCTGAAGCCGGGCGGATCGGCCCGCTTTCTGATGCAGATCGGCTCGCGTCTCGTCGTCGCCGCTCAGCTCGAGCGCATGCTCGTAATAGCGCTGGGCCGACGCAGCCGCGCCGAGCGATCGAGCGTGATCGGCCGCACGCACGAGCGCAAGCCGGGCGCGGTCGCGTATTTCCGGGGCGTCCGCGGCGGCGGGGTCGGCGTCGTACGCGTCCACCAGGTGGGCGGCGACGACCTCGGTGATCTCCTCTTCCTCAGCCCACGAACTCGCCAGATACGTGGCGGCCGCGAGGTGGCGCAGCTTGCGCTCCCGGCGGGCCAGGGTCCCGTGAGCCACGCTGCGGATCAGGTCCTGCACGAAGACGTACTGGCCGCGCTCTGGAGAACGCGGGTCCGACTGGATCGAGAGGAGGTCCTTCCCGACCAGCGCGGTGAGCACCGCCTCGACCTCGGATTCGTTGATGTTGGTCACGGCGCTCAACGCAGGTACGGTGAACGACTTGCCGAGGACGGCGGCATCCTGCAGCAGTGACCGCTCGGACGGCGCGAGGCTGTCGAGACGCGCCGCGATCAGCGCGTGCAGGCTCTCCGGAACTTCGAGTGCATCCAGCGATCCCTGCGCGCGATACGTGCCGAGCTCCTCGAGGAGCAACCCCTGGTCGATGAGCATGCGCACGGTCTCAACCGCATACAGCGGGACGCCGGCGGCACGGTCGAGGATGAGCGCGCGCAGATCCTGCGGGAGTCCCGGCACCATGCCGCTGAGCAGCTCCGCCATGGCCTCCGCCGGAAGTGGTTCGAGGAAGAGTGACGTGAGGCCGCGCTTGCCTGTGCCCCATCCGGGACGGCGCTCGCCGAGTTCGGGCCGCGCAAGGGTCACCACCATGATCGGGGAGTTTCGCGACCACTCGAGCAGATACTCGATGAAGTCGAGGAGGCCACTGTCCGCCCACTGCAGGTCCTCGAAGATCAGCAGCGTCGTGTTCTGCAGGGCGATGCGCTCGAAGAAGACCCGCCAGGCTGCGTAGAGATCACGAGGGTCCGCACCGGCACGCTCCTCGAGCCCGAGGAGATGAGCGACACGCGATTCCACCCAGGAGCGCTCCTCGCCGTCGAGGATGAACTCCTCGACGCTCCGGCGCAGTTTCTGCCGAGCACTCTCCAGCGGTTCGTTCTCCACAATGCCGGTTCGCATCCGGACCATCTCGGTCAGCGCCGCGAACGCGACCCCCTCGCCGTACGCGAGGCATCTGCCGCGCTGATACCAGATCGTCTCCGTGAGCCCGTCGATGTACTTGAAGAACTCCCAGGCCAGCCTGGACTTGCCCACGCCCGCGAGGCCGACGATCGAGAGCAACCGTGCTCTCCCCTCCGCCGACGTGGCGTGGAGGAATTCCTTCATCAACCGCAGTTCACGGTCCCGGCCGACGAAGGGTGGCTCGAGGCCGGTGGGGCGCAGCGCCCCACCGGCCCCCGCGATCACGCGGGCGGCCCGCCAGAGCCGCAGTGGCTCAGGCTTGCCCTTCAGCTGATGTGTGCCGGCGTCGTGATACTCGATCGCGGCCTCGCTCGCGCTTCGAGTGCTCTCGCCGACGAAGACACTGCCCGGCTCCGCAACCGACTGCACCCTGCTCGCGGTGTTCACCAGGTCTCCCGCGACCATGCCGTCGGCTTCGACGTCGAGGTTGACCGCGGCTTCACCGGTGAGCACGCCGGCTCGGGCTCGGAGCCCGGGGATCCCCGCATGCTCACCGAACGCCGCCACCTCATCGACGAGCTCGAGGGCCGCTCGGACGGCGCGCTCCGCGTCGTTTTCGTGGATGGCGCGGACGCCCCACACCGCCATCACAGCGTCGCCGATGAACTTCTCGATGGTGCCGCCATAGCGGCCGATAACCGTGCGAGCCGTGGCGAAGTATTCGCTGAGCAGCTCGCGCACATCCTCGGCGTCACGCTGCTCCGACAGCGAGGTGAAGCCGACGAGGTCGGCGAACAGCACGGTGACGTGACGGCGCTCGGAGGCGAGCCGCGACGGTTCGGCGGGGAGCCGGCCCGGCGCCGCAGGGAGCGGCGACGACCGTTCGCGCTCGACAGACTCGCCCTCGAGCTTCGCTCCGCACTGCCCGCAGAACAACTGGCCGGCGTCATTCTTGGCGCCGCAGGCGCGACACTCGCGGCTGAGTGACGTCCCGCAGTGGCCGCAGAAGCGCATGCCGGGTCGGTTCTCGGCAGCGCAGGCAGGGCAGATCACGCCGTCAAGGGTACGTTTCTCCGCGGGCGGCGCTCAACCATGCGGATTCCGAGCCTTCGACGGTGGTCACATGCCAAAGCTGCCGGCATCAGGGGCTGTCGACGTCGAGAAGGTCCCATTCGACCGCCGCGGTCACCGGGAGCGAGGCGCCCGACCAGTGCTCAATGATGGCGTCCAGCTGCGCGTCCGATCGCCACGGGTCGTGATGGAAGAGCACCAGCCGCTGGACACCGGCATGTTCGGCAAGGCCCACCGCGTAATCGATGCTGGAGTGCCCGAAGTGTGCTCGCGCGGGGAACTCCTCACTGGTGTATTGCGAATCGTGCAAGAGGATGTCCACTCCCCTGGTCAACTCCATCGCCGCATCGTGATACGGACCGAACTCGTGGGCGCCGGGACCGAGAGCGTTCGGTGCGTGGTCCGGCATGTATGCGATTGCCCGCCGCCCGTCCGAAACCCGGTACCCGAAGGTTCGCCCGCCCTTGTGCGGAATCTCCAGCGCCAGGACGTCGAAGCCCTCAATCCGGTGCCGGCCGGGCGCGAGATGCAGGAACTCCCACGATCCGCGCATCTCGCTCGGTCGGATGGGGAAATGCGGCGGTGACATCGCGCGGGCGAGGATCTCCTCGGCGCCACCGCCCGGTTGTTCGGGGATGTACAGCGTGGTGCGCGCGTCGGGGTTGTCCACGGCGGGGCAGAACGGCAACCCGTGGGTGTGATCCCAGTGGAGGTGGGTCAGCAGGATGGTGCCGGTGAACGGCTGGCCACCCAGTGCGGCAGGGAGCCGGCGCAACCCGGTGCCGGCGTCGAGGATGAGCCGGCACTGGCCGTCATCCGAAAGCACCGCCACGCATGACGTTTGACCCCCATAACGGGCGAAATCGACGCCGGGCGCCGGCGTCGACCCTCGCGTCCCGCAGAGGCGCAACCGCATGTGCGCAGAGTATCGGCCTGCTCCGACGGCGTTCGCAACGCTCACCGGCCTGCCGTCCGCGGGCGCCGAGCGCCGCCGAGCAGATGGCACGAGCCGCGAGTACGCTTTCGCCGGTGAATCCCACCCCCACCCTCGGGTGACACATCTGCATGTGACGACTGACGGCGCAATCGAGAGGAAGCCATCGATCCGACGCCGCGTGGTGGCCCGGATCACCGGACGCCGGATCGGCGACGCGACACCGCGGGTCGGCTACCGCTCGCTGTTCGGCATCCGCGACTACCGGCTGCTCTTCAGCGGTCTGACGATCTCGATGAGCGGATCGTGGGCCTACAACGTCGCCCTCGTCGTCTTCGTCTTCAACGCCACGCACTCACCGGCATGGGTGGCCGCGGCGTCGATGACTCGATTCCTCACGGCACTCGTGGCCAGCCCGTTCGGCGGGTTGATCGCTGACCGAATCGAACGCGTACGCCTCATGGTGACGCTCGACTCCGGCGCGCTCCTCCTTCAGACCGCCCTCGCGATCGTCGCCGTGCTGAACGGCCCCGTTGTCCTGGCGATCGTGCTGGCCGCGCTGACGTCGGTGACGACATCGTCATACGATCCGGCGGCCCGGGCAACCACGCCGGCGGTGGTCGGTGAGGAGCATCTCGCCGCCGCGAACAGCGCCCAATCGGCGGTCGAGAATCTCTCGATCATCGTGGGACCCGCGATTGCCGGCCTGCTGCTCCTGTTCAGCCCTCCGGCCGTCGTGTTCGCCCTCAACGCCGCAACCTTCGGATTCTCGGCTGTGGTCGTCAGCCGGATCCGCACCCGCAGCCGCGCTTCCGACATCACCGAGGGGGGCGCTGCCGGACCACTCAAGCAGATGGCCGCCGGCTTCCGGGCGTTCGTGTCATCGCCGCCAGTAACGCTGCTGGCGGGCTTCAGCATCCTCGCGAGCTTCGTCTACGGAACCGACACGGTGCTCTTCGTCGTGGTGAGCAGGGACCAACTGGGAACCGGCAGCAGCGGCTACGGATACCTCCTTGCCGCGCTGGGAGTCGGGGGAATCCTGATGGCGGGATTCATGAATCGCATCGCCGCGGCGCGCCGCCTCGGTGCCATCATCGTGATCGGAATGGCGTTGTACTGCCTTCCCACCGCGCTCTTGACGGTTGTGCATTCGCCGTGGATCGCGTTCCTGTTGGAGGTGATACGAGGGGCCGGGACGATCATCGTCGATGTGCTCGCGATCACCGCGCTGCAACGTCTCGTCCACCCCGACGTCGTCGCCCGCGTGTTCGGTGTCTTCTTTGCGCTGGTGCTCGGGGCGATCTCCCTCGGCGCGCTGCTCATGCCAATCCTGCTCGGCAGCGTGGGATTGAACACGACCCTGTTGATCATGGGATGTGCAATCCCCGCGCTGACCGCCGCCGCATACCCCTGGATCCGGGTTCTGGACACCAGAGCGGTCCGGGAGCTGTCCGCGATTGAACCGCGTATAGCGGTCCTGCAGACGCTCGACATCTTCGCCGGTGCAACCCGCGCCGCCCTGGAACGCATTGCGAGGTCCGCAGTCGAGGAGCGCATCGGCGCCGGAACGGTGCTCATACACGAGGGCGCCGACGCGGATGATTTCTTCGTCCTCACCGACGGCGAGGTCGAGGTGTTTGCCGCGGGCGAGGCCGGCGTGGTGCGGTCACTCGGTGTGCTCACGCCGCCCACCTACTTCGGCGAGATCGGCCTCCTCGAGCATCGTCCGCGGACTGCCACGGTGACGGCGCTGACGCCCTGCAGCATCTACCGGGTCAACGGGACCGATTTCGTCGAAGCGATGACGGTGGCAAATCTCTCGCCAACGGCCCTGGGACGAGCGCAGTCACGGCTGGCCAGGACCCACCCCTCCGCATCGCTCACGTTCGGGCAGACCGAGTCGGACTGAATGCAGCGCGAGCGCCGCTCGACGATCAGATTCGGGAAGGTGTCTGCGAATTGGCAGAGCCGCGAGACGCCGTCGGTCCCGATGGTCACGCAGGGAGCGCCGTGTCCGCGCTCGTCGCGCCCCCACCGTGCACGGCTGCGTCGACCCGCTCGATCCACGGGGTGGCGCCGAGCTCGGTGAAGGCAGTCCGGGCATCG
Organism: Candidatus Dormiibacterota bacterium; assembly: GCA_963777445.1. Classification (GTDB taxonomy): domain Bacteria; phylum Chloroflexota; class Dormibacteria; order Aeolococcales; family Aeolococcaceae; genus Palsa-851. Next base: position 15,673 of record CAVZQR010000011.1, on the reverse strand, counting down.
GCGAGCAGTCTGTCTCCGCCGTCCGCCTTCCCGTGCTGCACCATCCACTCGCCGAGCTCGAGGCGAGTCACCGCCAGCCAGAAGGGCATCTGGCGCTGCTGAAAGGCGTCGATGGCCGCCTGCGCGTTGCTGACCACCTCGTCGTCGCGATTCTCGAGGGCGGCGAGGCGCGCTCGGAATCGACGCGCCTGCGCATGCAGAATCGGCGCCAGGGTTGGCGAGAGGCGCCTGGTGACCGCATCGAGCTGGCGCCGGACGGTCTGGAGGTCATTTGCGGCGAATGCGGCTTCGGCCAGCTCGACGAAGACCCAGCGGGTGACATCGAGAAAATCGGCCCCGTCGTTGACCCGTTCGATGGTGTCGGCGACGACCCGCAAGGCTTCGGCGTCGCGCCCCTGGAAACGCAACAAGGCAGCCCTGGCCGCGTCATGGATCAGCAGGGCTTCGGTCGACGCCCGTTCGGAGAGGTCTGCCGTACGATCGATCAGATGGCGCGCCTCGGCGAGCTCGCCGCGCCACAGATGGATCCAGACGCCATAGACCACCTCGGAGCCGAGCTCGGACTCCACCACCCAGCGCTCGGGCGACTCGAGGAAATCGGACGTGATCACGATGGCGGCGTCCCAGCGGCCGAGGTCGATGAGAATCGGCACCTCCCCGTTGGTGAGCATCGATTCCAGCCTGCGGCGCCCCATCAGCTTCGAAAGCGCGATCCCAGCCCGCACGTACTCTGAGGCCGACGCTGGATCCGAGGCCTGCACGTCGGCTGCGAGGTTGTTGTAGGCGCGGAGCGCCGCCTCGTGGAGATGCGACGCCAGCGCGTGGTCGAGGGCGCAGCGGATGAGCGCCCGGCCCTCCTCGCGACGGCCCCGCGCTCCGAGGATCAGACCCTTGGTGTTGATCGCCTGGCAGAACACCTCGGCATCGCCACTTCGCTCGGCGATGCCGAGGGCGAGCTCCACACGCTCCATCGCGATGTCCGCGGACCGTCCCGCGAAGTAGAGGCGGCGGCCGGCCTCTGCGGCCACCCTGGCGAGATCTGCCTGGTACTCGTCACCTTCCGACCGCGACTCGGACAGCGTCACGAATGCCCGCTCGATGCGGTCGGCAGCCTGCTCCATCTGGAGCTCGTGGCTGTCGAGCTCGCCGAGGGTGATGGAGGCGCGCGCTGCCGCGCCGACGCGTCCCGCGGCCATATGCAGGACGACCGCCTCCTCGAGGTGCTGGCGCGCATCGGGGATGTCCACACGCAGCCACGCCATCTGTCCGGCAAGGACGTGCAGGCCGGCGCGGTCATCAGGAGCGGCAAGCTCGAGGGCGCGCTCGTAGTACCGCTGTGCCGACTCCGCCGCCCCGAGCGAGGCGGCATGGTCGCCGGCCCGAACGAGCGCGTCGCGCGCGCGGTCGCGCAGCCCTGACGCGTCAGCGGCTTCCGTATCGGCTTCGTACGCCTCGGCGAGGTGCGCGGCGATGACCTCGGCAACGCCCTCCTCCTCGCTCCATGAGCTTTCGAGGTAGGCCGCCGCACTGAGGTGACGCGCCTTGCGATCACGGCGTGCCAGGGTCCCGTAGGCCACGCTGCGCACCAGGTCCTGGACGAAGACGTACTGGCCGCGCTCCGGCGATCGTGGGTCCGACTGGATGGAGAGCAGATCCTTGTTGACCAGGCTCGCGAGGCATGGCTCGACTGCGTCGTCGGGGAGCGTGGTCACGGCGCGCAGGCCGCTGGCGGTGAACGACTTGCCGAGCACCGCGGCGTCCTGGAGAAGCTGGCGCTCGGGAGCGCCGATGCTGTCGAGGCGTGCCGCGATGAGCGCGTGCAGTGTCTCGGGAACCTCGAGCGACTCCAGCGAGCCCTCGACGTGGAACGTCCCCTCCTTCTCCACGAGCATCCCGCGGTCAACCAGCATGCGCACCGTCTCGACGGCGTAAAGCGGGATGCCCGCAGCGCGGTCAAGGATGCGCCCGGTCAGATCGTCAGGCAGCCCCGGCGCCATCCCCGCGAGCAACTGCGACATCGCGTCGGAGGAGAGCGGATCGAGGTAGAGGGCGGTCAGGCCCCGCTTGCCCGTTCCCCATCCGGGGCGGCGCTCCGCCAGCTCGGGGCGCGCCAGCGTCACCACCAGGATGGGCGAGCTGCGCGACCATTCCAGGAGGTACTCGATGAAGTCGAGCAGGCCGCTATCCGCCCACTGCAGATCCTCGAACACCAGAACGGTGAGCTGCTGCGCTGCGAGGCGCTCGAAGAAGAACCGCCACGCGGCGTAGAGATCTCGCGGATCGGCGGCCGCTCGCTCCTCGAGACCAACGAGATGGGCGAGCCGTGGTTCCACCCAGCGACGCTCCTCGCCCAACTCGACGAATTCCTCGACGGTGCGGCGCAACTTCTCACGCGCAGTCTCGGGGGGTTCGTTCTCGACGATGCCCGCACGCATGCGCACCATCTCGTTGAGCGCCCAGTAGGCGACTCCCTCGCCATACGCGAGGCAGCGGCCCCGGTGCCACCAGATCGTCTCGGTGACGCCATCAACGTATTTGAAGAATTCCCACGCCAATCGCGACTTGCCGACACCCGCAAGGCCGACGATCGAGAGCAGTCGGGCGGTGCGCTCCTCCCCCGTCGCGTGCAATGACTCCTTGAGCAGGCGCAGCTCGCGGTCGCGCCCGACAAAGGGCGGTTCCAGCCCCGTCGGTCGCAGTGCACCGCCCGCTGCAGCCACCACATGCCGCGCGCGCCAGAGACGCTCGGGTTCGGGCTTGCCCTTGAGCTCGTGCACGCCAGCGTCGTCGTAGATGATCGCGGCCTCGGTGGCTCGTCGCGTGGAATCGCCGACGTAGACCGTTCCCGGCTCCGCGACCGACTGGACACGCGCCGCGGTGTTCACCAGGTCGCCCGCGACCATCCCCTCGCCGGCGACGCCGAGGTTGATGGCAACCTCCCCCGTCAGCAGACCCGCGCGGGCGCGCAGCCCGGGTGCGCCGACCTCGTCGCTGAAGGCCGCCACGGCGTCCACCAATTCCAGGGCGGCGCGCACCGCTCGCTCGGCGTCATTCTCCTGGACGGCCGGAACACCCCAGACAGCCATCACCGCGTCGCCGATGAATTTCTCGACCGTACCGCCGTAGCGGGTGATGATCGTCCGAGCGGTATCGAAGTAGCGGCTGAGGAGTTCGCGCACGTCCTCCGCGTCGCGTTGCTGGGACAATGGGGTGAAACCGACGAGGTCCGCGAAGAGCACCGTGACGTGGCGACGCTCTGCAACGCGCGACGAAGTTTCGACCTGGGATTGCCCGACGGCCTGCCTCGAGCGTGCGGAGTCGCCCGACAGCGAGGCGCCGCACTCTCCGCAGAATCGCTCACCCTCGTTGAAGGCGGCACCGCATGACGGGCACGCCCGCGCCAGCCCCGCGCCGCACTGCACGCAGAACCGGATGCCGGCGCGATTCTCGGCCGCGCATGCGGGACACTTCATGCGTCGGCCATCGCAGTCGCGCCGCGGAGGGAGCCGCCGCATCGGCTGTCAGCACGCCGACCCGCCCGGTTCGCGACACCGAAGGCGGTGCAAGTCATCGGGGCAAGATTACTCGCCGCCGAAAGGGGTTGACTGCGTGTGGCCGGACAACCGTTACCGGATTCGTTTCACCGGCGGAGTGGGCAGCCGCAATGCGTATTCCAGGCGCGCGAGACTGTCCGCTCTCCGGGCCGCCTCGTCGACCGTGCGCCAGAGTTGCACATGAGTGGGATATCGGATCAGGTCCAGATCCTCGTGCAGGTCGGCAAGCCACTGCCTGGCGCGGTTCTGTTCTGCCGGCGACAGCCGTACCTTGTCCATCCCCTCATCCCCCAAAGCGTGCCCCAGATCCCTAGCGTAACGTTTGCCGCGATCGAAGTCTATGAGGTGGTCGTCGGCGGCCCGACGTCTCCGGAGGCGCCGGGACCGCTCATCAGACCATGGCATAGGACGATTCCCTGAATGAGCTCAGTCCCGCTGCTGCAACGCGGCATGAACCTGGAACGCCTGACCCTCGGCTGGAACGTCGTCGGCATCGTCGTCCTGGGCGTGGCCGCCATCGCGGCAGGATCGGTCGCGCTGGCCGGCTTCGGGCTGGACAGCCTGGTCGAGATCGGTGCGAGCACCGTCGTGCTCTGGGAGCTGTCGGGCAGCGGCGAGGCCCGTCAGCGCCGGGCGCTCAGCCTCATCGGCGCCGCGTTCATCCTTCTCGCGATCTACCTCGTGGTGCAGTCCGCAATTGTGTTCGCGACCGCGCACCATGCTCGCCCGAGCGGGGTCGGGATCGCCTGGACGGCGATGACCGCGGCGGTGATGTTCGGTCTGGCCTCGGGGAAGGCGAAGACCGGTAAGGCGCTCGGTAACCCGGTGCTGGTTGCCGAGGGCAGGGTGACGTTCGTCGACGGACTCCTGTCGAGCGCGGTGCTCCTCGGCCTCCTGCTCAACGCCGTCGCGGGCGCGTGGTGGGCCGATCCCCTGGCTGGACTCGTGATCGTGGTTTACGGTTTGAGGGAGGCTCGCTCGATCTTCGGCAAACGCAGCCTGAGCTAGCGGGCGTCGAAGTTGCCTCGTCGCTCGGCGTCATGCGGCCGCGACGCGCGGCCGGTGAGGCGGACGTCGGTCTCCTCGAGGCCGACATCCTGAAGCCGCTCCAGGATGTCGCGCAGCGCCGAAAGAAGTTGAGTCACATCCCGTTCCAGCATGGGGGGCATTCGGGTGTCCGCATGCTGCGTCGGCTCCTCTGACGAGAGCCGGGGGTCCCACGCCCCGGCCCACGGCGGTGCGTCCGCCCCGCGCTCCCAGACCTCGGGTGGGTCGGCGGTGCGCAGGTTGAATCGGTAGCGATTCCCGTGGTGGTCACCGCAATATGCGGTGAGGTTGCCCGCCGGATGATCACCAACGACCGCCGAGCCGGGGTCGAGGTAGCCATGTGCCTTACCGACGACCAGCATGTTCTGGAACGGTCCGGGCTCGAAGATGTCCCCCGGCGCAAGATGAAGGGCTCCTGAAAATCCATTCGCCTCGGGGCCGGCCGAACGGTAAAGGTCGCCTCCGGAAAGCATCCACACAACGAAGTTGAGTGCCGGCCCATTGCCGACGTTGCGGACGCGAACCGCGGCCCACGGCTGGTCACGAATGCCCAGCGGGGGCTCGTCGAGCAGGATGAGCAGAGGCCTCGTGGCGAACGCGCGATCCTCGTGCGCCTTCACCGCCAGGTCTCGCGCCGCTTCAGCCTGCTGAGCGGACGCCTCGAGCAACGTTACGTTTCCCGCCAAGAGGTTTCGCATCGTGGCATCCAGCCGTCTGGTGTGGCGTATCCACAGGACGATCGCCACCGCCACGGCGATCACAATCAGCACGACTGCGGATGCCGTCACCGTCTGGACGATGAGAGTCCAGTCCATGCATTCGCAGTCTACGCAGCGGTGTTGCCGTCCGTGGGATCTTCGCGTTTGGCGGACGGCGTCCGCCGGGCCGGTCGGATTCGCTTTGTGCCCCACGATCCAAGTCCGACCCGGGAACACCGCCCAAACGTAACTCCGAGTATGGGCGACCCGACGTGAGAACTGCGACTCGGTTTGGTCGTTTTGCCGACACCCAAAGTGGCCGGCCTCGCCAACATGCGCCGGGGCCCACAATTGCTGTAATGGCCACGACCCAGTAACTCGTTCCGGATGGACGCCGCTGAATTTGACAGCTGATATCGCAAACGTGAAGATCTGCGGACGGCCCATTGTCGTCGCTCTCCGGTGACGTTAGACCGCTCTCCCCGATGGCTCCGCGCACTGGTGGTCGCAGGCCTCGTTGCAGCAGTCGTGAGCGTCTATGCAGCCGGCGACTGGAGGAAGGGCGACGTTGACCTCTACCACATTTACGCACTCGGCTTCTGGGGCAACCTGTCGCATCCGCTGCTGCCGACCGAGTATCCACCTCTCTCGATTCTGCCGTTCTCGCTGACGCTGCTGGGTCCGGATGCGTTTTACCCGGACGTATTCGCGTTCTGGATGGGTGTCATTGCGGTGCTGGGCTACGTCGCCTTTCGGCGACTGATCTCCCAGCGGCAGGCAAACGCGTACGCCCTGTACGTCGTCGCGGCAGGAGTTGCGACCCTTCTCTTCCGCTTCGATCTCGCGCCAGCGCTGATCACCGTGGGCGCCGTATGGCTGATGCAGCGTGGTCGCTTCAGCGTGGTCTATCCATTGCTCGCGGTGGCCACGCTCATAAAGCTCTTCCCTCTCGTGCTCCTCCCGGTGGCCGCCATAGCCCACTGGCATGCACGTCGAGGCGACCCCGGTTCTCGATTGACTCACGTGGCCATCGGGGTCGCGTCCTACGCCGTAATCGTCGCAGCAGGATTCGTCGCCGCCAGGTTGGTCGATCCCGTCCACGGCTTCAGCTCGATCGCGTACGACCTGCGCCGCCCTGTCGAGGTCGAGTCGGTGTCCGCCACCGTGCTCTGGCTGGGTTCGATCTTCGGTGCCACGGCGAGTCCCACCATCAGTTTTGGGTCGTTCAACCTCGTGAGCGGCATGAGCCCGGTGATCAACGCGCTGGCGGACGCGGCGCTGCTCTGCGGGCTTATCGGCGTCTACTGGGGGCAGCTCCGAGGACGTTTCTCTGCGGGGCAGGCAGCCGTCGCTGTCGTGCTGGTGCTGCTCTGCACCAGCAAGGTGCTGAGCGCGCAGTACTTGATCTGGGTGGCGCCGCTCCTCGCCCTGACGGTGGGCTTCCAGCTTCGGTGGTTCATCGTGTGCCTGCTCACGGCGCTGATATTCCCGGCGCTCTGGCCGGTCGGCGTGGGTCAGGGTGGCGTTGCCACCTACGGCGCTGTGTTCTTCGTCGGCGTTGCTGTGCGAAACGCGGCCCTTGTGTTCCTCACGGTGCGGTTCCTCGCTGTCCCGGGCATTGATCTGGGCCAGGGCGAAGATCGTGACGTGGACCTCGCGGGCCGGCGCAAGGAGCAGTTCGTTGCTGCGGTGCGTTAGCGATGAGGCGCCTCATCGAATTCGAGGCTGCCCAACGTCCGACGGTCGGCGCCACGGAAGGGCCTTCGAAACCGAGACCCGTAACCTCGAGACGTATCCCCTCGGGGGCTCAGAGGCTCCACTCCTCTAGCCCCTTCTCTTCGCTTTCAGGGCCCAGTGATCGGCTGCGCGCACTGGATGGACCCGATCGTCAGGGTTCCCCGAGCCCTTGTATGCCCACGGTGGCGATCTGTGCCGCCGGAGGACCGGCAGGCGCGTTGGGGGTTGGGTCGGCCTCGGCGTGGCCGACGCGGCTGAGCTCGACACGGCGCTGCCGCATTCGGTGGCCACGACCAACTCAGCCGTGCCAACCCCGCTCCCCGGCCCGGAATCAAACCGCGTCGGCTGGACAACCGCCAGGAACGCTCTAGAATCGGAAACCATCATCCGGACCTGCTCCGGATATGTCCGCAACCAGCCGTGAAACAAGACGAGGCCAATGCAATGATCAGCAACAGGTCCCTTGCCCCCGTTCTGGCAGTGGCGGCGATCGCGTTGGCGGGATGCGGCGCATCGACAACCGGCGGGACACCCACGCCTGCCGCCACCTCGAGCGCGACGCCGACCGCGACGGCGACGCCCGTTCCCACGCCGACGCCGACCGCGAGCCAAACCCCGCCGGCTGTCGACCTGTCCGGAACGTGGACGGGACAGTACAGCGGCCCGTTCAACGGCACTTTCTCGCTCACCTGGACGCAGAGTGTTGCGGCACTCAACGGAACGATCGTGCTGTCTTCACCCCACGACACCCTGCACATCAGCGGCAACGTGACCGGCAGTTCGATCAGCTTCGGCGCCGTCGGAGTGGTCACCTATTCGGGAACGGTATCCGGCAGCACCATGTCCGGCTCCTACGTTGATATCGCAAACGGGCAGTCGGGCTCGTGGAGCGCGACCAAGTCCTGACGCTTGCGGTGTAGCCCAGGCCCTTCGTCTGCTCGAGGAGGCGGCGGCACATCGCCGCCCCCGGCTCGTCACGTTGGTCAATGCGTCGCGAGCGCCGCGATGAAGACTGCGGCGTTGATGGTGCCGAGTCCGCTCGCCATATGGTGAATCAATCGAGTGCGCCGTCAGCGACCGAGGGCTGCTGCCGACGGCGCACTCGTGAGAAAGTCGTGCGACGTCGTCCGAGATCAGCTCACGTTGGCGATCGTGGTCGCAGTCGCGTGACTGCCTCCCACGTCGCTGATGGTGATCTTGATCGTGGCCTTCTGCTTGCTCTTGCTGTAGTGGTGAACTCCCGATACCGTGAAGGCGCTGCCGCTGGCTGCCACTGTCCCCGCGCTCACCGTCCCGTCACCCCAGTTGATGCTTGCGGCGTAGTCGCCGACAGTGCCGTTGAGGTCAGCGTCGCTGAAGATAGCTACCGCCCCGTTGACCGCGTGGTTGTGCATCCTCAGATGGAAACCGCCGGCGGTGAGCGCCGCATCCGCCACGGTGGCACTACCGCTCGCCAGGATGCTGCCCCCGTCGAGGTCGCTGATCTGCACCGTGATCAGGAACGATCCCTCCTCGGCATAGGTGTGGCCCCCGCTGACAGTGAACGCGCCCGAGCTGTCAGATACGACCGTGCCCGCCGAGCTGGTGGTGTCACCCCAATTGATGCTCGCCGAATACACGCTCGCTGAGGTGTTCTCATCGGCGTCGGTGAAGTTGGCAACCGTCACTCCGCTGAACGCCCGGCCCTCGGTTGCACTGATGCTGGCCCCGCTCGAGGTCAACCGCCCGCCGATGGTGGTGTACGCCTCCACGCGGTCGAGGTAGTTGGTGCCGTCGTACCCGCCGATAGTGTAGATCCGCCCATCTGGCCCAGCGGCCGCCGCGACGAAGGAGCGGGCACCGGCCGCCATCGCCTGCGCGGTGGTCCAAGTATTGCCGCTCGCGTTGTACGCCTCGACTGCGGCGAGGGGCCCTGAGCCGCCGGGACCGTTTGCGCCGCCGACCACGTAGATCCGCCCGTCAGGCCCCATCGCAGCGCCAAGATCGCCACGCCCACCCGCCGGCATCGGGGCCATCGTGGACCATGTGTTGCTGATCGTGTCGTATGCCTCCACCCGAGGGATGTAGGCGGTGCCGTCGGAGCCGCCGATCGCGTAGATGCGTCCGTCCGGGCCGGTGACTGCGGCCAGATCGCTGCGCCCGCCACCGGGCATCGATGCGACGGTGGTCCAAGTGTTGGTGCTGGTGTCGTAGGCCTCCACGCGGTTGAGGCGCGCGCCGTCGTACCCACCGATCGCGTAGATCCTTCCGTCGGGACCAGTGGCTGCCGCGAGCCATCCGCGCCCACCCCCCGGCATCGGGGCCTCCGCGCTCCAGGTGTTGGAGTTGGTGTCGTATGCCTCCACCCTGTTGAGAATGTTGCTGCCGTCGGAGCCGCCAATCGCGTAGATGCGTCCGTCCGGCCCGGTGGCGGCCGCCAAGACGTATCGCCCGCCTCCGGGCATCGGGGCCTCCGCGCTCCAGGTGTTGGTGCTGGCGTCGTACGCCTCCACCCGGTCCAGCACATTGCTGCCGTCGTAGCCGCCGATAGCGTAGATCCGCCCATCCGGCCCAATGGCGGTTGCCAGCGACTCCCGCGGCCCTCCTGCCATCGGAGCCACCGTTGTCCAAGTGTTGGCGGTGGCCAGCCCCGATGTCGCCGGGATGAGCGCGCCGAACCCGGCCAGCAGCGGCGCGGCCAACCACACGCTGATCACCCGGCGCCGCCGGTGCGCGCCTTTCTCCCTCGAAGACTTCCTCACCATGGCATTTTCTCCTTCCGGCGCCGGGCCTCCCTCTCGATCCTCGTGGTGCTGAGGGGCGACCGCGATCATGCTGATACACCGTTGTCGTTTCATCGAGGATGTCCCTCGTCGTTCAAATTCTTTGCGTTATCGACGTGCATGGCGGTTACTCCGTCGCGTCGTGAGATCGCGTCTGACGCTCACGTGCGCTGGCTCACACATTTCGAGGCGGAGAAGCGCTCTCGCCATCAGGACTTGGTCGCGCTCCAGGAGCCGCTCTGGCCATTCGCCACGTCAATGTACGACCCGGACATGCTCGAGCCCGAGACCGTTCCGGAGTAGGTCACGACACCGACCGCGCCGAAGCCGATGGCGCTGCCCGTCACGGTCCCGTTGATATGGAGGGTGTCCGCGGGAGACGACAGATGGATGGTGCCATCCAAGCCCGACCCGGTCTGGGTCCACGTCAGCGTGAAGGTGCCGGTGAAGGGGCCACTGTACATCCCCGACCAACTCCCGGATAGGTCGACCGCGGCCGGCGCCGGGGTCGCGGTCGGCGTCGGGATGGGCGTGGGCGTCGGCGTGGGTTGTGCCGTTTGCGTCGCGCTGGGGGTCGGCGTGTCTGTGGTCGTCGACGCGCTGCACCCAGCGAGCAGCGCGACGGTCAATCCGGCGAGAACTACAAGCACCGATTTGGACATCTCTCGTCTCCTCTTGCGTTGGTTGTTCGCGGCCCTGGGCGACGGGTGCCTCCCATGAGGGGTCCGCTGCGGCGCCTGACGGCGCGGGTGATAGACATTCATGACCAGAACTCAGGCGTCTTCTGGAGGCGGCGCATCATCCGTTGCTGGCGGAGATACCGGCCAATGTGACCCTGTGGTCTCCAGGATTCGATCGAAAGGGATCTCGGCCTCTTCTGCGACCCTGCGCACACTTGCAGCGGAACCTTCGAAGAAGCAGAGGACGACCTCGTCCTCGCGTACCAGCAGCGAACCGAGGTATCGGACCTGCTCGCCCTCGCTCGCCAGGTTGGCAACGGATCGCTGTGCGCGCTGGTCGAGCGCGGACAGGTCGTCTCCTCTGACCCCGGTCCAGAAGCACTCGGCGACGAAGCTCATCGATTCGGCCACGAGTCGAGGCTAGGGCCGAAGGGCTGATATCCGAATCCGGTGTTTCCCTATGTTTTGACCGCTCGCTCTCGTTCGAACATCACCCGCCCGAGCTCCGCCCGAGAGTGCACGTTGAGCTTGCCGTAGGCGCGAGCCAGGTTCGCCTCCACGGTCTTGTCGGTGACGAATGCCCGCTTGGCGATCTCCTTGTTGGTCAGACCCGACGCGGCAAGCCGTGCGATCCGCTCCTCGGTCGGCGTCAGAAACGCGGGCGCGCGACGCACCGGAACGCGCGCGAGCTCGTCGCGAGCGCGCTCGACCCACGGCTGCGCACCGAGGCTTTCGAACGTCGCCAGCGCCTCTTCGAAGGCCGCCCTGGCTGCGCGCCGCTCCTTGCGCCGACGCAGCACTTGGCCGAGCGCCAGCAACGTTCGGCCCCGCTCGAAAGGCATGTCGAGGCCCTCGTGCCGCGCGATCGCCTCGCGCATCGAGCGCGCGGCGCTGTCGAGGTCGCCGCGCGCAGACAGCATCAGGCCACGGCTGCGCGCGCTCACGGCCAGTATCCACGGCCTCGGAAGTGCCCGAGCACGTGCCTCCATGCGAAGAACGACCTCCTCAGCCCGGTCGAGATCGCCCACATCGATGAGCGCCTCGGCGTAGTCCGCGTGGACGCGGTCGGCCGCTGGTTCACTGTTGTGCACCGACGCGAGGAATGCGTCGACGCGCGAGAACTGGCGGACAGCCTCTTTACTCTGGCCGGCCGATAGCGCGACGAGGCCGAGCACCGCCCTCACCATGCACTCGATGGCCGGATCGGGCTGGAGCTCGAGCAGGCGCAGCACCTCATCTGCCAACGCCCGCGCCGGACCGAGTTCACCCGCGCGGGCCGATACCTGCGCCTGTACGGTGAGAGCAACGTGGATCCACGTCTCCTGTTCGGTCTGATGAGCGAGCTCGAGGGCCTCCGCCGCACGTTGCCGCGCAACGTCGAGGCGCCCGGTCAAAGCGTGGATGGTCGCCATCTGCGCGAGCACGCCGCTGCAACTCGCCTCGTCGCCCCGCTCGCCGAACACGCGGAGCATCTCCTCGAACCGACGGATCGCCGTGTCGAAGTCATCGAAATCCCTGGCCCAGAATGCGGGCGCTGTGCTGATCTCCCAGCCTGCCTCCTCGCGCTGCAGCAGCATGCCCTTCTCCATCGCCTCGTGGTCCGCGCCTCGACCCGCGTAGAACTTCGCACGGGCCAGGTTGTGCAGGGCAAAGGAGTAGACGAGCGGATCCTCGCGCTCGTCGGTCAGTCCGAGAGCGGCCTCGGCATGCTCCGCCGCCACCTCGAAGTCGTCTGTCATCGACGAGAGACGCGTGTGGATCCGTGCCTTCAGCGCGGTGGTATCCGCCTCGTCGAGCGCTTGGCGTAGCAGGGCCGAGCACGCTTCGGCGTCCCCCTGGTTCCAGCGCACGCTGCCGAGCTCGAGCAGGACCTGGGCTCGCGCCTCGCCTTGCGGCAGCTCTCGAAGCGCTACCTCGAGCTCCTGCCGCGCTCCTTGCGTATCGCCAGCGAAGTACCGACGGGATGCCAGCTCGAGCTTCCTCTGGGCCACCTTTCGGGTATCCTCGGGCGGGGTCAGCCTCAGGGCGAGCTCCTTGAGCTCAACAGCAGCCTCGGGCGCTCCTCGGGATCCTGCGACATCGGCAGCGCGATCCAGGACGTCGGCGCTGTCTCCGTCCGGCCCTGTCGCCGCCAGCGCCAGATGCCGCGCGCGCTCCTCGAGATCCGTTTCGGTGGCCGCCAGCTGGCTGTGGAGCTCCCGTCTCGTTGATTCGGGAAGCGATGCGTAGAGCGCGGACCCGAAGAGTGGGTGCGTGAAGTCCACGCGATCGCCGGAGAACACACGCACGATGCCGGCGCGTTCGGCGGGAGCGAGTGCGACCATGTCGACATCCTTCGTCGAGGGACGCGACATGGCTGCCACTCGCGCCAGAGCCTCCCGGGTTGCACGCGGCAGCCTCTTCAGACGGAGCACTGCCAAATCGCGACGGTCCGACGGCACGGGAAGGGGTTGCCCGGGTGGAACCGGCCCCAGCCGATCGATCTCCGAGGCGACCTCGAGTGCGTAGAAGGGATTCCCACCAGAGGCCTGGTGTATGCGGACGAGCATCGGGCGCGTGATCGACTTGCCGAGCACCTGCATGACCACCCCGTGAATCGCCCCGACGCTGAGGGGACCGATGGTCAGACGCTCCATGCGCTCGCGGCCGAGCGCGGATTCGAAGGCAGCAAGACCGCGGAACCGCGCCTCGGGGAGGCTCTCGATCCGGACCGCCATCAGCAACCGCACGTCCCGGTCGTCCAACCGATGCAGCGCGAATGCGAGAGCGTTTGCTGACGGCGGATCGAGCCATTGGCCGTCGTCCACCGCGACGAGCAGCGGCGCCTGGTCGCTGAGGTCGGCAAGCAGTGCAATGAGTTCGGTGCCCACAGCACGGGAATCGAGCTCGTCGGCGCCAGCCTCGCGGCGCAGGGTGGCGACTTCGATCGAACGCCGCTGCGGGGCGGGCAGAGCCAGAAAAGCGTCGGCGGGCACGGATCGGAGCAGATCGGTGAGGGCGACGTGCGACAGGGCAGCATCGGACCGCCGCGGTCGGCATGACAGCACGAGGCGGTTGTCGGCTCGCGCTCGCCTGATTGCCTCCTCCCAGACTGTCGTTTTCCCGATGCCGGGCTCGCCTTCGACGACCAGAGCGGTCTTCCAGGACGACGATTCGCGGAGATTCGGGCGTTCCGAACCAATCCAGGCGCCGATGGCATGCAGCTCGGCCTGCCTGCCGATCACTTCCATGGTCTGTCTCCACTCAACTCGTCGTGCACCGCCGAAACTCCTCAGCGCGTGGACCGTGTGCTCGTGCTTGCCAATTCGATGAGGAGCGGACCCGCGGCCACCAGCGCCGGCAGGCCCCGAGCAGCGTGAGGGTGGATCGGCATGATGATCCCTGATCCGCGTGCGGGCCCGCTCGTCCTCCTCAACGGCGACCGCAAACGTCTCGAAGGTCTCATTTCATACGAATCTGTTGATTTTGCGCCGCGCAAATGACGGAGATCTACAATCCTATCCAGGCGGCACCAAATGAGCGGGCCAACGACCCCAGGCTTCCAGCGCCGACAAGGGACGAAGGTGTCTCTATGAAGAGGGGCCGTGCTGTCAAGGCACGTTGTGGGATATGAAGTCATCAGGGCGGGTGCGCGGTTGAACATGGGTAATCGAGCGTTTCGCTCATCTCTCTATCGCCTCCTCGATGGGAGGATCAGGTCACGTGGGAGCATCCGGTAGCCCAATTCAGATAAGGGTCGTCATGCGACCAGACACCCTGGGGGGCCTGCCGGAGAGAACGCTTGATTGCGAGTGAGCATGTGCCAGATGGCTTCGGCGAGACGGCGCCCGACGTCGATGCGCGCAACCTTGCCGCCGCGCTGCTTGCCGAGCCGCTTTTTGGTGGCTTCGTAATGGTCGTAATACGCGGGATGGCGCGCGGCGTGCACTGCCGCCTCGATGAGCGCCCAGCGCAGGTAGGTGGGTCCGTTCTTCTTCAGCGCACCGCGTCGGTCCTTGCCACCCGACTGGTAGACGCTTGGGCACAACCCCGTGTACCCGCAGAGCTTTTTGGGCGACGCGAATCGATCAATGTCGCCGATCTCGGACGCGATCGTGTACGCGAGCACCCAGCCGATTCCCGGAACCGTGAGGAGATTTGGGACGTACGGGTGGTCGGCCCCGAGGATGCGCAACTCACGCTCACAGCTGTCGATTTCGGCCTCGAGCTGATCGATGAGCCGCAAGCTTGCCTGCACCGTCCCCAACCAGGGCTCCGGCAGGCGCATCTCCTCCAGGCGGCGACGCCCGGTGACGCCGAACAGGTCCGACGTGGGGCATTGGTGGCCGAAGGTCAGCAGGGTGGCGTGAATCCGACCTTTCAGGGCGACGCGGTGCCGGACCAGGTGGAGGCGCCACCGGGAGCGCTCACGCTCGGCGCGGTGCTCCGGGGAGGGCAACCAGATCGCTGGCACCAGGTCGCGGCGGCACAGTTCGGCGAGCACGCGCGCATCGATCTTGTCCGTCTTACACGCAAGTGGCGCAAGACCTTTGACCCGCACCGCATCGGCCACGTCGACGCGCCACCCCGCCAACTCCAGCTCGTCGTGGACGTAGCGCGCTCCGGTCATCGACTCGATCGCTGCGTATACCGGCGATCCGTGCCGCTCAAGCCGACGGGCGAGAGCGTGCAACCCGTCGCGGTCGGGCAGCACCGCCCAGGTGTCGACGGTCTCGCCGGCGTCGTTCATGACGTGGACGTCCACTCGTTTCCTGCTGAGATCCAGGCCAACATGCAACATTGTTCCGGGCCTCCATTGGTACTGCCGGTTCTGACAACCCGAAGGCTGCCATGTGGAGGCCCCTCTTCATGACATTCAGGTTAGGTGTCGTTTTGGCGGCACCATCTGTCGGTTGAGACCCTTCGAAGGGCTTTTGTGGCGTCCCGAATCCCTCTGGTGAGAGGATGCTCGTGTGGGCAAGGATACGCTAATGTACCTTGATGCCTCCGAAGGCGGCTGCCGGTTACGCACGGATCTCCTCCGACCCTAACGGCATGGCCGCAGGCGTCACCCGTCAGATCGAGGACTGCAGCGCCTTCGCCGAACGGCGATGCTGGCCGGTGGCGGATATGTATGTCGATAACGACACCAGCGCGTACTCCGGCAAGCGCCGCCCCGAGTACGAGCGCATGCTCGACGACCTCGCGGCTGGGAT
>CAVZQR010000010.1:0-405285 GCA_963777445.1 Candidatus Dormiibacterota bacterium | reverse complement strand
ATTCTACATGTGGGCGAACATCGGCTTAGGGTGCCTGCGGAGCATCACGAGGAGGCGCCCTGGGCCAGCCAATCGGAGCGGGTCGTCCGCCACACGTCTTGTACCCCCGTTTCGTTAGGTGCCTGGATGGACTTCGTCTGCTGGCCGACCAGCGTGAACCCTAGCTTGCGCGGTACTCCTTGACTAGCGTGATTTGCTTGATCGCAGTGGATCTCGACCAGTTCAACTTCCGGGAATGAAAATGCCAATGCCACGAGCGTCGCGGCGGCGCGTGTGGCGTGGCCTTTACGCGCATGCTCTGCGTGTACCCAATAGCCAATCTCAAGTCCATCTGGGCCGAGCCGGCGATGAAGCCCGCATCCACCGACGACGACGGTCCCAATGAACATGCCGAAGACCATGTCGCCGCCTGCACGGCGCTCCTTTGCCCATCGGGCAATCATCGATTGGCGGTCAGCGAGCGAGCGTGGCTCCATTGCGATCCAGGACATCCACGGGCGCAGGTGTTCGACGCTCTCAACGATAGCGACACTGAGTGCACCCGCATCGCCAGCCCGCCACGGTCTGATAGCAAGCGTTTGCACGGCCGATTCGGTCATGCCCGCCAGGGTATCGGGGACGAAGCAGCTGAGTTCGGCGTTACAAGTGGGGCTTCCTCGCTGTTGGACGAACAGATCAGCTCGCCGAGTGCGATACGGACGTCATCAGTCGACTGAACGTGGACCGCCTGCATCCCTGCCGTTCGCGCGCCCATGACATTCTCGAGAGTGTCATCAAAGAAGATGAATGCTGAAGTCGGGAACCCTGCGCGTTGGGCTACTTCTCTAAACGCATAGGGGTCAGGCTTGCGAAGGCCAAGTTCCGACGAGACGAAGATCAAGCGGAAGACCGATAGCTCAGGTGCGTAGCGCGTGGCCCATACAGCCTGGTGGGTCGGGTTCGAATTGGTAAATGCGTACAGCGGTAGGCGTTCACTTGCCGCGGCCAACACCGCTCCCACTCCAGGCAGGGGGCCGACGTAGAGATCACCCCAGCCAGCGATGAAATCTTCGTCAGAGAGATCGAGCCGCAAGCTGCGGCGTAAGGACGCGAAGTAACCGCCGCGTCAAGCTCGCCTCGCTCGTGCTGCTCATATGCTTTGTCGAACTTGAATCGTCGACGAATTACCTGAGGGTCACAGGACGCGCGAGCACCCCAGCTGAGGAACACCCGGTCGAAGTCAATCTCGAGAACTACCCCGCCAAGATCGAAGAGCAGTGCTCGGGCCGACCCGGTGTCGCCGCCGCTATCTGCGTCGTCCATATGACAACTCTCGCATAGGTGTTGCCTTGACCTTTAGGTACGTGTGACCGGTCCCCGTTTGGTGGTCCATCGTCTATGAGGGTTTCGGTTGATTGAACGCCGCCGCGAAGACCGCGGGCGGCAGGTAGCCAAGGGAGCTGTGGGGTCGGTGGCGATTGTAGGTGTCGCACCAGTCGTTGAAGAGCAACCGTGCCTCGGTGATCGTGTCGAAGACTTCGCGGGCAAAGAGTTCGTCGCGGAGTCTGCCGTTGAAGCTTTCGACGTACGGGTTCTGCCACGGGCTTCCGGGTTTGATGTACGCCGTGCCGGTGCCGTGCGCTCGGCACCAGTCGCGGATGGCGCCGGCAACGAACTCGGGGCCGTTGTCGCAGCGGAGGTATTCGGGAACGCCGCGCCGTGCGCAGCCCTCGTCCAGCGCATGGGTCACGTCATCGGCAGTGATCGAGCGGCCGAGTCGACGGGCCACGTTCTCGCGGGTGAACTCGTCGCACATCGAAAGCGCCTTGATGGGACGCCCATCGGCGGTGGCGTCGAAGATGAAGTCCAAGGCCCAGACGTGATTGGGACGCTGCGCTGACAACCGCTGCGCTGGCACGGTGCTGGTGCCGATCCGGCGGCGCTTGACGGCACTGGCGGGAACGCGGAGCCCCTCCTCGCGCCACAGGCGCTGCACCCGCTTGCGATTGACCAGCCATCCCTCGAGACGGAGCAGCGCCCAGGCGCGCCGGAAGCCGTACCGCGGCCAGGTTCGAGCTATGGCTCGGAGACGAGCACGCAACGCCTCCTCGGGCGCGAGCACCCGCCTGACGTGGCGCTGAGTGGTGCGCTGCTGGCCGGTGACCCGGCAAGCCCGCCGCTCCGAGACGCCAAACACCTCGCGGAGGTGCACCACGGCGTCTCGCCGACGCGACGGGCTCACAAGTTTCCCCGGGCCACCTCTTTCAACATCTGGTTGTCCAGGGTGAGGTCGGCCACCAACCGCTTCAGCCGCACGTTCTCGTCCTTCAGCCGGCGCAGTTCCTTGGCGTCGTCCGCCTTCATGCCGCCGTACTGATTCCGCCAGCGGCTGTACGTCTGCTCGCTGATCTCCAACGCCCGCGCGACCTCGGCGACGCTCATGCCGCCCGCGGCCAGGCGTTCGCCTTCGCGAAGCTTGCGGATCACCTGCTCCGCCGTGTGCTTCCGTCCTTTCATCGAGTTCCTCCTGCCTCGTCATGAGGCCTTGAGAAACTCTCATATCAGCTGGACCAGTCCACGGGGGTCAGGCCACGTGTTTATCGCGTACCACTTGGTGGGTTGAACACGTTTTAGCTCGGCGAGATCGCCGGGCACGGAAACTCACTAAAGATCGAGATATTCGAGCCAGTGCATCACCTCATTGGCGGCGAGGAGGTCGGCCCGCGAGCAACTCGCCGGGGAGTCAAGCAGCCGCCGGTCGTGGCGGGCGACGGCGTGAGCGGGCCGTGCTGAGCGCATCCAGGCGCTCTTAGTGGCAAGCGTTCGATCCGATCGCCCTGGGTTGACCCGTTCCGGCATTTTCGAATGCCCCGCAGGTAGGGGTGGGCTTAGCTTTTGACCCACGCTCCCCAGGCGCTTACCACCTTGCCGTCGGCGATCATGAGGTGATCCGGGAACAGGAGCCGCTTCCACGCCATGACGTCGGGCGCTGCACCGGTGAGGGCTGAGACTAAGAAGTCCAGGCCGTCCCGTGGCCGGCAAGTATCAGCACTTCTCCTTCATGTGTCGTTGCGATTCGATCAAAAGCGCGGGCGATGCGGCGGAGAGTAAAGGCGGCGGTTTCCCAACCCGGCGCAGCTGGACGGTCAGGCATGGCGAGAGCCTGCGCAACGAGGAAGTCGAAGTCCTCGTACCAACCGGCGGGCCGCGCCATCTCCGAGAGGCCCGAGACTACCGTGACTGGTGCACCCGTTAGCATTCGCGCCGTTTCCAACGCCTTGGGCTCCGGCGACGAGAACCACGAGCCCGTGGCTGGCAGCGTGCCGGATTCGCGTAGAGCCGCGATCTCGCCGTGACCGTTCGGGTCCAAAGTCCAACGGTTCGCGGCTATGTTCGTATTCTGCAACGGCCTCCCATGCCGAACCAGATGAATGACCGCCACCGGGGCGCGATCTACCGTACACGCGGACGCCGGTTGCGCCGGGCCGTTCACCGTCGCTCGAACTGAGACGCTCGGGGCGATCGTGCCTCATCGGGCGAGGAGAGTCTCGGCTCCAGAAGCGACAGCGCCTGCTCGTAGCGCTGAATTCTCTCTACGACGTCCAACCTCGGCGACAGGCTCTTGTTATTGCGAAGGTTGTCACGTAGATCGGCAATCTTCACTAACGTTGCTATAGGGTCTTTCGCGACTCGCTCAATGTACGCGGCGTACGTTTCCCCCTCGCGGTGGGTGAGGCAATCCACCGCCTGAATGACCGTGCGTGGATAGCCCGCATTTTGAAGGTCAACAAGAGTGACGTCTGTGTCCTCGATGACGTCGTGGAGAACTGCCGACATCCGCGCGTGGGCACCGTCTACAGCGCACATGACGCGAAGGGGATGCAGAATGTACGGTTCGGGCTCGGGCGACGGATACTTTTGACCCGCATGCGCGTCGAAAGCGCATGCGATTGCTCGCTCAAGCAAGTCCTGGTTATCGTCGTCCATGCCTTTCACTTCACCGCTACGAACGTATCATTCGGAACCGAGGTCGAGGCGAGCTACGCGAGAGGAAGGCGGGTCACTCCCTGGCGCAGACTGGTGGATGACCCTGACCAAGAGCGATCCTCACCTACGGAGCGTAAGTGCTGCCCGCCAGGATGGTGGCGGCCTGTGCGTCGACCAGCGATGCCGCACTCGTTCCGGGATGGTGGTGGATGTAGTCCTCGGCGATGTGATAGCCGATCGTGAAGCCGGCCCACTTAGGAACACCATCCCCTCCGTAGAACCACTGCGAATACACCGGCAACCCACCCTGGGTCAGCAAAGGCTGCGCCTGTTTCCAGAGTGCGTGCTCTTGGACGAGTGTAAGTGCGTTGTCCCAGGGGGCGTCGGTTCCGGGGAATGCCTGATGAAAGAAGGCACTCGCCATGCCCTCGTTCACAAGAAACGCACCGAGGGTGTTTCCGAATCCAGGGCCGGTGAGGGTGCGGACGCTGTGGTGGATTTCGTGGGCCAGCGCCTCGGGAAGCCACACGGCAAGCGTTTCGGAGAACGTGGTCTGACTACTAGGGTCTAATTGGATCAACACCTGGCCGGTCGTCGGGTCCGTGTACCCGAGCTCACCCGTCTCCGGGGTTACATTTGCCGTCTGCTCAATGATGATTACAGTGGAGGGCCCGGGGAGCAGCGCCGCAATGCGCGTCAGGTCCGTAGTCACGTCGCCTATGAGCGAGACGCCGGTGGCATCGGCAGATTGCGTTACCCGTGGATCGAATCCAACTTTGAACCTGCCTATGTCTGCAACAGTGAATCTTCCAATTCCGACATAAGAGCACGTCAGTGTCGGCGAGAGCTGCGCACAGACCAACGGTTGAGGAGTTGTGCCGTGAGCGGTCGCCGTAGGTGCACCCGAGGCGCACCCGGAAAGCGCCACCGCAAGCAACACATCGGCCTTGAGTGCCGACAACCCCACGCGCTCGGTGTGGCGGGTGCGCAGCCGAGCAATCCAGCCCCTGGCCTCCTCGGCTGACCCCAAGCGTGCGAGTCCAGCGTTTCCGGGATCGGGCTCAGGCACCGCAGGAACCAACTCAGCCGCGTCTACGCTATCCAATGCTCCCAGGACGATCGACCAGTCGGTCCGATCGGGATGAGGAAGTTCAAGCGCATCGCTATGGGGCGACAAGTTCGACCTTGATGCGGTCTGGATCTTCGAAGAACACGGCGTAAGAATCAGGTCCGCCGGCGTGCGGATGCCGGTCCTCGTAGAGGATGCGAACGCCGCGATCACGCAGAGCTTCAGTGACTTGGTTCACCTTATTGCGATCGTCCGCCGCGAACGCGAGGTGGTTCAGACCAATGCGCCTTCGATCGTAGCCAGCGCCAACGTGCGCATGTGGCGTCTGAACCAGCACAAGATAGAACCCGTTCAGTCGCCAACTCCGCCCTTCAGCCCACGACTGGAAGGGTTGGTAGCCGAGCAGACGCAGAAGCCAGTCCCAGAAATGCGCCGACCTCGCGAGGTCGGAGACGTAGAGCTCGACGTGGGAAATCATCACTTGTCCCTTGGACTAAGGCACCGAGCGTGGATCAGAACATGCCCTGTGTCACCTTCGGGAATGAAGCGCCGCCAATCCAACGAGAGACCAGCCTCTTCGACCCACTCAAGGGTAGTGGGCAGACTAGTTTGGGACCAATACATCTGCGCACCGCCACCTAACCAGTTTTCTTCGGTTCCGGTGCCTGGGGCCGCCCCCACGATTGCCAAGAGCGGACCTCCTGGACGCAGCCAGCGAGCAATTCGCGAGAGGACACCCGGCTGCTCGGCAACGGGCAGGTGGATCAACGCGTATAGGCTAACCACAGCATCGAAAGTGCCATCGTCAAAGGAGATGGCTGCCATATCCGACTGAATGAACTCGGCACCGGGCACGAGAGCACGCGCTCGCTCAATCTGGCGCGCTGAAATATCAACTCCGGTAACCGTAAACCCTCGCGCCGACAGCCAGCGAGCTGCTGGGACCCCGCACCCGCACCCAAGATCTAGTACGTGTCCGCCTTGTGGCAGGGCGAGCGCGAACTCCGCAAGCCATTCGCCTTGCGAGCCGTCTTCGGCGTCATCTGCTCGGTAGATCTCCGAAATGGCGTCATATCCATCTCGGACAACATCTTTGGGATCGCGTGCAATCTCGTCTGTCATGGAGTAGTCGCAGGCTACGACTGGTGAACGGACAGTGCCACAACGTGAACGAAGGCGCGGTCGTGCCGCCACCTCCTCGGGGTTGGCCGCGTTGTCATCGAGGATGAGGTTAGCTGCCTTCTGGATGCGCTGCGCCTACCTTGTGATGGCGCGCTTCGCTTCGATCCTGCCGCCACTCCAGGTCGCACGGTAGCCGAAGGAACCGGGCCACAGCCGGTCCGGAGTCGGGATTGACGGCGTCGATGCGCAGGAGATAGGATTCATCGATTCACTAAATCACTACTGAAATGAGGCGGAGCGCGAATGCTCGACTTCTATCTCGATGCCCGCTCTGGCGTGTCCGTGTATATGCAGATCGTTCATCAGGTCGAGCGCGCCGTCCGCTGCGGGCTACTCACGCCAGGTGACCGACTGCCGGCTGCGCGTGAGGTTGTGGCAGCGCTCGCCATCAATCCGAACACCGTGCTCAAGGCATATGCGGAGTTGGAGAGCGGAGGCTGGGTGACCAGCCGCGCCGGAGTGGGCACCTTCGTGGCTGACACCGCGCCCCGTGCCGTAGCCGCGGACGTCCACGCCCGTCTTGTGCGCTCGCTCCGGGACTGGCTCTCGGAGGCTAGGAGGGAGGGCCTCGATCAGGGTGCAATCGAAGCGCTCTTCACCCTCACCGTGGATGCGACTGCCAAGGAGCGGGTGGCGTAGTGGCGATCGCTTTGGAGGCGTCCGGCCTCGGTAAGTGGCTCAACCTGGGCGGTCCGAGATCTCTGCATCTCCATCCCCGCCGGCCGGGTCGTAGCCTTGGTCGGCCCCAACGGAGCCGGCAAGACCGCCCTTCTTCAGCTTGCCGTTGGCCTCCTGACACCCGATGCCGGCGACCCTCAGGTCTTCGGCTGGTCGCCGAGGCACAACCCCACCCTCGTGCTTGCCAGGGTGGGTTTCCTGGCGCAGGACCGTCCGCCGTACAAGGGCTTCACAGTTGCCGAGACATTGCGGATGGGGCGTGAGTTGAACCCAAAGTGGGACCAGGCGATGGCTGAGGCGCGCATGCGCCGGCTCGAAATACCTCTGGATCGTCGAGTTGGCAAGCTCTCCGGCGGCCAGCAGGCGCAGGTCGCTTTAGCGCTGGCGCTGGGCAAGCGTCCAGAGCTCCTGCTACTGGACGAACCCGTGGCAAATCTGGACCCGCTCGCCCGTCGGCAGTTTCTCGCAGAACTGATGGAGTCCGTAGCTGCCGAAGGCCTGACCGTCGTCCTCTCCTCCCATCTCATAGCCGATCTCGAGCGCCTGGCAGACCATCTCGTGATTCTCGCGGGCGGACGTCTCCAGGTAGCCGGGGATCTGGGGCCGCTGCTGGAGGACCACCGTTGGTTGGTCGGGCCCACGGAGGAGATCGGTCGGGTTGGGGGCACCGTCGTCCAGGCTGGCACCGGCGAGCGGCAACGCCGGATGTTGGTCCGCAACCCGGCTGTCCCACGCGGGTGGGCGGCGGAGCCGGTGACCCTCGAAGACGTGGTCCTCGCGTACCTTGGCAATCCGGATGTAAGTGCTCTCGCGCAGCCCGAGGCTGTCCCGGCGTGACCGTGTTGTCCGGCGCGACGTGGCTTGCTTGGCGGAACAATCGTCAGGCGGCGCTGATCGGCGGCGTTCTCGCCTTCGGCGTCGCCGCGGCGCTGGTGGTGGTGGCGATCCTGGAGATCGCCCAGCCGACAGCATTGGTGCACACCATGAGTACCGCCTTCCAGCCGCTCTTGATCGGCGCTCCGGCGGTGGCCGGGGTATTCATGCGCTCCCCTTCTGTCCGCCGACTTCGAACGCGGCACCCACCGCCTGACGTGGACGCAAGGAATGACACGCCGACACTGGGCCGCCGCCAACCTCTCGCTGCTGATAGCACTCTCTGCGCTCGCGGCTGCGGTCATGTCGGTTGGCGCTCAGATATGGATCGCGCACCTGCCGAACACCTTCGACTCGTCGTGGGGAATGTACGACCTCCAGGCGCCGGTCTTCTTCTCATACGTGCTGTTCGCGGTGGCCCTCGGCGCCGCCGCCGGAGCCGCGCTCCGCCGCACGGTTCCCGCGATGGCCGCCACGCTAGGGATCTTCATCGCTATACGGGTCGCCTTTGCCGAGCTGGCGAGACCGCACCTGCTGCCAACGATTACCCGGGTGGTCGTCAGCGGGACGGGCAACAACTCCGTCGTGCCGCCGGGGGCTGGCTACCTTGAGGCGACCTTCCTCGATACGCAGCTGAATCCACTGCCGCCTGGCAGCCCCGTCGGCGCCAATACTCCGATCAGCCTCGTCTACCAGCCAGTCAGTCACTTTTGGCCGATGCAGGGGATCGAAGCCGGGATCTTCGTGGTCCTGGCGCTAGCGCTCTTGGTGGCCGCTTTGAGGTTCGCGACCCGCGACGCCTGAGTATTCCCCCGACATTCAGCGGGAGGTGTTTACGCGTGACGAAATGTGGCGTCTTCGACTAGGTCAGTCACTCGCCGTGGCAGTGGTTTCGGCATGCTCGGAGCCATCCAAGACGGTGGCGACTTCGCCTCGTCGGCAGTCGTCGGCCTTCTCTATACGGTGGCGTCGCCGGTCATCGGGTTTGCTTATGCGGCCGCGTGGACGTTGGTTGCGCTTGCCGGGTCCGTGGCCCTCCGGACCCTGTGGCTAACTCGGATGCCCTCCGGCGAATTGAGGAGACCCGAGCCGTTCACTATGGCGTCGGCGATCCCGCCCCTCGAGATCTGAGATGAGCTGGGCGTGTCATCCGCCTGCCGCGGCGTACCCCAATTCATACCCCAGTTGGCGATGCTACCCACCAGCACGCAGCAGTACACGACGGCATCATCGCGGTTGCGACTGAGTTCACGACGACCCTGCGCGGCACTCTTCGACACTTCCCTGCCGGTCTTGAAAACCGCAGTGGTGTCAGAGCCACCGGGGTTCGAATCCCTCTCCGTCCGCCATTCGGCCCCCAAAACCCGGATCGAAGGCGTCTATGATCCACCTGTCGTCCTCATCCACGATGAGGCCCAACGTCCCGACGGCGGTGTGCTGTGCGGCAACTTCAGGAATCCGGGTCACGTGCCCAGGAGACGTGGGTGCGGTCGCACCCACGCATCTCGGTGGTCATCGGCGTGGGTGTCGTCTTTGCCGGGATCAATCTGTTCCACACCTTCGGCCCCATCCATCTGCACAACGACGGGCCACTCGGGGGTCTCAGCGGCGCGAGCTTCGCGTTCGACTCGTCGACGCCAGGGCCATGGACCTCGGGATACGAACTGTGCCTCCAGCCAGGGTCTGACCCGGCAATCATCGAAAGCGTCACGCCCGCCGGCCCGGTTGGCGGCGGCCTGAAGTACCTGGGCGCCTACGTGCGAGAGATTGCGCCGGACACGTCGATGACCACGAACACCGGCGGTATCGGCGAAGTCGACGGGTTTCCTCCGAAGGTGACTCAAGCGCTGTTGCCCGTCGCCGCCTACCGGGTGACCCACGTGTGCAGCTGGGAAGAACCGCAATCTGCGAACAACGCGCAGGGGCCGTACACCGAATTGGACGTCGGGGCCGCACGGCGTGCGCCCTCCACCGGCGGTGGCTGGACGGGCTTCACGGTCGCGTACAGCGTCGGCTCGACCCAGTACGTGGCAACTTGGGACACGGGCCTCTACGCGTGCGCCGGCGACGCGCACGTAGCCGCGATGTGCACGCCCCCCGTGTGAGCATCACCGGCCAACGTTGGCGCGGACTCGCCGGCGCCGTTGCGGCGCTCGCTCTCTTCACGAGCTGCTCGGCGAGCACCGGCGCAATGCCCGCTGCGTCAGCTCGCGCATCGTGCGCCACAGCGACCGCTGCCTTTCTCCCCACGCCCGAGGCCTTCGTGAATGAGGTTGATCGCCGCTTCGTCGAGTCGCCACTTCTGGGCCATCGGCTTGGCGGCGGCCCGTATCCTGCCGCCATCTCCGACTGGCGGGCGGGGCGCGGTCGCGGCTGGATCAACGAAGTCGCCATCGACGGGCCGGATCGTGCGGCCGAGAATTCGATCGCGCGTGCGCTGGGGTATACGGTCGGAGCGTTGCCTCTTGTCCCGCTGATCGGCCCGGTCGTCGAGCACAATCCCGGCGCGCTCGAGATCTTCCAGACCAATAGCGAGTACAACTCAGCGGCAGGCGCTGTCGACCTGATGAGTGACCTCGCTGGAAGCGCACGGCTCGCAGAGACAACGATCGTGACGGAAAGCGGTCACGTGCAGCCGCCCGCGCACGCTGTGCCGTTCAGGTGGGGCGACGAATCGCTCGCCTACGAGCAGCCCGGCTTCATGGGACCGCAAGGAGCAACCGAAACGTTCTTCACGTTCGCCGTGCGTGTTGGACGCTACGTTGTCCAGTTGACTGTGCAGTCGGGATACGGCCTCACCGAGCCCGAGGCTGCCACGCTGCTCGGCCAGGCCCTCACGCCGCTGACCCGCTCGTGCGGTCTCGCGCCACTCCGCCCCATCGATGCCTCTCGCTGAGCCGGAGACCACCCTAGAACCTGACAGGCGACCAGACCCGTCCACCGTCAAAGGTCATCAGCAGGACAGACGTCGCCGAACCGGATTCAATCGCGACGCCTTGCGCCGAGCTGGTGAACCCGAGGTAGGTGAACGGCATCGACTCCGGCGCGCTCCCCACGACTTTCCACGAGGCCCCGCTGTTGAAGGTCTCGATCAACTCATCCTGGCTATTGGTCAGCACATTGGTCACGGCCACACCCGGCGCGGGGCTGGCGACGACGTCTCCTGAACCGCTCGGCTCACTCGTGGGAACGACGCCGCCGAGGTAGAAGGTGGCACCGCCATTCCCGGAGAAGTACGCGCGCACTGCGGGCGATCCTCCATAGCCCGACGGCCCCCAGACCCCCTGCTCGCAGATGGCGACCAGGGACGAGGCTGTCGGCGCGCTCACGACCGCGGTGCCGCCGGTGGTCGCGCACGGGGCATGCCACGCCTCCCAACGCCCGGAGACGAGTCGAGCGCCGTCGATGACTTCTCGGTCGTTCTCAACCGCCCATCCCGTGCTTCCCTGCAGCACCAGGTCGGGCGCCGGCACCGGTCCCGCCCCGAGTTGCAACGACCCGGTCCTCACCCACGCATCGCTCGACGTCACGCTGGTTTCGATGCTGTAAGAGCCGTTCGTCGGCCCATCGATGGAAGCCGCATGGACGCGACCGGCGCCGGCCTCCAGGGCCCCGACATAGGTGAGACTGCTCTTGGTCCACTGGGCGCCGCCGTCGTGGGTCGACCAGAGGTCCGGCCCGAACGCCCAACCATCCAGCGGGTCCGCGAAGCGGATCTGGCTCACTCCCTGATTCACCGACGACGCCGGCGAGAAGGAGGTCGGTGGGGGGTTGGCGGTGGTCCACGACCGTCCGCCGTCAACGGTTCGGCGGAGTGCCAGGCAGGTACCGCCCGCGCACGGGGCGTCGCCGAGAGCCCAACCCATCGAGAGTGAGACGAATGTCACGGAGCTCGGCTCGAAACCTGCCGACGGGGGCACTGCCACGGGCGTCGGGGACGACGGCGTGGGCGACGGGAGCAAGCTCGGGGCCACGCTGATGACGCCGGAAGGCGAAGGGCTCGGACTTCGTGACGGACTCACGGGCGCCGGCGAGCATGCAGTGAGCAGCAGGCACGCCGATCCGGCGCCGGCAAGCATGGACTTTGCGCAAATCGTTCGTGTCATCGATGCGGGAAACGCCGCACGTGCTGGCCAGTTACGAGTGGCTCGCCGCGCTTACTCGGCCTGCGCTGAACCGGTCACGGTCTCGGCACCGTCCGCGCACGGGTCTCGAGTCACCGTTCTTGACTGGGTGAGAATGAGCGGTGGCTTTGAAACTGTGTTGCCCGACTTGCTGGAAATGGACGGAAGTGGGAACGGTGATGACCTGCAAGCGCTGCGGCACCCCGCTCATCCTTCCCGACGGTCGCCGTGCCGACGAGGTTGCAGCGGCGCCGCCCGTCGTTGCAGTCATGGCGCCCCCTGAGCCCCCACCCCTCGAACATGCGACTGTGGGTTGGTCCGTCCGCGCCCGCTGATCCCCGGCGACATTCACTGACGCAAACGCGTGACGGCCGTGGCACTGTCTGAGAACAGGGCCGAACTGCGGGGCAATCCCACCAACAGAATGGGCGATGGCTGCGAGCGCACCTGTCGCCGTCTGCTGCCCCAACTGCTGGAGATGGTCGGAGCTCAAGAACTCGACCACCTGCAAGCGGTGTGGCTCTCCGCTCGTGCTGTCGGACGGCCGGCGCGTCGATCAGGCCCGAGATGGCACCGCTCCGGCCACGATCGCGATGAAGGCCCCCACCGTGTCGCTTGCGCCGCTCATGGTGGGGACCGACTGGATCTCCATCGCCCGCTGGATCACCATCGCCTACGGTGCACTCCAGGTTCTGGCCATCCTGGCGATCGGATTGCTCATTCCGAGCATCACCGTCCCAGTGCAGGACCCAAACACCGGCGTGATCGTCGATCAGACCCTGCAGATTCGTCCCTTTCTCGCCCTTGTCGCGTTCGTCGCGATCATCTTCTACGCGATCATCGCGTGGCTCACCAGGTATGGGATCGCGCGCGGGATCGTCTTGCTCGTCGTCCTGCTGGAGGCCGTTGCGACAGTGTCCCGGATGAGCACGGAGCAGTCCACCGCCATCGCTGCGAGCATCGTTTCGCTGCTCGCGGATTGCGGCTTCGCATACGTGCTGGTCATGACGTTCCTCTCCCATCCACGGCCTGCACCGGTCAACGCCGGACTTCCGTCGACGCTGCCGATGGCCCCGCCACCGCCACCACCTCCCCCGCCACCACCGCCGGCCCCGCCGCCGCTCGCGCCACTGCCGTCCGCGTAACGCGAACACGACCGGGGCATGGTATCAAGGCCGGGGCCATGAGCCAGGCAACCATCGGGCGATGCGCGGCTCATGGCGAGCCTCCAGACACGGGGACTGCTAGCCGACGGCCACCTCGAGGACGCGGGTCCCCCAGTTGCTGATGCCGTCGGGCGTCTGGCTGGAGAGCGGTGGCATGTACTCGGTGGCGAGCCATACCGCCTTCGCGGTGGGATCCATGACCGCCCACGAATAGTCGCCCCAGCGCGAGGAGGTGAGAGCGTAGGGACCCGTTCCGGGTGCGGCGATGGTGATCGCGCCGAATGCGGACTGGCTCGCCCCAAGCACTGCATAGGCGGCGCTCGGATAGTGGTCGGCGCCGGTCACCGTGAAGACCATCGCCACGTTCCCCGACGACACCGACTGCAGCGCCGGATAGATGACGTTGTTGCCCGAGGCGACCACGTAGCCCTGGCGCTCGATGACGGAGGCGCCGACGTGCCCACCGCTCAACGTCGGACGCACGCTGAACCACGCAGCTCCGGCGCGAGTGGTCGAGTCGTGCGCGATCGTGACGACGCTGGTCAGCTCACCCCAGAGCAGCCCGTTGATGTACTGCGTCTGCTGCATGCGATCGTCACCGGAGTCGATGGTGCTCGTCGCGCCCTTCTGCGCCGCCGCGGGAGGCAGGCCGTAGGTCTCGGACGTGATCACCGTGCTCGACAGCTTCGGCAGCTTGCCGTGCTGGAGTGCGGTGCGATCGGTCATTGCCCAGACGCCGAGACGGTGATCGGTGGTGCCGGTCGGGTCGAGGGAGCTCAGGAAGAACTCGGCGTTCGGCGAACCGGTGCTGAGCGCGGGCTGCACGGATGTCGCCGTCGACCCACCGATGGTGAGGTGGGCGAAGTGCGCGAAGTGAACTGGACTTCCCGCCACCAGGTCCTTCTTGGAGAACGCGTAGATCTGAGCACCGTTGAACTGCGGTCCGAGGATGGAGAACTCGTTGGTGCTGACGTAGAGGTTGTCCTGGTCGATGCCGAGTGTCGGCTGGTCGCCGAAGCACGGGCAGCCGTTGCCGCCGGCATGGGTGGTGTCGATCTGGTACTGCGTCCAGATATTCTCCGGATTGCCCGAGGAATTGACGGCGATGTCCAGTTGCGAGGACTTTCCGTCGGCACTCAGGAACAGAATCGTGGCGAACCATGTGTTGGTGGTCGCGTCGTAATAGCAGCGTGGATCGCTGGTGAACTGCGTCGCTCCCTGGTCGAAGAGATCGTTGACGTTGCTCGGACCGATGAGGCTATGACCGTTGGTCTTGAAGATCCTGAATGCGGAGTTCACCGGCTCGAGCACGTAGCCGTTGCCGACGCACAACCCCTGGTCCGGCGGTTCGAATTCCAGATTGAAGTTGGTGCGGCGGCTGTCGTTGCTGCTGGTTCCGTTGAAGTTCTGGAGCAGCGAGCTCGCCAACGAGGCGGTTGCCGCAACGGCCGCGGGTGCACTGGTGTTGGACGGCGCGGCCGCCGTCCTCGGGGTGGTGCGGACACCTCGCTGAGCGTGCGCTGCGATCTCCCCGGCCGTCGCGCGCGCCGCGTGCGACGGCGCGACGACGCCTGTGGTTCCGCCCGCGTACGCGGTTGCGGTTGACGCAGCGGCTGCGATGCCTGGTTGCGAGAACGGTGCTGCCAGTGCGATGCCGGTTGCACCGATGACCGCTCCAAAGAGCACTCGACGGACGTTGCTGACGCTCACTGTTCCACCACCTCTCATCGTGTCCTACCCTCACCGGCCCCTTGCGGCCCGACTCCTCACCGATGATACGCAGCGGGACGCCGGCTCGGCTGAGGTCAGGTGGCGCGTGTCCCCTCGGACGAAACACCGGCCACCCTACGGCGTCTGCAGATACTCGTGGAGGTCGATCAGCCAGAGGTGAAGCGCTACCGATCCTGATCGCAGCACTCCTGCCCGAACGAGCTGCGCCCCGAACGGCTTCAGCGAGTCCAGCGAGGCCTGGAACCCCTCGCCGGTGAGGCTCATGAGCAGTATCTGCGCCGGATGACGCTGTCGTAAAGAAGAACTTGTCGAGCGGTGTGAGGTCACCGAGATTGCTGGGAATCGAGTTGAAGAACGCGTGGAAGATACCGATGGGCTCGCGCAATTCCTTGAGCTGATTCCCGTTCCACCACATGATCAGCTGCTCGCCCGAGTACGCTGCGGGACCGACGAAGGTGGGCATCTCGGTGGTGACCACGTAGAGATTCACCCACGTCGAGTCGCTCCCCCACGCGGGGTCGTTGCCCCCGAGCGTGTATGCGTATCCGGAAACGTGTCATCTACGGTGCCGTGTTCGTGCTTGTGCTGGGTGGGCGCGACCGTCAGGACGAGCAGACCGGCGGTGATCGCCGTCAATGCGCCGCCGACCATGAGGCGTGACTGCACGATGTCGTGCGATGCCGCCTCGCGATTCGCGACCCACGCGAGCAGCACGATCGCAACAACGATCAGCAACCCGACGGGCATCCAACCGAACTGGGGCACCCCGGGAGAGATCTCGAAAACAAGCGGCACCGCCACCAGCACCACCGGGATGAGCCACCGGTAGCGCGCATGCTCGAGGACCGGCCGACCAAGCTCAGCGATCGTGATCGCGAGCGTGAGCAGCACCGAGGCCCAGAGCAGCGACGAGAAGTAGTGCACCTCCAGGACCTGCGTGCTGCCGATGAACTGCAGGATCGCGAAGATCACGATCTGGAACGCGCATGCCAGGCTGACGCAGAGTTGTGCCGTGGGGATCGCCGCGAGCCGGCGCCCGATCCGGGCAATGCGATCCCTCGCGAACACGTCCTTGAGCCGTCCGCCGAACGCCGCGTAGCAGGCCAGCCCCACCGCCGGAGGGACGAGCAGGTAGGTGATGTACGGAGCCCACAGCGGGCTGCGTGAATGATTTCCAACCGTTTGTGACGGCTGTGCGAGGTAGATGAGCGACTGGATCGTGGTGAGGATGTAGTCCCACGGTCCGATCAGCACGGCTGAGGCGATTGCGAGCAGACCGGTGATGCCCGCCGCCGAGCCGGCCATCAGCCGCCAGGTCTCGCCAGAGGCTCGGCCGGTCGCGTTTGCGCCGGACCAGCCAGTACGCGAGGACAGAGGCGAGGACCAGCGGCGCAGACGCGGCCACGGCCCAGACCGAAAACGTGAAGAGCACCGCGGAGGTGATCAACCAGCCCGCGCGGTGGCGCGCCGACGGCATCACCAGACAGGCCAGGCCGCCGATCAGGTACGAGACCCCGGCTGAGTCGGGAAAGTCGGTTCCCCAGGCCAGGATGATGACGGGGCAGCTGAGAATGACGATAACCCCGACGACCCCCGCCACGCTGCTGTACAGACGTCGCAGCAGCAGGTACGTCGGCACCACCGCGATCAGCGCGAGCACGTAGCGGAACACGACAAACCCGGGGAGGCCGCCGAACATGAGGTAGGCAATCCGACCCGGCACCAGGAGCCCGACCCGCGCCCCCTCACGCAGCCGTTCGGTCGGTTGGAAGACAGCTGCGTAGCGGACGAAGATGTCGTGCGGGTCGATCATGAAGGTGGTGTGCATCGCCGGGTCATTCAGATCCGGTGGGGCCATGAGCGTCAGCCGCAGCCCGAAAAAGGCAGCCGCCGGCGCGACGGCGAGGAGCAATGCCTCCACGCAGCTTCGCCAGAGCGAGCGCCGCTGCCCGGGCGCAGCATCACCGAACCGATCCTGGGGAGCCCGCACGGGCACAGGATAGGGCTCGAGGGTGTGAGTGCCGACCCTCAGATGCCCCGGCGTCGATCCGGCAGGGGGCTGCTCCCAGACCTCGAGGCGCTCCAGTGATCGATGTCGATGATGAAGTCGATCAACCCACGGAAGTACGTGACCTGGTCGTCGTACATGGCCATGTGACTCCCGTTCCGGCACAGCAGGAAGCGTCCGTGGGGAATCCGGCCCGCCACCATCTCCATGTGGACCGGGTCCATCGTGTCGTGCGTCGCGCCGATCACCAGCGTGGGCACGTTGATGCTCTCCAGGGCGTCGGTCCGGTCCCAGTTCGCGAGGATGCCGCTCGCACCGAGCTCGCTCGGTCCCTGCATGGGCACGTAGATCGATCGGTTGATATGGGCGAACGCGCGGTTGACGGCATCCGGCCACTCCTCGGCGGGCAGACGGAGCACGTGCTCGAGGTAGTGGTCGTTGAGCAGCTCCATGTATCGCGGCGTCTCGGTGTCGCCCGCCGCCTCGAGCTGCTTGATCTCTGCAAGCACGTCCTGATCCATCGCGGGCATCAGCACGGTGCGCGCGTACTCGTTGTACGCGGGGATGCTCATCATCATGTTGGAGATGACCAGACCCTTCAGGTGCTCCTCGTAACGCAGCGCGTACTCCGTTGCGAGTATCCCGCCCCACGAGTGACCGAGGAGGAAAAAGTTGCCTGCGTCAAGACCCAGCGCGATACGCACCTGTTCGACCTCGTCGACAAATCGATCGAGCTGCCACAGGTCCGGGTCGTCGGGCTGGTCGCTGTATGCGGAGCCCAGCTGGTCGTAGTAGTAGTACTCGATGTTCGCCGCAGGAAGGAAAGCTGTCACACGCTTCGAAGTATTCGTGTGTGGCGGCCGGACCACCGTGCAGGAGCAGCAACTTCGCGGTCGGATTGTTCCCGAAGCGCTTGGTCCAGACATGAAACTCGCCCTTTGGGGTGGTGATCGGAATCCGCCGTGCGCCGCCACCGAGGACGTCGTCCCGACCTGTGTTGTCCAGGTATTCCTCGGCGTTCATCGACTCTCCTCGTTGCGTTGGCACAAATGCGTCTGCGGCAGCCGATAGGGTAGCCGCCGGCGCATACCCACTACCGCGAGTAGCGTCGATCGCCGCCCCGGAACTCCGCCACAGCCTTTGCGATGCTCTCCTGCAGGTACTGATAGAAGAGCTGCCGCTGCGCCACGTCGATCGCAACATCGACGTCCTCGCCCATGCGCCGCCGGGCAATCCATGGTGGAATCCCGTCGGCGACCATCTCGCTGCCGACGCTGATGCGCACCAGCGAATCGTTTTCCTCGGAGATGTGAATGCCGATCTTGAGCACCAGCCCGGTGTTCTCCACGAGACGCCAACTCCGCTCCCAGCGCAGATTCCGGTTGTGGTCGCGGGAGAGGTGCACGGCATCATCCGACAACACGGATTCGCCTTCACGCGCCGCCGCTTCCAGCTGCGCGCGGATGTGCCCGTCAAGCTCGCGCGAGATCCAGTTGACGAGCGATGGGGTGCGGTCCTCGAGGTCGGGGCGCCCGTTTGGGTCTGAGGCCAACGGCCCGATGGCACGCACGGTACTCGCATGACGGCGGCAGTACGGAACGCCCTCGATCACCGCTCCGTGGTCCGGACAGAAGGAGACGGTGCACAGATGGCCCCGACGATCGCGGTACTCGCAGGTCAGCGCGTTGCCGTTCGGGCACCCGGGCACGCTGCAGTCGATGCCGGTCGGCTCGGGCTCTGGAGGCGGGGCCGCAAGAGGTTCCTGGCGGCGCCGCCGGAAAAGGCTGCTCATCGACGGAACTCCACGAGGCACCCATCCTACCCCGCAATACCGCACAGGATCCTGGATCGCGCAGCCGATCGGAGCCCGCGTGGCTATGGGCCGCGATCAGGTGTGGCCTCCGGAGAAGGCTCAACGAGCAAGATGGAGCGTCGCTACCACCCACCCGAGTTCCCTGGAAACGTACGAGGCTACCCCAGATCCTCGAGTCCACCTGTCTCGGCAAAGATCAGTTCCTCGGCGATATTCGTGACCCGGTCGCCGATCCGTTCGAGGTAGTGCGCCACGAACACCAATCCGGTCGCACGTGGGGCAAGACTCCCGTCTGCGGTCATCTCGTTGACGTAGGTCGAGAATATTTGGCGGTACTTCATATCGACCATGCTGTCGCGCCGAGCGATGTCCCGGGCGGCAAGAGTGTCGTGCGCCTCGAAGGCGGCGAGAATGTCGCGCACCTGTGTCTCAGCTTGTTCGGCGAGCACCCCGAGCGGCTCCGAGGAAGGTACGTCGGGCAACTCCGTCATCGACCTGCCGATCCGGGCGATCGAGACGCAATGGTCTGCCATGCGCTCCAACTCGGAGGCCATGTGATCGAACCCGTGGATGTCGCGGAGGTCGCGTGCCACCGGCGCCTGGGTGAGGATCACGTGAAAGCAGGCATCGCGGATCTTGCGATGCTGCTCGTTGATCGCGACGTCGCCCTCGATGACCGACGTGCAGATATCCGGGTTACGCTCACGCAGACCCCAGACTGCCCGCTCGATGGCGACCTCGACATGCTTGGTCAGCTCGACAATCGATGCGCGGATGGCGTCAAGTTCCGCCTGCAGAACCGGCCTGTGGGTGACGGGCGTGCCCGCCGGCGTCGGCTGGCTCATCCGAATCTCCCCGTGATGTAGTCCTCGGTTCGTTTATCCACCGGGTCCGCGAACATCTCATCGGTCCTGCCGAGCTCGACCAACTCGCCCGCCCGGCCCTCGCCCATCAACATGAACGCTGTGTTGTCGCTCACTCGCGCCGCCTGTTGCAGGTTGTGGGTCACGATGATGATCGTCACCGTCCCGCACAGCCCCCGCATCAGCTGCTCGATCCGCAGGGTCGAGATGGGATCGAGCGCAGCGCACGGCTCATCCATGAGGATGATGTCGCTCCCGGCGGCCAGGGTCCGCGCCAGGCACAAGCGCTGCTGTTGCCCTCCGGAG
Organism: Candidatus Dormiibacterota bacterium; assembly: GCA_963777445.1. Taxonomy (GTDB): domain Bacteria; phylum Chloroflexota; class Dormibacteria; order Aeolococcales; family Aeolococcaceae; genus Palsa-851. Next base: position 385,506 of record CAVZQR010000010.1, on the reverse strand, counting down.
AGCCCGGTGGCTGCCGTCTTGAGACGGTCCTTCACCTCATCCCACAGTGCCGTCTGTTGCAGGCAACGCTCGACGGTTTCATCCAGCACCGCCTTGGTCTGGCGTCCGTCGAGACGAAGGCTGTAGACGACGTTGTCGTAGATGCTCATCGGGAACGGCGCCGGGCGCTGGAAGAGCATGCCAACCCGCCGGCGCAGACTCGCGACGTCGACCCGCGAGTCGTACACATTCTGATCTCCCACCATGACCTCGCCCTCGAGGGTGAACGAGGGGATCAGGTCGTTGATCCGGTTGAGGCTTCGGAGCAGCGTGGACTTGCCGCAGCCGGAGGGACCGATGATTGCCGTGATCTCTCCGAGTGGTGCCGATATGGAAACGTTGCGCAGCGCCAGGAATGAGCCATAACGCGCATTGACATTTCGCGTACTCAGTGCGGGACTCTCCACCTGAACGATACTGGGTCGTTTTGGACGTTCCCGGTCGGGGTCGGACTCCTGCAACCGCCCCAGGATGCTCAGCTCACTCGCCATCTCTCAACCCACCCTACCACTCACATACGCCTCGGTCGCCGGCTGAGCCGGTGCGCCGAAAATCTGGTCGGTCGTGCCAAATTCAACCAGCCGACCGGGCTCGCCTGCGCGCTCAATCGTCATGAAGCCGGTGAAGTGCGATACCCGTGTCGCCTGCTGCATGTTGTGGGTCACGATGATCACGGTGTACTGATCGGCGATCTCGCGAATGAGCTCTTCGATCTTGAAGGTCGCGATCGGGTCCAGCGCGGAACACGGCTCATCCATAAGGAGGAGCGCGGGATCCACCGCGACGGCACGGGCGATGCAGAGCCGCTGCTGCTGTCCCCCTGAGAGGCTGACGGCCGGCTTGTTGAGGCGGTCCTTCACCTCGTCCCACAGCTGCGCCCGGCGCAGCGCGGCCTCGGCGATGTCATCCAGCTTCCGATCCCCCGCTGATTTGGCGAGGCGCACGCCGATGATCGTGTTCTCGAAGATCGACTTGGTGGGAAATGGGTTAGGGCGCTGGAAGACCATGCCGATCTCGCTGCGCACGGACCCTGGGTCGATATCCGGGTCGTAGACGTTCTGTCCCTCGAACATGATCCGGCCTTCGACGCGCGCACCCGGCACGATCTCGTGCATGCGATTCACACAGCGCAGGAGCGTGCTCTTGCCACAACCGGACGGGCCGATGAGGGCGGTGACCCGATGCGCCGGAGCTTTCAAGTCCACATCAGCCACCACGTGATGCTTGCCGAACCAGGCGTTGAGCCTTTCAATCGACAACCCCTGCGCCGACGTCCCCGGGTCGGTGACCTTGTCGTCAATCTTCGCCGTGGCAGGCGCAGGTTCGGTGGCCACGTCAGGCATTCGTCGTACGCACTCGGCGGCCGAAGAAACGAGCGATCAATGTGAAGATCAGCACGATGGCGATGAGGGTCAGCGCACCCGCCCATGCCCGACCTTGACCTTCCTGGAACCCCGTGACCGCGTTGTCGAAGATCTGGAGGGAGAGCGTGGACATGCGCTTTGCCGGATTGTACTCAGTGAACAAGTCATTGCCGAGGGCGGTCAGGAGTATCGGGGCCGTCTCCCCCATGGCGCGGGCGACGGCCAGCATGGCCCCGGTGATGATTCCAGGCAAAGCGGTGGGGATGCAGACGCGCATCACGGTCTGGCTACGTGTGGCCCCGAGCGCGAGACTGCCCTCCCGGAGCTCGTTGGGCACCAGCCGCAGCATCTCCTCAGTCGTCCGAGTTATCAGGGGCATCATGACGATCGCCAGCGCCAGCGATCCGGCGAAACCGGAGAAACCGAATCGTGTGACCCAGATGGCATAGATGAAGGCGCCGGTGACGATGGTGGGAATCCCGATCAGCACGTCATTGAAGAAACGGATCGTGCCGGAGAGGCGTCCGCGACCATACTCAACGAGATAGATCGCTGCGCCGATCCCGAGTGGTACCGCGATCAACGCGGCGATACCGACGATGATCAGACTGCCGATGATGCCGTTGTAGAACCCGCCACCGGCGGCGGCTGGGTTGCCCGGGGGTGTCTGCGTGAGGAAATTGAGGTTCAAGGCGGCGGCGCCCTGGATGGCGACATACACGAGCACCCAGGCGAGCACGCCGACCGCGACGACCACCGCCGCGATCAGCAAACCGACAAATACCGCACTCTTTGCCTGCCTGCGCCGGAGCGCCGGACGGTTGCGGAGCCCAGGCGTACCGAGCGCAAGCTGGCTCATAACGCCACCCCGCGACGTGCAACCAGGCGAGCAAGGATGTTCACCACCAAAGCGACGATCAGGAGCCAGAACCCCACCACGAACAGCGCCGAGAGATGAAAGGGCTCCGTTGCCTCGGTGAACTCATTGGCGATGACGCTGGACATGGTCGCCCCTTGCGAAAAGATGCTTGGGTTGATGTGCAGCACGGCATTGCCGATCACCATGGTCACCGCGATGGTCTCTCCCAGAGCGCGCCCGAGACCGAGTAGCGAAGCGCCAACCATGCCGGAACGCGCCCGCGGAAGCACCGCGATCCGGATCATCTCCCACCGCGTCGCGCCGAGAGCGAGTGCCGCTTCCTTCTCGTTCCGCGGCGTGCTCCGGAAAACCTCGCGGCAGACTGCGGCGATGATCGGCAGCACCATGATCGCGAGCACGAGCCCCGCCGAGAAGTAGGAAACCCCAAAGAACGGACCCTGGAACGCAACACCGATAACCGGCACGGTCCCGAGAGTTGTCGTCAGGAAGTCGACTACCGGCCTGATCGCTGGAAGGAGCGCGAAGATCCCCCAGAACCCATAGACGACGCTGGGCACGGCTGCCAGCAGGTCGACGAGCGCGGAGAGGGGTCCCTTGATGCGCTGGGGCGCCACTTCCGTGATGACGAGTGCCGCCCCGACAGCGAGTGGGACGGCGATGATCATGCCGATGATCGACGTGAGCATCGTGCCGTAGATGAACTGAAGAATTCCGTACGGATTGGGACGCGATGACGTTCGGGAAGGCGGTGGACGGAGTCCATCGTGAACTCGTGATGAATGAGAAAAAGCCGTAGTGCTGCATTGCTGGGAGGCCTTCCAGCACAAGGAAGAGGATCATCCCGGCGATCACGACGAGCACGATCGTCCCCATGACGGATACGCCGGCGCCGAAGATGCGATCGGCGATCCGGGGCCGACCGCGCTTCAACAGGATCGGCGCCCCCCGAACGGTAGAGGCGGCGATGCCGCCGCCCACAGAAGTTGGCGGCGGCATCACAAACCCACCACTGTCAATGTGGTCGGCAACTCACGGCGAGACCGGCGTACCGTTGACGGTGATCTTCTTGAGCTGGGCAATGCAGAGGGCCTGGAGCGTCGGCCCCAGTGGGGTGTAGTTGACCGAGCCCGTCAGATCCTGACCTTTGGTGAGGACCCAGGAGAAGAAGTTGACGAGCGCAGCAGCCGTCGCGGCCTTCGTCTGATTCTGGTAGACAAGCGCCCATGTCAAACCGGTGATGGGATATGCCTGAGCATTCGACGACTGGTTGACGATATCGACTCGCAGGTCGGATGGGTAGCTTGTAATCCCGACAGTTGCGGCAGCAGCAGTCTGCTCGCACGGCTGGATGAACACGCCGGCCTTGTTCTTGACGTCCGCGTAGGTCTGATGCTGGGCGATCGCGTAATCGAGCTCGACGTAGCCGATGCCACCTGCCGTTTGGCTGACGACTGCCGACACTCCATCGTTGCCCTTGCCGCCGATTCCCACCGGCCAGGCCACCGTCTTGCCAACACTGGTGGTTGATCCGCCGAGTGCGGTCACCCATGCCGGGCTGGTCTGAGTCAGGAAGTCGGTGAAGATGGCCGTTGTCCCCGATCCGTCCGAACGATGAGCGACGGCGATCGGGGTACTCGGCAGGCTGATCTCCGGATTCAAGGCTTTGATCGCCGGGTCGTTCCACACCGTGATCGCGCCCGAGAAGACCTTGCCAATGTGTGTCTCCATCGAACTTGAGACCACTCGCAACGCCGGGAAGGTTATACACAACGACGACCGGCGCCTGCACGAGCGGAATCTGCACCACGGGCCCCTTGGCCTTGGCGATGTCGGAGTCGCTTCATGAACGCATCCGAATCACCGAAATCGACCGTATTCGCCTGAAGCTGCGCGATGCCGGCACCCGAGCCGACCGACGAGTAGGCGACCTGGACGCTGTTCGCTGTCGCGTACGCCTTCGTCCAGACCGACATCATCGGTGCGACGAATGTCGATCCCGCCCCACTCAGCGACGTGGCCTGGCCGGCAACCGTAGCGAGGCCGTTGCTATAGCCGGGGTTCGCCGTGGTCCCGGTGCAAACGGGCGTTGGTGTGGCGCTCGGCGCGGCGGTCCCGGGCGTACTGCTCGATCCACAGGCCGCGAGCACCGTGCTTCCCGCCAGCAGTGTCAACGCACTCCTGACGCTCGCGCCTCGACGCCAGAATGCGCGACCGAAATCCAGCGATGATTCAATCTCGACGGTCATCTTGGCCCTCGGTACCCCGCTTCTGATCCGCCGTCCTGGCGACTTCGGACCCTATCCTGCCAATCGTTTGGTTAAGGACGACACAGCAAGAGGGTTAAGAAGCGCTTAACGGTGCTCGCGGCGTCCCCACTTTCAGGACGCAGGTGGCGAGGCGATGCTCACTACCTGACGGATCCTGCGAGGCCCGACATCAGTGCCCTGACGGCGGCACTGGGATCGCCACCCGCGACCGCCCGCACGACGGCGATCCGCGTTGCCCCAGCCGCCACGACACCGGGGAGCGATGCAGTGTCGATACCCCCGATCGCAAACCAGGGGCGCCGCTCAGAGCCCGCTCGGACACGCGCCGCCGCGTGGCTGACGATGTCGAGCCCGGTCGCGGGCCGGCCCGGCTTGGTCGGCGTCGCCACCAGCGGACCGACGCACAGGTAGTCGGCCTCGGGCGCGCCCGAGTCGAATTCCGAGATGGAGTGGGTCGAGAGGCCGATGAGCATGTCGCGTCCGGTCACCTTTCGCGCCCAGGCCGGCGGGAGATCGTTCTGCCCGACATGGACGCCGTCCGCGCCGGCGGCGAGCGCCACGTCCGGCCGATCGTTCATGACGAACAGCGCTCCGTGCCGGTCGGCCGCAGCGCGAAAGTCCTTGCTCCAGCGCAGCAGGTCACCCGCCTCCGCCTCCTTCTCGCGCAGCTGCACGATGTCCGCCCCGGCCTCGAGCACCGCGCCGAGAAACGCCGCGAGATCCCCTTGGGCGGCGCGGGCCCCGGTGACGACGTACAGGCGGGCTCGCGCCAGGCGCTCCCGCCTCCGGTCACCCGGACTCGGCATCGCCCAGCGCTGGCACCGCGTTGGGACGATGACCGAGATCGGGCAGCCCCTCCCACGAGGTCGACGCCTCGGCGTAGAGGCGCTGTGGGATCCGACCGGCCCGGAATGCGAGCCGGCCGGCCTCGACAGCCGATCCGATCGCCCGTGCCATCAGCACCGGCTCGGCTGCGCGCGTGATCGCCGATGCCACGAGCACCGCGTCGCATCCCAGCTCCATCGCGATGGCTGCGTCCGAAGCGGTTCCCACGCCCGCGTCGAGCACCACCGGAACCCCGGCGCGCTCGCGGATGATCCGCAGGTTGTACGGGTTGCGAATCCCCGACCCGCTCCCGATCGGCGCTCCGAGTGGCATGACCGCGGCGCAGCCCAGATCCTCGAGCCGCCGTGAGAGCACCGGGTCGTCGTTCGCGTAGGGGAGCACCACGAACCCGTCGTCGATGAGTTGCTCCGCCGCGACCAGGAGCTCGGCGCCGTCGGGCAGCAGCGTGTCCTCGTCGGCAATCACCTCGAGCTTGATCCAGTTGGTATCGAAGGCTTCGCGCGCCAGCCGCGCGGTCGTGACCGCGTCGTGGGCCGTGAAGCAGCCGGCGGTGTTGGGCAGAATCCGCCGTCCTGACCGGCCGACGACGGCGAGGAACGAGCTCGCCCCTGATGGATCGAGGCGTCGGAGCGCGACGGTGACGATCTCGGTGCCGGACGCCTCGAGCGCCCGCTCGAGGATGTCGAGGCTCGGGGCGCCGCCGGTTCCCATGATCAATCGTGATCTGAAGCGCTCCCCGGCGATGATCAGGAAGTCGTCCACGTCAACCACCCTGGACGGCATGGAGGATCTCGAGCCTGTCCCCGGCGAGCAGCGTCGTGTCCGGCCAGCTGGCGCGAAGCACCACGTCGCCGTTGCGCGCCACCGCGATCCCCCGCTGCTCGGGAGGGAGCTCCATCTCACGGAGCAGATCGGTCAGGCCCATTCCCTCGGCGACCTCACGGCTCTCGCCATTGACGACGATGATCATGCCCCGACCCCTGCCGTCCGGCGGAAGCGTGATGGCGACCAGGGCCGGGTGGCCTCGGGCCAGGCGCCCCCTGCGAGCACGACCGCAACCGCATCGGCGGTTGCCGGGGCGAGGAGGTAGCCGTTTCGATAGTGACCGGTCGCGAGGATGAGCCCGGGGGTCGTGGAGTCGCCGACGATCGGCATGTTGTCCGGCGATCCCGGGCGCAGGCCGGCCGACGCCTCGGCAAGCTCCAGTTCGGCAACGTCCGGGACGAGGGCGCGCGCCTCGCGCAGCAGTTCGTACACCGCGCCTGCGGTGACCGATGTATCGAAGCCGCGCTCCTCGACGGTGCCTCCGATCACCACGCGGCCGTCGCCGCGGGGAAGGATGTAGACGGAACCGCCACGGATGGTTCGGGCGATCATCTCCGACGCACCGCGCAACCGCAGGATCTGGCCCTTCACCGGTCGTACGGGCGGGAGATCGTCGTCCGGCACCCCGGGCACTGCGCCCGACCAGCACCCCGCCGCAAGCACAACCGATTCCGCGTCGAGCCGCTGCCCGCCGTCAAGCGCCACGCCGACCGCGCGCCCGGCCACGATCAGCAGGGATGCCTTCGACCGGTGGATCTGGACCCCGAGGCGGCTGCACGCCTGGAGCAGCGTCGGGATCATGGCGCGAGGGTCGACCTGATGGTCGGACTCGACCAGCATGCCGCCGCGGATCGACGGAGCGAGCCCGGGCTCCAGGTCGCGGGTCTGGCGTGATGTGAGCCGCTCAACGGGAAGCCCGAGCTCCTGCCGGTATCGGAAATGACGCTCGAGCGCACTCTGCTCATCGGCGTCGACGGCCACGTGCAGCGTGCCCGTCTGGCGGTATCCGGCGGAGCGGCCCGCATCGAGCTCGAGTTCGGCGATGAAGGATGGGTATCGAGCGGCCGAATCGCGGTTGAGCGCGACCACCGCCTCCTCGCCGAATTCAGCCTCTCCGACCGGAGCGATCATCCCCGCCGCGAAGCTGGACGCGCCGGATCCGGGGTCCGGGTCCACCACCGCCACGGTGAGGCCGGCACGAGCAGCCCGCCAGGCCACTGCGAGACCGATGACACCACCGCCGATGACCGCTGCGTCCACGCGTCTCCTCCGCTACTTGGGTCGAGTTTACGGGGACGGCTCGATGGCGCCGATCCGGTCCAGGCGGTAGCCCACACCGAACACGGTGGTGATCCGGAACGGGATCTGGGCGAAGGGCTCGAACTTCTCGCGCAGCCAGCGCACGTGAACGTCGACGGTCTTGGGGTCGCCGTAGAAGCGGTTGCCCCAGATCGCGGCGATGATCGCCTGGCGGGAGAGCACCCGGCCGCTGTTGCGCAGGAGCAGGGAGAGCAGGTCGAACTCCTTTGGGGCGAGTCGGAGCTCCACGATGTCGACATGAATCGTTCGAGCTGCGCGGTCGATCTTGAAGCCCTCAAACTCCTCGATCTCGGGCGCACCGGTCGGGCGCGCACTCATCTCCGAGCGGCGGAGCAGCGCTGTGATGCGGGCCAGCAGCTCATTGAATGAGAAGGGCTTGGTCACGTAGTCGTCGGCACCGAGCTGCAGGCCGACGACCTTGTCCACCTCAGTTCCCTTGGCGGTGAGCATGAGGATGGGCGTTGACGATTCCTGGCGCAGCACCCGGCACACCTCGAGGCCGCTCAACCCCGGCAGCATGACGTCGAGGAGGATCAGGTCCGGGCGCTCCGCTCGAGCCCGGTCGAGCGCGTCGGGCCCCGTTGCCGCTTCGACGACCTGGTAGCCCTCGCGAGCGAGGTTGTAGCGCAGCGTCTCGCGGATGGCGTCCTCGTCCTCGACCACGAGAATACGTTTGGCGACGGATGGGCGCCATGCAACGAGCTTAGCGGTTCGCCTCGATGGGCGCCGCCGGCGACGCGCCTATACTCGCCACGGTGGAGGTGTTGAGCGTCGTCGATCCACCCTCAGGCTCGGGGAGCATCGACGTGCTGCGAGCCGTGGGACTGCTCCTCGACCCCGGCATTGTCGGTCTTGACGCAGGTGGCCGGGTGCTCCTCGCCAATGAACCCGCGCGCCGGTTGCTGGGCCTTACGCTCGCGGAGGGCTCGGACTTCGTCGCCGGAGAGGTGGACTACCGGCTGATCCGCCTGCTCGACGCCGCGCGCCAGAGCGGGCACGTCGAGGAGCGTGCGATCACGCTGCACGACCGCGATTTCAACGCTCGCGCGATCGCGCTGAATGGCGAGGTGGCGACGCTGCTGATGGTGCGAGACGAGACGCGTGTGCACCATCTCGAACGAGTTCGGCGCGACTTTGTCAGTAACGTCTCGCACGAGCTGCGCACGCCGATCACCGCGGTCCAGCTGATCGCCGAGACCCTGGCGAACGGCGGCCTGGAGGACCCTGGCGCAGCGGCCGCCTTCGTCCGGCGGATCGGCCAGGAGGCCTCGCACATGGCGCAGATGGTCGAGGAGCTGCTCGAGCTGAGCACCATCGAGTCCGGGCTGCGGCCGATGGCCAGCGAGCGCGTCCCCATCGCCCGACTGATGAGCAGCCTGGATCGCCTCCGTCCCCTCGCCGAGAGCAAGGGCGTCTCGCTCGAGGTCAGCGTCGCGCCGGGGACTCCGGATCTCATCGGCGACGCATCGCACCTCGGCCAGGTGCTCCGCAACCTCGCCCACAACGCCATCAAGTTCACGCCGTCGGGCGGGCTGATCACCATCAGTGCGGCGCCGGGCACCGCCGGACAGGTGGTGCTGCGCTGTCGCGACAGCGGCGTCGGGATCACGCCGGCGGACCTGCCGCGCATCTACGAGCGGTTCTGGAAGGCGGACAGCTCCCGGCAGCGCGACGGTGAGGGTTCCGGGCTCGGTCTCGCGATCGTCCGGCACGTGGTCGAGGCCCACGGGGGGACCGTGTCGGTGACCTCCGAGCCTCGTCACGGCACCGAGTTCCAGGTCGTGCTCCCGGCCGCCGACGACGTTTGACCGGCTTGCCGCCGCGGAAGCCCGTTGGTTACCATTCGACGATAGTTACGACGTAGAAAGCTTCCTTGCAGGGGGAGGCCCATGGCGGAACGCGTTCTCGACATCGATGCGTCGCCGCCGATCGAGGGGCAGCCGGCGCTTCTCGACCGGCACACAGCACTGCTGGACTCAGGGCTCCGTAAGACGGCGCCACGCACCAGGGGGCTGCTCCGGCAGATGGCCGCCTATCACCTCGGCTGGACGGACGTGCAGGGAAACCCGGCCAACGAGCCCGCGGGCAAGCGCATCCGCCCGGCGCTGGCGCTCTGGGCATGCGAGTCGCTCGGCGGTGACCCCGCCTGGGCGCTGCCGGCAGCGGTTGCGGTCGAGCTGATCCACAACTTCACCCTGATCCACGACGACATCCAGGATGGTGATCAACTCAGGCGCCACCGCCCGACGGTCTGGACCATCTGGGGTGCCGAGCAGGGCATCAACGCAGGCGACGGCATGTTCGCCAACGCCCTGAGCGGCCTGCTCGCGCCGGGACCGCGTCCTGGACGGCGGATGCGCGCGGCCCACCTGCTCAGCGCCGCGGTTGTCCAGGTGGTTGAGGGCCAATGCCTCGACCTCTCCCTGGAAGGCCGGGCCGGGGCTTCGCAGGCGACCTACCTGCGCCTGGTGACGATGAAGACCGGTGCGCTGCTCGGCGCCGCCATGGCCTCCGGAGCAGTGCTCGCCGGAGCCCCGCGCGCCGTGGCCCGGCGATTCGACGCCGCGGGCAGGTTGCTCGGCCTTGCCTTCCAGGTCCGCGACGACTGGCTCGGCACCTGGGGCGACCCGCAACTCACCGGCAAGGGCCGGAGTGGGGACCTTCGGCGCCGCAAGCTCACCTACCCGGTCGTGGCCGCGTATGACGTGGCGACGCCGGCGCGGCGCCGCGAGCTCCGCCGGCTCTTCCGCGAACGTGAGCCCGGCGGGGAGTTCCGCCTGCGGGCGCTGCTCGACGAACTCGGTGGACCGGCGCTGACCGCCGGGGTGCCGATGGTGCTCGCACGGGATGCCGTCGCGGCGCTCACGGGCCTGGCGGACGAGACGGTCACTTGCATGACGGACGAGGCGCTCACAGACTTCGCGGACCTGGCGATCCATGTTGCTGAACGCAACCGATAGCTTGATCACCGACGCGAGAACCGTATCGGGCACGGCCTCGCGCAAGGACGAGCACCTGCGCATCAACCTCGAGGAGGACGTCGCCGCCAAGGGCATCGAGACGGGCTTCGACGACTGGCGCTTCGTGCATCGAGCCCTGCCGGAGATCGACCTCGACGACGTTGAGCTGCGCACCAACCTTCTCGGCCGTCACGTGGGTGCCCCGCTCCTCGTCTCGTGCATGACGGGTGGCACGGAGCAGGCCCGAGTCATCAATCGGCGGCTCGCGCGTGTCGCCCAGGCCCACGGTCTGGCGATGGGCCTGGGTTCGTGCCGCGTCCTCCTGGAGCAGCCCGAGGTCCTGCCCACCTTCGACGTCCGCGCGCTTGCGCCCGATGTGCCGCTGCTGGCCAACCTCGGCGCGGTGCAGCTCAATCTCGGTGTCGGAATCGCCGAGTGCCGACATCTCCTCCACGTGCTCCGCGCCGATGCGCTCGTCTTGCACCTGAACCCACTCCAGGAGGCGTTGCAGACGTCGGGGAACACGTCCTTCGCCGGTCTGATGGCCCGGATCGCGGCGGTCTGTGCGGGCCTGGACGCGCCGGTGGTCGTCAAGGAGGTCGGGTGGGGCATCGCCGACGACCTCGTGACGCGACTCTTCGATGCGGGAGTGGCGGCCGTCGACGTTGCCGGGGCAGGCGGCACCTCGTGGAGCGAGGTCGAGCGTCATCGCATGAGCGACCCGGTCCGGGCGCGCATCGCGGCGTCATTCGCCAGCTGGGGCATCCCGACGGCCGACGCGCTCATCCGCGCGCGCGCTGCGGCTCCGAGCGGTGTGCTGATCGCGAGTGGTGGTGTGCGCAACGGCATCGACATCGCCAAGGCGCTGACCATGGGGGCGGATTCGGTGGGGATCGCCGGGCCGCTCGTCCGCGCCGCCGCTGCGGGCGACGACGCCCTCGATGAGACCGTGACGGGCATCCTCGAGGAGCTGCGCCTCGCGATGTTCTGCGTCGGCGCGGCGAGGCTCGCCGACCTCCGCAGTGACGCACGCCTCATCCGCTGCGACGGGCGGGCGCTCTGATGGCGCAGTCCAATGTGTCGGTCCAGGCCGCCGACGCATACTGCCGCCGCCTGGTCAGGCACTACGAGAATTTCACGGTGGCCTCGCGGCTCTCGCCGCGATCGCTGCGTTGCGACCTCATGAGGGTCTACGCGTTCTGCAGGTTCACAGACGACCTCGGCGATGAGAGCGGTGATCGTGCCGTGGCGATGCGACGCCTGCGCCGCTGGCGCGACGAGACTCGTGAGAGCTTCGATCACGACGAGCGCACCCATCCGGTGCTTGTGGCCCTCACCGACACGGTCCAGAGGTTCGGCCTCGAGGCGCAACCCTTCGTCGACCTGATCGATGCCAACCTGCAGGACCAGCGCATCGACACCTACGAGGATTGGGCCTCGCTGCGCGGCTATTGCATGCTCTCAGCGGCTCCGGTCGGACGCATCGTGCTCCGATTGTTCGACATTCGCGATCCGGCTGCCGTGTCACTCAGCGACGACGTCTGCATCGGCCTGCAGCTCGCCAACTTCGCCCAGGACGTGTCGGTTGACAAGCGCCTCGGCCGCACCTACCTGCTCCAGCGCGACATCCGCGAGCTCGGCATCGACGGCGCGACACGCTCCATGTGCGAGCGGGCGCGCACGCTGCTCGCTTCCGGCCTCGCGCTCGAGGCGCTGGCGCCGTCGCGGCTGCGTGTGCAACTCGCGCTCTATCGCCTCGGCGGGACGGCAATTCTCGACGCGATTGCCGGAGCGGGCTATCGCACCGTTGCGCAGCGTCCGGCAGTCGACCGCGCGGCGCGGGTGCGGATCATCGCGGCAGCCCTGTCGGCGGGCGTGCGTCACGGTGAGGCCGCAGCCGTTCCGCTGCCCGCGCGACCGGCGGGTGACCGGCATGCTTGACACTCCGACTCTCCCCGACGTCCGCGCGCTCGAGCGCTACTGCGAGGACATGGCACGCCGCGAGGCAGCCAACTTCTACTGGGGGTTCATCGCGCTGCCACGCCGGCAACGCACGTCGATCTACGCGCTCTACGACTTCGCACGTCAGGTTGACGATGACGCCGACCTCGACGGCCGGGCGTCGCGGGACGACCGGCTCGAGCACCATCGCCGCCGTCTTCGCGACACCCGCCCCGGTGACAGCACCGACCCGATCATGGGACTGCTCGCGATCGCGATGCGGCGCCACGCGATCCCCATGACCGAGCTCGACATGCTCATCGACGGTGTGGCGATGGACCTGTCGACGACGCGGTATCAGACCTGGGACGAGTTGCGCGCGTACGCCAACCTGGTGGCGTCAGTGGTCGGGCGCATGTGCGTGCGCATCTTCGGCTTTCGCGATCCGATCGCCCTGGAGCGGGCCGATGAGCTGGGCGTCGCGCTCCAGCTCATCAACATCCTGCGGGATGTGCGGGAGGACGCGGCGCGCGGGCGCATCTACCTGCCCCTCGATGAGCTGGCGGAGTACGGGATCACGGAGAGCCAGATCCTCGACGGCACCGTCGCGCCGGGCTGGCACGCGTTCATGGCGATGCAGATCGCTCGCGCGCGGCAGTTGCACGCGTCCGGCATCCGCGTGACCGAGTCGATCCCCAAGCAGCCCGCGGTGTGCGTCCGCACCATGGCCGGGATCTACCTGGGCATCCTCGATCGAATCGAGGCAGCACCCGAGCTGCCGCTGCGCGGTCGCGCACATCTGTCCAAGGCGGCCAAGCTCGGCGTCATGGCTCGCTCGTGGCTGGCGGCGGTATGACACGCGAGCCGCGCGTCGCGGTTGTCGGTGCCGGGCTTGCGGGCCTCACGGCCGGGCTGGCGCTGGCCAAGCGCGGCTGGCGCGTCGACCTCTACGAGCGTTCCCGCCTGCTCGGCGGCAAGGCGACCTCGTTCGAGGTGGACGGCCAGGAGGTCGACTGCGGACAGCACGTCGTTCTCGCCTGCTGCACCGCGACGCTCGATCTGGTCGAAGAGCTGGGCCTCAGCGACTCGCTCTACATACAACCGCGATTCGAGGTCACGGTGCTTTCGCGCACGCGCCCGCCCGCCCACCTGCGCGCAGCGGCACTGCCGGCTCCGCTGCACCTGATGACGGGGTTCGCTCGCTATCCGCACCTCACCACGCTCGACCGTCTCCAGGTCGGGCGGGCACTGGTCGCCGCGCGCGCCGACCGGACTCCGAAGGGCGACATGGCGGCGTGGTTGCGCCGTCATCACCAGAGCACGCGGGCCTTGCGGGCGTTCTGGGAGCCGTTTCTCGTGCCCGCCCTGAACGCGCCACTCGACCGCGTGTCCGCCGAGATGGGGCTCTTCGTCATACGCACCGCGTTTCTCGGCGATCGTGACGCTGCGCGCATCGCGTACCTCACCGTCCCGCTGGCGAGACTCGCGGAGGCTGCGGCGGCCCGGCTCGATGGCGTGCATCTGCGCCAGGCGGTGGTCGGGCTCCACCGCGAGGGCGACCGCGTCACCGGCGTGAAATTGAGCGGCGGGGCGGGTGCGGCATGCGACGCCTGCGTGATCGCGGTGCCACCGCAACGTCTGAGCGCGATCCTCGAGGACGTGCCGGCGCACGGGGTCGCCGGGCTGGATGCATTCGCGGCCATGCCGATTGTCGACGTGCATCTCTGGTATGACCGGCCCGTGCTCGGGTGCGACTTCGCGGCGCTCCTCGACTCACCGGTGCAGTGGGTGTTCGAGAAGACACCCGGGTACGTGTGCTGCAGCCTGAGTGCGGCCGATGACCTCGTCCAGCGCCCGGAGCGAGAGCTGGTCGAGCTCGCTCGCAACGAGCTGGCCGCGGTGCTGCCCGAGGCCGCTCGCGCCCGCTTGCTGCACGGGGCGGCGACGCGCGACCCGGAGGCCACCTTCATCCCGGCCCCGGGAATGCACCGGCCGGCTGCGACCACGACCCTCTCCAACCTCGTGATCGCGGGCGCGTGGACCGACACCGGATGGCCGGCGACGATCGAGTCGGCGGTCCGAAGCGGACGGACCGCGGCGCTGACACTCCTCAGCAACGCCGCCGGGTGGCTCTCCACGACCAGCCCGCACGCAAGCGCCGCGCCGCTGGAGGTTGCCCGTGCAGTCTGAAGCGCTGCGCTCTGCGGTCGACTGGCTCCTCGAGCGTCAGGACGCAGCCGGCTGGTGGAGCGGCGAGCTCGAGACCAACGTGACCATGACGGCCGAACACGTGCTGCTGCTCCGCTTTCTCGGCATCTCGCACGACGACATTCGTGACGGGGCGCTGCGCCACATCCTCGACACCCAGCGCGAGGACGGCACCTGGTCCCTGTACCACGACGGTCCCGGCGATCTCAGCACGACAATCGAGGCGTATGTGGCGCTGCGCGTCCTCGGTGTTGACGCGACCCTGCCACAGCTGCGCAAGGCACTGGGCACGATCCTCGACCAGGGGGGGCTCGCCGAGGCGCGCGTGTTCACGAAGATCTGGCTCGCGCTCTTCGGCGTCTACCCGTGGGACGGCGTGCCGAGCATGCCACCGGAACTGGTGCGGCTCCCCTCCTGGGCGCCGCTCAACCTCTACGACTTCGCGTGCTGGGCGCGGGGAACGATCGCGCCGCTGCTGATCGTCATCTCGCGCCGCCCGGTCCGCGACCTTGGGGTCAGCGTCAACGAGCTGATCGCGCCCGGAAGCGAGCGACGGATGCACAGCGTGCCGGGGTCGGGCATGTTCCTCTGGCTCGACCACGCGCTGAAGCTCTACGACCGCCTCCCCCGCCAGCCGGGTCGGGCGGCATCGCGCCACAAGCTGGTCGAGTGGATCACCGCACGGCAGGAGGCCGACGGCGGTTGGGGCGGCATCCAGCCCCCGTGGGTGTACTCGCTGATCGCCCTGAACCTCGAGGGTATGTCGATCGACCATCCCGTCATGCGCCGCGGGCTCGAGGGTCTTCGTCGATTCGCCATCGACGACGAGCACGGGTGGCGACTTCAGGCGTGCATGTCGCCGGTGTGGGACACGGCATGGGCGATGCTCGCGCTGCGCAAGGCGGGCATCCCACGCGAGCAGGACGCGCTGCGGCGCGCGGTGGACTGGCTGCTCGCGGAGCAGATCCGGGGCGGCGGCGACTGGCAGGTCAAGGTCCCGCTCGACGGTTGCGGCGGATGGGCATTCGAGTTCGACAACGACACCTATCCGGATGTCGACGACACCGCGGTGGTCGTTCTCGCGCTGCTGGAGTCCGCCGATCCGGCGCACGTGTCACAGCCGGTCGCCGACGCCGTGCGGTGGTGCCGGGCGATGCGCTCCCGCAACGGTGCGTGGGCGGCGTTCGACAAGGACAACACGCGCGCCCTCGTGTACAGGCTGCCGTTCGCGGATTTCGGCGCGATGCTCGACCCGCCCTCCGAGGATGTGACCGCGCACGTGATCGAGATGCTCGCGGCGGTGGGGTGCGGGCCCGACGACGCCGAGGTCCCGCAGGCCCTCGCGTACCTGCGCGCAACCCAGCGTCCGTGGGGATCGTGGTACGGCAGATGGGGTGTCAACCACATCTACGGCACCTGGTGCGTGGTCAGTGCTCTGGTCGCGCTCCGCGCCGGCGACGACATGATCCGGGATGCGGCGGCATGGATGCGCAGCGTGCAGAACCCGGACGGCGGCTGGGGTGAAAGCTGCCAGTCGTACGTTGATGAGTTGTTCGCGGGTGTGGGCACGAGCACGCCGTCGCAGACCGCGTGGGCCTTGCTGACCCTGCAGCTCGCGGGGACGGGCGACGACGACGCATGCGCACGCGGCCGGGCGTTTCTCCTGGAACGTCAGCGCGACGGCACCTGGGATGAGCCCGAGCACACCGGCACCGGGTTTCCCGGAGACTTCTACATCAACTACCACCTCTATCGGCACGTGTTTCCGACCCTCGCGCTCGCCGGCGGCGAGCCCACCGCGATCGCACGGCGGGCTGACGAGCGCGAGCTGGTCGCCCAGCGATGAGTTTTCAAGAGCAGTAAGGAGAGCGACATGGCGGTGCCCCTGCGACAGGCGATGCGCGTTGGCAGCTACGTGGCGCGGCAACGGCTGCGTCGCAACGAGAAGTTCGCGCTGGTCCTGCAGCTCGAACCGCTATATCAGTGCAATCTGGCCTGCGCCGGCTGCGGCAAGATCCAGCACGAGGACGCGATCCTTCAGCGGCGGCTCAGCGTGCAGCAGTGCATTGACGCGGTCGAGGAATGCCAGGCGCCCATGGTGTCGATCGCAGGCGGAGAACCGCTGGTGCACAAGGAGATCGACCAGATCGTCGCGGCGCTGGTCGCGCGCAAGCGCTACGTATACCTCTGCACCAACGCGCTCCTGCTCGAGAAGAAGCTGCATCTCTTCACGCCGTCGCCGTATTTCTCGTTCTCGATACACATCGACGGCCTGCGTGAGCGCCACGACGAGTTGGTGTGCCGCACGGGAGTGTTCGACAAGGCCATCGCCGCCATCGCCGCGGCCAAGGCGCGCGGCTTCCGGGTCACCACCAACACCACGTTCTTCGACCAGGATGACGCGCGATCGATCCGCGGCGTGCTCGACTTCCTCAACGACGAGGTGCAGGTCGACAGCATGCAGATCTCGCCCGGCTACGCTTACGAGAAGGCACCCGACCAGGAGCACTGGCTCAACGTCGAGCGCACGCACGCAATCTTCCGTGACGCCTTCGCGGATGGGCGCCGGAAGAAGTGGCGCCTCAACCACTCCCCGCTCTTCCTCGACTTCCTCGAGGGCAAGGTCGACTTCAGCTGCACCGCGTGGGGCATCCCGAGCTACTCGGTGCTCGGCTGGCAGCGCCCCTGCTATCTGATGTCGGACGGCTACGCGTCCTCGTATCGCGAGCTGCTCGAGACCACAGAGTGGGAGAAGTACGGTCGGGGCCGCGACGAACGCTGCAGCAACTGCATGGCGCACTGCGGCTACGAGCCGACGGCGGTGGTCGCCACGTCGGCGTCGCTGCGCGAATCGCTGCGCGCGGCACGCGACAGCCTCCGCCCCCGCGGGACCAAGGCGCATCTGAACTGACCATGAACGGGGCGCAGGCAACGCCCGGCGGGGGTGACGTCTTTCTCACCGGCGCGACGGGGTTCGTGGGCTCGCACGTGCTCAGCGCGCTGCTCGCCCGCGGGTACCGCGTGCGCGCGCTCGTCCGGGGCCCATGGGACGCACCGCCCGGCGTCGTCAGCGTGACCGGTGATCTCCTGGCACCGGGCGCGCTGGTCGCGGCGCTGCGCGGGTGCCGGTATGTGATCCATACAGGAGCGCTGTACTCGTTCTCAGCGCGCGATCGTGCAGCGATCGCGGCCGTGAACATCCGCGGAACCGCCGGCATCCTCGAGGCTGCGCGGATGGCAGGGGTCGAGCGCTGCGTGGTCACATCGAGCTCCGCCGCGCTGCCCCCCGCCGGAGCGGATCGCCCCGCAACCGAGTCCGACTGGGCGAGCCCCGACCATCGGGGCTGGTCGTACCACGCGTCCAAGCTCGCCGGTGAGCGAGCCGCGCTGAGCGCCCAGGTTCCGGTGGTCACCGTGCTGCCGACCGCTCCGATCGGGCCGGGGGATCACCGGCCGACGCCGACCGGGAAGATCATCGTCGACCTGCTGCGCGGCCGGCTGCCCGCAACGCTCGGCGGCGGGATGAACATCGTCCCCGTCGAAGACGTCGCAGCCGCGCACGTGCTGGCCCTCGAGCGCGGGCGTTCTGGCGAGCGCTACATCGCCGGCGGCGTCAATCTCACACTCGCCGAGCTGTGGCGGCTCATCGCGCGCGCCGCCGGCAGACCCCCGCGCACGTTTCCACTCCCCTACACGATCGCGGCCGCGGCGGCACGCGTGGACTTCGCTCGGGTCCGGTTCACCGGCGGGCAGCCGGCGATCCCGCTCGAGGGCGTGCGCATGGGCAGGCTCGAGATGTACGCCTCGAGCGCGAAGGCGGCTGCGGAGTTGGGATATCGCGCCTCGAGCGCGGACGATGCGATCGAACGCGCCGTGCGCTGGTATCGCGACAACGGCTATGCCGCCTGAGGCGCCGGTTCACGCCGTCTGCGCGATGGGTGTGGAAGCCTGGGGCGTGCGCCGCCGGGCCCGGCATCTGCGCGTCGTCCAGGTCGGTATCGGCGGCAGGCCACCGGCTGGCATGCGGGGAATCGTGATCAGCGCCGGGCTCTGCGGCGGCCTCCTGGCCGAGCACGCGCCGGGCACCGTCGTCATCGCGACCCAGGTGGTCGACGAGCAGGGGGTGGCCCATGCCTGCGATCCCGGTGTCGTGGCCGCGCTCGAGCGAGCCGCGAACTACCTGCGCCTCCCGTTCGTCGGCGGATCGCTGATCTCGACCTCGGGAATGGTGACCGGAGCCGCCAGGGAGACGTGGGCGGGGCGCGGTCACGTCGCCGTCGACATGGAATCGGCTGGAGCCGCCGAATCCGCCCAGCGTTTCGGAGTGCTCCGGGTGATCCTCGACACTCCGTCGCGCGAGCTGTCGGCGGCGTGGGCCGAGCCGGCGCGGGCGATCCGTCAGCCGGCGAACTGGGGGGAGGCGATCTGGCTCGGGATCAACGCCCCGCGTTACTCGCTGCGCGTCGGCGCGGTGCTAGAGGCGGCCTTCCTCGGCAATATCGACCCCGAGGTATAGCTGCACCGCGCCGCGGAGCATCTGCGCGACGCCGGGCACGTCGAAGTCCTGGGCCAGTTCGTGGAGGGCCGCACGCTGGGCGTGGAGCGCGGCTTCGACGACACGGCAGCCGGCCTCGGTGAGGCCGACGCGAACCATGCGCCGGTCCGGGGCGGACCGCACCGTGCGAACCAGACGGCGCGCGTTCAGCTCGTGAACCATCAGGGAGACACGCGCCTCCGGCGCCTGGATGAGCTCGGCGAGATCACCCTGGACGCAGCCCTCGGTCCCGGCGGCGCCGGCCTCGAGAAGCAGGTGGTACTGGAGAGGGCTCAGGTCGTGTTGGGCCAGCGACCGGTTGATCTGGATCATCGCCTGACGGAACCCGCGCCGGAACATCGCCGCGAGCCGCAGGTCGTGGATCGTGGCGTCCTCAAAGAAGTCGCTGCTCCCGGCTTCCGGCTTCACTTTCGCAGCCAACGTCACACTCCCGACTTTACTCGCGCAGACCGGGGCAGCCGAAGGGCTGCGGGGGGGCGCTTGGCAAATGTTTATTTGCGAACGGTAAATATCGGTGAAGCCCACGCAGGGCGGTCACCACACCTCAGGTGGCCATTGTCACGATGCTCGGCCAGGGGCCACATCTGAGGGGGCTGACGGCCAGGGGGATGGTGCCCAGGGGGCGGGTCCTACCGGACGGGAGCGCAGCCCGCGTCGAGCGGGCTACGTCTCCCTCCTCCCTCCTGGAGACGGTCAGCTCGGCGTTCGGCCCGGAATGCGATGCCCGAGCGCCATCAGCGCGCGGACGTACTTCGGGGTGCTGTCCGGCGCGCCCACGCCCGCTGCGCGCAGCCGGGTCATGACGGCGCTGATCAGCTCCTCATCGGCGTCGAAGAGCTCCACCTCGACCTCGCGAAAAGTTTCGACCGTTGTGCCACCGGATCGGACGGACACCCGGTCGTCCGCCACCTCGGCGCGGCGCGTTTCGCCGGCAACGAGGTCGACCGTATGCCGGTCGGTCACGAGCTGCGCGACCGGATGCAGCGCCACCTCGCCCACCGCCGCGCGGATCACGTCGACGGCTGCCGCAGGTGGCTGCTCCGGGGGGCCCGGGAAGTCGGTCTCCTCGCGGGACACGGCGTCCCCGACCATCCGGGCGCCGGCCTTGAGCGTCCACCTGCCGGGTTCGCCTGGCGCGCTCCGATGGCGCAGACCGAGCTTGGCGTGGAGCAGGGTCAGGTCGTCGGTGTCCCAGTACGTCGCCGACAGCTCCACCGCGCCACGGTCGAGCGCGTGCGTGCCGTCAACGACGCCATCGAGGTCGGGGAGCACGAAGTCCACCCCGACCGGGATCTTGATCTCGCGTTCTTCAGGCATCGTCACCACTCTATGCGGAAGGCGAGCGCATCAGAGGAACTCCTCGAATCCCGGCCAGGCGGCCACCATCTGGCGGCGCAGGTCGTCCGAGAGCGGGAGATACGTGCCCGTCGCCTCGGCCACCACGCCACCATCGGGGAGAAGGACCCGACCTTCGGTGTGGAGCGCGCGACGCAGGAGCCGGGTGATGCGGCCCTCGACGCGAAGCCGCGTCCCCAGCGGCGCGGCCCGCCGGTAGCGCACCTCGAGGCGGCCGGTGACCACCCAATGACGGTGCAGCGCCGAGCAACGGCCCATCACGTCATCCAGCACGGCGCTGATGATCCCGCCGTGCGCGAAACCGGGGAAGCCGGCGTGATCCTCGCCGGGCGTCCAGTGCGTGAAGACGAGCGCGGCGTCCAGCTCGTACTGCAGATGCAGCCCCGAAGGGTTGCGCAGCCCGTGCACCCAGTTCTGCTGGAATTCGCTGCGATCGTTCAGCCATGCCGGGTCGATCTCGTTGTCGATCACGGTGCGGTCAGACGTTCCAGCCCACCGAGATAACCGCGCAGCGGCTCCGGGATGACCACGGTGCCGTCCGCCTGCTGATAGGTCTCGAGCAGCCCGTCGAAGGTGCGCGGCACACCCAGCGCGCTGCCGTTCAGCGTGTGCACATGGCGCGGCTTCTCGCCCGGCGCCGGACGGTATCGGATGTTGGCGCGTCGCGCCTGGAAATCGGCGAACACCGAGCACGACGACACCTCGAGCCACTGACGCAGCCCCGGTGCCCACACCTCGACGTCGTACTTCTTCCATTGCGCGAAGCCCAGGTCGCCGGTGCACATCAGCAGCACGCGGTAGTGCAGGCCAAGGCGCTGGAGCACGTGCTCGGCGTGGGACGTGATCAGCTCGAGCTCCTCCAATGATCTCTCAGGGGTTGTGAAGCGAACCATCTCCACCTTCTCGAACTGGTGCAGGCGGATGTAGCCGCGCGTGTCCTTCCCGGCAGCCCCGGCCTCGCGACGCCAGCACGGTGTCAGCGCGACGTGCGCGATCGGCAGCTGCGCGGCTTCGAGAATCTCCCCGGAGTACAGATTGGTCACCGGCACCTCGGCCGTGGGGATGAGGAAGAGTCCGTCGTCGACGTGGTATGCCTCGTCCTCGAACTTCGGCAGCTGCGCTGTTCCCACCATCGCCTCGCGCCGCACCAGGAACGGTGGCGCCACCTCGGTGTAGCCGTGCTCGCGCGCGACGTCGAGCATGAACGACGTCAACGCGCGCTGCAGCCGGGCGCCGTCGCCGCGCAGCACCACGAAGCGCGAACCGCTGATCTTCACCGCGCGTTCGAAGTCGAAGACGCCGAGCCGTTCGCCGAGCTCGTAGTGGGGCAGCGGGTCGAACTCGAAGGTCGGCGCCTCGCCCCACGTCCGCGCAACCACGTTGTCCTCTGGGCCACCGCCCAGCGGCACGCTGTCGTGGGGTGGGTTCGGCACCTCGAGCAGGAGTGTCTCGACACGCTGATCGAGCTCCGCGAGACGGGCCTCGTCCTCCTGAATGCGTTGCTTGAGCGCGGTGAGCGATCCGAGCTGCTCGTCGGACGGTTTGCCACGCACCGCGGCCGACGCGGAGCGCTGCTCGGCGCGTGCCTGCTCGACCGTGGTCCGCAGGCTGCGGGTCTCGGCGTCGAGCGCAAGCAGCTCATCGATCGGGGCGCTCTCGCCTTTCCGGCGCGCGCCGTCGCGAACGGACTCCGGGTCGTCGCGGATGCGCTGGATCGGCAGCATCAGGACGCACCGCCCCGCTGCTGAGGACGCATGGTTGGAAACAGCAACACGTCGCGGATGGTCGCGGAGTTGGTGAGCAGCATCACCAGCCGATCGACGCCGACACCGAGGCCCCCGGCCGGCGGCATGCCCACTTCAATTGCCTCGAGAAAGTCCTCGTCGATCGGTGGGATCTCCGCATCACCCGCTGCGCGGAGTCGCGCCTGCTCCTCGAAGCGCGCGCGCTGATCGATCGGGTCATTCAGCTCGCTGAAGGCGTTGGCAAGCTCGCGACCGGCGACGATCAGCTCGAAGCGCTCGACGAAACGGGGATCGTCACGACGGCGGCGGGCCAGCGGGCTCACCTCGGCCGGATAGTCGAGCACGAAGGTCGGATCCCAGAGCTCGCTCTCCACCCGCTGCTCGTAGATCTCGAGCAAGACCGCGCCGGGTCCCAGCCCGCTTCGCACGTCGACACCGATGTCAGCCGCAGCCGCATGCAGGCTGTCCCAGGACGCACGCGCGTCGATGCCCGTGTGCTCGAGCACGAGGTCGACCATGGTCGCCGTGCGATACGGGGGCCGCAGGTCGAGCGACCGGCCGAACGCGGTGCGCAGCAGCGGATCCTCGCAGGGCGCGCTGCCACCCTCCTCTGCTTCGGCGACCTGCGGGCCTGCCGCGTTGGCGGCGGCGGTGATCAGGGCCTCGGTGAGCTCGCGCATGTCGTCATACGTCGCGTACGCCTGGTATGCCTCGAGCATCGTGAACTCCGGGTTGTGCCGCGGCGACAGGCCCTCGTTGCGAAACACGCGACCGATCTCGTACACGCGCGCATATCCGCCGACGATCAGGCGCTTGAGGTGCAGCTCGATGGCGATGCGCAGGTACACATCCGTGTGCAGCGCATTCCAGTGGCTCTCAAACGGGAGCGCATGGCCACCGCCGGGGATCGGCTGCAGGATGGGCGTCTCGACTTCGAGAAAGCCTCGCTGATCGAGCGTCGACCGCAATGCGCGAATCAGCCGTGTTCGTGTGGCGAAGTGACGTCGCTGCGCGGCATTGCTGAGCAGGTCGAGGTAGCGCTTGCGGTAACGCGTCTCCTGGTCCTGGAGTCCGTGGAACTTCTCGGGAGGCGCGTGCAGCGCCTTCACCAGCAGCGTCACCGTATCGACGAGAACGCTCGGTTCGCCACGGCGGGTGCGGGTCATCCGTCCGATGATCCCGACGATATCGCCGAGGTCGAGCAGGCCGACCATCGCATGTGCGCCTCCGGGGCGGTCAGCACGGAACCAGGCCTGCAGACGGCCCGACTCGTCCTCGACGTGCGCGAACGCGACACCGCCGAGATCGCGCAGCTGCATGATCCGACCCGCGACCGCGACGACCGGCCGGTCCGACGCATCGACATCGGCGTCGGGCTGCTCCGCTTCGTAGGTGCTGAGCTGGCGGCGCGCATCGTCCATGGTCGCGCTCGGCGCGAAGTCGACACCATAGGACGCGACCCCGCGCGTGGCGAGCTCAGCGATCTTTCGCCGGCGCTCGGCGAAGAGGTCGTCGGATGGCATGCGGCCTATCTTCCCCGGCAGGGCTCGCCGCGTGCGCGTGACGCGCCGGAGAGCGCCCTAATTGATCTTGACGATCTTGATCTGCCGGGTGCCGCCCGGACTGACGACGTCGACCGTGTCACCGACGCCGTGACCGAGCAACGCCTTGCCCACCGGGGACTCCATCGAGATCCGGCCCTCGGCGACATCGACCTCTGCGGGTCCGACAATCGTGAGGGTCTGCTTCCCGAAGTCATCCTTGACGTCGACGGTGGTGCCGACACTCACGATGCCGCTCTCACTGCCCTCTTCGATGATGACGGCATTGCGGAGCATGTTCTCGATGACGAGGATGCGACCCTCGAGCATTCCCTGCTCATTCTTCGCCTCATCGTATTCGGCATTCTCCGAGATGTCGCCGAAGTCCTTGGCGTACTTGATGCGCTCGGCCACCTCGGAGCGGCGCACAGTACGCAATTCTTCCAATTCGTTCTCAAGCTTGACGAGACCGTCTCGCGTGAGCAACACAGGTTTGTCCATTCAAATTCCCTGGTACGACGAGATTTGGCGGGGTATCCGGTGACCTCCGCTCTACGGAGCCCCGGAGTATAGGGGAGCAACGTAGAACGCGGCGTAACAACTTGTCGTTATTCCTTGACGGAATTGGCTCCGGTTCATATGATCCGCAGCGAGGTCGCGGCGGGGATCTCTATAACTGCCCCCCCTCTCGGGGCGTCTCTGGTTTCCAGAGGCGCCCTTCTCTTTTTCGTTCCGCTAGCCCTCGCCGCTGACGAACACCGGATGGAACCACCCCTCCGGCCGCGGTCCCGCCGCGAGGGCACGGTCGAGCAGCGCATCCAGCCGCTCGCGCGTGTCCATGGTCTGGACCTCCGCGCGCAGCCGCGCGGCGCCCGCGCATCCGCGAATCGTCCAGGCCACGTACTTGCGGCCGATGCGCAGCGCGCGGCTCTCGCCGTGGTACGCGCAGAGCATGTCGAGGTGGCGTCTCGCCAGCGCGATGCGATCCGCGAAATCAAGATCGGGGAGCCGGGCCCCGGTCGCCAGGCGGTGAACCGCCTGACGGACGAACCAGAAGTTGCCGAGCATCCCCCGCGCGATCACCACGCCGTCGACCATCCCCAACTCGATGTGTCCCGCCAGGGTCTCGACATCCTCGACGTCGCCGCTGCCGAAGACCGGGATGCCGACCGCCTCCTTGACTCGCGCGATCGCCGTCCAGTCCGCGCTGCCCTCGTACTTCTGGCAGCGGGTCCGGCCGTGCACGGTCACAGCCGCGACCCCGGCATCCTCGAGCGCACGGGCGAGCTCCGGGGCGTTGATCGTCGCCGAGTCCCACCCGAGGCGCATCTTCACGGTCACCGGAACCGACACGGCGCGGACCATCGCCGCGACCACACGGGCGGTCTCGCCCACGTCGCGAGCAAGCCCCGCACCGCTGCCGCGGCTCACCACCTTGGAGACGGGACACCCGAGGTTGACGTCGACCAGGACCGCTCCACGCTCAACACAGACCTCGGCCGCGGCGGCCATCATCGCCGGATCACAGCCCACCAGCTGAGCGGCGACCGGTGTCACATCGCCTGGGAAATCGAGCAGGTGCAGCGCCGCGTCCGTGCTCCGGGCAACGGCCTCGGCAGCAACCATCTCGGTCGAGACCAGGCCGGCGCCGAATTCCCGGCAGATCTCGCGGCAGGGCGCATCGGTGATCCCGACCATCGGTGCCACCAGCACCGGGGAGGAGAGTTCGAGCCCGCCGATGCGGAGCGCGGGCGCCGCGACAACCATCGGCCAATGGTACGGGGAGGGCCGGCTCGGTCTAGCGGTTCTGCTCGTGGATGAGCCGGAGCCCGTGCAGCGTGAGCCGTTCGTCGACGACGTCGATCGCCGGGATGAGCTGAGCCAGGGACGGCGCGAGACCACCGGTGGCGATCACCTTGGGTTGCCCGTCCATCTCCTTGCGGAAACGTGCCACGAGACCCTCCACCAGGCCGACGTAGCCGAAGACGATCCCCGACTGCATGCTCACTGTCGTCGAATGGCCGATCGCCTCCGCCGGCGCGGTGAGCTCCACCCGGATGAGCATCGCGGCGTGGCTCACCAGCGCGTCATGGCTGAGCTGGATCCCCGGCGCGATCGCACCTCCCAGGTAGTCACCCCTGGCGTCGATGGCGTCGAAGGTCGTCGCGGTGCCGAAGTCGACCAGGATGGCCGGCCCCCGGTAGAGGTGGTGCGCTGCGATGGCGTTCGCGATCCGATCGGCGCCCACCCGGCGCGGGTCGTCGTACTGGATGCGGATCCCCGTCCGCGTGCCCGGACCGACCATCATCGGCGGTGTGGCGAAGTACGTGTGGGACAGTTCGTCGATGCTCCGCGCGAGCGTGGGAACCACGCTGCTCACCACCACCGCGGTGACCTGCTCCGGCGTGATGTCGCGGCGGCGGAGGAGATCGACGAGCACGAGACCCAGCTCGTCACCGGTGAACCGGTCGTCGGTGTGGATCCGGAAGTCGGCGACCAGCTGGTCAGCGTCGAAGACCCCGACCACGATGTTGGTGTTTCCGACATCGATCGCGAGCAGCATGGCGGCGAGTGTAGGCATCATCGCCACGTGATCGCGCTGCTCGACATCGGCGGCACCAAGATCGCGGCTTGCGCCGGGCGCGGCGCAGCGATCGGGACGGTGCGACGGATCCCGACGCCGGTCGACTCGCCGCTCGCCACGCTGCGCGGCCTTGTCGAGAGTGTGATGGGCGGCGTCCTTCCCGAGGCGATCGCGATCTCTGCCCCAGGGCCCTTCGACCGCACCGCGGGCGCTTTGCTCAACCCTCCCGGCATGCCGGCGTCATGGCATGGGTTGGAGATGGCGTACCTGCTCGGGCAGCGCTTCGACTGCCCGGTGCTGGTCGAGAACGACGCCAATTGCGCGGCGCTCGCCGAGGCGCGCCTCGGCGCCGGGTCGGGGCACCGGACGGTCGTGTACTGGACGGTGTCGACCGGCATCGGTTGCGGGATCGTGCGCGACGGGCGGATCGTGGTCGGCAGGCACGACACCGAAGGCGGCCACATGGTGCTCTGGCCGGCGTGGCTCGGCGGCCCGCCGTGCCATTGCGGCGGCGCCGGCTGCATCGAGGCGCTGGCGAGCGGACGGGCGATCGCCAGGCGCTATGGCGTCGCCGCCGACCAGTTGAGTGACCCGGAGGCCTGGGCCGAGATCGGCCGGTGGATCGGGCTCGCCACCGTGAACGTCACCGCCGTGCACGACCCCGACGTGGTGATCTTCGGCGGTGGCGTCTGCGCCAGTTGGGCTCGGTTCTCACCATCGCTGATCGAGACCGTCGGACGCTACCTCCACCTCCAGCCCTCACCGGAGATCGCGCGCGGCACCCTGGGGGAGGAACGATCGCTGCTCGGCGCCCTGCTGATCGCCGAGGACCGCGGCGAGGACCCGGCGAGACTGCTGGCGGCGAGGTAGGCTACGGCGCCATGCCCTCGGTTCACCTGGTGTGCGACAGCACCGCCGACCTCGATCCGGCGTTCCGCGCCGCTCACAGCGTGCGCGTGATCCCCCTCAAGGTGATCTTCGGCGATCAGACCTACGCGGACGGCGTCGACATGACCGCGGAGGCGTTCTATGCGCGGCTGGCGGCCCCCGGGCCGTTTCCGAGAACATCGCAGCCGACGCCGGCCGAGTTCGAGGAGGTCTTCCGGGAGCTGGGGGCCGACGGGGGCTCGATCGTCTGCACCACCATCTCCGCCGATCTCAGTGGCACCTACGCCTCGGCAACCCAGGCGCGCGCGGCACTGCCCGATCTCGACATCCGCGTGATCGACACACGCAGCGTCGCGGTGGGCCACTACGCGGCGGTCCGCGAGGCGGTGCGAGTGGTCGAGGCGGGAGGGGATGCCGACAAGGTGGCGGCGGCGGTGGCGACCGTGGGCAGCACCGAGAGGGTCCTCTTCACCGTCGAGACCCTTGAGTTTCTCCGCCGCGGCGGTCGCATCGGCGGAGCCCGGGCACTGCTCGGCTCGATGCTCGACATCAAGCCCATCCTCGAGATCCGCGACGGCGTCATCGAACCGGTCGGCCGGGTTCGCACCTACCCGCGGGCGATCGACCGTGTGGTCGAGGAGTGCAAGCAGGCGGCAGCGGCCTGGGGCGGCGCCGATGTCGTGATCGCCCACGCCGACCGGCCCGGGATCGCGGCCGAGCTCGTCGATCGGATGCGGCCGCTGGTCTCGAGCGAGCCCGCCCTGACCGTGGTTGGACCGGTGGTGGGCTGCCACAGCGGGCCCGGCGCGATCGGCGTGGGTTTCCACAAGCCGATCGCCTGAACCCGCACCCCTCATGGGGTGCGGAAGTAGTGGCCCTGGTCGAGATCCTCGATGAGCCCAGGCTGGACCGGCTGCCATCCCATCAGCTCGCGGGTGAGCGCGCTCGACGCCGGGGCGTCCAGCCCGATGAAGCCGGCCAGCCACGAGAAGTGCCCGGCGGCGTCCTCGGGAGCGACCGACATCAGTGGCAGGTTCAGATGCCGCCCGATCACCTCGGCGATTTCGCGGATCGGGACGCCCTCGTCCGCGATCGCGTGCAGGGTCGATCCGGCCGGGGCAGCCTCGATCGCCAGGCGGAAGAGATGCGCCGAATCGAGCCGGTGCGCTGACGGCCAGCGGTTGGACCCGTCGCCGATGTAGCCGGCGGCGCCGGTGGTGCGGGCGATGCCGACCAGCGCGGCGGCGAACCCGTGATCTCCGTCGCCGTGGTTGATCGGAGCCAGACGCACCACCGACGAGCGGACTCCGCGCGAGGCGAGGTCGAGCACGAATTCGGCGGTGTTCCGCCGGGTCTGCGGGCCAGGGCCGTGAGCCGCCATCGATACATCAGCGGGTCCTTGCCCGTCCCGCTCGGTCGCCGTGCGCCCGGGCGCGATCCCGAGCGTCCCGGATGCGATGACCAGCGGCCGGTCGGACCCTGCCAGCGCCTCGCCGAAGGTCTCGACCGCGTGGCGATCCGCATCGGCAGCGCCCTGAAAATCCCCCGAGAAGGCGATCTCGTGCTTGAAGGCAAGGTGGATGACCCCGTCCGCGGCAGTTGCGGCGCCACGCAGGCTGTCGAGGTCATCGAGCGTGCCGCGATGCGCCGTCGCCCCGGCGGAAGTGATGGCAGCGGCCGAGGCGTCCGACCGAGCCAGCCCGATGACCTCATGGCCTGCGCCGAGGAGC
The DNA here is from genome assembly GCA_963777445.1 of Candidatus Dormiibacterota bacterium. Classification (GTDB taxonomy): domain Bacteria; phylum Chloroflexota; class Dormibacteria; order Aeolococcales; family Aeolococcaceae; genus Palsa-851. The sequence continues at coordinate 356,457 of CAVZQR010000010.1, read as the reverse complement.
TCGGCAACGACGGCGGAGCCGATCCAGCCGGAAGCACCGGTGACGAAAACTCGCATGAGAGAACCTCCTTGTGTGAGGCAACTGGTGATGTCAGTTACTGCCATCACGATAGCACACCGAATGTCAGTCACTGTCATCAAGTACGATGAGCGCATGGGACGGTGGGAGCCGGGTGCGCGCGGCCGCCTGGCGCAGGCGGCGATGGAGCTGTACGTCGAGCGCGGTTTCGAGCAGACGACGGTTGCGGAGATCGCCAGACGCGCCGGCCTCACCGAGCGAACGTTCTTCCGTCACTTCGCCGATAAGCGCGAGGTGCTCTTCGCGGGCTCGTCGGCACTCGAGGACCTGCTCGTCGAAACCGTCGCCGAGGCGCCTCCGAAGATGGCGCCCATCGATGCGGCGGCTGCCGGTCTCGAAGCTGCGGGCGCTCTCCTCCAGGAGCGGCGGGCATTCGCGCAGCAGCGTCAGGCAATCATCGCTGCCAACCCGGACCTCCAGGAGCGTGAGCTGATCAAGCTCGCCTCACTCGCCGCGGCGCTGGCCCGGACGCTGCGCTCGCGCGGCGCGGGAGACACGGCTTCAGGGCTCGTCGCAGAGGTCGGGATCGCGGTCTTCAGGATCGCCTTCCAGAGCTGGGTCGACGAGACCAACCATCGGGATTTCCCGGAGCTCATCCGGGAGTTGCTCCACGAGCTGAGAGCCGTGACCGCGGGCATCTGATCACATTGGCGGAGAGTTCAGCCAGATCGCGCCGGCGGGGTTAGCATTGCGCCTCAGGTTGAACGCGTGAGAGACACCGCCACGATCCCTGCCACCGAGGTCAGCTCGGGCGTGCAGGGCGTCGAGATCGACGAGGCCGGGAGACGGAGCCAGATCGTGCGCGCAGCGGCAGCCGTGCTCGGACGCCAGGGCTACGCCGAGACATCGCTCAAGGACGTCGCCCGCGAGGCCAGGGTCGCCCCCGGGCTCCTCCACTACTACTTCGAGTCAAAGGAGGAACTGCTCCTCGAGGTGGTGATGGTCACCGAGCGCCAGATGGTCGCCGACTGGAAGTCGGTGGTCGACGCCGTCGACGATCCGCTCGAGCGGATCGTGACCGGCTTGGACCACGCGGAAGTCCGCTGTGCGCAGCAGCCGGAGTTCTTCCGCCTGCTGCTCGACCTCTACACCGTCAGCCTGAGCAGCCCCGCCCTCCGTAGCCGCTGCGCCGGGCTGCGCAACCACCTGGTCGATGAGATCGAGATCGAGGTCCGCCAGGTGCTCGGACGGCTGCCGGCATATTCGCTGGTGTCCCCGCGTGAGCTCGCCGGAGCGATCCTGAGCGCCATCGACGGGATCGCGCTCTCGGGGCTGGTGGTCCAGGAGCCGGCTGCCGCTCCCTTCCACGCGCTCAAGGTGCTCCTGCTCTCGCTGGTGGTGACGGCCTACGTGACCGCGGGCCAGGCGCCGCCGATCACGCGCCTCGGAGAGATGCTCAGCCGCCACCCCTGAGGCTTCGGCCTATCACCTCGCGCCCACGGGCAGCGGCGGCAGGATTGCCACGGTGGCTCCGATCGGCCCCGGTTCCTCACCGTCAGCGCGCCCCCAGAATCGCGAGAACCTGCCGTCGTATCCGACGGCGAGGCCGCCGTGGAGCGAGACCGGCTCCTCGTCCCAATGGGGCGTGTGCCCGTGCACGACACGTCGGACCCCGAAGTGCTCGAGGTAGCGGTGGAGCTGTTTCGGATTGTCGAAGCCGTGACGTCCGATGGTGTAGCGGAGGGCCTGAAAGGCGCCACCCCTGGTCACCAACCACGTGCGCACAGCGGCGTTGACCACGTCCACGGTGTTGCCGATCTCCGCGTAGCGGTCGTCGTCGGTGTGCTGGGCGAGTGTGCCGTCTTCGAGCTCGACGAGGAAGGGCAGCGCACGCAACCACGCCTCGAGCGGGGCGTCCGACGCAACGGCATTCAGGTCCGCCCAGTCTCCGCGCCGGCTCAGCCAGAGGTCCTCGATGCTGAGCCCGTCGCGGGTGCGCCAGGCACCGAGCTGGTCCCCGCCACGCGAGCGCTCGAGCATCACGAGCAGGAACAGGTCGTGGTTGCCGAGCACCGCGCGCGAGTTCCTCCGCCCCATGGCGAGGGTCGCGGCCGCTGCCCCGCCGCCCGCACCCGGCTCGCCTCCCTGGAAGAAGTCACCGAGGAAGACGGTGTCGACCTCCTCGTCGGGGTACGGCTCGAGCGCCTCCCGGAGCCGGTCGACGTCGCCCTGGACATCGCCAACGATCAAGGTGGGCCGCGTCACACCGTCAGGATACGGATCGGCCCACGGGTCAGCCGCCCGCGGCGGCTTTGCGCGTGCGCCCCACGAGCGCCCGAGCCCGGCTGAGCTGCCGGGTCACCGACCTCGGTCCCGGTCCGCCGGGGACGTCACGGCGGCGGAGCGCCGCATCAGCGTCGAACAGGTCCATGACGCCCGGATCGAAGCGATCACATGCCGCCAGCCACTCGCCCATGCTCAGGTCGGCGAGTGTCCTCCCTTCGGTGAGGGTCCGCGCCACCACCGCGCCGACGATGGTGTGCGCCTCGCGGAAGGGCACACCGTTGGCGACGAGGTGCTCCGCGATGTCGGTTGCCTGGAGCGCGGGGTCGGACGCCGCGCGGCGCATCGCGTCGACATCGAACTGCACCACAGCGATGACCTCGGTGAGCATCCGGAGCGTGGCCGCAGTGGTGTCCACGGCGTCGAAGAGCGGCTCCTTGTCCTCCTGCAGATCGCGGTTGTACGTGAGCGGCAGACCTTTGAGGATGGTGAGCAGCGCAACCACGTCGCCGATCACTCGCCCGCTTCTCCCTCGCGCGAGTTCCGCCACGTCGGCGTTCTTCTTCTGGGGCATGAGCGACGAACCGGTCGCGTGGCTGTCCGGGAGGCTCGCGAACCCGAACTCGGCGCTCGACCAGAGCACCACCTCCTCACCCAGACGTGAGCAGTGGACCATCGTGAGCGCGCAGGCGGCGGTGATCTCAACGGCAAAGTCCCTGTCGGCGACGGCATCCATGCTGTTGGCGGCGAGACGTCCGAAGCCGAGCTCGTGAGCGACCTGATCACGGTCGAGCGGCAACGTGGAGCCGGCGAGCGCGCCGCTGCCGAGGGGCAGCTCGTCGCTGCCAAGCCGGGCCGCGCTCAGGCGCAGCGCATCACGGCCGAACATCTCGACGTACGCGAGCAGGTGATGCGCAAGCGACACCACCTGCGCGCGCTGCAGATGAGTGTATCCGGGCATCGGTGCAGTGCGATGCTCCGTCGCACGGGCCAGCAGCGCCTCCTGCAATCCCGCCAGAGCGACGAGCAGGTCGGTGCAGGCGCGCCGGGCCCACATGCGCAGGTCGGTCGCGACCTGGTCGTTGCGGCTCCGGCCGGTGTGCAGCATCCCCGCGACCGGGCCCGCGAGCTCGAACAGCCGGCGTTCGACTGCCGTGTGAATGTCCTCGTCGCCCGGCGATACTGTGAACGAATCGCCGGCAAGTTCCGCCGCGATGGCGCGCAGTCCCGTGTCGATGGCCCGATGCTGCGCGGCCGTCAGCACGCCGATCCTGCGCAGCATGCGCGCGTGCGCACGCGAGCCGGCCACATCGTCGGCGCCGAGACGCCGGTCGACGGCCAGGCTCGAGGTGTATCGCTCGACCCGCCCGGATGTCGGCGCACTCAGGCGACCGGCCCACACCTTGGCTGTACGCGCGGTGCCGCGCGCGCGCCGGTCAGGAGTTGCCACGCCGTTGGGTGCGTCGCTCGACGTGGAGCGGTGCCGTGTCCTCGAGCGCGCCCTGCACCCGGGTCTGCGTGCGCAGGGGCAGGCCGAAGAGCTCGATGAAGCCGCGCGCCGCGGCGTGGTCGAACGTGTCGCTGATGCGGTCGTAGGTGGCGAGGTTGTTGCTGTACAGCGATCGCTCCGCTCGCCGGCCGACCACCGCCGCGATCCCACCCTGCAGGCGCATGCGCACGGAGCCGGTGACGTGCACCTGGGTCTCCTGGACGAAGGCGTCGAGCGCCGTGCGCAGCGCCGAGAACCAGAGTCCGTCGTAGACGAGCCGAGCCCACTCATCGGCGACGATGCGCTGGAATCGCGCGACGTCGCGGGTGATCGTCAAGCTCTCGAGCGCGTGGTGAGCCGCATGCAGCGTCACCGCCGCGGGCGCCTCGTAGATCTCACGGGACTTGATCCCGACGAGTTGGTTCTCGACATGATCGATGCGTCCGATGCCGCGCGCGCCGGCGAGCGTATTGAGCTCGGCGACGAGCCGGTCGCCCTCGAGCGTGCGCCCGTCGAGCGAGACCGGGACGCCACGCTCGAAGCCGATCTCCACAACGAGGCCCGGAGCATGCTCGTTCGCAGTCCACTCGTACACATCAGCGGGGGGCTCGATCCAGGGATCCTCGAGTATCCCGCTCTCGACGCTGCGGCCCCAGAGGTTCGCATCCACCGAGTACGGCGACGCCTTGGTCACCGCGACGGCGATGCCGTGCTTGGCTGCATAGTCGAGCTCCTGGGGGCGCCCCATGTCCCAGTCGCGCACCGGTGCGACCACGCGAAGCTCGGGCGCCAGGGCACCCACGGCGACGTCGAAACGCACCTGGTCGTTCCCCTTGCCGGTGCAGCCGTGCGCGACGGCGCTCGCCCCCTCCTCGCGGGCGACATCCACGAGCAGCTTGGCGATGAGGGGGCGCGCGAGGGCTGTCGCGAGTGGGTACACACCCTCGTAGATCGCGCCCGCCGCGAGGGTGGGAAAGCAGAAGGAGTCGACGAAGACCCTGCGCGCATCGGCCACGTGCGCGCTCAGCGCGCCGGTGCGCAGCGCGCGAGCCGCGACCGCATCCACGTCCTTCGACTCACCAAGATCGGCGGTGAGCGTGATCACGTCGTAGCCGAGCTCCTCCTGCAGCCAGCGGATCGCCACCGAGGTGTCGAGGCCGCCGCTGTAGGCGAGCACGCAGCGTTCACGCGAGCTCATGCATCCTCCTCCGACATCGAGTTGAGACGGAGCAGGAGGCGCTGCGCCGCGGGTCTCGAGCGCGCGATCACGAGCACCGTGTCATCGCCGGCGATGGTGCCGGCGACCTCCTCGAAGCGTGACGCGTCGAGCGCACCGCCGACCAGGGGCGCGCATCCCGGCGCGGTGTGCACGATCCCGAGCAGGTCGACGAACTCGATCGCCTGAACGTGCTCGCGGATGGCGTTGCGGAGTTGCTGCATGGTCTGCTCGACGTCGAGCTCCGCGACCGGTGCCATGTAGCGCGGCCCCGCATCATCATGGACTCGCAGGAGCCCGAGCTCGCGGATGTCGCGACTCACGGTCGCCTGGGTGACGGGAAAGCGCCTGCGATGCAACTCCGCGACGAGGTCCTCCTGGGTACGGATGACCCCGCCGCGCACGAGCGCGAGGATGGCGCGGTGGCGCGCGGGTTTGGCTGCGGGACCGATGAGTCGCGCTGCGGTCGCGCTCACGCCTCGACGTCCGTCGTTGCAACGGAGCCGAATGCGCGGCACAGGCGCAGTACCGCTTCGTCCACCTCCTCGCGGGTGATGATCAACGGTGGCACGAGGCGGAGCGTTCGATCGCCGACGGCGTTGACGATCAGGCCTTCGTTCAGCGCCGCGGCGGCGACGTCGCGGGCGACGTCACGGGTCAGCGCGACCCCGAGCATCAATCCCCTCCCCCGAACGCCGGCGACCGGCGCACCCGTGCCCGCGAGTGCGCCCAGTGATTCGGCGAGGTAGTCGCCGACCTCTGCCGCATGCTCGACGAGGCCCTCGCTCGCAACGGTGCGCATCACCGCCACCGCGGCTGCGCATGCCAGCGCACCGCCGCCGAACGTGGAACCGTGGTCGCCGGGTTCGAAGACGTCTGCGCGGGGCGCGGCCAGGATGGCCCCGATGGGAACGCCGCCGCCGAGCGCCTTGGCGACGGTCATCACGTCGGGCGCAGCCTCCTCGTGCTGATACGCCCACCACCGGCCGGTGCGGCCCATCCCCGTCTGGACCTCATCGAGAATGAGCAGCACGTTGTGCTCGTCGCACAGGCGCCGAACCGCGGCGAGCCGCCCGGGCTGGAGGGGGACCACTCCGCTCTCACCCTCGATGGGCTCGAGCATCACCGCGCAGGTCGCGTCGTCGATCGCCGCTTCGAGCGCGCCGAGATCGTCATAGGGAACGTGCACGAACCCCTTGGGCAAGGGCTCGAAAGGCTTGCGGTAGCGCGGGTTCGCGGTTGCGGCGAGTGCCCCCATGGTGCGCCCGTGGAACGCACCCTGCGCGCACACGATGACGTGCGCGCCGTCGCGATGCAGCTTGCCCCACTTTCGTGCCAGCTTGATGGCGCCTTCATTCGCCTCGGCGCCGCTGTTGCAGAAGAACACTCGCGACGGGAACGCCGATGCGATGAGGAGCTCGGCAAGCTCGAGTTGCGGCTCCGTGTAATAGAGGTTGCTGGTGTGCATCAGCGTCGCGGCCTGCTCGGCGATCGCGGTGCGCAGCGCCGGGTGGTTGTGCCCGAGGATGTTCACCGCGATCCCGGCGACGAGATCGAGCAGCTCACGGCCGTCATCGGTGGTGACCCAGACTCCGTGGCCGCTGCGCAGGGTGATCGGCTGGCGCTGATAGGTGTCCATGAGCACGTGCCTGGCGCGAGCCGCGTTCGTTTCCGGCGCCGTCGCGGCGTCCGCGGTCATTGCGCGTCGCCCTGCGTGAGCATGGTGCCGACCCCGCGCTCGGTGAGCAGCTCGAGGAGCAGCGCGTGGGGCACGCGCGCGTCGATGATGTGGGTTGCGCATCCACCATCGGTTGCCCTGATCGCCGCCTCGACCTTGGGGATCATGCCGTCACGGATCGCGCCCGTGCCCAGCAGCTCGCGAGCGCGAGCGGCGTCGAGCGCGCTGATCAGGCTGCCCTCGCCATCGCGGACTCCCTCGACGTCGGTCATGAGGATGAGCTTGCTGGCATGGAGCGCGACCGCGACCTCGGCGGCGACGGTGTCCGCGTTCACGTTGTACGCCTGGCCGTCATATCCGAGCCCGATCGATGCCATCACCGGGATGCGCCCCTGGTCGAGGATCGCCATGAGCGGCTCGGCGTTGACCTGCGCGACGTCGCCGACAAAGCCCAGGTCGGCGCCGCCCGCGTCGGATCGCGGGCGCACCAGCAGCGTCGGCCCGTCCTCGCCGGAGAGCCCGATCGCACCCGCACCAAGCGTGTGGATGCGCGCGACGATGTCGGGGCCCACCTTCCCGGTGAGCACCATCTTCGCGATCTCCATGGTCGGCGCATCGGTGACCCGCAGCCCGTTGACGAACTTCGTCTCGATGCCCATGCGCTCCTGCCACGCGCTGATCTCGGATCCGCCGCCATGCACGATGACCGGCCGCATGCCGACAAAGCGCAGCAGCACGACGTCCTCGAGCAGCGCATCGAGGTCGGACGCGGCACTCGCCGCACCGCCGACCTTGATCACCAGGATGTGACCGGCGAAACGCTTGATGTACGGCAGTGCCTCGATGAGCACCTCGGCACGGTGGATCCGCTCGTCGATGGTCTGTTCAGGCATGGTGGTTGTGGTGTTGCTCCGTATCAGGTGGTGTAGTCGGCGTTGATGCGCACATAGTCGGCGGACAGGTCGCAGCCCCAGGCATGACCCGACGCGTCGCCCGCGCCGAGGTCGATGTCGATGTCGAGACGCGAGTGTGAGAGCGCGACGCGGATCCTCTCGGCCTCGACCATCTCTGGAGCGCCTCGATCGAAGACGACGAGACCGCCGATCGCCACCCGGCAGCGATCGAGTGTGAAGGTCGCGCCGCTGCGGCCCAGGGCGGCGACGATGCGGCCCCAGTTGGGATCGCCACCGTGGATGGCCGTCTTGACGAGGGGGCTCTGGGCGATCACGCGCGCTGCGACGCGCGCCTGGTCCGCGTCGGCGGCGCCATTCACGGCGACACGGAAGTGGCGGGTGGCACCCTCGGCATCGGCGACCAGCTGCTCCGCGAGCGAGTCGCACACCTGGAGCAGCGCGCTCTCGAATGCTGCCGCGGCGCCCGATCCCTCGGCGAACATCGCCCCGCCCGCGGCACCGTTGGCGAGCAGGATGCACGAGTTGTTGGTGGAGGTATCGCCATCGACGGTCACGCAGTTGAACGTGCTGTCGGTGACGCGCGCGAGCGCCGTCCGCAGGACGGCCGCGTCGATGGGTGCGTCGGTGGTGAGGAACGCGAGCAGTGTGGCCATATCCGGGTGGAGCATCCCCGCGCCTTTCGCCGTGCCGCCGACCGTGTACGTGACGCCGGCGGCAGCGAACGTCGTCGCCGCCACCTTGGCGACCGTGTCGGTGGTCATGATCGCCCGGGCGACATCACCGCCGGCCGCCGGCGACATCGACAGAGCGGCGGCGCGGATGCCGCGCACCACCCGGTCCATGGGCATGGGCCGTCCGATCACCCCGGTGCTGCACACGAGCACATCGCTGGGGTCGAGGTCGAGAGCGTCACCCGCGGTCGTGCACATGACCAGGGCATCACGGAACCCCTGCGCCCCGGTGCACGCGTTGGCGTTGCCGGCATTCACGACGATCGCCGAGATGGGGGTTCCGCGCCGCAGGGTGAGCTGGGAGATGACCACCGGGGCTGCCTTCACGGTGTTGCGCGTGAACACGCCCGCCGCCGCAGCCGGGATGTCGGACCGGATCACGGCAAGATCCGTGCGCGCGCCGTCGCCGTCCCCACGAATCCCCGCGGCGGCGACGCCGCCCCGATACCCGATCGGCGCGCACACCCCGGCGCGCGCCTGCGCCGCCAGCGGCGCGGTCACGGCCACAGGACGCGGGACTCCAGCCCTGCCGTCTCGTCGAACCCGAAGCGAATGTTCATCGCGTGCACCGCCTGGCCGCCGCCACCCTTGCCCAGGTTGTCGATCGCCACCGTGACGACCGCGATGCCGTCCTGCCAGCCCGCGTGGATCGCTGCTCGGTTGGTGCCGGTCACGCTCTTGGTCGCCGGCGGCACGTGGACGTGGTCGAGGAACGGGCTCGTCTCGCAGAGCGCCGCGTAAACGTCGTGGAGCTGCTCCGCGGACACCCCGGGGCGAGGACGCAGATACGCCGTGGCGAGGATGCCCCGCGTCATCGGGATCAGGTGGGGCACGAACGTGAGCCGGACATCGCCGCCAGCCGCGTCACGCAGCTGCTGAAGCATCTCCGATTTGTGGCGATGTCCACCGACGCCATATGCTTGCACCGACTCGTTGACCTCTGAGAAGAGGTTGGCGACCTTCGCCTCGCGGCCGGCGCCGCTGACCCCGCTCTTGGCGTCGACGACGATGTCCGGCTCGATCAGCCCGGCACGGAGCGCCGGGACGCAGGCCAGCAACGTGGCCGTCGGATAGCAGCCGGGGACGGAGATGAGGTTGGCCGTCGCCAGCTGCTCGCGCTCCAGCTCGACCATCGCGTAGACGGCCTCACCGAGCAGATCGGGCGAGGGGTGCTCGACGCCGTACCACTCCTGATACGCGGCAGCGTCGCGAAGACGGAAGTCCGCCGAGCAGTCGATCACGGTCGCGCCCGCGGCGAGCCATCCCGGCGCCAGCGAGGCGGCGACGGTGTGGGGCAGCGCCGCCATCACCAGGTCCGCGCCGCCCGGATCGAGGCTGTCCTCGACGATCAGCTCGACGGTGCTTCCGGGAACGACGTCGCAATGGCGCCGGCCCGCGCTGCTGTGGCCGAGCACGCGCGTCAGCTCCACATCCGGATGACCGGCGAGCAGGGCGGTGCACTGCATCCCGATGTACCCGGTGGAGCCGGCCACGGTGGCGCGCAGCGGTGTCGACTGGGCCATGACCGAGCAGTATACGGCCCACCTGCATACTTATGCAGTCGCCTGGAGCGGCTCAGGGCGTGCGCAGTCCCTTGACGCCGAGCGTGCGCCGGCGGGCACGCTCGATGTTGACAGCAGCGCCCACGAGCGATAGATGCGTGAACGCCTGCGGGAAGTTGCCGAGCAGCTGCCCGCTGCGCACGTCCACCTCCTCCGAGAACAGGCCGAGCGGTGAGCTGAAATGGAGCAGGCGTTCGAAGCGGCGCTCCGCCTCCTCGAGCTCACCGCAATGCGCAAGCGCGTCGACCAGCCAGAATGAGCTGAGGAAGAAGGCGCCCTCGTCGCCGCGCAGCCCGTCCTCGCTCTCATCCATTCGGTATCGGTTGACGAGCACACCTTCGCCGAGGTGCTGCGCGATGGCGCGAACCGTCGAGTGCAGACGCGGATCCTTGTCGCGGAGGAAGCGCACCTGGAGCATGCGCAGGACCGAAGCGTCGAGCGCGTCGCTGTCGAACTCCTGGGTGAAGGAGTGACGATGCTCCGACCATCCCCGAGCGGTGATCGCACGGTGGATGCGCAGACGCGCGCGCCGCCACGCGGTCTTGTCGTACGGCAGGCCGTACCGATCCGCGATGCGTATGCCGCGATCGACCGCGACCCAGCACATCAACTTGCTGTACACGTAATGGCGGCGCTCGCTGCGCACCTCCCAGATCGATGAGTTCGGGCTCTTCCCAACGTCGAATCGCGATCTCGACGATGTTGCTCAGCTCCCCCCACAGCGTGTCGCTGATGACGCTGCCACCGAAGCGGGCAAAGACATACGCGCTGTCGAGCACCTCGCCGTACACGTCGAGCTGCAACTGATTGACAGCGGCGTTGCCGATGCGCACCGGCCTTGAGCCACGATATCCCTCGAGGTTGTCGAGGGTGTGCTCGGCGGCATGCGCATGCCCGCTCAGGTCGAACAGATTGGGGATATCCATCGCCTTTCGATCGGTGAGATGCCGGTGTGTGAGCCAGTCGAAATATGCGGTGGCCTCTTCAGTGAGTCCGAGTTGAAAGAACGCGTACAGCGTGAAGGCCGCATCCCGCAGCCATGTGAATCGATAGTCCCAGTTGCGCTCACCGCCGATGTCCTCAGGAAGGCTCGTGGTGGGAGCGGCAATGATCGCCCCGGTGGGCGCATAGGTCATGAGCTTGAGCGCGAGCGCCGATCGCCAAACATGCACCTGGTAGGGGCCGTGGTAGTCGACCTGGCCAACCCATCGCCACCAGTAGCGCTGACTCTCACGCAGCGAAGCACGGGCTCGTTCGACGCTCCACGGTCTCGCCCGGCAGGTCCCGGCCACCCCCGTGTGCAGCGCGAACGCGACAGCGTCGGTCGCCCGAATGTGGAAGCTGTCGTCGGGTCCGTCCAGATCGACGGTCGAGCTCAGACAGAGATGGAGCTTCTGCGCATCTGCGTGGAGCTGGCCGTCATCGACGCTGAGCGTCACCGGCAGGCGGGCGAAGCTCGGGGCCGGATCGAAGACGTGGTGCATGGTCATCTCGCCGGCGAGGCACTCGACCAACCTGATCACACGGGCATGGTTATGCGGCTTGGCGTGCTGGACGACGCTGTGCTCGTCGACCGGCATGAAGTCGGTGACCACGACCACACCGGTTCCGGTGGCGAACACGGTGTCGAGCAGATTGGTCCGGTCTCGGTAGCGCTGATGCACCTGGTGCGGCTCATCCGGATGGAGTTGCCAGCTCCCGCCCGTGCCCGAGTTGAGGATCCGACCGAAGAGCGCGTCGTCGTCGAAGCGCGGGAGGCAGAGCCAGTCGATGGAGCCGTCAACCCCGACGAGCGCGGCGGAGCGGCAGTCGCCGATCAGCCCGTAGGCGCCGATGGGGAGGTAGCCGTCGGTCCGCTCGTGAGAGACGGTGCGGCCCCTGGGTTCCGTCCGGCTAGTACTCGTCCTCGGGGCGCGTGTCATCGTCATCCTCGGTGTCGGCACCGGGCGGCGTCTCCTCGGCGTCCGACTGGAAGGTGCTCATGCCGAGCTCGCCCAGGTCGTCCTCCGTGTCATCGGCCACCACGCGGCCGAGCACCTCCTCGCCATCGTCGTCGAGCGGGGTCGAGTCGATCTCACGGGACGCCAGCAGCGATTCCTTGGCGTAGGGGCGGAATTCCTCGCGGCGGCCACCCTTGGCCAGCGGGAACGAGGATTTCCGGGTGTTCTCCGCAGCCTGGTAGGTCTCGCGAAGGATGATCTCCACCCGCTCGTCCTCGAGACGGGCCACGGCTGCCGAATACCGGTTGCCGGTCTCCATGAGCGGGACCAACCTCCGGGCGATCTTGGTGTCCACCTCGCCCAGCGAGACCCCTCGCGAGGTCTGGGCGCGGAGCGTCGATCCCTCCCGGTAGAGTTCGACCACGTCCCCGGGGGCGATGGCGACGGTGGCCGACTTCGATGGGGCGCTGAGGACGGTGATGGCGCTCTTACCGGGCTCCTCGGTGAACAGCTCGACGTCGATCGCCGCCGCTGAGCCGGCCGCGGTGCTCTTGCTCTCGAGCATGACCGTGAGCTTGCGCACGTTCTTCTGCGCGATCAGGTTCAGCGGATTGATCTGGAGCGACGCCGAGTACGAGGCGAGCGCCTCCTCGCGATGGCCCAGCTCGGTCAGCGCCTTGCCGATGCGGTTGAGCGTGTCCTCGTCGGCGCCATGGCGCTCGACCAGCGCCTGATTCACAGCAAGCGCATCCGCCCAGCGGCTCTCGAGCGCTAGCGCGATAGCCTCGTCAACGAACAGGCTACGAGGCTTCACACGTTCTTCAGACACCAAACACCACTCCGGATTCAAGGGTCAACGACCGCTGCAAGTGCACTTGCTCCCGACCCACGGCCGAGAGAGGCAATCGGGTTCGCTATGATACCTGCTCAGTGAGGCGCGCCCGTTCCCTTTGCGATCTCTTGACACCGCGCCAGCCATGACGCGGATCATTTCGGTCGCGAATCAGAAGGGCGGTGTGGGCAAGACCACGACCGCCGTGAACCTTGCGGCAGCCATCGCTGAGGCCGGCCCGAAGGTGCTCGCCGTCGACCTCGATCCCCAGGGTCACCTGACCATCAACATGGGCTGCCGGCGGCCCGACGAGCTCGAGCGGACGATCTACGACCTGCTCACGGACCACCGAGTCACCGTGGCCGACGTGCTGCTGACCTCAGAGGGGATGGGGCTCGACTTCATCCCGGCCAACATCGATCTCAGCGGCGCCGAGCTCCAGCTGGTGACCGAGTTCGGACGGGAGTCCATCCTCAAAGAGAAGCTCGAGCCGATCGATGGTCGCTACGACTACGTGGTCATCGACTGCCCACCATCGCTCGGTCTGCTCTGCATCAACGCGCTGGTCGCGTCGACGGACGTGATCATCCCCCTGCAGTGCGAGTACTTCGGCATGAAGGGCATGCAGCAGTTGCAACGCACCATCGATCGTGTGCGCGCCAAGCTCAACAGCCACCTGCGCGTTGCGGGCATCCTGCCGACGCTCTACAAGTCGCGCACCCTGCACAGCCAGGAGGTGCTCGACCTCGTCAAGAGCGCCTATCCCGACCTTGTCTTCCCGATCACCGTCGACTCCTCGATCAGGTTTGCCGAGACGCCGTTGGCGGGCCAGTCGATCCTCGAGTACGCCCCGAACTCGCCTGGGGCTCGCTCCTACCGGGCCCTCGCCAAGGCCGTCATCGCCCAGGATCGCGGCGACGACACCATTGAGGTCTCCGGGAGCGCGGAACGTCCACGCGAGCGGGTGCGCGCGGCCCGAGGGTGATGCGCGGATTCCGCCGCGCCCAACTGCGCGGCAGCGACGAGCTCTTCCGATCCGCGGAACCAGAGCAGCTCGACGCCCCGCTGTCGCCGGGCGAGAACAACGACGCCGTCCACCCGGTTCCAACCGCTCCGGCGCCGCACATGCGCTCGGTCCGGCTCACCGACGACGAGCTGCGCATCCTCTCGGAGGCGGTCCAGCACCTCAAGTTCCCGAGCAAGCCGCCGACCCGTCCCTCCGTCGACGACTTCGAGAAGCTGGAGGTCCTCCGCCAGAAGCTCCTCGACGCCCTGTGAGGACCGGAGGGGACGGCATCGACTGCGGCGGGCACGGGGTCGGAACGACTTCGTCGATGCCATCCCGTCCTCGTAGCGTCAGATGGTCATCGGCACGCTGACCGTCACCCTCCAGGTACCGGACAGCGAATCCCTCAAGGACAAGCGCCAGGTGGTTCGATCGCTCACTGCCAAGCTCCGGAACACCTTCAACGTCGCGGTCGCCGAGGTCGGGGACCAGGATCTCTGGCAGTCCGCGGTGATCGGCGTGGCCTGTGTGAGCTCGGACAGCCGTCACGCTGACGAGATGTGCCAGAAGGTGCTGCGCTTCGTCGATGACCACGGCGAGGCGCTCGTCCTCGGGTCGCATTTCGAGCTGATCCACGTCTGAGCAGGTCCCGCCGATGGGGGATCTCATCGAGGCGTACCAGGCGACGCTGCCGTTCACGCTCGACGAGTTTCAGCGCGAGGCCATCATCAAGCTCGAGCGCTCCCGGGGCGTGCTGGTGAGCGCGCCGACATCGAGCGGCAAGACGGTTGTGGCCGACTACGTGATCTGGCGACGGCTCGATGCCCCGGCGGCGCTGCGACGTCCGCTCACCGACGCCGCCGACGTCGTCTACACGACCCCGCTGAAAGCGCTCAGCAATCAGAAGTTTCACGACCTGTGCGAGCGCTTCGGCGAGCATCGCATCGGATTGATCACCGGCGAGCACACGCTCAACGATGGAGCGCCGATCCTGGTGATGACCACCGAGATCCTGCGCAACGTGCTCTACGACGAGCCGGCGCGAGTTGATCGAGTCGGTGACGTCGTGCTCGACGAGGTCCACTACATCGACGACTACCCGCGGGGCACGGTGTGGGAGGAGTTGATCATCGAGGCGCCGCGACACATCCGCCTGATCGGGCTCTCCGCGACGATCAGCAATGTCGGGGAGGTGGCGGCGTGGATGTCCGGGCTGCGCGGCACCATCGAGACGGTCACGCGCACCGAGCGTCCCGTGGCGCTGGAGATGTGGTTGAGCATCGACAGCACGCTGCACCCGCTCTTCGACAGGGCCGGCAACGCCGCCCGCGGCACTCTCGAGCTCGCGCAGGCGGATGCGGTGCAGCAACCGCGATTTCGCGAGGCGCGGCGCGCGCCTGACAACGACATGCTCCGGGTGGTCGACGTGCTCCACCGTCGATCCATGCTGCCCGCGATCTATTTCATCTTTTCGCGCCGGGGCTGCCGCGAAGCCCTGCAGCGTTGCGGCGTGCACGGTGTCGACCTCACCACCGACGACGAGAAGGAGCGCATCGATGTCGCGGTCACCAAACGCATGGCGGCCCTGAGCGATGCTGATGAGCGTCAGTGCGTGCTCCTCGAGCTCGACAGGCGGCTGCTGCGACGCGGACTCGCGATGCATCACGCCGGCCTCCTCCCGTATGCGAAGGAGACGGTGGAGCACCTCTTTCAGCAGGGGCTGATCAAGGTGGTCTTCGCCACCGAGACGCTGTCGCTCGGGCTCAACATGCCCGCTCGCTCCTGCGTCATCTCCAGCTTCACGAAATTCGACGGGGTGAGCTTCACGTCGCTCACCAGCGGGCAGCTCACCCAGCTCATGGGGCGCGCCGGCAGGCGAGGCATCGACACCGTCGGGCACGGCGTGATCCTCAAGGAGAGCGACGTCGAGCTGCGCGACATCTACGACGCCGCCATCTCGGGGGAGTTCGCCGTCGACTCCAAGTTCTCCCCCACGTACACGATGGTCCTCAACCTGCTGCGCACGCGATCCGCGGAAGCCGCGGAGCTTCTCCTCGACAGCTCGTTCGGCCAGTACCAGGCGGTCGAGCGTTCCGGCCGCTGGGCGCACCGCAAGGCCAATCTCGAGGCCGAGCTGCACGACCTCCGGCTGCGGCGTTTTCAGCACCCGCGAGTCCCCTGCACCGAGCGGACCCTGGGCTCGTTCCTCACCACCACCACGCAGCTCGGCGAGGCGCAGCTCGCGCTCCGGAGGGTCCGGCGCGGGCACTGGACCGACGCGCGCCGGGGCCGCTACGGCAAGGCCGGGTCGGACCCCGGCCAGCGCTACGAGGCCCTGCGACGCACGACCCGCTCGCTCCAGGAGAAGCTCAACGAATCGCCCTGCCGGAACTGCCCGTACTTCGGCGAGCACAGGGCCCACCATCACCGGATCGCGGACATCGAGAGCACGCTCGCCGGCGCGGAGGAAGAGCTCGAGCGCTCGCAGCATCGCTTCCGTCGCGAGTTCCGAGCCCACCGGGCCGTCCTCCGGGCGGCGGGCTTTCTCGACGGCGACGAGCCGACCGACCTCGGGCGCCTCGCAGGCTCGCTCTACGGCGAGAGCTCGCTCCTGGTCGCCGACGCTATCGCATCCGGGGTGCTCGACGGCTTGAAACCCGAGGAGCTGGCGGCGACATTGGTCAGCCTCGTCGCCGAGGACCGAGGCCGCGAGCGGCCGCAACCCTCACGCCGCCACTTTCCGACGCCACGCATCGAGGAACGCCATCGCCGCCTGCGCACGGCGATGCGGCGTTTCGTCGAGCTCGAGCGCGAGCATGGGCTCGAGACGATGCCGCCCCTCTCCCTGGAGCAGATCCGCCCGGCGTATGAGTGGGCTTCCGGGGTGCCGCTGGCCGATATCGAGCCGCCCCCGGGCGCCGACACCGGTGATGTCGTCAAGGCGGTGAAGAGCCTGTATTCGTTGCTCCGCCAGATGGAGCAGGCACTTCGCGGACATGCGCTGCACCCTGTCGTCGCGCTCACGCGAGAGCGTGTCGAACGCGATCTCATCCGCCGCATCTGACCTTCCGCGATCCACTGCGTGCGCGGCTGCTTGCGACAGAGCGCAGTGTCCGTGTTAGCATGCCCGCACTGTGCTGACACCAAGAGTTGTGCTCGCAACCATGATCATGCCCCGCGGAGGTTTCCGAACGTAGGGGCACGCGCGCCCTCGTTGGGAAGCCTCCCGGACCAGAAGCCGGGAGGTTTTTTTATGTCCACCATCAGCCTGCTCGAACGCTACGGACGCGCCCCGTCGGGCGCGCACGTCAGCTGCCTCGTCTGTCGCGCCTGCGGTCACGAGACCCCGGTCGAGGCGACCAACATCTGCGATCGGTGCTTCGGCCCGCTCGAGGTTCGCTACGACTACGAGGAGGTGGCTCGGCGAATCTCGCGTGAGAGCGTCGCAGCCGGACCCCCGAGCATCTGGCGGTATCGCGATCTGCTTCCGGTCGACCTCGAGGAGACCGAGCCGATCTCGCTGGGCGAGGGGTTCACGCCCCTGATCCATGCGCGCAACCTTGGAGCCGAGCTCGGGCTGCGCAACCTGTACCTGAAGAACGACACGCAGAATCCGACGGGTTCGTTCAAGGACCGCGTCGTGAGCGTCGCCGCCACCTGGGCGCGTGAGCATGGGCTCACCACCATCGCGTGCGCCAGCACCGGCAACCTCGCAAACTCGGTGGCGGCGTACGCGGCCCATGCCGGCCTGCGCGCGGTGGTCGTCGTCCCCAGCGACCTCGAGCCCGCGAAGATGATCGGTACCTCGATCTTCCGGCCGACGATCATCGCCGTCGACGGCAGCTATGACGACGTCAACCGTCTGTGCACCGAGCTTGCGGATTGTGTCGACTGGGGTTTCTGCAACCTCAACCTGCGCGCCTTCTACAGCGAAGGGAGCAAGACGCTGACCTTCGAGACGGCGGAGCAGCTCGGGTGGCGCCTCCCCGACGAGATCATCGTGCCGGTCGCGTCCGGCTGCCAGTTCGTCAAGCACCGCAAGGCCGCGGGTGAGCTGATCGACCTCGGCCTGGTCGACAGCGGGTCGCGGGTCCCGCGCCTCACCGGTGCGCAGGCCCTTGGGTGCTCGCCGGTCGCGACCGCCTTCGCCGCCGGCGAGACGAACGTCCTCCCGGTCCGCCCGGCAACCATCGCCCGCTCGATCGCGATCGGCAACCCGTCGGACGGTGCCGACGTCGTGCGCATCGCGCGCGAGACCGGCGGGGTCGTCGCCAGCGTGACCGAGGAGGAGCTCGTCGAGGGCATCGAGCTGCTGGCGGCGAGCGAAGGCATCTTCGCCGAGACCGCGGGTGGGGTCACGGTGGCGGTGCTCAGGAATCTCGCCCGCGCCGGGCGCTGGGAGGGCGACGAGACGGTTGTCGCCTACATCACCGGTGCCGGGCTCAAGACCGCTGACTGCGTCGCCTCGAGAGCCGAGGCGCTGACGCCCGTGCCCGCGTCGCTGCGCGCCGTTCGGGAGCGCTACGCCGGCCTGATCTGATCTGCGCCTGAGCCTCGGTTTCCCCCGCCTGCCGCCGTGGCATAGTGAGGGCGATGTATCACCAGATTGCCCGCAACAAGCGCAAGAGCGTGGTCGTGGTCACGGCGTTCTTCATCATTTGGGCGGCCATCGGCTATGTGATCGGCTATATCGCCTCGGGCGTCAGCGGGGGGATCTCGGGCATCGTCATCGCCGCGATCCTGGCGCTCCTCGTGGTGCTCTGGTCACTCACCCTCGGTCAGGCCACGGTCCTTGCAGTCTCGGGCGCGCAACCGGTCACGCAGCAGCAGGCGCCGGTGCTCTACGACGTCGTCTCAACCCTGGCGATCGGCGCCGGGCTGCCGATGCCGAAGGTCTACATCATCAACGACCCCTCGCCGAATGCCTTCGCCACGGGCACGAGCCCGCAGAAAGCGGCGATCACCTGCACGACCGGCCTGCTCGCCATCATGAATCGCGAGGAGCTCGAAGGTGTGCTCGCCCATGAGATGAGCCACATTCGCAACTACGATGTCCGCCTCGTGCTGATCGTTGCGACGTCGGTCGCACTCATCGGGTTGCTCGCCAGCCTGTTGTGGCGCTCGTTGTTCTTCACCCGCGGCGGCAACAACCGCGACGGCGGTTATCTGATCATCATCCTCATCGCGGCGGCGGCGCTGCTCTCGGTCGTCGCCGTGATCGTCGGCCCGCTCATGCAGTTCGCGCTGTCACGCTCGCGCGAGTTGCTCGCCGACGCGAGCAGCGTCGAGCTCACTCGCAATCCCACCGGTCTGCTGCATGCCCTGCAGAAGCTTCAGGCCAACGACAAGCCGTTCGTCAAGATGACCCACGCAACCGCTGCGATGTGCATCGACGATCCGCTGCAGCATCACGGTGGGTTCACGCACCATCTCTTCGACACGCATCCGCCGATCGAGGAGCGCATCGCCGCACTTCAGGCGATGCTCCAGGTCAAGCAGACCTAACCGGCGCGTCCGCGCTGTCGGTGCCGGGGGTAGGCTGACGCCTCGAAGATGAGCATCGGTCTGTCGACGGGCACCGCCACCCTGCTGGCATGGGTGCTGCTCGCCGGAGCCGGCCTCGCCGGAGTCGCGATCGCGTTCGCGCCGGCTCCGGCGGATGCCGGGCCGCGACGGGTGATCGTGCGGCTGCTTGCGGTCTCGCTTGCCGCGCTCTGCGTGCGCGCCGCCGTCTCGCTGCTCTTCGACGGCGGCACCTACGACATCTTCTTCGCGTATCGCAAGCTCGGCAACGAACTGCGTCACGGCAACGATGTGTTCACGGCCGGTCTCCCCTCACTCGCCAATTACCCACCGGTCATCTACTGGTGGTGGTCACTGGCCGCAACCATTGTGCCGAACGGCAGCCCGCACCTCTTTGCGGCGGTGGTGCGCGCGCCATTCTGGATCGTCGATGCGGCGATCGCCCCGACGCTCGCTCTCCTGATCCGGGGACGGTGGCGATGGCGGAGCGCGTGGCTCTACGCGCTGAACCCCATCGCGATCGCGGTGGCGACACTCCACGGACAGTTCGACAGCATCCCCGCGCTCTGCCTGCTCCTCGCCGTGGCGTGGCTCGCGACCCATGCGCGGCGTGCTGCATGGCTGGTCGGCATCGGCGCCGCGGTCAAGGTCTGGCCCGCGTACTTCGTGCCGGCATTGCTCGCGGGCGTCCGCCGCGCGCAGTGGGGCGGCTTCATCGCTCGCGTGATCATCCCGTCAGTGGCGGCCTTCGGGCTGTACTTCGTCATCCACCCCGATCACATCGTCGACGGGCTCATCGGGGTCATCGCCTATGTGCCCCACCGCCAGGGGCTCGGCACCTCGCTGCTCTTCCCCGCCGCCTGGGGCGACCCGTTCATCGCTCCCGCCGACGTCGCGGTCGCGGCACTGGTCCTCTGGATGGTGGTGCAGTGCGCGCGGCGTGGGGTCGCCGTTGTGGACATCGTCGCCCTCGCGATGCTCATCGTCCTCGGGCTCGCGCCCGCGATCTCGGATCAGTACCTCATGTGGCCGGTGGCAATCCTGCTGCTCGGCGGCCATCGCCGTATCGCCGCGCTGCTGAGCGCAGCGCTGACTCCGGCGACCCTGCTCATCGACATCTCGTCGGCGGGATCCAACGCCGCCGTCCCCGCGGCGGCGCCGCTCCTCGCGACCGCGGCGACGATCGCCGCGGCCGTGGTGCTGCTGCGCGAGGTGTGGACCCGTGGCATCGCACCGTCCGCTTTGACGACCGCGCCGCGCGACGTCACCGGCGCGCCGGGAGCGATCTGATCCGGCGGCGTCAGCTCGGCTGCCGGTCGCCCTGGCGCCACGACGCGTGCCAGGAGCAGGATGCCGGCAACCCCCACCAGGATTCCCGGCACCACCGAGAACCGCGCGACGAAGAACTCCAGCGCCTGGGCGAGCTTGTACGTGAGATTGGGGTCGCCGCTCACGACGATCTCCGAGCGCCAGATCAGCGCCGCCACCGCGACGCCGGCGAGGCCGGCTGTCACGATCGCGAGCGTCCGGGCCTTCGCCCTGCGAGAGCCGTGCGACCCCGGCGACGACGAGCGCGATGTTCGCGGTGAACATTGTCTCAGCGAGCCCGGATCGGGACGTGTTCGTGGGCAGGAGGAGCATGCCGGCAACCACACCACCCACGATCGCCCAGACCACGGGCGCGGGCGGGCGCGGCCAGCGGCGCCCGACGATGAGCAGCGGCCCCAGCGCGGCGGTCGTCGAGAAGAAGAACAGGGAGATCACCGCGTCCAGGAGCGGCGTGCCGAGGTGCAGCGGCGGAATGCCCCAGAACGTCGACGCGAAGAGCACCGGCCGGCTCAGCAGCCACTGTCCCGGCGACCCGGCGAACTGGGCGGGGATGGAGCCCTGCCAGAGCACGCTCGGAGAGAGCGTGTGCGTGAACGCCGCCCACGGCGCGATCAGGGCTACGCCGGCCACCCCGGCGGCGACCGTCAGCTTCCAGTCGGGACGCCGGAACAGCACCCACAACCCCAGGCCGGCTGCCAGGCCGATCGCGCCGATATGGGTGAGCAGCGCGCCGGCGAGCGCGACCCCGATGGTGATCGCCGCGATCCGGCCACGGGACAGCGCAGCGCACATCGCCGCCAGCACGAAGAACGAGATGAATCCCCAGGGCCAGGTGTAGACCGAGTAGATGATGATCATGGGGGTGAGCCCGACCACCAGCAGCCGGCGCGGGTCGGCCCCGAGGAGCTGGAGCAGGCGCTGGGCGGGCCACAGCCACAGCGAGTTGAGCACCACGCTCACGATCTGAAACACCCAGTACGACTTCCCCCAGACGAGCACGCTCCCGGCCAGCGCATCGAAGAGCGGCGTGCGCTGACGGAGGTCGGTCAGGCCGACCGTCGACGGGAGCCCGGCATACGCTCTGCTCAGCTGGTAGTGGAGATCCCAATCACCGATGCGCCCCCCACCGGTCTGGAGCGGGATCACCATCTCCACGGCGAGTGAGACAGCGACCAGCCCGACCATGATCTTGGTCGGTCGCGCCAGCGCGACCGTTCCCAGGATGGCGGGGGCGACGAACAGCAGGCTCACCCCCGCGTGGTGGAGCAGCGTGGCGCAGAGGGCGAGCGCGCCGGCGACCATGAGGCCGCTCATCGCGATCAGCAGACGTGGGAGCTGGCGATCCCCGCCGTGGTCAGCCGGGTCGGACACCCGCTGCAGCGGCGCCGCGGTCAGGCTGGTGGCGCTGCGGCCGGTGGCGGAGGCGCCGCAGCCGGCGGGGCGGTCGGCGTGAACGACACCGTCGGCGCCGCGCGCTCGGAGTCCGCCACCGCGAAGAACGCGAAGGCCTGGAAGTGCAGCATCTGGCCAAGGATGTTGGTGGGAAAGGTCTGCAGCGCCGTGTTGAAATCGCGGACGTTGCCGTTGTAGAAACGACGCGAGAACTCCACCTTGTCCTCGGTGGTGGTCAGCTGCTCCTGCAGGTTGAGGAACAGCTCCGACGCCTTGAGTTGCGGGTAGTTCTCGGCGACGGCGAGCAGCTGTCGGGTGGATCCGGTCAGCGCGTCCTCGGCGCCCGCCATCGCCGACGGGTCTCCGGTCTTCGACGCTGCGAGCGCGTTCGTCCGCGCCGCGGTGACCGCCTCGAACACGCCGCGCTCGTGGGCCGCATAGCCCTGCACCGTGTTGACCAGGTTGGGGATCAGGTCGTACCTGCGCTTCAACTCGACGTCGATGTCCGACCACGCCTCCTGGGTTCTTGTGCGCAGGCGGATGAGCTGGTTGAATCGGTACGCGACGTAGAGCACGACGAGGACGACGACGATCAGCACGATGACGAGCACGGTCATGAGCTCAGTGTCTCACTCCTCGCGCAACATCGCTTCGGGGACGCTGACCACCCGGTAGGGCATGTCGGTGATGTCGTAGTAGCGGATCGGTTTCTTGAGTCGCTTGGCGATGCCGATCTGCACCTTGACACCGAGCGACGGGTTGCCGAACACCCACATCTGGTCGCAGCGCACGATGAGATTGTTGAACGCCTCGCGCACAACGTCCTTCGGCACGGTGTGCACGAGGTAGTAGTCGAAGAGCATGAAGGGAACGATCGGCACCTGGCCCTCGTCGAGGACGAACTTGGTGATGTGCTGACGCCAGTAGAAGTTGCGGTTGCTGAGTGCGCAGTAGATCAACTGCTTTGGCCGGCGCAGCGCGCGCTCCGCCTGCTCGGCGGGGCTGGCCTTCGGCGTCGGCGCGAAGATGCGCTCGAGGATGTCCTCGGCGTTCTTGACGGCCGGCTCAGCGGGCGATGCGGCCTCGTCGCGAATCAGAGGTGCGCTCGCATCACGACGCCGAATACCCCGTTGGCGCAACCTTTCTCCCCGTCACAGCAATACGTGCGAGAGGCGATGATAGCATCGGAAATACCTCGCGAAAGTCGATCCCAGGTCGGCGAGGTCAGGCGTCGGGGTCCGCCCAGCCGACCATCTCACGCAGAGTGACAATCGCCTGGTCGAGGAGCGCGACCCGTGCGGGGTCGTTGAGCCACCTGCTCTGGCCCGACGGATGCGGCAGCGGCACCATCACCGGCGCATCCTCGAACGTCCGCGCGAGCGGCGCCCCCGACGCGCCGAAGGCGGCGCCGATCACGTCGTCGAGACGCCGCCCGGGGAGAAACCGTTCCAACGCAAGTGATCCGATCGGAATGATAAGTCGCGGGCGGAGGCCGGCGAGCACGCCATCGAGCCACGGTGCGCAGAGAGCGACCTCCGCAGCACTCGGACGCCTGTCCCCCGCCCCGTCGGGGCGGCGCCCCGGAAAGCACGTTGTCATCGCTGTCATGTAGATGCGATCGCGAACGTCATCCTCGTCGCGGAAACCCGCGCGGATCAACCAGCGCATCAACTGGCGGCCGGCGCGTCCCGCGAACGGTCTGCTCTGATCGTGCTCCACCGGACCCGGTGCCTGTCCGACCAGGAGGATGTGCTGACCCGCGCGGCCGCTGAACACCGGGTGCGCCCGTGCGATGTACCCCGCGACGGCGCATCGTGTGCAGGCGCGCTGCGCACGCTGCAGCGATCTCAACGAGCGACTCCCGGCGGATGGTTTCGCCATGCTGACCCGACTCTGACTCGCCGAGGTAGCGTCGCCGAAGCCCAGGCGATATCATCTCCTCACCGCTCGTCACCTCTGAGCGGCCGTCGTGGTCAGCCGTCGCACACCGAGGCTCCATGTCCGACGAGTCTTCGCGCTCCGCCCGGCCTTACGGCCAGCGACGAAACGATGGCGCCCCCACCTGGTGGGCGGCGCTCGACCGAGCAGACCTTCCCGACAACGAGGTCATCCCCGCGGCGCACCGCCGCTGGTACGAGGACGCCACGCCGGCCGTGCCGATGGTCGAGATCGCCGGTCGCCCGCAACCGGCGCCGAAGCAGCGACGCTGGCTGATGCGTCTCGTCGTGGCCCTGTCGATCGCCGCGATTCTGGGCATCGCCTGGGGGCTCGATGCCGTGGTCGACGGGGGCGGGCAAGTCCTGATCGTGACGCTCCTGATCGGCATCCCCGTCGGGCTGGCGGCAACCGTCACGATTCTGATGGCCCGGCGGAGCGGCTGACCGCGCCCTCGCCCGTCTCGGGAGTCGCGTGACCGACGACGCGCCGCGCCAGGGGAATCAGCTCAGACGTCCGCGGCGGCCGCATCTCGACCCGATTCCGGGGCTCGCGCTTCCCGCCGGCGACGACGAGACTGCGCCCTCGCTCCGCGCCCGTTTCGAGGCGGCGGTGGCACCCGGTCCGGCGGACGGTGCCGCGCCGCGAGACGTCGAGGTCGCCCGGATGCTCGCCGAGGCGTCGGTCGAGCGCATCGGCGAGGTCGTGTACGGGAGCAACGGCGTGTTCCTGCTCGAGCTCGACGCGCCCGATCCGTCGGTCCCGACCGAGCCGCTGCGCGCGGTGTACAAGCCGGTGCGCGGCGAGCGGCCGCTCTGGGACTTTCCCCGCCGAACGCTCTACCTGCGCGAGGTCGCCGCCTACGTCGTCGACGCCGCCCTTGGCCTCCATCGCGTCCCCGTCACCGTCCTCCGCGACGGGCCGCTCGGACCCGGGTCGGTGCAGCGCTTCGTGCATGTGCTCGACGAGGCACTGACGCAGGAGCGCGCCGGCAAGCTCGATTCGCAGCTCCGTGCCGTCGCGGTGCTCGACGTGCTGATCAACAACGCCGACCGGAAGCGATCGCACCTGCTGGTCGTCGACGGCCCGAGCGTCAAGGCAATCGACAACGCGCTGAGCTTCCTCCCATACCCACGACAGCGCACGGCGCTGCTGTCGCTGGGTGGGTCGCCACTCCCGGCCAGGTTGGCGCAACGCGTGCAGGATCTCGCCCGCGACGAGACCCGGATGACCGCGCTGCTCACCAGACTTCGCCGCCTGCTCAGCGAGGCGGAGGTCACCGCCTTCGGCCACCGGATCGCCGAGCTTGCGGACGATCCGACCTACCCGGTCCTCGATGACTGGGACGGCAGGCCCTTCGAGTGGTGGTGAGGCGGCCCGCCGAAACCCGGCGGGCCGCCTTGAGGGGGAGGAGAGGGACGACTAGCCGGTCGTGCTGGTCGAGCCGCCCATGTTCGGACACATGGTCGTCGTCGACGGCGTCTTGGTGGCCGGCGTCGTGGTCGACGGCGTGGCGGTGCTCGCCGTCAGGGTTGCGGCGCTGCTCGACGCCGATGTGGATGAGGCAGCGTGTGCGATCACGAAGCTGCCCACTCCCGTGCCAGCGAGCAAACCGACCGAGAGCAGTGCTGTAGCCGCGATCTTGCGCAGGCCCGTCCTGCGCGGTCCCGGCTCTTCCGGGGGCGGGGGCGGGGGAATGAACTGGTCGCCGTCCATGGTGTTGTGTACCTCCTGGGTGGGGCTGACGTTTGACGGTGATCAGCGTCGCGCCCGGCCGTCAGAACGCCGTGAGCTTCGCCTGGGAGATTGCTCAGAGTTGAGAACGGAGCCTGCATCGGTACCCTGATCGCGTGCGCACACCATGGACCCGTCGATGAGCTTCATCCTCACCCACGCGGGCGATGCGCTGCGCCTGGCGTTCGAGATGTTCTGGGATGTGCTCTGGCCGCTGGCGCTCGGTTTCCTGCTCTCCGCGTTCGTGGAGGCGTTTGTGTCGAAGCAGGCGATCTCGCGCGTTCTCGGCCGCGACGGTGCTCGCTCGGCCGGCCTCGCGACCCTCTTCGGCGCGGCGTCGTCCTCGTGCTCGTACGCGGCCGTCGCGATCGGCAGGACGCTGTTTCGCAAGGGGTCGACGCTGCCCAACGCGATCATCTTCGAGTTCGCGTCCACGAACCTCGTCTTCGAACTGGGGCTCGCACTTCTGATCCTGCTCGGCTGGCAGTTCGTCGCCGCGGAGTTCGCAGGCGGACTGATCATGGTGGTGCTGCTGGCACTGCTCTTCCGGGTCACGCTGACTCGTGGTCTCGTCGACAGCGCGAGGCTCCGGGCCGATCGGGGGATTCCCGGCAAGATGGAGGGCCACGGCGCGATGGACATGTCGGTCACCGACGGCCCGCTGCTCCGGCGCATCGTGTCACCCCAGGCGGTGACGTCGGTCAGTCACTACTTCTTCATGAACGTCTACGGACTCTGGTGGGACCTGCTCCTCGGCTTCCTCATCGCCGGCGCGATCGGGGCCTGGGTCCCCGCCACGGTCTGGTCGCACCTTTTCGCGGGCGGAGACGGGTTCCTGCCTGCATTCTCGAGCGCCCTGATCGGCCCCCTGGTGGCGCTGCTGAGCTATGTGTGCTCGGTCGGCAATGTACCCCTGGCGGCCGTGCTCTGGCGAAACGGCATCGGCTTCGGGGGCGCGATTGCATTCATCTTCGGCGACCTGATCATCCTCCCCATCCTCAACATCTACCGCAAGTACTACGGCGGCCGGGTCGCGATCTACCTGTTCGCCGTCTCGTACGTGACCATGGTGGCTGCTGGATTGCTGGTGGGATGGCTGTTCAGCGTGCTGGGGCTCGTGCCCGGGAGTCGCAATATCGCCGCCTTTGGAACTGCGGTCTCGTGGGACGCGACGACGTTTCTGAACATCGGCATGCTCGCCGTGATGGCGTTCCTGCTGGTGCGCTTCCTGCGGACCGGTGGTGTCGGCATGCTCAGGATGATGGACATGCCGTCCGAACAGATCGTGGTACGCCCGGAGGGACTTGAACCCCCGCACCCGGCTCCGGAGGCCGGCGCTCTATCCAACTGAGCTACGGGCGCCCGTCGCGGCTCGCCGGGACAACCGTGGCCAGTATACGGCTCAGTCCGAATCGTCCTCGGCGGCGAACATGAGGCTGTCCTGCGCCTCGTAGAGCGCGTCCATCCACTCGGAGATCATCAGCTCCTTCGGCGACCGCCCCACCAGGTGCGTGTCGTTGCTCACCAGCGCCACGGCCCTGCCGACGAGCTCGTACGGCACCTCGACCTCTTCCGCGAGGTTGAGCTTCTCGAACTGGTCGATCAGCTCGTCGATGTAGCGGATCTTCTGCCGGCGCGCATTGCGCGCTTCGCGCAGGGAAGTCCAGCGAGCTTCAAGCTCACCGATCTCCACGCAGGTCTCCTGGATCATTGGTCTACCACCCTCACACCTCTACCCCTGTAATAACTTGCATCGTATGTCGCAGCATCGTGACGGTCAAGAAGCGCGTTTTCCGGCGCTGCGGATCATGACGCGTGGCGAGGACCGGGAGCACCCAGGACGTGGTGCTCAGAGCCGCCCGAGAGGGAGCCGACGAGGGGTTCTGCTGCCTCGCCGGCGAGCAGACCGCCGGGCGAGGGCGGCAGGGTCGGGAGTGGGTGGCCCCGCCGGGGACGGCGCTGCTCGCCTCCGTCCTGCTCCGGCGCTCCCCCGCCGTGGCGACCGGCATTCCCTTCGCCGCCGGGCTCGCACTTGTCGACGTGCTCGCTACCCATCACCGTGTGTCAGCCGGGCTGAAGTGGCCGAACGATGTCCTGGTCGGAGGCCGCAAGCTGGCGGGGATCCTCACCGAGGTCGCAGCCTCGGCCAGGGATGGCGACAGCCTCGCAGTCGCGCTCGGGCTGGGGGTCAACATCCGCGTCGAGCGGTTCCCCGACGGCATCGAGGCGGTCAGCATGCACAACCTGGTGGCGAAGCCTCCCTCGGCCGATGCGCTGCTTGCGGCGTGGGGTGAGGCGCTGGCGGTGCGGGTGGCCCTGCTCGAGCGCGGTGGCATCGGCGCCATCCTCGATGACTGGCGGCGCTGCGCGGTCGGTCTCGGCGCGCCCGTGAGCGTGCACGGCCCGGCGGGGATCGTCGACGGGCTCGCTGTCGACGTCGACCAGGACGGAGCCCTGCTCGTCGACGGGTCAGGGCAGGTGCATCGCTTCCTGGCCGGCGACGTGCACCTCGGTGCAGGGCCCGCGTGATGGGCGGACTCGTCCGCCCGTACTCCCGCTAGGCGGCGGGCGACGGGGTCGCTGAGGCCGAGGGCGATGCTCCCGGGGACGCAGATGCCGACGCGCTCGGCGTCGCCGCTGACCCGGTGACCTTGATCACGCCCTTCATGTTGGGAGCGTGGATGGTGCAGAGGTAGTTGTAGGTGCCGGGCTGCGTGAACTTGACCTCCCAGGTCGCTCCCCCGGCAAGAGTGGCGTCGGTCAGGCAGGCGTCGTTGTTGTCCTGGAAGGTGACCGTATGCGTCACCTGGCCGGTGTTCTTGAACTCGATGACGTCGCCAACTGCCGCGTTTGACGAGTCCGGGACGAACAAGAGGCTGTCGGTCGCCTGAATGGTCATGGTCGGAGCCCCGAGCGAGCTCGCCGCAGACGTGCCGTTGCACGCAGCGGGAGGACCACTCGAGCCGCCGCCTGGCGGGCCATTGCCACAGGCGAGAAATCCAATCGCGACACACACCCCGAGGCCGGCTGCAAGCGTGCGCGGGTGACTCATGTGCATCTCCGGGGGCATCTTAAATGATGGGTTCGCCGGGACGCCTCAACGGTCAACGGAGCGCCTCGGCGATCCGATCCGCGGCGAGTTCCTCGTCCCGGCCCGGGTCGGAGAAGAGGCCCATGAAGACAACGATGATGGCGATGAAGTACACGATGTTTCCGACCCCGAGCATGATCACGCCGCCGTACTGCTGATCTGTGAGCGCCGGCACCCCCCAGAGCCGGGGCGCCTGATCGTAGAAGCTGTAGAGCGGCGCCGAGGCCAGCGCGAACACGATCCCGAGGACAGTGGGCGGAATCCCGGCGACGCTGAGGGCGGCGATCTTGGTGAGCGGGCTCACGGGCACGGTGCGCTCGTCGCGTATCGGGTCGACCACCGGCCACCAGACGATGATCCCGACCGCGATGAAGCTCAGGTGCTCGACGATGTGCACCGGGACTGTGGTGAGCGTCGTGTCGTACAGCGAGGGGATGTGCCAGAGGAGCAGCACCGCGTTGAAGATGACCACGGCCGGCCAGGGACGTGTGATTGCCCACCAGATGGTGCGCAGCGTGGTGTAACGCTCGCGCGGTGCCGGCCGGCCGCCCGCGATTCCGAGAAGGAGCAGCGGCGGGGCCACCATCATCAGCAGCATGTGCTGGACCATGTGGAGCGAGAACAGATAGAGGTCGCCGCCGCGATCGATCGGTGATTCCAGGGCGATGAAGGTCAGCAGCAACCCGGTGCAGAAGAACACCGGCCGCCAACCCTGGTGGCGAAACCATGGGCTCACGTCGTCGTCCGGGCCGATCGTGCCGCGGCGCATCGCGATGACGTACGCGGCGGCCACCGCAACCAGGCCGCAGATGACGGTGGGATCCCACGTCCAGTCGCCGAACCCCAGGTGTGCCGTCAGTGCCCTCCGTCCTCCGGGAGCTCCAGGTACTCGCTCCTCGCCCCGCGCGCCCAGAAGAAGCAGGTGACCAGCAGGTAGATCAACCCGATCCCCCACATCGCCGGCCCCACCACCGCCCGGATGTCGGTGAGAAAGCCCGTCAGTGTGATCGCGAGCGCGAGCGCGAGGTTGATGGGCACGGCGCTCGGGGGCGGCAGATGCGGGTGCTCGCGCGCGTGCTCGCCATCCTCATCGTGAGTCGCCGTCGCGACCGCATCGTCGCTCACCCCGTGGCCCTCATTTGGTCACCGCGAGGAAGATCGCCGCCCAGACGAACGCTGCGCCCATCAGGACGAGCAGCATGATGAACATCGCGACGCCCATGCGCATGTTCCTGCGGGCGAGCTTTCGGTTCATCGGCGCGTCCTCCTCAGAGCCCTGTGACGCGGTCGATCGCCATGACCGCGAAGAGCAGGGCCAGATAGATCATTGAATGGTAGAAGAGCCGGCGGGCCGAGCGCGCCGTCGGGCTGCGGGCGGCGACCACCGCATCGGTCAGCAGGATCCCATCGAGGACCGCGGCACCCCCAAGGTACACGGCTCCGAACGATCGGGTCAGCAGCGGCAGCACGGTCACGAGGCACAGCACGATCGTGTAGAGCACGATCTGATAGCGGGTCTGGCGGTCACCCTGGACGACCGGCATCATCGGGACTCCGGCACGGGCATAGTCGCTCTTGATGAGCAGCGACAGCGCCCAGAAGTGGGGCGGTGTCCAGTAGAAGACCACGGCGAACAGGAAGACCGCCGTGATGTCCAGGCTCCCGGTCACCGCCGCCCACCCGACCAGGGGTGGGATGGCTCCGGCCGCGCCGCCGATGACGATGTTCTGCATCGAGGAGCGCTTCAGCCACATGGTGTAGATGAAGACGTAGAAGAGCAGGGCGAGCAGCGCGAGGCTCGCCGACAGCAGGTTGACGGTGGTGGCGAGCAGCGCGAAGGACGCGGCGCCAAGGCCCACGCCGAACGCGAGCGCCTGGCGGGGCTCGATGCGTCCGGACGGCAGCGGACGGCTCCGCGTACGCCCCATGGCCAGGTCGATGTCGCGGTCGAACCAGCAGTTGATGGCGTTCGCCCCCGACGCGGCGAGCCAGCCACCGGCAACGGTGAGCAGGACAAGCCGCCAGCCGGGCCAGCCCCGGTCGGCGATGACCATCGCCGCGACGGCCGTGACCTCGAGCAGGACGATGACCCGCGGTTTGGTGAGCGCGACGTAGTCACGCGCGACGCCGGCCACCCGGCGGCGCGGCAGCGTCTCGAGGCTGACCGCCACGGTCATGACTGCGCCACCTTCGCCTGCGGGCGGAGGGCATCACCGCGCTGCGTGGCCTGCGCCGGGGCGCCCTCGTCCGCCGGGAGCGTGGTCAGCACCGCCACCGCCACCACCGCACCCCAGAGCAGCGAGGCGAGCGCGATGTGCAGGCCCCGCGCCCAGGCCGGCAGGACGAGCAGCACGACGAGCGCCCCCGCCGCGACCTGGAGCACGAGGAGCAGGTTCACCGCCATGACAACGGCGCGCACGACGCGGTCACCGCGGCGGCGGCGGGCGATCACGGCCATGAGCCCGCCGAGCATGAGCACGACGATCAACGCGACAGCACGGTGGGCGACGTTGATGGTTGCCGCCTGCCCGGTCGGCAGTGAGAAGCCGCTGCCACAGAGCGGCCAGCTGGTGCAGCCGCCTCCCGATCCGGTCTCGACGACAAAGGCGCCGCTCAACGCGACCAGGTAGGTCGCCACCACGGCGAGGATCACCGGTCGTTGCACCGAGGGCGCCAGAGCCGCCGACAGGCTCGGGCCGCGCGCAGCGGTCCCCACGGTGCACGCGACCACCGCGACGTAGATGAGCACCCCGAAGAGGAGCAACGCATTGGCCAGGTGGATCATCACCACGCCACCGGGAAGGTTGAACTCGACGGCGAGCGCTCCGAGCGCGATCTGTACCACGAAGAGCGCCGCCGCAATGCTGGTGCCGATCAGGATGCGGCGCTGATGCCGGTGCCAGACCCAGGTCGCGACCGTGAGGATGATCACGAGCAGCGTGCACACCGACGCGATCCATCGATGCGTGAACTCGATGAGGGTGTTGATCTGCCACGCCGGCAGCAGCGACCCGTGGCACAGCGGCCACTGGTCGGTGGTCCCGCACCCGTTGCCGCTCCCGCTCACGCGAACGATGCCACCCCAGACGATCAGCAGGTACGTCAGGATCGCGGTCCACACCGCGAGGCGGCGAAACCCTACCGAAGGCCGCGCGGGGATCACGGTGCCACCGGCGTTACGCGGGTGCTCCCGACGCAGCCTTCTTGCGCGCGATCCGCCGATCGCGAACCGGCCGGAGGCTGAGCACCTCCTGCTCATCGTCGAAGTTCCAGGCCGGCGGCGGCGACGTGGTCGCCCACTCCAGCGTGTTGCCCTCCCATGGGTCGTCGGGCGCCGTCTTCGGAGCCCGCATGCTGATGACGAAGTTGATCATGAACACCACCACCGAGATCGCGATCACGAAGGCGCCGAAGGTGATCAGCGAGTTGAGGTCGCCCCAGCCGCGATTGTCGAGATAGGTGTAGATGCGTCGCGGCATCCCGAGGAGCCCGAGGGCGTGCATGGGCAGGAACGTCAGGTTGATGCCGATCAGCATCAGCCAGAAATGCAGCTTGCCGAGCTTCTCGTTGAGGAAACGACCGGTCACCTTCGGGAACCAGTAATAGAAGGCCGCGAACACGCCCATAACGCTGCCGCCGAAGAGCACGTAATGAATGTGCGCCACGACCCAGTAGGTGCCGTGCACGAGGCGATCGACGGCGAGGCTGCCGAGATAAACGCCGTCGATACCGCCGATCAGGAACATGAGTAAGAAGCCGCACGCGAACAGCATCGGCGTGTCGTACTTGATGCTCCCTCCCCACATCGTGGCCAGCCAGCTGAAGATCTTCACCCCCGTCGGCACGCCGATGACAAAGGTCGTGAACGCGAAGAACGTCTGCACCACCAGGGGAAGGCCGGTGACGAACATGTGGTGCACGAACACGATGAACCCGAGCACGGCGATCGCCGCGATGGATGCGGCCATCGCCTTGTAGCCGAAGATCGGCTTTCGGCTGAACACCGGGATGATCTCGCTGATGATCCCGAAGGCGGGCAGGATCATGATGTACACCGCCGGGTGCGAGTAGAACCAGAACACGAACTGGTAGAGCAGCGCGCTGCCGCCGTTGACCGGGTCGAAGAAGTTGGTGCCGATCTGACGGTCGAGCAGGTTCATCGCCAGCCCGGAGGCGAGGAACGGTGACGCGAGCACGACCAGCGCCGCGGTGATCTCCTGCGCCCAGACGAACAGCGGCAGCCGTCCCCAGGTCATGCCCTTGGCGCGCATGTTGTGAATGGTCGCCAGGAAGTTGATGCCGCCGAGCATCGACGAGATGCCGACGAGGTGGAGTCCGATGATCCAGAGGTCCTGGCCCATGCTGCAGCTGTAATGGCTACCGGTGAGCGGTACGTACCCCGTCCATCCCGCGTCACCGGGACCGCCAGGGCAGAGCAGCCCGGCGTGCGTGGTCGCGGGGACGAGAAAGCCCGAGTACATCACCATCCCGCCCAGCGGAAGGAGCCAGAAGGACAGCGCGTTGATGCGTGGAAACGCCATGTCGCGCGCGCCGATCATCAGCGGGACCATGTAGTTGCCGAACCCCGACCACACCGGGATGATCCACAGGAAGATCATCGTCGTCCCGTGCATCGTGAAGATCTGGTTGTACTGCTCGGCCGTCAGGAATGTGTTCTGCGGCTCGGCGAGCTGGATCCGGATGAGCAGCGCCATGACTCCGCCGACCAGGAAGAAGAAGAAGGTCAGGAACAGGTACATGATCGCGATCTTCTTGTGGTCGACAGTCGTCAGCCAGCCGAGGATGCCCTTCGACTTGTCGACGCGGGCGAAGCGCGCCCGCGGAAGCGTCGCGTCCATGACCGCCATCAAGATCCTCCGAGGGTGCACGACTTGCTTGTCGGGTCGATCGAGCCACTGGGATTCCCGAACACGCACGACTGGAACTGATTCATCGGCAGCCCGATAACGACAAAGGTCATCTGTGCATGCCCCACTCCGCAGAGCTCGGTGCATTGCCCGTAGTACGTCCCCTGGCGGGCCTGGATCGGCGCTGTGTTGACATCACCCGGAATCGCATTCATCTGCTGACCGAGTGACGGTGCGAAGAAGCTGTGGTTGACGCCACATCCCTGGTTGGAGATCGCCTGCGCCAGCGTGCTTCCGGACGGAACCGCGGGCTTGGAATCGCACGGGGGATCCGTCGACACGATATTGAGTGCGACGTCGGTGTTCTCGGGCACGTACAGCGTGCCGAAGCTGCGGATGCGCGCACCGCTCGTGCTCGCGCCGTAGTCGAACGTCCAGCTGAACTGCTCGCCGATCACGGTGACGGTGTACTGCGTGCCGTCGTGAATGTTGTTGATGAAGGGCATGTTCGCCGCGGTGAGCCCGAAGAGCGAGAGGAATGTCGCCAGCGGGACGAGCGTCCACGCGATCTCGAGCCTCGTGTTGCCATGAAACTGCGGCGGATCGTCAGCGTCGCTGCGCCGGCGGAACTTGACGAACGCGTAGAGCAGCAGCGCCGTGACGATGACACCGAGGACCACCGAGGCCCAGAACACGGCGGTGTAGACGCCGAGCGCCCGGTCGCTGATCGTGCCGCCATCGCCGAAAGCGCCGGCATTGTTGACGCAACAGGTGGACGCTGCGAGCAGGTTCATCCGCGACGCAGGATGATCGCATAGCGGCGTTCAGGCGGGCAATCCGAGCCCGCTCGGACCGGGGGCCGCTTGCCCCGGCTCAGCGCTGCCATATCTTCGTCTTGGTGTTGATCTGGCCTTTCACAAGCTCGGTGATGTCGGTGTTGATGAGCGCCGCCCGGTCCCACGAGCCGCGGTTTCCCGGCGGCAGCGATGGATCCGGCAGCACCTCGCCCGTCGCCGCGGAGCGACGGCGTCGCCGCAGCCTTCCCAGCAGCGACGTGCGGACGTCAGAGCTCACAGCCGGAACATCCTGCGTTGCGCGGCCCGTTCCGGGTCGCCTGCGCCCAGCGCGACGGCACTCTGGTACGCGTCGATCATCGAGCTTGCCCAGTTGAAGAGCCCGGTCAGGAACAGGCCGATGAACGCGAACACCGAGACGAGGGCGATCAGCAGGAAGAGCGCGCCTGAGCCATGGGTGAGCAGCGTGTGGCCGATCGCCTGTCCGGCCATGATCAGCAGCACCGCCGGGCCGATCGTGAAGACCGTCCAGAAGAGGTAGTACAGCGCCTTCCGGGGATGGCCCGTGTAGAGCTGCCCGAGCCCGGGGAGGATGGAAAGTCCCGCCGCGAGGCCGGGATTGGGCCGGCGCAGAGGGCTGACCCCTCCGGCCTCAGACGCCATCACCGGCGCGGCGACACGTCCAGAGGGCGCGGCCGCCCAGCAGAGCAATGCGCGTCATCGCCCGACGAAGGCCCGGTACACGTAGTACGCGGCAAGCAGCAGCGTGCCGAGGGACCAGATGGCGACGAAGAGGACGTCACCCCAGCCGGCTTCGCCGGGGTACAGCACTGCGAGCAACGGGTGAGACATCGATCAGTGCGCCTTGAAGTTCTCGAGCAGGAATTCGCCGTAGATCAGCACGAATGTGAACACGAGCAGCCCGAAGAAGATGGCCAGGGTGCCGATCAAATCTCGCGCGAAGGTGCTGCGGCGCTTCACTCTGGCGTCCTCATGGAAGGGTGTTGTAGTCCTCCCAGTGGCGGATGAACTGGACGAGGATGTTGATCTGCGTCGGGCTCAGCACCGGCGACGCGTTCTCCACGACACCCGGACCGGCCGGGTTGGTGACGGGATTGTAGTCGGCGGCGATCCCGCCCCAGTTGGGCATGATGCTGCCGTAGTGCTCGAAGTCGGTGAAGCCGTACTCGATGCAGCGGTAGTAGTAGTCCTCGTTGAAGTAGCCGAGACGGTCCTGGTTGTTGAGGGGCGGACCGGCGCCGCCCTCACCCTGGCCACCGTGACAGCGCGCGCAGTTCGCGTAGTAGAGCTGGGCGCCCTCGGTGAACGTGTACTCGGGGTTGACGATGAGGTTCTGATGGGCGTTGGTTTGGTCAAGGCCGAGGCGGTTGCCGTTGTGGCACACGATGCAGCCGATCTGGTCGATGCCCAGCTGACCGGTCGCCGATCCCGCGACGCCGTAGTTGGTGGTCGGATCCAGGAACGCCGGCAGCGGCCCTGGCTGCTGAACCGTCACGGCAGCCGCCGCAGGCGCTCCCGGCGGCGTGTAGGGCGTGTACGTGAATGAGGTGAACCCGTTCGGCCCGTACGCCTGGTAGCTCATCGACGGCGGGTAGTTGCTCCCGGTCTCGCTGACATACGCAGGATGGATGCCGGTCAGGTGGTACTCGGCCGCCAGCTGCTTCGCATTGGGCTCGTACTTGAAGAAGTCCTCGCTCAGGCGCTTCGCCGCCTCAGCCGGCCCGATGGTGGCGATGTCGGGGACGTGGCACGAGATGCATCGCTCCACGCGGTACGTATCCCCCTGGATCGTGGCCTGTGGAAAGCTTGGGAACAGCTGTTGCACCTGGACGTTGAAGTCGGAGCTGGGGTAGTCCTTGAGGTACTGCGTCTGGACGGCGATGTAGCCGCGGTTGTTCGAGTCCTTGAAGGCGGCCCAGGCGACGAGCCCGAGGAGCGCGACGCTCAGCCCGACGAAGATGATCTTCGTCCTCATACGGGAGAGCTCAGTCCCGGGTGCCCGAGGATCAAGGTCCAGTCCCAGTTGAAGGCTTCACCTCGGAAGAACTCGCCGATGACCACGAACGCCACGGCGAGGCAGACGTAGATGGTGAAGAGCACGATCGCAACCCTGCGGTCCTGGGGACGCCGGCTCGGGTTGCGGTCGAGATACGGGGTCAGGATCATGAAGATGATCACGAAGCTCGGGAACGCGACGCCGGCCATGATCGGCGGGAAGCGCTCGAGCAGCTCCTGGAGGCCGACGAAGTACCAGGGCGCCTTGGCCGGGTTGGGGGTGATCGACACGTTGGCCTTCTGGAGCAGCGGGGCGTTGACCTGGATCGACACGAGCATCAGGAAGACGAAGGCAGCGAGCCCCGCGAGAAACTCCCGCCACACCAGGTAGGGGAACGTCACCACGGTTTCCTCATCCTCGCGACGGCGGATGACCAGCGGCGTGCTCGCCAGCTCGGGGCCCGAAACGGCGCGCGGCCGCGGCGTCACCGCTCCGCTTGGGTCGCGTCCTCCCTCGACGACAGTTGCCATCAGAGGCCTCCTGTGAACCCGTCTTTACGGACGCGCCAGAAGTGTACGACCATCAGCAGGAAGCCGATCAGGGGCAGAGCGATCACATGTAAGACGTAGAAGCGAATCAGAGCACCTTGTGCTACCTGGTCGCCACCGAGCAGGAGGTATCGGGTATAGGGCCCCACGATCGGGGCGTACTTGGCCATGTTGGTGCCGACCGTGATCGCCCAGATGGCGAGCTGGTCCCAGGGAAGGAGATAGCCGGAGAACGAGAGCAGCAGTGTGATCAGCAGAAGGAACGTCCCGATGACCCAGTTGAACTCCCGGGGCGGCTTGTAGGCGCCCTGGTAGAACACGCGGGCCATGTGCAGCCAGACCGTGATCACCATCGCGTGAGCGGCCCAGCGATGCATGTTGCGGATGATGTCCCCGAAGACGGCGACGAACTGCAGATCCTTGACGTTCTGATACGCCGAATCCACCGAGGGGATGTAATAGAACATCAGGAAGAGCCCGGTGATGGTCAGCAGGATGAACAGGAAGAACGAGAGTCCGCCGAGGCAGAGCGTGTAGGAGACGCGAACGGCTGACTTCTTGACCCGCACCGGATGGATGTGCAGGAAGAAGTTGGTCAGCGCGGTGCGTGCCGCGACCTTGTCGTTGGTCGGCAGGCCGTGGCGGAACACCGATCCCCAGAGCTGCGCGACGAACGCGCGGATCGGGTTTGCCTGGCCGGGGGTTGCGCTCATCGACCGAGACCCCTCATTCGCTTAGCCCGCCTCCTCATTCAGACCCCGAGGGTCTTGCCGTTGCTCTTCTTGGTGTCGACCAGCAGGCGCCATTGTGGCGCAGCGTTGTTCCCAGGTCCACGGGTCGCAACGAGCGCCGCTCGGTCGACCGCGAAGAAGCCGTCGGGGGTGACCTCGATGTTGACCCAGTCCATCGGCCGGGGAGCCGGACCGTAGAAGTTCGTCGAGTTGATGAAGTACCGGCTGCCGTGGCAGGGGCACGCCCATCCGTTGGGGAGGCGCTGGTCGGAGGCGCGCACACCGCGCGCCTCGGCTGTCGTCGGTGAGACGCCCGAGCCCGTGGTGACGTCGGTGACGTAGTTCGGGGTGCAGCCGAGGTGCGTGCAGACCAGGTAGACGGCGTAGATGCCGGCGTCGTCGAGCACGACTGTCACTCGCTTGGCGGTCTCGGAGAGCACGTTGACGGGCGTCACGGGCTGGCCGTTGACGATGCCGCCGGTCAGCTGGTCGAAGGTGAACGACGTCTTGAACAGCGCGGGGGCGTTGCTCGAAGCCTGCGGGAACATGAACTTGAGGACCTCGATGCCACCGAAGAGGCTCGCGCCGGCCGCGGCGAGTCCGCCCATGATCATCAGGAACTGACGTCTCGTCGCCTCGGCGCGAGCACGCATTCTCCCTCGCGGCGATTCGTACGGATTCAGCGCCATACAGTCCTCAAAGGGGGGATCGTGCTTCGGGAGAGTCTACGAGCCGGCGGCATGGGGGCCGCGTGACCGGGGGTCGCCATGAGCCTCATCCCTGATTACAGCAGTGGGTTGCTTGCGGGAGGGGTGAGGATGTTTGCGAACACAATCGCCGAAATCATGATCACGACGAATGCCACGATGATCGCGAAGCATCCGAAGTCAGTGCGGAGAGCGACGATGAGGCGTTCCATATCTCGTGTTCGGAGCGTCAGTCGGCCGAAAGGATACGTCACCGCACGCACCGCGCCGCGCTCGGCCGGGGGCGCGCCCCTGGCGGCCACCGGGGAGTAGCCTTGGGAGCCTGTGAGCGGATGGCGTGAGGTCGAGATCTACGGCACCTTCATCCGGTTGACGGGCGAGCTCGAGGTCATCGGCGCGGAACGCCTCAGCGACAGCATCAACCGGTTCGGGGCATACCTTCAGGTCAGGAATTCGCGCGCCGAGCCGCTCTCGACCAACTACCCGGTCCTCAGCCGGCTCGAGCCGCGCGTGACCATCGCCAAGGCCGGGGTGATCCTCGTGTCACCGCTCGAGGAGATGCCCGACGGCAACTCGGCGATGTGGCGCGAGACCGTCCCCTACGCCGCCTCCATCAACACCTCGGCGATCTCGCTGGTGGGCGATGTGCATCTCTCCCCCGGCAACGACCTCCAGGACCACCTCGAGCGCCATCCCGGCGACTTCCTGCCGGTGACAAACCTGTCGGCTCTCTGGATCACGGCGATCACCAACGAGACCCACGCGGTTCAGCGCGCCTTTGCGTTGCTCAACCCCGCCTCGATCCTCTCCTTCTCCCTTCGCTGAGCAAGCTGGGCGGCTGAGTCAGACGGCGGCGAGGACCTCTTCGCGAATCTGCCGGTTCTGCGCCGAGGAGCGGGCGAACCCGATCGCCATACAGACGACCGCGGCGAAAGCGAAGCCCATGCTGATGAACTCGTTGATGGCGCGCTGGCCGATGCCGAGCGTGCTCAGCCCCGTCCCGGCCAGGAAGGTCTTCTCGGCCGGAGCACCCCAGACCGTACCGATGAACGCCATGAGCATCAGGAGGACGGCGACGAAGTGCCAGATCGCGGCGGTTCGAACCACCCCGTGCCGTGGCTTGGAGGTGAAGTAGAGCGCCACCATCGCGATCACCATGAGGACCACATAGGCATTGAAGATCACGAATACGAGGAAGAACGAGATGATCTGGGCAGTGGTCAGCCCGGTGAACCCGCTGATCGAAAACGGGAACGGGTTGTTGACCGCGATCAGGCTCCCGAGCATCTCGATCGGGAAATGTACATCACAACAACGGTGACGTAACCCCGGGCGCTCGCTTAAGCTTCTGTGCAGATGGCGATCCTTCACGCCCCCGCGCCCGCGCCCGCCGGAGTCCCACCAGGCACCACCAGGACGGCTGCAATCCTCGGGATCGCGTCCTACCTGCCGGACGACATCATCACCAACGCCGACCTCGAGGCGATGGTCGAAACGTCCGACGCCTGGATTCTCGAGCGAACCGGCATTCGCGAGCGCCGCAAGATCGCCTCGGGCATGACCACGTCGATGATGGCCGCCGAGGCCGGCCGGCGGGCGATGGCGGCCGCGGGCGTGGACAGCGTCGATGCGCTGATCGTCGCGACCGTGTCCCCCAACTCGCCGCTGCCCTCGACGGCGTGCCTGGTGCAGCGCCGTCTCGGGCTCGGGGGCATCCCCGCATTCGACATCGCCGCGGCGTGTGCCGGCTTCGTCTACGGGGTCGCCATCGGCCGCGGCCTGATCGTCTCGTCGGGGATGAGCCGCGTGCTCGTCATCGCGGGCGACGCGCTCACGTCCCTCATCGACTACAAGGATCGCTCGACCTGTGTCCTCTTCGGGGACGGCGCCGGAGCCGCGGTGCTCGGCGCATCCGATGACGGCGGTATCGAGGGCATCCAGTGGGGTGCAGACGGCGCCGAGGCCGACCTCATCTACTACGGCCCGAAGGCAGGCGATGAGGATGGGGAGAACGGGCTGCGCATGTACGGGAAGGGCACGTTCCGGCTCGGCGTCGAGCGCATGGCGGATGCGGCGCGGGCGGTCTGCGCCGAGGCGGGCTGGTCGCTCGACGACGTGACCCTGATGGTCCCCCACCAGGCCAACCTGCGCATCATCGAGGCGGTCGCGAAGCGGCTGAGCCTGCCGCTCGACCGGGTCGTGATCAACATCGACAGATACGGGAACACCAGCGGGGCATCCATCCCGATCGCGCTCTCCGAGGCGGTCGAGACCGGCCGGATGCGCCAGGGCGATCGCGTGGTCTGCATCGCGTTCGGATCGGGCGTCGTGTGGGGTGGTATCGCGCTTCGATGGACCGCGCCGACGCGGTGACGTCGCGGCGACAGGCGCCGCGAAACAGGCTGCAGGCGCCCGGACCCGAGCTCCGGCCCACGGCGCCGACCACCGGGACCATCGCCTGCCCTCGCTGCAAGCGCCGCTTCGTCGCCGAGCGATTCGCCGCCGACCTCAACGTCTGCTCCGAGTGCGGACATCACGGCGTGGTGGGCGCGGCCCAGCGCATCGACCAGCTTGCGGACCCCGACACCGCTGAGACGCTCGCGATCGAGGTCGGCGATCGCGACCCGCTCGGCTTCGACGACGGTGTCCCCTACCCGCAGCGCGTGGCACGGGCGCGCGAGCGTACGGGCCTGCACGAGGCCTTCCTCACCGCCAGGGCGTCGCTCGCTGGGAATCCGGTGGTGCTCGCGTGCATGGACTTCGAGTTCCTCGGTGGATCGCTTGGGAGCGGTGCTGGCGAGATCTTCGCCCGCGCGTGCGAGCTGGCTGTCGCCGAGAGACGGGCCCTGGTCGCCGTGTGCACGTCGGGCGGCGCGAGGATGCAGGAGGGGATCGCGTCGCTCGCGCAGATGGCCCGCTGCTCGGCGGCTGTCGCAGAGGTGATCGCGGCGCGCCTGCCGTACATCAGCATCCTCGGCGACCCGTGCTTCGGCGGCGTCACCGCCTCCTTCGCCGTTCAGTCGGACGTGATCATCGCCGAGCCCGGAGCGCGAATCGGGTTCGCCGGCGGCAGGGTCATCGAGCAGGCGACCCACGACAAGCTCCCCGACGGCTTTCAGACCGCGGAGTTCCTCCTCGCCCACGGGATGGTCGACGCCGTCGTCGAGCGCAGGCGCCTGCGGGACACGGTGGGGACGCTGATCCGCATCTACTCGGGGCGCGCGTGAGCACCACCATCGAGACCACCGAGCGCGAACGCATCGCCTTTGCGGCGGTCGAGCTTGCGCGCCACCCGGAGCGCCCGCGCGCGCTCCAGGTGATCGCGGCGATCACCGGTGGCTGGACGGAGTTGCGCGGCGACCGGCTCTTCGGCGACGACCGCGCGGTCGTCGGGGGGCCGGCGCGGCTCGGCGGACGCTCGGTCATGGTGATCGGTCAGGAGAAGGGCACCGACCCGATGACCCGTGCGCTCCACAACTTCGGTATGCCCCACCCCGAGGGATATCGCAAGGCGGTTCGCCTCATGCGCCAGGCTGAGAAGTTCTCGATGCCGGTGGTGTGCCTGGTGGACACGCCGGCCGCGCACGCCGGCATCGGCGCCGAGGAGCGCGGCCAGGCGTGGGCGATCGCCGACGCGCTGCTCTGCATGCTCGGGCTGCGCACCCCGACGGTGAGCGTCGTGCTCAGCGAGGGCGGCTCCGGTGGCGCGCTCGCGCTTGCCCTCGCGGACCGGGTGCTCGCCCTCGAGAACGCCGTCTATACCGTGGCCCCACCCGAGACCTGCGCGGCGATCCTGTATCGCGACGCCGGGCAGCGGGCTCGCGCCGCCGCGGCGCTGCGTCCTGGCGTCGACACCGCGCACCGCATCGGGCTCGTCGACGAGCTGATCCCCGAGCCGCCACCCGGTGCGCACGCGCATGCGCCGCTGGTCATCGCCGCCATCCGCGGCGCGGTGATCCGCCACCTCGACGAGCTCGGCTAAGGTCCCGATCGACGAGCTCGTCGAGGAGCGCGGGCGGCGCTACCGGGCTGCTGGAGGCTGACCGGCCCACTCGGCCAGCAGGGCGGCCTCGCGTTCCGGGTCGATACCGACAGCGGAGCGGTTGGCGCTCACCACCTGCGTCCAGTCCGGGTTGGCGCGCAGCCACGACCAGGTGTCCCACACGGTGTCGCGTGCCGGGCGGCACGCCAAACCCGACCCCTGTGCGAGTGAGGAATCGCAGCTGTAGAAGCGCTCCATGTCGCCGACCGGCGGTACCCAGATGGGGAGCTCCGTCCACGGCGCGACCTCGTGCGCGAGCAGGAACGCCGCGTCGACCCATGTGAACGATGCCGTTGAACCGGTGACCTCGTGGCAGAGCGCGAGCACCTCGCCCATCGTGGTGTGGCCGGGACGGCTCACGACGTTCACGGCCCCGTTCAGCGTTGTGTCGATGGCGTAAGCCGCCAGGTCGCGCGCATCGATGTACTGCACGGCGAGATCCTGCGGACCCGGTGCGAGCACCGTGCCCCCGGCGGCGATGCGACGAAGCCACCACGGGAGCCTGCCGATGTTCTCGCGCGGTCCGAGGATGAGGCCGGGACGCGCGAAGACGCTTCGCTCGGCGCCGAAGACACTCTCGATGGCAAGCTCCGCACCGCGCTTGTCGGCGGCGTAGTCGGTCGCGTCGGCGTCAGGGCGCGCGTCGACGGTTCGTGAGGCTTCGGTGATGACTCCCTCGTGCGCTTCGGCGTAGACGGAGATCGTTGAGATGTACACGTATCGAGCCGCGCGCGACTCCAGCGATCGGGCAGCGTCGAGCACAACTCGCGGCGCGCGCGACCATGCGTCGAC
Source organism: Candidatus Dormiibacterota bacterium (assembly GCA_963777445.1). Taxonomy (GTDB): domain Bacteria; phylum Chloroflexota; class Dormibacteria; order Aeolococcales; family Aeolococcaceae; genus Palsa-851. The sequence continues at coordinate 313,285 of CAVZQR010000010.1, read as the reverse complement.
GACGACGTCCCACTGTTCAGTTGTGAGCGCGCGGAGATCGGCCGGGTCGGTCCGGTCGCCGTGAATGACACGCACGCCATCGGGAGCGGACCCAGTGCGGCCGCGATGAAAGATCGTGACCTCGTCGCCGCGAGCGAGCGAGGCGCCGACCACGGACGGGCCGACGAAGTCGGTCCCGCCGAGAACCAGGACCTTACGCGGCATCGAGTTGAGGTATGTGTCCTGACGCGGTCTTCTCTGGTCTGCGCAGGAACAGCGCCGGGATCACGCCCAGCAGCGTCAGGATCGTGATGAATGCGAATGTCCGGTCGAACGATGTGCTGAGCGCATCGGATGCGTAGGTCCTGCCGAATTGCGCGACGACCGGCGCGACCTTCGCGGTTGTGGACGGCTGGCCGCCGTTCTGGATGAGCGTCGAGTACTGGCCCTGGAGGGTCCTGCAGAACTCCGCCGTCGTCACCTGATGGCCCGGCGCGGATACGGCGCTGAGCACCGCGGGTGACGGCGCGCACGACGCCTGTCCGATCGCTGTCGTGAACTGTGCCGCGAGCACCGTGACCAGCACGGCGATGCCGACCGACGAGCCGATGCGCTGCAGGCTGTTGGAGATGCTCGACGCGCTCCCGCTGAGGTGATGGGGCACGCGTGCCATGGCTGCCGCCATCGACGGCATCATCGAGAATCCCATTGCGAAACCGCGCAGCAACAGCGCGCTGACGACAAGCCAATTCGACGACGTCGGGTGGATCTGGGCGAGCAGGAAGCCGCCACCCGCAAGCATGACCATGCCGGTTGCGACCACGGGTCGTGGACCGATGCGATCGGTGAGATACCCACCCAGCGGCATGGCGACGGCGGCGGTGATCGCCTGTGGGAGCAACAGGAGTCCGGTCTCGAGCGGACTGTACCCGTGCACCTCCTGAAGGTAGAGCGGCAGCAGCAGCATCCCGCCGAACAGGGCGGTCACGATGATGAAGCTCAGGCCCATCGACCAGGAGAAGGTCGGATCGCGGAAGAGTCGAAGCTGGAGCAGCGGCTCGGGGTTGCCGCGGTCGCCGATCACCAGGTTGACGACCGCGAGCGCTGCGCCGGCGAGCATCACGATTGTGTCCAGCGCCGTCCAGCCGTCGACAAAGCCGTTGCGCAGTGCCATGAGTCCCGCCCCCGCGGCGAGCGGGATCATCAACAAAGTCGCCGCGCGCCGGCGACCCAGCTGGGACAGCACGAAGGCTGCGAGCAGCACCGCCGCTCCGACGAGCAGGCTCACGACCAGCAGGGATCCCCATCCGAGGGCGATGCTCTGGTCAACCGCGTACATCACCGCGACGGCCGCAGGAGGCGCCGTCAGCAGACCGAAGGTGTCGAGTCGCAGACCGTGCGACTTCGGGAACTCGGTGAGGAACCGCCACGCGGACGCGAAGGCGATGAGACCGATCGGAACGTTGACGTAGAAGATCAGGCGCCAGGAGAAATCCTGCACGAACCACCCGCCGAGCACCGGTCCCACAGCCGGCGCGAGCAGCATCGGAATCCCGAAGATCCCCATGACCCGTCCCATGTTCTGGGGCCCGACGGCTCGCATGATGATGGTCATGCCGATGGGCATCAACATGCCGCCACCGAGACCCTGGAGAACGCGGAAGATGACCAGCTCGGGAAGGTTCTGAGCGACGCCGCACGCCATGGACGCGAGCGTGAACAGCGCGATCGTGACCAGGTACAGCCGCTTGGTCCCGAAGCGATCGCTCGCCCAACCGGCCATCGGGATGACCGCACCCTGGGCAAGCATGTAGCCGGTGACGACCCATGAGATGTCCGCGTACGACCCCGCCTTGAGGTCGACCTGCAGTGTCGGTATCGCGATGTTGACGATGGTCGCGTCGAGGATGGTCATGATCGTGCCGAGCAGCACCACGCCGAGCGCAATCCACTTGTAGTCGAAGCGTCCGGAGCGAGCGTCGGCGACGCTCGCTCCGGCGTTCGCGGGATCGACCGCAACGGCGGCGTCGGGGCGGTCGAGCACCTCAGTCACGAGCGGCCTCCTTGACGTGGCCGGGCTCCGGCCAGTCGACGATCTTGCCCATCAGAAGCACGAGTTGCTCGAGGTCGGAGTCGCTCAACGGGGCCAGGGCCTCGAGCGCCACGGCCTTCCTCGCCTCGTCGAATCCGGTCGAGCATCTGCAGGCCGAGTGGGGTGGGAACGATGCGGATGATGCGGCGGTCGTCCGCATCGCTGAGCCGCTCGGCAAATCCAAGGCGGATCATCCGGTCGACCAACGCGCTCGCCGAGCTGAGCGCGCACTGCTGCATGCGCGCGATCTCGTTCATGGTGGCTCCGGACGACGTCTCGGTCGCGGCGCGGAGCTGTTCGAGAGCCCCCACCTGGTGCCACGTGACCGCACCAAACTCGCCCTTCAGCTCCTCGGGAACACTGGCCATGAGCCGGCGCTTGAGGCCGCCGATATAGCCGAAGAGCAGATCGGCGAGCTCGTCACGCCGGGCGTCGCCGGCGCTGTGCCCGGAACCGGGGGACCGTTCGACTGCTGGAGCCTGGCTCACGCGCTGCCTCGAGTGTTCGATGGACGAATAGTTCCAGTGTAGAACTATTCGTCAGTCGACGTCAACTCGTGGCTGCGTCCCGGACGCGGCGCCGAAGCCGCGCACGCCCTGTCAACTCGTGGGATGCCTTGGCGGTGGTCAGCTCGTGCGCTGCGACGTCGAGGAGTCCGCCGACGTCCTGCGAGTCGGCTGGGTAGACCGCGATGCCGGCCGAGGCGGTCGCACCCGATCGACCGACACCCTGGTCCGCCGAGGTGGCCGCGGCGAATCGCTGCTGGATGCGGGCGGCAACCGCGCCGGCCTGGTCGCGATCGGCGCCGGGGAGCACGCACACGAACTCGTCGGCGCCGAATCGAGCGGCGCTGTCCTCCCTGCGCAGGATGGAGCGGAGCACGCCCGCGAAGGTCTCGAGCACCTCGTTGCCCGCGTTGTGACCCCACCGGTCGTTGAGGTCCCCGAAGCTGTCGATGTCGGCCATGATCAGCGCAAGCGTTCCCTCGCGCCGCGACGCGCGGGCGAGCTCCTTGTCGATGACCGCGAGCAGCTGTGGTCGGGTGGGCATTCCGGTCACGGCGTCGAGCTGAGCGCGGGCCATCTCGTCCTCGTGGCGCCGGGCCCGCTCGATCGCCCGAGCGGCCTCGTCGGCGAGTGCTTCGATGATCGGGGCGTCGGCCTCGTCCCAGGCATTCTCCTGCCGGTCGGAGGTGAGCAGGATTGCGCCGATCGTCGTCCCGTCGAGCCGAAGCGGCGCACCGATCGCCGACCGGATGAACCCGAGCTTCGATCGACGCAGCCGTACCCGGTTTGCCTCCCTCAGGCTCGCCTGGGCCATCGACGCTGAGAGCGTGGTCGGCCACACCTCGGCCCGCTCGGCAACGAACACCGCGCCGCCAAGACCCTCTCCGGGGGCGAGCTCATAGGCGGGGCCACCCGAACCCACGCCGCTCGACGAGAGGAAGGCACCCGGTGACTTCAGCAGACCGTCCGCCGGGTCGTTGATGAGCACCATGCCGGTCGACGTTCCCGGGAAGATCTCCCGGCAGGCCTCGAGAACCGCCGAGGCGACCGAGGTGACGTCGCGAGCGACCCCGAGCCTGCGTCCGAGGGTCGCGTAGACGTGCCCGCGCCTGGTCTCCGAGTCCAGCCCGGCGAGGCTGCGTTCGGTCCCCCCGACGGCAAGCAACTTGATGCCGGCCATGGCCACCACGGTCACGACCAGCGCCCCGAATCCCGCCGAGCGAGGAGCCGTGGTCAGCCAGAGAGCGACGAAGATCGCGATCACGGACCCCGCTGCCGCCACCGCGAAGAGCCACGGCGCCCGGGTGAGCGATTCGATCGTTCGGGTCGAGGTGTTCCGCGGGGCGTCGGTGTCCAACCCGACGAGGATGGCCGTGAAGGTGACGGTGGCGAAGACGGTGAAGTCCGGGAGTTGACCGGCGGCTCGCAACCCCACCGCCGCCACGAACGCGAAGCCAACGGCACCCACGACCGAGGCGGCCTGGCGGTATCGCTCCCAGGCGGTGGGCAGGCGCAGGAGCACGAGCCCGATGCAGACCGCCACTGCGGCCATGACCGCATCGACGATGCGGACGCCGGCACTGACCGGAAGCGTGAGCACCCTGATCGCCACGGCGGCGCCGACGATTCCCGCCCCTGCCTGGCTGAAACGCCGAGACAAATGCAATCGAAAATCCACCTGATCCCCCACCCGATGAGCCGACCCGACCCGGGCCTGCAGCCGGGGCACACCGTCGTCGGTACCGATCAATTGTGCCAGAAGATCCGCCAATAAACCTGTGATAGGCTGTGCGAACTGACGTTCGCCCTCAGGTCGCCGTTCTCAATCCCAGCACCATGACGATACGTCTCCTCCATCTCGCCGACCTCCACCTCGACCGGGTGTTCGCCGCAATGGGCTGCCAGGGGGAGCTCGCGCGGCGGCGCCGGCAGGGGCTCCGCGAAGCGCTCACGGGCGCGGGCCGCCTGGCGATGGCACACGGGTGTTCCGCGGTGACCATCGGTGGCGACCTCTACGAGCACGAGCGCGCCGGCGTCGACACCGGGCGCTTCCTGGCCGACACGTTCGCGTCGTGGCAGCCGATGCGTGTCCTGATCGCCCCGGGAAACCACGACGCGCTGCTTCCGGGGTCGCTCTACCGGCGGGTCGAATGGCCGTCCAACGTCACCGTCTTCGGCGCCACGCAGCTCGAGCCGGTTGAGCTCACCGACGGCCTCACGGTCTGGGGACTTGCCCACCGCGAGCCCGCCTGGCAGGGAGACCCGCTCGCGGGCTCGCCCGCAACCTCGGCGTCGGGCGTGCACCTCGCCCTCTTCCATGGTGCCGAGCTCGGTTCGCGACCCGAGGGGAAGTCGATCCACGGCCCGTTCCGTGCCGAACGGATCCGCGCCGCCGGATTCGCAGCCGCCCTCTGCGGCCACTATCACCGCCGCCGGCTCGACTCGATTTCGGGGCTTCTTTACCCCGGGACGCCCGAGCCGCTCGGCTTCGATGACGAGGGCGGACGCGGGCCCGTTATCGTCGAGATCACCGATCGGGGCGAAGTCCGGTTCATCGCGCACGACACCAACCGGTGGTCGGTGTTCACAGTCCAGTGCGACGCCGACGAGTGCGGCTCGGTGGAGGCGGTGATCGACCAGGTCACGATGCACTGCGCATCGACTGGATTCACCGACCCCGAGCGGACGATGATCCGGGTCGACCTCAGCGGGGTCATCGACTCATCTGTATCCCTCGACGCCTTCACCGTCGAGCTCGCGGTCCGCGATCGCCTCAACATCGCCGCCGTCAAGGTGCGTGACCTGACCTCGCCGTTCATCGATCTCGAATCCGCGCTGGTCGAGGAGAGCACCCGGGGGGCCTTCGTCCGTGCGGCGACCGCGGCGGCGGAGGACGCCGACGCCGATGAGGCCCTGGTGCTCGAGGAGGCGCTCCGCTACGGGCTGATGGCGCTGTCCGGCGCGGAAGTCGGACTGCGATGATCCTCGAGCGTCTCGAGATCACCGGCTTCGGCTGCCTCCACGACGTCACCGCCGAGCTGCATCCGCGCGTCACGGTGATCACCGGGCGCAACGAGTCGGGCAAATCGACGCTGCTGCGCGCGGTTCGCGGCGCCTTGTACGGCATCGATGCGGGGGGCCAGGGGCGGGCGGTCGATCGCAGTGACTGGGCGCGCTTCGAACCGTGGACCCGGGGTGGCTACGGGCTTGCGCTGACCTACAAGCTCGACGATGGACGTCGCATCCGGGTCGCCCGGCGCCTCGATACGCGCGAGCAGTTCGTTCAAGTCCTCGAGCTCGGGGGATCGGAATTGACCGACGAGCTGCGCAGCGGGCGAGCGGTGACGCCCGGACGCTTCCACCTCGGGATCGACGAGGCAGTCTTCTGCGCGACCGGCTGGCTCGGCGACGACGGGCTCCGCATCGACGCCCCCGAGAGTGCACGCCAGCGTGCCGGGCAACTGCAGGAGGCCATCGAGCGCCTTGCCGACACGCGCCGGGGGGTGACCGCCGCTCAGGCGCTGGTGCGCATCCACGAGGCAATGGACCGAGTCGGATCCGAGCGCCGCACCACCAGCCCGCTCGGCGTGGCGACGGCACGGCTCCGAGCGCTCGAACGGGTGATCGCCGACGCTCGGACCAGGCTGGCCGCCGTCGCCGTCGACCAGGAGCGCCTGGCGACCCTGGACGCGACCCTCGCCGAGGAAACGGAACGCTGGGTCACCGCCGAACGCGCTCGCATCTCGGGGCGGCTCGCCGAGGTCGCCGGCCGTCGCCTGCGCCTTGCCGAGATGGTGCGCGAAGCCAAGCTCCAGATGGCCGAGATCGACGCCACAGCCTCCTACGCTCGGTTCCCGCTCGACGTGGAGACCGAGCTGACCACCCTCGGCGGCGAGCTCGCGCAGGCGAAGTCGAATGCTGAAGGCGCCGAATCACGCTGGAAAGCTGCGATCGAGCGGTTGCGCCCGATCAGGTCGCGCCGCGAGGCGATCGCGGCCGGGGTCACCGCCATCGGATCCGCCGGCGACCTCGGCGACGACGTCGGTGAACGCTCCCAGCGCCTGCGCGGCGAGCTGATCGCGGTAGCGGGCGCCGCACGCCGGACCGGAGGTGATGATGCCCGCGAGGCGGGACTGCGACGTGAGATTGCGGCGACCGGGCTCCGCAGCCTGCCCCCAGGCGTGATCGATGAGCTGCTCCCCAACCTGGAGGCGGCCGGGCGCGGCGGGGGCCTCCTCGCTCTCGCCGCCGTCGTGCTCGGCGCCCTGACGGCGGTGGCGGCGGCCGGCCTGGCTCATGCTCACCTCGCGTTTGGGGCGGTGGCAGTCGCGGTCCTCGGAGCCCTCGCCGCCGGCACGTGCGGGTGGCGTGCCCGGGTGCGATCGACGTCCGCCTCGCGTGCGCGCGACGCGGCGACGGCGGTCGCGCTGGACGCGGGAGTCGATCCCGCCGAGCTGGCGAGACTTCAGGACCGGTTGCCCGTGCTCCGCACGCTCCACGAGGCTCTCGGTGACGCCGAACTGCGGACCTCCCGCCGTCGAGCCGACGCTGAAGCGCTGCAGCTCGCCCTCACCTCGCTGCTGGAACGCTGCCGTGTGCTCGCAACCGAGGCGGGTACCGTCGAGCCGCGGCGCGAGCCCGACGCGACGCCCGACGCGCTCATCGCCAGCGCGCAGCTCACGCTCGACCGGGTCGACTTCATCGTTGTGAAGGCGCGTCGGCGTGAAGAGCTCATCGCCGAGGACGCGGTGCTTGCCGCCGAGGAGTCGGCGTGCGCCCAGTCGAGCGAGGAGGTCGACCGCTCCGCACGGGCCGTCGCGAACCTCGAGGTCCGCCTCTGGACGATCCTGAGAGCCGCCGGCATCGGAGTCCAGGAGGCCGATCCCACGGCGGCGGTGGCCGCGTTCCGTCATGGATGCGATGCACGTCGCCGTCACGACGCGGCGCGCCGCCACCTCGACGAGCTGCAGCGCGCGGCGCACGCGCTCGGTGGCGACGCAGCGATGCTCGAAGGCCTCGAGACGGGGCTCGCCGATCAGCTGCAGCAGTTCGGCGGCGATCCCGGCGATGCGCTCGCGGCTTCGCCACCGGACGCCGGCACCCTCCAGGCACTCGACCTCGAAGCGGAACGCGCACGTCGTGCGGCCGCATCGGCCGGCGACCAGGCTCGCGAGCTGCGCGCGCGTCTGGGCGGTGTGCTCGACACGCTTCCCGCGATCGCTGATCTCGAAGACGAGCGCGACGCCTGCGAAACAGCCCGCGATCGCGGGCTGCGCCAGCTCAAAGCGCTCCGCCGCGCGGCGGATCTGATCGAGGCGGCATCGCGGGTCACCCATCGAGAGCTCGCTCCGCGGCTCGCCGAGTCGCTGGGGGGCCGCCTCAGCCTCCTGACCGGCGCGCGCTACATCGAGGTGAACGTCGATACCGACCATTTCGCGCTCGGCCTGCTCGGCCGGGAGCGCCCTGACATGGTGCCGCTCGAAGCGGTGTCGCACGGCACCCGCGACCAGGTGGCGCTGCTCCTCCGCCTTGCGCTCTGCGAGGTGCTCGGTGGCGGCGGTGAGCGCACGCCCCTGCTCCTCGACGAACCGCTGCTGACCTCCGACCCACTCCGCCGCGACCTGTTCATCGAGTTCTTGCACGACCTGTCTGCAACACACCAGGTCCTGCTGAGCACCGCCGACCCTGCGATGGTCGAGGCAGTCACGCGGGTGACGGCGGGCGACTGCTCGGTGGTGCGGCTCGAGGATCCGCCGGTGCTCGACGTGATCGGCGACGCCCACTCGCTCGGGCGCCACAGCGCGCGCATGCGCCTGCTCGCCGGTCAGGGCTGATTGTCGGAGCCGCTTGAGCTCGCGCGTCGCGCCGGTCAGAGTGCCTTGGCGATGCGGACCAGGCCCTCGAGCTCGGAAACCTCTTCGCTGAACAGCGGCATGCGCACGATGGGCACCTCTCCGATCCGGCTCAGCCTCGAGAGTTGACGCGCCTCCCGTTGCGCCAGCGTGTTGCGAGTGAGGAAGGTCTTCCCGATGAACCGCGCGCTGTCCGCGGAGACGCGGATGTTGAGCTCCTCGGTCAGCCACGCAGCCACCTTGGGGTCATCGACAAGCGTGGTCGCCGCGGCGACCCCACCCGCATCGCGGAACACGTCGGGGAGCACGCGGTTGACCACCATCGCGCGCAGCGGCATCTTGAACTCGCGCAGCTTGGTGCAGAAGAACTCCGCCTCGCGTGAACGGGCCCTGCTCGAGGGTCGTGACCACGACGAATCCGGTCTGGGGACTTCGCAACAGCCTGTAGACCGAGCGAGCCCGTCCCTGGATGCCCTCGTACAGCAGCTGCAGCAGTTGGACGAAGTCGGAGACCTCGGCGAGGACCTCGGCTCCGAGCAGCCGGTCCGCGAGTTGGAGGAACGGCGCAGCCGCAAAGTTCATCGCACGGAAGCCGAACCGCGAGGGTCCCCCGGACAGCAGCGACAGCAGTCGCGAACCGACGTAGTCGGTGAGGCGGCTGGGAGCTTCAAGAAAGTCGAGCGCATTGCGCGAGGGCGGCGTGTCGACGACGATGCAGTCGTACTCGCCTGCGTCGTGGAGCTCGTACAGGGCCTCGATCGCCGCGTATTCGTGGGATCCTACGAACGAATCGGTGATGCGCTGGTAGAGCGGGTTGCGCAGGATCCGCTGCGCCGTCGCGCGATCCGGTGAATAGCGCTCGATCATCCGGTCCCATGCCTGCTTCATGTCGAGCATCGCAGCCTCGAGATCGCCGGTGACGGTGATCCCCGCTCGCCGGAGCCGCGCTTTGGGGATGCGCACCGGCTCGGCACCGATCCCCTTGATACCCAGCGCCGTGGCGAGACGCCGCGCCGGGTCGACGGTGAGGACCAGGACGCGCTTGTCTTCCGCAGCCGCGATCGCCATCCCGAGCGCCGCGCTCACCGTTGTCTTGCCGACACCGCCGCTTCCGCAGCAGATCACCACCTCGAGCGAGGCGAGGCGGCGCCCCAGGCCGGAGGCCTCCCCGCGCACGCTCCGGCGCCGCTCGGGAGCGTAGCCGGCGTCGTCAGCGGTCATGCCAGTCTGCTGCTGAGAGCGTCGGCCACGGCTCGCGTGGTCGTGAGCCCGGTCCGGTCGACGATGAACGGAACCGGCACGATCGGCATCGGAAGCTTGTTGCGGAGCTGGCGCATGTAGAGCGCCGTCGTGTCGTACAGGTGGGACTGGAGGTCGATGCCCGCCTCGAGCGCGGCGGGCGAGCCTCCCAGCTGTTGCGCGACCACGTCGGCGTGCTCCGGGTCGATGAGCGCCTTCATGAGACGCCGGTGCGCCGCGGTCACGGGCTCGTCGACCGCGCGGTTGAGCACGCACATGTCGACCGCGACACCGGAGCCGTGGCGAAGACGCTCATGGAGCTCGACCGCCTCGATCACGGGCATCTCCTCTGGAAGGGCGCAGAGCACGACGGTGGTCCGTCGAGGATCGCGGATCAGCCTGTCGATCCACTCGACCTGGGCGCGGATGATGCCGCCCTTGACGAGCGAGAGCATCGCCTTGGCGGCGGCAAGGTGCGACTCCACCTGCCCCCCCGCTGCCGAGTCCACGATGATGAGGTCCCAGACGGGTGAGGTCGACCCGGGCTCCTTGCGGCGCTCCTCGTAGGCGATCTTCCCGACCACGAGCATGTCCCGGGGACCGGGGACGCCGGTGGCGATGAAGTCGAACACGCGGGCGAGGGGGGTCAGGCGCGTCACCCGCGGAACCTTGAAGTAGATGTTCAGGTACTCCTGGAACGACTCGTCGGTGCGCAACTCGAGGACCGAGAGGTCGTGCTGCACCACACGGGGCGTGAAGCCGGCGGGCGGCGAGCCCAACGCCGCCGCGAGGTCGCCCTTGGCGTCGACGTCGATGGCCAGGACTCGCTTGCCGGCGCGGGCGCCGAGGAGGGCGAGAGCGGCCGTGATCGTGCTCCGGCCGGTTCCTCCCTTGCCCGCGACGAAGATGACCCGCCGCTCGAGCAGGGTTGCGAGGTCGATCCGCTCTCCGGCGATCGCGCGCCTAACCGCCGTTGACGGTCTCCAGGACCTCTGCGGCGTGCCCGCTGGGCTTGACATCCCGCCACTCGTGTTCGATGGTCCCATCCGTTCCGATCAGCAGCGTGGTACGCGCCACGCCCATGTACTCGCGCCCCATGTACTTCTTCTCGACCCAGAGACCCTGGGACTCGATGAGACGCCGCTCCGGGTCGCTGATCAGCGGTATGCCCAGCGAGCACTTGTTGATGAATCGCTGATGGCTCTTCGAACTGTCCGGCGACACGCCATAGACCGTCACCCCCGCGGCGGCGAACGCATCACTCAGGCGGGTGAACTCCTGACCCTCGAGCGTGCAGCCCGGCGTGTCGTCCTTCGGATAGAAGTAGAGCACCGTGCGACGGCCCTCGAGGTCGGCGTTGCTCACCCGGCCACCGCCACTGGTCTCGAGGTCGAAGGCAGGGAGTCGAGCCCCGACGCTCATGGTTCCGGTTCCTCCGTTCGCGGCTGCAATGGTCGCCAAGTGTAGTTGGGCACCGGCGGTCGACCGCTTGGCCGCTGGACGCGCTGCTCGGCGACCCTATACTCGGCCCGTGCCCACGAACTCCCGTCCCGGTGCGGCGGCGTCGAGCAACAGGGATGCGGCGAGGCGGCGCATCGATCCGGCCCAACCCCGTGCGGTCCCGATGCTGCTCCGCTACATCTCGTGCGGGCTGCTCTCGCTTGCCTTCGGTGCGGCGTGGCGGTTCACCCTCTCGCCCAACGCGGTCGGGATCGTCACGGCCTTCGCAGGAATCTTCTTCCTGCTGCTGGGGTTCCTGATCGGCGGAACCTACTGGTATGCGCATGACCTTCGCGTCCGCAAGCGGACGCCGGACCTCATGCCCGACGAGCGGCTCGTCTTCTCGTTCGTCGTCTTCGTGATCACACCCATCGCGGTGCTGGCGCTCATCGGCGTCATCTGGCTGCTCTCACTGTTGATCGGGGTGCACTGAGCCACCACCGTCCGGTCGATCCGGGTCAGTTGAGGAAGGCGCGGAGCCTCCCGGCGACCTCGGTCATCGAGGTGCGATCGGGACATGTCTCCGGCGCCTGGTCGAGGTATGCGGTGATGTCGGCGAGGGCCGCCACAACCTTCCCCATACGCCACAGGAGCAGACCACGATCGCGTCGCTCAGACGGAGACGGCACCAGGTCCACGCACCGGTCGGCGGCGCGCAGCGCCTGGTCCCAGCATTCGAGGCTCGTGTAGCAGCGACGGAGGTTGCGCGACATGCGCGCGAGCATGTCGCGGGAGCTTGCGCGCGCCACCTGCGACGGTTCGAGACGTTCGATCTCCTGCCCGGTCGAAGTTGTCACCAGCCGCTTGACGTCCTCCTCATCGAGGGGCTCGCCGCTGGCGATCGTGTCGAAGAGGTGCCCGTTGACGCGGACCACGAAATGACCGGGAAGGTTCACCCCTTCGACGGGAATCTCGGCGCGCGCACCCACAGCGATCCAGATCGCGGAGCACGCGATCGGCACACCCGCCCCGCGTTCGAGGACGTTGTGGAGGTAGTGGGCGCGCGGATCCCCGCCCCCTGCGCCACGGAGACGCAGGCGGTCACGCAGCAGGGCGCCGACCAGTGGCGCATCGGACGGGCCGCACCCATGGAGCCCGCATCGCGAGCGCAGCTCACTGGCCAGTTCGTCGAGGCGCTCCAGCCAGCGCTCCGGCTCGACGCCCGGGCAGTCGTCCGCCGCGAGCCAGAGGGCGCCCTCGGCGATATCGCCATCTCGCGCGGCGCATTCGAGCACGGCCTCGCGCGGCTCCAGTCCCTGCATGGCCGGTAATCATGCTCCCCGACCCACGTGTGAGGGCATTCGCGAAGGGAGCCCTTGGGGTCGCCTCCACTAGACTGAACCTGTGCTGCTCGAGGAGATCTCCGGCCCGGACGACCTGCGTGGGCTCGGCCCGGAGGATCTGACCCGTCTCTGCGCCGAGATCCGTGAAGAGCTGATCACCGCCGTATCGCGCACCGGAGGCCACCTCGGCCCCAACCTCGGCGTCGTCGAGCTCACGGTTGCGATGCACCGGGTGTTCCAGAGCCCACGCGACGCGATCATCTTCGACACCGGGCACCAGGCCTACGTGCACAAGATGCTGACCGGCCGGCTCGACCAGTTCGAAACGCTCCGCCAGCAGGGCGGCCTCAGCGGCTACCCCTCGCGGCGGGAGTCCGAGCACGATCTCATCGAGAACTCGCATGCGTCCACCGGGCTCAGCTACGCGCTGGGATTCGCCACCGCGCGTGAGTTGCGCGGCGAGACCGGCAAGGTCGTGTGCGTCGTCGGTGACGGGGCACTCACCGGCGGCATGGCATACGAGGCGCTCAACAACATCGGCCAGTTGAAACCCGAGATGGTGATCATCCTGAACGACAACGGCCGGAGCTACGCGCCGACGGTCGGCGGGATCGCCGAGAACCTGGGTCACCTGCGCCTGTCGCCGCGCTACGAGGCTGCCAAGGATGCGGCCGGGACCGCCCTTCGCTCGCTGCCGGCGGTCGGACATTCGGCGTATGAGACCGCCCGGCGCATGAAGAACTCGCTCAAGCAGCTGGTCGCGCCGATCTCGCTCTTCGAGACGCTCGGGCTCAAGTACGGTGGCCCGATCGACGGACACGATCTCCAGGCCGTCGAGAAGGCGCTGCGCGATGCCGCTCGCATTCATGGGCCGGTGGTGGTTCACGTCGTGACCAACAAGGGGCAGGGCTACGGTCCCGCAGTTGCTGACAAAGTTGACAAGTTCCACGGGGTCTCCACGTTCGACCCGGACAGCGGTACGGCGCTCAAGAAGGGGCTCGACTGGACCGACGTCTTCGGTCAGGCGCTGTGCGAGGCCGCGGAAGCCGATGAGCGGATCGTCGCCATCACCGCCGCAATGGCATCCTCGACGGGGCTGCTCGACTTCGCCCAGCGTTTCCCGGACCGCTTCTTCGACGTCGGGATCGCCGAGCAGCACGCCGTCACGTTCGCGGCCGGGCTGGCGATGCGCGGTCTGCGTCCGGTGGTCTGCATCTACTCGACATTCCTGCAGCGCGCCTTCGACCAGATCACGTGCGATGTTGCCCTGCACCAGCTCCCGGTGACCTTCGTCATCGATCGTGCGGGCATCACCGGGGCCGACGGGCCGTCTCATCACGGCTTCCTCGACCTGGCGTACCTGCGCTGCATCCCCGGCATGACCATCTCGGCGCCCAGCTCATCCGACGAGCTGCGCAGGATGTTCGCGACCGCGCTCGCGTACGACGGACCGTTCTCGTTGCGCTTTCCGCGCGGCCCCGCACCGTCCGCGGGCACCGCGCCGCTCGAACCCGTCGCGGTCCCGAGCGTCGTCATTCGTCATCGAGGCAGGGACCTCGCACTCTTCGCGGTCGGCAAGATGGTTGCCGTGGCGATGCAGGCGCAGGAGAAGCTGGGCGCCCACGGGATCTCGACGACCGTGGTCGATGCGAGGTTCGTGAAACCGCTTGCGCCGGAGCTGAGCTCGATCGCCGCGCGCCACCGTGCGGTGATCACGATCGAGGACGGGGTCGCGAGCGGCGGCTTTGGGTCGGCGGTGACCGAGTTGCTCAGCTCGGACGGGATCACGGTGCCGATCATGCGGATGGGCCTTCCCGACCGTTTCATCGAGCACGGCGCGCAGGCTGCGTTGCTCGGACAACTTGGACTTGACGCCGATGGCATCGCGGCTGCTGCACTGGCGCTGCTGCCCGCCACCGAGGTGCTCGCGGGCTGAACGGTCCCGCCGAGCAGCAGCCCGAGACCATGGACGAAGTTCGCACACCCGTCACGCCGTCGCACCAGAACGACGCCGGGCCTGGGTCCGACGACCCCAGCCTGAAGATCACGCTGCTGGAGCACGAACTCGACGAGGCAAGGCAGGAGAACGTCCGCCTGAGGCAGTCGCTGCTCGAGCCACCCTATTCGCAGCTGCGATCGGTGATTCACCACTACCCGCAGGTGTCGAAGACGGCGATCAAGGCGCTCAACGTCGTCACCGGAACGGGGCGAATCAACAGGTCGGCGCCATCCGCGACGCGGTGCTCGGCACCCGCGCGCCCGGCTAGACTGCCCATCATGTCGCTTCGCTGGCAGAACATCGTCATCGACTGCACCGACCCGCTGCTGGTGGGTTCGTTCTGGAGCGAGGCGCTCGGCCTCGAGCTGCACGGACCTGAAGACGGCGAGTTGTGGATCGAGCCCGGCGGCGACGGGCCGGACATCCTGTTCCTCCACGTTCCCGAGGGAAAGTCGGTTAAGGACCGCATCCACCTCGATCTGCGTCCGGACGACCAGGCCGCCGAGGTCGAACGTCTCATGTCGCTCGGCGCGCGGCGGATCGACATCGGTCAGGGGGAGGTCAGCTGGGTGGTCATGGCCGACCCTGAGGCCAACGAGTTCTGCGTGTTGAGTGCGAGGTCGGAGCCAGTCACTTCCTGATCATTCGGAACTGGTTTGCTGCGAACCGACCTGCAAAGTGATCGCGCGATTCCTCAGCCTCTGAACTCACCCGTTAACTGTGGGAGGGGCCGGGTCGAGGTAACCCGGCCCCCCTGTCCAGGAAGGAGTGTGCTGGTGATGTGCTGAGCTAGAGCTCAGGCGTCGTAGTACAGGGCGAACTCGTAGGGATGTGGCCGGAGTGCGACCGGGTCCACTTCGTTCTCGCGCTTGTACGAGATGTACATGTCGATCAGGTCCTGGGTGAACACATCACCCTCGAGCAGGAAGTCGTTGTCGACCTCGAGCGCGTTGAGCACCTCGGTCAGCGACCCGGGAAGGTCCTTGACCCGCGCCTTCTCCTCGCCCTCGAGCTCGTAGAGGTCGGCCTCGACGGGTGCCGGCGGCTCGATCCGACGCTTGACACCATCGAGCCCGGCCATCAGGCAGGCCGCGAACGAGAGGTACGGGTTGCACATCGGGTCCGGGGAGCGGAACTCGAGGCGCCGGGCGGCCGGCGCGGGGCTGTAGGTCGGGATGCGCACGCAGGCGCTCCGGTTGCGGGCGCTGTAGGCGAGCTTGATCGGCGCCTCGTACCCCGGCACCAGCCGGCGGTAGCTGTTGGTCGTCGGCGCTGCGAACGCCAGGACTGCCGGAGCGTGCTTGAGCAGACCACCGATGTACCAGCGCGCGGTATCGCTGAGCAGCGCATAGCCATCCTTGTCATAGAAGAGCGGCACGCCGTCCTTCCAGAGCGACTGATGGGTGTGCATCCCGCTGCCGTTATCACCGAAGAGCGGCTTGGGCATGAAGGTCGCGGTGTAGCCGTTCTGGTAGCAGACGTTCTTGACGATGTGCTTGTAGATGAGCACCTTGTCGGCCATGCTCACCAGCGAGTCGAACCGCATGTCGATCTCGGTCTGCCCGGCGGTGCCGACCTCGTGGTGATGGACCTCGATCGCGACGCCGGCGTCGATCAGCGCGAGCACGATCTTGCTGCGCAGGTCCTGGAGCTTGTCGATCGGGGGCGTCGGGAAATAACCCTGCTTCAGCTTGGGCCGGAAGCCGAGGTTGGCCGTGCCGTTCTTGCCGGTGTTCCAGATGCCCTCTTCGGAATCGATGTGGTAGTAGCCCTCGTGGGTGTTCTGGTCGAAGCGCACCGAGTTGAAGATGTAGAACTCGAGCTCGGGGCCCCAGTACGACGTGTCCGCGATTCCGGTGCTGAGCAGATACTCCTCAGCCTTGCGCGCGACGTAGCGAGGGTCGCGGCTGTAGTCCGCGAGCGTCAGCGGGTCCTTGATGTCGCAGACGATCGCCAGGGTTGGAATCTCGAGCGTGCCGTCGACAAAGGTCCGCGACGGATCGGGGAACAGGAGCATGTCGCTCTCGTAGATCTTCTGGAAGCCGCGGATGCTCGAGCCGTCGAACCCGATGCCTTCCGAGAAGAGCGACTCGGTCAGTTCCCCCACGGGGATGCTGAAGTGCTGCCAGCTGCCGAGCAGATCGGCGAAGCGCAGATCGACGATCTTGATACCGAGCTCGCGCGCGTTCTTGATGACGTCGGAGGACTTGGCTTTGGTGGTCGTCGTCGGAGACATCGCGGGCTTTACCTCGTGTGCAACTCTCACGGCTAAGGACTCGTCGATTGCCATTGGACTCCTTCCGCGGATGGTGGCTAACTCGCCGCCGACACCGATTGGACCCCTCGGCCGCCGCGGCACTCTACGAGATGCAGACTAGAGTTCTCGCGGGCCGCGGACTATGGACTGCCAGACCCATGGTTCCGGGGGGTGGCTTGTGCGGAATGCACAAACCAAAGCGCGCCTGACCTCGGTCAGGCGGCGTCTGGTGACGGCTTGATCCCGGCAACCTGGGATCGGGCGAGGGCCTTGTCCTTGAAGTAGACCTTGTTGATGTCGACAAAGAGAACCTGGGCCTCGGGGACGTCCTCCTCGGCAAAGATCGCGTCGACCGGGCATGGATCCACGCACGCGCCGCAGTCGATGCACTCGTCGGGATCGATGTAGACCATCCGGTCCTCGGGCGCCTCGTGGATGCAATCCACCGGGCACACCTCGATGCAGGATTTGTCCTTCAGGTCGACGCAGGTCTCGGTGACGATGTAGGTCATGGCCGCGGGCGAGTCTACCAAGGCGAACTCACCACGCTCGACGTAACCGCCTCGCGTACTCGTCATGTGGCGCCGCCAGTGGCGGTCCGGGGAAGACGGTCCGGCGTCCGAGGAGATTGAATTGTGAGGGGAAGTCACATCCTGGGACGCATCGCCATGGTCGCGATCCCGACTGCCGGCCTGGCGCTCGGTCAGGTCGCCGCAGCGGCCTCAGGCCCATTCATCGCCGGGCTCACCCACGTCACGAGCCATGGGTCGACGGTGCCCCGCAACGGAGACGTGAACCCGTACGGCATGGCCGTGGTCGGCCGGAACTGGGGCCACCTGGTGGCCGGCGACGTGCTGATCAGCAACTTCAATGCCGCCTCGAACGCTCAGGGAACCGGCACGACGATCGTCCAGATGACGCCACACGGCCATCGGTCGGTGTTTGCGCACATCACGTCGAACGAGGTAGGTGGCATGTGCACCGGCGGCGTCGGCCTGACGACCGCGCTGGCGATCCTGCAGCACCGATGGGTCATCGTCGGATCGCTGCCGACGAGCGACGGCACCTCGGCGACCGCGAAGGCGGGCTGCCTGATCATCCTCGACAGCAACGGCAACGTCGTCGAGACGCTCAACAACGCCGACGGGATCAACGGGCCGTGGGATCTCACCGCGGTCGACCGGGGCGCTGACTCGTACGTCTTCGTGACCAACGTCCTCAACGGCACCGTGGCCGCCAACGGCGCCGTGGTGAATCGCGGCACCGTCGTCCGGCTCGTGCTCCACACCGCCGGGAGCGCCGATCCGTGGGTGGTCTCGAGCACTGTCATCGGATCTGGTTTCGCGGAACGGACCGACCCGGCCGCTCTCGTTGTCGGACCCACAGGTGACGCGGTGAACGCCGCCGGAACACTCTTCGTCGCCGACACCGCCGACAACCGCATCGCGGCGATCCCCAACGCGTTCACCCGCGGAGGCACGGCGTTCACGGGCAGGGACGTGGCCAGCAACGGCTGGCTCAACGCGCCGCTGGGACTGACCCTCGCGCCGAACGGCGACACCCTCACGGTCAACGCCGGTGATGGACGGATCGTCGAGACGACGCCCATGGGCGTGCAGGTCGCCTTCCATTGGCTCGACACGAGCGGCTCACCGCCCGGGAGCGGCGCGCTCTTCGGACTCGTCGTGACACCCACCCGCAACGGTGTGTACTTCGTGGACGACGCGACCAACTCGTTCGAGTTGCTCCACTAGCAAGTCCGCGCCGCCGACCAAGGGCGCTCAGCGACCCGGGACTCCCTCCGGCTCTGGCTGAGCGCCCCGCGCGGCCCCCGCCTGCAACACGTCGCGGATGCGGAGGCAGAGGTGCAGGTTGAGCCGGGTGGCCGGGTCGTCGAGTCGGAGCCGGCCCACCTCCTCGATGCGCCGGAGGCGGTACAGGACCGTGTTGCGATGCAGCTTCAGGCGTTGCGCAGTCTCGGTGGGCGAGCCATTGGCCTCGAAGTACGCGTCGAGGGTCGCCATCAGCTCGGCGCTCGATCGCTCGTCGTAGGCGACGAGCTCCCCGACGGTCCCGCGGTAGTAGTCGCTGAGCTCGGGGTGCTGGGCCATCGCGAAAAGCAGGCGATGGAGCCCCAGGTCGGCGAAACTGGCCTGCCGCCCGGGACCGAGGAGGCGACGGCTCATCTCCAGCGCGTGCTCGGCCTCCCGAAACGACTGACGCACACCCGATGCGCCGTCGTGGGTACGGCCGAGGCCCAGCGAGGTCGTCGGGTCCCCGGTCGCCCGGGCGCACTCGCTGCGCACCAACTCCGCGAACCGGTACATGGCATCGACGGCTCCATCGGGCTCGGGCATCACCACCACGCACACGGCATCGTCGTGGGCGGCGACGAGCGCGCGCACCTCGCGTCGCGAGACGACGTTCTGCGCTGCCCGCAGCGCTCGCGACTCCCATGACGGCGAGGACGCGATGCCCCGAAGGGCGATCACGGCGACGCGCTGGGAGAGGTCGGCACCGAGGCGGCGCGCTCGCTCGAGGGCAACCCGCTCCGACGAGTACGACCCGGTGAGCAGTGAGGCGATGAAGTCGCCCTCGAGCTTGTCGCGAGTCTCGGTGACCGCGCGTTCGCGGTCGAACTCGATGGCGCATGCGGATGCGGCTCTCGCCACCGCAAGGCGGGCGATCTGGTCGAGGCGATGCTCTTCGCCAATCACGCAGACGAAGCCACCGACCCCGTTCCGCATCGGCACCGGACTCACGAGCGAGGCGAGGCCGTCGCGGCCGACCGTGAACTCGCGCACCGGCGGATCCGCACCGACTGCCGCGATGGTCCCTCCCCATCGACGCAGTGCGTCGGCCCCGGCTCCGACGTCGGCGAGCAGGGCCTCATCGCTGACGGTGAGGTGGCGCACCTCTCCGGCCTCGTCCAGCCAGGCGGCCGGAAGGTTTGTGACCTCGGCGAGCCGCTCGATGATCTTGTCAGGACCGGCGCCGCCGAGCGCGAGATCCATCAACGACAGTTGCAGCTCCTGGGCACGCTCGTGAAGGAGGGCTCGTTGGTCGAGGATGAAGCGAACGCAGGTGTGATGCGCGTCGGTCGCGTGGATCCCGTCGGGGAGGCGGAGGAGCGGCATCATCAGGCGATCAGCGGTGGCGATGCTCTCGACGGACACGTCGCCGACCACCGCGACGGCGACTCCACCCTTCTCGGCAAAGCTGACCATGACCTGGGGCAGGTCGAGGCGCTCGTCGAGCAGGCGGATGCTCTTGACGGGCACGAAGGCGATCTCGCCGCCCTTGACCGCCTCGAACGCCGGCGGGCGAGTGCGCAGTGCGCACGCCCACTCGACCCTGCGTTCGAGTCCGCCGCCGCCGCCGAGCAGGTCGGTTCCGGGCGGCAGGACCCCTCGCCACACATCCTTGACCGTGAGCGTCGGCGAGCTCATGACACGAGCATCGGTCAGCAGCGCTCGAGGTACTGGTCGATCTCCCACGGGGTGACCTGCCCGCGGTACGCCTGCCACTCGAGGCGCTTGGCGGCGATGAACCGCTCGGCGAGGTGGTCGCCGAGCGCATCGATGACCACCTCGTCGGCTTCGAGCGCATCGATCGCGTCCTTCAGGTTGTCGGGGAGCACGCCGACGTTGCGCCGCTCGAGCTCGGTCTCGTCGAACCCGTACAGCGATTCCTCGACCGGCGAGGGGAGCGGCAACCGTCGCTCAATACCGTCGAGGCCGCACCGAAGCATCACCGCAAAGGCGAGGTACGGGTTGCACGACGGATCGGGGCTGCGCAGCTCCACCCGTGTCGCCTCGGCGCGGCCGACGTGCGGGACGCGGATGAGGGCGCCGCGATTGGTCCGCGCCCACGAGATGAAGATCGGCGCCTCGAATCCACGCACCAGGCGCTTGTAGGAGTTCACCAACGGGGCGAGCACGGCAGTGATCCCGGCTGCGTGGTGCAACTGCCCGGCGATGAAATGCTGGGCGACCTCGCTGAGCCCGTAGGCATCATCGCCGGCGAAGGCGTTCGACGAATCGCGGATGCGCTCGAGGCTCTGGTGGACATGCATCCCGCTGCCCGGCTTGCCGTCGAAGGGTTTGGGCATGAACGTCGCGATCACCCCGGCCTGCTCGGCAACGGCCTTGAGCGCGTAGCGGAAGGTGATCAGGTCGTCGGCCGCCTTGAGCGCCGGCGCAGCATCGATGTCGATCTCATGCTGACCGCCGGCGATCTCGTGGTGCGAGGTGTTGACCGCGATCCCCATGCTCATCAGGGCGCTGACCATGTGCTGGCGCAGATCCCGGTTGCCGTCGCTGGAGAAGTCGAAGTAGGAACTCCGATCGTTGCGGGTGGGGACCAGCGAGCCGTCGGCGCGGCGCTCGAGCAGGAAGAACTCGACCTCGGGGCCGACGCGATATTCGAATCCAAGGCGCTCGGCGTCCTCGATCGCGCGGCGCAGCACGCCGCGGGGGTCGCCCTGGTACGGCTCGCCGTCCGGGGTGGTCGCCCAGCAGATGAGACGCGCGGTTCGCTCGTCGCCCCAGGGCAGGAGCTGAAATGTCGACGGGTCGGGGACCAGGTACATGTCTGACTCGGCGGTGCGGGCGAACGAATCCACGGACGAACCGTCGAACCACGTCCCGTGCGCGATCGCCTCGCCGAGCTGCGAGGCGGGAATCGTGACCGTCTTCACCCCACCGACGACATCGGTGAACTGGAGATCGATGTGGCGCACCTGCGCTTCCTCGACAGTGGTCAGGAGGTCGGGCGGCGCTTCCCTTCGAGTGGACGATGGCAATTGATGGCCTCCAACTAGGGCGGAGCGCACAAGCGCGTGTGGGTCAGCGGATTCTAACGCACCTCACGATTTGCTCCGGCGGCGGGAAGCCCGCCGATCGTCGTGCGGCGCGCACAGCACCGCGGCCGTGAATTGCGGAAGTCGGCCCGCGGCCGAGGCACGGCGTGGCCGGGCCGGCTACCAGATGCCCCTGTCAGGAAACGGCGATGCCCATGCCACCGAACGTGGTCATCGCCGCCGCGAAGGCCTCGGTGGTCATCGTCCGCTGCACCCCGTAGAGCACGTCGACGAAGGTCACAGTGTCCTGGACCGGGTCGTAGCCGATCACCGGTACGGCGTGCTCGCCGATCGCCCAGGGCACCCGCGTTCCGTCCCATGCGGTCCAGTAGCGCGGGATGTGTGCCTTGAAATCCGAGGTCAACCAGATCACGACAGCGTTTCCCAGCCGCAACTGGGCCACGATCTCCGCGATGGTCCAGCCGGTATGGCCGTCCGCCGTGGCGCCGAATCGCTGCGCGGCGGCGACGATCGGCGGGTAGTACACGCCGTATCCGGTGAACCTCGGCTCGTAGCCGTTGACGTCGCCGACAAAAGCCGTGAACGGATCGCCCCAGCGCACGGGATAGCCGTCAGCGCCGAGTTGGACCGGCCGCGGATCCTGGGGCAGGCTCGCAAAGATCCGGTCCTGCGGCACCTCGATGTGGCGAACGGCGAGCGCAACCTGGAGCGCAGCCGACTCGCAGTCCAGCGCGAGGTCCTGTTTGATGATCGGACCCGGCAGGTACACGGCGCCGGCGTCGGTCACGACCGGTGTCGCAGTCTGCCCCGGCGCGGTCGGCGTCGGAACCGCGGTCGGACCGGCCGGAATCTGTCCGTGGGCGTGCGAGGTGGTGCCCGCCGCGAGGGTCCAGAGCGGTAGCGCAACTGCGGCTGCGAGCGTCAGGAGTCCCACTGCGGCGACTGCCGGGCGTCGCAGACGGATCATCGGTACGACCTCGGGTCCACGGTCATACCACTCTAACCAGGGTCCCGTGGACAGGTCACATCACGGCGCGCTACTGCGGAACGTTGATCCGGCCGCCGAGCTCACGAAACTCGAGCGCCTTCTCCTCCATGCCCAGACGAACGGCCTGGTCCTCTCCGACCCCGTGGTCGCGCGCGTAGTCCCGGATGTCCTGGGTGATGCGCATGCTGCAGAACTTCGGACCGCACATCGAGCAGAAGTGCGCAACCTTCGCGCCGGCTGCGGGCAGCGTCTCATCGTGCATCGATCTCGCCGTCTCGGGATCGAGGCTCAGATTGAACTGATCCTCCCAGCGGAAATCGAAGCGCGCCTGGGAGAGGGCGTCGTCCCAGCGCTGCGCACCCGGATGCCCCTTGGCGAGGTCGGCGGCGTGGGCGGCGATCTTGTACGCGATCACCCCGTCCTTGACGTCCTGCCGATCCGGGAGCCCGAGATGCTCCTTGGGGGTCACGTAGCACAGCATCGCGGTGCCGTACCAGCCGATCATGGCCGCGCCGATCGCCGAGGTGATGTGGTCGTACCCGGGCGCGATATCGGTGGTGAGCGGACCGAGCGTGTAGAAGGGCGCCTCGTGGCACACCTCCATCTGCAGGTCGACGTTCTCCTTGATCTTGTGCATCGGGACGTGGCCCGGGCCTTCGATCATCACCTGGACGTCGTGCTGCCACGCGATCTGGGTCAGCTCACCGAGGGTGCGCAGCTCGCCGAACTGGGCTTCGTCGTTGGCGTCGGCGATGGATCCCGGGCGCAGACCGTCGCCGAGGGAGAACGAGACGTCGTAGGCGCGCAGGATCTGGCACAACTCCTCGAAGTGCGTGTACAGGAAGTTCTCCTCGTGGTGGGCTAGGCACCACGCCGCCATGATCGACCCGCCCCGGGAGACGATCCCGGTCACGCGCTTCGCCGTCAGCGGCACGTAGCGCAGCAGCACGCCGGCATGGATGGTGAAGTAATCGACACCCTGCTCGGCCTGCTCGATGATCGTGTCGCGGTAGATCTCCCACGAGAGCTGGTCCGCATTCCCGCCAACCTTCTCGAGCGCCTGGTAGATCGGGACAGTTCCGACAGGAACAGGTGAGTTGCGGACGATCCACTCACGGGTCGCATGGATATCCTTGCCCGTGGACAGGTCCATGATGGTGTCCGATCCCCAGCGCGTCGCCCAGCGCATCTTCTCGACCTCGGCGTCGATGCTCGAGAGCACGGCCGAGTTGCCGATGTTCGCGTTCACCTTCACGAGGAACCTGGTGCCGATGACCATCGGCTCCGCCTCGGGGTGATTGATGTTCGCGGGGATGATCGCGCGGCCGCGCGCGACTTCGTCACGGACGAGCTCGGGCTCGACGCTCTCGCGGATGGCGATGAACTCCATCTCCGGGGTGATCCGTCCCTGGCGCGCGTAGTGGAGCTGGGTGACCGCGGCGCCCCCGCGGGCGCGCAGTGCGGCGCCCCTCGCTCCGAGGCCCGTCTCGACGTCGCCGCGCTCGAGGATCCAGGGGGTGCGCAGCGCGGGCAAGCCGCGTTCGGGATCGACGGTGACGTCCGGATCACCGTGCGGACCGCTCGTGTCGTAGAGCCGCAACGGCTTGTTCGGCGAGTCCCCGGACGCCCCCCGCGTCGGTGCCTGGGAGATCTCGCGGAATGGCACGCGCAGGTCGGCGCGCGAACCCTGGACGTATACGCGGCGCGCTGCCGGGGTCGCGCTCTCGGCTGGTGCGGTCGCGGTCCCTTCACGGTCGATCACGTCGGTCATGTCCGCCTCCATGTGACACGACGCCCGGAGAGCCGCCGTCCGCAGGCGGTGCGCTCCCTGCGCCGGCATTACCCGGATCAGGTTCCACGGTCAGCCGCCCGCAGCGGCACTCTCAGCCCGGTCCCGCCGAGCTCCCGCGCCCACGATGGTACGCGCACTGTCACAAAGTGGCGATCCATGTTTGCAGAGATCTCTTTCGAGAGATATAATTCGATACATGGATGTCGATAGCAATCTCTCAACACCGCAGGCCGAGGCAACCAGCCTGCCCCATCTCGAGCCGCGCAAGCTCACCGATCCAAAGGCGATGCGCGCCGTCGCCCATCCGGTCCGGATTGCGCTGCTCGAGGTCCTCGGCACCGAGGGACCGCTGACCGCCACGGAGGCCGGCGAGCACATCGGCGAGAGCCCGACGACCTGTTCCTTCCACCTTCGTCAACTGGCCAAATACGGCTTCATCGAAGAGGTCGTCGGCGTTCCGGGGCGCAAGCGTCCGTGGCGCCTCGTCCACACCGGTCTGACCTTCTCGGACGTGAGCGACGACGCTGAAACCCGTCTCGCGGCGACCGCGCTGACCCGCGTCCTGCATGCGTTCTACCTCGACCGCCTGAGGGAGGGCCTCGCCCTGCGCCGCGACACCCCGACGGAGTGGCAGAAGGCCACCGGCGCCAGCGAATTCCTGCTCTACGTGACCGTTGAGGAGTTGCAAGCGTTGGACGAGCAGATGCGCGCTCTGGTCAAGCCCTTTGTGGAGCGCATCGGTAATCCGAAGAGACGTCCGCGAGGATCCGCGCCGATCGAGGTGCTGTTCTTCGCGTATCCCCGCCCGCCCCATCGCACCCACTGACACCAGCAAAAGGAGGAAAGACATGAGTGGTTTCGTCACCATCGAGCTGAACTCGTGCAGCGGAGTTGGTCCGCTCCATCGAACGCCAACGCAGCTTTTATGACGAGTTGGATTGCTCGAAGCGCACCGTGCTGCAACGTGTTTCCGCCATGGTCAATCCATGGTCGGCTCGCAACGACTGCATCTGATGTCGCGGTCAAGCGTGCGGCGGCACGTGTGAACGTGCCTCCGCACCGCCCGAGCCTCTCGTTCATGGTTCCGCCGATCCAGCTGTGAGGGCGTCGGACACCTCGCGCGTCCGGCATATCTCCGCGAACAGCGCCGCGCTCGGCTTGGCGATGCGTTCCTGGGTGTCGCGGTCGACGCTGAACAACCCGAAGTGCTGCGTGTACCCTTCGGCCCACTCGAAGTTGTCCCAGGCCGTCCAGTACAGGTAGCCGCGAACATCGATGCCGGCATCGATCGCATCGACGACAGCCTTGAGATGATCACGAAGGAACGTCGGGCGAAGCTCGTCGTGGTCGTCGGCCACGCCGTTCTCGGTGATCAGGATGGGAAGACCGAACTCCCTCGTGAGGTCGGTCAACGCGGTCCGCAACGCGCCGGCATCGATCGCCCAGCCCGCTCCCGAGAGCGGCAAGCCTGGGACAGCCTCGTGCCGGGCGAAGAGCATGCCGGGTGCACCCAGGTCGAGCGAGACCGCCTCGCTGGTGTAGTGATTGAGACCGAGGTACGTGAGCGAGCCGGCAAGGCCGGGGACGGACTCGCCGGTGCCGACGGGGCGGAGCACGCGACCGGTGATGCAACAGCGGAGGAACCAGCGATTGAAGAGGAAGTCGGGCACCTTCGCGATCGCGCGATCCACGCGCGATGCCGCGTTGCGAGGCACGAGGCGTCGTTCGTGATGTGCGATGGAGATCTGCGCTTGGCGCCCATGGGAACCCGAGACTTTCGTGATCGCCTCCGCAGCAGCGGCGTGCATGCGCAGAAGACCGCGCAACGCGGCGAGGGTAAGGCGTAGCGAACGCTCGCCGGGCGGCCACACCCCTTCGAGATGCCCCAGCACCGCGACCACCATCGGCTCGTTGACGGTGATCCACCAACTCACCATGTCGCCCAGCGCCTCGACGCACGCGGCGGCGTAGCGCGCAAAACGGACCGGCGCTTCGGGGGCGGCAAACCCGCCTGCCTCGGCGAGCCAGACCGGAAGTGTGAAGTGCTGCAACGTGACCACCGGCTCCATCCCAGAGCGGCGGCAACTGCGCACCACGTCAACGTAGTGCGCGAGCGCGTCATGGTCGAACCGCCCAGGTGCCGGCTCGACACGGGCCCACTCAAGCGAGAATCGATGTGCGTTGTGGTGCATCGATCCGAGCTGTTCGAGATCCTGTGCGTAACGCCGGTAGTGATCGATCGCGATCACCGCATCACCGCCGCCGTTGATCGCCTCCGGGCGGTCGGCGACCCAGCGCGTCCAGTCGTTGTCGATGCCGCCCTCGACCTGGTGCGCAGCCGTGGCGCATCCGAGGAGGAATCCGTCAGGCAGACGCCGCCGCGTCACCCGCTCGCCGCTGGCGCTTCAAGGACGAGCCGGCGGTAACCATCCGACGGCTCATCGACGACGAGCTGCACGCCGTTCTTGCGGCTCCAGGCGCGCACGGCAAATGCGTGCTCGGCAATCGGGGATCGAACCTCGAGCCGACCGCCGGGCTCGAGGCGCGCGTATGCCTTGCGCACCCGCTCGAGCGCACCGGGCTCGGTGCACAACTCCTCCGCACCGCTGAGGTCGACCACCGGGACGTCTGTCATGACGCTACGGCGCCGTCCGCGAGCAACCTGCCGTTCGGATCACCACACCAGAATACGTGCGGCCCGGGTCGCGAGGTTCCGCTTCGGCGACACGGAGATCTCGTCCGATCTGACGGCGTGCAGGTGCCGCTCGGGCCCCGCGGTTTCCGTTGGCCCTCCCGAAGCGGCCCATAATGCGCGGATGCCCACTCCACAGCTGGCCCACCACGACGACGCCGTCGAGGGCGAAGAGGAAAGCCCGCGCCGGGTCGCCGGCACCGTCCGACTGATGACCGAGGATCCTTTCGAGATCGACGAGGCCGCAACCGGCATCGGCGAGCGCCTCAGGTCAATCGCGGCCAAGAGCCCGTGGATCATCCCCGCCGCCCTTGTGGGGCTCGGCGTGGCTTTCCTCGTGCTGCGCCGCCGGCGCTGACCTCGAGCCCTCCTCGCGGAGCGACGTCCACCAGGGGCGGGCTGTCGGGCCTGGCGAAGATGTCGAGCATGAGTGCCTCGAACGCGAGGCGGGGCTGCGCGTACATGGCCACCGACTCGGCGGTTTCGAGGATGCGCGCCAGGATCTCGACGATACGGGTGAGATCCAGATCCTGCGCCCACGCCTCCAGTGCGGGACGGTAGGCCTTCCAGACAGCCAGCTCCGGAGCGCCCGAGGCAAAGCAGGCGGCATCGCGAACGAAGGACGCCCATGCACCGAGCGTGATCAGCGCCTGCTCGCGGACTTCGGCGCTGCGCTCGGTTCCGGCCGCCACTGCGACCGTGACCGTGGCCGCCGCGCGAAGCGCACCCTCGGTGCCCCCGCCCCCCGCCCCGATGAAGCGATCGAGCGCATCGAGCTCCGCCCCGAGCGCACCCGGTTCCGTGGCCAGACGCAGCGCCCGCCCGGGGCGGCCGGCCGCAAGGGCGGCAGCGGTGGACGCGTCGTGCTCGCTGACTCCGTGGATTCGCTCGAGCCAGGTCTCGATCGATCGCGGGGAGACCGGGCCGAGGACAACGGTCTCGCATCGGGAGCGCACCGTCTGAGGCAACTGCTCCGGGTGCGCGGAGGTCAGCAGCAGGTGGGCACGCGGGGGCGGCTCCTCGAGGGTCTTGAGCACGTTGTCGGCCGCCTGCTCGGTGAGGCGGTCGGCCCGCGCGATCACCGCGACGCGCCGCCCGCCCGCATAGGCTGAGAGCGACAGGAACTGCTGCAGCGAAGGTCCGGCCTCCTCGTCCCCCGCCTTGCGCTTCGGCGAGGGCCGCATGCGGTCGATCCCCACGTTCTCCGCAGTCGAGTCCTCGAGCCAGAAGTCAGGATGGGCTTCGAGGCCGCCCGGCCAGTGCCCGGCGTCAAGCAGCTCGGACGCGAGCGCGAGTGCGGCTGTGGTCTTGCCGACGCCTTCGGGCCCGATCAACAGCAGCGCGTGGGTGAGCTCTTCATCGACCCCGCTCGCCACCAGGCGTTGGAGAACAGGGCCGTGGCCGATCACCGAATCCAGCGTGGTCACGGGACGGATTGTGCAGAATTGCCCGCGGTGACTCAGTCCCAGACGCCAGCGCAGGCAGCCGTGCCGCCGCACCAGGCCGAAACCGGACGCCACTACGCTGCGCGGGTCATCCTCTACATGGAGGCGGCTTTCCTCGTTCTCATCTCGTTCGGGTTCTTCGGCGGTGCCGAAGGGAGCGACCTGCTGACCGTGGCCGGTGGTGGGGGCCTGTGCATCGTCGGAGTGGTCATCCTCGGTGTCGGCGCCACACGTATGCGCCACGACGTGCTCGCAACCCGCGACCCAGCCGATCCGGACGCGAAGGTGCCGTGGGATTGGACCGACTTCGTCATGTTCTGGCCTGGGTGGTTCAGCGCATTCCAGTTGCTCGGCTCGGTGGCGGTGCTCCTCACCAATCTCATCAGCACCAACTCGGATCCGACTGTGCACAACGCGATCGAGTTGTCGGTGCTTGCCGTATGCCAGTACGGAGGCATGCTGTTCAACATCTTCGTGCTCGGGTTCATGCGCCGCGGTGGGACGCTGCGCGACCTCGGGTGGCGCCGCTTCAAGTGGTGGTGGCTGCCGATCGCCCCCGTCGCCACATACGTCGCCCTGGTGGGAGCGGGCTATCTGCAGACCATCAACCAGAACCTGTTCCCGGGCGTGAGCAACGGACAATGTCAGCAGGTCCAGCACGACTACAGCCACTACTACGCGCTCGCGATCATCGTGGTCTGCGTGATCGCACCAATCTCCGAGGAAACGATCTTTCGTGGATTCATCTACGGCTGGCTGCATCGCTGGGGACCGGCTGTGCTCGCGATACCACTCAGTGCCGTGATCTTCTCGGCGGTGCATCAGCAATTGGTGCTGTTCCTGCCGCTGTTCTTCGTCGGTCTCGTGCTCGCCTCGCTGTATCAGGGGTCGCGCAGCATCATTCCCGGCATCCTCACGCACGCGCTCTTCAACTTACCCAACATCATCGCGATTCTGAGCACGACGACCACCTGTTGACCTCGCCGGAGTCGGTGCCGCTGGTGTATGTTCAACCTGCCCAAGGGGAGTTGGGCAGGGGTCACGTGGAAGGAACGCCGATGAGCGATATGAAGCACGACACGGCCGATACGCCGTCCACCGAGGGCGAGGTCGCACGCTGGGTACGAATCGAGAATGGCGTGCGTCTGGATGCAGCGCGCCTCGCGCGCCTCGTTCTCGACGGACAGGCCGAAGGATACGAGGCGAAGCTGCTTGCTCGCCGCATTGACTCGGTGCGAACGGACGGGATCGGCGCCGAATACTGACCGGCAGACGCGGTCAGACGACTGATTGAATCTGCCCGCCGTCGACGGCGAGCGAGGTACCGGTGACGAATGACGCGGCCGGCGAGCAGAGGAACACGGCGACGCGGGCGATCTCATCGGGTTCGCCGACTCGCCCGAGGGGATTGACCCTCCCGGCACTCGCGAAGAAGGCATCGACGTCGGTGACCCCGGAGGCTCGCGCCAGCTCGATCTGACGGTCGGTCCGGATCGAACCCGGGAGCAGCGAGTTGACCCGGATGTGCGGCGCCAGCTCGTTGGCGAGTGTCCGGGCAAGACCGCTGACAGCACCACGAATGCTGTTGCTCAGTGTGAGACCACTGATGGGCTGTTTGACACTCGTCGACGTGATGAACAGGATGGCAGCCGAATCCGACTTCCGCAGCGCGGGGAGCGCGGCCTGGATGAGGTGCACGGCGCTCATGAAGGTGAGTTGATGCGCGGCCTCCCACCTCTCCTCGCCGAGGTCGTCGAAGGACCCTCGAGGTGGACCGCCGGCGTTGACGATCAGCGCGTCGAGCCTGCCGAGCTCGGAGACGGTGCGCTCGACAGCGTTGGTGATCTGCCCGGCGTCAGCGACGTCCGCGGGGGTGGCGACCACGCGCACTCCACGATTCCGCACCGTAGCGGCGGCGGTCTCCAATGTCGTTGCCGAGCGCGCGCACATGCCGACATTCGCGCCCTCGGCCGCGAACTGCTCGGCGATGGCGCGCCCCATACCCTTGCTCGACGCCGCAACGAATGCCGCGCGTCCTCGGAGCCCGAGATCCACAGCTGGGGACCCTAGCAGTTTGCTCGAGCGCGTTGGACGTCCTTCGAGTGTCCGCCGGAGGCCGCCTCGCTACGACCATACTGACCAGGATGGCTGGCGAATTGGGAAGGGATTGGTCACTGCCGCTGATGCCGGCCGGGGCGATGATGTTCGAATCCCTTCCGTTTGGCGCTCTCGTGCTCGACGCTCTCGCACCCGCCGTCGGGAATGGTCTGATCAGCTTGCACGACGGCGGACGGGAGGGCGTGATCGTTGTCCGCGACGGCGCCATGGCGGAGAGCGTCTGGGTGGCGGAAGGCGCCAGGAGCACCGGCGACGAGGCCGTCGAACTCATCCGTCTGGCCGCCGGGGCGAGCGTGTCGGCGTGCCGGTTCTCCGATGAGGCGATGACCCTTGTTGGGCCGCTGATCAGAAGCGAGCTCTGCTATGGCGATCTTCGCCTCGAATGGGTGGTCTGGCCCCGTCTGCTTGACGACCTGCGCGAGCGGGGCCGCGCATTCGTCGTGGAGCTGACCACGCCGACCGGGCGTGGCGTGACCATCATTCAGCAGGGCCGGCCGACTGCGACGTTCGCCGAAGCCCATCCGGCACTGGGCGGCTCGGATCTGGTCGACGACCTTGCTGCCGGAGGCATCGGGGCCATCCGGATACTCGTCGACCCGGGTGCCGGTGCGGAGTTGCCGCGTGGATCACTGTCGGTCGCCGCGGCGACCCTCGGTGGGTCAAGCGTTGGGGATCGGCTGCGCGAACCCGTGCCGCATCTCGTCGCCCGTCCGGTCGCCGTGCACGGCGACGACCCGAACACTATCTTGTCTGCGCTGTTCGGCCCGCACCAGGACACGGCACACCAAGATCCGATGGTCGCGAGCGATCCGCCCTCACGGGGAGCGCCGACGCCGGTCGATTCCCTTCTGCCTGAGTTGAAGCTGCTGGTGCGGAGTC
Source organism: Candidatus Dormiibacterota bacterium (assembly GCA_963777445.1). GTDB lineage: Bacteria > Chloroflexota > Dormibacteria > Aeolococcales > Aeolococcaceae > Palsa-851. The sequence continues at coordinate 281,842 of CAVZQR010000010.1, read as the reverse complement.
GCCTCCAACTCTCGTCGGCCTCTGTCGAGGAGGTCGTCGACGGCGCAGCGGATGACCATCAGAGTGTCGAGTGGCTGGCCGATCGAGTGCGTGTCATGACTGTGCGCGGCTACCTGCACTCGACATTTGTTCAACTCGCCGACGACATGCTTGCATTGACGCGTCGCGGCACGGCCTGAGTAAGCCCTTCATTCCCCGGGGTTTTCGGGACTGCACTGTCCCGTCCGCGTCCAGCCGGGGGGCGCACCGTCGGGTGACGGATGGCTGCAGCTCCGCGGTATCGAACCCAGGCCTGGCGCGATATCGGCATCGGGGCATTGCTCGTCACAGTCTGGATATGTTCATGGTTCGCACTCACGGTGGCGACGTCGATCGCCGGCGGCGATCCGAGCGTTTCGCCTGTAGCGTTCATCAACCCGGGCGCACTGGTTCGTCGCCTCGCATCGGGCATGGGGCCGTTGCAATGGTGGGTGCTTGTCAAACCCACCTCGACGGTTGTCGTCTGGAAATTCTGGGCGGCTCTGTCGCTCATCGTCGGTACTGTCACGGTTGGCGTCATCGGGACACGAAGGCGGCTTGTCCGTTTGGCATCAGGCCCCCTTGGACAGTTCCTGCCTGCCGCACGACGCGTTGTCCGCGCAGGGCGCTGGGCACGTGCGGCCGATCTTCGATCGCTGCGCGGCCGGCCCGGTCGGGGTGGGGTGTTCCTCGTGGGCCAACACGGGCGCAGGCCGCTGGTCACACTGCCGGAGACCAGCGTGCTGGTGGTAGGGCCCACGCGATCCGGTAAGACGGCCGGTCTCGTCATACCCAACCTGCTCGACTGGGACGGTCCGGCGATCGCGACCAGCACCAAGAGCGAATTGGTCGATCTCACCGCTGGACGGCGGCAGTCGCTTGGCCCGGTCCACGTGTACGATCCAACAAGCGAACTCGGCGACCGATTCAGGTCGGTTACCTGGTCCCCGATTGCCGGGTGCGACAACCTGGATCGTGCATGGATGGTCGCATCATGGCTCTGCGCATCCCTGCAGCAGGGTGGGGGGCGGGGTGACAACGATTGGGCGCACTGGGCCGAGTCGGGCAAGTTGCTGATCGCACCGCTGCTGTACGTTGCCGCGACTGCGGGGCGCACGATCGTGGACGTTCGAATGTGGATTCACGGATTCGACATTGCCACGCCGATCAGCATGCTGGAGGAGATGCTGCTCGATCCCGCAACCCTTGGTGATGCCGACCCTATTCGAGCCCTGTCGATGCTCGCGTCGATTGACCAGCGACCGGAGCGCGAGCGCGGCACGGTGTTCTCCACGGTCATGCGTATCTTCAACGTATACACGGAACGAGCGGTCGCCGAGTTGGCGCTGTCGAGCCGGTTCGACCCCGACGACTTCCTGCTCCGGCGGGGCACCTTGTATCTCTGCACTCCGCGACAGTCACCGGAGCGAGTTGCGAGCCTGTTTGTCGGAATACTCATGACGGTGGTGACGGCGGCCTACGCATTGGCGGATGCGGATCCGGCCCGGCGACGCTCGGCAAGTCTCGGCCTCTTCCTCGACGAACTCGCCAACGTGGTGCCGATCGAGGACCTTCCAGCGCTCGCATCTCAAGGAGCGGGACGCGGGGTAATGTTGATGTCGATCGTGCAGGATTTCAGTCAGCTCCGGGCACGCTACGGCCACGAGAAAGCAAACACGATTCTGAATAACCACGCATGTAAATTGATCCTTCCCGGGCAGAGCGATCCCGAGACGGCGGATGTCCTGGGGAAGCTGGTCGGGCGCACCTCGTTCACGGAACAACAGGTGAACCTCGCTGCTGACGGGCGAGTCAGCCGCTCGTACTCGATTCGTCACGAAGCAATGGCAACTCCGGACAGTCTGCGCCAGTTGAGTCCGGGCAGCGCCATCGTGATCCACCGGGACAGTCCGCCGGCGTTGGTCAAGCTTCCGTTCTGGTTCCGGAACACGCGATATCGCAGGCTCGCAGCGGTGCCGTATTTTCGTGGCGCTGAGCATGTTCCGCGACCGCGCGACGAATGATCCGGAGGTCGTGGACAGGACCCGAGAGTAGCGGGGACGGAAGAATGCCGACCCTGCGAACCTGGAGGAATCCTGAGCGCAGACGCCTGGCAGCCCGAGCGATCAGCGTCCGAGCGGGAAGGGGATCGGTATCAGCGTGGTTCCGCCTGGCACTTCCACGGCGACCTCGACGCCATCGCTATACCGTCGGTGCCATGTTCTGGTCGCGGCTGAATAGATGTCGGTCGCGCTGAGTCGAGTACTTCCGATGACGTAGTCGCATGCCTCCTTGGCGCCGGCAGCACTCAGGGTAAGGACGCAACGGCCGGAAGTGGAAGATCCATTCCAGGTCATCACTGCACCCGCGTGAACAACCCCCGCAGACGCGTTCGCGATCACCAAAGATACGACACCTGTGAACACTTGAGTGCCCGCAGGTGACTGGGCAATAGGCTCGAGGTCGAAGTCATCGATGTGCACGCCCGCACCATCGCGACCGGCGTCGAAGGATCGCGGACTCGTCGAGAGCCATGCTCCCGTTCCTGCCACTACGAGCGCCAGTGCCAGGAGTGGCGTCGAACGATGCCGGCGCAGGACGCGCTGGATCGCGGTCGAGTTTCTGTGCACCGGAGCGAGCCCGCCAAGCGGGATGGGAAAAGTCTGCGCCGATCGCCCCGGTGGCGATGGTGCGCCGGAGGCAGGGCCGAGTGTCCGTTCACCCACGCCGAGCGTCGACCTCAGAGACCGCGCAGTCGATGATTCGCACGGGATCGATCGCAACGTGCATGGCGACCCTCAGACGCCGCCCCCGGGCTGGGACGACCCGGCCTTGCGCAGTCTCGCGCGCACACCGATCATCGAATTCAAGCGTCGCCAATACCGGCTGCGATGACTGAAGCAACTCTCCTTCAATACGCAAGTCCCCGAATGCGCCGAAGTCGGGGCGCATGGCGTCTCCTGCGTCGAGGAATGGCCGGAGTGCGCGCTGCAACTCAGCGGTCAACTCGTGGTCTGTCGCATCCACGACTGGATCGTGGCCTGCGATCAACAACCCCAGGCTGTAAGTGAATTGATCGACGGCATCACGGACGTCCTCGAGACGTTGCTCTCGAAGAGCGTGCTCGCTCAGTCGATCCGCGGACCGTCCGCCTCGTGTCATGGCGGTGATCCATCCTCTCAACGGGCGACCGCCTGCGGCGCACGCGCTATCGCCTCGGCCAGCTCCCGGTATGCCGCGCGAAGCGGCGCAGACACTGCTTCCACGGGAACACCCTGCATGCCGGCATAGCGGACTCGCTCCGCGTCGTCAGGGATGTCCACCACTCGGTAAACCCGCTGCGCGATCGCGGTCATATACCGCCGCGTCAGCGGATGGTCGCGGTTGCGCCGAGTCCGCGGGACCAGCGACGCGACGATCACGGGCGGCAGGTCGCCCACGTCGAGATAGTCAAGCACGCCATTGAAATCCTGCTTTGCGCCGGCGCTTGGTAGAACGAGAACGTCGGCGTGCTCGAGCCAATACGCAGCCGCAGCTGCTGCCGGCCCGCCGGTGGGGTCAGGCAGCCGGTTGCTCATGTCGACGAGGACCAGTGGATACCTTGCGCGCAGATGGGCAGCGAGGAGCCCGATCTCGGTGCGCGAGTACTCAGATGTCTCTCGCGCTTCTGGGAAGCAGGCCAGCGCAGGCGTCGACGCGAACACAGGTCTGGGTGGTTCTTGGTCGGCGACGAGAGCCACGATGGTGTCACGCACTGTCGCCGCGCCCGGTGGCAGGTTGAGCTGCCCCCACGCGTCGGGGTTCGCGACATTGGCATCGACGACGGCAGCGCATCGACCAACGACGTCCAGTGCGGCGCCCGCCACGATCGCAACGCCTGCGGCATGGCTCGTCTTCCCAACGCCCCCCTTGCGAGATCCGACGGCCACGATGGTCGACCCGCGTCTAAGGAGCAGGCTGGCCAGGTCAGGGTCGGCTCCTGGATTCAAGGTTCCTCGACCACCCAGGCGACGCGCCCAACCTGGAAGACGAAACCCGCGGACCTCTACCGCCGGAGAGTTGTTCGCCAGCGCAGAAGGCGGGTTCATCCTGGCAGCGGCGGCGTCCGCCTGGCCGAGACTCATTGCGATCAGCAAATCAAAGGGATCCGGTCCCGGCTCCCCCACTCGCCCATCACCCCCCTTGGCCGGCTGAGCGATCGACGCCGGCTCACCGGCAAACGCCGCAGCGAGAGCACCTACGCGGTTCGCTTCGACCGCGTCGTATGCTCCCTCGCGAACGAGATCACTCATGACAGCGGCTGCGTAGTCGAGTGGTGAGCGGGCGCTGAACGTCCGAAGGCCAGGCCGGTGCCCATAGGTGAGGATGCGGTCGGTGGACGCAACCCCGACATAGCACGTTCCGTCAAGCCCGACAAGCCACTCGGCTAAACCGTCTCGATCCGCAATGACGAAATTCACCTGAGCGTGGCTCAGAATCTGTGAATCCCACCACGCGTCGAGTTCTCGCTGCGCGTCGACGTCCGAGAAGAATCCAATACCTCTGACCGGTGGTATGTATGTACCCACGTGATGTCCGCTGGAGGCAAGCTCACGGAGCATCCCGGCAACGGACTCGGCGCTCTCGTCGTCCTCAAGAAGCACGACGATCGCCAGGGGCGCGGTGCGTTCAACGAGCAAGTTGCATCGCCTCGCGGATGTTCGCCGAGCCCGATCCGCAGCACACGGACGCCGACGGGAGCGCCCGCTGGACACCGCTGATCGTCAGCAACAGCAGCCCAATAACGAGCAGAAATGCCGCAAACGAGGTGGGAGGATGGCCGGCGTGCGACTTCGAGACCCGGCGAAATACGACTATTGTCGTCCCGGAAACGGCGATCGCGACGGCCATCCAGGCGAGCAGAGACATCATCGCGTCTCCTGAGGCCAGCGTCGGAACACTCATTGCGAAGAAGGCGGTCGCAAGGCCGACGTCGGGGGGGCGGAGCACCAACCACGCGGCCATGAACATGGGCACGACCAACACGAGCGCCACCGCGAGCCGCCTCCCCACGTCTCGCTAACCCCCTAGCCCGGAGGAAATCGCGTTGAAGGTTGGAGCACCGATCAAGAGCAGCAGCGGAATGAGCATGCCGGCGATCGGCAGCGTGATCAGAATCCTGGCCCGTGCGGCGCGCACTCGGGCGTCAGCGAGACGTTCCTGGTAGACCGTGAGCGCGAGCCGCGTATACGCGACGCGATCCGCAACGCCAACGTTTGTAGTCGCGGCAGCGTCAGCGATCTCCGCAAACTCACGTATCCGATACGCCGCGCCGATGAGCCGATACTTCTCGGCCGTGGAACGGTACGAGCTCCCCGCCAGCCTCTTGAATCCCCCTCGATCAAGCAGGGTCTGGAGGGCCGCATCTCGCGCACAACGCGACATGACTCGCACGGCGTCATCAAGCTGCAAGCCACGACTGTCAGTCATGACTGCGACGGCCATGAGCATGTCCCCGAGCGTCCGTGCCGACGCCGTGCGTGCCGCGTCCGCGCGCCGGCGAAGATCAACGAGTGATAACGGCAGAACCGCACCCGCAATCACGATCGCTGCCCAAGGCGGGGCCGGCCATCCACCCTCCAGGGCCCTGCCACCAGCCGTGGCAGCGATCAGAAGCGCAAATGTCATTAGTGAGATGGCACCCGTTCGAGCTAGGAACGCTGCTGGCGTGTCGTTGCTGTTCGCCTGACCAAGAAGGCGTTCGAGATCGAGTTCTGCGTGCAGACGTTTGACCCATGGCGCACGACGAGCCGCTCGTTCGAACGCCGACGCGCGGGTTTCATATCCGCGGAGTTGCGTCATGCGCCGCCAGGCGCGCACATCAGTGGCTGTGAACACGTCGAGGAGGGCTACTCCGCCCATCCAGGCCGCTATGGCCAGGAGCGCCGCGACGGCGTATGGGATCGCCTCAGCCATGCGGATGCAGCTCCTGCTCCTGGATCTGGCGGAGATCCCATCGAGTCCAGCGGGCTGTCCGGGCGATGCGGCCGAGCATCGCGATCAAGGCGAAGAACATCGCGAGGGCGACGAGGAGGACGATGGTCCCGGCGATGGTGTCGTAATAGGCGCGGAAGCTCGCAACCCGAACGAGGCTGACGAACATGACGGTCATGAGCGCCGACATCGCGAATGTGACAGCGCGCTGTTGCGTCAACGTGACCAGCGACTCTTCCTCGACCTGAAGCTGAGCTTCGCCGACCGGGAGCAGCACGTCGTCAATCGCGGAAATCAACCCGTCAAGGCTCCGAGTCCTCGCCCAGATCAGAACGACGCAGGCATGCTCGATCAAAGGCGAACGTGAGCGCAGTCCACTAGAAGCGATGTTGCCGGTTATCGAACCGCCCTCCGCCCAGGGCGCCAGCACGTAGATCAGCTCCCGGCTAGGGTTGCGACCGATCTCCTGAAGGGCTGAATCCAGCGACTGATTGCCAATCGCCATGCGGTCGCGTAAGACCCGAAGCTGAACGAGGAACGCGCGCTCCATCTGGAGGCGTCGCCGAGCAGCGCGACCAGCGACCAGGAATCGCACTCCAAAGAAGCCGGTGACGCCGAGGATCAGGCTCAGAAGCCAGATCTGGGTTGCCAGTCCGACGGCGACGCCGGCCAGAGTCACTGCCGCGCGCAGCGACATCCAGCGACGCCAAGGCCACCCGAGCGCCGCTGCGACGTCTTTCTCGTGCTCGAGCAGCGGGATTGTGCGGCGTCGCGATCTCCGCGTGAGGGATTGAGTTCCGAGGATGGACGCAATCCCAGCGCACCCGCACGCGATGATCACCGCAACTCCGGCCACAAGGATCACCGGCTCAGGAGGTCCGGCTGCGGCAATCACGGCTCGGGCACCTCGTCGCTTTCGAGATAGGGGCGTATTCGGGGCGCCAGGCGGCCCAGATCTCCGATGAGCTCCGTCCCACGAACAAGTCCCCCGCTATCGGTCTGCCTGTATACCCATTTGTGGTTTCCGCCACGCTCCACGGCAACAACGCCGGTGATGCGGCGGCGTCCATCCTGATTGGCTATATGGACCACCACATGGACCGCCTGTTCCACGATCCGTCGCGCCAGGCGCTCGTTGCCTGCAAAGCGAGCGTTCTCCATGACGTACTGCATCGCCTGCTCGATCGCGAGTTCGGCATCCTCGGCATGGATCGTCGTCATCGACCCGTCGTGGCCAGTCATCAACGCTTTGCACACAGCGGCCATTTCTTCACCCCGCGACTCGCCGAGGATGAGCCGGTCGGGTTGAAATCGGAGAGCGTGGCGTACCAGGTCGAACATCGTCAGATGCTGCACATCGGCATCGGCCCGAATCGACGGAATCGTCGAGACCGCAGTCGTCAGCGCATGCCACTGCTGGCCGTCTCCGCGATCCTGGTCGAGGTGTAGCTCAGCTCCGTCCTCGACCACAACGATGTGCTCGTCGTCAGCGACCATGCCAGCAAGCACGCGCAGCAGAGTCGTCTTACCCGTGGACGTTCCTCCCGCGATCATCATGTTGGCGCGGCCACGGACGCACGCCTCCACAAGTACCGCGACACCACGCGGCATGACCATCTGCGCGACGTAGTCGCCGAGATCACGCACCTTCGACCGTGCAGGCACCCTTATGGCAGCTTTGACATCGGAACGCCCTGAGACGGCGGGTCGCTTCGCGACGCAAAGCCGAATCACGCTGCCGATGTTGGCCTCGGCGATCGGAGAAGCATCGGTGATTGACTGATCGCCGGTCACTCCACGCATACGCACGACGCCGCGGAAGAACTCAAGGACCTCGTCGTCGTTCGAGAAGGGGCTTCCACCGATCAAGGAGAGTTTCCGGCCCACCGTGCTCACCAACCAGTGGTCGTGACCGAGACACGTGATGTTCTCGAGTTCCGCCCCGTAGATCAAGAGAGAGAGTGGGAAGAGATGGGATCCAAGAATTACCGCATTGCGCTGGGTGGTCGCCCGATAGCGGGGATTGCGAGCGAGCTCAGCGACCACGGAAAGCGGGAGTCCGCTGGACTGCGGCGACTCGATGGCGCGGCTTATAACCGTCGAAGTGTCATCACCCAAGCGCTCCTCGTGCAGGACCGAGGCCGGTTCGCCGTTTCTCGACCGATGCACTGAGGCAGCGATGATCTCCGCGACCTCGCGCTCTTCCGTGGGAATGTGCGGCCACCTGCTGACCTGCACGGGATTACCGTGAGGGGCGGAAGCCAAAGGTGCGGCAAGGAAAGCAGCACTCACAGATGCAAGTCCGCCTCGATGCCAGCGAGGATCATCGGCCGTCCCGTATCGGCCACCCGCGCGGCGCGACGCTCATCCCACTCCCATCCCCCACGTATTGGGAGATATGGGAGCTCTCGTTCGAGGCTCTCGATCATCACCCGTCGATGTGCCGCGCCGCGCTGCTCGCAAACGATCAACTCGCCGTGCGGCGGGCGCGCGGTGCGAAGGACGTCGATGCTCCTCGAAAGCAACGATGGATCATCGCGAATCACGACGAACACCCGAGCGAAGACAGCACAGACGGCGTCTGCCGCTGCTCGTGGCGATCGCAGGCTTGTGTGCGCCCACGGATGCCCGAGGTCGACGACGACGGCATCGCAGTCGAGACTGCCGAGCGCCGGAGCGATCGAACGGAGACAGTCGGCCATCTCCAATCCGTACGTACTCCGCAGCCCAGGAATCACGCGTAACCCGGGCCGATCTGGCACCGATATTGCCTGAGCGTCCAGCACTGCCGCTGTGACAGGTCGGTCGCCGAAACAGTTGGCGAGACCCCGGTCATCAAGTCGGAGATAGAGGAGGTCTGCGATCGTGCCGCCTTCCATATCGCAATCGATGAGCATCACCGAGCGGTTGGCCGCAAGCGACCAAGCAAGGCTGGTTGCCCACGATGTCGAGGTCTGGCCGGCACGCGTGGTGCAGACACCCAGCAGCAGGCTCATGGCGTTGTCGCGCTTCCGGGAAGCCCCCCGCAGGCAGTGCCGCAGAGTATGCGGATCGCCGCGTCGGCGCTCAGCGGGACGGGCGTAAGTTGGACCCCCGGAACTGTCAGCGCAACATGCAATGGCACGTTCGATGAGCCGACCGCGATCCATGACGCTTCATCGATGACCGGCACCAGCATCGTGACCGATCCGCCGGAGACTGTATTCACAACCAGGTCGTGCCCGATCAATGCCTGCTGATTGCCCGAGAGGGCCGCGAACACGTCGACGCTCTCTCCGGCTGCCAAAGGCGGAGCGTCCTGGACGGTGATTGCGACTTCAGACTCCGCTGTCAACGGAACCAGATCGTCGCTGCGCACGATGTCATTGGCCGAGAGGCCGCGTGCGAACAGCGCATGAAAGGTCGCCGGCCCATTCACTTCGAAGTTGAAGTCGCCAGATCCGGAGCGAACCTGAGTCAACTGGACATCGGCGGCACTGAATGGGGCGCCGGCGATGACGTCGTGGGTGACAATCCACACGGATACGGTCTGGGTCGCGTTCGCCTGTTCCGTGTAGACAATCACCGCGAGCACGATGACAATAACCGCACTGAAGAACATGGCAGCAGCGAGTTCTTCTACAACTCATGCGATGAACCCCTCCCTGAGAATTCCCCCGCCGCCAGGCAGGAAACAGCATATGACAATGGGAGGTGGGCAGGTGGAAGCAGGATCACGGCAGTGCCGAGCCCCAGCACCGCAACCCTGTTGGATCGTGTGGATCCGGGTATCCAGCTGGAAGTAGGGGACATGGGTCGACGGGCATACCGCCCTCGAGGATTTCGAAATGGAGGTGATCGCCAGTGGCGCATCCGGTGGCCCCTTCGAACCCAAGAGGCTGGCCGATAGTGACCCGGGCACCGTCGGCAGCGACGAACGCGTCGAGATGCCCGTAGAGATACGTTCGCCCATCTGAAACGAGGGCGCCGTATGTCCCTAGGCCCCCAGCCCGACCGGCGGGGTAGGCACAAGGGACAGGGGCGCCCTGATCACGATGGAAGACGCCATCGACGACCGCGACCACCAGAGTTTCAGGCGGACAGACAAGGTCGATTCCGGTGTGTGGATGTTCCCACGGGGTATTGCCGAATCCCTGACTGACCGTGAGCGTCGGGCAGTTCATTGGAGCCCCGACAACGGTGCCAGGCAGTTTGGCGCAGGGATCTGCCGTACGGCCATGACAGGATGGATTGCCGCTCACACCGACCAGCGATGCGGTGGCAGCCACCAACGCGCTTCCGATTGACAGAGCGAGGACGCCGGCGACGACACAACAACCGCCGCACCCAATGCAAGAGGTGAGGAGGCACGACCCGCAACGAGATCGGCCTCGGCGCGACGACCCGCCGCCGAGTGCAGACGCGAGCGAGGACACAGAGCGCGCTTTGGAAAGGAGCGCGCCGAGAGCAAGCGGGAAGGTCACGTCAGGCCACGAATGCGGGCGCAGCTTGTGAGGTTGATTCTGGCGAGGAGTGCGCGAGCGCAAGCATCCCGGGTCCGGGCACGACTGCCACAACTGTCCGCTCACTACCGGAGAGGAGCACCGCACGTCCTTGCACAGGGGGATTGATCGCTGCGATTTCGTCATCGCTCAATCCGAAGACTTCGCGAACGCCGGCGAGAGCTGCCTCTTCGACTCCCAGGATGACCTTCGTCGCAGCAGTCGCAACCAGCGTTCTGCCAAGGTCCGTGCCGACGAAATCCTGGACCTGCTGCGAACACATCCAGACCCCGGCGTCGTGTTTGCGAGCCTGGCGAACGAGCTGGCCGAGCACCTCGCCAGCATCCGGGTCGATGGTGATCCGATGTGCCTCATCCACGACGACAATCAGGCGCCCATGGTCGCGGCCGAGAGCAGCGAGTACAGCCGTCAGAACCACGGCAAGCGCTGGCGTCAGGTCCGCCGCGTACGTCAATGCGAGGTTTCGCAGGCCTATGGAGACGGGCCGGGCTCCGACACGAAACGTGGATGGTCGGTCGAAGATTCGGGCTCGGTCGCCGAGGGTGAACCGTCGGAGGCGTGCGGTGATGACTCTGCATCGATCTCTTCTCACGTCGCGTCAGCGCTTGCCTCGCGGAGGTCGTCTCGATGAAGGCAACGAGATCATGGATGAGTGGCTCCGCGCAGGATCGCTCGCGACCCCACTCGTGAAAGAACGAAGCGATCTCGCCATGGATCCACCCCTGATCCTCGTCGGGCAACCTTCGAACAGGCCGCCCATCCTTCACTCCTCTCTCGTCACCGGCCATGACGCTGAGAACGGGAACCAAGAGACTAGCGGCGAAGTCGGGTGCCACGTCACAGCCTGGTGCAAGTGGATTGAGCGAGTCCTCCCCCAACTCGAAATGGAGTCCGCCGATCGCGTTCATCACCCGCCGGTATTCCGAATCAGGATCGATGACCACCGCGGACGCACCTTCCATGACGTGTCGAATCAGAAGTGTCTTCGCGGCAACACTCTTGCCCGATCCGGAGCTCCCAACGATGACGGCGTTGTGGTTTGGCCTACTCCATATCGACAGATACGCCGGCGCCCCAGTGAGCTGATTGATGCCGACTAGAGGGTGCCGCTGGTTCGCGAAGGGAGTACCCAGGGCGGGCACGAGGCACGCAGCAACAGCGTCCGAGGTCAGCTGGAGGCTTCGTCCCAGCGGGGCGCCACCGGGTGAAACTGCCAAGCAGGGCAGCAGGCCTGGCCTCGTAGCGTGAACGATGTCGAATCCCTGACCTCGCAGGAGAGTGTCGAGGCGGTCGGCCGTTTCCGCGGCCTTCGAAAGGTCTGAGCCGCGTACAGCGAAACTCAAGGCAATGCGGCAAGGTATGAGTTGACGCTGCGCGATCGCCGCGAGCGCCGCCGTCGTGTCCGCGAGCGCAACCTGATTGTCGACGGCGTCATTTCCCTCGCGGGCTGTGTATCGCTGCATCGCGGCACGTCGATCGAGCACAGTGCGCGCGACTTTCGTGTCGACTGGAAGCACGTGAAGGCTCGCATATCCTTGCGCACGACTTCGGATCAGCGCGTCGACGACCGCCCCGGGATGGACAGTCGGTGGAAGGCGGGTCGCCGTGAGCACGATTTGGAATTCATCGCCAATCCGCACGACGCCGTCGGCGCCGGCAGCTGCATTGGTCGCGCCGATGATGGTATCGACAAGGAGATCAGCGATATCGTCACGGTCGGCCACGGCCGCTATCAGCCCCAGACTGGCCGCTGTCCGGACCGCGGTCAGCAGTGCTCGGTTAGCGTCATCGTCACTGGCCTCAAGCGCTCTTGGCAACCGCGTCGCGCGACTGAGCCATGGAATGCCGTCGGCCGCCGCGAGTCCCGGCGAGAGCACCACGAAGTGACGAAGTCCCAGGCTCTGCTCGGCCACTCTGCCTGCGAGATCGCGCTCCAGCTCGGCAAGACGCGTCGCCGGCCAAGTCTTGATCCGCCCGTCAAAAGCGAGTCGAGCACGCTGGCTGTCGAAGTTGCTGACGACGCTGACGAACTGAGTCGGACAATCCAGCGCCAGCAACCACTGCATCACCGTCGTGCACCAGCGAGCATGTCCCTCACTAGCAGGAGACCCGCCGGGACCCTCGACCATGAGGATGCCCCGGGCGCCCCCCGGGTTCAGCCTTACAACGCCCGCGTCCGCCCGGCTCACTGTTGGTAGGACAGTCAGGTGACGGAGCGCTTTCAGGGGTCTCCGCCACCGCACCTCGCCTCGAATCCGCGATACCTGTACTGCATTACCCGCTGTTCGCACACGTGCGCGGCGACCTGCGCCTTCGAGAACGGACGTCGGCATGACACGACCGGCGAGTTGATAGAGGCACCAGGTCCCAATCCAGATGCCCTCGCGCATTGGGGCTGCAAGTGTGAATCCGAGCATCATCACCGCCACCGCGAGGCCGACACGCGAGCCCATCGACAAACCGCCAACGCTGAGACACGCGAGTGCGATTGGCGCGCATGCCGCCAACAGTACGAGCGCGCGCAGGGGCAGCAAGACCGGTCCGAACGGCACACGTACCTGAGCATCAACAGCCAGGGGTACCCGGACGCCGCTCACGCGACAACCGCCGCGGTCTCTTGCGCAACGAACTGGACGTTGGGGTAGTGTCCGCGTTCGGGGCCTGCGCTTAGCCACTGCGACAGGAAGTCGCCGGCAAACGCCCCTTGGTTACGCGGTGATATTCGGCTCCACGCGAGCTTTGCGCGATCACCGGACGATACCGAACCATATGGCTGGTCTTGAGTCGAGGCGCCGATCAACTTAGCGTGGGTCGCGCCAAAGGAATTGAATGCGTCCTGCGAAAAGACATCCTCCGCTCCTGCGACCGCAGCCCGTCCGTCCCTGCCAAGCGCCGCAGCAATGTTCGGCGGCCCACCAGACGCACGCAACTGTGCTCCCGCGGCCGACGAGGCGACATTTCCAGCGGTGAGTGCGCCCGCCACCGAAGCCGTGGGGTTCAAGCCCTGAGAAGCGACCCCCAGCCGCTTCATGAGGTTGACCGCTGCGTTGCCGCCATCGCGGTTCGCCCCGAGCGCCTCCGCCATGAACCCTGCAGATGACAGGTGACGAACGGGTGCCACCATTGTGGCGACTCCTGCGGCAAATCCTGCGAGCGCACCACCGTGACTGAAACCACGCCAGGTCAACTGATGGACCGCCTTTCCAGCGAACCACAGCCCCCCGCAGATGATCACGACGGCGAGCAGAGGTCCAACGGCGACTGCAGCGACAACATGCGACGCGAGAGTCAGACTGAGCGCGATGGTCATCCCGAGCACGAGCGGAGTCAACAGGACGCTGCCGAGAAGGTCGAGCCACCAGTGAAACAATCGATTGCTTGAGTCGAACACCGCCGTTGCGAGACAGAGTGGCGCAGCCACGATGCAGAAACCGAGCATTACGGTTCGCACAATCATCAGGAATGCGGCATACAACACCATGATGAGAAGCGGTACGCCCCCCACCACGACCACAACCATGTTGTTGCTCATAGCCGCGAGACTGCCGTACAGGTGACTGAACCACCCCTGGCCTGGCGCGAGGCTGCTCAGGAGCGAAGCGTGCAAGATGAGGCCTGCCACCGCGCCGGCGAATGCGATTGACACGTCAACTGACCAGACAATCATGGTGTAGCCGACGCTCATTGAGGTTCCCGGCACGCCGATCACCGCCACGGCTAGGAGAAAGCGCGGTAAGACCGCGAGAACTGTCTCCATCGAGCTCGTTCTGTGGTCCACGAGGACGCGCACGATGCGACCAGCCGCCGCGACGGTCGCAATCATCAGTGCGGGCGGAATCATGTCCCGGTATAGAGATTCGTAAATCTGGACCGAGTTCCATTGCTGCCCTGGTTCTCCGATCGTGCCGAGGAACCACGTCTGCAGCTCGGGCGGGAATAGAGCATTGATCAGCCAGTTGACGGCGTCGGCTATGAAATGTCCGGTATCAAAGAAGAACCGAAAGAACTGGGTGAGAATGGTCAGCGCACCACCCAGAACGTTGAGCACCGCGCCTCCGGCGTCGTAGGCGCCACGGAAGAACCCGCCAACGCTCTGCAGCCAGCTGACTGGGTTCCACCAATCGGCGGCGACTACCATGCCAATATTCCCGCAGTGGTCAGCCGGGCTCGGTTCGATGCAAGGTGCGCGGATACGGGTTGGACTCCGCGAGCGTCTCACTCACAGCCTGCTGATGCACGCGATGCGATGGCAGCGCGTGGGCCTGGAGCGCGTCACCGACTCGGTGGGGTCGCGCGACGATGTTGCGGTGCCGGGTCAAAGGTATCGATAGCAGATACACCTCATCGCGCATCAGCCGACTCCCGAAATCGACTTGACGAGCTGAAGGACCAGGATTGCACCGCCACCTTTGGTGACCATATCGACCATGAAGGATCCCCCACTTTCACGATGCTCCATCATCTTGTGGATGCCGGAGATGGCGACCGCCGCAGGGATCAAGAACTGCGCTGAAGTGAGCAGCGGATTCGCGACTCGTGCGAGCACCTGCTGCGAGAGAGGATCACTAGGTAACACCTGACTCATGACGGTGAGCAAGTGGATCGTTGCGGCGACGGCAACTGTCAGCATGGCGAACGCTCCTCATCTCTCGATCGCGACTGGCCCACTCGGGGCAGGAAGGCAAACAGTACGAGGGGCTCACGGACGCTCCTCGGACAATCGGCTCGCCCCGGCAGAGGGTCGAACGATTCGTCCATATTCGTAGCCGCGGATCTGCCGGAGGCAAGCAACTTGCGTGCAACGCCGTAACGCCAGCGGCATGAGCACCCGCTTTGGCGGTGCTAGCTTGACCTCATGTCTCGCCGCCGTCCGGGCGTCATCGCTCTCTCGCGTCAGAAGGCAGGATCGGATCCAACCGCCGATGAAGCCGGGTCGGAGGCCATAGAGAGCCTTCGGCTCTACAGGACCATGTTCGAGCGTGGCTCGCTCGGTCAGTTGATCGTCGACTACACGTCCCTTACGATCAGCGTCGCCAATGCGGCATTCTGCGCCATGACCGGATTCAGCCCCGACGAGCTGATCGGGCAGGCAGTCGGGATGATATTTCCGGTCGACCAGGATCCTAGCGCCAACACCTTTGCGCGCCTCGCCAAGAGCAACACCGACGGCTATTTCGTCGAGCGCACGCTTCAGCGTCGTGACGGCTCCACCTTTCCGGTTATGTCGACTGTGTCTGCGGTTCGCAACGCTGCCTGTGTCCCGGTTACCTTGTTCGTGCTCTTTAGAGACCTGACCATTCAGCGCGCAGCCGAGGGCGCTCAACGCCGAAGCCAAGCGCTCGTCGAAGCCGCGGTCGCCGCCCTGCCCGTAACGTTCTCCACCTTCGACCGCGACCTGCGGCTGACTTTCGTGGCGAGCGGCCCGACCAGGACTGGCGGGATCGATATGGCATATCTCGGGAGGCACATCTCCGAAATCACCGATAATACGGACACGATCAGGGCGCTCGAGCGGGCGCTCGGCGGCGCTGAAGCGACCTCGCGAACGCTCATCGGCGGCAACACCTACCTGGGGCTCAATGCCCCGATGCGCGACGAGACCGGGGCCATCGTCGGCGTGGTCTCCGTGTCCAGCGATATCTCGGCTGAGGTGTCCGCGGAGGCAAAGCGTCGTCGAGCGGACGAGTTACGCCTGTTCGCTGCACGTCACGACTCGCTCACTGGTCTGCTCGACCGCGCAGCCCTTGTCGAACATCTCACCGATGCTAGCGATTGGTGGGCATAACGCAGGAGGGCTCCTGCTCCTTGACCTCGACGACTTCAACGTGATCAATGACAGCTTGGGTCACGACGTCGGTGACGCCGTGCTGCTCGAGGTCCCTCGGCGGGTCACCAACGCCTTCCCCGGATCGGTGGTGGCCAAGTACGGCGGCGACGAGTTCGCCGTCCTGGCGCCGTTTGTGCTCGACGGCCCATCGGCATCCATGGCGGCGCAACGGATTCGCGCCCTGCTCGAGGAGGATGTCAATGTCGACGGTCGTCTCCTCAGAGTTACCGGCAGCCTCGGTGTCGCGCTCGAGGAAACGTCCATGCGTGGCTCATCGTCATCGACTCTGGTGCGCAACGCGGATTCGGCACTCTCGCATGCCAAGAGTGCGGGCACGGGGCAGTACCGTCTTTACGACGCGGCGATGCGACGCGACGTCAGCAAGCGCCTCGCGATCCAGGACGGACTCCGGCTGGCCCTCAGCGCGCGCGAGTTCCGAGTCGCTTATCAGCCCATCGTCAGCCTTTCCGATCGCAGTGTCGTCGGTGCCGAGGCGCTGTTGCGCTGGATTCATCCTGAGCGAGGCTCAATTCCACCGGCGGAATTCATACCGGTCGCAGAGCGCAGTGGTCTGATCGTGCCCATCGGTCGCTGGATCATGGACACCGCGTGCAAGGACATGCGGCCGCTGCGGAGCGACCATGGAATCTACGTTGCGGTCAACGTCTCGGTCCGTCAACTCGTCGCCGGCGGATTTGCCGAGTGGGTGGAGGCAGTGCTTGCCCGGAGTGGCATGCCCGCGAGCGCGCTGACTGTCGAGGTCACCGAGAGCGCCCTGATGGACGACATCAGTTCGACCCGGGTTGCGTTTCATCGGCTTCGGACGAGGGGCGTTAGAGTTTCGATCGACGACTTCGGGACGGGATACTCCTCACTCTCCTGCCTCCAGGACCTCCCCATCGACGTGATCAAGCTGGACAGGGCCTTCGTCGCCGACGTTGACAAGCGGAGCGGCGGTCGCGCGATGGCCACGGCGATCCTCCAGCTCAGTGCCGCGATTGGCGCGAGCATCATTGCCGAGGGCATCGAGACGGAGGAAGAGGCGACGACACTGCTCGACATTGGCTACACCACGGGGCAGGGCTATCTCTTCGCGCGACCGATGCCGATCGCGGACCTGGTTGCGCTTGTGAACCCGGGCGGGTCGGGGGCGGTGGGGAGAGTGGCGTAACGCCGCCCTGCGTCAGTGAGCATCGTGGTCCGCACCGCGCGTGACCGGCGTGACAGCGTTATGCGCCAGAATCAGGAGGGCGGCCGCATGCACGCACAGTCCTACGGAGACCAACGATGTTTACAAGCCTTCTCGTCGGCGTTGATCGCTCGCAACACGCGCAGGTTGCGCTGGCCCAGGCGATAGACATCGCCCGCACACAGAAGGCGTCGCTGACTGTCCTCGTCGCCTACAGCACGCTGATGCCCTGGGGCCCGGTCGCGCCCCTCCCGCAGAGCGCTGTGGACGAATTCGTCGCCGGCGTCCGATCTGAAGCCCAGGCGATTGCAGATGAAGCGAAGGCCGCGATCCCCGCCGACGTAAGCTCGCGGGTGCTCGTGATCGATGCCTCGCCCGCCGAGGCGATTCTTGAACAGGCTGGGGCCGGAGATCACGACCTCATCGTGGTGGGCTCACGGGGACGGGGCGACGCCGGTTCATTTCTCCTGGGCAGCGTCAGTCACGCCGTTCTGCACCACAGTCGCGTGCCCGTCCTGATCGTGCACGTGCCTTCGGTGGAGGCAGCAGCTCCGACGGCGTAATCCTCCCCATCAGTCCCCGTTCGGACGGGGCCGGTGGTCCGAACCGCCACTGAAATGTTCGTGCCTGACCCTGGTGCCAGTGTCCACACATGGCTCCGTCCGTGCCACGCCCAAGGAGGCGCGGATCCCTGGCAAGCGCAGTCATCAGGAATGCCGGCATCGGGCTGACGGGTTCGTTGATGGCCGGAGCGGTGTCCCAGGCGAAGGCGACCGCGGTAGTCGATTCTCACCAAGCGCCGACAGGGGGACGTTGCGCTCGCGCATCTGGCTTGGGCGCGCCGTTTGTTCCGGCGCGAGATCCTGGTCGGGTAGAAGCCAATCCCCTCCGACACACATCACTGCGGAGCCGTCGGATCGGGCGCGCGCGACTGCCACCTGACGACCGGTACTGGTGCCACCGACATCATCTGGCCGTCGTCGCCGCGGACCAGCTTCCATCCGCCCTCATGTACCAACCAGTGGTGGCGGTGGCAAAGAAGCGCCAGGTTGTCGATGTCCGTTGCTCCCCCGTGCGCCCAGTGCTTGATGTGATGCGCCGCAGTCCACGACGTCGGACGGTCACAGCCTGGCCACTCGCATCCTCCACGACGAGCGTGGAGCGCGCGTCGAGTAGGCCCAGATGGCAGCCGGCGCGCGCGTCCGACGTCCACGACTGCGGAGTCAGATCCCAGCAACACCCGCGTCACGCTCGCATCGCACGCGAGCCGCTGCACCGTGGGCGTGCTGATCGGCCCGGCACGGTCGAGCATGCCGGCCGGAGCGCCAGGTGCCCCGACGAGCGTCTCGATGCTCGTGGTGACCTGAAGATGCGGACGCTGACCGCCCACCCGAGAGAGAGGCGATGCGTCGAGACGGTGTCCGGCGAGTTCGACGAGCGCGTCCGCATAACGTCGGGCGCGGGGTCGATCGTCATCACTTCCAGCGCGGGAGGCCAGCGGATCCAGTGCGGTACAGAGGGTTGCGCCACCCACCGGGTCCAGGAATCCCTTGATGAAGACCGCGCCTCCTTCACCAGTGCGCACCTCGAGCGTTCGATAGTGAACGTCCCTGAGTTGCTCGGCCTGGAAAGCCTGAGCGTCGTGTGCGTGTCGAGCATGAGCGCAGTCGACTCGGAACCGACTCAGGGTGTGATTCACGGCCTGATCGAGAAGCGGCTGTTCCTCGAAAGGGATCGCCGTTGGGGAAGCCTGGAAAGCACGCGCGGTGCCGGCCATGAGCGAGAGATGCGCGAACCCGAGGCTCCCGGCCTCAACGGCCGCGATGCTCTCCGACAGGCTGTCCGCCTGCGAGCCGACGGCGATGGCGCTCGACGCAGCCGCTGCGCTCATCCCGCACTCCAAGCGCATCCAGTGAAGAGGGCTCAGGCAACCCTGCCACTCCTCCTCCTCAGTCGCCGCAAACGCTCCCGCGACGGTGGCGAACTCCAACTCAATCCGATCGACGATCCGGCGCAGGCGGATGAGCTCGTCGCGCAACGCCACTGGGTCTGCCGTCCTCGATCGGCGGCGCACAGAGTTGGTGGCCGACGCGAGACGCCCGATCACGTCCCGCTCGTCACCTCCTTCGCTGTCGCAATCACACATTACTGTAGTATACACATTGATGTATATCTACCCCGTACCAACATCCGCTCCCAGCTATGAAGACTGCGGCACCCGCACCGCACGCAATCAGACCGAGGTCAGGCGTTACCGGCCCGGCTCATGCCTGGCTGATCGGCGGGCTGAGTGCCTCAGTCCGAGTCGTGACCCGCGCTGCGGCGGCCCGCGGACTCGATCCCCGCAGCCAGGACGCCATCGCGCCGACCAGCATCATGACCACCGAGAACGCGAATGTGATGTGCATGCCGACGATGAACGGGTTGCTGATCAGATTCGGAAAGAATGTCTGACCGGAGAGGTACGCCGCCTGGCTCGCCGTGAGCGCGTGCAGGGAAGGTCCGAGCAGGGTGGTCATCGGGTTGTAGCCGAGGAAGGCCGCGAACAGCGACCCCACCGGCGGGAGGTTGGCCACCTGATGCGCAACCGTCGCGGAGACGCCGTGGCCAGTGAGCCCCGCAAACATCGTCGACGGCAACGTCGAGCTGAGGCCCGCGATCATCAGCGAGAAGAAGATGCCGATCGACAGCGTCATGCCGCTGTTCTGGAACGTTGCGAGCATCCCAGAGGCGACGCCGCGGCGATCGGCCGGCACGGCGTTCATCACACCCGCGGTATTCGGTGCCACGAACATTCCCATCGACGCGCCCACGAGGAACAGCAGCAGTGCGAAAGGCAGGTACGCGAAGTCGGCCGGCAGGAACATGAGCAGCCCAAAGCCGATCGCCGAACAGATCATGCCGGCGGTCGCGAAGAGGCGCGAGCCGAGCCGGTCCGACAGGAATCCCGACGTCGGCCCACCGATCAGGAAGCCTGCCGTCAACGGCAACATGAAGATCGCCGCCCAGAATGGTGTCGATTCGTAGCTGTAACCGTGGAGCGGTAGCCAGATTCCCTGCAGCCAGATGATGACCATGAACATCAGGCCGCCGCGGCCGACAGCGCTGAGCAACGCGGCGACTGTCCCGAAGGAGAAGCCGCGGAGCCGGAAGAGACTCACGCGGAACATCGGCTCCTCGACCCGGGTTTCGACGACCACGAACACGATCAGGAGTGCGACGCCACCGATGATCGCAGTTAGTACCGAGGGGTTGGTCCACCCCATCGAGTGTGTGCCGTACGGCTGGATCCCGTAGGTGATCCCCACGAGCACCGCGACCAGTCCCACCGCAAAGAGCACGTTGCCCCACCAGTCGACGCGCGACCGCTTCACGATGCCGGTCTCGCGCAATTTCAGGTATGCCCACGCCGTGCCGAACAATCCCACCGGCACCGACACGAGAAACACGAGGTGCCAGTCAGTCGTGCTCAGCAAGCCGCCCACGATCAGTCCGATGAAAGACCCTGACACAGCCGCAACTGCGTTGATGCCCAGGGCCATGCCGCGCTCGCGCTGCGGAAACGCATCAGTGAGGATCGCCGTGGAGCAGGCGAAGATCATCGCGCCGCCGACCCCCTGGATGAGCCGGAACAGAATCAACTCCAGGGCCGCGGTCGGGCCGGTGGTGAACACCAAGGACAGCAGAATCGACCCAACCGTGAAGACGAGAAACCCCAGGTTGTACAGGCGGACACGCCCGAACATGTCCCCGATGCGCCCGAGGCTCACCACCAGCACGGCGGTGACGACCATGTATCCCATGATCATCCAGAGCAGGTAGCTGACATTGCTCGGCACGAGCGGATTCAGCTTGATGCCTCGGAAGATCGCCGGAAGCGAGATGAGCACGATCGACGAGTTGACGGTCGCCATGAGCATGCCGATCGTCGTGTTGGACAGAGCGACCCACTTGTAGTGGGGACCGACCTCGCCATGCTTGCGCGAGGTCTTGGGCGTGGGGGCGGTGACTCCCGTTGTCGTCACGCCGCCGACTGTACCTGCTTTTCGCGTTCGCGTTGCTCGCGCTGGCGCAGCCATACACGAATGCTCTCGAGATCGAGCGGCACGCGTTCCCGCTTGATCTCAGCGACATTCGGATTGCGCGCCAGCCATGCGAAATGCCGCCACAGATCGACGGCGCCGGCATCGTCCGGAATGTCGCTGATGATCGGGCCGAACAGTTGCGGCCCGTCACCGCCGTCAAGCACGATGGTCGGCACCCCGAACGCCCTGTGCACCGAGACGGCCTCATCGTGCTCAGCCTGCACGGTCGCCCACGTGGAGGGATCGGCCAAGGCCTTCTCCAACAACTCGGGCTCGACCCCGGCCTCGCGCAGCGATGCCTCGATCACACCATGGTCGTCGACCGCCAGGCCGCGCTGATGATGCGCATCGCTGAGCGCCTTGTAGAAAGCGCCCACCGCGCCATTGCCGTGGGCGTTGCGGACCCCGATGGCCGAGCGGAGCGACGGCGCGGACCCGCTGTCCGCAGCCGC
This sequence comes from Candidatus Dormiibacterota bacterium, assembly GCA_963777445.1. GTDB lineage: Bacteria > Chloroflexota > Dormibacteria > Aeolococcales > Aeolococcaceae > Palsa-851. The sequence goes on along the minus strand of CAVZQR010000010.1, from coordinate 259,796 downwards.
TCGCCCCTCCTCGCCACGGTTGACGATCGCAAGCGAGAACACGCGCCAATCGACGTCGACCACGCCGAGCTCCCCGAGACGCCGCGCCCAGCGCGAGGTCTGGTAGCACCACGGACACAGAGGGTCGAAATAGAAGCGAATGTTCTCAGCCATCGTCACTAACCTCTCAGCAAATGCTACGCGGTCGCGCCGGCTCCAGCTGCCGACGGCTGCGGGCTCAGCCTCAACGGGCTTGTCCAGAGCGAGCTCACCGTCGATCTCGAGCTTCACCTTCTCGCTCACCAGGAAGCCGCCGCCACCGAGAGGCACGTTCCACGTGAGGCCCCAGTCGGAGCGGCTGATGGTCCCGGTCAGCGTTCCACCGACCTTGGTGTTGCCGAAGGGATCGACCACCGAGCCGCTGTGCTCGTAGGCAAGGGTGATCTCCTTCGTGACGTCCTTGATGGTCAGGTCGCCGGTCACCTTGAAGTTGTCGCCATCCGGCGCGATCGACTTCAGCTTGAACACAATCTCCGGGTACTTCTCCACATCGAGGAAGTCAGCGGCCTTGAGATGTCCATCGCGCTGCTCGGAGTTGGTGTTGACGCTCGCGGCCTGGATGGTCACGGTGCCGCTACCGGTCGTCGGGTCGTTCGGATCGTCAAGCTCGAGCGCGGCTGTCACCTGGCCGAAGCTGCCTCGTACTGTGGCGACGCCCATGTGCTTCGCGCTGAAGGCAACCGATGTGTGATGCGGGTCAAGACTCCACGTCATGGCGTGTGCTCCTTGAGTGCCCGGCATGCCCCAGGCGGCCCCGGTCCGTAGCTCGGCCGGTTAGCCACATTATGAAATATAGTGCTATAATTTGTCAAGTACCAGCCCCACATGCTCCCACCGGCCTCGGGATAAGATCTGGGTTGGGATGGAGGAACAACGAAATGGATGCTGAACGCGACTACTGCCCGGTCCACGAGGCGATACAGGTATTGCAGGAGAAGTGGACGATGCACATCGTCCGCGCACTCCTGGACGGGCCCATGGGCTTCAACGAGCTCGGGCGGACGGTCGGCGGCTGCAACCCCGCAACGCTCAAGGTGCGCCTCGATCACCTCGAGGACCTCGGCCTCGTGCGCCGGACGGTGCACTCCCAGATGCCGCCCCGCACCTCGTACGACCTCGCTCCGGCAGGCGTCGACCTACAACGCGTGATCGACGCCATAGATTCCTGGGGCCGCAAGCACCTCGATGTCGCCGCTGCCGCCGGAGCGGCGAGCGCCGCTGTCGGCTGATCGGTCGACAGGGATCCGTCGCCTGACGGCACTCGCCGGCCTGGTGCTGCTGACCGCTGCATGCGGGTCGACCACCCCAAGACCGAGCGCAAGCACCACGCCGCAGGTGACCCCGACGGCACAGCCGGAGACGGGCACACCGTCACCCACCGCCGACGCCTGCGTCGCTCCATCGAATGAGCCCACGCCGAGCGGCACCATCCCCGCGAACTTCGCGACCGCCCTGGCATTTGCTCCCGACGGGCGGCTGTTCTGGGCAGAGCGTTCGGGGACGGTGCGGGTCTGGCAGAGTGGCGCGTCACGGGTTTTCGCGAGGGTCACGACGGTCACCACCGAGCCGAACGGCAGCTACAGCGAACGCGGTCTCCTCGGTCTTGCGATCAGCCCGACCTTCACCACCGACCGCTTCGTGTACGCGTTCTACTCCGACGCGAGCTACCGGACCCAGCACGTCATCCGCTGGTACGACTGTGACGGCACCGGGTTGCATCCCACGATCGTCGCGACCTTCCCGGCCGGAAACGACTGCTGCCACAAGGGCGGACGCATCGCCTTCGGACCGGACGGCAAGCTGTACGTCACTCTCGGCGACGAGCACGATGCGCCGAGCGCGCAGAACCTCGGCGACGTGCGCGGCAAGGTGCTCCGGTACAACCCCAATGGGACCATCCCGTCGGACAATCCGTTCGGACCGACAAACCCGGTCTGGGCGTACGGGCTTCGCAATCCGTTCGGGATCGCGTTCTCACCCAGCGGACAGCTCGCCATCACCATGAACGGGCCCTCCGGCGATGCGGGAAGCCCGGGCACCGGCTACGACACGCTCTACCTCAGCGTGACCCGAGGCGCCCATTACCAGTGGCCCGACTGTTATGGCTACAGCCATCCGCTCGCCACTTCGACGTGCGGCGGCGGTGTCGCGCCGAACTGGAGCAGCGAGGCAAGCACATACGTCCCGACCGGCGCGACCTTCGTCGACGCAAGTGGACCTGCCGGCTACGCCGGCCATCTTGTGTTCTGCACGTACGACCGAGGCATGGCGATCGCCAGCGCGGGAAGTCCCCACGCCACAGTTCGCCTCGGACCATCCGGCTGCCGCTTCGACGTTGCCGAGGGTCCCAACCACGCGCTGTACTACTCGGACACCACCCACATCTACGAGCTAGCCTAGGCCTGACGCGGCGGAGCAGTCGGCTCGGAAGACGAGAGGAGCGGCGCCGTGGACCATGAGCGGCGACGCATGGGCGGAGTGAGCGCGGGACGTACGTCGCGGTGACCGCGCTCGCGGTCGCGTGCGGCGGGAGCACCGGGATCGACCGCGACACGACCCCCCTTCCCTCACCGCCCGTCGCTCCCACGATGCCCGGCTTCCCGTCATCGGCGCCCACATCAGCATCGACCCCGACATCCAGCTCGACCACGTCGGCGTCGATACCGGGCGCTCGGCCCACGAGCACGCCGCAGCGTAAAGGTGGTGTTCCGTATGTGACCCCGCATGTCCTGCTCGTCATGCTCGAGAACAAGGGCTACGCGGCCACCCCGGGGTCCTGTGGGGCTGATCCATATCTCTGCTCGCTCGCCGCGGCATACCTGAGCGCGACCGCCTGGTTCGGCGTCAGTCACCCGAGCCTTCCCAATTACTTGGGCGCAACCAGTGGATCGACCCAGGGTTGCAACAGCGACACATGCGCTACCGGGATCACCGCGCGGGATCTGGGCGCACAGTTGAGCGCCGCACGCATCCGTTGGGTGGCGTACATGGAATCGACGCCGTAAGCCTGTTACAGCGGCCCCGCGAACGGCCCGTACGCGCGCAAGCACAACCCGTTCGTCTACTACGTCGACAAGGCGTATCCCTGTCATGACCTTCCCTACCCCGGCAGCTCGGGGCTGATCGCCACTCTTGACAGCCCGGCTCCGCCCAATTTCGTCTGGATCACGCCGAACCTCAACAACGACATGCACGACGGCTCGGTGCAGCAGGGTAACGCCTGGCTCGCGGCCAATCTTGCTCCGGTCTTCGCCTCACGCTGGTTCACGGGTGGCGACGCGACGGTCATCATCACGATGGACGAGAACGACGCGTCGCCGTCGCCGGCAGGCGGCCAGGTTCCCATGGTCGTGATCTCGAGCACCGCCAGGAGCGCCGGCCACCGCACGATCTACGGGAACCACTATGGAACCCTGCGCACCATCGAGCAGGCGTTCGGCCTGGCCCTGCTCGGCAGTGCGCTGAATCCGGGCAACGGCGACCTCTACGGCTACTTCGGATGAACTCCGCTTGACCGCCGTCTCACCGGCTCGGCTTAGCAGTCCGAGGACGCGAGCCGGCGAGACTGCGCGCGATCAGACGTACGTGAACTGGTGCCCCTTCGGTGAGGTTCCAGCCGGCGTGTGCACGAGAACGTTCACCGGCCCGGCCTTCCCCCCCGGGCTCGTGCAGGTGATCTCCGTGTCCGACACCACGGTGAAAGCCGCCACCTTGCCCCCAAAGGTGACCTGAGTGGCACCCGTGAAGTTGCTCCCCATGATGGTCACCATCGTGCCGCCGGCTTGCGGACCGCTGCTCGGGGTGACGCTAGTTACCACTGGTGCGGATCCGGAGGAGTAGCTGAACTGGTCGGCCGTGGTGATGGCGGACGTGCCGCTCCCGGTCGTGACCCGGACATCGACGGTGCCACTACCCATGGGGCTGGTTGCGGTGATCTTCGCGTCTGACACGAAGCTGAAGCTCGCCGCGGTGGTGCCAAAGGCGACACCCGTGACCCCGGTGAAATTGAATCCGTTGATCGTGACAATCGTGTTCCCGGCCGCCGGACCGCTGGTCGGGCTGATGCTGGTGACCGCCGGCGTCGACCCCGACGTGTAGATGAACTGGTCTGCACTGGTGATGGCTGAGGTGCCGTCGCCGGTGGCGACGCGGACATCAACCGTACCGCTCCCGACCGGACTCGTGGCCGTGATCGTGGCGTCCGAGACGAAGCTGAAGCTCGCCGGGTTGCCGCCAAAGCTCACGGCGGTGACCCCGGTGAAGTTCCTCCCGCTGATGGTTACCGGTGTCCCACCCGCGGTCGTTCCGCCGCTCGGGCTCACCCCGGTGACGACCGGCAGATTCCCGGAAGTCGCCACGCCGAGTGCATACACGTTGCCATCAACGCCGGTGATGAAGGCCATCCCGTCGGCGACCGCTGTGGATGAGTCGAACTGGGTGGAGGCGACCTTGACCGTCTTCAGCAGGGCACCGTCGGTGAGTCGGTACACGTATTCGTCACCTGACAAGTCGGCTCGGAGCACGACCTGGTCTCCCGGAGCGCCGGAGATCGCTACCGAACCCAGGGTGCTGCCTGCAGACGCCACGCTTCGCCAAACCTTGGCTCCAGTCGTGGCATTGAACGCGTAGACGTACTTCCAGTAAGCCACCACCACGAGGTTGAGGTTGGGCGCAAGAGCGGCACACGACACCGAGTTGGTGCTGTGCGCGGTATCGCTCTCCAGGTCGAACGTCCAGAGCTGCGTCCCCGTAAGGAGGTCGAGCGCGTACTCCTGCTTGTCCTTGCCGTCGATATACACGATGCCGTCAGCGGATCCGTTGACGCCGGGCGCACTGATCGTGGGGCCGGCACCGACGTCGGCATCCGAGAAGTTCTTGAGCGTCTGGAAGCGCCACACCTGCGAGCCATCGCGAGCGTCGAGCGCATACACCGCATCGTCCGGCTGATTGGTGCCGAATACGACGAGCGGGCGGCCAGTGCTATCGGTGACGAGCGCCGGCGGCGACCAGGACCCGTTCTTCTTTCCGCCTGTTGTGCCGATGTCGTGCGACCACTTCAGTGTGCACTGGCCGGCGGTGTTGCCGACGCCGTTGATCGCCCACTCGTGGCCGTGGTTGACCGACTCCGATTCCCCGGTGTCCCCGAAGTACACGACCGGCCCTGTGGCGTCGCTCCCGACAACCGGAGAATCTTCGACTCGCCCCGGAACCGTCTCCGGAGCAAACACGGGGAGCGTGTAGGAGCATTGCAGAGCGCCCGTCGTCGCATCGAGAGCAGTCAGGACACCGTTATCACTGCCGACGTAGAGGCTGTTGGCATCGACGGCTGGCGTGACCACGGCACCTCCGCCGATGTTCTGCGGGCTCGTCCAGACCACGGCGCCGGTGGTGTCATACGCGCGCACGATGCCGTTCAGGCTCACGACATACACAAGCGTCTTGGCGAGGGTGGCGTTGTAGACGACCACTGGCGACGCGATGCCCGGGTCACTGCTACCGCCGCCGATCGGGGCCGACCACTGAACCGCGAGCGAAGTCGCCGAGGCGGCTCCTATCGTGGTGTCCGGCGAAACGCCGGTGTGCTGCGCATCGTGGTGAAACGTGCTCCAGTCATCGCCGGCTGCTGCAGCGGGGGATGTCCGCCATGCCCCCATGGCGATCCCCGCGGTGGTCAGGCCGACAAGCGCCAGCTTTCCCAGCATCCGTGAACCCCCCAACTTCCTGAAAGACGTGGCGCGGCCACGTTCACTCTCGTCCCCCCCGGACGTGACACCAATCATACACGTCGAACGAAAATCGTTCCAGGCAGGCTAGCCTTGGCTCGATGACGCCCAGTCACCAAGCGGGAGCGAAGCGAGCACGGCGCTTGCCTCTGCGATCTCTGCCTTGGACAGCCGATGACGAAACAGTTCGGCCTGGCGTCGCCGTAGGCTGTCCGCACCCTCGCCCGCGAGCTGCTCGTCGGGGATCATTCGAGGGTTCCGGTTGCGATCTACGAAGCTTGGCCGGTCGGATGCGTCGAGGTACGCTGCTGCTGCCGGCGTCCAGGTGAGCCCGAGATCCTTTGCGAGCGCCTCAAAGCGAGGGTGGGGATCCTGACAGAACTCATCGTGCGAGATCACGATCCAGTCCGGATGCTTTTCTGCTGTCGTCTTGAGAGCGAGTGTCAGCAGTCCGATGGTCCACGCCACGTTCGCAACCGGCGATGCTCCCGGCTCCAGAACGGGGATCCCCAGAGGATTGAGCCAGCGCTCCCGGACAACCGGATCGTCGGCTAGCGACGCATCGCCATCGATTCCCAGCGCCATCCAGCTCGAGACGAGGTTGAGAGGATTGCGATGCTGGACCACGATTTGCGGTTGATACCGCTGTTCGATCCACTCGAGCGCCAGCGCGCAGTTTGCAGATTTAACGAGGATGTGCTCCGGCGCAGACCTCGATCGGGACGCCTTCGAAGCCCGGACGAGACCGGCGAGACCACGACGGCGTATCGGCGCGGGAACCTTGCGGATCAGCCGGCCAACGCGCCGGCGCGCCGGCGATGGACGCCACGGCCATCCTCCCGCGAACGCGAGATCCCAAACCATTGAATACTGTGAGGACTCGTCTGTCGGTTTCAGAGCCGGGTATGCGCCGAGTCGATCGCTGGAGAGCGTTCCCAGGATGTCGGTCGCGGGCTCGTCGGGCTCGTAAACGTTGTGGATCCCCTTGGTACGCCCAAGGACATTGGCCACCCATGTGGAACCGCAGCGATGCGTACCTACAAGAAGTATTCGCACGTCGGGCCCGCAGTTACGAGGCGACGTCGGACGGCCGACGCAGCGCGGCCATCGAGGCCAGCAGGTCGCTCCGTTCGATATGGCGAGCAGCGAGAAACCATCTCCGGAGCAATGATCCCCTCCGTTTCTACAACCAATCATTAACGATACATGAACGACCGGCCATGAGGGTCCTCTCATTCGGGAGACGTCGGGGGTTTCAACCTCGATGAGAATGCTCGTCGCCGGCGGCACCGGCGCGCTCGGCGCTCGCGTCGTCCGGCTACTCGCCGAGGGTGAGCACCAGGTCATCGCGACGGCGCGAAGTGACCGCGGCGCACAGGCGATCCGGGCAATGGGTGCGACACCGGTCGACATCGACCTGTTCGATTTCAAAGCCCTGCGCACCGCGGTCCGCGGCTGCGACGTGGTGTTCCGGCTGACCACGAAGATCCCGCCGCTCATGTAGATGCGCAACGCCGAGGCCTGGGTCGAGACGGGGCGCCTACGCATCGAGGGCACCAGACTGCTCAACGAGGCGTGCAGCGACGAGCAGGTCGGCACCTGCATCCACGAGTCGATCACGTTCGTGCACGGGGATGGAGGCGACACCTGGCTCGACGAGGACTCGCCGGTTTCGGATGGCGGTGCCGAACCGCTCCGCGATGCACTCGAGGCCGAGATCGAAGCACAGAAGTTCACGCGTCGCGGCGGACGGGCGGTGGTGCTCCGCTTCGCAGCCTTCTACGCGGCGGACCCGTCCCAGAGCCTCGAGATGGCCAAGCGGGCACGCCGGCGGCGCCTGGCTCTGATCGGCCCGAGTCGCAACTGGTTCTCATCCGTCCATCTCGACGACCCCGTGCAGGCGACGGTCGGGGCGCTCCGTGCCCCGGCCGGCATCTACAACGTCGGCGACGACAACCCCGTGCAGCTCGCCACCTTCATGACGTCGATGGCCCGCGCCGCCGGTGGCCGTGGCCTTCCGAAGCTTCCCTCGATCGCCGGCGCTCCGGCGCTCGGAGTCACCTGGCGCTACCTGCGCCGATCGCAGCGCGTCAGTTCCGCGCGAATGCAGCATTCCACGGGTTGGAGACCGACCATCCACAAGGCCCGCGAAGGATGGATCCGGGTCGCCCGCGAATGGAAGCATGTCACCTAGTCGAAAGGTTGACGCCTCTACCCTTCGAGTGGACGAACCCTAGGAGGCTGGCGATGGATCACGACACCTTCACCGACGCTCTCGCGCCCGAAGACCAGTCGCAACGACGCAGCTTCGGCGGTCTCGGTCGCGGCCCGGTCGCGCTGCTGGTCACAGCAGGGCTCCTGATTGGCGGCGGCATTGGCGGTTTCGTCGCCGCAAACGCAGCATCCTCGGCCTCGACCATGGCGTCGAACGCGCTGGTGATCTCGCATACTTGCCCTGGCATGGGCGGATCGACAGCGAACTGACGAAGCGAGCGCGAGGGTGAACCCCTCGCGTGATCGCCTCACCAAGCCTCCCTCCCAAGGCGGCTCGCCCCCCAGGGCGAGCCGTCGCTATATCCGGCGCGTCTACGATCCACCCGTGTCCCCACGCGTGCTCCCCGCGGTCGTGTTCACCGCGGGAGCCTCTTCGCTGGCGACCGAGATCTGCGCGACGCGGTTGCTCGCTCCCTATTTCGGCCAGTCGACGGTGGTGTGGGCAAACGTCATCGGGCTCATCCTCATCTACCTTTCGGTGGGGTACTGGCTCGGCGGCCGCATCGCCGACAGGCATCCAACCCAGCGCGCACTTGGACTGATCCTCGTCGTCGCCGCGCTGTGCACGGCGGTGCTCCCGTTCATCGCGCGGCCGTTCCTCAACCTCGCGCTCCAGGGCTTTGCCGCGGTAAGTGTCGGCACCGTGGTCGGGTCGTTCCTCGCGACGCTCCTGCTCTTCTCGGTTCCCGTGACCCTGCTCGGCATGGCCTCGCCGTTTGCGCTTCGCCTGGCGATCACGGACATCGAGAGAGCCGGACGCACAAGCGGGCGCCTCTCGTCGCTTGCGACTGTTGGTGCCATCATTGGCACATTCGGGTCAGCCCTCGTGCTCATCCCCGGCGTGGGCACGCAGCGGACGCTGCTCAGCGCAGCTCTCCTCGTGGCCCTCGTGTCCGTCCCGCTCCTGGTGCGGCCGGCCCTGATCGCCAGCGGGCTGATCGTCGTCCTGCTGATCCTCCCCCCCGGCCTGGTGAAGGAGACGCAGGGCACACTCGCCGAGCGCAATACGACGTATCAGTACGTCCAGGTGGTCCGCGAACCGGACGGACGGATCGTCATGCGCTTCGATGACGGTATCGCCGATCAATCTGTGTACCGAGCCGATACGGCGTTGACCGGGGGCGAATGGGATATGCCGCTGGTGGTGCCCCCGCTCCTTGCCCGGAGGCTGCATCGAGTCCTCGTGATCGGCAACGCGGGCGGGACGACGGCACGAGCGCTCGCCGCCGAGTATCCCGGTATCGATGTCGACGGCGTGGAGCTCGACCCGGTGGTCACCGAGCTTGCCCGTCGGTACATGGGCCTCGACGCGATCCCCAACCTTCACGTGATCACGGCAGATGGACGCGAATATCTCGAGACCAGCGCGCAGCGCTACGACCTCATTGTCGTCGACGCATACCGCACCGAGTACATCCCTTTCTACCTGGCGACGCAGGAGTTCTTCTCCCTGGTGCACGCACACCTCAACGCCGGTGGAGGTGTCGCCCTCAACGTCGAGCGGGTCCCCGGCAACGATGGGCTGGTCAAGGCCATCTCCGGCACGGTGGCCACGGAGTTCTCCCAGGTGTGGGTCTGGCCGGCACTGCGCTTCAACGAATTGGTGGTCGGGTTGTCCGATCCGGTCCCCCCATCGACGTTGGGTCAGCGTCTCGACGCCCTGCCCGACGAGGTCCAGATTCTCAAACCGCTCGTGGTCGCTTCCGCGTACGTCGCGGCGCAGTCACCTGACCCGCTCAGCGACGACAGAGCGCCGGTCGAATGGTTGACGGATCGGGCGATCCTTGCCTACATCGCCGCGGGCGGAAGGCTGGATGAACGCCTTCTCCCCACCGCTCCGTAGCCCCGGGCGCCGCGCCGTCTGCAACGCGAACATGCAAGAAGCCCCCTTCAATATCGCGCCCGGGTAACCGATGCGTCCGACGCTTGCATCCAGTTTGCTGTGTTTGATAGTCTTACGACGTTCGATGGTTTTGCGACGATCGAACCGGGGAGACGGCCTTGAGGGATAGGGGGACTGCGAGCGCTCCTGGGCTTAGCGTGAGCCCGGGAGCGCTTTGCCAAATCGGGCGGCGCGACCACCGTCACCGACGCTGACCCCTCGGCAGGCGCGGGAAACGCAATCCCACCCCTCCTCGTACTAAGGTGCCGGTCTCAAGATCAGCGAGACCGGCTGATCCCACCCATCAAATTTTCAAGCGAAAGGGAGAGAGAGCATGCGAGGAAACCGCACGCTGGCCATGGCGCTGGTTGTCATAGCCGTGATCCTGGCGGTGGCGGCCGTCATCTTGTTCACCGTGAAGACCAACTTCCTCGCCTCGGGTCACCCGATCCGTCACACGGAACGCGCGCTGGTTCTCGCAGTGGTGGCGGTCCTCTGCCTGGTGGGAGCCTTCCTGGCGAGACCCCAACGCATCGGACGGTGACCGAGCCTCAACTCGAGTCGCGCAACCCCAGCGCGCCTTGCTACTCTCCCGCCTACGCGTGATCAACTGACACTGCCTCGACACCGAGGGGCGCAGTCTGAGATGCGGGGGGTTCCGGATGTTTTGGAAGGCTGCCCGAGTTGCGGTTGTGCTGAGTGTGTGCGCCCTCATCACATCCGCAATCGCGAATGAGCCGCTCCGGTCAGCGGGCCGACCCATTGCGCCAGTCTTCCAGCCCGCAGTGGGGTCCCCTCAGCCAGGTCAGACGCCGTCGCGGGGCTCGAGCGCGTCCCCGAGTCCCGCGAGCACGCACGGCCCCCGCCCAACCTCGACTCCCGGAGTGGTCAGCACGTCGACCCCGACCGGTGTCGCGTCTCCGCCCCCGCGCGTGGCCCCCCTTCCGCTTCCACTCACCAATGTGGCCGACTACGGCGCGGTGGGCAACGGGCACTCCGACAGCACCGCCGCCGTGGCAAAAGCGACGTCCATCGCTGAAGCGAGAGGCGGCACCTTGTATTTCCCAGCGGGGCACTACCTCATGCATGGATCGGGCATCGGCTCCGCTATCGAGATACGGGAGGGGCGCCCACTGACCATTGCCGGACCCGCAAGTGACCTGGTCACCCTCACGAACACCAACGTCTCCGGGGGGTTGCTGAGCATCCGGGTGGATCACACCGTGGTCGAGAACCTGACCCTCGATGCCCAGTCGTCCAACACACGCCAGGCCCTGGGGGCCGTGGCGAACTTTGTCACGGTAGAGAACTGCAGAATCCTCGGCGGCCGGCAGTTCTTCGCGATCTACTACGCCGGCCCGGCTGGCGCGTCGCCCTCTGCACCGGCGTACAACACCGGCAACAGCTTGCTGAACGACGCGGTCAGTGATCTCGTCTCCAACGACGGGATCTCGTGGTCGTTCCAGGAGAACAGCCTCATCGAGAATCTTCAGCACACGGGCTCGCGCCTCGCGCTCTACGTCGACAGGTATGTGACCGTCCAGAACGAGACGTATCGTCCGGGTCCGCAGGGGGGCGGAACGGCCGGATTCTGGATCTCCGCGCCGTCAGACCACATCACGATCAACAACTTCACCAGCTACGGCATGGGCGGGATCATTTCGAACAACGGGGCGGACGTGAGCACCAATATCACCATCGCCAATGAGCGGCTCATGGTCCCGGGCAACACCCTGCGGGTGGACGCGGTCAACGGCCTGACGATCCGGGGTTGCAACTTCGGCAGCGATGGCACGCTCATGTTCACAGGATCGATGGCGGCAACTTCGGTCGTGGTCGAGGACTGCGCCGCGCTTCCCATGGTTCGTTTTCAGGGAAGCGCCATCGTGAGAGCGGCGTTCATCGCCGATGCCTATTCAGGCGTCTCCGCGGGGACGGCGCTCCACCGTCAGACGTTCTACAACTACAACTCGGCGCATCCGTCGTTCACGGTGAACGGCGGTGTGTGGATGAACCGACCCGGCGGCTTCTTTGGCGGCGCCCCCGCCACGTACACGGTGAGCAACCTCGCCGGCTATCCCTGAGGCGGGCCGGTCCTCCAGCCGCCGCAGCCCCTGTCGTGGCGGCACGCTCAGATCGGCAAACCGGTCCGGGTGCGCCGGTTCGACGTCAATCCGCGAATCCGGTTGAGGCTCGTGGAACCACCCCTCCACAAAGGCGTTGATGGTGCCTGATTCGTTGTAGATCTTGAAGTCACCAGGAGCTGACAGTTGGACAGCTGTCAGATTGGGTTGCACCTGACCCGTCGCGACGTCGATGTCTGACGTGGTCGGTGGCTTGGTCTCGGCCGAGAGGTAGAGGGTCAGGTACGTATACGAGGATCCGGCGACCGCGGTGAGGTTCGCAATGATGGCCATGGCCCCACCCGGCAATCCCGTCTTGTCCTGCGGCCGCCACGGTCAGCGCGTCGAATGCAGCAAAAGCGGCGGAGGGTAGGACCGGCTCTGGAACGTGCCGTCCGCCTCGACGTCGGCTGTCCGGAATCGGCATAATTGACCCATGGGGAGCTTGAGAAGGAGGGGTTTGCGTCTTTCGTCGCGCTCCGGCGCGCGTGGATTCACACCGCTCGGCGAGGTCGTCTCCGATGGAGCAGGCGTGCTGATCGCCGCCCGCTCGGAGGCGAGCGGCGCGCTAATGGACATCCGCGTCCTCGCTCCCGCGCTGAGGGCTGCTCGAGGGTTCATGCGCCGCCTCGGGGGAGACATGGATGTTCTTCGCGAGGTTCGCCACACAAACCTCGTCTCCGTGATGCAGTTCGACAAGAACGCCGGTGCCGTCGTGTACGAAGCGGTCCCGGGCAGCACGCTGACGCAGCTGCTTTGGGCACAGGGGCCGCTCGAGCTTCCGGCCAGCCTGGTGCTTCTCGAGGACTGCATTTCCGGGCTCGAGGCCCTGCACAACGTCGGCGTCCTGCACCGCAACCTGACCCCCGAGTTGGTGGTGATTGAAACCACCGGGGCCGTGCTGCTCCGCGACGCGGGGCTGTCAGCGCCGGATGCGGCCACCGGCCTACTCGCCGAGCAGCAACCCTACCGAGCTCCCGAGCTCCTAGCCGGAGGCGCGCCGACGGCAGCTTCTGACCTCTACGCCGCCACCGCGGTCTTTGTCGAATCCCTCGGCGGCCGGGCCTCCAAGTCGGCCATGCGGGCCGAGTTGCGCCCGCTGCTTTCTGAGGGGATGTCGAAGGACCTCTCGAAGCGGGCCGCCACGCTCGACAACTTTCGACGCGAGCTCGATGACTACGCACGAGCGACCATCGGCGAAAGCTGGCGCAAGGACGGTCGGGCGCTCCTGATGGTTGCGGCAGCCGCGCACGCCACGCGTGCGGTGGCCGCCGGCTCGCCGTCAGATCCCCCCGAGGACGCGATGAACGACGCCTCGGCAGCGGTGGCGGCGCTGCGGTCTCCCGCTCCTCGAGACCTGCGCGTCTGGGGTGGCGTCGGCGCGCTGTGCTTCGCGGTCCTCCTGGCGGGTCTTGTGCTCCTGCGCGGAGTCTCTGGACCCTCGGGGTTTGCGTCGGGCTTCTTCCCGTCGAACGGGTTGCCGTTCTTCGGCATCGGCTCGTCCCCCTCGGCTTCGCCAAGCCAGGGCGCGGTCCCGGCCCCGACGGCAACCGCCAGCACTAACCCGGGGACCGTTGTGGCCCCGGTTACCGGTCCGACGAGCCTCACTGGTGGACCAAGGCCGACGGTCGGTCCGACCCCTACCCCTAGTCCGGCGCTCCTGTCACAGGTGATCACGTTCACCAGCACCCCGCCCTCCGGCGCGGCGTACGCTGGGTCCTATCTGCCCGTTGCGCAGCCGGGCGCATCAGGCAATCCCGTGCTGTTCAGCAGCCTGTCGACTAGCGTTTGCAAGTCCGTAGTCGGCAACACGTTCGATTTCGTCGGAGTCGGAAGCTGTCTGATCCAGGCGTCTGAGGCGGGCAACTCGCGCTACAACAGTGCGACGAGTTCGCAGTCCTTCACGGTCGTCCAGGCTTCGCAAACGATAACTCTCGGGTCGGCACCTCCATCCCCGACGTACGGCGGATCGTTCATCGAGACTGCCGCCGGTGGCGGATCAGGCAACCCAGTCGTGCTCGCGGCCGATTCTGTGAGCACGGGATGCGTTCAGAATTCGGGCAACCCGAGCCAGTTCGACTTCTCGGCAGCCGGTACCTGTGTGATTGACGCGACGCAAGCCGGCAACGCCAACTACAGCGCAGCGCAACCACACCAGTTGTCGTTCGATGTTGCCCAGGCGTCCCAAACAATCGCGATCCCGTTTACCTACTCGCCGATAACGTGCCCATGCGTCGGGCTGTTTCAAACAGTCTCGGCAAAGGGCGGGAGCTCGGGTAATCCGGTGACATTTATATGGATCTCGGGTGTCTGTACGGTTTCTGGGGATACGATCACGGTGACCGGCATTGGGTCCTGCACGATTCAGGCGAATCAGGCCGGCAACGCCAACTACAGCGCCGCCCCGGCGGTGCAACAGACGATCAGCTGGTCGTCGTAGCTACGGCACGTCCATCTTTGGAATCTGATCCTGCGATGCCAGGCCAGCTACCCTTGATCGACCAGCTGTAGGCAGCGGATCCGCCACGTCGCTTCCCGCTGCGGAAGCGCCAACCCAATCGTGAGCTAACCGACGATAACCACGACCTAAACTTCGTTGAGATCGACGGTGCTCGTGGAGCCGATCAGTCCTGCACCCAAAGTGTACTGAACCGTCGTGCTTGGCTGCGGCGCGACCTCGCCAACGACATTGGTTGATGAGAAGTTGAGACCGATGTAGAAAGGCCCCTTGCCCGACCCGATCTTGATGGTCACGGTCCCAGTGCTTGCCTTCTGAGTGATGCTGCCTCCGCTAACGGCTGCGCAGCTCCCCAACGCCGGGTTGTACTGGTTAAATACAGCGCTGCCACTCAGCAGGAGTAAGGGCTTGCTGGTCTCGCTGATCGACTGCGTGACTTTATACGTGCCGGTTGCGTTGACCTTGACCCAATAGACGAACGATGTCGTGGGGGCGACGATACTGCCGATCGTCGTGCCCGACAGCTTGTAGTCGATCGCAGGGAAGCCAGTTGCGTGCCCAGTTGCAAACTGCGGACATGACGTGCCGCTTGGCGTCATCTGACTTATCTGAGCACCAACGATCACGCGCTCTGCCCCGCACTTACTGATTACGGCCGAATTGTTGGCATCACCCGTGAAGCTCACCATCCACTCGTAGGTCCCGATGGTCTTAGCGACGTAGCCTTTCGTCGAGACAAACGGACCATTGGTACCGACAGCCGCGACAGTCTCGACGTCCACCGGCGCAAGAGAGCACTTCGTGTCACCAGCGCCGAATAGCTTGAACGCAATCGTTCCGGTTCCCAGTAGGTTGCTTGTGTTCGTTAGAGTGGCGCTGTCCTGGAGCGTGGTGCCAACACCTGCAGACTTGGGGTTGGCCGTCGTAGAGATCGTTGGTTGAGCTGTGATCGCGACCGGTTCGGAGCCACAACCGCTTGTCACCGAGGCGTTGTTGGCATCGCCCGGGTAGCTGGCGATCCAGAAGTATGTTCCCGCTGCGGCAGGCTTCCACTTGACGCTGAAGCTCGCCGATGAGCCGCTGATCACCCCGCTGCCGCTTACTCCAGTCACGGCAGTAGTGCAGGTGCTGTTCGAGTACAGCGTGAAGGTGACAGATCCGGTCGGTGCGATGGCGGTGCCTGAAAGCGCCGCGGTGTCTTTGAGCGCCTGGATCGTCACACCTACGATCCCTGTGGTGGGGCTCGCGAGGGTGCTGATTGCGGGCGTTGCCTTGTTGATGGTGATCTGCTCGTTGACACCGCCACAGCCGGTCACGGTGTTGTTGTTGTTGGCGTCACCTGCGTAGGTCGCCTTTTTATTGCGATAGATGCCTGACTGCTGGTGGGGTGCGCGTTGAGCTGTGTTCGCCGCAGAACTGGCGATGGTCCCGGCACCACTCACCCCTGCCACCGCAGCTGTGCAGCCGATGTTGGAATACAGGGTGAAGATTACGGATCCGGTCGGTACAACACTGCGGGCGAGCGTCGCGCTGTCCTTGACCGGTGTGATCGGGACGCCGACTATTCCTGTTTGCGGACTTCGCCAATGTGCTGATCGTCGGTGACGCCTTGCCAACCGCGATCTGCTCGTTGGCTCCCCCACAGCCGCTCTTGACGCTGTTGTTGTTGACATCGCCAGAGTAGACGGCCTTCCAGAAATACGTCCCGGCAACCGGCAGCATCCCGGCGACGCTGTAGCTCGCGGCCGAGGAGCTGACAATGCCGCTACCGCTGACTCCGCTCACCGCCACGGTGCAATTGCCGTCGGAATACAGGGTGAACGTCACCGATCCCGTCGGGGCGACTGCTCCTGCAAGGGTCACCGTGTCCATCACGGTGACCTGCGTCCCTGCCGTCGCGACCTCCGGACTCGCCAGCGTGCTGATCGTCGGCGAGGCTTTGACGACGGTGAAGGGCTCACAGCTGCTGGTCGGCGTGCCGTAGTTGTTGTCGCCACCGTAGCCGGCATCGTAGCTGTACGAACCGGCTCCAAGCTGCGCGGTGGTGCTTGAATTCGGCACGCTCCCACCGCTGATTGTCACCGTTTGCGTCGTGGCGGGGGGTGCCGTGCAGGCGCTGTTCGTGAAGAATTTGTAGGTCACCGATCCGGTTGGCGTGAACCCTGCCACGCCGCTCACGACCGCCGTGTCGTACGCGGACGACCCCGGTTGCTCCGTTCCAGTCCAAGCAGCTTTGGTGGCGGCATCGAACACCGTGGTCGTCGCGTTGCTCGTCGCCTTGGCCACGCTGAACGGCTCGCACGAGCCGGTCGACCCGAGGTAGTTGCTGTCGCCGCCATACACGGCCACATAACTGTAGGAGGCGGCCCCCAGCGCGCTGGTATCAGCTCGAGGTCGGCACATTGCCGCCACTGATCATCACCGTCTGAGCGGTCGGTGTCCCTGAGCAAAGGCCATTGATGAAGAAGTTGTAGACGACAGTCCCCGTCGGCGTGAACCCCGCCACGCCGCTCACAGCGGCAGTGTCGTACGCGGACGCGCCTGTCTGCTCCGACCCGCTCCACGCCATGCTGGTACCGGCGTCGAACACCGTTGTCGCTGTCTTGCTCAACGCCTTGACGACGCTGAACGTCTCGCACGGGCCAGGCGATCCCGTGTAGTTGTTGTCGCCGCTGTAGACAGCCTGATAGCTGTACAGAACCGGCTGCCCAGCGCCTGCGAGGGGCTCGAGTTCGGGACGATCCCGGCGCTGATTGTCACAGTCTGGCCAGCTCGAGTCCCCGAGCACGAGTTGTTGGCGAAGTAGTTGTAGGTTACGGTCCCGGTCGGAGCGACACCTGCCGCCCCAGACACTGTCGAGGTGTCGTACGCCGAAGCTCCGGTCTGCTCGCTTCCGCTCCAGGTTCCCTTCGTGACGGCATCGTCAACCACCGTGCAGACGGTCGCCGACGACATTCCAACGCTGAACGTCTCGCACGAGCCGGTTGACCCGGCGTAGTTGCCGTCGCCGCTGTAGGTCGCCTGATAGCTGTACGAACCGGATGCAAGCGGCGCCGTATCGCTCGAGTTCGGGATGCTCCCACCGGTGAGTGACACCGTCTCTGGCGCCCCCGTCGCCGAGCAGACGCCGTTCACAAAGAGGTCGTAGGTGACCGTCCCCATCGGGATGAATCCGGTCACGGCGCCCACCGCCGCTGTGTCGTACGCAGACGATCCTGCCAGCTCCGACCCACTCCACGCGGCCTTGGTTGCGGCGTCGAACACCTTGGTGGTTATCGTGGTTGTCGCCTTGACCACGCTGAAGGGCTCGCACGAACTGGTTGATCCCGCGTAGCTGGTATCGCCGCTGTAGGTGGCCTGATAGCTGTACGGCCCGGCACCCAGCGGCGCTGTCTGGCTCAATTCTGGCACGCTCCCACCACTGAGGGTCACGCTCTGGGCGCCGCCGGAGTTCCGGAACAGGCGTTGTTCATGAAGAAGTTGTAGGTAACACTCCCGGTTGGCGCGACCCCTGACACTCCCGTGACCGTCGAGGTGTCGAATGCGGACGCTCCGGTCGTTTCAGTTGCGGTCCAGGGGTTGTTGGTCGCCGCGTCGTCAACCGAGGTTGCGACCGAGCTACTCCCCTGAGCGACTATGAAGGGCTCGCAGCCACTCGGCCCAGAGGAGGCGTAGTTACCGTCACCGCTATATGTCCCTTGGAAGCTGTACGACCCGGCTCCCAGCGATCCTGTCGAGCTCGAGTTCGGCACACTGCCGCCGCTTAGGGTCACGATGTCGTTCGTCGCCGGGGTCCCCATGCAGGTGCCGTTCAGAAAGAGCGTGTACGTGACGGTCCCCGTCGAGGTGAATCCAGCGACCCCTCCGCCCACGACGGCGGTGTCGTAGGCGGACGCGCCGGTCTTTTCGGTTGCGCCCCACGGGCTGCCGGTCAGCGCGTCGTCAACCGTGGTGCTGATCGTGGTGCTCGCTGCCAGGACGGTGAAGGCCTCGCAGTCGCTTGTCGACGAGCTGTAGTTGCTGTCGCCGCTGTACGTGGCCTCGAAGCTGTACGAACCGCCGCCGAGGTTCGTCTCGGTCGACGAAGGGGATCCAAGGGTGAGCCCGGCGCCGGCGTCGGAACCGTTGCCGTCGCAGGTCCCATTGGCCCAGAACGTGTAACCGATGGTCCCTGTCGGTGTGAACCCACTCACACCGGTGACCGTGGCGGTGTCATAAGCAGAGGAGCCGATGACCTCGTGACCGCTCCAACCAGCGCCGAGCGCGGGATCGTCGACCTCGGTGTTGACAATGGCTGACGCCATACCCACGCTGAAGGGCTCGCACGAGCCGCTCGATCCGGAGTAGTTGCTGTCACCGCCGTAGTTCGCCTGATAGCTGTACGAACCAGCCGCCAGTGGTCCCGTCGTGCTCGAGTTTGGCGCGATCCCGCCGCTGAAGGTCACGCTCGTGGTCGCGTCCGGACTCCCGGAACAGGCGTTGTTCATGAAGAAGTCGTAGGTGACACCCCCCGGTCGGCGTGATCCCTGACACTCCGGTCACGGTCGAGGTGTCGAATGCCGAAGTTCCGGTCTGCTCAGTTCCGACCCAGGCGCCGTTGGCTACCGCATCGTCGACCGCGGTGCTAATCGTGCCGCTCCCCTTGGTGACTGCAAAGGGCTCGCAACTAGTCGGCCCCGAAGCGGAGTAGTTGCTGTCGCCGCTGTAGGTCGCCACATAGCCGTACGCGCCCACCGCGAGTGGAGACGTCGTACTTGAGTTCGGGACGTTGCCAGCGCTGAGCGTCACGGTCTGGGTCGCCGCACTCCCAGAGCAGTCGGAGGTTAGGAAGAAGGTTGTGGGTTGCCGGTGACCGTCCCCGTTGGCGTGACCCCTGACACGCTCGTGACCGTCGAGGTGTCGTACGCGGACGCACCCGTCTGTTCGGTCCCGTCCCATGGACCCTTGGTCAGCGCGTCGTCAACTGTGGTGTTGATCGTGCTGTTCGCGGCCAGGACGGTGAAGGGCTCGCAGCTGCTGGTCGACTGGCTGTAGAAGCTGTCGCCGCTGTAGGTGGCCTGATGGCTGTACGAACTCGCCGCCAGCGCCACGGTGCAACCCGAGTCAGGCACGTTGCCGCCACTATCGAGATTGACCTGCTCGGTCGTCGGTGACGTTGTGCACCCCGAGTCAGTAAACAGGGTGTACGTCGCCGTACCGGTGGGCACCTCCGGTTAACCAACCCACCAAGTGTTGAGGTGTGGTAGCGGACGCGCCCGTCACCTTGGTGCCGCTCCACCCTGCACTCGTGCTGCCGTCGAAGACAGCAGTGCTGAGCGTCGTGACATTCGGCCCATCCGCCGATGCGAGGCGTGATCCGACAATGATCAGGGCACGGGCCATCACCGTCGCCGACGCGACGACCATCGCCCGCCGATAGCCCGGCAAGCGCCCCCGTGTGGTCTGATGCCCCCTCATTTCCCCTGTCTCCTACCAGCCCCCGATCACCAGGCCCGTCTGGCGCGACTAATGCGTTCGGGAGAACTCCGGGCTGCGCCTGACGACGTGAGCCCTCCCCAAGGCAATGCCCACAAATGATGCGCCGTGGAGCCATCGAATTGCCAGTCTCGAGGCGGCAGGGTAGTGGGTCAGCTTCGTCACTCGCCATGCGGATGGGTTTGCGCCGGTTCACCCGACTTACAAACAGGTTCTCCCGCAAGGTCGAGAACCTTGCCGCCGCGTTGTCGCCGCACTCATGTACCACAACTTCGCTCGACCTCATATGCGCCCTGCGAAACTCTACCCGCGTACTCTCGCAATGCGGGCTGGCGTGACAGATCAATTCTGGAAGATCGAGGAGATCGCCGCCCTACTCAACTAGGCTATTCCGAAGCTGGCTGCGGAGTATGTTCTTACAATCACACAAGAACGCATCCTGGCTTTGGGGGTGGGGGCTGGGGTTATCGTTCTCGGCGCCATACTATGGTCGGAACTCGGGGGTCGCCTTACGGCCGAGTTGAACAAGCTCTACATTCGGCTGCCCGGGAACTTTCAGTACGCCTCCTGGTGGCACCGGCTGCTCGGCGGGATCTTCTTCGCTTTCGGGCTGGCTGTCGTGCTCGCCGGCCTGCTCATTTCAAACTGACCCACTACCGGCGGCAGTCGGGCGTCGCCCTCCGCTAGCTAGACGGGGGCAACCCGCGGTGCGACGGTAGCCCTACCGCCGAGGACCGACCTCGGCCAGGGGGAGCAACCAATGACCTTTGGGCGCTACTTGGTTCAGCAGTGGAGCTGGGAACCGAAGGTCTGATTGATGACGGTGATTCCAGTCGCCATGCCGTGGCCCGAGCCGTGGATGACCCCGGCGCCAGCGTACGTCACGATGTTCTCGATGAGGATGTTGCTCGCCGGGCCGGTGACGAACCAAGCCGGCTGGCATCGATTGACGCCGAAGTAGATCTCATGATTGAGGATGGTGTTGGTGTCGTTGAACAGGGCTAGGATGCCGCCGTGAATCGTGATATTGGACACACGCGCCCCGTTCTGACAGTCGATATCCACAGCGGCGAACCCGCCGATGCCATGGTTGACCACGACCACGTTGGACACCACGCTCCCGGTGATCGGGAAGGCGTAGCAGGGGTTGGAGCCCGTGAGCCGCATCCCGAAGCCCGAGCCGGTCTCGGCCGTGATGTTGGTCACGGTTGTGTTGCTCGCGTTGCTGAAGAGGACTGAGGGCACCGGGCTTTTTCGGATGGGGATGAGCCCGGGATTGAACGAGTAGGTGTTCAGGTTCATCGCCTCGACGGTATTCCCGGGCGACGTGATCTGAAAGATGTTGTCGGCCGAATGCTGGACCAGGAAGGTCATGGTCGCACCCGCGCCCTCGACAGTCACGCCGTGCGGGGTGTCGAGATGGATGTTGCCCTGGAGGACGCAGACCCCCGCTGGGATCGTGACGACCCCACCAGCCAGCCGCCCGGCCGCGTTCACCGCCGCCTGGATCGCCGGCGTGTCGTTGGTGGTGCCATCGCACTTGATTCCGGCGCCCGTCAAGGAAGCACCCGGGCCGTTTGCCGGCGCGCTGACGTGGCCGATCACGGAACCCCTGGACGCCCTCGTCTTCCTGGTCGACGCGGGGGTATGAGCCACGCCGGCATGAACGCCCAGATGAGAGGTCGGAAGCGCCCCCGGAGCCGGAACCGCTGCCGACACGGATGCCAACCCAGCCTGCGCCACTAGAGCGACGGATCCAATGGCGGCGACGACGGCCAGGCGGACGACGGGAATGTTCATGCCTCGACTGTGTCAGCGGGATGCGCCACCCGATCGGACCTTCAGCAACCGGAATGTGACAAGGCGCCGACCTCCGTCTCACCGTCAGCACGACCGCGCCAGCCATATGACGTCCAGATCGAAGGGGCCGCCATGTATCATTCCCGCAGCGTTACGGGGTGGGCATAGGGGGAAGGTGTAGCCGTTGGAAGCTCAGGCAACAGGTTGGCGTGTCGGTCGCCGGGCGTCCATCCTGGCGGGTTTGGCCTTTCTCGCTGGCGGCGTGCTGACTGGTCAGACGACCCAGGCATCACGCGCTGTGCTTACATCGGCCGCGTCACCTGCCGGCACGGCGATCAAGCCGGCGCGAGCCTCGACGAGCAACCCGCCGCACATCATGATGATCGTCGACGAGAACACGTCGTACCAATCGAGTGATGGCAACCCGTTCGTCATCGGGAACTCGAGCGCTCCTTATCTGAACTCGCTCGCGAGCACCTACACCTCCTTGAACAACTGGTACGCGTACGAGCACATGAGTAGCTTGGACTACTACGACCTCATCTCAGGTATCGACCAGAAGGGCAGCAAGAAGCCGTACGCAGGCACAACGCTGGTCAACGAACTGGACAGCGCTGGGTATACTTGGAAGGCATACATGGACGGCTTGGCCCCCGGACAGAACTGCTACACGGGAACCGGGTCGGGCACGAACCACTACGTTGAGGGCCACAACCCCTTCGTTGCCTTCAAACAGATCATCAGTAACACGAGCGAGTGCATCGCCAATGTGGTGCCCTATTCGCAGTCGCAGTTGCAAACCGATTTGAACAGCAGCACCCCGCCCGACTTCGCTTGGATCTCGCCCAATGAATGCAACGACACGCATTCCAAGTGCGCTCCGACCAACAATGTGGTCGCCCAGGGGGACACATGGCTCAAGAACAATCTGCCCACGGTGCTGAGTTCGAGCTGGTACTCACAGGGCGGCATCGTCATCATCACCTGGGACGAGGGCGCGACCGGCGACAATCAGCCAGGCGGCTTCGAGGGGGCGGGCGGCAGGATTCCAACGTTGGTGATCAGTCAAAACTCGTGCGGTTTGTACGGTGGCACCGGCAATGACTTCGCCACCCTTCGCGGCATCGAGGAGGCGTATGGAGTTGGCTTCCTCAGCAACTCGGGAAACGCCAGCTATGGAGATATCACCCCTGCGTTCACTGACGGAGCATGCGTCGGCGGCGGCACCGGCACGATCAGCGGTTTGGTGACCAACAGTGCGGGAGGCAGCTCGCTCGCCGGGGTCACCATCACCTGCACCTGCAACGGCGGCGCGAGTACCACCACCACCAATGGCACCATCACCAACTACTCGTTCGCCAACGTCGCGGTGGGATCGTACTCACTCACGTTCTCGGACACGGGGTTCGCTACCCAGATCGTGAACAACGTCATGGCGACATCCGGAAACACCACACCGGTGAACGTCGCCATGGTGGCATCCACGGGTACGCCGCAAGTCATTCAGGACGCGGGGTTCGAGGCGCAGGCGGCGGTCACATCCTTCTCCATGACGACCGCGGCCACCTCGACGGGTCACGTGCTTGCGATTTCGACCGAGTTCGATGGGGGCTCGGGCAGCAAGTCATCTGGTTCGGTGGTGAGCGTCACCGACAACCAGAACGACACCTGGACGCGAGCAACCGCAGTCAACCCGTCCACGCGCATCGGTTCCGAGGTCTGGTATGCGCCGAGTGCGGCAGCCGGAGTGACGTCGGTGACCGTCACCTATTCGACCAGCGTCAATCCGGTGGTACGCTTCTACGAAATCAGCGGCGCATCGTCACTCGATAAGGCAGCATCCGCCTCCGGGACAAGCGCGAGCCCGAGCAGTGGCCTGACGGCGACAACCGCAAGTTCAAACGAAGTCGTCATCGGGGACATTGGCTTCGTGACCACAACAGCGACGATCAGCGGCCTGTCCCCCGGCTTCACCGACGACACCCTCACCCGCAACCCCGCGACCAACTTCAACAACTCGGAGCAGGCCGGCAACGAAGCGGTTTCCACTGCTGGCACGTTCTCGTATGCGGGCACGCTGTCGAATTCGCAGGCCTGGGCAGCGGCGGTCGCCACATTCATGTAGACGGCGCCGGCCGATGAGGATCCTGCTCACCGGAACGGCGCGCTGTGGAAGTACCTGGGCTGCGAATGTCCTGGGGCTCGCGGATGGAGCCCAGGCGGTGTTCGAACCTGACGGTCCGGCCTCCGACGTGCTCGGGGCGATGGTGGCTGCCCGGCTCGGATCCCATCCTGCCCTGGAGCCGGAGCAGCGCAGCTTCTGGTACCGGCAGCTCTGGGACCTGGCATTCGTGGGCGGCTGGCCGATGGCGCGAGCTGAGGGCGTGCGCTCCGCTGGGCGCCGCGTCGCCCGGATGCCGCGTGTCCTTCGCGACGGCCTGGTCGCGGGTCTGGCAATGGGAACGAGTTGCGTTCGCAGGCGTCCCCGCCACGTGATCGTCAAGTCGGTGAACTCGACGTTTTCGCTCGACTGGATCGCGCGCCGCTACGCGCCCCGGATGGTCATCATGCGCCGCAACCCGCTGAACATC
Organism: Candidatus Dormiibacterota bacterium; assembly: GCA_963777445.1. Lineage (GTDB taxonomy): Bacteria > Chloroflexota > Dormibacteria > Aeolococcales > Aeolococcaceae > Palsa-851. The sequence goes on along the minus strand of CAVZQR010000010.1, from coordinate 235,431 downwards.
GTCTCGAGTTGCACTGTCCTCGGCCTCTACACGAAGCGCAACATCGGCGATCTCCCGGCGGTCAATCGCCTGGTTGTCCGGCCGCTTGGCCTGACGCCGCCCGGGGATGACGCCTCGGAGGTGACCAGAGTGGCCTGGAACGTCGGACTGCTCACGATCGGCCTGAAGCAGGCGGCCGACCGTCACCCGGATTGGATCGTCGCCTCGCACGACGACCTCTGCGCCGATCCAATCGAGCGGTTCGACGCCCTCGCCACACGCATCGGTCTGCGCTGGTCGGGCGCGATGGAGGAGTACGTCACCAAATCGGATGACCCCAAATTCACCGTGTTCGGCGGCAGCCAGCGAGTGCATCCCAATGCCGCGACATCCACCACCGGGAACAGCCGAAGGAGCGAGGCGACCACGCAGTTCGCCCGCCGGCTCAGTCCAGCCCAGGTGGCGGAGGCCCGCGCCGTGCTGAACGAGTTCCCCCTGGGCGACTGGGGACCGGACGCCTACTGACCTGCCTGCTGATCCTTCTTGGCGGTCTCGATGTATGCCTTGATGCGCGCGCGTGTGTCCGGCGCAGGCCCCGGCAGCGACTGCAAGGCGGTTTCAAAGTCGGAGATGGCCGCACGAGTCTCTGCGCCGCCGATTTGGATCTCGATCCAGCCGCGCGCCGCGTAGAGGTTTGCCAGTCCAAAGCCGTCAACCCCTTCTGGCTGGGCATACGGGCCTACGTTGCCGATGAAGCTGCTGATCGCCTCGGAGATGTTGAGCAAGGCAGGGGTCAGGTTGCCCAGAGCAAGGTCCGCCTCGGCCAGGTTGTCGTAGGCTCCGGCACCCGACGACGAAAGCTGAGCGGCGTTCAGACAGTCGGTGGCCGCCTGGACGTACAGGTGCTGGAGGACCTCCCCCTGACATTCATGGGAGAGAATCTGGGTCGTGTCCGATTTGTTGTTGCCGGCAAGTACTGTTGCGGTGGCGAAGTCCTGATTTGCCAGCTGTTGGTTGCCGCGAGCGATGGCAAGGTCACCACCCGCGACGTAGAGAAGCGACGTTCCGGGATCGAGCACAAGCGCGCGGGCATAGACCACCTGCGCATCGGGGTAGTCCGAGATTGCCACCAGGCCGTCGACGGCCGTGAGCTGCTGTCCGGCGTTCGCCGAAGGTATCAGGGCCGCGTGCTTGTAGTCCGCTGCGGCAGCAGCCAGGTTGCCGATGACGCGATACGCAACCGCTCGTCGCAGATACAGGTCGGGGCTCAGCGGCGACAGCTGGATGGCCTCTGAGTAGTCCTGCACCGCTGCACCACCGTTCTGTCCGCCGTTGAGGTAGCAGTCACCTCGACCGACGTAGGCGGAGACAAAGGTGGGGAATTCCTGGAGAGCCTGCGTGTAGTCGCTGATGCACAGATCCGGTTGGCGCGCCGCGCGTTGCAGGCGCGCATCGTCCAACGACGAACCGAGGATGCTGGGTGCGACCGAGCCGGCCTGCGTCGCCTCGGAGATCAGATTCTGGAAATCGCTGGCGGACTGTCCGCATGACGCCAGGATCAGCGAGATTGCGAGTGTCATTGCGACGCCGGCCCCCACGTGTGCGGGCTTTCGAGCCACAGGCGGCGCTGGTGGCGCGGGCGCGGATGCAGGTGCTTCGTCGGATTGCTCGCTCGTGCCGCCGAATACTCCGGTGATGAAGCGCACCACTAGGGACAGAAGCAGCAGACCGATCGCGACGCCGCCGTAGCCGATATCGATCGAGTAGGGATCGGGGGCCACAGCCACCTCCGGGAACGCCGACGGGACGCCAAACCACTCGAGCGCCATCGCCACCGCCGTCACCGCCAGCATCGCCACGCCGACGCCGGCGATCCACGTGGCTACCCGCGACGGCGGGAATGTCCTGTCGCCGGCCGGGATCACTGATGCTGCCGCAGCGAACCGGAGCCTGCGTGGCACGCGAATCGCGAGCCAGACGGTGGCCACGAGCACGATGAGCGCGATCCCCTCGCCGATGCGCTCGTACGGGAGCGTCGAGTACGTGAAGGTGAGCGTCGCCGCGGAGCTCTGGGCGGCGTTGAGGTGGTAGAGGTTGAAGAGCCCATCGCCGAGGCTCACGGGCTTGTGCGTGTCGAGCCGCCATCCCGGGTCGAAATAGCGACGCAGCTCCACCCACGTGCCGTTGACCGAGTTGGTCGAGGCCGTGACCTGCTCGTTGGAGGCGGTGAGGGTGATCACGCTGACCGCGTTCGTGTGGGCGCCGAGAGCCGTGGCCGTCAGCGATGACCAACTCAGGCAGGGTCCGAGTGTCGGGGTCCCCACGGCGCTCGTGATGCTGTTGGCACCCGCGGTGACCTGAAGCGGGCCGTAGACGCTCCAGCCGGGCAGGCGCGGCAAACCCTGAGCGGTCAGCGACCCCAGCGTGAGCGGTGTGCCGTCGACCGTGAGCTGTATGGAGGAGTTGGAGCTCTCCGCCATCACCGCAGCCGTGCCCGCCGCGCTGGCGATGCAGGTGTTGTTGACGTACGGCATGACCGCGATTGCGTCGGGAAGGTTGGGCGGAGCGACGGGATACTGGTTGTTGTCGAAACTCTCTCGATAGGCGGCGGGTATGTCCAGTGCTCTGAGTGCAGGCAGTGAAGCGGTGGTGGCCCACGTGCCTGAGTTGACCATCGCGATGGCCGGGCCGGTGGTGACCGCGGGCTGCGGTGAGCTCATCCGCCACACCCACAGCGATGTCGATCCGCTTCCCAGTACGATGGGCTTCCCGAACATCGACGACATTTGCTGCTGCAGCCAGCCGCGCGTAATACCCGCCGGGAGTGAGCCCGCGCCCTGACCGCCGGGGACGACGACATAACCGGCGCCGGCCATCTGCACGAGGTACGGAAAGAGGTTCTGGTCGACGTAGCAGAAGGCGATGACGTTGTCAGGGCAGTAGAGCTGAAACGGATCCCGCTGGTTTGTTCTGCTTCCGCCGAATTTTCCGGTGAGGTTCACCGCTGGATGCGTCGGCGATGCGATGAGAAAGTGGTGGTTGTGCAGGTTGTTGCCGATCAGTGGCTGACCGAACCAGAGCACTGGCCCCGGGCGTGAATCGTCGGCGAGAATCCTGGAAAACGCTGTGAACGCCGCGGGTTCCGGGGTGGACTGTGTCGTCGATCCGAGCGTGCCGGTCTGGAGGATGACCACGGACCACGCACTCAGTGCAACGACACCCACAAGCGCAGCGGCCGCGCCGGCGCGGAGGATGCGCGCGCGTAGCTCGCTCAGATGCACGGCGGTCCACTGAAAGACGTTGGACAGCGCGATCGGTATCAGGATCGCGTACGCGAGAGTGACGATGTACAGGAACTTCGAGCCTTCACGGAAGAGCTTCCACCCTGGGATGTGGATGTACATCCAGTCGTAGATGCCGCCGAGCGGGGCATTGTCAGTCTTGGCGAAGAAGGCGAAGAGCAGCGCTGCCACCGTCAGCCACAGCACCTCGGGTCGCATCCGGCGCGCCAGCAGCGGCGTCAGTGCGATCAGGGGCAGGATCATGTAGGCGGGATTCAGCGGTGACTGAACAAGCTGCGCCGGTGTGCCTCCGGTCCAGAAGGCGTCGACCCCTGTGAGTCCATGCCCGAGCGTGAGCACGTTGAAATTCGGCGCCTGGGGAATCGGAAGTCCGACGCCGCCGTGATACGTCACGAGCGGCAACAGCCAGTACGCCTGGGTCCCCGCGAACACGATACCGGCGACCGCGCCGAGCGCCGTCCGACGCAGGAAAACGCGCCAGTTTCGCTCGGCCACCGCAACGATGACGAAGTACATCGCCATGAGCAGGACGCAGAGATACGCCGGGCGCACGTCGTAGAAAGCGACAACGGCCAGCAGCAGGCCGGTGATCAGCGCCCAGCGAAGGGACAGTTGGCGGACTGTCTTGAGAAATGCGAGGAGGACGAAGAAGGAGATGACCTCGCCGAGCGCAAGCGGGACCTCGCCGTTGGCCTCGAGCATGAAGTAGGTCGCACCGACGAGCAGCACCGGTGTCAGCAGTGCCCACTTCGTCCGTCCCATGATCTCGCGCGCCAGCAACCATCCACCAACCGGGAGGAGCACCGCGAAGGGGACGAAATACAGAAGCTTCTCCGTGAAGGTCCAGCCAATGCCAAGGACGGCGAACAGCCCCGAGACGGCGTACACCGGGAATCGGAACGCCGCCGAGAACCTGTTCTCTCCTCCCAGCCCGAGGTTGCTGTCCCACACCGCCGGCCAGGGGCTGTAGCTGGCGAGCACCGCATTGTCAGGCCAGTGCCAGTCGCCCGCGGAGAGGGGCTGCGTCGACAGCCATGCATGTCTGATGCCCAGACCGACGAGCGCGAGGACGGCAACGGTTGCCCATGGTCGGTCGGTGACCCATCGAGTCTTCACGGTCAGCCAGGCAAGGGCGCGCTCAGCTCGCGCGGTCATGGATTGAGACACAGCTACAGCCTTCCCGGCGACGGGATCATCGAGCCTGAAGATCCGCTCGCTGGTGGCTCATCCGGGGTCCCCGGCGACCCTGCGGCAACACGCTCTCGTCGCTCCGTGAGCAGGTACTGCACTACCAGGGCCACGAGGACCGCGGCGATGGAAATGTCGCTCATGAGCGAGACCACCAGCAGCGTGCCATGAAAGAAGTAGATGAGCAGCGGCTTGATCAACATCCCCGGGATCAAGACCCAGAGGAGTTTGAGGTCGGCAAGTGACTGCTGCGTGTTGCTGAGCATCACCACCGCGGCCAGCAGCGGCATCCCGAGCGCGTACCAGCCGATGTAGCTAGCACCTGCCTCATAGGCATGCCCCGAGAATGCACTGAGGATCGTTTGGCTGAAGGCGGAGAACACGAGCAGACCCAGCAGGCCGCCGACGATGGCAATCCCCACCGACGCGAACACCACTGTTCTGGTCCCGCGCCGCCTGGCGCGCCGTGCTGCCACCTTTGGAAAGAGAACGCTGGTAACACTTCCCATCGCGAAGAACAGCGACCTCGCGGTGACCGCCACGGCGCTGAACTGGCCCGCCTGCGGGCCGTGGTAGAAGTGCTGCACGACGACGACGTCGCTACCCATTAACACCGCTACCGTTATGGTCGACCAGACCGACACCACCAGGAACCGCCAAACCGGTCGCCAGGACGACGGTGCTCGGCCGCGGCGCCATCGCGGCCAGACCATCGCGAGCGCGGAGAAATAGAGCACGGCGGCCGCCAGGCTAATTCCCAGCAGCACACCGGCAGCCCCGAAGGTCGAGCCGAACAGCCAGACAAAAAGGATGACGAACACAACTCGGCTCAAGGCAATGCCGATGCTGAGCAGGCTCCACGGTACCCAGCGCTGCTCTCCTTGGAGCGAGGCGAGCATCGGCGACGTCGCGAACATGAACGGCACCCCGGCTGCACCCAGGAGGACATATTCGGCTGGGACCTTGAGATATGCGGCAAGCGGCCACGCTCCGATCGCGAACACAAGCCCGAGCGCCGTGCCGAGCAGTGTGAGCCGGATCACCGTCATGCGCAGCATGGCGGCGCTTTCGACGTCCGAGGTGTGGTGGGTTGTGGCCAGTTCGCGGCTGGTTGTCCAGGCAACCAGGCGACTGAAGCCTGCGGCGGGTTGGGTCAGAACGGTGAAGAAGCTGAAGACGGCGAAGACCTCGCCGTAGACCACCGGCTTGAAGTGATGGCTGACCAGCGCCTGCAGGAGCAATCCAAGGATTCCCGCGAGCCACGTCCCTGACGCCGCCACGGCATTGTGCGTGATGAACTGCCGGCGTTCGTGCTTGCCCCCATCTCGCCGGGTCACGTGATGACCCCCTTCCGGATTCAATTGTTCGAGCCTCCTGGCAACCACAAGGTGCGTGGAAGGCTCGGAATTACTGACCGCCACGCAACCTCCAATCCTGCCGACGATGCCCCAGCGTCCCTCTTCCTGTCCAGTCTACTAGAAAGCTGAATGTGGTCAGACGTTCCAATCGCCGCTCGGCGGGCATCCCTGAATGTGTCGGTCAGGACGCGGTTACCGGGGGACGGATCCAGCCCTTGGTTGGGAATGCCTGCAGCACCCTCTCGATCTCAGCAATCTCCTGAGCGCTCAAGCGTTCGCGCCACCTGGTCGGCTCCTCGGTGGCGATCCGCACCGGAGCGAGGCCCTCGCCGCGGCGATTGTTCTCGTTGAGGAAACGATCGATGTCATCGGTCCACGTCAGTCCGACCTGATCACAGATCGAGCGAATGGTGGTCGCGGGGTCCTGGCACAGATCCTCGTGAGTGACGAAGTACCACTCAGGATGGTTCTCCACAGACTGGGCGATCACGTGGGTGAGAAGCCCGACGTGCCAGGCGATCCGAGCGACGTCAGACGCGTCGGCCCCCGGCGGGTCAATCCCGAGCGGATCGATGTAGCGGCTCCGGATGATTGGACGGGTGGCGAGGTCGAACAGGGGGATCCGGAGTTCGCGCCAGCTCGAGACGACATTCAAGGGATTCCGCTGCATAGCGATGACCTTGGGCTCGTACCGGGCCACCAGCCACTCCAGGCTGAACGTCGCATAGATCGTCTTGACAACGATGCTGCTTGCTCGAGCGGGTCTGCGGGCTGACAGCGAAGCGGCGCCGCGAACCAGCGGATCGCGCACGGATCGAGGCAAGCGCAGAGCAATCATTGCGGTGGGCCGGAGGTGGCGCCGTTCGCGGAGGGCGAACGGGAGTTGCCCGGAGAAGACTAGATCCCACAGCGGCGCGAATTGACCGGCATCCTGGTCGCCGTCGATGACCGGATAGGGACCGAATCCACGCCGGCCGGCTCTCGCAGCCGCGGAAGGGTCGGCGTCGACGTTGTCGGGCTCGTAGTAGAAGCGGACGCCCTGGGCTCTGCCGAGCGCGTGGCCCAGCCACGAGGTTCCTGAGCGGGCGACCCCGACAAGCACAAGCCGGCGTGCCCCGGCCTCGGCGGCGGGCTCGGTCACTTGCCGTTGACGCACGTGAGCACGTTCCTCCATTGGTCGATGATGAGCGGTCGCCCGTGGTGCAGGGTCAGCCACTCGCGCTGCGCCGCTACACGTGACCGCATGACGTCGGCGGTCTCCGGAACACCAATCATACGAGCTACCAGCTCTGGCAAGACGTCGAGCGGCGCCTCGACCAGCCCCGGTGCTCCGTCGAGCCCTTCAAACGCGATGGGCGTTCCAGCAACTCTTCGGCCATGCGCCAGATAGTGCAGAACCTTTGTCTTGACTCCGGCGCCCGTGGCCAGCGGTGCGAGGCACAGATCGGCGCTTGCGATGACCGAATCGATGTCGTTCACCGCACCGAGCAACAGGACTGGTGCTCCGGCCTTGCCGCTGCCGACGAGTTGATCGCTCCCGGGACCGCAGATGACGATCGTTGCACTATCGGCGAGGGCCGGAGCGAGGACATCGATAAGCCAGCGAGCAGCGGCCGCATTGTGCTTGGCGGTCATGGTGCCGACGAACAGGAGGACCGGGCGGCGGAGCGATCCGCCGACGCGATCGCTCAGTACCGCGGGATTGCCTTCCGACTTCTGGCTCGGCACGAACGCAGCATGGTCGACGGTCATCAACTTGTTGCGCAGCGGCGGATGAATGCGCCGCCATTCCGTGGCTTCAGTATCGCCGATGGCCACCGCAACGAGGCATCGATTTGCCGCCCAGCGTTCGAGACCCCACCAGATCAGTTGCTTCGCCCTGGTGGATGCAGAACGCTCCATCCGAGCGTAGTGCAGGGTCTGGCACTCGTTCGTGTCCCAGATCATCGGCAGTCGCGTACCCGAGAGTTGCAATGCAGGCATGAACATCGCGTTGGCCACGATGACGGCGTCCGCGTCACGCGCGTGTTTCCCGATCAGCCTCGCCCACTCCTTCGAGAACCCACGCCAGGGCCTTTGACTGGGGACGTGGATCGAACGCGCCCACGGCGGCGTGGAATCGAACCCCTCCGCCTCGCGAGTGCTCAAGATGGTCGGCGGCATACCCAGGCTTGTCAGACTTTCGGCGAGAATCCGGGACCTAACCTGGAGGCCACCATCCGGCTCGATGACCGAGCCGAAGGTTACGACCAGCGGCCGAAAGCGAACCGACTGATCATCGTCGTCGGCTCGCGTCGCCGGTTGCTGCAGCGATACGGGTTCGTTCTCTGTCATCGACTACTGCGTAAACCTCATTACTGCGATCGCGGACGCGCCCGCGAAGCTTCGAATCGGCGGCGACGTCGAGGATCGCGGCGAGCTCGACCGCCTTGAGCATGAACATGCCCGCCGTGAGCAATGGATGGCGCGCCAACGTGCGCCAGTTGCGGACATACGCCGCTCGAAAAATTGGGTTTCCCTGCGCCATCGCACCACGTCCATGCTTCCGTGCGAAGGCGAGATAGCCTGGCGCGTAGTAACGTCGCTTCTTGTAGACAGTCCTAAGGCGGGTTCGACCCTCATTATGATGAATGATCGCGCGGGTTCGCGGCAGCCGACGACCGCATGCAACTCTTCGTGACAGGTCCCAGTCTTCTCCGCCGTTCAACTCGATGTCGAACCCACTCGCCTCGGCGAACGCCGCGCGGCTGTAGAAGCGGGCGGCTTCGATGGTGTCATCCCCGTTGTAGCACCCACGTTCCAGGGAGCGGCACGCCGTCCAGAACCCCTCTCCGACCGTCTCCTCGGGGATGACCACAGCCGGAACTGTTCCGGCCCCAAGGATCCGCGCTCCCTCGGCGACGACTTCAGGGTCGAGCACCATGTCGGCATCGATGAAGAGGAGGAGCGCACCAGAGGCGAGCGATGCCCCGTGGTTCCGCTGAGCGCTGCGCTCGGGGCCAATCGTGGACACCTTGTCCGCAACTCGGTTGGCGATCTCCAGAGTGCGGTCGCTGGAGTGGTTGTCCACCACCACGAGTTCGGTCGCGGCATACGTCTGACGCCGGATGCTGTCCAGACACGCTTCCAGGGTCTGCCCGGAGTTACGTGTGGTTACGATGACCGAGACGGCCTCCTGTCGGTCAACCGACATTGGCGATCTGGGCATCCTCCACCGGTTCGCTGGTGATCGCGGTGCTCGCCTGCGGAGCCGCGACAGGCATCTCACTCTGACGGTGGACTTCGACCGTGCCCGCAAGAACCATCCGAAGCTCGTTGGTGCTCCGCTCCCATGAGTGCGCCGCGGCCCACTCAATACCGGCAGCGCTCATCTCCGCACGCCGTTCGGGGTCGCCCAGCAGGTCGACAAGAGCCTCAGCGAAGGCGCGATGGTCGCCATGCGGGACGAGCAGGCCCGTGATGCCATCGCGAACCGAATCGCGAAGACCATTGACGTTCGAAGCGATCACCGGCAGGCCGCGAGCGCCGGCCTCGACGCACGAGACACCCCAGCCTTCGAACGCCGATGGGCACACGGCGACCCACGCCTTCGCCGCAAGATCGTCCCTGGCGAGTCCGGGCAGATAGCCGTGGAATCGGACGTGTGTCGCGAGCTTGAGCGACCACGCCAGGCGCTCGAGGCGGGTGCGATCCGGGCCCTGACCGACGATGTCGAGGTGGGCGTTGGGTAGCGCCTTGAGCACAAGCGGCATGGCTCGAATGATCACGTCGACACCCTTCTGCGGGGTTAGGCGTCCGGCGCACAGGATTCTTGGCTCGGGTGCCGGCTTGCGGTCCAAGGGCGCGACCTCAACCACGCCGTTGTGAATGATGTGAATCTGCTCTGCCTTGAAGCCAAGACCGACCAGGTCGTCGCGGGTGCTCGCAGACACGGCGACGATAGGGGTCTTCTTGTAGACCTTCGGCATCAAGCCTCCTTCGAGCCAGTACCCCAGCCAGCGAATCGGCGGGTGAGTCTCACGACGGAAGATCTCACGGTGGACGTGGTGGACGAGGAGAACTTTCGGAATCCGTGCGAACAGCGGCGTGAAGAACGGGATCCCATTCTCACAGTCGACGATGACGTCGTATCGGCCGCGAAGCTTGAACAGGTACGAGATCGCCACGCGCAGGTACAGGGTGAAGCGGCCCCCGACGCGGCGCACGCGTATCCCGTCGAGGAGTTCGGTGCGGCTGCTGCCCTTGTGGCGCTGCGTCAGCCAGCCGACGTCCATGCCCATCTCAGCAAGGCGCCTCCCGATCTCGTGCATGTAGATCTCGGCGCCTCCGGACCACGGATGGCTGATGTCACGCCAGTTGATGATCAGGACGCGGAGCGGGCGTTGCCGGCCGCGGAGCGGCGAGATCTCACCCAGACTGGGACCGAAGAAGCCGCGTACAAACGCCAGGCCATAGGTCAACGACACGAGCGGCAGGCCCAGGGTTGCGAGGATACGGTCGCCGGGACCCGACCGACCCTTGGCGAACAGGACGCCCACAGCCTGCACCAGCCAGAGGACGAAGAGGAGTGCGCCACCCGCCATCGCTGCCTTCCACGGGTGGTGCGGGACAGGAATGACGAGCAGCCCAAGCTCCGCGATCACGACCAGCGCCACGAGGGTTGGCAAAGCGTATGGAAAGAACGGGGCCACCTCGCGGAAGCGGCGCGCCATGTCACCTCTCGCACGGCCGTACGCGGCTGTGTCAGCCAGGAACGGGCCCGGGAACCGACGCGTCGTGGCGACCACGGCGAGGTCGGGCTCGTAGTTGATGTCGCAGCCGAGGATGGAGCGAACCTTGTAGCAAAGCCGCACCGCCTCGCCGCCGACGCTCGGCGACTGGAACCCGCCGACGTCCCGGAACACGTCGTCGCGGATCAGAAGGTTCGAGCCGGTGAGCTCGGTGACGGTGCGCGGGCGCTCGGCTCGCGACACATGCCCAGACGGCGTGGTTCCGAGATGGCTGTTCAAAATGAGTGCGCTGATTCGTTCTGGCCGCCAGCGGCTTCGGGGAAGAACCGGCCCCCCCGCGACGGAAACCGCCGGATCCTCGAAGTATTCGATCACACGCTCAGCCCAACCCTCGGAGAGGCGAACGCGGTCATCGAGAAACGCGAGAATCCGACCGCTTGCCTGTGCCGCGGCGTGGTCGAAACGGTCACCCCGAGAGGCGGAGTTGTACGCAACCACCGTCACTCCGGCCGGAGCATGACGCCACGCCTCTCGCGAGGCGACGATGAGCTCGCACGGCGCGTCCCCAACGATTCTCAGCATGTCGCGGAGCGATCGAGCGGTGCCGTCATGCACCTCGTCGACAGCGACGATCAAGCTGAGCTTGGGCTTCCCGTCGAGGGCGTGCGAGTCGCCCTCGGCTGTGGCTGTTCCCTCAGTCGCCTTTGGCCCCTTTCCCGGCACGAGTGACCCCCAGGGACGGTATGTCTGCCGTCCTCGACCCCCTTTCTGTGGCCCCCTCCCTAGTGGGGGTCACAGCTGATTTCGTAAGTATGTAGCACCTGGGCTTAGGCCGTCAAGCGGGCCGAACGGAGCGAACGTTCCGTCGAACTCGAGAGGGATCACTTGACGACCGAGAGCTTCACCTGCGCCGACGCCGACCCGCTCCTAACCATCTGGCCGAAGGTGCAATGGGAGATCGTCCCCTGGGCGATCGCCTGCGCATTGATGACGATGTTGTTGTGGCCGAGATTGCAGCCCGTGAGCATGAGGTTGCTCACGTCCCCGATGGTCAACGTGTACCCGCTTCCGGTCATGATCAGGCCCTGGATGGTCACATTCCTCGCGACCTTCCCCACGCCCGTCGGCCCGATGACGCCGACCTTGCCGCCCTCACCGGTGCTCGTGAAGTCGACGATCGTGATGTTGTCAGCTGGTGGTGTCAGCCAGAAGCCGTTGCGGGCGCCGCATTGCTGTGTGCCCGCTGTGTAGCGATAGTCCGTCACCGTCGTCGACTGATCGACGTACAGCGCGAGCCGGGATCCCGTATGCGTGACGTTGGTGATGGAGCTGTTCTCCTGAAAGCTCCACGAGAATCCGTCGTTGCAGTCGAGCTCGTTGAGAATGAGGTTGTTGACGACGTTTCCCGTGTTGTAGACCGGTGCTAAGGGTTTCGCGCCCTTGGGACCCGAGTAGTAGATGGCGAAATGGTTCGGGCCGCCGAGGATGGTTGTGTTCAGCAGACTGGTGTCGTTGGCTTGCACGAACAACGCGGCGCCACCACCGTTTGTCTGCGTGTCGAGCGTCAGGTCCTCGACGACGGTGTGGTCGACGTGCACGCCGAGCAGCCCCTTGTTGGCCTTCGCCTCGATCAAGAACGTCTGGTCGCGACCCGCGCCCTGCAATGTGATCGGCGCCGTGCCCGCGATGACGACGGACCCGCCGGTACCGGTCCGGGATGCACTGAACACATACTTGCCGGCGGGCACGAACACGACACCGCCGCCGGCAGCTTCTGCAGCCTGGATGGCGTCCCCGAAGGCGGTGGTGTTGTCGCTCTGATCGTCTCCCCGGGCGCCGTACGTCGTGACATCCAATGTGTGGCCGCTGGGCGGCGTCGGACTCGCCGACGGGACGGATTGAACGGGCGTCGGCGATCCACACGCTGCGGCAAGACAGGAGAGGACACCGACCGCGACGAACGTCATGCGCACGCGCGTCCTTCTGCGATCCGCCCGGCTCCTCGTCATCGACCTTTCCTTCGTTGCGAGACCGACCCTGCTTTTACGTCCGGAGGCGCTGTGACGTCCTTTCCGATTCCATGCTGTCGAGTGGAGCACCTCGAGGCCATGAGAGATCACTGAGAAGAACCCAATGCCTTATCACTCTCCTCTAGCATGCGGTCCAGTATGCGGATCCTGATCGCTGGAACGCACCGATGCGGTTCGACGTGGGTGGCCAACGTGCTCGGCCGGTCACCGGGGATCCACAACGTCTACGAGCCGGACAGTCCGTACACGGACATTCTCGGCACGGTCGTCCGACATCGCCTCGGGGCGTATCCGGCACTCGAGCCGGATCAACCATCGTCGTGGTACTCGACGGTCTGGGACCTTGCGTTCGCCGGGGGGTGGCCATGCAGCAGGTCCCCGGTCGCGCGAACCATCGGCCGTGAACGCTCCAAATCCGCACCCGCCTTTCGGGATCAGGGGGTCGCGCTGCTGGCTCGCGGAGTGTCAGCAGCGCAGGTGCGACACCGGCCAAACGTCATCGTCAAGTCGGCAAATTGCGGCTTCTCCCTTGAATGGATCGCGCGTCGTTACCACCCTCGTGTCGTGGTCCAGCGGCGCAATCCGCTGAACGTTGTCTCGAGCTGGATCGCGCTCGACATCGACGCCGACGTGCTGGATGATCCCGCGATCCGGCGGCAATGGCTCACTCCCCTGAGGATGGCTCCGAAAGCCGGGTTTCCGTCGCGAGTTGCCGAGGTGGCCTGGACGGTCGGCGTGCTGATGGTGGCGCTCAAGGAGACTGCGGCGCGACATGCCGACTGGATCGTCGTATCGCACGATGACCTGTCGTCCAACCCATACGAGGGCTTCGTCGGGCTCTTCGCCCAGCTCGGTCTGACATGGACGCCAGGCGTCAGGGCGTACCTCGATGCTGCCGATGACCCATCCTTCGAGTGCGTGGTGACCGGGGCAAACCCGCGCTCGCACCCCAATCAACAGACCGCCGGCGCTGGCGGCGCCAACCGGCGGTCCCCGCAGGCCACGCAGTATCAACGTCGCCTGACTCCCGCCCAGATAGCCGAGGCACGCTCGGTTCTGAACGACTTGCCCCTCGGTACCTGGGGCGAATCGACCGCGCAGGTTTGAACTCTTGCCAAGGCGCGGTGGGCACGCTATGCTCAGAATCTCGAAGAGAGGCGGGACGATACGCAGGCTAGGGGGTTGAAGTCGGTGACATGGTTCAATTCGATGCGCTATGGCACGTGCGCTGCGGCGACGTCATTTGATGCGCGATTGGTCCGCGGGCGCGAGGGGTTCCTGAGGACTCGCAATGATTGACGAACAGGACTCGTTGTCTGGCGAGCGCGTTGCGTTGCCGCGAGTACACACGGAGAGCGGACCGTGCGTGCTCTACCTGGTGCGGCACGGCACCACGACGATGAACATCGAGAACCGCTACCGCGGCCGGCGAGATATTCCCCTTGATGCGCAGGGGTATCAGGACGCCGTCGATGCGGCACGGTTTCTCGGCACCCGCGGTATCTCGGCGGTGTATACGGGTCCACTTCGGCGCACCATCGCAACGGCGCAGATCATCGCCGACGCGGCGGGGGTCCCTGACATCCGCATGCTGCACGGCCTGATCAACCTCGACTACGGCGCGTGGGAAGGGATGACCGCCGAGGAAGCAGCGATGTATGACCCGACCGCATTCGGTCTGTATCGGAATTCGCCTCTCGACTGCGTGTGCCCGAACGGCGAGCGGCTCGACCAGGCGCAGGCGCGCATGCTGGAAGCCCTGCGCTTGATCGGTGGCCGGCATTCCGGCGAGAGCATCGTCGCGATCAGCCACGCGGTCATGATCCGGCTGGTCATGGCGTCGATCCTCCAGCTCTCGGGCGAGCACTGGCGCGTGCCTCTCGGCAGGGGATCGATCACCGAGGTCAGCGTGGACGGCGGCAATATCGCAATCGGGCCAGGGCCCGGGTACGCGGGCTCAGCAGATGAGCCGCAGCCCTCGCCGCAGCTGCGCACCGCATCGTCGAACTGACGGACGTGCGGGGGTCCTCCCCGCACGTCGTTGTCACGGAACCCGGTCGCTGCGAGGTCTGACCCACCCCAGTTGGGAACGTGGCCAGCACAGCGCGCAGTTCGACCAATTGGTCCGACGTCAGCCGGGTTCGCCGGGCCTCCACCTGCTCGCGCCGAACCTTGGTCGCTTCGGCGGCATCACCGGCTGAAGCCGCAAAGGTATTCTCGCCTCCGCGAAAGAGCGGCTCGATGTAACCGCCCTCGCGGAGATACGTCTCGGTCTCGGAGGTCCAGCCCAGATCGAGGCGTTGATAGAGGTCGCCGAAGCGCTCCTCCGAGGCTTCGCAGAGATCCTCGTGGGTGGCCAGAATCCAGTCGGGATGGCGCTCGAGAAGCGAGCCCAGTTGGGTTGCGAGCGCGCCGATCCACCAGCCGACCAGCGTTGTGTTCGATGCGGCTCGTGGAGGCGGCTTCGCGGCCGGGCGTGAACGTCGTACGTGTTGACATCGAGCCGCAGCCAGCTCGAAGCGATGTTCAGCGGGTCGCGTTGCAGCACCACGACCCGCGGCCCGAACCGTGCGTGAATCCTCTCCACAGAGAAATGCGCCATGACCGACGAGACCACCACGTGGGACCGCCGCGCGGCGCAACGCCGAGTCCGTGCCGCCATCGCGAGGAGCGGATCGAGCACCGGGTGAGGGAGCCGAAACGCGGCTCGCGCCATGCGCCTGCCCCACCCGCGGCGCAATCGCAGCGCTCGACGCCCTTGGAAAGCGAGGTCCCATAGCGCGGCGTACTGCGGTGCGGCCGAGCCGGCCTCGAGGACCGAGTACGGGCCGAAGGCGAGCCGGGTCACTGCTGCGTTCACCGACGCCTGTGTGTCCACATTGTCGGGTTCGCGAACAAACGAGGCTCCCTCGGGGCAGGATAGGACGCGCAGGGTCCAGGTGCTCCCGGAGCGCGGCGAGCCGACGATCAGCACGCGGCCGGCGCCGGGATCGCTCATACCGCCGTACTCCAGCTCAGGCTGATCGTCCTGACCAGCCCATGGCAGATGAAGGTGCTACGGGGTTAGAGGCGAAGACCAGCGACGCGAGCTCCGCACGATCGCGCCGATGCCGAGACCGATCAGCGCGAGGCCCGTGAGCGGAACCAGCAGGCCGCCACTTCCGGTGCCCGGAGTTGTGATGCCCTGGACACCCCCGGCCGGCGTTGGCGACGAGGTTGCCGGCGAGACCGACGCCGTGGGAGTTGGTGTCGGAGTGGGCGTTGGCGGCGTGCAGGCGGTCGAGCGGTTGCCGACCTGACCATCGATCCAGCGGTGCTGGTCGCGGTAGTCGCCGATGTTCATCGTCAGAAGCGGCTCTCCATAGACGAGATCCACCTGGAAGCCGCAGTTGGGCATGTGAACCGTCAGTGCTTGCGTCGTCGAGGCAAGGCACGGATCGCCGGCGGAGTCGGGGTCTGCCCCGACGCTGAAGCTCGCGCAGTCGAAGAGGTTTTGCTTGGTGGTGCTGCTTGATGCGGTGTTGCTCACAAGGGTGATCTCGGCACCTGTCGAAGCCGCCGGGTCAAGCGTGAAGTGTGCCGTGACGATGTCGCCCGACGAAACGTTGCCAAACAGCGTGCAAACCGTCGTTGTCTGGCCTCCATGCTCGATGACGAACCAGTAACTATCGAGCACCTTGGCGGTCGAGTTGGTAGGGTCGTTGAGATTGGGTTGGTGCGCGCAAGAAGGCGCAGTGGGAGCTGATTTGGTGTGACGCGCGGCAGCTTGTACCGGCAACATGCCAATCGTGAAGAGAGTGACGCCAGCAGTGAGAATGGAGACCGCGCCAGCCTTGCGCAGCAGTCCTCCCGCCCGGACCCCCATGAGTTTGCCTCCAGTGCCTTTCCGCCACGCCGTGAAACTTTCGGGGCGTATGGAGCGTGATCATATGCTAGGCGCACCCAAGAACTCAACCACGAACTTACTAGGAGACGAGTGAAGACTGCTGCTGACGAAACAACGCCCGAATCCGCCTGGACGGATCACGAAGTGTCTCGGGAGATCGCCTCGGAAGCCGGCCGTCTGCTCGTCGAGCTGCGTCTGTCCGTCCCCGAGTCAGCAGACGGTCGCTGGCTGCGCGACCAAGGTGATGCTCGCTCTCACAAGATGATCATGGCCCGGCTCGCCGAGCTGCGGCCCGATGACGCGATCCTCTCCGAGGAGGGCAAGGACAACCAGGAGCGCCTGGGGCACCAGCGTGTCTGGGTGATCGATCCCCTCGATGGCACCAGGGAGTTCGGCGAGCCGCCGCGCGATGACTGGGCGGTCCACGTCGCACTGTGCGTCGACGGGCAGCCGGTCGCGGGTTCAGTCGCGCTGCCGGCGCAGGACCGTGTATTCACAACGGCGGACCCGTTTGGCGAGGCCCGATCGGACTCCGAACCCCTGCGCATGCTCGCGAGCCGGACCCGCGCGCCGCTGATCGTGACCGAGGTCGCCGAGGCTCTCGGCGCCGACCTTGTCTACATGGGCTCAGCTGGAGCCAAGGCGATGACCGTGGTTTCAGGCGACGCGGACATCTATCTGCACGCCGGCGGTCAATACGAATGGGACTCGGCGGCACCGGTCGCAGTGGCGATTGCTGCGGGCCTGCACTGCTCACGCATCGACGGCTCGCCGCTTGTGTACAACCAACCCAATCCCTACTTGCCTGATCTCCTCATCTGCAAACAGTCCATTGCGCAGAGGGTGCTGGACTTGCTTGCCACGCGTGTCGACCCCGAGGACGAGGCCACGGATGCAGTCGCGGCGGGGGCTGGATTGTGACCCGATGGTGTATGATCACGATGCTCAGGGCGTGACCTTGGAGCCTAGAGTGTGGGGTGTGGTAAGCCACCCTGGGGTGGCCTGGAATGACGTACTACAAATGAGCCGGGTGGGGCGAGGGAAGGACGTATCGATATGAAAAGGCAGACACTGCTCCGTAAACTCCTGATCGCCGCGGGCGCAATCGTCGTGCTCCTGATCATCGCATTTGGTCCTTCGGTCATCGCCCATTTCAGCAAGCAACAGAAGACTCCGGCTCTCGCCACAGTGGCGCGTCGAAGCTTCCCGGTGCTTGATTCGGCGTCTGGTGTGCTCCAGCCGGGAAACCTCGAGAACGTGAACTTCACGATCGCGGGGCAGGTGCAGACGATCACGGCCCAGGTGGGGGCAAAGGTCACCGCGGGCCAGGTCATCGCCACGCTCAATGACAGCAGCCAGCAGGCGGAGGTGAATGCCGCCAACCTTGCGGTGAGCGCTGCTAACGCGGCCATTGCCCAGGCACAAGCGACGGGATCGAGCGCCCAGGTTGCTCAGGCTGAGGCGCAGCGCGCAAATGCGCTCGTCAGCCTCATCCAGGCCAATCAGCATGAGTTTGAAACGGTGCTTCGCTCACCGGAAACCGGGACGGTTCTCGAGGTGAATGGCGTCGTCGGCGATACCGTCAGCGCCGGAAATTCGGGCATCACCAACCCGGCGACCAACGGCGGCTCGGCGATCGCCAACGGGTTCATCGTCATCGGCAACAGTTCGAGCTTCGTGTTCTGGGCTGCCTTTAGCCAGTCTGAGGACGTGCAGATCGCCCAGGCGATCAGGTGGCAACGGTCACCGTCGATGCGATCCCAGGCTTGTCGCTTCCGGCGAAGGTGCTCCAGATCGAGCCAAGCGCGACCCAGGTCGGCGGCGTTCCCGAGTACTACGCCGAGGTGCAGCTGACCGCATCGGACCCGCGTCTGCGCAACGGCCAGACGGGGACGGTGAACGTCACCATCAACTTTGCGAGCAACGTGCTGGCAGTTCAGTCGACGGCTCTGTTCACCGGCGCGAACAACCAGCTGCAGGTTGACGTCTGGCTCGATGGTCAGGCGTACGCAACGACGGTCGCGACCGGACTACAGGGCAACCAGTTGACACAGATCACATCGGGGCTTCAGGCAGGCGAACAGGTCGTTCTCTCGCCCGCGGGGCAGTCGGCCTTGCCATCGTCGCCGGCGCCGTCTCCCACGTGATCTTTCGAGCACACTGATGCGCCGAGCGGCACAGCATGATTGAACTCGCATCGGTCGGCAGGACATTCGGCAGTGCTTCGGCGCCGGTCACGGCATTGCGCGACGTGAATCTCGTAATCCAGCGTGGTGAATTCGTTGCGGTTGTCGGCCCGTCCGGCTCGGGAAAATCCACGCTGCTCAACCTGATCGGCTGCCTCGATCAGCCGACGTCGGGACGCCTGCTCTTTCTCGGCGAGGACACGAGCACGCTCAACGACACCAAACTCTCTCGAATTCGCAATCGCTCGATCGGGTTCGTGTTCCAGATGTTCAACCTGGTGCCCGAGTTGACCGTGTACGAGAATATCGAGCTCCCGCTCGTGTATGCGGGCGTGACCCGTCACCGCCGCGCACTCACCACCAAGGTGCTCGAGCGAGTCGGCATGGCGCATCGCGCCGAGCATCCTGCAAGCCTGCTCTCGGGTGGCGAGCAGCAGCGGGTCGCGATCGCACGGGCGCTCGTGAATGACCCCGCCCTCATCCTGGCGGACGAGCCCACCGGCAGCATCGATCCGGTGAGTGCCGAGCAGGTGATGGAGCTTCTCGGTGAGCTGCACGACCAGGCACGGACCATCGTGCTCGTGACCCACAACATGTCGGTCGCGGCGGTGGCCCAGCGGGTGGTGCGCATCGAGGCCGGCACCATCAACGAGATCGGTCACAGCAGTGGGGCCGACACGCGTACCCCCGCGCCACAGATGACGGCCGCGACGATTTCGGCGACTGTCGAATGAAGTTCCGCGATGCGATCCTGGTCGCCTACCGTGGCCTGACCCGGCATTGGGTTCGCGCCACGCTCAACGTGCTCGGGATCGTGGCGGGCGTCGCCTCGGTCATCATGCTGGTGTCCGTCGCGCACGCGGTGGGAGGCACCGCCAAGGCAGCGGTTGCCGGGTTGGGCGCGAATCTCGTCGTGGTCTACCCCGCAGGCGCGTCGACGTCGGGAGTCCAGCTCGGCATCGGCACCCCTTCGAGCCTGACCTCGGCCGATGTGACAGCTCTGAGCAACATTGCGAACGTCCCTGACGCGGTTCAGAATGCGGTCATCCCGAGCGCGGGCGTGCGCGACAACGTCAGTGCCCTCAACCACGCCTGGCAGACCGATGTTATCGGCACCACGTCCGGGTTCGGGATCGCGCGCGGATACACGCTCAGCGAGGGGACGGCCTTCGGTCCAACAGCGATAAGCGCCGCCCAGCTGACGGTCATCCTCGGCGCGACCGTGGCACGGCAGATCTTTCCCGATGTCGACCCGATCGGCCAGACCGTGCTCATCAACAATGAAAGCTTCAAGGTCGCGGGCGTATACGCGGCGCGCGGATATTCCGGGGTGTACAACCAGGACGATCTCGTGGTGATCCCGATCACGACGCTCTGGCAATGGGTGCTTCCCACCGGGGCGGCCCAGATCCAGCAGATTCTTGTGGACGCATCGAGTACCAACACCACGGCGAACGTGGCCACGGAAGTCACCAATACGCTGCTGCGTCAGCACAACGTCACCGACCCGGCGCTTGCCGACTTCCGAGTGGTGACGCAGCAGGATCTTGTGGCCAGCGCTGAACGTCTGGGGACGGTCATGCAGTGGATGCTCGGTGCCGTCGCGATCATCGCGCTGCTCACCGGCGGAATCGGGATCATGAGCCTGATGCTCGCCACCGTCGGCGAGCGCGCGTACGAGATCGGGGTTCGCCGCGCGGTCGGCGCCAGCCGAGAGGACATCCTCGGCCAGTTCCTCATTGAGGCGCTGCTCCTCGCCTTGGTGGGCGGCGTGGCCGGCATTGCATTAGGCTTCGGCGGTGCGACGTTCATGGGAGACGTGTTGACGGATATCCCCGCGCCGGTGGTGACCGGGCTCGCTGTGCTGATCGCAGCCGGCGTGGCGCTGGTGATCGGGGTCGGGGCAGGCCTCTATCCTGCGGTCCGCGCCTCCCTCCTGCAGCCCGTCGAAGCCGTACGGCGATAGTAGGCGCCGTAGATCGATGACCAGGTTCCTCAGCATCCCCCGTTCGCCTGCCAAGGCCGCTGCCGGCTCCGGTGCGCTCATTCTTGCGGCGCTCGTCGGGGTGCTGCTCGCGGCAGGGAATGCCGGGGGAGCGTCCCCCGCATCGGCTCCGACCACATCCGCGCCGTTCAATGCAGCCCCGCTCGTGCTGCCGAAGCCCTGCGTCCTCAGCAAGCGCCATCAGACGTGCGGCGCCGTGGCACCCAAGCAGCGCCGGGCAAAGCAGGTGAAGAAGCAACCGGCACCGTCCAGCACGCTGCCGGTGCCAACGGCCGTTCCCACCCCGACGGGTCCATGAAGGTACTCGTTGCAGGGGCCGCACGCTGCGGGAGCACGTGGGCCGCGAACGTGCTGGGGCACGCCACCGACGCACGCATCGTCTACGAACCGGACGGACACAACTCCGACGTCCTCGGTGCGGTCGCCGCAGCCCGCCTCGGCGAGTACCCCGTCCTCGAGGAAGGCGAACTCCAGCTACTGGTACCGCCTCATCTGGGATCTCGCCTTCGCGGGCGGCTGGCCATGGGACAAGGTCGAGTTGGCTCGCGCCGCAGGCCGCCGGATGGTGCGCATACCCCCGGTGATGCGGGACTACCTCGTCGCCGGCCTCGCGGAGGGCACCCGGACGGTGCGACGGCGCCCGCGCCACGTGATCGTGAAATCGGTCAACTCGATCTTCTCGCTCGACTGGGTCGCCGAGCGGTACTCGCCGACGGTGGTGATCCTTCGCCGCAATCCGCTCAACATCGTGTCCAGCTGGCTGGTGCTCGGGATGTGGAGCGAGGACCCCATTGGCAACCACCCGCTGGTTCGCGAGCGCTACCTGAGCTCACTCGGCCTCCACTCGCCCAACGGGACGTCCTCACCGGTGAGGATCGCAGCCTGGAACGTCGGGTTGCTGACCCGCGCCCTCAAGGACGCGGCCGACCGCCATCCCTCGTGGATCGTCGCCTCGCATGATGACCTCTGCCTGGACCCGATCCGGAAGTTCCAGGCATTGACCGATGAGATCGGTCTGCAATGGTCACCGGACATGGAGCACTACCTCACCGAGTCGGAGGATCCGAAGTTCACGGTGCATCACGGCACCGTGAAGGTGCATCCCAACGCCGTCACCGCAACCACGACGGGCAGCCGGCGCGAGCAGCAGGCAACTCAGTTCACCCGCCGGCTCACTCCTGATCAGACCGCCGAGGCGGTAGCGGTGCTCGAGTCATTCGATCTCGGTGACTGGGGGCCTCAGACAGTCTGACCTCGGCTGCGGCCCCTTCGCCCAGGACTTCGTTTGCCGGCCCCACCAACGATGCCGCACAAATGGCGAGGGACCCCGCCGCGTCACTCGGCGGAGTGAGCGGCGAGGGCCCCCTGGTGTCAGCCGGAGCGGCTAGCGCGCCGTCGGCCTCCCTTCCTGTGTTGCGTCCTAGTGCAGACGGCGCTCCCTGCGAATCTCAGCCGCTGCGATGGAGCTCAGCCCGAGGCCACCAAGCAGGAGCCCGATCGCCGGAGCGGCCGGGAATCCAACGCCGGTCCCTGGGGTCGAGATGCCCTTCACGCCGCTGGTCACAGCGGTGATGTGCACGGGCTCATCGCCGCACTTGTCGTTGGAGCTGATGTTGTTGGCGTCGCCGCTGTAGACGGCGATCCAGTTGTACGTACCGGCCGTCTTGGTGCCGGCGAAGCTCGCCGACTTTGCGGTGCCGTTCGTCCCAAGCGCGACGGTGCTGGTGAAGATGGCCGCGCTGCTGCACGAAGGATCAGCGGGGCTGTAGAGCGAGAACGTGACCGAGCCACCCGGATCCATGCCGTTCGAGACCATGACGGTGTCGAAGATCACAGTTCCGGTGACGCCACCCGGCGACGGAGTCGACGTGAGGCCGTCCGAGTGCTTGCCGATGGACACGACTTCCTTGTCGCATCCGCTGCGGGCCTCGGTATTGTTGCTATCACCGCCGTAGTCGGCAACCCACTTGTAGGAGCCGGTCTGGGTCGTGGTGTATCCGGGCGCCGGAACGCTCGCCCTGCCATCGACGAGGGCAATTGGTCCTGCCATGAAGATCCACCCGTGCGGAGCGCTGTCCGACGTCTGATTGAAGTTGCAGGTCGAGTTGTCCGGGCCGAAGAGGTAGAAGCGGATGTTCCCGGTCGGGTGGTTGCCGATCACCGTTGCCGAGTCCGTGATCGCCGTGCCCACCGGGGCGCCGTCCGCGTTCGACGGGACGGTGTTGATGCTCGTCGGCATCTTGCCGATGGTGACGGCTTCCTTGCCGCATCCACTCCGCGCCTCGATGTTGTTGCTGTCCCCACCGTAATCGACGACCCACTGGTACACGCCAATCTCGGTGGTGGTGTAGCCGGGCGCGGGACACGCTCGCCTTGCCGTTCACGAGCGCGATCGGCCCTGCCATGAAGATCCAGCCGTTCGGTGCATTGGCCGACGTCTGATCGAAGTTGCAGGTGGTGTTGTCCGGTCCGAAGAGGTAGAACCGCACATTGCCGGTGGGGTTGAACCCTTGGACGGTTGCCGAATCGGTGAGTGCTGTACCGACGGGCGCCCCCTTGGCATTCGACGGGGTCGTGTCGATGCTCGTCGGGGTCTTGTTCACGGTCACCGGCTCATCGCCGCACGCGGTCGGGCCGGACTCGACGGTTCCGCCGTCGGTGATGACGATCTCGGCAGTCCATTCGAAGGTGCCGGTCGCCTGGGGCACAAACGTGGCCGACGTAACGGTGCTGTCGGTCAGCGAACTCGTGAGGACCGGCTCGCTGTCGGTGAAGACCGGGCTCGCGCCCTCAACGCCACAGGTACCAGGCGCCCAAAGGAAGAAGGTCACGTGGCGGGAGCTGTCCGCGTAGACGACCGCCTGGTCGGCAAGAGCGGTCTTGTCGACCACCCCCACGGACGGCTGCGGCGTGGTGCCGATGATGTAGTGCGCCGACGCAGACATTGTCGTGGCGAAGCCCGCGACCGCCACCCCGAGTACGGCGCCGACGCCGATGGCCAACGTGCGAGCCTTTCTCGCCCAGCTGTGTTGCCGCATGGATAACCCTCCTGTCGCGGCGCCTCCCAGCGCCCCCTACTTACCCTGACCCGCCCACTACACCTGTGTGACGAACGCTTCGAACACGTCGTTCCAATCGAACGGCGTTATTGTAACAAACGCTCTGCTATGCCGCAAGTCCTGGGATCGGATCCTGGCGTGGACCGGGGCTCATCTCGGTTTCGATCGATGCGTGACGACGATCCGCCATCCGCCGGTCGTCCTCTCGCTGCCTGCCACCACGAGACCAGGCGAGCGCGCAGCGGGACGCTGCTAACCACCCGCACCCGGGAGGCAGCGGCACGGCCCCCAGGGCCGCGCGCCGCCGTCAGCGGTGACCGCCCTCAGACGGGCAGCACAGTCCTCTTGAAGTTCGCATTCGTCACGAACGCGAACGAGCAGTA
This sequence comes from Candidatus Dormiibacterota bacterium, assembly GCA_963777445.1. Taxonomy (GTDB): domain Bacteria; phylum Chloroflexota; class Dormibacteria; order Aeolococcales; family Aeolococcaceae; genus Palsa-851. The sequence continues at coordinate 211,325 of CAVZQR010000010.1, read as the reverse complement.
GATCGCCGCAACCGCGGTGATCAGGGCCAGGATGCCGGAGATCTGGTTCCAACCCGCGCTCGGCAGGCTCTTTGCCCAGAAGGCGATCGCCAGCGTGATGAACGTGAGAGCGAGAAGGAAGAACACCAGCGACACACCACGCGAAGCCCCGCCCAGCGATGCGATGAACATGTAGGCCGTGAAGATGCCCCATGCCAGCGCGTACAGGCCGAGGATGGGAGTGGGATCCTTGGGAAGACCCGGCGCATACGTCGTGTTGATCAGCACGAAGCTGAGCCAGAACAACCCGTAACTGGTGAATGCGGTTGCCCCGAAGGTGTTACCGACCTTGAACTCCCACATGCCGGCCAGAATCTGTCCGAGGCCACCGAAAGCAACGGCCATTGCCAGCACGACTGCTGCCGAGCCGGCCGTGGGTCCCGGAGCTGCCGAGATGAAGCCCGCGTTGATGGCCCCAAGCAGCAACGTCGTCATTCCGAATGCGATCAGCCCCAGTGGTGCTGGGTTTGCGGCCGGTGCCACCGTCTCCGCAATCCCCGACGAGATGGGTGAAGCTGCGGTTGCCATAGGTTTGTAGCCCTCCAATGAGTCCGGAGTAGATCGCACCCCGGCGCGTGTTCGTAATCGAACTGTCCCCCACGGCGACGGATCTACTGTTCTTTGGCTTCCTCCTCCGTGGCGCGGCGCTGGAGATCCGCGACGATGTTCGCGTCTGCGAGCGTCGTCGTGTCGCCGAGATGCCTGTTCTCGGCGATGTCGCGGAGCAGGCGGCGCATGATCTTCCCGCTTCGAGTTTTGGGCAGATCTGGCGTGAACGCGATCCACTTCGGCTTGGCGATCGCACCGATGAGCTTCGCCACGTGGTTGCGCAGCTCGGCGATGAGCTCCGTCGACTCCTCGTAGCCGGCTCGCAGGGTGACGAACGCGGAGATCGCCTGTCCGGTCTCCGGGTCGCTCTTGGCGACGACGGCGGCCTCGGCGACCGCCGGGTGATCGACCAGCGCCGACTCCACCTCTGCCGTCGAGATGCGATGTCCGGCGACGTTCATCACGTCGTCCACGCGACCCATGAACCAGAAGTAGCCTTCCTCGTCGATGCGAGCGCCGTCACCGGCGAAGTACTGGGTGCCGAAGCGGTTCCAGTAGGTCTCCTTGTAGCGCTCGTCGTCTCCCCAGATGCCGCGGAGCATCCCCGGCCACGGTTTGGTCAGCGTGACGTAGCCGCCTCCGCCGAGGGCCACCGGGGTGCCTGACTCGTCGACCACGGCTGCCCCGACGCCTGGCAGTGGCTTGGTCGCCGAGCCCGGCTTGAGCGTGGTCACGCCGGCGAGGGGCGCGATCATGATGCCGCCGGTCTCGGTCTGCCACCACGTGTCCACGACCGGCGTCCGGTCGCCGCCGATGTGCTCGCGGTACCACATCCAGGCCTCGGGGTTGATCGGCTCGCCGACAGTGCCGAGGAGGCGGAGGCTGGTGAGGTCGTGCGCCCGCGGATGCTCGGGTCCCCACTTCATGAAGGTGCGGATCGCGGTCGGCGCGCAGTAGAGGACGGTCACACCGTACTTCTCGATGATCGACCACCAGCGGTCCTTGGTCGGGTAGTCCGGCGTTCCCTCGTACATCACCTGGGTCACGCCGTTGCCGAGCGGTCCGTAGACGATGTAGGAGTGCCCGGTGACCCAGCCGACGTCGGCAGCGCACCAGAACACGGTGTCCGGCTGGATGTCGAACACCAGGTCATGGGTGAACATCGCGTAGAGCAGGTAGCCCGCCGTGGTGTGCTTGATCCCCTTCGGCTTGGCGGTGGTGCCCGACGTGTAGAGCGTGAAGAGCAGGTCCTCCGACTCCATGTGCTCGGGTTCGCAGGTGTCGGATTCGCCTTCGACGAGGTCGTGGTACCAGTGGTCACGACCTTCGACCATGGGCACCTCATTGCCGGTCCGGCGCACCACAACCACGTTCTTGACCGTCGGCGAGCCCTCGCAGGCCTCGTCGACGCTGCGCTTGAGCGGTACCAGGCCGCCGCGACGCCAGCCCTCGTCGGCGGTGATGATCGCGACCGCGGCCGCGTCGTTCATGCGGTCGCGCACGGCCTCCGCGCTGAAGCCGCCGAAGACCACGGAGTGGGCCGCCCCGATCCTGGCGCAGGCGAGCATCGCCATCGGCAGCTCGGGAATCATCGGCATGTAGATCCCAACCCGGTCACCACGCTTGATGCCCAGCTTGCGAAGCGCGTTGGCAAGCCGGCAGACCGAGGAGAGCAGCTCTGCATAGGTGATGGCGCGGGTGTCGCCCTTCTCCCCCTCGAAGTGGTAGGCGACCTTCTCGCCCCGGCCGGCCTCCACGTGACGGTCCAGGCAGTTGTACGAGACGTTCAGCTGGCCGCCGACGAACCACTTCGCGAACGGCACGTCCCATTCGAGCACGGTGTCGAACGGCTTGTACCAGCTGACGTACTTCTTCGCCTGCTCGGCCCAGAACCCCTCGGGGTCGGCTTCAGCGGCGGCGTAGAGCCCGCTGTCGGTGACCCTCGCCTTGGAGAGGAACTCTGCGCTCGGCGCGAACGTGCGCCGCTCGTCGAGCAAGGTGTCGATGGTCTTGGCCCGCTCGCTCATCGCGACCTCCTGGACGGCGCCTGACGGAATTGGTTGCCGCGCATTAATTGCACTACTGCGTGGGCTTAGGCAAGCACTTTCAGGTATTCGTTCGACGATCGGACGAACCACTGCGGCCCCGGGCTGCTGGTTGGGCGGCCGACCAACCCACTGCATTGAGCCGGGCACTATCGGCGTTCCGTCACGGGTTGCAACCAACTCTTCACACATTGCAATCGGGCGTGGACCGGGATCGCGTCGATACTGGCATTCGGGGTGGACAGGTCGGTGTCGCCAGGCACCGCCACTCTGGAGGATCCAACCATTTCTACGCGGATGAGGCGACTGCGCAGGCGCCGGTCTTCGGGCCAGGGCCTCGTTGAGTTCGCCATCGTCGGGGGACTGCTGTTCTTCCTGATCTTCTCGGTCATGAACGCAGGTTTCTACCTCTATGGCGCCAACGCCATGCAGTATGCGGCCGATGTCGGGGTGGCCACGATCGCCGCCGAGGGGAACTACAACAACACCTCAATCCCGCAACCGAACAACGCCGACACGGTCGCCATCGCGCGCATGGTGAGCGATGGGCTGGCCAGCACGCCGCTGGTCAGCGTCACGTCGATCGACATCTACAAGGAGAACGTCGTCGGCGGCGTCTTCTCGGACGCGACCAGCTGCGCTGCCGGGTTGTGCAAGAACTCGTACACGGTAGCCGGAACTCCCATCGGCACCATTCAGTGGAGTCCCGCGGTACGCAACGTCGGCCCAACCCCCGACTACGCAAAGTTGGTCATCCACTTCTCATACACGCTTCTGATCGGGACGACCACGTTCAACAGCACGACCGTCAACCTCTTCCGTCTGGAGCCGCAGCAGTGATGCGCCTTCGCGACACCAGGAAGGGGCAGGCGATGGTAGAGATGGCGATGTTGCTTCCCGTGCTCCTGCTGCTGTTCCTCGGCGCATGGACGGCCGCCAACCTCATCGACGACAACAACGCTGCGGCTCAGGCGACAAGAGCCGGCGCCCGTCTCGCCGCCGAACTGGGCAACGGCGGATACCCGGCTCCGACGCTTGCCGCGTGCCAGGCGTCGAACCTGGATCCCTGCCAGATCGACAAGGACATCATCGATCAGGTCCTTCCCATCGTGTCACCGCAGCTGACCAATGCCAAGGTCATCGAGATCGACATCTACCAGCCAAGCGGCTGCACCGGGGTCACGCCGTTCGCCAGCGGCACGTGCCCACCGAACAACGGCGCGTACTGCACGAGCGCGTTCGTCAACAGTTACACCCCCGTCTGTTCCGGTGTCAACGAACTGATCGACCAGTACACCGTCAACGGCACTGCGTACACATTCGTCTCCGCCAATTACACCCTCGACAAGCGGAGCCAGACGCATCCGAATGAGTCGGAGCTCGGCGTCCGCCTCGTCTTCAAGTACACCTCGCCCGCCCTGACGTTCTTCACCCAGACAGACACGCAGTACACCGTAATGCGGCTTGCGCCGACATCGTGAGGATGACCATGAGACCAGTACCGAACCGGCCGGCCCGGCGCTCCGCAAAGGGTCAGGCGATGGCGATCTTCGCCCTCGTCTCGGTCCTGCTCTTCGTCGTCGCGGGCCTCGCGGTCGACGCGGGCGCGAGCTATCTCACCAGCAACCGCCTCGAACGCGCAGCGGCCGCCGCGGCGCTCGCCGGAGTTGCATACCTTCCGGGCGATTTCCCGGACGCGAACAATGCCGCGCTCGTGGAGGCCGCGCGTGACGGGTTCCCGAACGCCGGCGCGAATGGCGTCTCGTGCGGGGTCGGTGTCTTCCCGTGCGTTCTCACGTCGCAGCCGACCACCAACGAGTTGAAGGTCACCATCTCGACCTCGGTGTCGACGATCTTCCTTCGCCTCGTCGGCTTCGGCGCGCATACTGTAGTCCGCTCGGAGACGGCTCAGTACCTTCCGCCGATCTCACTCGGGCAGCCCGGAGCGCAGCAGGGCTCGAGCATGAACGGGAGTTGTATCGGCCTGTCCAGCTACTGCGCGAACCCCCGCAACGGCACTCGGCAGCAGCGGGAACTACTACTTTCGAGCGTGAGGAGGGATGGGGCAATCCACGTTCTGAAGGTGACCCGTTCACTCCGTCTCCCGCACAATCGGACACCAGTTGCGGGCAGCGGATTGATCCCGTGCAGCGCGGCGTCTGCGCCTGACTTCCATCAGATCAGTCCTGAGGCGGGCACAGAGACCCAGTATCCGAGCCTCAACTATCAGGGCGGCTCCAACTATCTGATCCAGATTCCCGTTGGGTCAGTCAGCGGATGTTCAAGTTTACAACCCAGCGTTTGCTCCCGATACGTGCGGTGGCAGCCCAGCGTTCTACTGCTACCACGAAAACGACGGGAGCTTCACCGGCGCCGGCGCGCCCTACACCTCCTACTCGGCGATGGTGTACTCGTTGTTCAAAGTCACGACGATCTCCTCACGACTGAGCGACACCCTGGTGAGTCAGCAGGTCTTCTATCCGTACAACGCCACCGAACGCCGCATCCGGGCACGATCACGTACTTCCCGCACTGTCTCTGCCTGCATGCCCAGTGCGACGACCGTGAGTTACGTATCCCGACGACCTACCATCAGTGGGTCTCGGCGGTCAACTACGCCCCGACGAACGCCACCGACCTTGCGCTCTCCGCAGCCCCACCGATTTCGGCAACGCCTACCTCACCGACCCCTCGTCGACGGTCCCGCGTACTACCGCCTCGAGGTCGACACCATGCAGTGGAACGGTGCTGCACACCTGCTCTTCGTCCAGTTGCACCATCCCCACCACGGGACCACCGCACGTCCGCAGGCGCACAAGGGCTACGCGGTTCGCCTCGTTTCGGATCAACGGCAGTCCGCCGAGCGGCAACCTTGGCACGCTTGGCGCGTTGCCGGAAGCACCGACAACACGCTGTCCGCATGCCCGACCACGGCACCGACCTGCGGCACCATATCGTCGATGGACGACATGACCGTCTTCACGCCAGTCAATGGGTCATCGGCAACCCAATTCTCGATCCCGCTCTTCAGCCTCGACCCGGTGGCGTATGCCGGTCAGACGATCAACGTCGACCTTTTCGATCCTGGCGACGTCGACGGTGGTAACGCGTATATCGGGTTGCAGGCACCGGACGGAACCTGGACCGACGGTGAACAGCATCACCGATCTTGGAGCGCCTCCCTCGGAGGTGCGAGTCCGCCCAGCGGAGGGAGCAACGTCCCCGTAGCGTGGCCATCTGGCGGATGCACGACGGCGTGTTTTCAGACTGCAAATGGGGGTGGGGTCATCTACAACGGCCAGTGGCTTCAACTCCAGATGACGGTGACCTCGTCCGCCACCGGCTACTACAACCTCGTCTACAACGTGAATGCAGGCGCCACCGCGGCTGACACGTTCGCAGTCGAAGTCGGATTCAGCGGTAGCCCGGACCACCTGCTCCCCTAGTCGCCGCGCTCACAGCGAACTCTGAGCCTCCGCTCAGGGCGCCGTGAGCACGGGGCGGCACAGTCAGATCATGACGTCCCGCCCGTTCTTCGACGATCCCCCGCCGGCGTTGCCGGCCGCCACCGCGATGCCACCGCGCGTCAGGGATGGCGGCGCGGCGCCCGTCCGGCTCGCCCGGTCGCTGGTCCGCGGACGCGAGGATGACGCCGCCTGGGTTCGCCCGTCGCTGATCGGCCTGCTCGGCGTCGCCGCACTCCTCTACCTGTGGGACCTTGGCGCATCCGGATGGGCCAACGCCTTCTACTCCGCCGCCGTCCAGGCGGGATCGACGAGCTGGAAGGCGTTCTTCTTCGGATCCTTCGATTCGTCGAACTTCATCACGGTTGACAAGTCGCCTGCGGCTCTCTGGGTGATGGATCTCTCGGCGCGCGTGTTCGGGGTCAACGCATGGAGCATCCTCGTCGCCCCAGGCACTCGAGGGCGTCGCCACCGTCGGCTTCACCTATCTGACCGTCCGGAGATGGTTCTCACCCTCCGCGGCCCTGATTGCGGGCGCGACCGTCGCGCTCACCCCGGTGGCAGCGCTCATGTTCCGTTTCGACAACCCCGATGCGCTGCTGGTGCTGCTGCTCACCATCGCCACGTACGCAACCGTGCGGGCGATCGAGGCGGGCAAGACCAAATGGCTCGTGCTCGCAGCGACCCTCGTCGGGTTCGCGTTCCTGACCAAGATGCTGCAGGCGTTCCTCGTGGTGCCCGCGTTCGGCCTCGTGTATCTGCTGGCCGCACCCGTATCGCTGCGACGCCGGATCGCTCAGCTCGGCATCGCGGCTGCGACGATGGTCGTCGCATCGGGATGGTGGGTGGCGGTCGTCCAGCTGACGCCGGCCGCCGACCGGCCGTACATCGGCGGATCGCAGAACAACAGCATCCTCAACCTGATCTTCGGCTACAACGGCCTCGGGAGGCTGACCGGCAATGAGTCCGGCAGCGTCGGCGCCACCGGTGCCACCGGCTCGATGTGGGGACCCACGGGCATCTTCCGCTTGTTCAACGACAGCTTCGGCGGCCAGGTCTCGTGGCTGCTTCCGGCGGCGCTGATCCTGCTGGTCGCGGGGCTCGCGTTCACCCTGAAACGCAGGCGCACCGACCGGACGCGCGCGGCCCTGCTGCTCTGGGGTGGCTCACTTGCCGTCTCAGCACTGGTCTTCAGCCTCGCGGCCGGGATCATCCACCCCTATTACACGGTCGCGCTCGCGCCATCGATCGGTGCGCTCGTCGGCGTGGGAAGCGTGCTGCTCTGGAACCGGCGTTCGCGAACCTGGGCGCGAGGCGTGCTCGCACTCACCGTCGGCGCGACGAGCGTCTGGTCGGCGATCCTGCTCGAGCGCAGCCCCGGCTTCGCCCCAGGGCTCGCGATCGCAGTCGCCACACTCGGTATCGGCGCGGCGATCGCGATCCTCGGCATCCCGTTCATGCACCGCGCAGTGGTGGCGGGCGTCGTCGCCATCGCCATGGCCGCGGCGTTCGCGGGACCTGCCGCATACACCATCGACACAGCCCTGACCACCCACTCCGGCGCCATCCCGTCAGCCGGGCCGGCGGTCACCGCAGACATCACCGGCCGCGGTCCCGGTGGGCTGCCGGGTGGCTTCATCGGACGCGGCGGGGGCCGGGGATTTCCGGGCGGCTTCCCAGCCGGTGGCTTCGCTCGTGGCGGATTCGCCAATCCCGGCGGCTTCGGCGGCCGCGGCTTCGGCATCCCCGGTGGCATCGGCCGCGGCGGCGGGGGGTCGTTCCTCAACGCGAGCGCTCCAGGTGCCGCGCTCGTCAAGCTGCTCGAGACCGATGCCGCCGGGTACAGCTGGGTTGGGGCCACAATCGACGCTAACTCAGCAGCGGGCTACCAGCTCGCGACCGGCGATCCGATCATGGCGATCGGCGGATTCAACGGCACAGATCCCGCACCGAGCCTCGCCCAGTTCGAGCAGTACGTCGCCCAGGGTCGGATCCACTACTTCCTTGGATCGGGGGGCGGACCTGGAGGCGGCAGCGGTACCTCAGCTCAGATCGCGCAATGGGTCGAACAGCATTTCACCGCCACCAGCGTCGACGGCGTGACCGTCTACGACCTCACCCAGCCCGCCGGCTGATCACCTCGCTCACCGGCTCGACCACGCCGCAGCCGACGTCGCATCCAGGTCGACGCTCGCGTCGGTGACGCGGCGCGCCGCGCCCGGGTGGAGTCCGCCGGCATTGGCGACATACCAGAGCCCGAAGTTGCCGTTCGTGTCGGCGGCGTTCATGTAGAGAAGGTTGTCCCCGGACGGCGACCACGACGGCGAGTTGCACAGGCAGTTCGCTGCCACAACGCGTGGCGTACCAAGCGAATTCCCGTCCAGGGTCGCCACCTCGAGGCTGGCGGTCTGACCCGAATTGGTGCACACCATTGCCACGGTGACGCCGTCGGGTGCGACCGCCGGCGCGCCGCAGTCCTGCTGCTGGGTGGTGAGCGATCGCATCGGGCTGTTCGGGCTCGTCTGCAGCCCGACGACGGTCACCACGGTCCCCTTCCCGGTGTTGGCGTAGCTCGCGTAGAGCATGCTGCCGTTCGGCAGCGGCACCGGTTCGATGTCACCGCCGGTGTAGAGGTCGGGCACCGACCACCGGGTGCCACCGTTCACGCCGCTGTCACCGACGGTGAACGCGGCGCTGAGCGGCGCGGACCAGAGCGAGAAATCCACCTCGTAGCTCTGGTTGGGTGCCGGCTTGGGCGCGTCGGTCGCGAAGAACACCGCGGTCCCGTCCGGGCTGATCGCCGGCCAGAGAATCCAGTGATCGAGCTGCAGCGTCTGGTTGCTCGTCGACGCATCGTCGGCCGTCATCCGGCTGAGGACGCGTCCCCCGGCGCTGACGTGGTACAGGTCCGAGTACGCATCGAACCTGCGGATCACCAGCAGCGATCCGTCAGCGAGGACGCGCGGTTGGGTCCAGTCTCCGCCGGCCGGCAGCGCGAGCTTGCGGACAGTGGATCCCGAGATGGCGTAGATCGACCCCTCCTGGCTGACGTAGATCGTGCCCGGGAGCCGGACCTGCGGGCTGGTGGTGTTGACCAGGGCAGCCGACGTCTCGCGCGACTGGAGGACCGCGAGTGTCCGGTTCGCCGCCAGCCCGCTGGCGAGCATCAGCGCGATGAGGATGGCGACGCGCCTCATCTCACGATGCCGCCGGGAAGTACTTCGCGACCTCGGGCCTGATCAACGACCAGTTGGGCAGCAGCGCGTCCTGCCCGCCGACGGACGCGTTGCTCGTGTACGGAGGCAGCAGCACCAACTGCGTGATCGACGCCAGCGGCACCGATCCGGCAATCGGGAGCAGGCCGCTCACCTGACCGATGCTCATGTCGGTCTGGAAGTCGGTTCCGAGCGAGGTCGCAAGGCTCGGAATGTCGGCGAGAGAGACGTGCTTGGTCTTGGCGCGCAGGGCGATCAGGATCTGCTGCTGGCGTTGCGATCGCGCGAAGTCGCCGTACGCATCGTCGTGTCGCGCGCGCACGTACTCGAGCGCGAGCGTGCCGCTCATGTGCTGCGCGCCGGGAAGCACGAGGATTCGCTGGTAGTCGAACGGGTTGCCGCCGGAGAGATCCGCGGGGTAGTAGTCGTCCATGACCGGGTTGTTGGCGATGACGTTGACCCCGCCGAGCTGATTCAGGACAGATACCAGGCCCTGGAGCCCGATCCATGCGTAGTAGTCGATGTGGACGCGGAGGTCCCGCTCCACCGTCTGGATGGCGCACTGGGCACCGCCGTGGAGGAACGCCTGGTCGATCTTGCCGTTGGCGCCGGTGCACAGGCGGACCCAGAGATCGCGGGGGATCGAGAGCATGGTCACGTGCTTGGTCTTCGGGTCGACCCGGGTGAGGATCATCGACTGAGTCAGGTAATCGCCCTTGAACTTCGAGTCGCTGTCGGAGCCGAGGAGCAGGAGCGTGAACGGCGAAGTCGATGAAAGGTTCTCGCTCGCCGAGACCGGTTTGAGCTGCGCGGTGCCGCCCAGCGACGTGTTCACCTGGCCCGTGTCCCGCAGCGCGACCTGGATCGCGGGCAGGAAATAGAGGACGACGCCGGCAACGATCGAGACCAGGAAGCCGGCCGCGATGAAGGACCCCCTCGCGAACCGCTGCCGGCTGGTCTTCATGGACGCGCGCCGGCGGCGGACCGTGCGGCGGCCTGAAAGATCGTACGAGCGAGACAACCTCGAACCTCAGGTGAGACGTTGAGTGGAACGGCGAGTTCAAGGACGGGCTGCGGCGACGAGCGCCGCGGCCGTCAGATGGTACCCCGAGGTCACGCCTCGCGACCGCGATCTGCATGTACGCTCTCCGCCGAGAGATGAGCAAGGCACGCCTCGAGGCCTTCAGCGACGGCGTCATCGCCGTGGCCATCACCCTTCTCGCGCTCGACCTGACGGTCCCCGTACCGGGCCAGGGTGCCCTCCTGACCCAGCTCGACAATCACTGGCCGCAGTTCGCCGCCTACGCGGTGAGCTTCTTCACCATCGGGATCATCTGGGTCAACCACCACGCACGCGTGAGCCTCATCGCCGTGGTCGATCGGACGTTGCTCTTCCTCAACCTGGTGCTGCTGCTCTTCGTCGTGCTGATCCCCTTCGCCACCGCCACGATGGCGACGTATCTGACCAGCGGCGCCGAGGACTCGCACATCGCAATGGCGGTCTACGCGGTCGTGCTCGAGGGTATGGCGCTCAGCTTCACCGCGATGTTCGAATGGTCGCTCCGCGAGGGACGCACCCACATCGTCGTGCCCCCCGAGCAGCGCCACAGGGAGCGCCTGCGCACGTCGATCGGAGCGCTCGTGTACGCCGCGGTGTTCATCGTGGCGTTCGTCAGCGCGCCGCTCTCGCTGGCGCTCGCGGGCTTCACCGCGATCTACTACATCTTCGCGCCGGTGCCTCAGGGAGCCGCCGGCCCCGATCTGGAGGAGCTTGAGCCGGGGCCACCGTGACCCGGGCCGCCAACGCGACTGATCTCAGCAATGTCACAGACATGGCTCAGGCCACACTGAGGATCCAGCCTCATGCTGCGCAGTGTCACCAAACTGAAAACCTCGGAGCCTGATGATGACCAACGAGATGCAGGATTTCCTCCCCCACGATCCGCCACCGCCCCCTGGTGAGCCAGCCGGGGCCGTCTATGGTCATTGGTCGTCCGACCCCGCGTGGGGGCCGCCCGCCTGGCCACCCGCAGCCCACCGTCCACGCGGCTCCGGATTTCGTCGCACCGCGCTGGCGGTCTTTGCCATCGCCTGCGTGGGCGCGGGCGGCGGTACGGCCTGGGCGCTGACAACAGCATCGATCTCGAACGTTTCGAGCGGCACGCAGCCGGGCGGTTCCACCGGCACCGGCAACGACGCCCCGAACACCGGCGCCGGCGTGCCGTCGAACGGGGGCGCGCTCTCGGCCAACACCATCGCGAAGCTCGATTCGGCCATCGTGGATATCACCGCCGACACCGCGGTCCCGGGTGGCCAGGTTGCCGGGACGGGCATGATCATCACCTCCAACGGCGAGGTGCTCACCAACAACCACGTGATCAGCGACACGGTGAACATCCGGGCGCAGATCGACGGAACCGGCACCGTCTACAAGGTGAAGGTGATCGGCTACGACGCCAATGACGACGTCGCGCTCGTCCAGCTCGTCGGCGCCTCCAACCTCCCAACCGTGCCGCTCGGCGACTCGTCCAAGCTCTCGCCGGGTGACCCGATCACGGTGCTCGGCAACGCGCTGGGCAAAGGTGGAACCCCGGCCCAGGTCAGCGGGACCGTTTCGGCGCTCGGCGCGCAGATCACTGCGAGCGACGACAGCGGGGACAACGAGACCCTGACCGGCATGCTCCAGGTCTCCGCCGCCATCGAGCCCGGTGATTCTGGCGGCCCGGAGGTCAACGCCGCCGGGCAGGTCATCGGCATGACCACCGCGGGCCAGACCTCGGGCAACCCCAACCAGCAGCAGACCGGCTCCACGATCGGCTTCGCGATCCCGATCAACAAGGCCATGCAGATCGTCTCGGAGATCCGCTCCGGCAGCGGCCCGCACATTCACATCGGCCTCGCGGCACTGCTCGGGGTGAAGGTCTCACCCAGCGTGCCCACGCTGCTCCCCGACGGCACCGGGATTGACTGCACGGCATCGCGGGCAACCCAGGGCGCCTGGATCAGCGGGGTCTCGTCGAATCCGGCGACCGGCGCCGGGGTGACCGCCTGCGGCCGCATCACCGGCATCGGCGGCAGCACGATCACCAACGGGTCGGATCTTCACATCGCCATGGAAGGGTTCCAGGTCGGTCAGACCGTCACCCTGACGTGGCTCGACTCCTCGGGTGGATCGCATTCGGCCACGATCACCCTGGGTCAGGCCCCCTTCCCGGACTGACCCGGAGGGCGGCGAGCCCGATGACTTCGGACGTCTTATCCCATCGGCCGTAACATCCGCGATTCCGGCGCGTGATGACGCGTTTGAAGCGTCGACGATATAACTCACTCAGCCCCTGAGGGGGGCCCGCCCCGAGCCGGCGCCAGGCTCGCGCGGGAGATCGCGATGCTCAGGACTGTGTGACGTGTCACGACCATTGGTGACCGCCAAGCAGCGCGCGGACGATGCCAGGGCCAGCCCGGAGAACCGGCCCGCGGCGAGCGGCGGCAGCATCGCACCCATCTGGGTGCTGAACGTCGGGATGGCGATCGCCGCGGCCGTCCTGTACGTGGTCGCGGTGGCACCCCTGCATCGATCGACCACGGCGATGATCCTGCCGATCGCGGCGCTCGTCGGCGGCTTCGTGGCAGGCGAGTGGTGGCGGGTGTTCATCAACTTCCGCCAGGAGGCGCAGTCGTTCTCCCTGAGCGAGATCCCGCTGGTGATCGGCGTGTTCGTGCTCGCCGGCGATCCGGGGGCGCTGGTGCTCGCGCGGGTGCTCGGCGCGGCGATCGGCCTGGGCGTCCTCCGCCGTCAGGAGCCGATGAAGCTGCTCTTCAATCTCGCCAGCTTCGCGCTCGAAGCCGAGACGTTCGGCATCCTCGTCCACCACATCTCCGGCACAAACGCGACCAGCCCGGTGGTCTGGCTGTGGGTGCTGCTCTTCATGTCCATGGCGTCGTTGTTGGGATTCGGGTTGAGCGCCCTCGCCATCTCGCTCGCAGAGGGGCGGCAGTCGCACCGTCAGTGGTTCCAGCCGATCGTCATCGTGCTGATCGGCGGCTTCGCCAACTGCAGCCTGGGACTGGTGGTCGTCGCCCTGCTGAAGAGCGACCCTCCGATGCTGCTCCTGCTGCTCACCCCGCTCGCGGCGATCGGCGCCGCATACGTCCTCTACACGCGCGAATACCAGAAGAACCAGCGGCTCAAGAACCTGTACAAGTCAAGCGACATGCTGCAACGAGCGAGCTCCGGCGGGGCAGCGATTCCCGAGTTGCTCGATCACTACTGCGGGGTCTTCCGAGCCGACACGGCTCTGGTCTCGTTGCTCCCCGTCGCGACCGGAACCAGCTCATCGCGCACGATCAGCACGTCGCGCGGCGAGCGCGATGCGGTGGACGCCGCGTTGAAGTTCGAGCATCTGGAGCGCCTGTTGCCGCTGCTGGACGAGACGACGCCGCCGTTGGTCGAGGCGGGTGTCCAGGCGGCTCGTCGGGGCGTGATCGTCACCAAGTCCACGTCGAACCCCGCACTCCGCGGGTGGCTGGATGAGCAGGGTTTCAGAGATGCCATGGCGACCCTTCTGGAGGGTGAGGGCACGCTCCTCGGAGCGCTGATCGTCGCCAACCGGTTGAGCGACCGGGGCACCTTCGACGCGGACGACCTTCGCGATTTCGACGCCTACGCCGCGCAGATCACCGTTGCGGTTCGGAACACGAGCCTCGGTGATCGCCTCCACCGCCAGGCGTTCTACGACACGCTCACCGGGCTCGCCAACCGCGCGCTGTTCATGGACCGTCTCGAGCACGCGCTCACTCGCCGCGAGCGCCACGACGAGTCACTCGCTGTGCTCTTCCTCGATCTCGACAACTTCAAGGAGATCAACGACAGCCTTGGACACATGGCGGGCGACGACCTGCTCGGTCGCGTTGCCGACGGTTTGAAGACGGCGCTGCGCGCGTCGGACACGGCTGCTCGCTTCGGCGGCGACGAGTTCGCCATCCTCGTCGAGGAGACGGCAGGTCGAGACGACATCACCCGGGTCGTCGACCGCGTTGAGTTGGTGTTCAAGTCCCGGTTCAAGGTTGGCGGACGCGACGTGACCATCAGCGCCTCGATCGGCGTCGCGATGACGGCGTCTCGAGACATCACCGCGGAGGATCTCGTCGGACGCGCCGACGTCGCCATGTACCGCGCCAAGCTCAAGGGCAAGGACACGTCGGAGATATTCGAGCCGGGGATGCAGGACGTCGTGTCCCGCCGCCTCGAGGTGCGAACAGACCTCGAGCGCGCCATCAGTGACCAGGAGTTCGTCGTGCTCTATCAGCCGATCGTGGACATGGCCTCGAGCACGCCTGTCGGCGTCGAGGCGCTGGTGCGGTGGCGGCACCCGCGCTGGGGCATGGTCGGACCGGCGGACTTCATCGGCATCGCCGAGGAGACCGGGATCATCCGCGAGCTCGGCCTGCATGTCCTCGAGGTCGCCTGCAAGCAGTGGCAGGCGTGGCACGTCGGCATCGACGACGAGCCGGCCGTCACGATGAGCGTCAACGTCTCGCCGCGCCAGCTGCGTCACCCCGACTTTGTGAGCGACGTGCGCAAGATCCTCATCAAGACCGGGTTGCTACCGTCACACCTGACGCTCGAGATCACCGAGAGCTTCATGGTCGATGACCCCGAGAGCGCGCGAGCGCGACTCCACGAGCTCAAGGCGCTCGGTGTTCGCATCTCGATGGACGACTTCGGCACGGGCTACTCATCGCTGGCATCGCTCCAGGACCTGCCCCTGGACATCCTCAAGATCGACAAGCTCTTTGTCGACCACGTCGCCGAGGATCCGCGTCGCACCGCTTTCGCCCAGGCGATCATCCGGATGGGCAAGACACTCGGCCTCGTCCTCGTGGCCGAGGGTGTCGAGACCGCCGAGCAGTCAGACCGCCTCCAGAGCCTCGGCTGCCGGTTCGCCCAGGGCTTCTACTTCTCGAGACCCGTACCCGCGGAGCAGATCCAGCGGATGCTGCACACCTCGCACGCGATGCGCGTCGCCGGAGGGAGATGGGCCGAGGTTGAACCACCCGACCGGCGCGCCCGGCTGCGCGTGCTGGAGGCCAGCGCCTAGCCCTGTCGGCGCTTCGGCGGCTCGATCATCCATCACGCCGGCTGACGCTCAGAAGATGGCGTCGATGCGGGCCAGGATGTCGGGCGTGAGGCGGTCGATGACGTCGAGCGCGCCGAGATTCTCACGGACCTGCTCGACGCGACTCGCGCCGGTGATCACGGTCGACACGTGCGGGTTGCTCGCGCACCAGGCGATGGAGAGCTGGGCCAGGCTGACACCCAGCTCGCGCGCCACCACACCGAGCTCCCGAACGCGCCCGCTGGCGCCCGCGTCGGTCACATCTGCCTTGAGCCACCCATAGCCCGGGAGTGCGGCACGACTGCCCGGCGGGACTCCCTCGAGGTACTTGCCCGTCAGCAGCCCCGAAGCCAGCGGGCTCCACGTCGTGAGGCCGAGGCCGATGCCGTCGTAGAGCGGGGCGAACTCCTTCTCGACCTTGTCACGCTCGAAGAGGTTGTACTGCGGCTGCTCCATCACCGGCTTGTACAGGTGGTGGCGATCGGCGACCTCCCACGCCTCGGTGATCGCCTCGGCGCTCCACTCCGACGTTCCCCAGTAGAGGGCGCGCCCCGAGGTGATGATGTCGTGCATGGCGCGCACGGTCTCCTCGACCGGGGTGTCGGGATCGGGGCGGTGGCAGAAGATCAGGTCGAGGAAGTCGAGGCCGAGGCGGCGCAACGAGCCATCGATCGCGTGGAACAGGTATTTGCGATTGAGCGTGTTCCGCGTGTTGACCGAGTCCTCGATGCCCCAGAAGAACTTGCTGGAGATGACGTAGGTGTGGCGCGGCCAGCCGAGCTCGGCGATCGCCTCGCCCATGATCGTCTCCGAGCGTCCGCCCGCGTACACCTCGGCGTTGTCGAAGAAGTTGACCCCCGCTTCGTACGCGGCTGCCAGGCAGTCACGTGCGCTGCCCCCGGAGAGCTGGGGGCCGAAGCTGACCCACGAGCCGAACGAGAGCACGCTCACCCGGAGCCCTGAGTGGCCGAGGCGTCGATACTGCATGTCCATGGCGAGCGAGCATAGACACCCGAGGCGGAGTCACGGCCGCGCTCCGCGCCGGTGAGCCAGATCGATGCGGTCACGGGATGGGCCGCTGCGGGGCTGTTCGGACTCGCCGTCGCATCAGCGCTCGTCAACCGGTGGCGGCTCGCCGCCGGGCGGAGCTTTGCGATGGGCTGGTTCCGCGCCCACAACTGGCTCGGCGCAGTGGCGGCGGTCGCCGGTATCGCCCACTGCCTCTCGTCCGTGACCAGGTCGACGCTCCCCGTCCCGGAGGAGGTTGGTGTCTGGGCGGGAGCCGCGGCGGTCGGCCTGCTGGTGTTGACCGCATTCGCGGGCAGCGGACTCTCTGGCGCGAAGCGCGCCGCGCGCCCGCGCATCCGGCGCAACCACGTCGCAACCATGTTCGCCGTACTGGCGGTGGGCGTCGTGCACACCGCGCTCAACGGACCTTTCGTCCTCAGATGAGTTGTCCCGCGGTGAGGCGCCGCGCGAACGGGACTCTGGCAAGATGGTCAGACCGCAGCCGCGGGCTCGTAACCGGCATTGACCTGCGCGATCGACAGAGGGACGCCTGATGACCGAGACCACCGAGGCCGTTTCCCCGCCGGGCGCGGGAGCTCAACCCGTGGCACCGACGCCCCAGTCGAGCGAGCTTGATCCGCGGCGCTGGCTCGCCCTGGCGAGCGTCATGACCGCGCTGTTCATGGTGCTGCTCGACGTCTCGATCGTGAACGTGGCGATCCCCGCGATCCGGTCGAATCTTTCCGCGAACAACGCGGACATCCAGTTCGTCATCGCCGGCTACGGCCTCGCCTATGCCGTCCTGCTCATCACCGGCGGACGACTTGGTGACATCTTTGGCAGAAAGAGGCTGTTCATCATCGGGATGTCGGGGTTCGTGATCGCCTCGGCACTCTGTGGACTCGCACAGAGCGCCATCATGCTCGACCTTTCGCGGGTGCTTCAGGGCGCGATGGCGGCGATGATGTACCCGCAGGTGCTCTCCGTGATCCAGGTCACCTTCCCGCCTCACGAGCGCGCCCGGGTCTTCGGCTTCGTGGGCGCGGTGATCGGGATCGCCACCATCACGGGACCGCTCGCCGGTGGGTTGATCATCCGCGACGACATCACCGGCGGCTCATGGCGGTGGATCTTCCTGGTGAACCTGCCGATCGGTATCGCGGCGCTCATCGCCGCGACCCGGCTCATCACCGAATCGCGAGCGCCCAACGCCACCCGTCTCGACGCGGGCGGCGTCGTGCTCGCCACCGCCGGCATCCTGTTGCTCGTCTACCCGCTCGTCGAGGGGCAGGTGGCCGGCTGGCCGGCGTGGACGTTCATCTGCATGGCGCTGAGCCCGGTGATGCTCGTGCTCTTCATCCTCTACGAACGATCGCTGCCCTCGACGAGGTTCCCGCTCGTGCAGCTGTCGCTCTTCCGCATCAGGTCCTTCAGCGTCGGGGTTGCGATCTCGGCGGTCTTCATCGCGGGCATACCGGCGTTCTTCTTCACCTTCAGCCTGATGCTCCAGGTCGGACTCGGATTCAGCGCGCTCAATGCCGGCTTGACGACGATCCCCTGGAGCCTCGCATCGGCTGTCGCGTCTGCGATGTCCGCGCGGGTGGCTCCGCGCCTCGGCAAGTGGACGATCGCGATCGGCTCGTCACTGCTCGTCGTCGGCATGCTCGGGGTCATCGGCACGCTCCTCCTCCAGGGCACCAAGGTCACAGGGTGGGATCTGATTCCGTCGTTTGTGATCAGCGGGCTCGGGCTCGGCACCGTGATCGCGCCCCTGCTCAACATCATCCTGGCGGGTGTTCCCGGGAGGGACGCAGGATCGGCGTCAGGTGTGCTGACGACGTTTCAGCAGCTCGGAGGCGCGATCGGTGTCGCGGTCGTCGGCGTGGTGTTCTTCGGCCTCCTCTCGAGCCGCGCGCCGGATGCGATCGCAACGGTCACCCCGCAACTGCAATCCCAGCTGGCGGCCGCGCATGTGCCGGCGTCGCAGGCGCAGGCCGCGATCTCGCAGTTCACCAGCTGCTTCAGGCAACAGGCGTCCTCGAGCGATCCGACGGCGCCGATTCCCGGATGCCCGAGCGCCGGCGCGACGTCGGCGACCAACCCGGTGAGCGCGGCGTTCGCGAATGCCGCTCGAGGTGGGCTCGCACAGGACTTCGTGACATCGGTCGAGCGAATCCTGTTCTTCAACGTCGGCTTCTGGGCGCTCACCGGCGTGCTCTCGATGCTGCTGCCGCGGTCGCGTCCCCAGCCGGTCGCGGGAGCGGTGCACGCCGCCTGAAGGTGACGTCGGGCTGCCGCGTCTCGATGCGGCGGCCTCAGCCCGCGGGGGATGCTAGTTGGCCAGTCCCTTGCTCACGTTCGAATAGACGTTGTTCAGCGTCTTGCCGAGCGTGCTGATGATGACGATGACCACAATCGAGATGAGGACGAGAATCAGCGCATATTCGACCATGCCCTGCCCTTCCTCGCGAGTTCGGAGCCTCTCCGTCAACTCGCGGATGCGTTCACCGACCTCCAGAACCCTGTTGCCCATTTCGATACTCCGATAAGAACGTCCTCGCCGCGTGGCGAGGCGATATCTCCAGCCTGGGCGGGTTTCTCAAACCCTTCCGGAAAGCCCGGTAACAGGAAGTCGCACAACGATTCGCGTTCCGCCGACATGCTCGTCATCAACGAAGATCGTGCCTTTGTGGGCAGCAACGATCGTCGCGCAGATCGCGAGTCCCAGGCCGGCGCCGCCGGTCTTCCTCGATCGGGACGCGTCGCCGCGCGAGAACCGCTCGAAGATCACGGGGCGCAGGGCCGCGGGGATACCCGGTCCGGTGTCGGTGATCGAGATGACGCAAGCACCAGGCGGTGATGGCGTGAGTACCACGGCGACACTGCCGCCGCTGGGCGTGTAGGCGAGCGCATTCTCGAGCAGATTGTCAAAGAGACGCCCGAGCAGAAGGGAATCCCCTTTGATGACGCCTTCGCAATCGAGCTGCTCGGTCATCAGAACCCGGAGCGCAGTGGCGTGGCTCTCCCAGCGCGCGAACGCCTCCTCGAGCACGTCGCTGATGTCAACTCGAGCAACGCTGGTGATTAGCCCCCCCGTGTCGCCCCGAGACAGTGTGAGGAGCGACTCGGAGATCTTCACCAGGCGCTGCGTGTTCTTCAGCGCGAGGCGCACCGTTGCGGTCAACTCATCGGGAGTTCGCGCCTGGAGCAGCGTGATCTCGAGGTCGCTCTGCAGCGCGGAGAGCGGATTGCGCAACTCGTGGGCGGCATCCGCGGTGAACCGGCGGAGCTGCTCGGTGGTCGCCATCTGGGCCCGGTCGCGGGCCACCAGCGATCGCACTGTCAACTCGCTCAGGCACGCCGTGACCACCACCGCCACAAACTGGAACTTCGCGGTGAGCGGGTCGACCGCGCCGGTGATCGCCGTGACCAGCGTGGTCGCCACCGCAGCGGCCGTGATCACCGCCGCCAACGGGGTCGGGAGCAGCCAGGTTGCGAAGAGCACTGCCAGAAGCAGCATGCCGCCGAGAGTCGGGTTGTTCGGCACCACCGTTTCGATGAGCAGGACCATGACGACCATCGCCGAACAGCCGAGGAAGATGGTGGCGCGGGTCAGGAGCGACGCCGGCTGTCGCGGGCCGAACGCGTCGCGTCGTTGCACCGCTGCGCTCACCTCACACCACCACCGCCTCGGCGCTGATCAGCCGGTAACCGACGCCGCGGCACGTCTCGATCAGCACGGAGGCGCGGGCGCCGTGCAGCTTGCGACGCACCTTCCCCGCGTACACCTCGACCAGGCCGGAATCGACCGTCCGTGCGTCGCCCCAGACTGCATCGTGGATCTGCTCCTTGCTCAGCACCTGCGAGGGGTGCCGGAGAAACAGCTCGAGGATCTCGTACTCCCGCCGGGTCGTCGGCACGACGTCCCCGGCGACCGTCACCTGGCGCGCTGCGCTGTCCATGCTCAGGTTGCCCGCCTTGAGCACATCGATGTGCGGCGCCGCGCGACGACGGCTCAGCGCTCGCACCCGGGCGAGCACCTCCTCGAAGTGAAACGGCTTGGCGAGGTAGTCGTCGGCGCCGGCGTCGAAGCCTGACAGCCGGTCCTTGACGTCATCGCGAGCGGTGAGCATCAGGATCGCGGTCGGCGCGCCGTTGCGGCGAAGGTGCCGGCAGACGTCGATGCCGTCGAGGTCGCCCCCGAGCGTCACGTCGAGAAGGGCCACATCGTAGGCGAGGCCGGAACGCAGCGTCTCGACGGCCTCCTCGCCGCTCAGGGCGACGTCGACCGACATCCCGGCTTCCGCCAGCCCACGGGCGAGGCTGCTGGCGACCTCCGGCTCATCCTCGACAACCAGCACCCGCATGGCGGCATCGTAGGCAGCGGTCGCCGCAGACAACACCGCCGCGAGTGACTCGATACTGCACCGGATGAAGGACGTCATCACTGCCGAGGGCGACCTCGTGATCAGGCGCATGCGAGATCACCCGGACGACCACCACCGGATGGTGGCCTGGAGGAACACCCCGCACGTGAGGGAGTGGTGGGATCCCGACGACCCGCCCCTCACCGTCTCCGCTGCGATGGAGGAGTTCACTGCGCTGACCGAAGCGGATCACCCGACGGTCCCGTGCTTCATCGAGCTCCAGGGAGAGCCGGTCGGCTACATCCAGTTCTACCCCTGGGACGCCGAGGAGGAATACCTCTTGACGGTCGGGCTGACGCTGCCAAAGGGGGCGTGGGGGCTCGACATCTTTGTCGCAGGCGACCTCGCCGGGCGGGGGATCGGGTCACGAGCCGTTCGGCTCCTGACCGAGCACCTGTTCACCGAGGAGGCGGCGACGGCGGTGGCGCTGGTCGCCGAATCCGGCAACGCTCGGGCTCAAGCCGCCTATGTCCGTGCCGGGATGCGCGTGTCGGGTGAGCCCTTCCCGGACACCGACATGCGCGCGGGTCAGCGGGTCGAGTCGATCCTCATGATCCGCGACCGGCCCGCCGGAACAGGTGGCGGGCAATGATCTCGCGCTGCACCTCGGAAGCACCCTCGTAGATGCGCGTGCCGCGGACGTCGCGGTAGAGGTGCTCGAGGAGGTGGCCGCGCTCGAGTGCCCTGGCACCGTGCACCTGGATGGCCACGTCGATGGCGAGCATCGCGGTCTCGGTGGCGAACAGCTTCGCCATGGCGGCCGCCTCGGTGGTGGGGCTGATGCCGGCATCGTGCGCGCCGGCGGCCGAATGGACCAGCAGGCGCGACGCCTGGACTCGGGTGGCGACGTCGGCAAGCTGGTGGCTGACCCCCTGCAGAGCCGACAGCGGTTTGCCGAAAGCCTCGCGTTCCGCCGTGTGAGAGATGGCGGCATCGAGCGCCGCCTGGGCCATGCCGACGGCGCAGGCACCGACGCTCGGCCGGAAGAGGTCGAGGGTGCGCATCGCCACCCCGAAGCCGTGGTCGACCTCGCCGAGGACATGGTCCGCCGGCACCGGGACGCCGTCGAATCGAAGCCGGCCGATCGGGTGATCGGCGATGAAGGGGATCGGTTCCCCAGTCAGCCCCGGGCTCTCCCGGGGGACGGCGAACGCGGTGATGCCCCTCGCCCCGGCACCTCTGGTGGTGCGCGCGAACACGGTGTAGATGTCGGCGTCCGGTGCATTGGAGATGAAGACCTTCTCGCCGCTCAGCCGGAAGCCGGCGCCGTCGGGTTCGGCCACGAGGCCGAGCGCGGCGACGTCGGAACCGGCGCCCGGCTCGGTCATCGCAAAGGCGGCGACCGCCTCGCCCGACGAGACCCGGGGGATCCAAACGGCGACGACCTCGGGACGGCCCGCCGCAAGGATCGGATGGGCGCCCAGCCCCTGGAGCGCGAACGCGGTCTCGGCCTGCGTCGAGTACCTCGCCAGGCCCTCCCGCACCAGGCAGAGGGTCAGCGCCGGGATCTCCCGGCCCGGCGCGAGCACCTCAGGCACCAGCCCGTGGGTCGAGAGGGCGGCGACCAGCTCCCGGTTGACCTTGCCGGGTTCGCCACGCTCGGCGATCGGCGCGAGGATGTCGTGCGCCAGCGTCTCGCTTCGCGCCAGGATCTCGCGATGGGCGGAGGTGAGATGCGCATAGGTGGCGCTCACGAGATCACAGCCACCCCGACCAGCTCAACCATCGCGCTCGGGTCGAAGAGCTCGGTCACGCCGACGACTGCCATCGCCGGGTAGCGGCGGCCGAAATGAGCTCGCCAGACGCTTCCCAGCTCGGCCATCGATCTTCGGTACGCGGGGAGATCGGTCACGTAGACCTGGAGGGAGACGAGGTCGTCAGGCGCCCCGCCCGCGGCGTGGAGGGCCGCGACGAGGTTCCGCGCCGCGAGGTCGAACTGCTCGACGATGGTCGTTCCGAAGATCGTCCCGTCCATGGCCTGCGCGGTCTGCCCGCCGAGGTGGACCGTCCTCCCCGGGGCGGCGATGACGGCATGGGCGTATCCCACCGGAGGTGCGAGATCCGGCGACGTGACGATCTCGTGCCCGGGGTCGGTCATCGTCCCTCCCATACCGGTGGCCGTCCCTCGGTCCAGGCGCGGTGGTATTCGGCATGGTCATGACTGCCCATCAACAGCGCCTGGGTCATCGCGTCCAACTCGAGTGAGCCGCTGAGACCCATGTCGAGTTCACGGGTCAGCAGCACCTTCGTGGTCGAGTACGCGAGCGCCGGTCCGGCAGCCAGGCGGCGGGCCAGCACCAGGGCCGCATCGGGGAGTTCGCCGTCGTCGACCACAGATGTCGCGAGGCCGATCTCCAGCGCCCGCTCGGCGTCAACGGTGTCGCCGAGCAGGAGCAGTTCGCTGGCGCGCCCGAGACCGATCACCCGGGGCAGCAGGTAGGCCGACCCCATGTCGGCACCGGACAATCCGACCTTGGTGAAGAGAAACGCGAACCTGGCCGATCGCGCCAGCAGACGCAGGTCGGATGCGAGCGCGATCACGGCCCCCGCGCCGGCCGCGATCCCGTTGACCGCGGCGATCACCGGGAGCGGGCACTCGCGGAGTGCGCGAACCACGGACCCGGTCATGCGCGTGAACTCGAGCAGGTCGCCCGCCTGCATCGATTGCAGGGCGCCGATGATCTCGACGACGTCACCGCCCGAGCAGAATCCTCGCCCCGTGCCGGTGATGACCACGACCCGTGCGTCACCGCGATGGGGCAGTTCGGCGAGCAGGTCGCGAAGGTCCGCGTAGACGTCGAAGGTCAGCGCGCCGAGCTTCTCCGGACGTGCGAACGTGATCGCGGCGACACCGTCAGTGATGTCGAACTCGAAGTGCCGCCACCGCTCGGTGAATTCCGCCGACGCCCGGAATCGAGTCACGCCGGTCTGCCTCCTGCGTCGCGGTCGGTTGTGGGCCGGCGCAGCGCGCTTCGATCGATCTTGCCCGAGCCGGTGCGTGGGAGTGCCGGGACGAGGCGGACCTCACGCGGGACCTTGTGGGGCGCGAGGTGTTCGCGCACGAACGCTTGCAGCGCCTCCGGCGTGGCCGCCGACCCGGGTTTGAGGACCACCCAGGCGCGGCCGCGTGTCAGGCCGTCGCTTTCCGCCGCGACCACCGCGCACTCGACGACGTCGGGATGGTCGGCGAGGCAGCGCTCGATCTCGGCGGGCGCCACCCAGATGCCTCCGACCTTGAGCAGATCATCCGCGCGGCCGCGGTACTTGAAGTACCCGTCGAGCTCACGCTCCACGAGGTCGCCGCTCATGACGAGGTTGGCGGAGAACGTCCGCGCCGACGCTTCGTCGTCGTTCCAGTACATCACCGCGGCGCTCTCGGCACGCACCCAGAGCTTGCCGATCTGCCCATCAGGAGCGGGCCGGCCATCGTCGTCGACCACCTCGGCGCCGTACCCGGGGACGGCCTCACCGATGCTTCCCGGGCGCACCCGGCCGGGTCGGTTGGAGATGTAGATGTGGTACGCCTCCGACGAGCCGATGCCGTCGAGCACCTCGACGCCGAAGGCCTCGGTCCAGCGACGGTGCAGGGGCTCGGGGAGGGCCTCGCCCGCCGACGTGCAGAGACGCAGGCAGCTCAGGTCCTGGGTTGCGGCGTCTGGATGGTCGAGCATCGCCTGCATCATGGTCGGGACGTTGACGAGGATCGTCGGCCGGTGCCGGGCGATCAGCTCGAACATGAGTTCCGGGGTCGTCCGGTCCTCGAAGATCACGCCCGTGGCGCCGACGCCGAAGGGAAACAGCGCCGCAAGGTCGCGTGCGTAGCCGAAGAACAGCTTCGGGACCGGAAGGACCACGTCGTCCGCGCTGAGATCGAGCACGCCACGCGCGTAGCCGTCGTAGCTCACGATCGGGCTTCGCGGCGTGTGCACGCACGCCTTCGGTCTCCCGGTGCTGCCGGTGGTGAACTTCCAGATCGCGATGTCGTCCCACGATGTCGGTGCGGCCTCCAGCTCGCCGTTCTGGCGAGCGACGATGGACTCGAACGACACCTCACCTGCTCGAAGCGAGGTCTCGGGAGGCTTCGCCACCAGCAGGATCGGGCGCGCCCGGCTCGCGGTGGCGGCCTCGCGCATCCGTTCGAGTGTGACGCCGTCGACCACCACCACCGCGGCTTCCGTGTAGTCCAGGTAGTACGCGTAGTCCTTCGCCTGCAGAAACGTGTACACCTCGGCGGTGACCGCGCCGATCTTCTGCACGGCGTACCAGGTGGCGACGAACTCGATCGAGTCGGCGAGGGCCAGGAGCACCCGCTGGTGAACGCCGACTCCGAGCTCCAGGAGCGCATTGCCGACCCGGTTGGTGAGCTCGGCGAGCTCCGCGTATGTGGCGCTGCCCTGCGGTCCCACCAGCGCGCGACGCCCTCCCCGCCCTTCGCTCAGATTGCGGTCCACGAACAGCGTGGCCAGGTTCGGGCTCGGCTGCGCCCAATCCGCGGCGCTCACGGCCGCGACACGTTCTCGACCTGCCGGCGGATCTGATCGACGAGGAGCCGGGTGAGCGTGGCCAGCGTCGCAACGCCCTCGACCGCGCTGGCTTCGGCGGGGTCGCCGCAGTACGCACGGTCCATACCCATCGCCAGGAAGTCGGTGTGACCCGCGGCCATCGCCTCGGGCATGTTCAGCTGGTACGCGGGGAGGCGGCGCATGATCTCGGCTTCGACCAGCTCGGGCCGCGTCGCCAGCACCACCGAGGTCTCGTAGCGCCCGGCGTGGGCCGCGCCGCTCTGGAACTCCGGGGTCAGCTGCTCGGCCACGACCCGCCGGGTGACATCAAGAAATCCCACCCCGGCGTCGGCGGCGGCCTGGCGCAGGGTGGCGACCTGGGCGGGTTCGAAATGGCTGTTGACGATCACCACGTGACGGAAGCCCTGGGCGCTCAGCGATGCGCAGACCTCGAGGACGATCGCACGCAGGGTGCTCTCACTGATCGTTATCGCCCCGGTGAAGGCGGCCGAGTAGCGGGTCACGCCGAAGGCGATCTCGGGGAGCACCAGCGCTCGCACCGTGCCATCGGCGGAGAGGGCCGCCGCTGCCCGCTCGCAGATCGCCGCCGAGATGATCGAATCGGTGCCGAGCGGCGCGTGCGGACCGTGCGGTTCCACCGCGCCGACGGGGAGCAGCAGCACCGGCACCGGCCCCGCGTCGAGGAGGGCCCGCGCGCGCGGCGACGTCAGATCGGCGAAATGGATCGATGCAGGCATGCTGAGGACGCCACATTCACGACGTTCCACACTTTACAGTTGCGCCCAGACTCTCATGCGAATTGCGGTTGTCGGGGGCGGGCCGGGCGGACTGTATTTCGCGGCGCTCACCAAGCAGCTCGATCCGAGCCACGAGGTCACCGTGTGGGAGCGCAACGCCGATGACGACACCTTCGGCTTCGGTGTGGTCTTCTCCGATGAGACGCTCGGCGGCATCGAGCATGCCGACCCGGTGATTCATGCCGCGATGTCACGCGAGTTCGCGAGGTGGGACGACATCGACATCCACTACCGAGGCCGGGTGATCACCTCGGGCGGTCACGGTTTTGCGGCGATGAGCCGCAAACGGCTCCTCCAGATCCTGCACCAGCGGTGCCGAGAACTGGGCGTGGGCTTGCGCTTCACCACCGAGGCTCCGTCCGCTCGCGACCTCGCGGCGACGCACGACCTCGTGGTCGGCGCCGACGGCGTCAACTCCGCGACGCGCGCGCTCTATGCGGACACATTCCACCCGGCACTCGACGTGCGCCGCTGCAAGTTCATGTGGCTGGGCACGGATCTCGTGTTCGACGCCTTCAAGTTCTACATCGTCGAGACGCCCCACGGCATCATGCAGGTCCACGGCTATCCGTATGACGCGACCGGCAGCACGTTCATCGTCGAGATGAATGACGCGGTCTGGCGCAGCGCGGGATTCGACGTCCTCGCCGGTCGGGCTCTCGCCCCCGGCGACAGCGACATTGCGAGCATCGCTGAGATACGCCGGCTCTTCGCGCAGATCCTCGAGGGTCACGCTGTGCACGCGAACAACTCGAAATGGATCAGCTTCACGACGGTGCGCAACGAGCGCTGGCACTACGGTAACGTCGTCATCCTCGGTGACGCCGCGCACACCGCCCACTTCTCCATCGGCTCCGGGACAAAGCTCGCAATGGAGGATGCGCTCGCGCTCGCCGCGTGCGTTCACGAGCATCAGAGCGTCTCGCTCGCGCTGGAGGCGTATGAGGCGGAGCGAAAGGCGGTTGTGGTCTCGACGCAGCGGGCTGCGCAGGCGAGTCTCGAGTGGTTCGAGAATCTCGGCCAGTACGTCCACCAGGAGCCCTTGCAGTTCGCGTTCAACATCCTCACCCGGAGCCGCAGGGTCACGTATGACAATCTCCGGCTTCGCGACCCGGAATTCGTGCGCGATGTCGACGCATGGTTCGCGAGCCGCGTGGATGCGCAGGAGCCGCGACTCTCCGGAGCGTCGACGCCGCCGATGTTTCAACCCTTTCGGTTGCGCGAGCTCGAGTTGACGAATCGCGTGATCGTTTCGGCGATGGACATGTACTCGGCGATCGATGGCATGCCCAATGACTTCCACCTCGTGCACACGGGGAGCAAGGCACTGGGCGGTGCCGGCCTCGTGATGACCGAGATGGTGTGTGTCTCGGCGACCGGCCGCATCACGCCGGGCTGCACCGGGATGTATGCGCCGGAACACGTGTCCGGCTGGCGTCGCATCGTTGATTTCGTCCATGAGCGGACCGCGGCGCGCATCGGTCTCCAGCTCGGTCACTCGGGGCGCAAGGGATCGACCCGGCTGATGTGGGAGGGCATGGACGAGCCGCTCCCGGAGGCGAACTGGGATCTGGTCGGACCGTCGCCGATCCCGTATGCCAGTGCCAACCAGGTGCCCCACGAGCTGACCGGCGACAACATGACGGAGATTCGCGAGCAGTTCGCGTACGCCGCAGCCGCCGGCGAGCGAGCCGGATTCGACCTCCTCGAGCTGCACTGTGCCCATGGTTATCTGCTCTCCAGCTTCATCTCGCCGATCTCGAACCAACGATCCGACGCGTACGGAGGCACACTCCAGAACCGTTTGCGCTTTCCGCTCGAGGTCTTCGATGCCGTGCGCAGCGTGTGGCCGGTGCACAAACCGATGACCGTGCGCATCTCGGCAACCGACTGGTATCCGGGAGGCATCGACGCCGACGACGCGGTCGAGATCGCCCGGGCGTTCGCCGCACATGGGGCCGACGCCATCGACGTATCGACGGGTCAGGTGGTCAAGGACGAGCGGCCGGCGTTCGGCCGCTCATACCAGACGCCGTATGCGGACCGCATCCGCAACGAGGTGGGCATCGCGACCATCGCCGTCGGAGTCATCTCGTCGTACGACGACGTCAACTCATTGATTCTCGCCGGCCGCGCCGACCTCTGCGCGCTGGCGCGCGCCCACCTCTACGACCCCCAGTGGACGCTTCATGCCGCAGCCGACCAGGGATATTTCGGGCCCGGCGCTGAGTGGCCGGATCCATTCAAGGCGGGCAGCCGCAAGCCGCAGTCCGGCCGCAGCGACGGTCCGAAGCCGCGGCTCCAGCTGATCCGCGACGGCCAGGCGCAGACTCGACACAGCCGCTGGCGGCCGCGATGAGCCGCGTGTTCAACATCGGGACGCCGGAGGACGACACCAGGTCGTGCTCATGACGCGTGCAATGACGCCCCCGTTGCCAGAGCGGACGTCAGGCTGTCGAGGAACCACTTGCGCTCGCGCACGATGAAGAAGAGATGACCACTGTGAAAGGTCACCATCTTGGAATCCGTGATGCCGCGACGCATCCTCTCCGCCTCACGCAGCGGGGCGATCCTGTCCTTCCTGCCGTGGAGAATCGTGGTGGGGACGTGGATCTCGCCGAGGCGGTCCACACAGTCGTAGGCACGCGAAGCCTCGCGCTGGCGCGCGAAGGCGTAGCGCGGCTGGGGATGCCTTCCGCGGAACACCAGGCCCGACAGGATGCCGAGCATCTCCATGCGCGTCGAGTGCTCCGGCCTCGCGGATGCCGTGGTGCTGACGAGAATCAGACGTGCCACGCGGTCCGGGTGCTCGAGCGCCAGGTCGAGCGCGATCCGGCCTCCCATGGACACGCCGAGCACCGTCGCGCGCGACATGCCGACCGCCTCCATCAGCGCGTCGGTGTCACCGGCCATCATCGGGATCGAGTACTGCGCATCGGGCTTGTCCGTGCGTCCTGCACCGCGATTGTCGAAGGCGAGCACACGATGCGTCTGCGCGCACCATCCGGTCAACCACTCCATCTCCGAGAGGTCGCTGGCGAGCCCTCCGATCAACACGAGCGGCTCTCCCGATCCGTGCACCTCGTAGTACATGTCGATGTCGCCGACGTGGACGGTGGGCACGCTCAGGCTCCTCGATGCATCGAAGTCAGCGGGACCCGGTTGCGCTGTGGCTCAGATCCTCCTCGATGCCGCGGGCAGCCGCAAGCAGGTGGGGCAGGAACTCCCCACGCACCAGGTCGGCACTCCCGCGGCTCACCGGCGAGGAGACGTTCACCGCGGCGATCACCCGGCCGGAGAGGTCGTTGATCGGGGCGGCGATGGCGCGGAGGCCTTCCTCGAGCTCCTCGTCGACGAATGCCCAGCCCTGCTCTCGCACCAGGAGCAGCTCGGCGCGCAACACGGGAATGTCGGTGACCGTGCGTGCGGTCAGCCGGCGCAGCTCAACAGTCGCGAAGTAGCCGTCGAGCCACTCGTCACTCTGACCTGCCAGCAGCACCCGCCCCATCGATGTGGCGTATGCGGGGAATCGCGTCCCGACACTGATGGTGATGGTCATGATCCGGCGGGTCGGCACGCGGGCGACGTAGACGACATCGTCGGCGTCGAGCACGGACACCGATGACGACTCGCGGAGCACGCTGACCAGGCGCTCCAGATGCGGCTGGGCGACCTCGTGGAGGCTGAGACTCGACAGGTACGCGTACCCGAGCTCGAGCACTCGTGGGCGGAGCGCGAAGAGGCGGCCGTTGCTGCGCACGTATCCAAGCTCGGACAGCGTGCGCAGGAACCGCCGTGCCGAGGCGCGGGTCAGCCCGGCCGTTCGCGCGACCTCGCTGAGCGTGAGCTCCGGGTGCTCGGCGTCGAACGCGCGGATCACCGCGAGGCCCCGCTCGAGAGACTGCACAAAATCCGTGCCGATGCCGCGGTCAACCCGTGCCGTTGCCGGTCGGTCGGTGTCGGTCACGGAGATCCCGTTGCCGGACGGGCATCGTCCAGCGCGTCGTGAGCGATGCTGAAGGCGCGATTGGCGCGCGGGACGCCCGCATACACGGCGACCTGAAGCAGGATCTCCTTGATCTCATCGACGCTGACGCCGTTGCGCCGTGCCGCGCGAACGTGGAGTGCGAGCTCGTGCTCCGATCCCTGGGCTGCCAGCATCGCCACCGTGATGCAGCTGCGCGTGCGTCGGTCCAGGCCGGGTCGAGACCAGACGGCGCCCCAGGCAGCGCGCGTGATGTACTCCTGGAAGTCGGCGGTGAACGAATCGGCGGCGGCCATGGCACCGTCCACGTGCGGGTCGCCCAGAACCTCACGCCGGGTGGTCATCCCCTGCTCCAGCAAGTCGTCGCTCACGGCGCTCCTCCATCGTCGTCAGTCAGATGTTCGAGCACGAGACGGTTCACGATGTCCGGCTGCTCGACGTTCACCAGGTGGGATGCGTCAGGCACCACCGCGACGCTCGCGTCGCGGAATGAGTTCCCGAACATCACAGCGCTCGGGGCCGGGACGAAGGGATCGTCCGCACCGGCGATGATCAGGGTCCGCGCGTTGATCCTGTGGATGTCGGAGCGCAGATCGCACGCCGCGACCGCCTCACAGCAGCTCGCGTAGCCTTCGGCGTTCATTCCGGCGAGCTCGCCCGCAAAGCCCTGGACCGTCGCCGGATGCTCCGCCGCGAATCGCTCGGTGAACCATCGAGCCACCACGCCGGAGGCCATTGGTCCGATGCCGTCCGCCCGGACAGCAGCGGCGCGATCCGTGTACCTGCCGGCCGGCTGGAGCCTCGCCAGCGCGCCCATCACGACGAGCCGGGTGACGCGCTCGCGATGGTGCGCAGCGAGCCACAGACCGACCATGCCACCCAGCGAGACGCCGCAGAAGGCCACCGATCCGATGCCGAGCGTGTCGATGAGCGCGATCACATCGGTCCCGAGCTCCTCGACGCTGTAGGGACCGGGCGGCGCCGGCGACGCGCCGAGACCGCGATGGTCGTAGAGCAGCAGCGTGAAATCCGCCCCGAGCGGCGCCTGCGCATCCCACATGGCCCTGGACGTGCCGAGTGCGCTGCTCATCACCAGCACCGGCTTGTCACGATCCCCGGCGAACGAGTGGGCGAGCTCGACGCTCATGCCTGCGCGCCCGCGGCGTGATGCGCGTCCAGGGCACGCCGGATCAATTCCTCGATCGACCCGAGATACGCCGACGGATCGAGTGCTGCCGTGATCTGCTCCTCCGAGAGGTGGCGGCGGACCTCGGGATCGGCACGCACGACGTCCGCAAAGGGGATGTGGCGCTCGACCGCCTCTTCGCTGCAGCGTCGCACCACGTCGCGCGCGGCCGATCGCCCCGCGGGGCGCGTCAGCTGGAGGGCCAGGCTCTCGGCCATCACCAGGCCGCCATCCGACGCAAGGTTCTCGCCCATGCGGCCGGGGTCGACGTGCAGCGAGCCCAGCAACACCGCAGCGTGATGGATCGCGCCACCCGCGATGCGGAGCAGGTCGCGCACGGTTTCCCACTCCGCGTGCCACCCACCCGCAGCGCGCTCGTGCTCCTGGACCATCGCGCCGTACACGGTGCCCACCAGTCCCGGCGCGCGCTCCGCGGCCGCGACGATGAGCACGGCGCGCACCGGGTTTCGTTTCTGCGGCAACGTCGACGACGTCCCCTGCTCCGCTCCGACCGCCTCGGCGACCTCCGCCTGGGCGAGCAGGACGACGTCGCGGGCGATCTTGCCGGCGACCCCGATCGCGGTCCCCAGCGCCGCGGCGAGCTCGGCGACGCGGGTTCGATCCGTGTGCCACGGGATGACGGGCTCCGCGAGCGCGAGACGCTCCGCCAGACGGTGCGCGACATCGACGCCCTGACCCTCCAGCGACGCGAGCGTTCCGGATGCGCCTCCGAGCTGCACCGCAAGCCGCTCGAAGCGCACGTGGTTCAGCAGGGTACGCGCCGCGTCCAGGCTCACCAACCAAGCGGCGGCCTTGTACCCGAAGGTCGTCGGGGTTGCCGGCTGCAGCAGTGTGCGCGCCACCATGAGCGTGCGCCGGTGCGTCTCCACCAGGCTTGCGCACGCGCTGCCGGCGGCCGACAGATCAGCGAGGATCACATCGAGGGCGCGCTGTGTCATCAATGAGAACGCGGTATCGATGACGTCCTGGCTGGTGGCGCCGAGGTGCACGTATTGCCGCGCATCCGGGGACACGGCGTCGGTGAGGGCCTGTACCAGCGGTGCCGCGGGGTTCCCGGCGGTGATCGAATGGAGCCCGATCTCGGACGCGTCGAACAGGCCCGCCCGACACGCTCCGGCGATCTCGGACGCAGCGGCCGCCGGAATCAGGCCGGCGTCCGCCTCCGACTGCGCGAGTGCCGCCTCGAAGTCGAGCATCGCCTGGAGCCACGCCGCGTCGCTCACCGCCGCATCGACATCGGCGCTGCCGAAGAGCGGACTCACGAGCCCTTCAGCGATCGAAGAAGACCGTCTCACGCGCGCCCTGGAGGTGGATGTCGAAACGCAGCCCGCCGTCCTCGCTCACCGCGACCAGAGTTGACCGCTCCCCGGCGGTGAGTGGCTCGGGCACGGGGTCCGCGTCATTCGCCTCACGTTCATCGGGGAAGTACATTCGTGTCACCAGGCGCGTGAGCAGTCCGCGCGCGAAGACGGACACATCGAGATGCGGCGCGGCGGTCCCGGCGCCGCCCTCGCCGTTGCGCTCCGGCTTGATGGTGACGATGGCGAAATGCCCCTCCTCATCGGTGGCACATCGCCCGGCACCTTCGGGCTGCCAGGTTTCGATCAAAGCATCCGGTACCGGTTCACCGGCGCCGTCGAGCACCTGCCCGGAGATTCGCACGGCACTCGGGGTTCCGTCGCCAACGATGTGCGATCCGATGGTGGTCGAGAGCCCGATGCGGAAGAACGGGCCAACCGTTTGCGAGGGTGTCAGCGGCAATCTCATTCGGACGAATCATCGTCGAGCGGGGTTGCCTCTCGCCCCGCGACCACGATGTCCCACGCATAGCCGAGTGACCACTCCGGCTCGGTGAGCTCGAGCGACCAGCGCGCGACCAGCCGCCGGCGTGCATCCTCGTCCGGCACAGCGTTGAAGATCGGGTCCTGTGCGAAGAGCGGGTCGCCCGGGAAGTACATCTGGGTGACGAGGCGCTGCGCGAAGGCGGGCGAGAACACCGAGAAATGCACATGCGCCGGCCGCCACGCGTTGGGATGATTGCGCCACGGGTACGCGCCCGGCTTGATGGTGATGAATCGATAGCCCCCGTCTGCGTCGGTGAGGCAGCGGCCCGCGCCACTGAAGTTGGGGTCGAGCGGGGCCGGGTGCTGGTCGGAGCGGTGCGCATAGCGGCCCGCGGCGTTCGCCTGCCACACCTCGATCAGCGCGCCGGCCACGGGGTTCCCGTCCTCGTCGAGCACCCGCCCGCTCCGTACGCGGGGCTGTCGTTTGGTGGATGGACACGCCGCGTCGATGCCGCCATCAGCCCTCCAGAACCACGGCCAGCCCCTGGCCGACGCCGATGCAGATTGCGGCGAGTCCGAAGCCGCCCCCGCGACGTCGCAGCTCATGTGCGAGTGACCCGAGAATGCGCGCTCCCGAACAGCCGATGGGATGGCCGATGGCGATTGCGCCGCCATTGGGATTGACCTTTGCCGGATCGAGGTCCGGCCACTCGCGCAGGCAGGCAAGCGACTGCGCCGCGAATGCCTCATTGAGCTCGACGACAACGAGGTCATCCCACCCGATGCCGGCGCGCCGGAGCGCCGCCTTTGCGGCCGCGACCGGGCCGATGCCATAGAGCGGTGGCTCGACGCCGCTCACAGCACGGGCGACGATGCGGGCCAGGGGCTGCCGCCCGGCGCGGCGCGCACCCTCGGCGTCCGCGAGCAGGACTGCCGCGGCGCCGTCGTTCAGTGGGGAGGCGTTGCCGGCGGTCACCGTGCCGTCGGCTCGGAACGCGGGTCGCAGCGCTGCGAGGGCATCCATCGACGTGTCGGCTCGAATGCTTTCGTCCTGGAGCAGGTCGACACCCGGCACCGCGACCACCTCGCGGTCATAGCGCCCGGAGCCCCATGCGCCAGCGGCCTGCCGGTGGCTGCTCAGCGCGAACGCGTCCTGCTCCTCACGGCTGATCGCGTATTTCGACGCAAGCAATTCGGCGCCCTCGCCGAGCGAGATCGTCCAGTTCGCGGGCATGCGCGGGTTGACCATGCGCCAGCCGAGCGTTGTCGAGAACAGGGTCTCGTTGGTGCGTGGATACCCGCGCTCCGGCTTGAGCATCACCCAGGGCGCGCGGCTCATGGATTCGACGCCACCGGCAATGCAGACCGAATGGTCACCCACGGCGATCGCCCGGCTCGCGGCGATCACCGCCTCAAGCCCCGAGCCGCACAGCCGGTTGACCGTGGTGCCCGGCACCGTCGGCGGTACACCCGCGAGGAGCAGGGCCATTCGGGCGACGTTGCGGTTGTCCTCACCCGCTCCGTTGCCGTCGCCGAACACCACGTCACCCACCTCTGCGGGGTCGAGCGCCGGACTGCGTTTCAGGAGCTCGGAAATGACACTCGCGGCGAGATCATCAGGACGCACTGCCGCGAGCGCACCGCCGTGCCGGCCGATCGGCGTGCGCACCGCGTCCAGGACGTAGACGTCCTCGCTCACGCGCCCTTGGTCGCTTCGAGCCGGCGCAGCACCGTGAGCTCCTCATCCGTCGGTGGGTCGGTGGTGGCGAGATCGGACGCCACCGCCAGCGGCCATCCGGTCGCGGCTCGCGCATCGCCGGCGGTGCAGCCGCGGTGCACGCTGACCAGCGTGAGCTCGCAGGTCCCCGGGTCGGGAGTGAGCATGCCGAAGTCGGTGATCACGACCCGCGGTCCGGAGCCGCGCAGGCCGAGTTGCTGGCGATCGCCCGGTCCCCGGCCAAAACCCACCGATGTGATGAAGTCGACGCGGTCGACGAAGGTGCGTGGCGTCTGGCGGAGCACCACGACGACCTCGCGGCACGATGCCGCGATCTCCGGAGCGCCGCCCGCACCGGGGAGGCGAACCTTGGGGTGGCGGTAGTCAGTGCCGATCACGGTTGTGTTGATATTGGCGTAGCGGTCGATCTGGGCCGCGCTGAGGAAGCCGACGTCGATCCTCCCCGGTTGCAGCCAGTAGTTGAAGACCTCGGGGACACTGACCACCGCATCGGCGGTTTCGGCGAGGATCCCGTCGCCGATCGACAGCGGCAGCCTGTCCGGTTTGGCGCCAAGCGTCCCCGACTTGTAGATGAGCACGACGTCCGGCGCGCTGGTCACGCGCGCGAGGTTTG
Organism: Candidatus Dormiibacterota bacterium; assembly: GCA_963777445.1. Lineage (GTDB taxonomy): Bacteria > Chloroflexota > Dormibacteria > Aeolococcales > Aeolococcaceae > Palsa-851. Next base: position 175,815 of record CAVZQR010000010.1, on the reverse strand, counting down.
CCGCGGTGCTCGGCAGCCCGATCCCGACAAAGCACACGGTGCCGTTGTGCAGCTGGCGCGCGGCCGCCACCGTCATCATCTCGTCGGCGGTGTACTCGGCGGTCACGCAGCCTCCCGGCGCAACACGTGCTCGTCCATCCAGCGCAGGAACGTGTCTCGATCCTTGCTGATCGCGTCCCACTCCGTGTAGAAGGCGTTATCGCGCAGTGAATACCCCTGGGCGTACGAAGGGTGCGAACCGCCCGGGGCGACCGCGATGTACGTCGTCGCGAAGGATGGAAGCACCACCTCCTGGGGTTTGGGATCCAGGCTGTCGACGATCTCCTCAACGGTGATCAGCGACCGTTTCGCCGCCAAGACCGCCTCTTTCTGCACGCCGAGGATGCCCCACATCTGCACATTGCCTTTCCGATCCGCGCGCTGCGCGTGGATGATCGTGACGTCGGGTGTGAGCGCTGGAACCGCGGTCAGTACCTCTCCGGTGAAGGGACACGTGATCGGCCGGATGGTGTCGGTTTGCGCAGGAAGGTCGGTCCCCACGTACCCACGCAGCACCGCGAACGGAAGACCGCTTGCCCCCGCGAGATATCGATTGGCCATGCCTGCATGGCTGTGCTCCTCGAGCTCCAGAGGCAGCGGCCACGCGTTCTCGACGGCGTCGCGAAATCTGTGCAGCGAACCCACGCCGGGGTTGCCACCCCACGAGAAGATGAGCTTGGACGCGCACCCCATGCCGATCAGCTGGTCGTAGATGAGATCCGGCGTCATCCGCACCAGGGTGAGATCCCGCCGTCGCTGGCGAATGATCTCGTGCCCGGCCGCGAAGGGGATGAGGTGTGTGAATCCCTCCATCACCAATGTATCGCCGTCGTGCACCAGTGCGGCAATGCCCTCGGAGAGCGAGACGATCTCAGCCATGGTCACAGCTCAACATGTTCGCGTAGCGCACACAGGTCTCCGAACCTTACCGCTTTGATGAAGTTGTCGGCGCTTCGCCGGGGGCCTTGCCTGCCGATGCAAGGTTATGATACGTTCATTCAGAGAACGTGAGTTCGTTATGCGAACATTTCGGCCATCGGGTAAGTGCGGGGTGCTAGCCATGTCCCAGGAGGACGCCCTCGTCAACGCAGGCGGCGTCAACATCGTCGAGAGCCTGATCGCCGGCCACCAGCTGTCCCGTCGTGACGTGCTCAAGGCGCTCGGCGCCGGGTCGCTCACGCTCGTCGGCGGCGGCCTCCTCGAGGCGTGTGGTTCGCTGGGCAACACGGGCGGCACCGCGACCGCCGGCACGATCAAGATCGGATACGTCAGTCCACTCACCGGCGCTGCCGCCGGCTTCGGAGAGCCTGATCCGTACGTCGTGTCCCTGGCCAGGAAAGCCTTCGCGAGCGGTCTCACCATCGGTGGCAAGAAGTACGCGGTGCAGATCATCACCGAGGACAGTCAGTCGGGACCTCGGTCCGCACAGGCCGCCGCCGATCTGATCAACAGCTCGAATGTCGATCTCATCCTCACGACGTCGACGCCGGAGACGGTGAACCCTGTATCGGATGCGGCCGAGGCGGCGGGAGTCCCGTGCATCTCGACGATCGTTCCCTGGGAAGCCTGGTTCTTCGGACGGCAGACGAACCCTGCTGCACCCGTGCCGTTCAAATGGACGTTCCACTTCTCGTTCGGCGTCGCCCAATTCGCGAGTGCATACGAGCATCTCTGGCCGCAGGTTCCGACCAACAAGGTGGTCGGTGTGATGTGGCCGAATGACGCGGATGGCAACGCGATCCGCGGCGCGCTTGGGCCGCTGCTCAAGCACGCCGGCTACACGATTGTGGATCCCGGCGCATATGCCGACGGCACGACGGATTTCACCGCGCAGATCTCGATGTTCAAGAGTCACAACTGCGAGATCTTCAACACCTTCCCGATACCGCCAGACTTCGTCACCTTCTGGGAGCAGGCCGCGCAGCAGGGCTACAAGCCGAAGATCGCCCAGATCGCGAAGACCGGACTGTTCCCCTCGCAGGTGCAGTCGCTTGGAACCATCGGCAACGGTCTCGCCAGCGGCGTCTACTGGGCACCAACCTGGCCCTACTCCTCATCGCTCACCGGCGTCTCGTCGGCGGACCTCGCGACTGGCTACCAGGCGAGCTCCGGCAAGGAGTGGAATCAGCAGGCGGGCGCGAGCCTCGCGCTGTTCGACGTGGCAGCGGCGGCGCTCAAAGCGAGCGGCAACCCCAAGGACAAGCAGGCGGTCGCGACAGCGATGAAGACACTCGCCGTTGACACGCCGCTTGGCCATCTCGCCTGGGGAACGGGGCCGAATCCCAACGTCGTGGCCACGCCGATCATCGGCGGGCAGTGGGTCGCGACACCCGGGACGGCATATCCGATCAACTTCGTGATCTGCGAAAACTCCAACGATTCCAACGTCCCTGTGGCCGCGAAACTGACCGCCTACAGCTAGCGTCAGGGCGCGTTATCGTCGTGCCGATGTCGACCCCCTTGCTCGAGGCCAGCGGCATCGCTCAGAGATTTGGCGCGCTCGTGGTTCTGGACGGCGTCGACTTTCACCTCGGGACCGGGGAATCGGTTGGCGTCGTGGGACCCAACGGCGCCGGCAAGACGACGCTCCTGAGCATCCTCGCGGGCTCGCTCCGTCCGACCTCCGGCCATGTCCGTTTCGAGGGGAGCGACGTCACCGATGTGCGCGCCGACCGTCGCTGCCGCCTCGGGATCGCGAGGACTCACCAGATTCCACGCCCGTTCACCGGCATGACCGTGTTCGAGAACGTGCTCGTGGGCGCGATGGTCGGTGCCGGCCGGCAGCACATCGGCGTGTACGAGCGCGTCGTGGACGTCCTGCAGACATGCGGTCTCGTCGATGCCGCCAACCGGCGCGCCGGCGACCTCGGTCTCCTCGATCGCAAGCGCGTCGAGCTCGCGCGCGCGCTGGCGACCGATCCCAAGGTGCTCTTCCTCGACGAGATCGGTGGTGGGCTCACGGATGCAGAGGCGATCGAGCTGGTCGGAACCATCCAGCAGCTGCGCGCACGTGGGATCGCGATCATCTGGATCGAGCACATCGTCCACATCCTCGTGCAGGCGATCGATCGACTCGTCTGCCTCGACGCGGGGCGGATCATCGCCGACGGATTGCCGAACGACGTGCTCGCCGACACCGCCGTCATCGACGCGTACCTCGGCGCCTCGGTGACGTGAGCCTCCTCGAAGTCCGGTCTGTCGACGCGCAGTACGGCTTGCTCAAGGCCGTGCGCGGTGTGTCGCTGTCGCTTGACGAGGGCGAGACCCATGCGCTGGTCGGCGCCAACGGCGCGGGCAAGACGACCTTGCTTCGCGTGATCGCCGGAGCGCATCGACCCGTTTCCGGCAGCGTCGTCTTCGACGGTGTCGACGTGACCAGGACCCCAGCCCACAAGCGCGTGCGCCTCGGCATCGCGCTGGTTCCCGAGGGAAGGCGGCTCTTCCCCGGGCTCACCGTCGAAGAGAACCTCAGCATCTCGGGCAGCGGTCGGCGCAGCGGCACCTGGACAGTGGACCGAATCCTCGAGATCTTCCCGATGCTGCAGCAGCGGCGCAAGCACCGCGCGGCCACCCTCTCGGGAGGAGAGCAGCAAGCAACCGCGATCGGGCGGGCGCTGATGTGCAACCCGCGACTGATCCTGCTCGACGAGGTCTCGCTGGGGCTCGCGCCGATCGCGGTCGCCGGGGTGTACGAGTTGCTGCGGCGCCTGATCGGGGGCGGCACGACGGTGGTGCTCGTCGAGCAGGATCTCGGCCGCGCCCTGGCCATCGCGTCGCGGGTGACGTGCATGCTCCACGGCGAGGTCGTGCTCGAGGGCGCGTCGACCGAGTTGACGCGCGAGCAGATCACCGCGGCGTACTTCGGCGTGCGGGCGTCCTCGGTTGTCGGAACCGACTCATGAACTGGGTGAACGTACTCCTCCAGGGCGTGCTGCTCGGCGGCTTCTACGCGCTGTTGGCGTGCGGGCTCTCGCTGATGTTCGGCGTCATGCGGATCATCAACCTCGCCCATGGCGACATCGCGGTGATCGGCGCCTACCTGATCTGGGTGATCGTGAATCAGACCTCGATTCCGCCGTGGCTCGCAGCGCTGCTCGTGCTTCCCGTCATGTGGGTGGCGGGGTACGCGATGTACATCCTGCTGCTGGAACGGAGCCGGCGTGCGGGACTCCTGGTGCCGCTGCTCACCACATTCGGCCTGGCGATCGTCATCGAGAACGTCCTGCTCCAGGTGTTCTCGCCCGATGACCACTCGCTCCTGAGCAGCACGGGCACGCTGGCGACGTCCAGCGTCTCGTTTGGCGGCCTTTCGATTTCCACCTTCGGCGTGCTGACCCTCGCGACCGCCGTGATCGTGCTCAGCGGCCTGCAGCTGTTCCTCTCGCGCACCACCGCCGGCCGCCAGATGCGTGCCACCGCGGAGGACCCCGAGGTGGCGGAGCTGGTGGGCATCAACGCACGCGCCGTGTACGCCAAAGCCACGGCGATCGCGGTGGCCATCGCCGGGCTCGGCGGGATCTTCCTCGCCATCCGCCAGACGTTCAACCCGTCGACCGGGCCGACGCAGCTGATCTTCGCCTTCGAGGCCGTGGTGATCGGCGGCTTCGGGTCGGCGTGGGGCACGCTGCTCGGCGGCATCGTGCTCGGCTTGGCTCAGGTGATCGGCGCGCAGGTCAATCCCCAGTATTTCGTGCTCTTCGGTCATGTCGTCTTTCTCGCCGTCCTGGCGTCGCCACGTGGTGGCCTGCTCGGTCGCCGGGGCCGTGCGCTGTGATCCGCGCTCGCGGCGCGACGCTGTCGGGTGGGTTTCGCGTCCAACGCTGGACTCGGGTGTCGGTCGCGTCGGCGGCGGCCACCGTCCTTGTGATCGCGGTCCTTGCCGTCGTGCCGTTTCTCTTCGGCGCCGACGTCACCGAGCAGCTGACCGCTCTCCTGATCTTCGTCATCCTCGCCGTCATGTGGAATGCGCTGGCGGGCTACGGTGGTCTCATCTCCGTCGGCCAGCAGGCGTTCATCGGTCTCGGCGCGTACGGCACGATCTTCCTGACCCAGCACGGGTTCGCGCCGTATCTCGCGATGGTCGTCGCCGGGTTGGGTGCCGGGGCGGTGGCGATACCGACGTCACTGATCATGCTCCGGCTCCGCGGTGGCCAGTTTGCCATCGGGATGTGGGTCGTCGCCGAGGTCTTCGGCATCCTGGTGACTCTCGACTCCGGGCTTGGCGGCGGTACCGGGGTGTCATTGAACGGTCTCAACGTCTACGCGCCCGGATACCGGCAGGCATACACATTCTGGCTCACCCTCGCGTGCGCGACGGTCCTGCTCGGCCTGGTGTTCTTCCTGCTGCGACGCCGCATCGGGGCCTCGCTGCAGGCGGTTCGCGATGACGAGGAGGCCGCTGCGTCGCTGGGTGTCAATGTCGTTCGATCAAAACGAGTCCTGTTCGTTGTGGCGGCGGTCGGATGCGGCATCGCCGGGGCGCTCTACCTCGCCAACACGCTGTTCATCCAGACCGGCTCGGTGTTCGGTGTCCAGTGGACGGCCTACATGCTCTTCATGGTGCTGGTCGGCGGCCTCGGCACCTTCGAGGGCCCGATCATCGGCGCGGTCATCTTCTATCTGATCCAGGCGCAATTCGGGGACAGCGGGGCGTGGTACTTCGTCGGCCTCGGGGCAACGGCCATAGCGTTTGCGCTCTTTCTCCCCCATGGGATCTGGGGCGCGATCGACCGCCGCCTTCACTTGCGGCTGCTCCCCGTCGGCTACACACTACGCAAGCTCGAAACACCTGCAGCAGCCGGCGCCGATCGACCGGCAACAAACTCGTAAGCCCACGAATTGGAGGACGGGGTCATGACCACGACAGTCAACGGCAATGTGCGTGAGTGCATGCAGTTCATCGGTGGCGAGTGGGTGGGCGCATCCGACGACCGCACGTACGACGATCTCGATCCGTTCACCGGCGACGTGGTCGCGCGGGTCGCCGCGGGAACCCGTGCCGATGCCCGCCGCGCCATCGACGCGGCAGCCGCGGCGTTTCCCGCGTGGGCGCAGACTCCGGCGGCCGAGCGCCAGCGCATCTTCCTCAAGGCAGCCGACATCCTCGAGAGCCGCCAGGACGAGATCGTCGGATGGCTGGCACGCGAGACGGGAAGCAGCTTCGGCTTCGGCATGTTCCAGATGCATTTCGTTCCCGGTCTCTTCCGCCAGGCCGCCGGGGCCGCGTACGCGCCGATCGGGCAGATCATCCCCTCCGACATGCCGGGCGCGGTGGCGATGGCGATCCGGCGCCCCGTCGGTGTCGTCGCCGCGATCGCGCCCTGGAACGCGGCGCTGATCCTTTCCGCGCGCTCCATCGCCGCACCGCTGGTCTTCGGCAACAGCGTCGTGCTCAAGCCCTCGGAGGAGTCGCCGTACAGCGGCGGACTCGTCTGGGGCGAGATCTTCGCCGAGGCGGGGCTCCCGGCCGGGGTGCTGAACATCGTCACCCACGCGCCCGGCGAGGCCGGCCCGATCGGCGATGAGTTGGTGGAGCACCCCAAGGTGCGGCGCCTCAACTTCACGGGCTCAACTGCGACCGGGCGGCGTCTCGCCGAGGCTGCGGGACGCAACCTCAAACGCGTCGTGCTCGAGCTCGGCGGCCAGAACCCGCTCATCGTGCTTTCCGACGCTGACCTCGACTACGCGGTCGACGCCGCGGCATTCGGCGCGTTCCTTCACCAGGGACAGATCTGCATGTCGGCGCGGCGCATCATCGTCGAGCGACCGATCGCCGATGCCTTCATCGGCGCGCTGACGCGCAAGACCGCGGGTCTCAAGGTCGGCGACCCGAAGGAGATGGACACGATCATCGGGCCGCTCATCAACCCGGCCGCACTCGAGATGGTCCGGCGCCGCGTCGATGCCGCGGTGGCGAGCGGCGCCCGGGTCCTGACCGGCGGCGCGAGCACCGGACCGTGCTACCAGCCGACGCTGGTCAGCGACGTTCCCGCCGACTCCGACCTGGATCGCATGGAGACGTTCGGACCTGTGGCGACGATCGAGGTCGTCGACAACGAGGACGACGCGGTCACCCGGGCCAACGCGACGTCGTACGGGCTCTCATCGGGCATCATCACCTCCGATCCCGACCGCGGCACAGCCCTTGCCGGACGGATCGAGGCAGGGATCGTGCACGTCAACGACCAACCCGTGCACGACGAGCCACAGATGCCGTTCGGCGGCGTGAAGGACAGTGGCTGGGGGCGTTTCGGCGGCACCTTCGCGATGGACGAGTTCACCGAGATGCGCTGGATCACCGTGCAGCGCGGTCGCCGGCCCTTCCCCTTCTAAGCGGCATCCAGTCCGTGCGCACCCAGGTCGCCATCGTCGGGGCGGGTCCCGCGGGGCTCATGCTCGCCCACCTGCTGAGCCTCGAGGGGATCGAGTCGATCGTGATCGAGTCGCGCACCCGCAGCTACGTCGAGCACCGCGTGCGCGCCGGCGTGCTCGAGCAGGGAAGCGCGGACCTGCTCGATGCCACCGGGGTCGGCGCCAGGATGCGCAGCGAGGGCCTCGTGCATCACGGCATCCAGCTGCGTTTCGGGGGTGGCGACCACCGCATCGACTTCGGCGCGCTCACCGGCGGTCGCGGCATCACCGTGTACGGACAGCAGGAGATCGTCAAGGACCTGATCGCGATCCGTCTGTCGGCCGGTCATCCGATCCTGTTCGAGGTGAGCGATGTGCGCCTGCACGACCTCAAGTCTGAACGGCCCTCCCTGAGCTTTCTCCTCGACGGCGCGAGCATGACCATCGAGTGCGACATCATCGCCGGGTGCGACGGATACCACGGCGTGTCCCGTGACAGCATCCCTGCCGGGGTGCTCACCGCCTACGCGCGCGATTATCCATTCGCATGGCTCGGAATCCTTGCCGGTGTCGCTCCGTCGAGCGAGGAGCTGATCTACTGCTACCACGAGCGGGGCTTCGCGCTGCTCAGCATGCGGTCTCCGACCGTGAGCCGCCTGTACCTTCAGGTGGGTGCCGACGAGCGGATCGGGGACTGGTCCGACGCACGCATCTGGATGGAGTTGCAGACCCGGCTCGCGGCCGAAGGCTGGACCCTCGCCGACGGCCCGGTCATCGAGAAGAGCATCTCCGCCATGCGCAGCTTCGTGGTTGAGCCCATGCAGTTCGGACGCCTGTTCCTGGCCGGCGACGCGGCGCACATCGTGCCGCCCACCGGAGCCAAGGGGATGAATCTCGCGCTCCGCGACGTGAGCATCCTGGCACGCGCGGTGGCCTCGTGCTTCAGCAGCGGCGACACGCAATTGCTCGATGCGTACTCGACCGACTGCCTGCGCCGCGTCTGGCGCGCACAGCATTTCTCGTGGTGGATGACCTCGATGCTGCACCGTTTTCCGGACAGCGACGCCTACCAGGCGCAGTTGCAGCTGGCGCAGCTCTCCTATACGGTCGACTCGCATGCGGCCTCGACCAGCCTCGCTGAGAATTACGTGGGGTACGAATGGGCGACGACGTGACAGCACCTGCGACGACCGTGAGCGCGCTCACGCAACAGGTCGTCGACCGGCTGGAGCACTGCCCCGACCCCAGGCTCCGCGAACTCGTCGGCGGGCTCATCCGTCACCTCCACGCTTTCGCCGTCGAGGAGGCGCTCACCGAGTCGGAATGGATGGCGGGGATTCGCTTTCTCACCGAGGTCGGACAGATGTGCTCCGACCAGCGCCAGGAGTTCATCCTGCTGTCTGACACGCTCGGGCTGTCGATGCTCGTCGACCTCGTCAACCACGGCGTCGCCGGCAGCGCGACCGAGTTGACCGTGCTCGGGCCGTTCTACGTCGAGGGTTCTCCGTGGCGCCGCAACGGCGACGCGATCACCGACGACCTCGGAGGCCGGCCGCTGCTGGTCGGCGGGCATGTGCGCGATACCGCCGGCAGGCCGCTGCCCGCCGCCACCGTCGACGTATGGCAGAACGCCACCAATCGCCTCTATGCCGTGCAGGATGAGGGGCAGACGCCGGAGAACCTTCGGGGCCGGTTCCGCACCGATGACTGGGGCGCCTTCGCGTTTCGCACCGTGCGACCGGTGGATTACCCGATCCCCGACGACGGTCCGGTGGGCAGGATGCTTCGCGCGACCGGCCGCCATCCCTGGCGTCCGGCACACATCCACCTGATCGTGTCCGCCGAAGGGTTCGTTCCGGTGACGACCCACGTGTTCGACGCCGAGAGCCGGTACCTGGAATCGGACGTGGTGTTCGGCGTCAAGCGGTCACTGGTGCGTACGCTCGTCGCGCACGATCCTGCGGTCGACGCGGAGCCCGACGGGATCGCCGGACCGTGGTACAGCGTCGACATCGACATCGTGCTCCAGGCCGAGCCTGCAGCGTCGCCCACCTAGGAGCCGTCTCCCGATCCGGCGGCCCACGTTGCTGTGATGGCAGCGCGCTTCAGGGGACCTGGATGCGGATCAGATTGCCGGCGGGATCGCGAAAGGCGCAGTCGCGAACCCCATACGGCTGCTCCGTCGGCTCCTGAACCACCTCGGCGCCGCCGGCCTGCAGCCGCGCGAAGACGCCGTCGAGGTCGGAGGTGGCGAGGATGAGGTGGGCGTAGCTGCCCTTGGCCATCATCTCAGCGATGGTGCGGCGCTCGTCGTCGGTGACGCCGCAGCCCGGGGCGGCGGGCGGCTCCAGGACGATGGACGTGTCGGGCTGGTCGGCGGGGCCGACCGTGATCCAGCGCATCCCGCCATATCCGACGTCGTTGCGGACCTCGAAGCCGAGGATGTCGCGATAGAAGGCGAGCGATTCGTCCGGATCGTTGTGCGGGAGGAAGGTCGCGCGAATCGTGATGTCCATGGCGGTCATGCTATCCACGGCCCGGCGACCGGCGCTTCTCGATTCCTGATCCGGTCCGGGTCACCGACGGCCAGAGCCTCGGTCAGGCGCCGACGTAGGCCGCGAGGTGCTCGCCGGTGAGGGTGGAGCGTGCGGCGACGAGGTCGGCGGGTGTGCCCGCGAAGACGATCCGGCCGCCGTCGTGGCCGGCGCCGGGGCCGAGGTCGACGATCCAGTCGGCATGCGTCATGACCGTTTGATGGTGCTCGATGACGATGACCGACTTGCCGGAGTCGACGAGCCGGTCGAGCAGGCCGAGCAGCTGCTCGACGTCGGCGAGGTGGAGGCCGGTGGTGACCTCGTCAAGGACGTACACGCTGCCCTTCTCGGCCATGTGGGTGGCCAGCTTGAGCCGCTGCCGCTCGCCCCCGGACAGCGTCGTGAGCGGCTGGCCGAGGCTGAGGTAACCGAGCCCGACGTCGGCGAGCCGGTCGAGGATGGCGCGCGCGGCCGGCGTGCTCCCCTCGACGTCGCCGAAGAAGTCCCGGGCCTCGCTCACCGACATCGCGAGCACCTCGCTGATGTCGCGACCGCCGAGGTGGTAGTCCAGCACCGCTGCCTGATACCGCTTCCCCTCGCACTCCTCGCAGATGGTGACGACGCCGGCCATCATCGCCAGGTCGGTGTAGATGACGCCGGCGCCGTTGCAGGTGGGGCACGCGCCCTCGGAGTTGGCGCTGAACAGCGCCGGCTTCACGCCGTTGGCCTTCGCGAAGGCATTGCGTATCGGGTCGAGCAGCCCGGTGTAGGTCGCCGGGTTGCTCCGTCGCGAGCCGCGGATCGCGCCCTGGTCGATCGACACGACACCGGCGCCGGCGGGGATCGACCCATGCACGAGCGAAGTCTTGCCGGAGCCGGCGACACCGGTCACGACGACAAGCACGCCGAGCGGGATGTCGATGTCGACGTGTTGCAGGTTGTGGACCGTCGCTCCGCGGATCTCCAGCGTGCCGGTGGGCGTCCGCACCGTCTCCTTGAGGGCGGCCCGATCGTCGAGATGGCGACCGGTGATGGTGCCGCTGGTCCTCAGCCCCTCGACGGTGCCCTCGAAGCAGACGGTGCCGCCCAGAGTCCCGGCGCCGGGGCCGAGGTCGACGACGTGGTCGGCGATCGCGATCGTCTGCGGCTTGTGTTCCACGACGAGCACCGTGTTGCCCTTGTCCCGCAGCCGCAGCAGCAGGTCGTTCATGCGCTCGATGTCATGGGGGTGCAGGCCCGCGGTGGGCTCGTCGAAGACGTAGGTCACGTCGGTCAGCGAGGAGCCGAGGTGGCGGACCATCTTGACGCGCTGCGCCTCGCCGCCCGACAGCGTGCCCGACGGCCGGTCGAGCGAGAGGTAGCCGAGTCCGATCTCGGCGAACGAGTCGAGGGTCTGCTGCAGCGTCGACAGCAGCGGCCCGACGGACGGTTCGTCAAGAGCCCGCACCCATTGCGCGAGGTCACTGATCTGCATGGCGCATGCGTCGGCGATGTTGATCCCCCTGGACCTTCGACGATCGAGCTGCTTCGCTCAGCCGGGTGCCGTCGCACTCGGGGCAGACGCTGAACGTCACCGCCCGTTCCACGAACGCGCGGACGTGAGGCTGCAGCGCGTCGACGTCCTTGGACAGCATCGACTTCTGGATTCTCGGGATCAGGCCCTCGTACGTCAGGTTGATGCCGTCGACCTTGATCCTGGTGGGCTCCTTGTGGAGCAGGTCGGCGAGCTCCTCCTCGGTGTAGTCACGGATCGGCTTGTCCGGGTCGTGGAAGCCCGAGCCGCTGAAGATGCGGCCGTACCAGCCGTCGACGCTGTAGCCGGGAATGGTGAGTGCACCCTCGTTGAGCGACTTGCTGTCGTCGTACAGCTGCGCCAGATCGAAGTCGGTGACCGAGCCGCGGCCCTCGCAGCGTGTGCACATGCCTCCGGTGCGGTTGAAGGTCGCCTTCACGGTCTTGCGGTCACGGCGTCCGACGGTCATCACACCGGTCGCTCGGACCGAGGGAACATTGAAGGAGAACGCGTTGGGCGGGCCGATATGCGGCTGACCGAGGCGGCTGAAGAGGATGCGCAGCATCGCGTTGGCGTCGGTGGCGGTGCCGACCGTGGAGCGGGAATCGGAACCCATCCGCTGCTGGTCGACGATGATCGCGGTGGTCAACCCTTCGAGGAGGTCGACCTCGGGGCGAGTCAGCGTCGGCATGAATCCCTGCACGAACGCGCTGTACGTCTCGTTGATCAGCCGCTGTGAATCTGCGGCGATCGTGTCGAACACCAGCGAGGTCTTGCCCGAGCCGGAAACGCCGGTGAACACCGTCAGCCGGCGCTTCGGGATCTCGACGCTGACATCCTTGAGGTTGTTGACGCGCGCGCGGAGCACGCGGATCAGATCGTGGCTGTCGGCAACGTGCAGCGCAGGCGCGTGCGAATCCGTCCTCGTGGGCATGGTCACCGAGTCTCCAATGAGTGTCCGACCAGCCGGCGGGCGTCGCGCATCAGCTCGCGGTGGCAGCCTGGTCCTGAATCAGGCCGAGCACGTTGCCGTCGGGATCGGAGAAGGTGGCCACCAGGCGGCCGCCACCGACGTCGCGTGGGGACTCCTTCAACGTGGCTCCGGCAGCCGTGACCTCGGCCAGCTTCGCCTCGATGTCGGCCACGTGCCAGTAGGCCACCGGCGAGGTCATGCCACCGCCACCTGGCACCAGCCCGATCTGCTGACCCTCGGCCTCGTATCCCACATAGTAGGGGGCGTCGGACGTCGGCGCGACGCCGAGCAGGGCTGTGTACACCGGCTTGGCCTTCTCCAGATCGGACACGGGATGCAGCACGGTCCTGATTCCCTGGGTCGTGGAGCCGCTCATGATCACTCCTGAACTCGTAGTGGTGAGATGCATGGCGGTCATGCTAGTGGCGTCTCGCTGACCGGCGCTTCTCGATTCCTGACCGGTCTGGTCACCTCTTTTGCCACGCACGACGGCATCCCCGCCGTTGCGCCCGCCGCGAGGCGCCGGTAGGCGCTGGGCGACACACCGACCAGTTCGTTGAAGCGAGTGCTGAAGGTTCCCAGCGATTGGCAGCCCACCGCGAAGCAGACCTCCGTGACGCTGAGATCGCCCCGCCGGAGCATCGCCATCGCGCGCTCGATGCGCCGCGTCATCAGGTAGCCGTACGGCGCCTCGCCGTAGGCGAGCCGGAACTCGCGGCTGAGGTGCCCGGCCGAGATGTGCGCCCCGCGGGCGAGCGCCTCGATGTCCAGCGGCTGCGCGTACTCCCGGTCGATCCGGTCGCGGACGCGGCGCAACCGCGCGAGGTCGCGGAGGTGGTGCGCGGCGGCGGGGATGCTGGTCACCCGCGAGATCGTGCCACGTCTATCGGAGGTGCCGAGCATGTGGCCCACGCTGTTGCACATGATCCAAGCTGCGGCAAGCGTCCTAGTTCGGAGGGGGCGTCTCCGCTTCCAACTGCACCTGCACACGGCGCATCCCTCGCAGCCAGCGCTCTGGATCTTCGCTCTTGCGCTGCATCCATGTTTGCGCGATCGGATCGGAAAGCACCAGGAAGCGCTCGGCGAGAATCGCCTCGACAACCGACGCGGCAACGTCCTCGGGCTCCTTGATCGGACCCGCGACCGCGGCCGCGAACTTCGGATCGGCGCCCTCGAGCATTGGCGTTCTCACGCCGAGCGGCGCTATCAGGGACACGCGGATGCCGCGGTGGTGATACGTGATCGACAGCCACTCGGCGAGCCCCACCACCGCGTGCTTGGTCGTGGCGTAGGTGACGTTGCCATGACTGGTGAGGATCCCCGCCATCGATGCGGTGTGGACGAGGTACCCGCTGCCTCGATCGAGCATTCCGGGGAGCACCGCGCGAACCGCGTACACATGGGCCATGACATTGATCGCCCACTGTTCATTCCAGACCCGAGGCTCCGTGGTCAGGATGTCGCCGCCGGTCGCGACGCCCGCGTTGCTGAAGCAGATATCGATCGGGCCGAGACGCCCCGTGACCTCGGCGACCATCGCGTTCACCGACGCCTCGTCGCTGACATCGGTCCTGATCGGGATCCCGTCGACCTCGGCGGCGACGGCCTGGCAGCCCTCCCAGTCACGATCGACCACAGCGACGTGCGCCCCAGCCGCGGCGAGCGCACGGCACGAAGCCGCACCGATGCCACTTGCTCCCCCGGTGACGATCGTGACCTTGCCGCTCAGTTCGATGGTGCCGCTCCTTCGAGCCAGCGCACCGCCTGCTCGGCGCTGCGATCGGGCGGAAACACCGGATAGATCACATGCTCGATGACTCCGTCGCGGATGAACATGGTGAGCCGCTTCATCAGTGTCATCTCGCGGAAGGTGAAAGTCGGGAGTCGAAGCGCGTGCACCATCTCCAGGCCGGCGTCGGAGAGCACCACGAACGGAACCTGGAGGCGCTCCACCATCTCACGCTGGTAGTCGGTCGTCTGCGTGCTCATGCCGAACACCGAGGCGCCGAGCGCCACCAGCTCTCGGTGGTGGTCGCGAAAGCCACACGTCTGCGGCGTACACCCTCGAGCGCCCGGGATCTCGTTCCAGCCGGGCGGTGGGGCGACGCCCTCCTCTCCGGTCCGCGGGTACGTGTACACCACGGTCCACCCCTGCAGATCGGACAGGCACACGCCCCGGCCGCGCGTGGAGCGCAGCGTGATCGTGGGCATGCGCGTGCCGGCGAGGTGATTGCACCCACCGTCGTCAACCGGAATCGGGAGGTCCGGCGGCAGGCGTCGGATGTCGTCGGTCCCGGCCGTGGACATCAGCCGAGCTCGTAGTCGAGGTGCAGCGTGTGCGAGCCGTCATCGTCGATCGTGATCAGCGCCACGCCCGACACACCTGCCAGCTCACCGGTCCCCGAGCCCGGTGAGATGAGATAGCGACTCGACGGCGGCTCGTTGCCCACAACGGTTGAGAGGTGGAGGAGCGCGAAGCTGCCCTGACGGCCGTCGACGACGCCCGAGATGCGCTCCAGGGCAACGTACCCCGCACCCGCAAACGACCCGTTCTCGCCGGGCGTCCGGGTGTACAGCATCTCCACCGTGCCGCTTCCCGCGATCGCCCCCGTGAATGTCTTCGAGAGCTTGAGGGCGCCGTAGTCGACCCCAGCCTCTGCCGCGAAATCGAGCGTGTGCGCGTCCTGCGAATCGATGACGAACGCCGCGCTGGTGTGGGGCACGAAGGGAAGTCTAGTGCCGCACCGCCATGGTCAGTGCTTGACCTCCTCGGGTGTCTCGTACCAGCGAATTCGCTCACCGACGCGGCTGCGAAGCCTCCATGCCCGCGACTTCGGAGCCTCCTCGATTGCCTGTCGCAGTGCGCCGACCTGGGCCGCGACATCGTGCGTCGCGCCGGGCAACGGCTCCTGCGACCACAGCGCCGCCACCTTCTGCGCATTGCGTTCGACGGTGTGGCAGAAGCCCCAATCCCTGCCCAGAACCGAGCGTACCCGAGGAAGGCTGATGCCGTCCGTCTCGGAGTTGTCCTCGCTGAGGCCGTGATCGGCGAAGAGGCACAAGATGTCGCCGAGATCCTTGCGATTGATCTCCCACACCTGGAGTTTCGTGAGCAGCAGATCGGCGAGGGAGATCGTCGGCGCCGGTGCGTCGAGCCGCCCGCGCAGGTCGAGCTTGTGCGACATCACCAACTCGTCGATGACCACGTCGATCGACCACCGGCCGGCCGGCTCGCCGTAGTACAAGCGCGTCGCGCCGTGCAGACCGTTGAAGAATTGATCCGGGAGGTAGCCCTGGGTCATGAGCAGCGCCTTGAACTTGGTGCCGGCGGCGGCGCTGATCGCGAAGTCCATGTCGTCATATGACCGAGCGTACGGTCCGGTGCGCACGCTCGGGCATCGCAGCCAGATCGCGAGGCCGCCGATGAGCCGCGCGGAAAGTCCCAGGGTCACCGCCGCCTCCGCGAGACGCTTCGCCTCCTCGCGGATGTCGGAAAGGATCGGCGTCCCGTCGTCCGCCATCAGCAGGATCCGATCAGCATCAGGACATGGTAAGGGCGGCCGGTGTCATCACCGGCCGCCCTCCCAACCAGGGGCGATGGTCGCTCACTCCGGAGGGAGTTCCTTGTAGACGAAGCCGATGTTCACACCCTGCCGGGCGCGGATGAAACGCGGGACGTAGTAGAGGAGGGCGCCGCCCACGATCAGCCCGCCGAGCCAGGCTGGAATCCACCACCAGTCGTCGCGGTTGCCGTTCATGACCGAGAGCGGATTGATGAACGAGATGGCGATGATCCCGATGAATTCCGCAATCGACAGCGTCCCGACGATGTAGAGCACCGGGATTCCCAGGAATTTGACGTTGGCCGGCGACGCCTGATAGAGGTCAGGCCGTCGCATCGGCAGGGCGATGGCGGCGAGACCGACGATGATCACGGCAAGCGCCCCGGCGAGCACGATCAGGCCGAGCACCAGCTGGAACTGATTGCCATACACGCTCCAGATCACCAGCGCGGCGATGATCACGTTGGTGACGATGATCGCGTTGACCGGCGAGTGGGTCCGTTCGTTCACGTTCGCCAGGCTCTCGGGCATGAGCCGGTCGAACGACCAGGCGAAGAACGACCTGATCGGCATGAAGGTGTTCGCGATCATCGACGGCAAGGACCAGAACAGGAAGGAGCCCATGATGATGATGGTGAGGACCGGCGTGTTGAAGACCAGTGCGGCGAGGAAGGGATAGAAGGGTCCGGAAGGGATCTTGTAGGCCGAGCTCGCGGCGTTGAGCGCGTAGACGAAGTTGTAGCCCGCAACCCGGAAGAGCAGAAGGACGCCGATGATGAGCAGGATCGTGTCCCAGCCGAGGGCTCCGAACATCACCGACAGCTGACGGCGGCGGTTCGACGCGCTCTTCAGCTCGCCGGACATGTAGACCGACCAGAAGTTCCACATCATGAACCCCTGGATCGAGAAGAGAGTCGGCAGCGTCGCGCTGCCGTTCCAGAAGTTGGGCGCCGCCGCTGCCGCACCCGGCGCGCCGTTGATCACGGCTGCGACGTTGCCGCCGCCAAAGCTCTTGTTCAGCGCATCGAAGTGGGAGAAGAAGTCGCTCTGGCTGCCGATGAGCAACACCACGAACGCGATGAGTGTGCCCGCCATCGCGATGATGAACGAGTAGTTCTGCCAGCGGAAGGTCGCCTTGGTGCCGCGGATGAGGATGACCGTCTGCAGCGCGACCATGAAGAGCGACGCTCCGAGGATCCAACTGTTGTTGGTCTGGAAGGACGTCCCCCAGTTGATCAACGTGTTGTTGTTGGCGAACGAGCCGAGGGCGACCAGCACAGGCCCGAGGGCGAGCAGTGAGAAGAACTTGGCGAAGAAGGCGGCGCCCAGGAGCCCGCCCATGATCATGCAGAGGTTGGATATCAGCGCCAGGGGCGGCGAGAGCACGCGGCTGACCCAGACATAGTCGCCGCCCACCCTCGGCATGCTGGCCCCGAGCAGGGCGAACATGATGAGGACCGGGATGTTGATGATCGCAACCAGGAGCAGCACCCCGACGACGTCCGCACCGGGAAACGCAACCAGCGCGAAGAAGATCGAGTAGGCGATCGTCGACCCGACAGGTGCTGAGATGACCGCGTTGAAGATCGTGGCATCGACTGCCGACGCAGAGCGCACCAGTCCGGTGCTGTTGCGGACGAACAGCCTGCTCGACGTTGCCATGACGACCCTCCGGCGGTACCACCGCCACGCAACTTGACACTCGCGTCGAAAACAGGCAGAGTTTGAACACAATCGAACACCACTGTCAAGAGACTCACGGACACGGAGGGACAACTTCCGGTCAAGACCCGACAAAATGACCAGTTGTCCAAGGAGGAGAAGCGCAGCGTGTTAGCCGTCGAGCGGCGCCTGAAGGTACTGGAGCGGGTCGCGGAGGATCAGGCCATCGAGGTCAGCACCCTTGCCCGCGACTTCCAGGTTTCCGAGATGACGATACGCCGCGACCTGCGCCGCCTCGAGCGCGACGGGTTCGTGCGCCGAACCTACGGGGGCGCCACGACCCACCTCGTCCGGACCTTCGAGGTCGGAGCCAATGCGCGGACCCTCCACCACGCGAAGGAGAAGCGGGTCATCGCCAAGCGCGCTGCCGAGCTGACGGTCGGCGTGCGCGCCATGTTCCTCGGCATCGGCACCACCGTCGAGCACTTCGCGCGGCTGCTCCCGGTGCGTGAGGACCTGATGGTGATCACCCCGTCGCTCGCGGTCGCGAGCCTGCTCGGCACCCGCAATGTTCGCGTGATCATCGCGGGAGGGCTGGTCCGCCAGGACGAGTTGACGTGCATCGGCGCGTCGGCCGTGGAGGCCGTTCGCCGCTACAACACCGATACCGCCGTGATCGGCGCGGCCGGGCTCTCGGCGCGACGCGGGGTCACCGAGCTCGACGACCGCGACGCCGATGTGATCCGCGGTGGTCTCGAGCGCACGGAACGGATCATCGTCATCGCCGACGGCTCTAAGTTCGGCGCCGTCGCGATGAGCACCGTGGTGCCGATCGACCAGGTCTCCACAGTCGTCACCGACAGCAGCGCCGACGCCGAGGAGGTCGAGCGCATCCAGCAGGCCGGCATCGAGGTGGTGGTCGCCGGCGCCGAGACACCGCCGGTACGCCCGACGGAAAACGGCACGACACGCCTCACCGACGTTCGCAGGCCGGCATGACCTTGCTGCGGCGACTGTTCGGCGTGGACAAGCCGGTGATCGCGATGCTCCACCTTCCGGCGATGCCGGGCCGCCCGCGACACGACCGCGCAGCCGGCATGCGGCACCTCGTGGAGACCGTTGAACGCGACCTCGAAGCGCTGCAGGCTGCGGGCGTGGATGGGTTCCTGTTCTGCAACGAGGCCGATCTGCCGTATCAGATGCGCGTCGGACCGGAGGTGGCGGCCGGCATGGCCGCCGTCATCGGTCAGGTGCGCGATCTCATCACCAGGCCGTTCGGCATCGACCTGGTGTGGGACCCGGTCTCGAGCCTTGCCGTCGCCAGGGCCACCGGCGCCTCCTTTGTTCGCGAAGTGTTCACCGGTGTCTTCGAGAGCGACCTCGGCATGATGCGTCCGGATTTCGGGGCGATCGCCGCGTATCGCGAGCAGATCGGGGCCGGCGCTGTCGCGATGTTCACCAACATCACGCCGGAATTCGCCAGCACCCTGGGCAACCGCTCAATCGCCACTCGGGCGCAGAGCGCAAGGTATCTCGGCATCGACGCGATTCTCATCAGCGGTCAGATCACCGGCACGTCGACGCACCTTTCTGAGCTGCGCGAAGCCAAGGATGCGGTTCCCGACATGCCGGTCCTCGCCAACACCGGCGTACGCGAGGAAACAGTTGCTGAGATCCTCGCCATCGCCGACGGCCTCTTCGTCGGGACCAGCCTGAAACAGGACGGGATCACATGGAACCCCGTGGACCCCGAGCGCGCCGGCCGGTTCATGACCGCGGTTGACCGTGCCCGTGAGGCGGTGCCGGCCTGACATGGCGAGGGTCTGAGGTGTCGAAGACGAGGATCTACTTCGTCAGCGACCTGCACGGGTCGAGCGTGTGCTTCCGGAAGTTCATCAACGCCGCGAGGATCTACGAAGCGAACGTGCTCATCCTCGGTGGTGACGTTGCGGGCAAGGCGATCCAGTCGATCGTCCGCGCCCCGGGAGGCCGCTGGCGCTGTCGCTTCGTCGGCACCGACTACGACGTCGGCGAAGGTCCCGAGCTGGTCTCGCTGGAGAAGCTCATCGCCGACCACGGCTACTACCCCTATCGCGCCGATCCCGGCGAGCTCGAGGCCAAGGAGGCTGCCGGCGGGCTCGACGAGCTCTTCCTCCTGCTCATGCACGAGCGCTTGACGGAGTGGCTCGACCTCGCGGACTCGCGCCTGAGGCCATTGGGCATTCCCCTCTATTTCATGCTCGGCAATGACGATCCGGAGGAGCTCGGCGCCCTGCTCGACAGCGCCCCCTGGGGCACGCACGATGAAGGCAAGGTTGTCTGGCTCGACGACGAGCACGAGATGATCAGCTGTGGGTACTCGAACGTGACGCCGTGGCACACGTACCGGGAGCAGGACGAGAGCCATCTGCGCGCGAGCATCGACGCGATGGTGCCCGCGCTCCAGCACCCCGAGCGCGCGGTGTTCAATCTGCATGCACCGCCGTTCGGCACCCAGCTGGACGAAGCACCACTCCTCGAACTCGAACCTGCAGGTACAGGCAACTCTCGGCCAGGTGCGGATGGTGGCGGTGGGGAGCACCGCCGTGCGCGATGCCGAGCAGGACTATCAGCCGCTGCTCGGGTTGCACGGGCACATCCACGAGTCCTCGGGCATCCGGCGGATCGGCCGCACCGTCGTCATCAACCCGGGAAGCGACTACTCCACGGGCGCGCTCAACGGCGCGCTGGTGACACTCGACGGCGAAAAGGTCAAGGCCCAGCAGCTGGTTCGCGGGTAACCGGGAGTGGCCACGCCGCTGACCGGTACCGATACCCTGGTGTCGATCGACGTGGGCACGTCCGGCGCTCGCGCGACGGCATACGACTCCGCCGGCGCGTTGCTCCTCGAGGTCCGCCGACCGTACCCGACGCTCACCCCACGCGACGGATGGGCGGAGCAGGACGCGGAGCGATGGAGGTCGTCGTCGCTCTCGGCGCTGGGAGCGCTCATCGGGCGGCTCGGGCACCAACGCACCATCCATGCGATCGGTCTGACGGGTCAGTGCCCGTCGGTCGTCCCGATTGACGGTCACGGCGTGCCCCTGCGTCCGGGGCTCATCTATCGGGACAACCGGGCGGTGGCGGAAGCCGAGTGGCTGTGCGAGACGTTCGGCGCCGAGGCGCTGCACACCCTGACCGGGCACGTGCCCGCGGCGTTTCACGTCGCCGCCAAGATCCTCTGGATCCGCGCCAACGAGCCCGCTGTCTTCAGGGCGACGCGCCTCTTCCTGCAGCCCACGGAGTTCCTCGCGCTCACCCTCACCGGCGAGTTGGTGACCGACTGGACGATGGCCGCGGCGAGCGCGTTGTTGAACCTGCGCGAACGTCGTTGGGCACCCGAGCTGGTTGAGGCAGTGGGTCTCGACCCGGGGCAACTGCCGGTCCCGTACGCGTCGTGGAGCGTCGTGGGCACGCTGCGCCCGGCTCTGCTGCGACGTTTCGGGCTCACCCGTCCGGTTCCGGTCGTCGCCGGGGCGGGCGACAGCATCGCGTGCACGTTCGGGGCCGGTGTCACCGTGCCCGGCCCGGTGAGCGAGATGGCCGGCAGCTCCACGTGCCTGAACACGATCGTGAGCGAGCCGACCAGCGACCTGACGGTGACGCACTACCCCAGCGCCGTCGGCCCCGAGGGCTATGTGACCGAGGTCGGTATCAACACCGCCGGCGAGGCCGTGGACTGGCTCGCGTCACTCACCTACGGCGGCCGGTCGGGCCGACTGCGCACCGAGGATTTTGAACGGCTCGACCGCGAGGCGGCGGCGGTCCCAGCCGGTTCGGACGGGCTCATCTTCATTCCGGTCCTCGGCGACGGTGAGCGTGACGACCCGGCGCTCCTCGGCGCCGTGATCGGTCTCTCGCTCCGTCACGACCGGAGGTCGCTGGCCCGAGCCGCGCTCGAGGGTGTCGCGTTCGCGATCCGTGCACACGTCGAGGGGCTCGGCCGGGCGAGCACCCCCGTCACCGAGATGCGGGTTTCGGGGCGCCCCGCGTCGCTCCGGACCTGGAATCAGATCAAGGCGGACGTGCTCGGCATCCCCGTGCTGCGGGTCCCGGGGGACGCCACCACGTCCGGTGTCGCGATGCTCGCCGGTCTCGGCGTCGGGGTCTATCGGGATCCTGATTCAGCAATCGCGATCGCCTGCAGGCCCGAGGCGCCGGTCGAACCAGATTCTGCCAATCACGACAGATACTCGGAAGTCTACGAGCGCTACCGGCAGATCGTTGCCTCCACCACGCTGCACAACCGGGCCGCGATGCCGGCGGCCGGCGAGCGCCGTTCCCGACCACACGCGGGAGAGCTCGCATGAAGGTCAGCCTGGGCATCAACACCTGCTTCGCGCTCAAGCGCTGGCCCCGCCCCGCGGACTGGGCGTCGGTGGTTCGCAACGACCTCGGGCTCGACCTCGTGGAGCTTTCACTCGACCTCGTCGAGGGCATCGAGACATTCGCGGGGGGCCGTGATGCGGTCGAGCGCCATCGCGCTGCGCTCGATGCCAACGGGCTCCGGGTGCATGCCACCTTCACCGGTCTGTCGGCGTACTCGCTCGACCTGCTCATGCACCCCGATCAGGGGCGGCGCGAGGCGGCGCTGCTCTGGTACCGGAGCATCATCGATCTCACCGCGGCGCTCGGCGCTCGGGCAACCGGGGGGCATGTCGGTGCGATGAGCGTCCCCGACTGGAGCGATCCCGAGCGCCGTGCCGAACGTTGGGACGGCCTGCGACGTGACCTCCAGGTCATCGCCGGTTACGCGAGCTCCGTGGGTCTCGACTACCTCCTCGTCGAGAACCTGGTCGCGGTGCGCGAACCGTCGACGATGGCGCAGCTCGAGGACCTGCTCACCGACGGTGACGCCGACCACGTCCCGTGGCGGCTCTGCCTCGACGTCGGGCATCACTGCGTGCCCGGGACGGTGGGCGCGGAGCGGGACCCGTACGCCTGGCTGCGACGCTTCGGGAGCCGGCTGGTCGAGGTGCAGCTGCAGCAGTCGGACGGCATCGCCGACCACCACTGGGCGTTCACCGAGGAGCACAACGCAACCGGCCTGATCGACCCGGCGAAGGTGCTGGACACCCTCGAGGCGTCGGGCGCGGAGAATGTCGATCTGATCTTCGAGATCATTCCCGGCTTCGAGGATCAGGACGATCGGGTCATCACCGAGCTGCTCGCTTCGGTCGATCTCTGGCGCGGCGCGATCGACGCCCGCGGCGCGGGGAGGTAGCGATGCCGGTGGTGCACGCCCACGAAATGGATATCCACTACCGGATCAACGGCGATGGCGACGAGACCGTCGTGCTCGTCAACGGCGTCGGTGACGACCTCGAGGGCTGGGCGATGCAGATCGATCCCCTGGTGGGCGCGGGGCTTCGAGTGGTCACCTTCGACAATCGCGGCGTGGGCCGCTCGTCATCCCCGCCCGGCCCGTACGCGAGCAGCGAGATGGCCGCGGACACCAAGGCGCTCGCCGATGCGCTCGGCCTGGGGGCATTCCATCTTGTGGGCGTCTCCATGGGCGGGCTCATCGCCCAGGAATACGCGCTGGCGTATCCCGACGACCTCCGCTCGGTCGTGCTCGCCAACACGTACGCGAAGCCCGACGCCTACACCCGCGCGGCCTTCGACGCGTGGGGGCAGATCGCCGAAGCGGCAGGGATGCCGTTGATGATGCGCCAGCAGGCGCCGTGGGTCTTCAGCCCCGCGTTCTACGACGCGCACCCCGAGCGGCTGACGACCCTCCTCGGCGAGATGGTGCGAAGCCCGCAGCCGGCCGCGTCCTTCTCCGCTCAGATCGCCGCGCTGCTGACCCATGACTGCACGGACCGGCTTGCGTCGTTGCACACGCCCGCGCTGGTGATCGCGGCCGACGACGACATCATCATCCGGCTGTCGCTGTCCCACCGTCTGTTCGAGGAGCTGCCGCGTGGATCCTGGGCGATCGTCCCGGGAGGACATGCCGCTTTCCTGGAGAATCCCGACCCATGGAATCGAGCCGTCATTGCCTTCATTGATCAGCACCGCGCCGCGGTGCACTGAGGAGATGGGATGAACCTGTCGCTGGAACAGCGATTCGGCACCCCCAAGCCGGTCATCGCGATGCTCCATTTCCCGGGCCTGCCGGGGCGGCCCCGACACAACCGCGAGCTCGGGAGAAGCCACCTGGTCGACGTGGTCGGCCGCGACCTCGAGACGCTGCAGGGCGCCGGTGTCGACGGCGTGCTCTTCTGCAACGAGAACGACATCCCGTATCAGCTCGTGGTCGGGCCGGAGATCCCCGCGGCGATGGCGGCGGTCATCGGCGAGCTTCGCGCGTCGGTACGCGTCCCGTTCGGGGTGAACATCCTCTGGGACGCGAAGTCGAGCATCGCGGTCGCGCGAGCCACTGGCGCGACCTTCGTCCGTGAGGTGCTGACCGGCGTGTACGAGAGCGACCTCGGCGTGATCTCCCCCGCGATCGGGGATCTCGCCGGCTACCGCACGGCCATCGGAGCCGATGACGTCGCCTTCTTCGACAACATCTCGCCGGAGTTCAGCAGTGCTCTCGGCACCCGGGGGATCGCCGATCGCGCCCGGAGCGCGGCCTTCCTGGGTGTTGACGCGATCCTCATCTCCGGTCCAGCGGCCGGGGTGCCGTTCGCGATGAGCGACCTGCGGACCGCCAAGGACGCGGTACCCGACGTGCCCGTCTTCGCGAACACCGGTGTCAGCGCGGATCGGCTCGAGGAGATCCTCGCCGTCGCCGACGGTGTGATCGTGGGCACGAGCCTCAAGGTCGATGGCGACACGTGGAGCAGGGTGGATCCGGCACGCGCGGAACGCCTCATGGACACTGCCCGCGCGATACGCTCGCGGAGTTCCTGAGCGCGATCAGCGCGAGCGGACCGAGCCGGCTCGCGCCGAAAACGAGTACTGGGAAGAGGATTTCCCAGACCTGCGTCCCACGCCCACGCGCTGATGCGCGCCTCAGGTGTAGAGGCGGTACAGCCCCTGGGCGATGCAGCACGGCTTGTCACCGCCTTCGCGCTCGATGACGAAGTCGACGACGATCTGCAGGCTGCCATCGGCGACGGTCTCGACCGAGACGAGTGTCGCGCCGGCACGGATCCTCGAGCCGGACGGTACCGGTGACGGAAACCGCACCCTGTTCAACCCATAGTTGATCCCGAGGCGCACGCCCTCGACGTGGAGAATCTCACTCCACATCGGCACCAGCAGCGAGAGGGTCAGGAATCCGTGAGCAACCGTGGCGCCGAACGGGCCTGCGGCGGCACGCTCCGCATCGATGTGGATCCACTGGTGATCATCGGTTGCATCCGCGAACGTGTTGATCTGCTCCTGAGTGACCTCGCGCCACTCGCAGTACCCCAGGTGTTTCCCCGTCAGGGCTGTCAACTCGGCAACGCTGGCGACAGTCGTGGTCACAGTGGCTCCTCAGTGCGCGACGCGTTGGGCTATGTGCGCTCGGTCCGCAGTTGGGACTTGGAGACCTTACCGGACGCAGTGCGGGGCAGCGAGTTGCGGAACACCAGTGATTGAGGAATCTTGTACCCGGCCAGCCGGCTTCTCAGATGCGCGATCAACTCGTCCTCTGTGGCAGAGCCCCCCGCGACGAGCACGACGAATGCCTTGCCGACCTCGCCCCAGGTGGCATCGCCCACGCCGATGACCGCCGCCTCGGCGACCGCCCCGTGATCGCAGAGCACCTTCTCGACCTCCGCGGGGTAGACGTTCTCGCCGCCGGAGATGTAGACGTCCTTCAGCCTGTCGATGATCGTGATGACCCCCTGGTCGTCGGCGATCCCCACGTCGCCCGAACGGAACCAGCGGCGGTCGATGAATGCGCCCGCGGTCGCCTCCTGCACACCCCAGTACCCCTGCATCACGTTGGGGCCGGCGATGATCACCTCACCCGGCTCGCCCGGACCTGCCACCGAGCCGTCGTCGCGCAGCAGCAGGACGTCGGTGAAGAAGTGCGCGACCCCGGCGGCGCCGATTGTCTCCCGGCTGAGTTGCGGATCGACCATGAGCGCGCCCGGCGCCGTCTCGGTCATGCCGTATCCCTGGACGAATGAGAGCCCGCGCTCGAGGTAGGTGTTGATGAGTGACTTCGGGACCGGTGCACCGCCACACAGCAACCGCCGGAGCGACGAAAGATCAGCGGTCGCCCATCGCGGCGACTGTGTCAGCGCCATGAACATGGTCGGCACGCCGAACAGCAGGGTCACGTGCAAGCGCTCGATGGTGTCGATCACAGCCGCAGCGTCGAACCTCGACTCGATCACCAGGTGGCCACCCTTGAGCAGCGTCGGCATGCAGGTCATGTTGAGGGCCGCGGTATGAAACATCGGCGCGGTCACGAGGGTCACCTCGTCACTCGCCAGGTCGAGGTCGACGAGCACGTTGATGCAGTTCCACATGATGTTGTTGTGGCTCAGGATCGCGCCCTTCGGCCTCCCGGTCGTGCCCGACGTGTACATGATCATGCAGGGGTCGTCGAGGTCGATCCTCACATCGACCGGACCGTCCGGCGCATCCGCGATCATGCGGGAGTAATCGAGTGCACCAAGGGTGCTCTCCTCGACGGCGACCAGCGGCGGGCGAGGCATGGCGTCGAGATGCTCCACCGTCGTCAGTGATCCGCCCCCGAAGAGCAGCGCGCAGGCACCGGAGTCGTGCAGCATGTAGTCGATCTCGGCGGCCGACAACCTGGCGTTCAGGGGAACGAAGACCGCCCCGAGCGCCGCGACGGCGAAGAGACTCTCGAGAAACGCCGGATGATTGCCACCGAGGTAGGCTACCCGCGAACCGCGCTCCACACCAAGGCCGCGCAGCGCGTGCGCAAGGCGAGTGACCCGCCGCTGCATGGCCCCGTACGTCGTCGTCCGGCCCTCGTAGGTCATCGCCGGGCGTCGTGCCGCCTTCCGCGCAGCGCGCGCCGGCCACGAACCGATGCCGTCGTGTCGATTCACGGCATCAGCCGATGCCGAGCAGTCGCGTGGCGTTCAGCTCGCACGTGGGATGAGCACTTCGAGCGCGTCAGTCGCGCGTCAGGATGACCACGGGAATCTCGCGCTCGGTTCGCTGCTGGTACTCGTCGTAATGCGGCCACGCCGTGGTCATGATCTTCCACAGCTCGGGTTTCTCCGCGGCGGTCGCGGTGCGCGCATGCGCCGCAAAACGATCTCCCTTGACCTGGACCTGCACCTCGGGGTCGGCCGTGAGATTCACGTACCACGCGGGCGGTGCGGGCGACCCACCTTTAGATCCGACCACCAGGTAGTCATCACCGTGGCGACCGAAGATGAGCGCATTGCTGTGCAGTTCACCGGACTTCCGGCCCCTGGTGGTGAGGATCAGGATCTCCGTCCCCTCGCGCCAGGTATAGCCTTCCTCACCGTTGGTCGCGACGTATCGATCGACGTGCTCTCTGCCGAACAGCATCCGTGGATCTCCGAAGATTCGGGTGGTCCCGACGCCGGGAGGCGTCCTTTCGAGTGTAATTTACCCGTGCCCGTCGCAGATCCGCCATCCTCGCGACCCCGTGTTCGGGTTGGTTCGAGCGTGGCTTCGCGAACGGGCAGTCTCATCGGACGGATGGGAGCCCTGGCCGTGGCGGTCGCCGCAGCGATGTGGGCCACGGACCCATATTTCCGCCCCGCGCTGACACAACAGCTGACTGCGAGCCAGATCGTGTTCGTCGAGTCACTGCTCATCGCACTGTGTTTCGTGCCGGTCGCCGGGCGGATCCGGCGCGAGTTGCATCACCTTCCACTCCGCCAGTGGATCGCAATGGGCATCATCGCGCTCGGCGCGCAGGCCTTCGCGACCGTGCTCTTCACGCAGGCCTTGAGCTATGCGTTCCCGGTGCATGCCGCCCCCGACTTCAATGTCGAGAACGAGGTCTATCTGCTCTACATGCTGCAGCCGGTGTTCGGTATCGCCATGGCGCGCATCTTCCTCAAGGAGCGGCGCAAGCCGTACTTCTGGCCGCTCGCCGCGTGTGCGATCGTGGGTGTCTACCTGATCGTCTTCCCGCAGAACCCGCTGGCGCCGTTTTCCTCGGTGCAGCACGGTCAACTCCTCGCCGCAGTGCTGATTCTCGGCGCCGTCGTGCTGTGGGCGTCCGGGACGGTGTTCGGACGCTACAGCCTGTCCAACGTCTCGTTCGTCACCACCGCGGCGATGCGTTTCACGCTGGCGCTGCCCGTGCTGCTCATCCTCATGCTCACCGGGGTCGGTGGCGGACATCCCGGGACGTTCTCGGTGCACCAGATTCCGAGCTTCATCGGGATCGCGCTCATCCCAGGATTGCTGGCCATGCTGCTGTACTACCGAGCGCTGGCGAGCACACCGGCGTCGCTGGCATCGATTGCCGAGCTCGGCTACCCCTGCACGCTCTTTCTCGTGTTCTCGCTTCCGGCGCCGGTGGGTCTCGGTCTGCCGCTGTATCCCATCGAGATCGTGGGCGCGCTGGTGCTCATCGCCGTGGTCACGACGCTCAACCTGCTCAAGCATCGAGACGTCGTCGACACACCCCCGCGCTCCGAGGTGACCCTGGCCGCCGATGGCGGCGCCTAGTCCCATGCGCCCGTCGTTCTGGATCGTGGTGCTGATCAAGGATTTCAGCACCGCAAAGAGCAGGCTCGCGCCCGTGCTGGAGCCGCAGCCGCGGCGGCTGCTGGCCGAGATGACCGCGGCGCGTGCGCTCGATGCGGCCCTTGCGGTGGCCCCGACGCTCGCGGTCTGTGGATCGATTGAGGCGGCTGATCTGGCGCGACTCCGCGGCGCGGCACTGGTGGTGGAGCCGTCCCCGAGCGGCCAGAACCCCGCGGCGATGCGCGGACTCGCGGAGGTCTTGGAGCGCGGTGCCGAGTCGACACTGCTGCTCAGCTCCGATCTGCCCCTCATCGACGAACCGGCGATCAGGCGGCTCCTGGCTCACACCGACATCCCCGGAGGTCTCGTCATCGCGGCCTCGGCCGACGGGCGCCAGGGGACGAACGCCCTCTATCTGCGACCGCCGGGAGACTTCTCGCTCCATTTCGGCGAGGCTTCGCTGCCGAAGTTCGCCGCGGAAGCTCGGCTGCGCGGGCGCCGGTTCATCGTCCACGAGGACCCGAGCCTCGCGCTGGATCTCGACGAGCCGTCGGATCTGTCGGCCTGGCACCGGCTCGAGCCGACTGGGTGAAGCTCGAGCTGCGTGGCGTCGAGGGCCTCCCGGAGATCCATCCAGGCGACGACCTTGCCGCGCTCATCGTCGAGCATGCCGGACCCTTGCTGAGCGGCGATGTCGTGGTCGTCGCCCAGAAGGTCGTCTCCAAAGCGGAGGGGCGGATCCGCACCCTCACCGACGTGACCCCGTCCGATCAAGCGGTGGCCCTGGCGCACAAGCTCGAGGCGGACCCGCGTTTGGTTCAGGTGATCCTGGACGAGACCAGGCGGGTGGTGCGCGCCGATCGAGTGCTGATTGTCGAGACCCGCCAGGGATTCGTGTGCGCCAATGCGGGAGTCGATCGCTCCAACGTCGACGGCGCGGACGACGTCTGTCTGCTGCCGGTTGATTGCGATGCCAGCGCCTCCACGCTCCACCAGCGGATCTCCTCACTGAGCGGGGTGCGCGCCGGAGTGATCGTCAGCGACACCTTCGGGCGTGCCTGGCGGATGGGCCTGGTCAATGTGGCGCTCGGCGTGGCCGGGATACCGGCAGTGCTCGACTACCGTGGCCGTCCGGACGACTTCGGCATGCCGCTGCAGGCGACGGTCGTGGCGGTGGCCGACGAGGTGGCGGCCGCTGCGGAATTGCTGATGGGCAAGACCCGGCGCGTCCCGGTCGTCGTCGTGCACGGGCTCGAAGAGCTTGACGCGGCGCCTGGGAGCGGCCAGGAGCTGGTTCGGCCGTCGGAGCTGGACCTCTTTCGATGAGGGTCGCACTGCTCTCGGGAGGGACGGGGGGCGCCCGTCTGGCAACCGGGCTCGTGGGCGTGATGCCGGCCGAAGACCTGTCGATCGTCGCCAACACCGCGGACGACGACGAGTTCTGGGGTCTCCTGGTCAGCCCCGACGTCGATGCGATCCTCTACCGGCTCGCCGGTGTCTTCAATGAAGCAACCGGATTCGGCGTTCGGGACGACACGTTTCACGCCCAGGCGATGCTCGGAAGCCTCGGCGAGCAGACCTGGTTCCAGCTCGGCGACCGCGACCTCGGCGTCCATCTGCTCAGGGCCACCCTGCTCCGCGGCGGTCTGCGCCTGACCGAGGCGGTGGCCCACCTCGCCCGCAGCTTCGGGATCAGGGCGAGCGTGATCCCCATGAGCGACGACCCCGTTCGGACCCGCATCCAGACCGATGCACGCGAGATGAGCATGCAGGAGTGGTTCGTTGGGGAGCGCTGCGCCCCACCGGTGCGGGGGATTCGCCTCGCCGGGAT
Source organism: Candidatus Dormiibacterota bacterium (assembly GCA_963777445.1). Classification (GTDB taxonomy): domain Bacteria; phylum Chloroflexota; class Dormibacteria; order Aeolococcales; family Aeolococcaceae; genus Palsa-851. The sequence continues at coordinate 145,715 of CAVZQR010000010.1, read as the reverse complement.
TGATGCGGCCGGCCCGTCGCCGGAGGCCGTGGCGGCCGTCACCAATGCCGAGGCGGTGATCATCGGACCCTCGAACCCGCTGCTCAGCGTCGATCCCATCCTCGCTGTCCTCGGCGACGAGCTCGACCGCGAGCGCGTGACCGTCGTGTCCCCGGTGGTCGGAGGACGGTCGCTCAAGGGACCGACTGTGGATATGCTCCGCGAGATGGGCGAGGAGGCGACCAGCCTCGGCGTGGCTCGAAGGTACGCCGGCATCGCGGCCACGATCGTCATCGACCGCATCGACCTGGCAATGCTCGAGCCGATCCGTTCCCTGGGCATGCGCGCTCGCGTGGACGACATCGTCATGGTCGGCGCTGACGGCGAGCGCCGCCTGGCAGCGTCGCTGCTCCACGCTCTAGAGTCGGCCGATGGCTCATGAGGCGGCGCTGGAGTTCCTGCGCAACAATCCACGCGGCGTGCTCGCCACCTATCGGCGCGACGGCCAGGCGCAGCTCTCGCCGGTTATCGCCGCCGTCGACGCCGAGGATCGGGTCGTGATCAGCACCCGGGAAGGCGCGATCAAGGCGCGCAACCTCCGCCGCAACCCGCGGGCCGCGTTCTGCGTGCTCAGCGAGGGATTCTTCGGCGCCTGGCACACGCTCGAAGGGGAGGCCGACATCGTCAGCCTTCCCGAAGCGATGGAGCCGCTCGTCGACTACTACCGCCGCGTCAGCGGGGAGCATCCGGACTGGCAGGAATACCGCGAAGCCATGGCCCGGGAGCGGCGCGTGCTCGTGCGGATCACGGTGGATCGCAGCGGTCCCACCACCCAGGGCTAGAGAGGGGCTCAGGCGTCGCCGGCGGGAGTGGCAAGGTCGCGCAGGCGCGGGAGCACCTCGGCGGCGTACAGCTGCAGAAACCGGCGCTGATCCGGCCCGGGAGCGTGGAAGATGAGATGGGTGAAGCCCAGATCCAGGTAGGGACGGATCCGTTCGACGTGCTCGTCGGGATCCGAGGAGACGATCCAGCGGCTGGCGGCTCGCTCGGCTGACAGGGCATCGGCGCGGCGCTCCATCTCGACAGCGTCGTCGACTCCCGTCTTCTCCTCGGGAGAAAGCGCGAGTGCAGCCCAGTTCCGCGTGTCCTCCCGAGCCCGGTCCCGATCGGTGTCGAATGAGACCTTCATCTCGATGGTCAGCTCGACGCTCGCGAGGTCTCGTTCTGCCGCCCGCGCGCCGTCCAGGACGGCGGGGAGCAGCGTCTCCGCGTACAACTCCATGGCCTTGCCGCTGGTGCAGATGAGCCCGTCGGCGACCCGGCCCGCCAGTCTCGCGGCCGACGCACCGGCGGCGGCGATGTAGATCGGAATCGGGGTCTCGGGACGGTCGTAGATGGTCGCGTTCCGGGTGCGGTAGTAAGTGCCGTCGAAGGTCACACGGTCGCTCCTCCACAGCGTCTGGATCAGAGTGACCGCCTCCTTGAGCCTCGCAAACCTTTCCTTGGTGTCCGGCCAGTCGGTGTCGAGCGGCGCTTCGTTCATCGACTCCCCGGTCCCGACACCGAGCCAGATCCGGCCTGGGAACAGCGCGCCGAGGGTGCCCATGGCCTGCGCCACGATCGCCGGGTGGTAGCGGAAGGTCGGGGTGAGGACGCTCGTTCCGAGGGCGATCCGGCTGGTGGCCTGGCCCGCCGCGCCCAGCCATGCCAGCGAGAACGGAGCGTGCCCGCCGGTGTGCCGCCAGGGTTGAAAGTGATCGCTGATGGCGGCGGTGTCGAAGCCGCACTGCTCTGCCGCCACGGTGAACTCGATCAGATCCCTGGGGCCGAACTGCTCCGCTGAGACCTTGTATCCGAACCGAATCTGCCGAGGCACCGCACCCATTTTCCCATGCGGGACGAGCGTCGGATCAGGCAGCGTGGCTGGGTGTATCGACGACCCGCGGCTCCGGCGACTGATCACGGCGCGGCGAGGCCGGAGGCGGCGCATGGCACACGCGTCCGACCATTCGGCGCGCGGATTCGATCTTCGCGATCAGCGCTTCCGGTGCGAACGGCTTGCCCAGGTATTCGCACTCGAGATCGTATGCACGGTTGAGGACCTCGGCGCTATCGAGCAGTCCGGTCATGACGACCATCGGCAGGCGCGCGTGCACGCTGCTCGTTCGAACGTGGCTGATCAGATCCCAGCCGTCGCCGTCCGGCATGCCGATGTCCACCACCATCACCTCGGTATCGTGCGACAGTTCCGCCATCGCCTCTCGGATGGTCGGTACCAGCACGGTTCGCAGCCCGTGGCGCTCCAGGATCCGGCACGCAGTGACGCCGACAGCATGGTCATCGTCCACAACCAGAACGCGTCCCGTCGACGCTCGCTGCGGGATCGGTTCCTGCGCGGCGTGGACAGGAAACACCGCGCGACCTCCATCCGCATCCCGAGCGCGCGCAAGTGACTCCTCGATGCCATGCGCATCCATCGGCCTGGCGTAGTAGAAGCCCTGTGCGAAGTCATATCCCGACTCGCGCAGATGCTTCGCCTGGTCGGCGCGCTCGACGCCCTCGATGATCGTCTTCAACTGCAGCGCCCTGACCATGCCCACAACTGCATCGAGGAGGCTGCTGGCAACGTGCCCGTCGGGGACGTGATCGACGAGCGACTTGTCGATCTTCACGACCGCGACCGGCAGGCGGCGCAACCTCGCGAGTGATGATGCGCCGACCCCGAAGTCGTCGATTGCCATCCCGACGCCGAGTGCCCTGAGGCGGCCGAGGATCCGGATGGCACTGTCCATGTCGTCCATCACGGCGGTCTCGGTCACCTCGAGGATCAGGTATCTCGGCGGGATGCCCGCGGCGCGCAGCGCCTCCTCGACGATCGCCACCAGATCATCGGAATAGAGTTGGCGCGGTGACAGGTTGACGCTCATGGTGATGTCCGCGGCAACGCCGAAGTCTCGCTGCCAGCTCGCGAGTTGCTGGCACGCCTCATTCAGGACCCGCGCCCCGATGGGAATGATGAGACCCGACTGCTCCGCAATCGGAATGAAGACATCGGGAGGGATGAAGTCGCCGTCCGGATGCTTCCAGCGCGCGAGAGCCTCCACCGAAACCATGCGGCCGTTGGCGAGGTCGACGATCGGTTGATAATGCACGTGCAGGTCGCCGGTGAGCCAGGCCGTCCGCAGCCCGTTCTCGATGCGCACGCGCTCGGCGATCGCCGTGTGCATGTCTGGCTCGTACAGCGCGAATCCGCTGCCGCCGGAGGCTTTGGCCGCGTACATCGCGAGGTCCGCATTGCGCAGCAGCTCGTCGGCGGATTCGCCGATGCCACCGGTGGCGATGCCGATGCTCGCAGCGACGCTGACAGTGGTTGTCTTCAACTTCAGCGGGAGTTCGAGAGCCGCGAGCACGCGTCGCGCCAGGACGGCGACATGATCGCGTGGGCAGGCCTCCAGGAGCACGGCGAATTCGTCACCGCCGAGCCGGGCGACGACGTCGACCTCCCTGACACTGTTGACGATGCGCTGCGCGACCCGTATCAACACCTGGTCGCCGGTGCTGTGGCCGTAGGTGTCGTTGACCTCCTTGAAGCCGTCGAGGTCAAGCATCATCAGGGTCACCGACTGTCCCGGCGAGTCGAGGGCCGCAAGCTCGCGCTCCAGCCGCCGGCGCATGAGTGTTCGGTTGGGCATTCCAGTCAGTGCATCGTGAGTTGCCTGGTGCGCAAGCGCCCGCCCGAGTCCGAGATTCATGTCCAGCGCGAGATACATCCGCGTCAGCGTCAGGCCGACGATGGCGAGCATGCCCCACAGCAGCACGTCCGCGATGTCACGCTGATCGGAGCGGAGCACGATGGCAAGGGAGCACGTCAGCGCCACCGGCACAATCGGCACCCAGAGCCCCGTCCTGGTTGTGGTCGCGTGGATCACCCGCGACTCCGGCTGCCGGCGGAAACACAGGATGTAGAGCGCTGCGATGCCGAGGCAGAGAAGGCCGGCGATCCAGCCGTTGACGAACACCGACGCGGATGTGCTCACGCCCGCACCGACCTGGTGGGTCAGCTCGACGTCCGCCGTGCCGATGCAGAGAATCGCGGCGCAGAACAGGAGACCGACCGGCCGTGTCTTGCGTCCCACCCGAGCCACCACCGTGGCGATCAGGGTGAGCATGACCACGTCGGCGACTGGCTGCGCGAGACTCACGACGTTGACGAGGGCTGAATTCCCGTCGATGCGGAAATAGCCGGTCGCCACGCCGAGCAAGAGCAATCCCCCGCCGATGAGCAGGCCATCACAGAACGCCACGATGACCGCTCGGCGCGACGACACGACACGAACGAAGGTCAGCGCGGCCAGAAGCCCCAATGGCAGCTGCCCAAGAAACGCAACGTTTGAGAGCGAGAGGAGCGCCGCCCCATGGTGGGCTGCAAGCGCATTCCAGTCGGACACCGCGCTGAGCAGCGCGTAACCGGACCAGCAGGCCACGGACCACCTTCTTCGACCCCGTGACCGGAACACCACCAGGAGCGCGACGGAGCAGGCGAACAACCCGGCAGCGATCTCAGCGACGTTGTGGCTCCGATTCTCGAAATCGTTGCCACCCACATCGAGGAGCGAGGCACCGACAGCGATGACGATCAGAACGAGCGCAGCGCTCGCCACTGTCATGAAGAGTCGACGAGGGGTCACCTGGAGCTAGATCCTGCGAATCTGCAACCGTGCGCTACGGATGGTCACGGTCACGTCTCCTTTGATCGGCGCGACCTGCTCGCTCGATCTGATGCTGCGAGATGCCCTCGCCACCGGCTGCGGCCACGGTTCGACGGATCCTCGAAGCTCAATCTGCGATGGCACCGAAGGTCCGTCTGTTCGACAGCGTACCCACCGGGGGTGCTTATCGACGCTCGTTCAACACTGTGACAACCGTCACCCAGCCGTCCCGGATGCAGGCGGGCGTGGACGTCGTTTCGTGTCAGGCGCGTGTTCGGGCGCACCACAACCGCTTGGTAGACTGCGAGATGTGGCGAAATGGGTCGTGCTCCACTTGGATACCGATGAGTTGTCGACGTACATCAACGTGGACGCGGTGAACCAGGTGCGACAGGCTTCGGTCGGTTCAACACGCATCTCCTTCTCGGACGGCAGCGGTGTTTCGGTGCGCGAGGACGCGCCCATCGTCATCGCCGCCTTCCGTCGCGACTCCATCTAGCCGGCGCGCGAACCGCTGAGCCGGTCGGCGGCAGCGGCCGCACCCACGCGCCGCGGCGGCATCCACCCGGGAGCGGGTCGGTGTGGCAGCATGGTTGCGCTCATGACAACGCCGCCGCTGCTCATGATCCCCGGGCCCACGCCGGTAGCGCCTGACGTGCTGGCGGCCCTCGCAGAGCCGGTTCGGAGCCACACCGGTCCCGAGAACGCTGCCACGATGCTCCGCATCCAGGCGGGGATCCGAGAGCTGGTTGGCGCCCCCAAGGCACGGGTCTATTGCTTTGCCGGGGCGGGCACGCTCGCCATGGAGGTGGCGCTCGTGAATCACGCGGCACCTGGCGATCGCGTCGTGGTGGTGAGCCACGGCTATTTCGGGGATCGTTTCGCCGAGATCGCCGGCGCCCTCGGCATGCGCGCCGACGTGCTCCAGGTCGAATGGGGCGAGCAAGCCGGCGTCGAGGAGCTTCGGGCGCTGATCCGGCGCGGCGACCAGCCTGCGCTGGTGTGCATGACGCACGTGGATACCAGCAGCGGTGTGCTCGCCGATTGCGCTGGGCTGGCCGCGACCGTTCGCGCCGCGGCGCCGGACGCGGTGATCGTTGTCGACGGCGTGTGCGCGACCGGCGGCATCGCCGAGGCGATGGATGCATGGGATGTCGACGTCCTGCTCACGGGCGCGCAAAAGGCACTCAGCGTGCCCCCCGGATTGGTCATCCTGGCCGTCTCCGAGCGTGCGCGGCAGCGTCGCGGCTCGTTCGGCGATCTACGCGCCTATTACGCGGACCTGCGCCGATGGGACGCGTCGGTCGACGACCCACGCAAGTACTTCTCGACGCACGCGGTATCGCTGCTCCGCGCGCTGGAGGTGTCTCTCAAGGGCATCCTCGAAGAGGGGCTCCCGGCTCGATACGAGCGTCACCGCCGAGTGGCGCACATGATTCGCGACGGCATGGGAGAGCTCGGCTTCGCCCCGCTCACCGACGCCGCGTGCCTCGCACCGACGTTGAGCGTTCTCGCGCTCCCCGAGGGTGTCGACGACGCGACCCTGCGCGCGGGGATGGGCGAGCGCGGCGTGGTGATCGCGCCATGCCTCGGCCCGTGGGCGGGTCGGGGGGTCCGCATCGGGCATATGGGCACGGTCACGGAGTCAGAGGCCGCGCGAACCATCGAGGCGGCGGCGGCGAGCCTCGATGCTTGAGGCAGCCCTGATCGAACGCCTGCGCACCGCTGTTGGTGAGGATGGGCTGATCACTGCGCCGGCGGCCATGCAGACGTACGCCTGCGACGGCCTGACGGGACGGCGCGTCTCCCCGGCTGCGGTCGTGCTCCCCCTGTCAACCGAGCAGGTGGCGGAGGTGGTGCGCGCCTGCACGGAGTCGAACGTGCCATTTGTCGCGCGGGGCGCCGGCACCGGGCTCTCCGGCGGGGCACTCCCGGTCGCCGACGGCGTTGTCGTCGGTCTCAGCCGCATGCGGGCCATCCTCGACATCGACCTCGAGAATCAGCAGGTCACCGTTCAGCCCGGCGTGACCAACCTCGAGGTCAGCAAAGCGGTGCGACCGCTCGGGTACTTCTACGCGCCGGACCCCTCCTCGCAGCAGGTCTGCACCATCGGTGGCAACGTCGCCGAGAATTCCGGGGGCGCGCACTGCCTGAAATACGGATTCACCACACACCATGTTCTCGGGGCCACATTCGTCACCGCGCGCGGTCAGGTCGCGCATCTCGGGGGATCGGTACGCGACGCCGCGGGCTATGACCTGCTCGGAGTCGTGATCGGCAGCGAGGGAACGCTCGGCGTCGTCACCGAGATCGTCCTGCGCATCGTGCGCGTTCCCGAGTTCGACCGAGACCGTCCTCGCGGCGTTCTCCTCCATGGGTGATGCCGGCGAGGCCGTGTCGCGCATCATCGCCGCCGGCATCACACCGGCCGCCATCGAGATGATGGATCGTCTGGCGATCCAGGCGTGCGAGGAGATCGTGCACGCGGGCTACCCGGATTGCGGCGCCGCGCTGATCGTCGAGCTCGACGGCCCATCAGTCGAGTCCGGCGAGTTCCTTCGCCAGGTCATCGACATCTGCGGCGCCAGCGGCGCGACCGAGACACGCGTGGCCGCGAGCGAAGCCGAACGAGCGCTGATCTGGAAGGCACGCAAGGCCGCGTTCGCCTCGATGGGGCGGATCAGCCCCAGCTACTACGTCCAGGACGGGGTCATTCCGCGGACGCGGCTTCGAGACGTGCTCGAGTCCATCGGGACGCTCTCGGCGAGGTACGGCCTGCGCGTCGCCAACGTCTTCCATGCGGGCGACGGGAACCTGCACCCGTTGGTGCTGTACGACAACGCTGAGCCCGGAGCCGGAGAGCGCGCGCTCGAGCTCGCCGGGTTGATCCTCGAGTCCTGCATCACCGCGGGTGGCTCGATCACCGGCGAGCACGGCGTCGGATCGGACAAGGCGTGTTACATGCCGAGGATGTTCAGCCCCGGCTCCATTGCAGTGATGGGCCGCGTTCGCGACGCCTTCGACCCGGGCGACCTCTGCAACCCGGGCAAGGCCCTCCCCACCCCGCGGCTCTGCGGCGAGGTACCCGGGATGTACCGTCCGCACGCAATCGAGACGGCGGGGCTGGCGGAACGCCTGTGACCGTCACGACGACGCAGGAGCTGCATCTCTTCACCGAGCTGGTGGGCGCGGCCCACGTCCGGGCTGCCGATGTCAGCGACGCCGTCTCGGGCGTCGTCCCGAGCCTGATCGTGTCGCCGGCTGACGAGCTCGAGCTCGCATCCGTGCTCTCGGCCGCCCATGCACGCGGACTGACCGTGGTCGCTCGCGGAGGGGGCACGAAGATCGACTGGGGATCGCCGCCGGAGCGTTGCGATGTCGTGCTCTCCACCTCACGAATCGAAGGGATCGTCGACCACGAGCCCGCGGACCTGGTCTGCGTCGTCCGCGCCGGCACAACCCTCAGCTCCGTACAGGAGACCCTGGCCGGGGCACCCGGCTTCAGACAACGGCTCATGCTCGACCCGCCGCAGGGTCCGGGCGCGACCATCGGCGGCGTGCTCGCCACCGCGGCCAGCGGACCCCTGCGCACCCGCTTCGGCACGCCTCGCGACCTGGTGATCGGTGCGAGCTTCGTCCTTGCGGATGGAACCGTCGGGCGCAGCGGCGGGAAGGTTGTGAAGAACGTCGCGGGCTTCGACGTCGCCAAGCTGCTGGTGGGATCCCTTGGGACGCTCGCGATCGTCACCGAGGTCGCGTTCCGCCTGCATCCTCTGCCCGCGGCATCACGGACGGTCGTGCTCGAGTCGCGGTCGGTGACCGACCTCTGCGGCTTCGCGGCAGGGGTCGGGCGCCTCCAGGTGACGCCGAGCATCGTCGATCTTCACTGGCCGATGGGCATGGTGATGGCGCGTTTCGACAGCTCGGCGCTGGGCGCAAAGGTTCAGGCCGAGCGCGTCACCCACTCGCTCGGCGGGCGGATCCTCGACGATGACGAGGCGACCGCGTTGACGGCGGCGGTGGCGGGGATGCCGTGGACCGGTGCCGGGGCGGTTGGCGCGGTTGCCGTGCTCCCCTCGCGGCTCGCTGAGTTTCTGTCGTCCATGTCTGCAACGTGCGACGCCCTGGCGCTGCGCCCACTGCTCGGCACTGGCGAGGTCCGGTTCGCGCCCGAGGCACAGGAGATGGTCACCGCCGCGGTGCGCTCGGCGGGCGGCCGCCTCGTGGTCAGACGCGGCTCGGCGATGTCCGCGGGTGATGTCGACGACAGTGTCGCACTGGATCTGATGCGCTCGGTGAAGCAGCAACTGGATCCCGCGCGAACGCTGAGCCCCGGTCGGCAGGTCGGAGGCATCTGAGGTGGCCGCGGTGAGTGCTGGTCCGCCTCGGGTCCTGGGGCATCCGACGGAGGACGCCGTGACCAGGGCGTTCGACGATCATCACCCACCCGATCCGGCCCTGATCGCGGACTGCGTGCACTGCGGTTTCTGCCTCCCCTCGTGTCCCACGTATCTCCTCTGGGGCGAGGAGATGGATTCCCCCCGCGGCCGAATCCTGCTCATGGACCTGGCTGCGCGCGGCGAGATCGGCATGGACCGGGAGGTCGTGCGCCACATCGATGCCTGCCTCGGTTGCATGGCCTGCGTCGATGCCTGCCCCTCAGGCGTGCAGTACAACCGTCTCGTCGAACAGGTCCGCCCGCAGATCGAGCGCCGGTTCGCTCGTGCCTGGCATGTGCGCGCGTCGCGCGCCGCGCTCTTCGCGATCCTCCCCAGCCCGCGACGGATGCGCACGCTCGCAGCCGCCATCGCATGTCGCGCAGGCGCTGGGGCTGCGCAGAGCGCTGCGCTCGAAGCCGCTCCGCAACGCGGTGCCCAGGACGCTGCGCCGCCTCGACGACATGGCGCCGGGCCTGCGCTTGGCCGATCTCAACGTGCGCACACCGCGCCGCCTCACACCCAGGGGGCCGCGGGTCCTGCGGGTCGCGCTGCTCACCGGCTGCGTCCAGGACGCGTTCTTCTCCGACGTCAATCGAGCCACCGCGCGTGTGCTCGCCGCCCACGGTTGCGAGGTGCTGGTGCCGCCGCTGCAGAGTTGCTGCGGGGCGCTGGAGATCCATTCGGGGCGTGAGCAACCGGCACTGCAACGGATGCGAGCGCTGATCGCCCAGATGGAGCCTCTCGGGATCGATCGCATCGTTGTCAACAGCGCGGGCTGCGGGTCCGCCATGAAGGAATACGGCGCGCTGCTCGCGGATGATCCCTTCTGGTCGGCGCGCGCAGCGCGCTTTTCCGCCGGTGTGCGCGACGTCATGGAGGTCATCGCGGAGCTCGAGGTGCAGCTGCCGTCGCGCCTCCACTCGCTGCCGGTGCGCGTCGCCTACCACGACGCCTGTCACCTCGCACACGCTCAGGGCGTGCGCCTGCAGCCCAGAAGCGTCCTTGGCCGGATCCCGGACCTCGAGCTCGTCGACCTCACGGAATCCGATGTGTGCTGCGGCAGCGCGGGCATCTACAACCTGGTCGCGCCCCAGGCGGCAGACGAGCTTGGCGATCGCAAAGCGGCCAACGTCGCCGCAAGCGGCGCGGAATTCCTCACCGCGGGCAATGGCGGGTGCCTGCTCCAGATTCAGGCCGCGCTGCGCCGGGCCGGTCGTCCGCTGCCGGTCGTCCATCCGGTGCAGTTGCTGGATGCCGCGATCCGTGGCCTGCCCATCGCCCAGTTGCAGGCCGGGCCAGCCGGCCGGTAGGCGGTGGGCCAGCCGCCCGGCGGCCGACCGGGCTCGCTCGCGACCAGCGCGGATCGCCGCGCGCGCGTCGTCGTGGTCGGCGCGGGGGTGATCGGGCTCGCGGTGGCCCTCCAGCTTCGTCGGGCGGGCGTGGATGGCGTGGTGGTCGTCGATCGCAACGCCTCTCCAGGCATGGGATCGACGAGCCGCGCGAACGGCGGTGTGCGGGCCCAGTTCACCACCGCCGTCAACATCGCCTTTTCACAGTTCACGATCGAGAAGCTTCGCGAGTTGCACGAGCTGTCCGACTCCCAGGTGGGCTTCCGCGCGGTCGGATACCTCTTCCTCACCGGGACCGACGCAGGCGAGATCGCGCTCCGGCGCAGCTGGGAGCTTCAGCGGTCACTCGGCCTCGATGTCCAGTGGCTGTCAGCGAGCGATGTCATCGCCATTGCACCCTTCGTCAAGGTTGACGGCCTCGCTGCCGCGACCTTCTGTGCAGGTGATGGGATCATCGATCCGCACGGTGTCGCGAGTGCGTTGTGGGCCGCGTGCCGCCGTCTCGACACCACGTTCCTCTTCGACACGGAGGTGCTGGATGTCGCCGCAGGTTCGCCCGCTCGCGTGCGCACCACGTCGGGAGACATCGAGACCGAGTTCGTCGTCAACGCCGCAGGGCCATTCGCGCGCGAGCTGGCGGCACATGCGGGCATCGATCTCCCAGTCGTCTCGCGGCGGAGAAACCTCGCGTGCACCGAGGCGGTCGCCGGGATTCCCGCTGCGATCCCGATGTGCGTCGACAACGACACCGGTGTGCTCATCCGGCGCGAGGGCGCCGGATTCCTCATCGGCTTCTCCGATCCCACCGACCCACCGAGCATGGACAGTGCATTCGACCCGGACTTCCTTGATGCCATCGCCGCACGCATCGGCAATCGCTTCGCGTTCCTCGAGGATGTGCCGATCAGCCCGCGGAAATGCTGGGCGGGCCTCTACCCCGAAACCCCGGACCACCACGCGATCGTCGATATCGCCCCCGCGGCGCCCTGGTTCATCCAGTGTGTGGGGTTCGGCGGCCACGGCATCATGCATTCGTTTGCCGCGGGGCAGGCCGTGACCGAGTTGGTCACTGACGGCCGCTGCCTCACCTTCGACCTGCACCCGCTCCGGCTGACCCGTTTTGGCGAGCCTGGAGCCGTTGTCGAGACCGCGGTGCTCTAGGCGGCGACGAACCTCGCAAATTCCCCGTCCGGGTCATCGATCAGCGTCCGCAGCGCGAGGCGCTGCTCGTCGTTCAGGGTGAGCAGCGGCTGTCTGACCGCATCCTCGATGGCGACCCCGCGACGCTGGAGGATGAACTTGAGCGCGGACTGGAAGGGGAAGGGGTCGATCAGGGAGCGCACACGCGCCGCTCGCGCGCTCGCCTCCGCGGTGCGGGATTCGACAGCGTCGATCGTCAGTTCCGGCAGCGCGGCGGCGAGACCGGAGACCGATCCGGCGGCTCCCGATGCCATGCCCTGGGCGATCAATCCCTCGGCGCCGATGAACACGTCGAGGCCGGGCAGCAGGTAGGGCTCCACCTTCTCGAACGGCGAGTTGGAGACCTTGAGCCCCGCGAGGTTTGGGGCCGTGGTGCGCAGCCGCTCCACAACATCGATCGGCACCGCGTAGCCGCTTCGCGGTGCGAACTCGTACACGTAGAAAGGCAGCGGCGCACACGCGTGGGCGGCAGCGTCGAGGTGGCGCCATATGGCCTCGGCATCAAGCGCGAAATACGGCGGCGGGATCACGGCGACTCCTGCTGCTCCGTGGCTCGCGGCGTGCTCGGCAAGGGCGACCGTGTCGTGGGTTGTCTGCGCGCCACAGTGCACGAAGACCGCGAGCCGGTGATGGGCCGATGTCACGAACTCATCGGCCGCAAACCGCCGCTCGTCGAGCGAGAAGAGGACACCCTCACCCGTGGTTCCGAGCGCCAGGACGCCGTCGAGACCGGCACGGGCGTAGAAATCCACCACCGCGCCGATTCCATCGCCGTCGATGGACCCGTCAACGCCGGTGAGCGGCGTGACCGAGGCCGCCAGCGTGCCGTGAACCAGGTTGTGCAACTCCATGACTCAGCCGAGTGTAGCCTGACCTTCGGACAGCGATGCGATGTCGTAGCGATCGCGCGCATCGGTGCGGCGAAGCAGCAGATCGGCCACCAGGCCCGTCCACCCGGTCTGATGCGATGCGCCGAGCCCCAGGCCGGTCTCGGCGTGGAAATACTCGTGGAATGGGATGGCGTCCGCGAGGTCGGGGCGCGAATAGAGCTTGCTGCCCGCGACCACCGGGCGCACGCCGCCTGCTCCCGCAAGGAAGATCGACGCCAGCCTCGCGGCGATGTCGTCCGCGACAGCCCCGAGGTGTGCCTGACGACCGGACCCCCGCGGGTACTCAACCGTCCATGCATCGCCGAGAAAACGGTGGTACACGCGGAGCGCCTCGATGATGAGGTGGTTGACCGGAAACCACACGGGTCCACGCCAGTTCGAGTTGCCGCCATAGAGCCGCGACGTCGATTCCGCGGGCTCGTAGTCGAGGCGCGCACCGGCCCCACCGAGGTCGATGTCGAGGGGATGGTTCGCGTGGAATCGTGAGAGCGCACGCAGGCCGTGGTCACTCAGGAATTCGGCCTCGTCGAGCACGTAGTCGAGGATCCGGCGCAGGCGGCCGGCGTCGACGATCGCGAGCAGGCGGCTCTCGCGCTGCGCATCGACGTCGTCGAGCGAAACTGCAGCCGCGTACCGTGGCTTGAGCTTGATGAACAGGCGCAGGCGCGCCGCGAAATCGGGGAGGCGGCGCAGGGTTTCGTGACCGAGTGTGGTCGCGGCGCACAGCGGGATGAGGCCGACGATCGATCGCGCCTCGATGGGCACGCGCGTCCCGTCGGCGAGGTGCCAGCTGTCGTAGTAGAAGCCCGCGTCCTCGTCCCAGAGCCCCTGCTCGTTCATGGCGGTCGCGATCGCCGCGAAATGCTCGAAGAACTTGGTTGCCACGTCCTCGTAGGTGCGATCGAAGGTTGCGAGGATCAACGCCATCTCGAGGAGGTTGAGCGAGTACATCGCCATCCAGGCGGTGCCGTCCGATTGCTCCAGGTGTCCTCCCGCGGGAAGCAGCGCCGAGCGATTGAACGGTCCGATGTTGTCGAGGCCGAGGAAGCCGCCCTCGAAGATGTTGTTCCCCTCGGCGTCCTCGCGATTCACCCACCAGGTGAAGTTGATGAGCAGCTTGTGGAACACACGGGCGAGGAACTTGTAGTCGGTCGCGCCATCGATTTCGAAGACCCGCAGTGCGGCCCAGGCGTGCACCGGGGGGTTGACGTCGTCGAACGACCATTCGTAGGCGGGAAGCTGACCGTTGGCGTGCATGTACCACTCGCGACAGAGCAGGATGAGCTGCTCCTTCGCGAAGGCAGGGTCGACGTGCGCCAGCGCGACACACTGGAAACCGAGGTCCCAGGCGGCAAACCAGGGGTACTCCCACTTGTCGGGCATGGAGAGAACATCCGCCGTGTCGACGTGGCGCCAGCCGGCATTGCGCCCCTCGAGGCGCTCGGCCGGAGGCGCGGGCTCGGACGGATCGCCGTCGAGCCAGCGCGTCACGTTGTAGTGGTAGAACTGCTTACCCCAGAGCATGCCGCTGAGCGCTTGACGGGTGACCAGGCGCTCGTCCGCCGTCATGCGGTCTGACATCAGGCTCGCGTAGAACGCATCGGCTTCGCTGTGACGGAGTTCGAGCGCCGCGGTTGCGCCGCCAGTGGCGTCGGTCTCGCGGCGCCCGAATCTGAGCGTGATGACCGCGCTCTGCCCCGGATCGGCGGTCAGAACATAGTGCAGCGCCGCCTTGGTGCCGGCCTGGGCGGGATTGACGGTGGCTGCCCCAAGAACCACGTGGTCATTGATGCCGTCCTTCGGGAAGCTGCTCCGTGATACCGATCCCCACAGCCGTTCGGCGTTGGACTCGTTGTCGCACACCATCGGCGTGTAGTCGCCGTCCCCGGTCAGGAACATCCGGCCGACGACCGTGTGATCGGCGACGATGCTCCCGTCCTGCACATGCAATGCGGGCATCGTGTCGGTGATGCCCCAGGCCCAGGTGTTGCGGAACCAGAGCGTCGGGAGGACGTGCAGCGTCTGCGCGGTGGCACCCGTGTTGCGCGCGCGCAACTCGAGCACGAGGTCTTCCGGCGTCTCTTTCGCGTAGTCGACCGTGATGTCCCAGAACCCTTCGTCCAGGACACCGGTGTCGGCGAGCTCGTACTCGGGATCGAGCTGGCCGCGGCGCGCGTTCTCGGCGACCAGGTCGTCGTAGGGAAAGGCGGCCTGAGTGTAGAGATATCGCCAGCGCATCCACGAGTGCGTCGGCGTCGAGTCGACGTACCACCAGTATTCCTTGGCGTCCTCCCCGTGATTTCCCTGCGGGCCGGTGAGCCCGAAGATCCGCTCCTTGAGGATCGGGTCGACGCCGTTCCAGAATGAGAACGCAAGACAAAGCAACTGGTGCTCGTCGCAGATCCCCCCGAGACCCTCCTCGCTCCAGCGGAACGCGCGCGAGCGCGCCTGGTCGTGCGACACGTAGTTCCACGCGTCCCCGTTGGCGCTGTAGTCCTCGCGAACGGTCCCCCAGGCGCGCTCACTGACGTACGGACCCCAGCGCCGCCAGCCGGCCGGATCGTCACGGAGCCGCGCCCGTTCGGCGTCGCCGTTGCTCACGAGTGGTCGGGCGAGAGGGCGTTCAGGCGCTAGCCCTGGACGGCCTGGTCCGCGATCGAGAGTGCACCGTCGATGACCTCGAATCCATGCGCAAGGTCCTCCTCGCTGATGCAGAGCGGCGGATTGGTGTGGATCGAGTTGTTCGAGACCATGGTGTAGACGCCGTGTTCGCGAAGATATCGGCCCACCGCAGTCATCTCTTCGCTGGTCGCGTTGAACTTGGTCATCGGTGTGTACGGGTTCGTGACTGCGCACCAGATCGAGAATGCCGAACAGCCCGAGGTTGCGGTGGGCACCGACGCTGGGATGCTTCGCCGCCAGACGTTCGTGATGCCCGCGCATGACCGAGTCCATCGCCGCGGCACGCTCGACCAGGTGATCCTCCTCGTACACCTTCAGGGTCGCCAGCGAGGCGGCGAGTGACACGGGGTGGCTGGAGTACGTGAGTCCCCCAAAGAACATCATCGAATCGAACTTCTCGGCGATGTGCCGGCGGATGGCGACGCCGCCCAGGGGAAGATATGACGACGTCAGTCCCTTGGCCATGGTCATCAGGTCGGGGACGGTGTTCCAGTGCTCGACGGCAAACCACCTGCCGGTGCGCCCGAAGCCTGCCATCACCTCGTCGGCCACCATGAGAATGCCGTGGCGGTCACACAGCTCGCGAACGCCCTGGATATAGCCGTCCGGCGGAATCAGGATGCCGTTGGTGCCGACGATGGTCTCGAGGAATATGGCCGCGATGGTGTGCGCTCCCTCGTACATCACCACATCCTCGAGACCTCGGAGGCTCTCCTCCACCGGCCTCGGCTCAGGCTCGCCCCAGCGATGCGTGTCGGGGTAGCGGACCACGCCGACGAGCCCCGGCTCCGTCGCCCAGCGACGGGGATCACCGGTGAGGGTCATCGCCCCCATGGTTGCGCCGTGATACGCGCGGTAGCGAGCAAGGATCTTGTAGCGACCGGTGTACTGGCGGGCGATCTTGATCGCGTTCTCGATCGCCTCCGCACCGCCGAGCGTGAAGAACACCTTGTCGAGATCCCCCGGGAGGAGGCCGGTGAGCTTCTCGCCGAGGCGCGCTCGAATCTCGGTGACGAACGCGGGCTGGACGAACTGCAGCCGTGTGGCCTGCTCGGTGATGGCGTCGATCACGCGCCGATCCCCGTGCCCGATATTCACGGACATGAGCTGGCTGTTGAAATCGAGAATCCGCCTTCCCTCGGGCGTGAACAGCCAGACGCCCTCGGCGTGGTCGATCGCGATGGGGTCGACCGCGCCCTGCACCGACCACGAGAAGAACGTGTGCTCCTTCGACAACCGAGCGATCTCTTCGCTGGTCATCCGGCTCTGCGCGATCTGAGTGGTCATCTTGTCGTGGGCTCCTTCATGAGGCCGGGTCTCGACCATTGCGGCGAAACAGACACTACGGGCGCAGATGCCCCGAGAGGACGTCGATCGCCCTGTCGACATCCTGCTCGCTTGTCGAGACGTGAAACGACAGGCGGAGCCTCCCAGCTCGGGTGACCCCGACGATGTTCGCCGAGCGCATCAGCGCGGGAACGTCCGCATCGGCGACGGCCGAGACGATCGCCGAATGCGCTTCCGGAAGGCCAACGCCGCCGCTGAAGCGCTGGGCCAGACCGACCGCATGCCGCGTGCAGCGCGTCGATACCGACCTCGGTCAGCAGTTCGAGCGACGGCACGGCGCCCATCCAGCAGAGCCATGCGGGCGAGATATCGAAGCGGCGCGCGTCAGTCGCCAGCCGCAGCGGGGCGCCGTAAATGCTGCTCCAACGCTCGCCGCCGGCATACCAGCCGGCGTTGAGCGGGGCCACCTCGTCGAGCAGGTCACGGTGGATGGTCAGGAAGGCGGTGCCGCGAGGGATCAACTGCCACTTGTAGCCACCGCTGACGGTGTACGCGTATCGGGACGCGTCCACCGGAAGCCAGCCGACGGCCTGGGTGGTGTCCAGGAGGATCCTGGCTCCCACGGCGTCGCAGGCGGCGCTCAGCGCGTCGAGGTCGGCGACCCGCCCGTCCGCGGATTGCACCGCCGAGACGGAAACGAGGGAGGTGCTCTTGGTGACCGCATCCGCAATGCGATCGAGCGGTACCTCTCGGACCGTGATGCCTCGGCCCGCCAGGACGTGGAAGGGGAACACGATGCTGGTGAAATCCCCGGACGCGGTCAGCACCTCACTGCCGGCTGGGAGCGACGCCGCGATCAGGCCGGCGAACACCGATACCTGGCCGCCCACCGCAACCAGGGAAGGATCGACGCCCACGAAGTCCGCGTAGAGGCTCCTCGCGCGCGAGACGGCGACGTCATACGCGGGTGCCTCCGCGCGGCCGGACGTCCACTCGGCGAGGCCGGTTTGCACCGCCTCGACGGTGCGTCTCGGAGGCAGTCCCATCGTCGCCGAGTTGAGGAAGATGACGTCGGCGGCGAACTCGCGACGGGCCGCCTCGAGCACCACCCGCTGCTGCGGGGTCACGCGGAGCTCACCTGTGATCAACATGCCACAGTATGACCGTGCCATCAGCGGGGATTCCGGCATCCATCAGCGTCGGGCGCGGTAGCACGAGGACGTGACCCTGCTCGTCGGAGTGGTCGAAGGCGATCCGCCAAGCCGTGACGTCCTGCAGTCGCGTCCGGATGTGCGATACGTATTCATCGACCCCGGATCGGAGCCCCCCGCTGAGGCCGCCGACGTCGATGCGCTGCTGATCTGGAACGTGCGAAGCGGCTACCTTCGAGAGCACTGGAGCGAATTCAGGCGACTGCGCTGGGTGCACGCGGGGACGGCCGGCGTGGAACGCGTGCTCTTCTCGGGCCTCGCCGCCAGCGATGTCGTGCTCACCAACTCGCGATACATCTTCGATGAAGCCCTCGCCGAGTACACGATCGGGCTCATGCTCGCTCTCAGCAAGGACCTGCCCACGACGTTCAAGCACCAGGTCGAGCATCGATGGGTGCAGCGCGAGACCGAGACACTGTCGGGAAAGACCGCTGTGATGGTGGGCGTCGGTCCGATCGCACGGAGGACCGCTCAGATCGCGCGGGCGCTGGGCATGTCGGTGCGCGGGATCGGCCGGACGGCTCGCGCCGGCGACCCCGAGTTCGGCGACATCGCCGCGCCGGATGGGATGCACCCGTTGCTCGCGGAGGCTGATTACGTGGTCATGGTGCTGCCGAGCACGCCGCAGACTGCCGGCTTGGTCGATGCCGCGGCGCTCGGCGTCCTCAAGCCCACCGCCCGCCTCATCAACGTCGGCCGGGGATCGACACTCGACCAGGACGCCCTGTGCCAGGCGCTTCGCGAGGGGCGGATCGCCGGGGCGGCCCTCGACGTCATGAGCCCCGAACCGCTCCCCGCCGATTCCCCGCTCTGGGATCTGCCGAATCTGATCATCTCGCCACACATGTCGGGCGATCACGCCGGCTGGCAGCGCGATATCGCCGACCTGTTCGCGAGCAACGTCGAGCGATTCCTCAGCGGGCAGCCGCTCCTCAACGTCGTCGACAAGAGCCTGGGGTACGCGCCGCCGGCAAGTCCCTGACGCTCGTCCAGATGGCCGCCGGAGCCGCCGGCACGCCAGGCGTGATTTGGCTATGGTTGCGCCACCATGCAGGCATCCGAGGACTCCGCCGCCCACGAGTTCGCCACCGCCACCGACATCGAACCCCTGGCTCTCATGGAGGGGCTGCGGGTCCGGCCGGTCAACGGGGAGCGCATCACGCTGGCGATCTTCGAGCTCGATCCGGAAACCGCGATGCCGGAGCACCGCCACCCGAACGAGCAGGTCGGGGTCGTGGTGCGCGGAGAGTTCACGTTCACCATCGGCGGCGAGACGCGGCTGCGTAAACCCGGTGACATGTGGGTCATCCCTCCGGGGGTGCCGCACTCGGTCGATCGCGCCGGCAGGGCAGGGTGCACCATCGTTGAGAGCTTCTCCCCGCCTCGAGACGACTGGGCGGACAAGCCTCGAATGGAGGCATCGCCCGACGTCTGGCCGCCTCGTTGATCCCGGCCTGATCAGCCCCCGTTCGGCTCCTCTGATGCGAAGTGGAGGCTGTGCATGTCCTCCAGCATCCGATCAGCGAGCCGGAGGAAGCGCCTCGTCCGCCACGCCTGATCCGCATCCGCAGTGGTCAGGACCGGAACCGCTGCCTCCTTGATCGCAAGCAGCAGCGATTCGAGATCGCCCATCAAACGCAGGACACGCGTCCACGCGTCTTCCTGTTCCTTCATACGTCCCCGTTCCCCTTCCGCCATGCCGACCGGCAGGCATGGTCATCTTCGCACATCCGGTGACACGTTCGGCGCGTTTGATCGTGTGACCTTCGCCGACGCGGAGGCGGCGGACGCCCCTTTTCGGGCTGGGTCTTAAGACGGGGAGGCGATCACCGCAGAGAGGAAGGCACCGAAATGCGTGACCGAAGAGGTGCTCAAGCCGACGCCGTATGAGACCGGGGCGGGCTCCAGCGGTTAGAGGTTGCCCCGAGCCGCCTGCTCGCGCTCGATCGACTCGAACAGCGCCTTGAAGTTGCCCTTGCCGAAGCCCTTGCAGCCCTTGCGCTGGATGACCTCGAAGAAGAGCGTCGGACGGTCGCCGACCGGACGGGTGAAGATCTGCAACAGGTAGCCGTCGTCGTCGCGGTCGATGAGGATGTTGAGCGAACGCAACCGATCGAGGTCCTCGTCGATGCCGGCCGCGCGGTCACCGAGCGCGTCGTAGTAGGCGCCCGGGGCGGTCAGGAACTCCACACCGCGGTCGCGCATCTCCTGCACGGTGCTGACGATGTCATCGGTGTGCACGGCGATGTGCTGGATGCCGCTGCCCCGGTAGTAATCCAGATACTCTTGGATCTGCGACTTCTTGAGCCCGACGTGCGGCTCGTTGATCGGCATGGTGATCTGGGTGCGGGGGTCACGTGCGACCTTGGAGCGAAGCGCGCTGTACTGGGTCGCGATGTCCTTCTCGTCGAATTCCTGGAACACGGTGAATCCGAACACCTCGGAGTAGAACGAGATCCAGTCGTCCATCTTGCCGGTGTCGACGTTGCCGACGGTATGGTCGATGAAGCGCAGCCCCACTCCGCCGCCGCTGCGCTTGTCCGAGCGATACCCCGGCCAGAAGACTCCCGAATACTCGTTGCGCTCGACAAAGGTGTGGATCGTGTCGCCGAAGGTCGCGATCGACGCCGAGGTCACCACTCCGTTCTCGTCCTCCGCGCGCGCCGGCTCGGCGATGCTGCGCGCCCCGCGGGCCGTGGCCGCCACGTACGCCGCGGTGGCGTCTTCGACCCGGAGCGCGATGGCGCGGACGCCGTCGCCGTGGAGCCGCAGGTGATCGGCGATGTCGCCCTCCGGCTGCAGGGGCGCGGTGAGCACCAGGCGCACCTTGCCCTGTTCGAGGACGTAGCTGGCCCGATCGCGAATGCCGGTCTCGGGCCCCGCGTACGCGATCACGTCGAAACCGAAAGCCTTGCGATAGTGGTACGCGGCCTGGCGCGCGTTGCCGACCCACAGCTCCACGTGGTCGGTGCCCTCGAGCACGGGCACGGCTATCTCGGCGACCTGGACCATGTGGTTCTATTGTAGGTGCATGAGATCGAGCGCCCAGATCGACGACGGCGCTTCCGGGGCGGTCGAGGACCCTCGTGAGGCTGCGTTCCAGGCGCTGATCGACGCCGACCAGCGGATCGAACCTCGTGACTGGATGCCCGACGCCTACCGGAAGACGCTCATCCGCCAGATCGCGCAGCACGCCCACTCCGAGATCATCGGCATGCAGCCCGAGGGCAACTGGATCACCCGGGCACCCTCGCTGCGGCGCAAGGCGATCCTCATGGCCAAGGTGCAGGACGAGGCGGGGCACGGCCTGTACCTGTACTGCGCGGCCGAGACGCTCGGCGTCGATCGTGCCGAACTCATCGACCTCCTCCACGAGGGGCGTCAGAAGTACTCGAGCATCTTCAACTACCCGACGCTGACCTGGGCGGACGTCGGCGCGATCGGCTGGCTGGTGGACGGCGCGGCGATCACCAACCAGATCCCGCTCTGCCGCTGCTCGTTCGGCCCGTACGCCCGGGCGATGGTGCGTGTCTGCAAGGAGGAGTCATTCCATCAGCGCCAGGGGTTTGAGCTGCTCTATGCGCTGTCGCACGGGACTCCCGAGCAGCACGAGATGGCCCAGGACGCGGTGAACCGCTGGTGGTGGCCGTCCCTCGAGATGCTCGGCCCTCCCGACACCGAGTCGACCCACAGCGCTCAATCGATGGCGTGGGGCATCAAGCGTTTCTCCAACGATGCTCTGCGCCAGCGCTTCGTCGACATGGTCGCGCCGCAGGCTGTGGTGCTCGGCCTCATACCCCCGGATCCGGTCTTGCGCTGGAATGAGGAACGCGGCCATCACGACTTCGGACCCTGCGACTTCGAGGAGCTGCGTCGCGTCGTCGGTGGCGACGGGCCGTGCAACCGGCAGCGAGCGGCTCATCATCTGAAGGCGCACGAGGACGGTGCATGGGTGCGGGCGGCGGCCGCCGCCTACGCCGCCAAGCACGCCGCGACGAGTGCAGCGGCATGACCGAGGAAACCGCCTCGCCGCTCTGGGAGGTCTTCATCCGCAGCAAGCGCGGGCTGTCCCACAACCACGTCGGCAGCCTGCACGCGCCGGACGCCGAGATGGCGCTGCGCAACGCGCGTGACGTGTACACCCGGCGCATGGAGGGTGTGAGCATCTGGGTTGTGCCGTCGGCGGTGATCACCGCCTCTTCGCCTGACGAGAAGGACTCGTTCTTCGACCCGGCAGCAGACAAGGCCTACCGCCATCCCACCTTCTACTCCATACCCAAGGAAGTGCAGCAGCTGTGACGCTCGTGGTCGCCGGCGCGGCGGCCGTGTTCACGCTGCGCGTCGCGGATGACTGCCTGGTGCTCTCGCACCGGCTCGCCCAGTGGTCGTCGTGGGCTCCGGCGCTGGAGGACGACGTCGCCTTGACCAACATCGCGCTGGATCTTCTCGGCCAGGCCCGCGCGATGTACGCACGCACCGCGGAGCTCGACGGAACCGGCCGCTCGGAGGATGAATACGCGTTCATGCGTGACGAGCGCGAGTTTGTGAACTGCCTGCTCGTGGAGAAGGAGAACGGCGATTTCGCGGCCACGATGCTGCGCCAGCTGTTGTGCTCCACGTATCAGCTGGCCGAGTGGCAATCCCTGCTTTCGTCGACTGACGAGCAGGTGGCCGCCATCGCCGCCAAGGCCGTCAAGGAGACGGCGTACCACCGCGACCATGCCACCGACTGGACGCTCCGGCTCGGCGATGGCACCGAGGAGAGCCACGGCCGCATGGAGCGCGCGCTCGCCGCGCTCTGGCCGTACACCGCAGAGCTCTTTGAGAGCGATGCCGTGACCCGCGACGTGGCCGCTTCGGGCGTGGGACCCGACCCCGAGGTCCTTCGCCCCGGGTGGGAGGCCTACGTCAACCGTGTCCTCAGCGACGCGACCCTGGTTGTTCCGGAAACCACCTGGCGACCGACAGGTGGACGTCAGGGTCTGCACACCGAGCCCTTTGGGTACATGCTCGCTGAGATGCAGCACCTCCATCGATCGTTTCCGGGAGTGAGCTGGTGACCGCTGTCGACGAGATCCGTCGCCTTGCGGGTGCCATCCCCGATCCCGAGATGCCCGCGCTCACCCTGGCGGACCTCGGCATCCTTCGCGACGTCCGGGTCGATCGCTCAGGTCACGTCGACATCGACATCACGCCGACGTATTCAGGGTGCCCGGCCCTGGACACCATCCGCGAGGACGTCGAGCATTGCATTCGCGATCAGGGCTACACCGACGTGACTGTCCGCATCGTGCTGTCACCGGCCTGGACCACCGAGTGGATGTCGGAAGCCGGCCGGATCAAGCTCCGCGAGTACGGCATCGCGCCCCCACGCCGGCAGGGGTTCGACCTCCAGCCCCTGAAGGTGGCGGTGGAGTGCCCACGGTGCGCCTCGCCCCGCACCCGCGAGGTGAGTCGTTTCGGCTCGACGCAGTGCCAGGCCGTGCGCCACTGCGAGGCTTGCGGCGAGACCTTCCCGCACTTCAAGGAGCACTGAGCGCTTGACCGCAACGCAGGTTGCGGACGCAACGGCCGGACATCGGCGAGCGACCATCCATCCGCTGCGGGTGAAGGGCGTCGAACGGTTGACCGATGACGCAGTGGTGCTCGAATTCGAGATACCACCGGAGCTGACCGCTGAGTACGCATTCACGCACGGACAGCACGTATCGCTGCGCTGCGAGGCGGCTGGAGACGACGTACGCCGCAGCTACTCGATCTGCAGTGCCGCGGGTTCCGGCCGGCTCCGCGTGGCGGTGAAGCGCCTCCCCGACGGGATCTTCTCCGCGTACGCCCTGGAACGGCTTCGCCCGGGCGAAATCATCGAGGTCGTGACTCCGATCGGTCACTTCAACACGGCGCTGGACCCGGTTCGCGCGACGTCCTACGCGATGATCGCGGCCGGTAGCGGGATCACGCCGATTCTCTCGATCGTGAGCACCATCCTGGCGGTCGAACCGCGCAGCTCGGTGACGCTCATCTACGGCAACCGCTCGGTCAGGGACATCATGTTCCTCGAGGAGCTCGAGGACCTGAAGAACCGTTACCCGGAGCGGTTCGCGCTCTACCACGTGCTGTCGCGGGAGGAGCAGGAGGTGCAGCTCTTCCACGGACGCATCGACGCCGAGCGGATCGGCATGTTCCTCGACGAACTGGTGCCGCCGGCCGGTGTCGACGAGTGGTTCCTCTGCGGGCCGCGCGCCATGATCGAGTCCTCGCGAGCGGTGCTGCTCGAACACGGTGTCGACCCGGATCACGTGCACGCCGAGCTCTTCCACGCCGACGCCGCACCGCGCCCGGAGCGACCCGCCGAGCAGCTCGCGCCGGTGGAGCACGCGCCCGGCGCCGCTGAGGTCACCATCGTCCTGGACGGGCGCAGCTCGACGTTCAGCGTCGATCCGGATGGCGAGCGCATTCTCGACGCCGCGCTGCGGGTTCGATCCGATGCGCCCTACGCGTGCAAGGGCGGCGTCTGCGGTACCTGCCGCGCCAGGCTGGTCAGCGGCAGCGTCGAGATGGACCAGCATTTCGCGCTGGAACAGCGCGAGATCGACGCCGGATTCGTGCTCGCCTGCCAGTCGCACCCAACCTCGCGCGAGGTGGTCCTCGACTTCGACCAGTGACCGGAGGTCAGACGACCGGGGTCAGCCAGCTCGCGTAGCGCTCGTCCTCACCTTTGCAGACGCCAAAATAGAGATCCTGGAGCTTGCGGGTCAGCGGCCCGGGAGTGCCGTCGCCGACGCTGCGGCGGTCGATCTCGATCACCCCTGCGACCTCGGCGCCGGTGCCGCAGAGCAGCACCTCTTCGGCCATGTACAGCTCGCTGCGGTCGATCGCGCGCTCGACGACCTCGACGCCGAGCTCGTCTCTCGCGAGGGTCATGAGCACCGCGCGGGTGATGCCTTCGACGATGTTCTCCGACGCCGGGGGCGTGATCAACCTGCCACGCCGGAGGATGAAGAGGTTCTCCGCGCTGCCCTCGCAGACATGGCCCTCCTGGGTCATGAGGATTGCCTCGTCATACCCGTTGAGAACGGCCTCGGTTTTGGCGAGCGCGCTGCTGATGTAGATGCCCGTCGCCTTCGAACGGGCCGGCGCGACGTTGTCGTCGATGCGCCGCCAGCTCGACACCTGGCAGCGAATCCCTCCGGTCGTGTCCACGTACGCTCCGAACGGCACCGGGACGATCATGAAACCGTCGCGAAGGTTGTGAAAGCGAATGCCGATCTCCTCGTTCGCCTTGAAGACCAGCGGTCGCACGTACAGGTCGGTGGTGAATGCGTTGCGACGCAGCAGCTCGACGGTGATCTCGCACAGCTCGTCGACGGTGTGCGGCAGCTGCATGTGCAGCATCCGCGCGTTGGCGGCCATGCGCGCGAAGTGATCGGACATCCGGAAGACGTTGATTCGATGCTGCCGCTCGCTCCAGTACGCGCGGATTCCCTCGAAGCAGCCCGTCCCGTAGTGGAGCGCGTGGGTGAGGAGACCGAGATGCGCGTCACCGTAGCGACGGAAGTCACCGTCGAAGTACACCCAGGTGTCGGCCTGAGCGCGGCGCAGCTCCGTTTTCGGCGCGGGGGATTCAATCATTCGCAAGTGCCTCGTCAGGAGCCTCGATGAGGTCCGCGATGTGTCGGATGAAGCCACCCGCGACGCCGCCGTCGGCAACGCGGTGATCGAAGACGAGTGAGAGCTCCACCAGCGAGCGTGGCACAACCGCCGCTTCAACCACCCACGGCCGGGTCGCGATCTGGCCGACGCCGAGAATCGCAGCTTCGGGAGGATTGATGATCGCAGTCCCACCGTCGACCCCGAAGGCCCCGAAATTTGACACGGTGAAGGTGCTGCCGCGGAGGTCGGCCAGGTCGATGGACCCGTCGCGTGCGGCGGTCGCGAGCCGGGTGAGATGACCCGACATCTCCTGCACGGACCGGCGCTGCGCGTCGCGGATGACGGCGACGACCAGACCACGCTCGGTCTGGACCGCGACACCGAGGTGAATCGGCTCGAAGGCGATGATCTGGTTGGATTGCGTGTCGAAATGCGCGTTGAGGCGTGGGAACGTCCGAAGCGCTCTGACGCAGAGGCAGAGGATCAGCGCGAACGGCGTCACCCGGGTGCCACTCGCATCCTCGAGCTCCGACCGCATCGCCATCAGGCGTGTGGCGTCGGCGGTGAGCCACGCCGCCGCGGCCGGGACCTCATGGTGAGAGCGGGTCAGGCGTTCCGCCGAGATGCGGTCGACCCCGGTCAGCGCCCGTCTGGTGCCGCCGGCAATCGCGGAGGGCGTTGCGGCTTCCGCCGGTGCGCCTGACCGGCTGACCGCCCGCTCGAGGTCGGCCTGGGTCACCATCCCGCCCGGCCCGCTGCCGGCGATGGCGGCGAGGTCGATGCCCGCCTCCGCGGCACGCCGCCGCACCAGCGGTGATGCGGGTGGCATCATGCCGGCGCCGGGCGGCGCGGGCGCATCCGGCCGCCCCGGCGGTGCGCTCCGCCGCGACCGCGGCGCCGGCTCGCTCGTACCGTAGCCGACCAGCACATTTCCCGAGGGCGCGGCGGCAGGCGCGCCGGCGACCTCGATGCTGATCAGCGGTTTCCCGACCGTGATGGTCGCGCCCTCGGCGCCGTGCAACGCGGCAACGCGCCCCGCAAACGGCGTCGGCACCTCGACGACCGCTTTTTCAGTGGTGATCTCGGCAACGGGCTGGTCGACGACGACGACATCCCCCTCTGCCACGAGCCACCGATTGATCTCTCCCTCGGTGAGCCCCTCCCCGAGGTCCGGCATGAGAAAGTCCCGAATCGTCGGCATCGATCAGAACTCGAGCAGCCGTGCGACGGCGTCGAGGATCCGGTCCGCGTCGGGCAGGAAATGGCGCTCGATCTTGGCCGAAGGATAGGGAACGTCGAACCCGGTGACGCGCAATACCGGCGCGGCGAGGTAGCCGAAGGCGCGCTCGCTCAACTCGGCCGCGATCTCCGCGCCGTACCCGACGAATCGCGCGGCCTCGTGCACCACCAGGGCTCGTCCGGTCTTGGTGGCGCTCGCGACCAGGGTGTCCATGTCGAGGGGCGACAGCGTGCGCACATCGACCACCTCGAGGTCCCAGCCGCTCTCGACCGCTGCGCGCATGGCAGCCTCCATCGCGGTCGTCACCATCGGTCCGTAGGCGATGACCGTCGCGGTCGTCCCGGCCCGGCGCACGATGGCCTCGCCGATCGGTGGGGCCGTCACCGGCAGGTCGAGGTCCTCCTTCAACCAGTAACGGCGCTTCGGTTCCAGGAAGATGACCGGGTCGTCAAACGCGATCGACGCGCGCAGCAGCGCATAGGCATCCGCGGGGGTCCCTGGGGAGACGACCGTGAGCCCCGCGGTGTGGGTGTAGTACGCCTCGGGGCTCTCAGAGTGGTGCTCGACAGCGCCGATGCCGCCCCCGTACGGGATGCGGATCACCAAGGGCAGCCCCACGTGGCCGCGGGTGCGGTTGCGGTACTTCGCGACATGGCTGATCACCTGGTTGAGCGCCGGGTAGGAGAAGCCGTCGAATTGCATCTCGACCACCGGGCGCAGCCCGTAGAGCGCCATGCCGATCGCGGTTCCCGCGATGCCCAACTCGGCGACCGGGGTGTCGAAGCATCGATCGGTTCCCATCTCCGCCTGGAGCCCGTCGGTGATGCGGAACACCCCGCCCAGCCTGCCCACGTCCTCGCCGTAGACGACCACGGTGTCGTCCTCGCGCATCGAATCGCGCAAGGCCGCGTTGAGCGCGCCGGCCATGGTCAGCTCCATCAGTTCTCCTCGGCCGCCTGCATCTCCCGTTCGAGCAGCGCGCGCTGACCCTCCAGCTGTGCCGTCGGCGTGGCGTACACGTGGTCGAACATCTCGCGGGGATCGCCGGCGGGGGCGCCGAAGAGCGCGTCGCGCATGGTCGCGGCGGTCGCCTCGCCTTCGGCTTCGACCTCGGCGAGGAAGGCCTCGTCGACCACTCCCCCTTCACGCAGCACCCGCAGAAACCCTTCGACAGGATCCCGCGCGCGCCACTCGGTCGCCTCGTCGTCGCTTCGATACCGGGTGGTGTCGTCGGCCGTGGTGTGCGCCTCGAGCCGGTAGGTGACAGCCTCCACGAGTGTCGGTCCGTCCCCGCGGCGGGCACGGTCGACCGCGCTCTTGACCGCTCCGTACACCGAGATGACGTCGTTGCCGTCGACGCGGATGCCCGGCATGCCGACCCCTGCGGCGCGCAGTGCGATCGACGACGTTCTGGTCTGGAGCCGGAACGGAACGCTGATCGCGTAGCCGTTGTTCTGGACGACGAACACCACTGGGGCGCCGTACACCGCGGCCATGTTCAGCGCCTCGTGGGCGTCACCCTCGCTGGCCGCGCCGTCGCCGAAGAAGGTCAGGGCGACGATGGGGTCGTGTTTGATCCGGGCCGCCATGGCGAGGCCGACGGCGTGCAACGCCTGCGTGGCCAGCGGGGTCGTGAGCGGAGCGACCCGGTATCGGTATGGGTCGAAACCGCAGTGCCAGCTCCCCGAGAAGAGCGCCAGGAGCTCGACGACATCGACCCCCCGGGCGAAGGTACCGACCGTCTCGCGATATGTCGGGAAAAGCCAGTCGTCAGCATCGAGCGCGAAGACCGAGCCGACCTGCGCGGCCTCCTGGCCGTGGCTCGACGCGAAGACGCCGAGCGCCCCCTGGCGGGTGAGGTTGATCGCCTGGCGGTCGACCCGCCGGCTCAGGGCCATCAGCCGGTAGAGGGCGCGGAGTTGCTCGTCGCTCAGGTCGACGTCATGAGCCTGCACGGCGCTGAGCGCCCCCTCGGCGGCCACGTCCTGCCAGGCGGCCTTCGCCGGCCCCGGAAATGAGGACGGCCCGCTGGTTGCGGACGACACCTCCACACTCACGTTGATCGATCCTACCCCTGCGGACCGTGGCCGCCGAAGTCCGGCGCCCGTCTGGCCCTTCTCGCCGCCAGGCCCTCGGCGACATCGGGCCCGGTGAAACCGAGGAACTCGAGGGCCAGCGAGCTGTCGAAGATGGGGCCGGCCGCCCGCAGCCAGTTGTTGAGCGCGTATTTGGTCCACGCGATCGCGGTCGGCGATCCGGCCGCGAGCTTGCGAGCCACCTCGAGGGCCGTGGCGTGCACCTGGTCGTCGGCGACGCTGAGCGAGACGAGGCCGATCCGCTCCGCCTCCTCGCCGCTGACCGGCTCGCAGAGCAGGAGGTGGTACTTGGCCTTGGCGATGCCGCAGAGCAGCGGCCAGATGATCGCCGCGTGATCGCCGGCGGCCACCCCGATACGGGTATGGCCGTCGATCAGGCGGGCCGAGCGCCCGGCGATGGAGATGTCCGCGAGCAGACCCACGACCAGCCCGGCGCCGACCGCCACCCCGTCCATCGCCGAGACGACCGGTTTGGCGCAGTTGATGACGTTGTACACAAGCTCGCGTGCCTCCCGGAGCACCCGGGCGCGCACCGCGAAGTCCGCGACGATCTCCTCGATGAGATCGAAATCGCCACCGGATGAGAAGGTCCCGCCGGCGCCACGAATGATCACCGCGCGGGTCTGGTCGTCGGTGTCGACGGCGCGCCACACCCCCGCAAGGTCGCGATGCATGGCGGCATCGGCCGCGTTGAGGCGACCCTCCGCCTTCATGGTGATCACCAGGATGCCGTCCTCGGGACGCTCGAAGAGCAGGCTCGGAAATGAGGTGGCGAGGTCGGTCATGTGGGTGCTGACTACCGGCCGGTGAAGGCGGGCCGGCGCTTCTCCTGGAACGCGGAGATGCCGTCCTGGTAATCGTGGGTTCGCGACGCCCGACCCTGGGCCGCCGCTTCAGCGGCAAGCAGGCCGGCCAGCGACGGTGACTCGTCCTGGATCCGGCGCACGATGCGCTTCGACTCGAGGAAGGCCGCGGTGGGTCCCTGCGCAACAGTGCGAGCCATCTCGCGAGTCCGGCGGACCAGGTCGGCCCCGGCGACGCTGCGATTCACCAGACCCCATTCGGCAGCCTCACGACCGGAGAGCAGCCGCCCCGTGTAGACGAGCTCGAGCGCGCGGTGCGGCCCGACCCGCGACACGAAGGCGGCGTGGGCGCCGCTGTCCAGAACGGCGCCGATTCGCGCGAACGGCGAGCCGATCCGCGCGTCGTCGGCCGCGTAGGCGATGTCGCACGCCAGCGCAAGGCCGAGTCCGGTGCCGAGGCAGGCGCCGTGGACGGCCGCGATCGTCGGCATGGCCAGGCCGGACATCCGCGCCATGAGCGGGTTGACCAGGTCGCGGAGGATCGCCTCGCCGTCCTCGTGGAGCGGATCGGCTTCGGAGAGATCGCGACCGCTGCAGAAGGCGCGCCCCTCGCCGCGAACGAGCAGCGCGCGTGCGCCGGCCGTCTCCGCGGCGCCAAGGCACTCCATGAGCTCGCCCACCATTGCGACGTTCATCGCATTCATCTTGTCGGGGCGATCGAGGACCAGCTCGGCGACGCCGTCCTCGACGCTCAGGCGCACATTCCCGTGCTGTTCAGATTCCGGCATACGGCGCTCGCTCCCTGGCGGTGAGGATCTTCAACTGGCTCGCGCACACGGTGACCCCGTTCTGGTTGACGACGTCCCAGCGGTACGACACGAGCCCCGACTTCGCGTCGCGATCCGACTTCTCGATCACCTCGATGTCGAGATAGATCGTGTCGTTGATCCACGTCGGGGCTGTGTAGCGAAGACGGTCGGTGCCGTAGTTGGCGAGGATGGTCGTCGCATCGCTGGGCACGCCGAGCCCGGTGCCGAGCGCGAACACCATGATCCCCGGCGCAACCCGCTGACCGAACATGGATCGCTCGGCAGCGACCCTGTCAATGTGCGGGTAGAACCAGTCCCCTGTGAGCGCGCACCAGTTGACGATGTCGGTCTCGGTGATCGTCCGTCCCCGGGTGCGCTGGGTCTGACCGACCTCCAACTCGTCGTAGGTCCGGTACAGCAAAAACCGATCCACCCCGAATGCCTCCCGTGACCCGCGGACTGGCGTGTCCGACCGGCGGGCTGGCGAAGTCTACGACCGGCGGTCGATCACCCGCTGCAACTTGCCGACCGAGCGTTCGAGGGTGTCAGGATCCACGACGTCGATCTCCACGGTGACCCCGACCCGGTCCTTCACCTCGCGAGCCAGAGCTTTCGCCGCGGGCTGGCGCCGCTCGGACGGGCAGTCGGGACGGGCCTCGACGCGGACGGTCAACGTGTCGAGCCGGCCCTCACGGCCGAGGATCAGCTGGAAGTGGGGCGAGAGGCCGCCGGTACGGACGACGAGCTCCTCGAGCTGCGTCGGAAAGACGTTGACGCCTCGAAGGATGATCATGTCGTCGCTGCGACCGGTCACCCGCTCCATGCGCCGGAACGCCGGTCGCGCCGTCCCGGGCAGCAACCGGGTGAGGTCTCTCGTGCGGTAGCGGACGATCGGCAGCGCCTGCTTGGTCAGCGACGTGAACACCAGTTCACCGATCTCACCGTCGGGGAGCACCTCGCCGGTGATCGGGTCGACGACCTCCGGGTAGAAATGGTCCTCCCAGATGTGCAGACCATCCTTGGTTTCCACGCACTCCTGCGAGACCCCTGGGCCCATCACCTCCGACAGCCCGTAGATATCCACTGCGTGCATGTCCATGCGTCCCTCGATCTCGGCGCGCATCGCCTCGGTCCACGGTTCCGCACCGAATATCCCGATCCGCAGCGAGCACGTCCGCGGGTCCACACCCTGACGCTCGAACTCGTCGACCAGGGCGAGCATGTACGACGGCGTCACCATGATGATCGAGGGCTCGAAGTCGCGGATCATCTGCACCTGGCGTGGTGTCATACCTCCGGACACCGGAACGACCGTGCAACCCAGGCGCTCAGCGCCATAGTGGGCGCCCAGACCACCGGTGAAGAGACCGTAGCCATAGGCGACGTGCACCATGTCGCCGGGGCGCCCGCCCGCGGCCCGTATGGACCGCGCCATGAGGTCCGCCCAGATGTCGAGATCGCCCTGTGTGTAGCCGACGACCGTCGGGCGCCCGGTCGTCCCGCTCGACGCATGGATGCGGCGTACCTCGGACCGCGGTACCGCGAACATGCCGAACGGGTAGTTGTCGCGGAGATCGAGCTTGCTGGTCAGCGGAAATCGCGCGAGGTCGGCGAGGGATTCGCAATCGTCGGGCCCGATGCCCGCGGCGTCGAAGGCGCGCTGGTAGTGGGGGACATGCGCGTAGGCGTGAGCCAACGACCAGCGCAGGCGCTGCAGCTGCAGGTGGAGCAGCGCATCGCGGCTCAGGCGTTCACCCGCGTCCAGCAGCTCCGGCGCGGCTGCAGCCCCGAGACCGATCACGCGGGGTCCTTCCCGATGGTCCGGCTGGTGCCTCGGAATTCCGCGACCACCTCGTCGCCACGGCGAACGGTGACGTCGTAGATCCCCGAACGTCCGAACCGGGTTCGCTCCACTGCGCGCGCCTCGAGCAGGTCGCCCGCATGCGATGGGGCGATGAACGTGATGTCGACCGCGGCGGCGACGGTCAGCGTCCCGTGGCTGTTGCAGGCACACGCAAATGCCGTGTCCGCAACCGCGAAGACGAACGCCCCGTGGGTGATGCCGTGACCGTTCACCATGTCCGCGCGGATCCGCATGGTGGCGGTGGCTGCTCCGGCGCTGACATCGCGAACCTCGATGCCCAGCGCGCGTGATGCGGCATCACCGGCGAGCATCCGGGTTACCGAATCCGTCACCGCTCCTCCCGTGTGCGCGCTGGACGCATCCGCGGATGCTCAGATCGCTATTTTGGTGCGATCGACGGCGGCCACGGCACCGGCTCCACCGCCGAGTGCGACGTGCGCGGTCGAGCGTCTGCCGCCGAGATAGAGGATGAGCTCTGTCGCCGGTCCGGTGAGCGTCGCCGTCTCACCTGATCCATACCGTCGCATCGCACCATCGGGGCGCACGAGCTCGAGCCCGTACGGACGGATTGCGCGCGCCAGCCGGCGAGCCGAGAAGCCCGCCATCCGCCATGACAATGCTTCGAGATCGGCAACCGGCGCGCGCGGCTCACGACCGTTGGCGCGGCGGACGTCCTCGTGATGGATGAAGTATTCCAGGCCGTTGAGGATGTCGCGAAGCCGGGGGACGCGCCAGGGAATCAGTGGCGCCCCGGCGCGCAGGCGGGAGACCATCGCCGGAAGCCCTTTTGCCTTCTCTGTCGCGCGCTGGGCATCCGACCATCGGTGGAAGTGCTCGCGCAAGACAAGGTGCGCCGCGAGGTCGGCAGTCGTCCAGCCCTCACACAACGTGGATGCGTCGGGACCGAGCTCGAGCAGCAGATCGCAGAGCTCGATGCGCTCGCGGACGTCGATCGGTTCCGTCATCGAGCTTCGTGAATACTCCGTGAACGGCGGCGGCGGTGACCACCGGCAGCGTAGCCGCTCTGCACATGGCCAGAGCCTCGCCGTCTCGATGCGCCCGGGCATCCGGGCTATCCGATCCTTCCGAGTTGCGCCCACGACGACCGAGCCGTCAGCACCCACACGTCGACCGGCGTGTGGCCTGCCTGGTTCGCGGCGTTCGGGGCACCGAAGAGCAGCAGAACCCCGCGGTCGGCATCGGTGACCTCCATCCCTCCAGTCGCCGGCAGCGGGCCGGACGTCAGCGAAACCCATGCCGTGCCGCCCCATTCCCACAATTGCGACTGCGATGCCGCGAAGCCGCACGCGCACAGCACCAGACGGCCCCTCGCCGGGTCCAGTGCCATGGTCGACCCACCCGCCGGTGCAGCGGGTTGCGCAGGCAGCAGCGTCCA
Organism: Candidatus Dormiibacterota bacterium; assembly: GCA_963777445.1. Taxonomy (GTDB): domain Bacteria; phylum Chloroflexota; class Dormibacteria; order Aeolococcales; family Aeolococcaceae; genus Palsa-851. The sequence goes on along the minus strand of CAVZQR010000010.1, from coordinate 112,111 downwards.
GCTTCGTCCGTCCCACCGCCATGTGGTGTTCGCCGCTCCGGTGGACGGTGGCGGCCCGACACAGCAGCCCGCGGCGAGGAGCGAGCGGCTGCTCGGACCCCTCGCCCGGTTGCGGGCCACCCGCGCCTCTGTCGAGCTCTCCCCAGGTCGTGCCATTCCACGCCCACGTGTCCTGGACCGGAGTTCCCGGTTCGAGGCGGCCTCCGAACAGCAGCACGGTCCTGGTCCGTGGGTCGTATGCCGCGGAGGCGCCGAATCGTGGCTCGGGGCTTGCCTGCGGATGGGAAAGCGTCCACATGGACGCGTCCCACAGCCAGGTGTTCGCGTAGTCACCGACTCCGCCGAAGAGCACGATCTCGTGGGTTGCGAGGTCGTCAGCGATGCTGAACCCGTGGCCGGCCTGTGGTTGCAGTGGCACCGGGGTTGGCGTGAGGGGCTGGGGCGCCGGCTGCGTCGGTGCCGGGCGCGTGATCTGCGGCGCCGGACGCTGGCCAAAGGAGGTCAGCACTCCGATCCCGCCGGCGAAGGCGATGATGCACGCGAGCGCGATCACGGATCGCGTGGTCACGTGGTGTCTGCCCCTCTCGCCGGGCTCGTTGTCGAGTCGCTCGTGCATGGTTGGTGCAGGAGACAATGTGACACGCAGGAGCCCGTGTCAGGCGGGTGCTGCGCATGCCACGACCTACGCGGTGTGGCACTGTGCCGCCGCTCAGCGGCGGCAGCCGTACTTCAGCGGAGGAAGCTGCGCCGTTTCCCGAAGCCGGCGAGGCGCAGGATGGCGAGGAGGATCACAGCGCCGGCAAAGGCGACGACGATCTCGACGATGATCGAGTGGCTGGTCACGCTGGTGGTCACGCCGACGTAGCGGGCAAGGAAGCCGCCCGCCACAGCGCCGATGACACCGATCACGATGTCGGCAACGATCCCCTTGCCGTGGCCGGTCATCACCTTGCTCGCGAGAAAGCCGGCGATGAGACCGATCAGGGCCCAGACGAGGATCGAGCCGGGATCGAGCGTCACGGAAATCAGTGCAAGCATCGTGCGTCCGCCGGTCAGTGCGCCGCGGTGGCGCTGCGGGCCGAGATCAGCGTGACGACCTTGACGATCACTGCCGCCGCAAGCAGATAGATGACCATGGCCAGGACATCTGCCCAGACGATCAGGTTTCCATGCGACGCGGACGCCGTCTTGAAGATTCCGGCGAACGGCGCCGCTAGGGCCTTGCCGACGGCGAAGACGAACGATGCAAACCCCACGTCGTTGGCGCCGGCAGCATGGAAGACGAAGTCCAGTGCGAGAAAGACGACGACGATTCCGGCGATGAGCCAGACGAACTCGACTCCGGGAGACCTGCCCGACCAGACACTGGTCGTGCTCCGGCGAAGGCTTGCCCCCGTCGCGGGATCAGCCACGGTTTGAGTGGTCGTGTTGACTCCGGTCCGGTTCGATCCGTAGTTCGTGACGGACTGATCCTCAGTCTGCATATCGCTCATATACCGGCTCCTTCGGGGACGCTCGACACTGAAAACGATTCAGGATGCGGTCCCACGTTCGGATCAGTGTCCGTCGCCGGACGTAACAATTGCAGCAACAGCGGACGCTGCGGCGGGCTCGGTGTTGGCAGTGGTGCGCCGGTATGCGGACTCCCAGAATCCGAGACGCGAGCGAAATCGTTCGGCCTGAGCCACGACCACCGGGACATTGGTGAGCGCAACCTCCTGTCGCGCCTGCGGCGACTGATCAGCCATCAGTTGCTGAATGCGCTCGAGGACCGACTCCTCCATGGCGAGTATCTCGGAGTAGATGTTTCGCCAGAACAGCGCCTGCTCCAGCGTCGCCGTGGCCGGGTCCGCCTCCCCCTCCATGCCCAGCGAACTGTCGCCTCCTCTGATGGCGGCCACGATGTCGGGTCGATCACGGCCCGCTTTCAGGTTCATGGTCTTCTGATACACCACGGGGCATAAGAAGATCAGCAACAGCTTTCGTATAGTCACGGTCCGTGGGTATCGGTCGAACCACGCCGCCAGCTCGTCCGCTCCAGGGTGAGGACCTCCAGACCGAGCACTGGGAAGACGCCCGCCACTGGATGAGCATCTACGACGATCTGATCCGCTTCAAGCTGGGTCTGCTCGAGCGCGTGAGGCGCGAACTCCCCAAACTGCATCCGGTCGCTCAGGGTGCCGCCGACGAGGATATCGGCTTCATCGAAGCGCAGATGGCCGGGTACTACGCCCGCCTCGACCTCTGGTATCAGCGCGTCTGGCAGCTCCAGGGACTCTGGCTCGACCCGAACGGAAGGGTCATCCGCCACAGGGGACACGAAGCCGTGCTGACCGCACGGGAGTTCGAGCTCCTGCAATTCCTGCTCGACCATCCCCACCGCTTCTACACGGCGTCGCAGATCACCGCGCTCGCGTGGTCGGATGCGGCGCTGTACCCGGAGGAGGTGCGCAACTATGTCCTGCGGATACGAAAGATCCTGGCGCGACTGGCCATCCCCTGCGACCTCGTCAACAAGCCGGGGAAGGGATACTCCCTCACCTTCCGCGATACCGCCTGATCGAGGCCATAACCGGCTCGCAACCGGGCCGGGCCTTTCCCCCGGCTACGATGCCGGAGGTGAGCACCCTGACTCCCTCCGAGGCCGGCGTCGATCTGGATGCGCTGGTCACCTCCTGGACCGCGGCAAACTACCTCACCGTCGCGCAGATCTACCTCCAGGCGAACCCATTGCTGCGAGAGCCGCTGCGCGTGGAGCACATCAAGCCGCGGCTGCTCGGCCACTGGGGAACCTCGCCGGGACTGAGCCTGATCTACGTCCAGCTCAACCGGCTGATCCAGCAGCGCGGCTGCGACGTGCTGTACATCGCGGGCCCCGGTCACGGCGGCCCGGCAATCGTCGCCAACGTCTACCTCGAGGGCACGTACTCCGAGATCTATCCAGCGGTTTCGCTCGACGAGCCCGGCCTGCTCCGGCTCGTCCGCCAGTTCTCGACACCGGGAGGCATCCCCAGCCATGTGAGCGTCCCGACGCCCGGCTCCATCCACGAGGGCGGCGAGCTGGGGTATGCGCTGGCTCACGCTTTCGGCGCAGTTTTCGACAATCCCGACCTGATCGCTGCGTGCGTGGTCGGCGACGGTGAGGCGGAGACCGGACCGCTCGAGGGATCGTGGAAAGGGGTCAGCTTTCTCAATCCACGTCGCGACGGCGCGGTGCTCCCGATCCTGCAGCTCAACGGGTACAAGATCAGCGGCCCCACCGTGCTCGGACGCGCTCGCGAACAGGATGTTCGCGGCCTCCTCGGCGCGCACGGATACGAGGTGCACGTGGTCAGTGGCGACGACCCTCGGGCCGTGCACGAGGAGTTCGCGCACACACTCGACGCCTGCTACGACCGCATCCGCGAGATCCAGTCGGCGGCTCGCAGCGGCGCGAGCATGGGGCGCGCCGAATGGCCCGCGATCGTGCTGCGCACACCCAAGGGGTGGACCGGACCCAAGTTCGTCGACGGCAAGCCGGTGGAGGGCACCTTTCGCGCCCACCAGGTGCCGCTCGACAACGTCAGGACCAACCCGGCTCACCTCGCGATGCTCGAGGAGTGGATGCGCGGCTACCGGCCCGAGGATCTCTTCGACAGTGGCGGCAGACCTGTCGCGGCGGTGACGTCGCTGATGCCCCACGCCGACAAGCGCATGGGCTCGTCCCCTCACGCCAACGGCGGGATCCTCCTCCACCGGCTGCGTCTTCCGGAGATCACCGACTACGCGATGAGCGTCACCCCGGGAGTCACCGTTGCGGAGTTGACGCGCCGCCTCGGTGAGTGGATTCGTGACATCTATCGGGAGAATCCCAGCAACTTCCGCCTGTTCTGCCCGGATGAGACCAACAGCAACCGGCTCGGGGCGGTGTTCGACATCGAGAACCGAGCCTTCGAGGAATCGATCATCCCGATCGACGATCACATGAGCGCCGACGGACGCGTGATGGAGGTGCTCTCGGAGCATCTCTGCGAAGGCTGGCTCGAGGGATACGTGCTCACCGGCCGGCACGGGCTCTTCGCGACCTACGAGGCGTTCGCGATGGTCTCAGCCTCGATGACCGTCCAGCACGCGAAGTGGCTCGAGGCGGCCCGCGGACTGAGCTGGCGTGAGCCGGTCGCGTCACTGAACATCCTGCTGACGTCCACCTGCTGGCGCAACGACCACAACGGTTTCAGCCACCAGGGACCCGGGCTCATCGACACCGTGATGGCGATGAGTGGCGACGTCGTCCGCGTGTACCTACCGCCCGATGCCAACTGCCTGCTTGTGGTGGCGCAGCGCTGCTTCACCAACATCAACAACCTGAACGTGATCGTGATCGACAAGCAGCCCCAGCTCCAGTACCTGTCAATGGACGAGGCGATCGAGCACTGCACCCGCGGCGCGTCCAAGTGGACGTGGGCATCCAACCCCGGCGACGGCGAGCCGGACGTGGTGCTCGGCTGTGCCGGCGACATCCCGACACTGGAGACGCTGGCGGCCGCGGCGCTGCTTCGTGAGCACGTGCCGGACCTGCGGTTCCACGTTGTCAATGTGGTGGACCTGCTGGCCATGAGCCCGGCATCATTCCACCCGCACGCATTGAGCGCTGTCAGCTTCACCGGGCTGTTCACCGACGAGACCGACGTCGTGATGGCCTTCCATGGCTACGCACGGGCCTTTCATCAGGTCGTGCACGGCCGCCCGAACGCCGGACGATTCCACGTTCGCGGATACAACGAACACGGCACGACGACGACTCCCTTCGACATGGTGGTGCTCAACGAGATGAGCCGCTATCACCTCGTGATGGAAGCGCTGCGCCGCTCCCGGCGCACACCCGCCGGTGCCGACGACCTCGACCGCTTCTGCGTCGCGCAGCTGGAGCGGCACCACGCGTACGTTCGCGAGTACTTCGAGGACATGCCCGAGATCCGCGAATGGCGCTGGCCGGGGTGAACCCCGCCAGGATGCGCTCCACGGCGCCGGACTGACCGATGCGCGTTCTCGCAGTGAATGCGGGCTCGAGCAGCCTGAAGCTCAGTGTCGTGGACCGCGACGACAGAATCGCGGACGAGCAGCAGACCGACGCGGACACCGACCCGATCGCCGCGCTGCGTGACTTCGTCGCGCGAGCCGGAGATGTCGACGCTGTGGCGCACCGGCTGGTGCACGGCGGGGCGTCGGTCCGCCAGGCAACGGTCGTCGACGACGTGGTGCGGCACCAGCTCGACGCCGCGATCGAGCTTGCTCCGTTGCACGTGCCGCCGGCGCTCGCGCTCCTCGACGCGGCGCGCGCGACCATGGACCGGCCGCAGATCGTGTGTGTGGACACTGCCTTTCACGCGACCATCCCGGAGTTCGGGACCACGTACGCTGTGCCGGCAGAGTGGCGTGAGTGGGGCGTCCGTCGTTACGGATTTCATGGTCTGTCATACGCATGGGCGAGCCGGCGTGCCGCTGAGCTCCTGGATCGCCCCGCGGGCGGAGTACGCATCGTGATCGCGCACATCGGCTCAGGGGTATCTGCGTGCGCCATCCGCGACGGGCGGAGCGTGGACACGAGCATGGGCTTCACGCCCCTGGAGGGCGCGGTCATGGCGTCGCGGAGCGGAACCGTCGACCCCGGGGCACTCCTCTGGCTTCAGGATCGCCGCGGGCTCACAGTCGAGGTCATGACCAGGTCACTCGAACACGCCAGCGGACTCCTCGGGCTCTGCGGCAGATCGGATATGCGCGACGTCGAGCGCGAGGCCGCCGCGGGCAACGCTGCATGCATCCTTGCGCTCGACGTCTACGTCCACGCGCTGAGCCGCGTCATCGGCGGCCTCGCAACCTCGCTCGACCGCCTCGACGCCGTCGTGTTCACCGGTGGAGTCGGCGAGCACTCAGCCGTGGTACGAAGCAGAGTGTGTGGTCGCCTGAGCCTGCTCGGGCTCCCGCGGACGCTCGGTCCGGCTGAGGGCGATGCGGTGATCGCACCCGCAGGTGCAGGGCCCGCGGTGGTGGTGGTCACCGCGCGAGAGGACGCGGAGATGGCGCGCGAAGCGCGCCAGGTGCTGAACCGCTCAACTGCCAAGCGGGATTCCGCGACCAGCGGGGCCGGCGGATAAGCTCGGGCGCCATGGCTGATTGGGTCACCATCTCCGCCCTCGCCACTGCCGGTGGCACCCTGGTGCTCGCGGTCGCCACCTTCTCATCAGTGCGCTCCGCCAACCGCGCGGCTCGCGCCGCGGAGCGATCGCTGCTCGCAGGTTTGCGCCCGGTGCTCATGCCCTCGCGCCTCGAGGACCCACCGCAGAAGGTGTCGTTCCACGACCAGCACTGGGTGACGATCGAGGGCGGCCACGCGGCGTTCGAAGTTGGGCCTGAGGCGGTGTACCTGGTCATCGGTCTGCGCAATGCCGGGGCCGGCATCGCCGTGCTCCACGGCTGGTACTTCCACGCGGAACGGCTGTCCGGGGTCGCGCCCCCGGACAGCAGGGACTTCCGCCAGCTGACGCGCGACATCTATGTTCCCGCCGGGGACACCGGCTTCTGGCAGGGCGCGTTCCGCGACCCCGGCGAACCGATCTACGCCACGGCCCGGGATGCTGCGACCTCGGCGAAACCGGTCACGATCGACCTGCTCTACGGCGATCACGAGGGTGGTCAGCGAATGATCAGCCGGTTCGGGCTGTCCCCGGCGCCCTACGGCGCGTGGCTGGCGGTCGTCGCGCGACACTGGAACCTCGACCGCCCCAACCCTCGCTGAAGATCAGGAAGCCCGGGCGACAGGCATATGTCGCCTTCGCCGACCACAGTGTGGGAGTGACCTACACCATTGACGACGCTCGCGCCTACATCGCACAGGTGCGCTGGCAGTTCGCCAGGACGATGCCGCAGTGGCCCCACGAGTACACGGTGTTGGTGTGGCGGCAGGACCTCGAGCCCGAGTTCCGCGCCTTCGTCGCTCTGATTCGGCGTGAAGGGGTGGTCAAACCGTGGCCGCGCGACGCAGCCAGTCCCCGGTACCACCACACCTACCTCGAACTGGGCGAGTGGGAGTACTGGACCATGGGCGAGGCCGTTGACGAGACCACCTTGATCAACCGGGCTACCGGGCTTCGGTCTCCGCGTCGACGTCCTGCCCGCGGGTCAGAAAAAGGGCCACGGCGAGAACCAGGATGACGCCGGCGTTGGTGGCAAGCTCGAGCAATGACTGCGATATCGGCGGTGCACCGCTCGTCGTTCCCCCGGAGGACAGGGTCAGCCGGGTCGAGACCGCGAGGATGTCTCGAACCGCAGCGATGATGCCGATGACAAGGAACGGACGGAATGGAAAGCCCCACCCCTCGAGATGGGTGAGCACGGTCCGCATGATGTCGACGAGGATGATGACCACGAGCACGCCGTCAATTGCGCTGACGAGGGAGAGCGTGTAGTCGGGTGCCGCCGCATTGAGCGACGTGATGAAGCTGATGAAGCTCCGCACCAGCACCACCACGGCGAGCACGAGCAGGACGATGGCGACGCCGTACTGGACGAGGTCGATGAAGATGCGCAGCGGTGTCCCCCGGCGTATCTCCGACCACGACCAAACCGGACCGCTCGTATTTGCATCCCTCGCAATCGGCGGCAGCTCCTTGGGACCGGCACCCGGCTCAGTGGCCATAAAGTTCGTTCAGTCTAGGTCGCTCCCGCGGATTGCGCTCTAGGGGAGCCGGACGGCTCCGGTCAGATACGCGTCGCAGCTGCGCGCCGCCGCGCGCCCATCGGCGATCGCCCATACGATCAGCGAAGCGCCGCGCACCGCGTCGCCTGCCGCGAAAACACCCGGTGTGGCGCAGGCGAATGCCTCGTCGACAGCAACGTTGCCGGAGTTGTCGAAGGGCACGGAGAGCCCGTCGAGCAGCGCGGATCGCGTCGGTCCCTCGTAGCCGATGGCGATGAGGACGAGATCGGCGTCGACGTGAATGTCGTCCCCGGGGAGGGGCACGAACGTCCGCCGCCCGTGATCACGAACCGCTTCGACCCGGGCCGCGCGGACGCTTTGCACAGCGCCGTGCTCGCCCTCGAAGCTCGTCACCATCAGGCCGAACTCGCGGGAACCCCCCTCGTCGTGTGCCGGGTAGGTGCGGAGGATCAACGGCCACTGCGGCCACGGGTTGCCCTCCGGCCGCGTGTCGGGGGGCTGAGCGTAGATGTACAGCTGCTGCACCTCACTGCACTGCTCGCGGATCACGTTGCCCAGGCAGTCGGCGCCGGTGTCGCCGCCGCCGATGATGATCACCTTCCGGCCTCGCGCGGTGATCTCCGGGGTGGCGTTCAGACGATCCCCGGCGACCCTGCGGTTCTGCTGCACGAGATAGTCCATGGCGAAGTGAACCCCATCGAGCTCGCGTCCGGGAACGTCCATATCGCGCGGACGCTCCGCACCGACCGCGAGCACCACCGCGTCGAAACGCTCGCGCAACTGCTCAGCTTGCACATCGCGGCCGATGTCGTACCCGGTCTCGAAGGTGATTCCCTCGGCCTCGAGCAGATCGATCCGCCGGTCGAGGACCCACTTCTCCATCTTGAAATCGGGGATCCCGTATCGAAGGAGGCCGCCGACGCGGTCCGAGCGTTCGAAGACGGTCACCCGGTGGCCGGCTCGGTTGAGCTGCTGGGCTGCGGCGAGTCCTGCCGGTCCCGATCCGACGACCGCAACGCGGCGCCCGGTGCGATGCGCCGGCGGCTCGGCGCGGATCCACCCCTCATCGAACGCCCGGTCGATGATCGACTGTTCGATCTGCTTGATCGCGACCGGGTCATCGTTGATCGCGAGCACGCACGCGGGTTCGCACGGGGCCGGACAGAGACGGCCGGTGAACTCCGGAAAGTTGTTGGTGGCGTGGAGCCGTTCCACGGCGCCCTTCCAGTCGTCGCGGTAGACGAGGTCGTTCCACTCGGGGATGAGATTGCCGAGCGGACAGCCGTCATGGCAGAACGCGACCCCGCAATCCATGCACCGCGCACCCTGGTCGCGCATGACCTGGAGCGGCAACGAGAGGTAGACCTCGCGGTAGTCGGCGATCCGCTCCGCCACCGGTCGCTTGTGTGCGGTATGCCGGGTGTGCTCGAGGAATCCGGTGCGAGCACCCATCAGCTCACCAGCTCGAGTTGGGCGCGCAGCGCGCGCCGGAACTCTTCCGGCATCACCTTGACAAAGCGCTCTCGCTCCTGCGACCACGTCCGGAGCAGGCGTTTCCCAACGGCGCTGCCGGTGAGCGCCGTGTGGCGCTCGAGCAGGCCGCGAACCAGCTCGTGATCGTCGAGACCCAACGGCTCGAGTGCCACCGATGCTCGATTGCAGCGCGCCGCAAACATCCGCTCGTCATCGAGCACGTACGCGACGCCGCCGCTCATGCCCGCGGCGAAGTTGCGCCCGGTTGCGCCGAGCACAACGACGGTTCCACCGGTCATGTACTCGCAGCCGTGATCGCCGACGCCCTCGACGACCGCCACCGCGCCCGAGTTGCGCACGCAGAACCGCTCCCCCGCGACACCGCGGATGAAGGCCTCGCCGGACGTGGCGCCGTACAGGGCGACGTTGCCGATGATGATGTTGTCCTCGGCACGTCGGGTGGCCCGCTCCGGCGGGCGGATGACCAGCCGGCCGCCGGAGAGTCCCTTGCCGACATAGTCGTTCGCCTCCCCCCGCAGGGTGAGCGTGACGCCGTTCGTCAGCCATGCGCCGAATGACTGACCCGCCGCGCCATCGAGCTCGACGTCGATCGTGCTGTCAGGGAGGCCTGCCGCACCGTGTCGCCGGGCGACCTCACCGCTGAGCATCGCGCCGATGCAGCGATGCACGTTACGTACCGGCAATCTCATGTGGACGGGCGCGCCGGTGGCAAGCGAGTTGCCACAGCGAGCCATGATCTCGTTGTCAAGCATGTCGCCGAGGTCTGCGGTCTGGCGGCTGCTGTGCCGCCGCTCCTCCGGAGAATCAACCTCGGACACCATGAGCAACGGCTGGAGATCGAGGCCGCGAGCCTTCCAGTGTTCCACGGCGGGATTCGTCTCGATGAGATCGACGCGGCCGATCATGTCCTCGAAGCGACGGAATCCGAGCCGTGACATCCACCTTCGCACGTCTTCGGCGAGGAAGAGCATGAACGCCACCACATGCTCCGGGCGCCCGGCGAAACGCGCACGCAACACCGGGTCCTGCGTGGCGATGCCGACCGGACAGGTGTTGAGATGGCAGACGCGCATCATCACGCAGCCCGCGGCAATGAGCGGGGCAGTCGCAAACGCGAACTCATCGGCGCCGAGCAGCGCGCCGACGACGACGTCGCGTCCGGTCTTCATCTGGCCGTCGGCGAGCAGCGCAACCCTGCTCCTGAGCCGCTGCCTGGTCAGCACCTGCTGGGCTTCGGCAAGTCCGAGTTCCCAGGGCACGCCGGCGTGCTTGATGGCCGTCAGCGGCGAGGCGCCTGTGCCACCTTCGTAGCCCGCGATCACGATGTGGTCGGCACGCGCCTTCGCCACTCCGGCGGCGACGGTGCCGACCCCCGCTTCGGCAACCAGCTTCACGCTGATCCGCGCCTCGGGGTTCACGCAGCGGAGGTCCCAGATCAGCTGAGCGAGGTCTTCGATCGAATAGATGTCGTGGTGCGGCGGAGGGGAGATGAGCCCGACCCCCGGCGTCGAATGGCGCAGCCGTGCGATGGCCTCATCGACCTTTGGCCCGGGCAGCTGACCTCCCTCGCCGGGCTTGGCGCCCTGGGCGATCTTGATCTGCAACTCGTCCGCGTTCACCAGGTAGTGAGCGGTGACGCCGAAGCGCGCCGATGCGACCTGCTTGATCGCGCTTCTCCGCCAGTCGCCGTTGGCATCCGGTTCGAAACGCGAAGCATCCTCGCCCCCTTCGCCGGTGTTGGACCGAGCCCCGATGCGATTCATCGCAATGGCGAGCAGCTCGTGCACCTCCTTGCTCAGCGAGCCGTGCGACATGCCACCCGTCGAGAAGCGGCGGACGATGTCGAGCGCCGGCTCGACCTCGTCAAGGGGCACCGCGTCCGGCGACTCGCGCAGCTTGAAGAGACCACGAAGGTTCTTCAACCGCCGCGATTCGTCGTCTGCGAGCGCCACGTAGCGGCGGAACGCGGTCTCGTCGTTGGCCTTGACCGCATGCTGGAGGGCACCGATCACCTCGGGGTTCCACTGGTGGTGCTCGCCATCACGGCGCCAGCGATACTCGCCGCGGTCCTCCAGGGTTGGTGAGGTGATGCGCACGTCGGGGAATGCACGCTGATGGCGTGCGATCGCCTCGGCGGCGATGACGTCCATCCCGATGCCGCCGATGCGCGAGGCGGTGTTTGGGAAAGTAGCGATCGACGACGGTGCGGTCGATGCCGAGACATTCGAAGATCTGCGCGCTGCAGTAGGACTGGATCGTCGAGATCCCCATGCGGGCGATGGTCTTGCGCAGTCCCTTGACGAGCGCCTGCACGTAGAGCTCTTCCGCGCGAGCCGCGTCGATGGTCGGCGGCATCAGGTCGCGGCGCGCGATGTCCGCGATGGTCTCGAATGCGAGATACGGGTTGACGGCCTCCGCGCCGTAGCCGATGAGCAGCGCGAGGTGCATCACCTCACGTGCTTCGCCGGTCTCGACGACCAGACCGACGCCGGTGCGTGTCTGCTCGCGCACCAGGTGGTGGTGCACCGCAGCGGTGGCGAGCAGCGACGGGATCGGCACGTGCGATGCATCGATGTGCCGGTCGCTGAGGATGAGGACGCTGGCGCCCGCCTCGATCTGCTTCGACGCGAGCCTGCAGATGCGCTCGATGCCCGCGACGAGCCCGGCTGCTCCCGCGTCACGGTGGAAGACCATCGAGATCGTTTCGGCGGGGAACTGACGCTGGGTCACATGGCGGAGCTTCTCGAGGTCGTGGTTGGTGAGCACGGGATGCGGCATCTCGAGCCGTTTCGCCTGTGCCGGACCCTGCTCGAGTAGGTTCCCGCCGGCGCCGAGCGTGGTCACGAGCGACATCACCGCCTGTTCGCGGATGGGGTCGATCGGGGGATTGGTGACCTGCGCGAAGAGTTGCTTGAAGTAGTTGAAGAGCGGTAGCGGGCGGTCGCTCAGCACCGCAAGCGGCGTGTCGTTGCCCATCGATCCGACCGCTTCCTCGCCCGTCTCGCCCATCGGCTCGAGGAGCATCTCGACGTCCTCGACGCTGTACCCGAACGCCTGCTGGCGCACCAGGAGCGTGCCCGGATCCGGTGCGGGCACGTGGTCGGGGGAGTCGAGCTCATCGAGGTGGACGGTCCCCTCGCGAATCCACTCTCGGTAGGGCTGCTCGGAGCTGAGCGCGCTCTTGACGGCGGCGTCGTCGAGGATGCGTCCGGCCGTCGTGTCGACCAGCAGCAGCCGTCCCGGCTCGAGCCGCCACTTCCTGGCAATCCGCTCCTCCGGCAGATCGAGGACGCCGGCCTCTGATGCCATGACCACGAGCCCGTCCTCGGTGACGAGGTACCGTGCGGGACGCAATCCGTTGCGATCAAGCGTGGCTCCGATCACGCGTCCGTCGGTGAAGGCGATTGCCGCGGGCCCATCCCAGGGCTCGAGCAGCGAGCTGTGAAATTCGTAGAAGGCGCGCCGCTCCTCGTCCATGAGCGGGTTCTGGTGCCAGGCTTCCGGGATCATCATCATCACCGCGTGCTCGATCGGCCGGCCGCTCATGGCCAGCAGCTCGAGAGCGTTGTCGAACTGCGAGGAGTCCGAGCCCGACTCGTCGAGGACGGGCATCAGCTTCGCGATGTCGTCACCGAAGTGCGGGCTGCGGAACTTCGACTGGCGCGCGCGCATCCAGTTGACGTTCCCGCGGAGCGTGTTGATCTCACCGTTGTGTGCCGACATCCGGAAGGGCTGGGCGAGGTCCCAGCGTGGCAGGACGTTGGTGGAGAAACGCGCATGGACCAGGGCCAGCGTGGACGTCACCCGCTCGTCGACGAGGTCTGGATAGAAGCCCGCGAGCTGCGCCGCGGTGAGCATTCCCTTGTAAACGATGGTGCGGCTCGAGAGGCTTGCCCAATGGAACCGATCCCGGCCGATCCCCGCTGCCAGTGCGTCGCGTTCGATGATCCTGCGAAGGACCAGGAGCCGTCCCTCGAGGGCAGCGCCGTCGAGGCCGATGGCGGCGACGAAGAGTTGACGCAGCGCCGGCAGCGCCGAGCGCGCTGATCGTCCGAGCGCGCCGGCGGCCACTGGAACATCGCGCCACCCGAGCAGGCGAAGGCCCTCCGCCCGGCAGGCGCGCAGGGTGATTTGCTCGCATCGGTCGCGCTCATCCGCGTCGGCGGGGAGCATCGCCATCCCGACGCCGTACGTGCCGGGCGCCGGGAGCGGCAGACCCGATGTCTCGCGGAGGAATGCATCCGGAAGCTGGATGAGAATGCCCGCTCCGTCGCCGCTGTCCGGCTCGGCGCCGGACGCGCCGCGATGGCCCAGATTGACGAGCGCCTGGATCCCCTGTTCGACCACCGAATGGGCCGGCCCGCCGGCGATCCGAGCGACGAACGCCACCCCGCAGGCATCATGTTCGACGGCAGGGTCGAACAGACCTCGATTCGGGGGCTGCTTGCCTATTCGTTCGCCGATACGTGCGTAGCCTGACATGCCCGGGCTGTCAGATCAAGCCGAGCATGCGGGACGCCCTTCCTGTGCTAGTGTCTGGCTCAATGGCCGCAATTGCGCGTCGATACTTTGGCCCGCCAGCCGTAAGGCTGCCGGGGGTCTTCTAACCCGACCGCGCAGTCGTTACCAGGGCTGGTTCATCAGAGATGGGTCAGCCCCGGATCCCGTGTGGTGGCCCATCACCACACGGAGGTGCCATACAGTGACCATCGAGCCGCTGCTGCTGAGCGCGACGCGAAGACACGACACACACCGGGTCAGCATCGGCGCCGTGGCGGTCGGCGGTGACACGGTGCCGATCATCGCCGGGCCGTGCGCGGTCGAGGAAGGCTACGTCGACCATGCGGTTGCCGCGCGTCGAGCCGGCGCGTCCGCGCTGCGCGGGTGCGTCTTCAAGCCGCGGACACGACCGGGCTCCTTCCAGGGTCTCGGGAGTGCCGGCCTCCCGCTTCTGGACGAGGCGCGACGCGTCACCGGGCTACCGGTGATCGCCGAACCCCTCGCCGGCGAGGACATCAACCTGCTGCGCGGCCACGCCGACGCGCTGCTCATCGGAGCGCGCTCGATGCACAACACCCCGCTGCTTCGCGCGGCCGGTCAGAGCGGCATGACCGTCATCCTCAAGCGGGGCATGTCCGCGACCTATGAGGAGTGGCTGGCCGCCGCGGACTACATCACCAGGGAGGGCAACCGGCAGGTCATTCTCTGTGAGCGCGGCATCCGCACCTTCGAGACCGCAACCCGCAACACGCTCGACGTGAGCGCGATCGCCGTCCTCCGCGACATGACCGACCTGCCCATCGCCGTCGATCCCAGCCACGCGGCAGGTGCTGCGAGATGGGTCCCATCGCTGGCGGTCGCGGCACTGGCGGCCGGCGTCGACGCCCTGCTGATCGAGTGCCACCCGAGTCCGGCGGAGTCGATGTGTGACGCGGCGCAGGCGATCACGCCCGAGGTGCTGAGCCGGATCGTGCAGACCGCAGAGGCGCTGTGCGCCATGACGCGGCCCGCCGTCGCCGACTCGATCAGCGGGTGCCGCGCTGTGATCGACACCATCGACGACACGGTGTTCCGCATGCTCGAGTACCGCGCAGCGGTGGTCGAGGCGGTGCAGCGGCACAAGCTGGCCGCGACCCTGCCGGAGCGCGACGTGGACCGCGAGCACGAGATCGTCGAACGCCTCTCCCGCAACGCGCCCCGGCTCGGCGACGACCGTGTCGACCGCCTGGTTCACGCGATCATCGACGAGTGCCTCGACGCTGTGAGTGTCTGGCCTCAGGCGGTCGCATGACCCTGGCTCCAAGGGCGCTGAACTGGCCATGCGTGCGATCTCGGTGATCGAGGCGGCGGGCGGGGGGTCCTTTCTCCGCGGCCGGCGAGCGTCGCCCGTTGCTCCGAACCCTGCACCTGCTTGCGGTCGACTGATATGCCGCATGGTGCCGACGCTCATACTCAGAGTTCACGGGCCGCCGCGCACGGCGGGCTCGATTGAGGCGAGAAATCGATGGCAACGACGACCCCGACGCGTCCGCGAGCGCTCGACAGCCCTTCTGCATCAGCCGGAAACTCCGGGCGGATCGGAACGGTGCACGAGCGCACCCTGGTCGAGCTATTCCGGCGCCAGGCAGCTACGCGCGGCGACAAGCCCGCGATGTTCCACCGCGCCGGCGATCGTTGGGCGTCCATCACCTGGAATGCCTACGCGCAAGAGGCACGCGAGCTGGCCGCGTTCTTCGTCGACGCGGGATTGCAGGAGGGCCAGCACGTCGCGGTCTGGTCCTTCAACCGGCCGGAATTCGTCATCACCAGCACGGCCACGATGCTCTCCGGGGCGTGCACGGCGCCGCTGTATCAGACCCTGAGCGCGCCCGAGGCGGGCTACGTTCTCGGCCATTCGGATGCCCCGATCGCGGTCGTGGAGAACGAGCACCTCCTGGCCAAGGTGCTCGAGGTGCGGGATCGCCTGCCCGCGCTGCGCAGGGTCGTGCTGATGGAAGGTGCCGCCCCCGAGGTCGACGGGCTCGTCGTGGTCTCCTGGGAGGACGCACTCCGGCGCGGCCGCGATGCGTTGGGACAACTCGCTGTCGAGCTGGACAGGCGCAGCGACGCAGTGCAGCCGTCCGACGTTGCGACTCTCGTCTATACGAGCGGTACGACGGGTCCGCCCAAGGCGGTCATGGCGACCCACGGCAACCTTATCTCGGCCATCAACGGCCTGGCACCCATCGTCGATCTCTCGTCGGACGACCGCGTCCTGAGCTACCTGCCGCTGGCGCACATCCTCGAGCGCCTCAACAGCGAGGTCCGCCTGTACTGCGCGGGCAACGCACTCTGGTTCGCGGCGTCGATCGCGGAGATGCCGGGCGAGCTCCGCGACCTGAGACCCACCTGCTTCGTGGGCGTCCCGCGCGTCTGGGAGAAGATGGCCGCGACGATCGAGAGCACGATCGAGGCCATGCCGGCTTCGCGCCGGCGCCTGGTGCGCTGGGCGATCTCCGTCGGGGAGCAGGCGGTCGATCGTCGCCAGCGAGGCGAGCCCTCCACGCGAGTGCAGCGGATGCGTCTGGGCTTGGCCGATCGACTGGTGCTCGGCAAGATTCGTGAGGAAACCGGTCTCGACCAGGCGCACACCTTGATCACTGGGGCGGCGCCGATCGCCGTGCATTTCCTGCGCTTCTTCCACGCACTCGGACTGGAGATTCTCGAAGGCTACGGGATGAGCGAGAACATGACCGTGACCACCGTCAACCGGCGTGGCCATGCGCTCCTCGGCACGGTGGGTCAGGCGGTGGAGGGAGTTGAGATACGGATCGCGGAAGACGGCGAGATCCAGACGCGCGGCGACGTCGTGTTTGCCGGCTACTACAAGGATCCGGCGGCCTCCGCCGAGACGGTCGTCGACGGCTGGCTCCATACGGGAGACATCGGCGAGCTCGATCGCGACGGATACCTGCGGATCACCGATCGCAAGAAGGATCTGATCATCACGGCGGGTGGGAAGAACGTCTCTCCGACCAACATCGAGGACGCGCTGCGCAATGAGTTGATCGCCAACCCTGTGGTGATCGGCGATCGGCGCCCGTACATCGTCGCGCTGCTGACCCTCGACGCCTCGGGCCTCGAGGTCTTCGCCAGCAGGCACGGCATTCCCACGGAAGCCGGCGATCTGAGGCGGCACCCCACGCTGCTCGACGCCATCCGGCAGCAGGTGGAGGCGGTCAATAGCAGGCCTCGCCACGGTCGAGCAGGTGCGGCGGTGGGTCGTCCTGCCCGGTGAGTTCGCGGTCGGCGTGGAGCTCACGCCGACGTACAAGGTCCGGCGCCGCGTGGTCGCGGAGCGCTTTGCGGCAGAGATCGAGAGCCTCTACGCGCCGAGAGCGGAATCCGTCCACTGCTCAGGAAGGCGGCTCCTAGCCGGCCCTCGGACCTACCTGCGCTGGAGGATCCCGCGAATGTAGGCGGCCTGGCCGGCGTGCTGCAGGTCGTCGCCGATGATGCTGACCAACCGGACACCCAGGGTGACCGGCGGGTCCCAGCGCTCATCGACAATCCGGTCAAGATCGGCGTCGGTCAGCCCGCCGACGTATGCGGACGTGACCTCGTGGACGGCGTCGTGATACTCGCGGAGCGGCTCTGCGTCGACAACGACCGCAGCGACCTCGGGGGGCGTATGTCCAAAGCCCGTGTCGGCGGGGTCGAGTGGAAGCCCGAATCGCTCTGCCCACTCGCCAGAGATCCAGACCTGCTCGGTTCCGGCAACGGCCGCGATGTGATCGTCCTGGATACGAGTGAGGTGCCAGATCAACCACGCGATGGAGTTCGCATCGCTGTCGAGACGAGCCGCCAACTGGTCGCGGCTGAGGCCGTCCACCGCACGGTGCACGATCTCGCGGATTCGCCCGAAGGAATCGGCGAGCAGCTCAGCGCTGGTCATGTCCCGGCTATTGTGCGTTCCGCTGCGCCTGGAATGCGACCGCCCGGGGCGGGCGCGACGGGCGCACCGACCGGGAGCGTTCCCCCATCATGGAGAGATGACTGAGCATCCTGAAGATCTCCCCTGGAATGACGCCCCCGCCGACTCGGATGCGCCGCTCGGAAGCGGTGAGCCCGACCCCGCTGAGGTGAGCGGTGACGAGGACGACCCGGCGATTCGGGACGCTTCGCTCGCCGGCCGGCTGCACGACGTCGATGAATACCGCCGCGAGACGCTCGACGAGCGCCTCGACGGAAGAGGAGCCCGATCGCGCAGCCCAACTCCAGGAGCCGGAGGCAGGAGCCCTCCAGGCACCGGAGAACGGCGACGATGACATCGCGTTGCTGCGTGGCGAACCGGATCTTCTGGATTCGGTGGATCAGGAGGACGAGCCCGCTGAGGACGCCGCCGTCCACGTGATCCCCGACCGCCGGGTGTAACCCCGCTGCGGTCTACGCGACCACGCGCAGGCCGCGGCGCATCGCCAGATACGCCGCCGCGGTGCCGATGACGCCAAGTCCAGCCAGGTAGATGAGGCTGCCCGTTCCCGGCATCGACGTATAGGGGCTGCCGAATGCGTCGAAGACCGACGGGCGCGATGCCCATGCCGGCCACGAGAACAGGCCCACGATCGTTGTCAGGAAGAAGCTCGCCACCAGGATCCCGGCGATGCCGGCGGTTGCGAGCCGCGCTCCGGAACACGGTTGCGGCGAGGGTGCCGACGCCGCCGACGGCAAAGCAGAGCAGGACGATATCGCCAAAGGTGCGTGCAACCCCGTCCAGATGCACCGAGAAACCGCCGATTGCGGCACCGGTCAGGGTTCCCATCACCACTGCAAGACCAATGAAGGCGGACAGCCACGCCAGTGCCACGGCACGCTCCACCAGGAGCCTCGCCATCGACACGGGTTGCGTGAGGAGCACGTCGTCGCGATGGTCCACGGCATCGCCCACCCACCGCGCCACCTGGCTGACCGTGAAGGCGGCGGCGAACACGCCGGTGAACGTCATCAGGAATCCGACGTATTGATCCGATGTGAGGATTCCGCCGTGCTGGGTCATGAATTTCGTCAGGTTGGCGTTGCTGTCGAGCAGGTGCATCGCCTGGGGGACGAACGCGGCCTCTATCGCGGCGAAGCCGGCGATACCGATGAACCAGGATGCGATGGCCACGGGCTGTTCGGCAATCCAGCCAAGCCAGAGCGTTCTGCGCAAGATGCGACTCGGCCTGAATGTGTAATCAGCAGAACGGGTGCGGTGGATGCGCGCCAGAGTCACGCCGTCCGTGTCGCGCTGAAGATAGAGCCGCCATGCCACGGCGAGCAGTACCACAGTGGCCACAGCCAGCTCCGCGATCGCGATCACGTCGAGACCGGTGCCCGGGATCAGGGTCCGTGACTTCATGTAGTAATGGAAAGGCGAGACGAAGCCGAGAAACGAGAAGGCGCCCAACGACCCGCTCATATTGGCCACCAGATAGGTTGCGACGAGGAAGACGCTCGCGATCCCGGCCGCGAGACGTGACGTCGCGAAGAATTGCGCGAGGAAGAGTCCGGCGGCGAAGCCCACCATCGAGACCATTCCGACGGCGAGACACTGGCCGAGCGCGGATGCCCCGAGCTGGACGCCGGCCAGTGCGCCTCCGACCACCGTGCCGGCATAGAGGAAGAGCAGGATCACGCTGAGGGAGGCGAAGAACCCGAGCATGCGCTCTCGGATGATCTGGGTGCGGGTCTTGCCGGTCGCAAACCAGAGTTCGAACACCCCCTTGGTCTCCGCGCCCCGGATGAGCTGGCTGCCCTGGATGGCAGCGTAGATGGCCAGCAGCAGCGTGATCGACGGGAAGATCTTGTAGCTCAGGTATCCGCCGATCGTGTCGAGGCGATCGGCCGGCCCGGTGAGGAATTGAAAGCTCCTGGCCACCGGCGTGGCTTCGATCGCGAGCGCGTTCAGGCCGCCCGCGATTGCCTTGGCGGCCGCCGCGTACGCCGGAGCTGTGACGGCGAGCACAAGTGCGAGACCCATGCCAAGGGCAAGTGTCGCCGTCAGATGGCTCCCAATCGCCGAGGGCGTCAGGCTACGGCTGCGCTGGCTGGCCATACTGCGACAGGAAGACTTCTTCCAGGCTCATCTCTGCCGAGTCCAGGGAGAGGATCGTGGCCGGTTGCAGGACTGCGATCAGCGGAGCCATTCCGCCCGTGATCGTGCAGTGCACACGGTGGTCGGTCACCGACACGTCGGAGACCCCGGCCAGGCCGGCGATTCGTTGCGGAGCGATGTGCGTCTCGAGGGTCGCGTCGACCCGGTGCACATTGCCGATTCGCAACTGCTCCAGGGTGCCGACCTTGCGCAACACGCCTTCATAGACGACACCGATGCGATTGCAGATCTCCTGGACTTCGGGAAGCAGGTGTGAGGACAGGAAGACGGTGGCGCCCCGGTCGAGCGCCTCGTGCACGAGGGCGTGAAACGTCTGCTGCATGAGCGGGTCGAGGCCGGTCGTCGGCTCGTCGAGGATCAGCAGCTCGGGGTCGTGCATGAACGCTTGAATGAGCCACACCTTCTGCTTGTTGCCGTGCGAGTACTCGCGGTACTTGCGGTGGAGATCCAGGTCGAACCGTGCGGCCAGGTCGCTGATACGTTTGGGGTCGACACCGCCGCGCAGATGCGCGAGCAGATCGAGAATCCGCGCCCCGGTGTGATTCGGATATTCGGGCGATTCGCCGGGCAGATAGCCGGTGAGCCTGCGGATCTTGACCCCGTCACGCTGAGCATCCATGCCGAGAACCGAGGCGGTGCCGTGACTGGGGCGGATCAGATCCATGAGCAGACGCAACGTCGTCGTCTTGCCGGCTCCGTTCGGCCCGATGAATCCGAATGCCTCGCCTCGATGTACCTCGAGATCGAGATCGAAGATGCCGTGGTGCTGACCGTAGTCCTTGGTCAGCGCATGCGTGCTGATGGCGTTCATAACCGTGATCATCGGCGCAGCGCGGCCTGCCGATCAAGAGGAATAGGTCACGGATTCCAACGGACTGTTGTCCTTGCGACGGGGCTCTCGAGGGCGATCCGCGAAATGTTCCGCGAAATCCAGCCGCGGAGCGGTGGACCTTTGGGCCACGAATTGAGGGACGAACGCCTCTACCGCGCAGCCGCGCCCGTCGCTACGGTTGATTCCAGAGACAGCGTCACTGGAGATGAACATGACGGTCAGGGTCGGCATCAATGGATTCGGACGGATCGGGCGCGACGTCGTCCGCGCTTCACGCGACCGCGGTGCCGATTTCGACATCGTCGCGGTCAACGACATCACCACCCCCGCAACACTGGCGCACCTGCTCAAGTACGACAGCGTCTTCGGCCGCTATCCCGGTACCGTCTGCGCGGAAGCCGAAGCCATCGTCGTCGACGGCCGTCCGATCAAAGTCTTCGCCGAGCGCGAGCCCAAGAACCTTCCCTGGGGCGACCTTGGTGTGGACATCGTGATCGAGTCGACGGGGCATTTCACGGACGCGGACAAAGCCCGCGCACACATCGACTCCGGTGCCCGTAAGGTGGTCATCACCGCGCCGGCCAAGAACGAGGACATCACGATCTGCATGGGCGTGAACGACGACGCGTACAACGCCTCGGACCACCACGTCATCTCGAATGCGTCGTGCACGACGAACTGCCTCGCACCGGTTGCCAAGGTGCTCTCCGACGCATTCGGCATTGAGGCGGGCTTCATGACCACGGTGCACGCGTACACCGGCGACCAGGTCATCCTCGATGCACCGCACAAGGACCTGCGCAGGGCTCGAGCGGCAGCCCTCTCGATCATTCCAACCACGACCGGGGCGGCCAAGGCGGTGGCACTGGTCCTCCCCGAGCTCAGGGGCAAGTTCCACGGGCTCGCGCTTCGGGTGCCGGTGCCGGACGTGAGTCTCGTCGACCTCACGCTCACCTTCTCGACGGCCACGACCGTCGAGGAGATCAACGCGGCGATGCGGGAGGCGGCGGACAGCTGGCTCGCGGGCATCCTCGCGGTGAGCGACGAACCCCTGGTCTCGTCGGATTTCATCAAGGACAGTCATTCGTCGATCTTCGACGCCCTCAGCACCATGATGATCGGCGACCACACGGCCAAAGTGCTTGCGTGGTATGACAACGAATGGGGATACTCCTGCCGCGTGGTCGATCTCGTGCGCCACGTCGCAGACAAGCTCTGACAGGATCGAAACCAAGGTCGACGGGCAGTGCCTTCGCTGCCCGCCGGACCGTCGGCTTGTTAGGGTTCCAGGCAGGAGCGAGCACGTCAGCAGGTGACTGAGTGTCCAAGACGAGACTGCCACAGTCGGACTCCATCGATCTCATCGGCGTGTGCTTCGATGGCTCGGGCCGGCTTGCAGGGCAAGCGAGCGCTCCCGCGGCGCTTCGGGAAGCCGGCCTCGCGGCGGCCCTGCATGGGCGCGCCAGCCTGACGCCGGATGTCGTCGTCTCCGAGCCAACTTCGGCACGTGGATCCTATGGGTTTGTGAATGAGCGCGCGCTCCTCGAAATGGTGGACATGGTTCATACGCGTGTCCGGGCAGCCCTGGCACAAGGACGGTTTCCACTGATCTACGGCGCTGACTGCGCAGTGCTGCTCGGGGCGGTGCCGGCGCTTGCGGACGTTCTCGGCCGCGTTGGCCTGGTCTTCATCGACGGCCACGAAGACGCGACGACCATGGAGGCCTCCATGACCGGCGAGGCTGCCAACATGGAGGTCGCCTTCTTGCTGGGCATGACCGGCCGGCGGGCGCCGGAGCCACTCCGCAGCCACTCGGGCCTGCTGCGGCCGGAGGCAGTCGCCATGCTGGGGATGCGCGACGGCCTGTATCGCCGCGAAGGCGGGGCTCCCACGATCGCGGACCGAGTACGGGTGCGTACCGCAGCTGACCTCCATGAGAATGCGGCATCGGGCGGCCGCCTGGCGGCCGAGCACGTGTCATCACAGGCTCCCGGATGGTGGCTCCACATCGACCTGGATGTGCTCGACAGGGATGCGTTCAGCGCCTGCGGCGCCGCGAGTGATGATGCAATGCCAGGCGGGCTGTCGTGGGCTGAGCTGACCGCCGTCGCCTCGTCGGCGCTGCAAGCCGGCCACGCTCGCGGATGGAGCGTTGGCGTCTACAACCCTGACCTTGATCCCGAGCGCAGCGGGGCACAACGAATCGTGGAATTCCTCGCGGATGTCACGAGCGCCGCGATGTGATGCTGCGAACCATCACCCTGGAGTCGACGGTGAGATCTCCAGCGCTGGCGGGGAATTCGCGGCATTCTCGCTGACACGATCCGCCGAGGAGGGATCCTTGCGCGTCGTGTCGTCGGGGAACCGGCCGAGGGCCTGCGTGGCCATCTCCTCGTAGACCTCCCAGCGCTGCTCGACGGCATGCTGCGCGAGGCCGAGCAGCCGCTCCGCCTCGGCCGGGTCCGCCTTGATGAGCGTGCGATAGCGCAGCTCCTTGTAGCGGTACTCCTCGAGAGGGATTCGTGGTCGGGGCGAGTCGACTCGGAAGGGATTGCCTCCCTCCGCACGCACCATGGGGTCGTAGCGGACCAGCGGCCAGTGCCCGCTCGCGACCGCGCGGTACTGCTGGTCGAGCCCCTTGCGCATGTCGATGCCCTGCTCGATGCAGTGGCTGTACGCGAGGATCAGCGAAGGCCCGTCGTACGCCTCGGCCTCGCGAAACGCCTGCAACGTCTGCTGCGGATCGGCACCCATCGCAACCCGAGCGACGTACACGTTGCCGTATGCGATCGCCTGGAGCGCGAGGTCTTTCTTGCCGACTGTCTTGCCGGCTGAGGCGAACTTTGCGACCGCACCCAGCGGGGTCGCCTTGGACATCTGCCCGCCGGTGTTCGAGTACATCTCGGTGTCGAGCACGAGCACGTTGACGTTGCGACCCGTGGCAAGGACGTGGTCGAGTCCCCCGGCACCGATGTCGTACGCCCAGCCGTCGCCGCCGATGATCCAGACGCTGCGCCGGACCAGGTGATCCACGACACTGCCCAGATCGTCGACGGCAGGTCCGCCGAGCGATACCAGCCGGCGCTTGAGCTCGTCCACGCGTTCGCGCTGGGCATGCAGCTCTGATTCACGGAGCTGGGGCGCATTCAGGATGCTGTCGACCAGTTCGGCTCCAAGCTCGTCCTTCAGTTCGGTGAGGCGCCTCCGGGCCAGGTCGGTATGCCGGTCTACGGTGAGCCGGAAGCCGAGACCGAATTCGGCGTTGTCCTCGAAGAGCGAGTTCGACCACGCCGGACCGCGTCCTTCAGCGTTGCTCGTCCACGGGGTCGTGGGCAGGTTGCCGCCGTAGATCGACGAGCATCCGGTCGCGTTGGCCACCATCAGACGATCGCCGAAAAGTTGCGAGAGCAGCTTGATGTAGGGCGTCTCGCCGCAGCCTGCGCATGCGCCCGAGAATTCGAACAGCGGCTCCAGGAACTGGGTGCCGCGAACGGTGCCGAAGTCAACCCGCGACCGGTCAGCGAGCGGTAGCGCCTCGAAGAACGCGATGTTCTCCCGCTCGGATGCCACCAGTGGCTCGCGGGCGGCAAGGTTGATGGCCCGTGCCTCCGGATCGGTCGCGGGCGATGACAGGACACACCTCGACGCAGAGCGCGCAGCCCGTGCAGTCCTCGACGTAAACCTGCAGTGTGTAGCGCCTGTCCGGCAACCCCCGTGCCGTCAGCGGGGCACTGTGGAAAGTCGCGGGCGCACCCTGGAGCTCGGCCTCGTCGTAGTACCGCGACCGGATCACGCTGTGCGGGCACACGAAGCTGCAATTGCCGCACTGGATGCAGAGTCCGGGATCCCAGACCGCGACGAGGTCGGCGATGTTGCGCTTCTCGTATGCCGCCGTACCGCTGGGATAGGTTCCGTCGACGGGCAGTGCGCTGACCGGCAGCTCGTCGCCGCGGCCGGCGATCATGGCCGCTGTCACGTTGCGGACAAATTCAGGGGCGTGCAGCGGGACAACCGCTGCGAGCTCGCGGGTGGAGGTCACCGCCTCGGGCACGTCGATACGGTGCAGACCTTCGAGTGCGCGATCGACAGCCGCCTCGTTGCGCTCGACGACGTCCTTCCCGCGCCGGCCGTATGTTTTGGCGATGGTTGTCTTGATCCTGGCGATCGCCACATCTCGCGGGAGCACGCCGGAGATCGCGAAGAAGCAGGTCTGCAGGATCGTGTTGGTGCGCCCGGGAATGCCGGCCTCCCGAGCCATCAGGCCGGCATCGATGGCGAACACCTCGAGATGCTTGTCGACGATCTGCGCCTGCACCGCGCGGGGCAACGCGTCCCACACCTCGTCGGGGGGAGCGGGGCAGTTGAGGAGCAGGGTTGCGCCCGGCGCGGCCCGGCTGAGCACGTCGATGCGCTCGAGCGAGTTGAAGTGGTGGCAGGCGACGAAGCTTGCCTGCTGCACCAGGTACGGCGCCCGGATGGGATCGGGACCGAAGCGCAGATGGGACACGGTCTGCGAGCCCGACTTCTTGGAGTCGTAGACGAAGTATCCCTGCGCGTGGAGCCCTTCCTCGGCCCCGAGGATCTTGATCGTGTTCTTGTTTGCGCCGATGGTGCCGTCCGACCCGAGGCCGAAGAACACCGCGCGCACCGTCCCGAGGGGTTCGATGTCGAGCGCCGCCTCGTACGCCAGGCTCGTCCCCGAAACATCGTCGTTGATCCCGATCGTGAAGCCCCGGCGCGGCTTCTCGCGAGCCAGTTCGGCAAACACGCCGGCCGCCATCCCGGGCGTGAACTCCTTGGACGAGAGGCCGTAGCGTCCACCCACGACGAGCGGGGTGCGCGCCCCCTCGTCGTCGGCATGCGCTTCGGCGAGCGCCGCGACGACATCAAGAAACAGCGGTTCACCCGCTGAGCCCGGTTCCTTGGTGCGGTCGAGCACGGCGATCCGGCGCACCGAGGCGGGCAGCGCGTCGATCAGGGCGCGAACGGGAAATGGCCGGTAGAGGCGAACCTGCAGTACGCCGACACGCTCACCCTTGTCCATGAGGTGGGCCACCGTCGCACGCACGGTCTCGCCTGCCGATCCCATCACGACGATCACGCGATCCGCCTCCGGGTGGCCGGTGTAGTCGACGATGTGATAGCGGCGGCCAGTGCGCTCGCCGAGGCGCGTCATCGCATCCTCGACGGCACCCGGCGTCCTCGCGTAGAACGGGTTCACGGTCTCGCGCGCCTGGAAGTACGTATCCGGGTTCTGGGCTGTTCCCCGTATGAACGGGCGCTCCGGCGACAGCGCCCTGGCACGGTGGGCGCGGATCAATGCTTCGGGAACGAGTGCGCGCAGGTCGTCGTCTGAAAGCATCTCGACCGAATTCAACTCGTGCGATGTGCGAAACCCGTCGAAGAAATGCACGAACGGCACCCGGGTCTCAAGGGTCGCCGCGTGGGCGACCAGCGCCATGTCGTGCGCCTCCTGGACCGACGCCGAAGCGAGCAGCGCGAAACCGGTCTGGCGTACGGCCATCACGTCGGAGTGATCACCGAAGATGGAGAGCCCCTGCGCTGCCAGCGACCGCGCGGCGACATGCATGACCGCGGGAGTCAACTCGCCGGCGATCTTGTACATGTTCGGGATCATCAGGAGCAGGCCCTGAGAGGCGGTGAACGTCGTCGCCAGCGCGCCGCCCTGGAGCGCGCCGTGCAAGGCCCCTGCGGCGCCGCCTTCGCTCTGCATCTCGACGACCACCGGGACGTTGCCCCACACATTGGGACGTTCATGGCTCGACCACTCATCAGCCAGCTCGGCCATCGGCGACGACGGCGTGATCGGGTAGATGCAGCAGACCTCGTTGAGCCGGTATGCGACCGAGGCCGCGGCTTCGTTGCCGTCGATGGTCACGCGCATCACACCGCCTCCGGAATCATTTCGATTGCGTGGACCGGGCACTGCTCGAAGCACGCACCGCAGCCGGTGCAGCGGGTGAGGTCGAACCTGTACCGATTGCCGGCGCCCAGCTTGATGACCGCCCCCTCGGGGCACGAGCCGAGGCAGCCGTCGCACTCGAAGCAATTGCCACATGACAGGCAGCGCCGGGACTCGTACGTTGCCTCGGCGGCCGAGAGGCCGCCGATCACCTCGTCGAACGCCTCGACCCGGGTCTCGACCGCGAGCTCGGGTTGCCGGCGGCGAGCTGCGTCGCCGAAATACCAGAGGTGCAGGAGCTCGAACGAAGCGAGAGCGTGCTTTGCCGGGGCGGTCGCAACGACGCCGCGAAGGTAGGCGTCGATGTGTGATGCGGCCTTCTTCCCATGCCCGACGCCGACGGTCACGGTGCGTTCGCTGGGGACCATGTCGCCGCCGGCGAAGACGCCGTCTGACCCGGTCATCATTGCCGGGGAGACAGCGACAGTTCCGTCAGCACCGAACTGCACTCCCTCCACAGCGCGCAGGAACGCGGTGTCCGTCTCCTGCCCGAGGGCGAGGATGAGCGTGTCTGCTGCCAGCGTCTCGAACCGCCCCGTCGGCTGTGGATACCCGGAGGCATCCAGCTCCATGATCTCGACACGGAGCTCTGGTCCGTCAAACGCGGTGATCGTGCGCAGCCAGTTGATTCGGACCCCCTCGCGCTCGGCGTCCTCCGCCTCCTCCTCCTGGGCGGGCATCTGCTCGCGCGTCCGCCGGTACACGATCAGCGCGTCGTCCGCTCCCAGCCGGCGGGCCACCCGTGCGGCGTCCATCGCGGTGTTGCCACCGCCGTACACCGCGACGCGATGCCCCAGCTCAGGCTGCGTGCCCGACGCGACGCTGCGCAGGAACGACACCGCGTCGACGATCCGGCTCGCGTCCTGGGTGGGAATGTCGACGCGTTTCGACAGGTGAGCGCCGACGGCCACGAACACCGCGTCGAAATGTCCGGCGCTTCTTTCGGTAGCGAGATCCTCGACCCGGTGGTCGCACGTGATGCGCACCCCCAGGTCGACGATCCGAGCGATCTCGGCGTCGAGCACGTCTCGCGGCAGCCGATAGGCGGGGATGCCGTAGCGCATCATGCCTCCGGGCAGATGGCCTGCATCACGGATCTCCACTGAATGGCCGCGCCTGGCCAGGTGATACGCGGCAGAGAGTCCGCTCGGGCCGGCGCCGATGATCAGCACCCGCTGGCCAGTCGGCGCCGGCGGCGGATCGAACTTCCAACCACGTTCGAGCCCAAGATCACCGAGAAACCGCTCGACGGCGTGAATCGAGACCGCACTGTCGAGGTCGGCGCGATTGCAGACACCCTCGCACGGGTGATAGCAGACCCGCCCGTGGATCGCGGGAAACGGGTTGCCGGTGACCAGTTCGCGCCACGCCTGTTCGTGACGGCCGGCCTCGGTGTGCGCCAGCCAAGCCTGGATGTTCTCCCCCGCAGGGCACCCCGCGTTGCAGGGCGGGAGCAGATCGACGTACAGCGGCTGGCGCTCCCTGGCGGGACCGGCGTTCAGCCGCTGATGGACGAGATCCGGGAGCGGAGTGATGTCCCGGCGGGAGCCGTTCATGCCCTCATCCCAGCCTGCGAGGACAACCGCGAGGTGGCAGAATCGCAGGAATGAGCGACCAGGCAGCCTTTCGACGGCCGACCCGACTGCAGGTCGGCGACGTGATGACCCGCGACGTGGTGTCGGTCTCCGCCGACACGCCCTTCAAGCACATCGAGCAACTCATGGACGAGCATCACATCAGCGCCCTGCCCGTGGTCGACGCGGACGGAGGCGTGGTCGGTGTCGTGTCCGAAGCGGACCTGCTCCTGAAGACCGAGGCTGGGGCTCAGGAGCCGGGAAGGTGGACCCACGACTCGCGCGAGCGCCGGTCGAAGTCCCACGCGCAGACGGCGGCGGGTTTGATGACGTCGCCGGCCGTGACCGTGGCGCCGAACCTGCCGCTCGCCGCGGCGGCCCGGGTGATGCGCAAGCAGAGTGTGAAGCGGTTGCCGGTCATCGAGGACGGCAGGTTGGTCGGCATCGTGAGCCGGGCGGACGTCCTCAAGAGCTACCTGCGCTCCGATACGGACATTCAATCGGACGTGGCAGAGGGCGTCATTCGGGGCAGCATGTGGCTCGATCCGGCGAAATTCGACCTCGAGGTCGACGACGGCGTGGTGCGGATCGGTGGCGAGGTGGATCGCCGGAGCGACGTGGAGATCCTGACGACGCTGACCCTCGCCGTTGAGGGGGTCATCGGCGTCGATCCCTCGCTGACCTATCGCTTCGACGACCGCAATGTGGCCCCGCCGAAGGAGCTCAGCGGCATCTGACCGCCTCGCCCGATCAGCCCGCTGTCGTCTCATGCTCTGGGACGACCAACAGGGCCGAATGACCCGCGTGGAGGAGCTTGGTGGACACGCTCCCGAGAAGCAGCCGGCGGACGGCGCCGAGGCCGCGCGTCCCCACGACGGTGAGCATTGCACCAGGCTGCTCGCCGCGGCAGGCAAGCAACGCGCCGGCAGGATCGCCGACCGTGATAGCCGTGTCGACGCTCCGTCCCGCGATCGGCTCGAGGGTCTTCGCGAACTCCTTGAGCTGTCCCTCCTCGACGTCGCCCTCATCGTCAGGGGTGAGGAAGCGATCCGCCGAAACTGACAGGATCGGCTCAGCCTCCACCAATTCGATGACCGCGTCCTCGTAGAGGTGGGCGAGGGTGGCTGCGAACCGCGCGGCGCCCTTGGAGGCAACCGAGTTGTCAAAGCCGACGGTGACGTGCGCGGGGGGCCAGCAGGCTGGTCCGCCTCGAACGATCAGCACCGGGCGATGCACGGAGTGCACGACTCGCTCGGAGACGCTGCCCACCACGAGACGCTTGAACCCGTCGAGCTCGCGGCTGCCGACCACAACAAGATCGGCGGAGACCATCTCAGCGACGTCCATCACGGCGTTGAAGGCTGGTTCACGCGCAACGTGGAGGCTCCCGACGGTCGCACCCAGCTCGGCCACGCGGGCCCGCTCGTCATCAAGAAGCTTCCGCGCGTCGGCCTCGAACGCGTCCCACGCGCTATCCGGCCCGATGTACGGGGCGTATGCCAGGACACTCGAGGGTGCGAACTCATACGCTGTGACGAGGTGCAGTGCGGCACCTGAGCGCCTCGACAGGTCCGCCGCGGCGCGAAGCGCCCAGTGCGCGGCGGTGGATCCATCGGTCGCGAGCAGGATGTTCCGCAGGCTGACCGATCGCCCCAGCTTCGCGTCAAGGCTGAGCACTTGCATAGCTCGAATCTCCAGGTGGTCGTTGTCCCGTACGTCAAGGAGACCAGTCGGGGGCATCTCGCGACAACGGTCCTTTGTCACCTCATCGGACGGCGATTGACCCTATGTGGGCAGCGCGGCCTCGAGCGCCGACGAGAACTGGCTCGAGTACAGGTCGTAGTAGAACCCGTGACGTTGCAGCAGCTCCTCATGGCTGCCGACCTCCACGATCCGTCCCTGATCCATGACCACGATCGAGTCGGCATGGCGGATCGTGGACAGGCGATGGGCGATCACGAAGCTCGTCCGGCCCGATCTGAGGCGCGCCATCGCGTCCTGGATGAGCACCTCGGTGCGCGTGTCGACGTTGCTCGTGGCTTCGTCGAGAATGAGGATCGTGGGTCTGGCGAGGAAGGCCCTGGCGATCGTGATCAGCTGCTGCTGGCCTGACGAGATATTGGATGCGTCCTCATCCAGGATGGTGTCGTACCCGTCCGGGAGGGTTCGCACGAATTGGTCGACGTAAGCAGCCCTGCCGGCGGCCACGACATCCTCATCTGTCGCTCCTCCGTTGCCGTAGGCGATGTTGTCCCGGATGCTTCCGGCGAACAGCCACGTGTCCTGCAACACCATGCCGAACATGCTGCGCAGGCGCTCTCGGGGCAGCATGTTCACGTCCACGCCGTCGACGAGGATGCGCCCGGAGTCGATCTGGTAGAAGCGCATCAGCAGGTTCACGATGGTGGTCTTGCCGGCTCCCGTCGGTCCAACGATCGCCACCGTCTCACCGGGCCGGACGTCGAGGTTGAAGTCCTGGATGAGCGGCTTGTCCGCCACGTACCGGAACGCGACGTGCTCCAGGGTCACGCGTCCCGCCGGCGGCGACGCGGTCGGGGGCTCGGCGACGTCGGGTTCCTCCTCGTCCGCGGCGAGAAACTCGAAGACGCGCTCAGCCGAAGCCAGCCCCGACTGCAGCAGGTTCATCTGACTGGCAATCTGCGTGATCGGCATCGTGAACTGACGCGAGTACTGGATGAACGCCTGGATGTCACCAAGGGTCATCGTGCCCGAAACAACGCGGTAGCCGCCGATGACGGCGATGGCCACGTAGTTGAGGTTGGCGAGCATCTGCATCGCGGGTTGCATGGTGCCTGACAGGAACTGGGCGCGAAAGCTCGCCTCGTAGAGCTTCTGATTCTTGCGGTCGAAGTCGTCGATGTTGCTTGTGGTCCGGCCGTAGACCTGAACCAGCGCATGACCTGTATGCGTCTGCTCCACGTGGGCATTGACGGTACCGGTCCATTCCCACTGAGCGGCAAACTGCCTCTGGGCACGGCGAGCGATGATCAGCGTCACGCCGATTGACAAAGGCACCGTCACGAGCGAGATGAGTGCCAGCAGCGGGCTGATCCACAGCATCATGCCGAGCACGCCGACAATCGTCAGCGCCGAGGTCAGCAGCTGGCTCAGCCCCTGCTGCAGCGTGGTCGTCACGTTGTCGATGTCGTTGGTGACGCGGCTCAGCACGTCACCGTGTGGATGGCTGTCGAAGTACTGCAACGGGAGACGTCTGAGCTTTGCCTCGACGTCACGGCGCATGGTGAACACCGTGCGTTGGGCAACGCCCGCCATCAGGTAGCCCTGCATCCAGCTGAAGGCGGCGCCGAGCAGATAGAGCAACGCGACGATACCGAGGATCACCCCGAGCTGGGAGAAGTCGATGCCCTTCCCCGGCGTCACGTTCATACCGGAGATGAGCTGGCTCAGCTGGCCGTTGCCCTGGAGGCGGAGCCCCGCAATCACCTGCGCCTTGCTCATCCCCGCCGGCAGCGTCTTGCCGACGACGCCGTTGAAGATGACGTCGGTCGCGTTGCCGATGATCCGTGGCGCGATGACCGTGAACGCGATCCCTGTCGAAGCGAGCACGGCCGCCAGGGTGATTCGCGGGACCTCGGGACGGAGACGGCCCACCAGTTGACGGAGCGTCTGACCCGAATGCCTGGTGGTCTGCGGCGGGCCGGCAGGTCCCCGGAACGGGCCGCCCGGGCGTCCACCCATCGGGCCGTGCGCCATCATGCGGCCGCATCGCCGAGCTGCAACTCGACGATCTCCTGATACGCGGGGCAGGAAGCCAGCAGCTCCTGGTGAGTGCCCAGGCCGACGATCCGCCCGCCGTCGAGCACGATGATCCGGTCGGCCTGGAGAATCGTGCTCACGCGTTGCGCGACGATGACCACGGTGTTGCCGCGTGTCCGGTCGAGCATCGCCGCGCGGAGGCGCGCGTCGGTGGTTGCGTCGAGCGCCGAGAAGCAGTCGTCGAAGAGATAGATGAGGGGCCGCTTCAGGAGCGCACGCGCGATCGCGAGGCGTTGACGCTGGCCGCCCGACATGTTGGTCCCACCCTGGTCGACGGGTGCATCGAGCCCGCCCGGCATCGAGGCGACGAAGTCGCGTGCCTGAGCAACCTCGAGCGCGGTCCAGACGTCCTCGTCGGTTGCGTCCGGCACCGCAAAGCGAAGGTTGGTTGCGACCGTCCCGGTGAACAGATACGCCTGCTGCGGCACCAGACCGATGTCGGCCCAGAGGCTCTCGAGCGCGCGTTCGCGGACGTCGACACCATCGATGAGGACGCTGCCCGCATTGGCGTCGAAGAAGCGCGGGAGGAGTTGGAGCAGCGTGGTCTTCCCCGCGCCGGTGCCTCCGATGATGGCCGTGGTCTCACCCGGTTGCAGTGTGAAGGACAGCTCGCGCAGCACCGGTTGCTCGCCGCGGGGGTAGCCGAAGGTCACGTCCCGAAACTCGACGACTCCCTTGCGGTGTGCCGGCACGATCGGGCGGGCCGGATCCGCGATCGACGGTCGCAGGCGGATGACCTCCTCGATGCGGTCAGCGCTCGCTGCGGCGCGAGGGACGAGGATCACCATCATCACGGCCATCAGCACCGACAGCAGGATCTGCAGGATGTAGGCGAGGAATGCGGTCAGATTCCCGATCGGCATGCTGCCGCTGTCGACAAGGTGACCGCCGAACCAGAGGACCGCCACGCTCGAGAGGTTCATGACTCCCATGAGCGCCGGCATCGCGAGCACGAAGATCCTGTTGACCCGCAACGCCGTGGCCGTCAGATCGGCGTTCGCAGATGCGAAACGGCGCTCTTCGTAGTCGGACCGAACGAACGCCCGGATGACCCGCACCCCGGTGATCTGCTCGCGCAGCACCTGGTTGATACGGTCGATCTTGACCTGCATCTTCTGGAAGAGCGGAACCGCGACATACAGCATCGCGAGGATCAGCGCGGCCATGAGTGGAACCACGACGACCAGGAGCAACGACAGGCTCACGTCTTCCCGCAGCGCCATGATGATGCCGCCGATCATCATGATTGGGGCGCTGACGATGACTGTCAGGGCCATCTGCAGGAAGAGTTGAATCTGCTGAACGTCGTTGGTGTTCCGTGTGATCAGCGACGGCGTTCCGAAGGTGTTCATCTCGCGAGACGAGAGACGGAGGACGCGGGCGAAGACCGATGCGCGAAGGTCCCGACCCACCCCCATCGACGTCCGCGACGCCCAGTACACCGCGATGACGGCGATGATGCCCTGGACGATGGTCACAGCGAGCATCACGCCACCGATTCGCCAGATGTAGGGGATGTCTCCTTTGGAGACACCGTTGTTGATGATGTCTGCAGTGAGGTTTGGCAGGTAGAGACCCAGAACGGTCTGGAACACGATGAGCACGACGACGGTGGAGACCTGGCGCCAGTAGGGCTGCAGGTGGGAGCGCAGCAGGCGGATGAGCGTCATAGGCGGCAGTCGCTCGGACCGCGCCTGCTACAAATCACCATTGGCTGACTCCGGTGTGCTGTGCCGCTGCATTCGATGACAAAGCGACGTCGCTCTTCTCGAACACAGCATCGCGCCTGAGCGCCGAGCCGCCAAGGGGAGATCGTCCTCAGTCCGGGGGACCAACGTCCCCGGCTGAATCGACCCGCCCCGGCCGTTGACTAAGCTTGCCCCGTGGCGTTCCGTGCACCTGATCAGTCGAAGAAGCCTGCTCCGGCGAGTCCGCGCGGGCAGAACGTGGTCGGCTACAACCCGATTCGATGGCGACGGTTCTGGCTGGTCATCGGCACGCTGCTCCTGGTCAACATCATCGTGACGAGCGTCATCCAGTCGGCGAGCCAGTCTCCGTCGGTGACCATCCCGTACAACGTGTTCATCGAACAGGTGGACGCGGGCAACATCATCAGCATCACGGCAACCGGGGATTCGATCACCGGTACCGCCCGAAAGGCTGTCAGTGCCGGTTCCGGACAGCCCAGCGCAAAGGATTTCTCCACCGAGCGCCCCTCGTTCGCGAGCGACGACCTCGAGGCGGCGCTGATCAAGAACCAGGTCAGCATCCTCGCGGTGCCGCCGAATCCGCCGACCCCATGGTGGGAGACATTGCTCCTGTGGTTCGGACCGACCCTGCTCATCGTGTTCGGCTTCATCTACCTGATGCGACGCGGCGCGGCGCTCGCCCGCGGCGGTCCGGGCGGCCTCCTCGGACGTTTCGGCCAGAGCGGCGCACGCCTCTACGACCCGGAACATCCCGACACCACCTTTGCCGACGTCGCCGGGATCGACGAGGTCAAAGCCGAGCTGGTGGAGATCGTCGACTTCTTGAAGAAGCCCGAGAAGTATCAGCGCCTGGGCGGAACGATCCCCAAGGGCGTCCTGCTCATCGGCGCGCCCGGCACCGGCAAGACGTTGCTCGCGCGCGCTGTTGCCGGCGAGGCGGCGGTGCCGTTCTTCTCGATCTCGGCCTCGGAATTCATCGAAGCCATCGTCGGCGTCGGCGCGGCCCGGGTGCGTGACCTCTTTCAGAAGGCCCGGACCGCGGCTCCCGCAATCGTCTTCATCGACGAGCTCGATGCCGTCGGCAGATCGCGTTCGACGGGCGCTCGGCTCGGGGGCAACGAGGAGCAGGAGCAAACCCTCAACCAGATCCTCACCGAGATGGATGGCTTCGATCCGCACGAGGGGGTGATCGTCCTTGCCGCGACCAACCGCGCCGATGTGCTCGATATCGCGCTCCTCCGCCCTGGACGGTTCGACCGCCGGATCACGGTGCCGTTCCCAGACCGGCGTGGCCGCCAGGAGATCCTCAGCATCCACACCAGGAACATCCCGCTCGGACCCGACGTGGACCTCAGCCTGATCGCGTCCCTCACCGCCGGAATGGTGGGTGCCGACCTGCGCAACCTCGCCAACGAGGCAGCGCTCTCGGCAGCGCGCCGCGAGGGGACGACAGTGGCCCAGATCGACTTCACCAGCGCGCTCGAGAAGGTCGAGCTCGGATCCGAACGCAAGCTCTCCCTCACCGCGGTGGATCGCGAACGAATCGCCTATCACGAGTTGGGACACGCACTGCTGGGATTGCTCCAGCCGGGCGCGGACCCGGTTCGCCGGGTCTCGATCATTCCGCGTGGACAGTCACTCGGCGCCACGGTGCAGAGCCCGGTCGATGACCGGTTCAGCTACGGCGAGGACTACCTGCGCGGGCGCATCACGGGGGCGCTGGGCGGCCGGGCTGCGGAGCAACTCGTGTATGGGGTCATCACGACCGGCGCGGAGTCCGATCTTCGCCAGGTCACCGCCATCGCGCGCCAGATGGTGGTGCGATGGGGGATGAGTCCCAAGGTCGGCGTGCTCAGCCTTTCCGAGGAGGGCGACAACCCAGGTCAGTCGCTGTCGTTCACGCGACCCTACAGCGAGGAGACCGCAGCACTCATCGACGAGGAGGTGCGGCGCATCTGTGAGGAATGCCTCCGCCAGGCGGTCGCGCTCCTCGAGAGCAACCGCGACAAGCTCGACGCACTGGTCCACGCGCTCCTCGAACATGACACGCTCGGCGAGGCGGAGATCCTCACGGTCACCGGAATCGAGGCGCCGGCGACAACACCGACGCGCTGAGCCGGCGCTCGGCCCTCAGGTCCCGGGGATGCGGCGCCCGGTCACCTCGTCCACGGAGATGCGAACCCAGTGCTCGCTGGAGTGTGTTGCCCACGAATGCAGCGGCCCGCGCCGAAGCTTGTCGAGCTCGTCCTCATCGGTGATCTCATGGGCGGTTCCCCTGACGACAACGCTCCATCCGGCGTGGTAGAGCGGGCGGCTGTCGTCCACCTCAAACACCACCTTGGCTCCGCCCCCGACGGCGCTCAGTTTGGTGCCGGGCTCGGTGCAGAACACCACCGACTCATCGTCGGCGAGGTAGTTGACCGGCAGGATCATCGGCCCCCCATCGACCAGGAAGCCGATCCTGCCGACATAGGAGTGCAGTTGCAGGAGCTCGAGCGCCTCGGATCTGGTGAGCTCGTGCACTCTCGTCTGAGGTTGGTCCACGCGCTCTCCTCTCAGGACCAGCCGCCGGTGTCGCGGCTCTTCAGGTTGCGCCGGGCCATGAAGGCGGCGGCCTCCGCGCGACGCGACAATCCCAGCTTCAAGAGAATGTTCGACACGTAGTTCTTCACGGTCTTCTCGGCGAGGAACACCTTCTCGGCGATCTGGCGATTGGTCATCCCCTCGGCCACCAGGTCGAGGATCTTCCGTTCCTGAGGGGTCAGGTCGGCGATCCCGTCGTTCACCTGCCCTCCCTCTCCGCGGAGCCGGGCGAGCACGCGCGCGGTCACCGTGGGGTCGAGCAGCGACTCGCCGCGCGCGACCTGCCGGATCGCCCCGACGAGATCGCCCCCCCGCACCTGCTTGAGGACGAAGCCGGCGGCGCCGGCCATGATCGAGCTGAAGAGTGCCTCGTCGTCAGAGTGAGCGGTGAGCATCAGCACCTTGGTCTCCGGAAACGCCGACCGGATCTCGCGACATGCCTCGATGCCCGATCGACCCGGGAGGCGAACGTCCATGATGACCACGTCCGGATGGCTGGACTCCACCGCCTGAAGCGCGGCGTCCGCATCTCCAGCCTCCGCGACGACCCGGATGCCGCCAACGCCTTCGAGAATGCTGCTGAGCCCGCGGCGCACCAGTTCGTGGTCGTCACAGAGCATGACTCGGATCTCGGGTTGGTCGGCCACGTCAGCACTCTAGCAGCGTGCCGCCGATGCGCCCATCGGCCCCCGGGATTCGGGACCTTATCCCCTTGGCGGCCAGATGCCGTCTGCTCCAGGATGAACTCACCGAGATGGCCATGAACACAATGCTCTTGCACGACTTCGCGTATGTTCCCGTGTCTGCCGAGCGGGTGTGCCACCGCATCCTCGCTCGCGACGGAGACTGGATCACGTCCCTGGCCGCGGCGGCGATGGGTGAGGGCGAGGCATTGCGGATGCGGATCGGACCGCTGAGCGCCCTCCCGATGCTCGGCAAGACGGTCAGCGTGGAGGTCGGCGAGCCGCTCACCAGAGAAGAGGTGACCGTGGTCCCGCTGACCTGGACGGCGACGGCAGCCCCAGGGCTCTTTCCAGTGCTGAGTGCGGATCTCGAGGTTGCACCCCTGGATGCGAACCTCACCCAACTCACCCTCCGGGGGAGATACGAACCACCGCTCGGGGCAGTGGGGCGCCGGCTCGACCGGCTGCTCATGCATCGCATCGCCGAGGCGAGCGTTCGCGCGTTCCTCGGCCGCCTGGTTTCGACGCTCAGCGCCGCCGAAACCGTCGAGCACGTTGCCGCGAACTGACGCTGCAGCGGGTGTCCGGCACGGACAACGGGCGCTCGGCGGGGCAAGCAGGGCGATGACCGGAGCATCAACCGCCCAACGATATGATCCCGCTGGGATGGCACTCAGTGGCAGTCGTGCCGAACGTCTCCTCGACACGGGGCTGGCGCTGGCGGCAGAACTCTCGCTTCCTGCGCTGCTGCAGCGCATCGTGGACCTGGCTGTCGACCTCACCGATGCTCACTACGGTGCGCTCGGCGTGCTGTCGCCGGATGGGACCGACCTGAGCGACTTCGTCACCAGCGGGATGACGCAGGACGAGCGGATCGCGATCGGCGAGCTGCCGCGCGGGCGCGGCATTCTCGGTGTGCTGATCCGCGAACCCTCGCTGCTGCGCATTCACGACCTTGCAGAGGATTCGCGGTCGGCGGGTTTCCCACCCCACCATCCGCCCATGCGCTCGTTCCTCGGCGCACCGATCCGGGCGCACGGCCGCGTCTTCGGCAACATCTACCTGACCGACAAGCAGGGCGTGCCGGAATTCACGGACGACGACGAGGCGGCAGTCCTGGTGCTCGCGACCCAGGCAGGCGTTGCCATCGCCAACGCGCAGCTCTACACCGAGTTGCAGCTCCGTGAACGCTGGCTGGACTCGGTGCGCGAGGTCGCGACGACCCTGCTCGCCGGTGACACCGCTCGGTCCGCGTTGCAACTGGTCGCGCAGCACGCTCGCGAGCTCGGCCGGGGCGACATGGCAACCATCAGCGTCCCCGAGGGCGAGGGACTGCGCATCATCATCGCCGACGGGGCCCGCGCCAGTGACCTGCTCGACGTCGAGGTCCCGCTCGCCGGTTCCCTGTCTGCCGAGGTGATTCGCACCGAGCGGACGATGGTCGTCACTGACGCAGGCCAGTCGCAACTGACCCAGCCGATGGTCACCATCGCGGGGGTCGGACCGATGATTCTCGTCCCACTTGCGCTGCGCACCGGCGCCGCCGGGGTCCTGGCCATCGGTCGCTTCGCAGGACGTCCCGCCTTCGGCGCCTCGGACATCCCGCTCCTCGAGAGCTTCGCGGAGCAGGCGAGCCTTGCGCTCGAATATGCCCGCGCCGTGTCGGAGATCTCGCGCCTTGGCATGATCGAAGATCGGGAGCGCATCGCGCGCGATCTCCACGACGGGGTCATCCAGTCGCTCTTCGCGGTCGGCATCGGCCTCCAGGGCGCGGCGGCGGTGGTCGGTGACGCGCGTCTCGCCGACCGCATCCAGCAGTTCGTCACCGAGATCGACCGGGTCATCGGCGACGTGCGGAGCTACATCTTTGGGCTGCGGCCGAGCGTGCTCACCGGCGGCAACCTGACCGACACACTCGAACAGCTCGCCCACGAGGTTCAGGAAAGGAGCGGGGTCACCGTGATCGTCGAAATCGATACCTCGCTCGAAGCCGCTCTGGTGAACGGCTCCGCGCAGATCGTGCACATCGTTCGCGAGGCGCTCTCGAACATGGGCCGGCATGCGGGGGCGACAACCTGTCGCGTGTCCATACGCCGCGACGGCGCGTCAGCCGTGGTGGAGATTGACGACGACGGCCGAGGCTTCGATACCAGCTCCGCGACGCGGGGGATGGGGATGGGAAACCTGGCCGACCGCGCCGAGGCCATCGGCGGGACGTTGGAAGTCGAGTCACAACCCGGCACCGGCACGACCGTGCGGGTGAAGATCCCGCTGTGATCTCCGCTGCGCCGACACCTGCCCTCGACAGTCTCAGGCGCATCGGGTTGTGAGCGCGTCGCTTCCACCCGACTACCCGTCGGACTGGGCGATCGACGCCGTCCTCACCGACGGCGGCACCGTCCACATCCGGCCCATCCGGCCCGACGACGCGGACGCGCATCGCGCATTCTTCGCCCACCAGTCGGAACAGAGCGTGTATTTCCGCTTCTTCGGCCCCGGTCGGCGCTGTCCGACCGCGAGGTCACTCACTTCACGAGCGTCGACTTCCACGATCGCATGGCGTTCGTCGCGTTCCTGCGTGACGAGATGATCGCCATCGGCCGCTACGACCGGCATGCCGGCGTGAACACGGCCGAGGTCGCGTTTGCGGTCGCTGATGAACACCAGGGACGCGGGCTGGCGACCCTGCTCCTCGAGTATCTCGCGACCTATGCCGCAACCAACGGAATCACGCGCTTCACCGCCGACACGCTGATGGACAACCGGCGGATGCTCGAGGTCTTCCAGGGCGCCGGCTTCCGGCGCGAGAGCCGCTCGATCGAGTACGGCGTGGTGCACCTCAGCTTCGACATCGAGCCGACCGGGGACTCGCTTGCGGCGAGCGAGCGGCGCGCGTGGACCGCAGGGGTGCACAGCATCGCGCGGATCCTCCAGCCGGAATCCGTCGCCGTCATCGGCGCCGGCCGCAACCCATTGGGCATCGGGCACGCCGTGATGCGCAACCTCGTCGAAGGCGGCTTCACGGGACCGGTGTACCCGGTCAATCCCAATATCGACACGCTTCTCGGGCTCGCGTGCTCGCCGGACATCGAGTCGATCGAGGGTCCTGTGGACCTGGCCGTGCTCGCCGTCCCGGCCGCAAAGTGCATCGAGGCGGTGGATGCGTGCGGACGCAAGGGCGTCAAGGGGCTCGTCGTCATCTCATCGGGTTTCGCCGAGGTCGGCCCCGATGGCGCGGCGCTGCAGCGCGAACTGCTCCTGCGCGCGCATCGCGGCGGCATGCGGGTCGTGGGGCCGAATTGTTTCGGCGTCATCAACACCGCGCCTGATGTCCGGCTGAACGCCACCTTCGGCTCGCGCTCGCCCGCCCACGGCGGGATTGCCTTCGCGTCCCAGTCCGGGGCACTCGGCATCGCAATCCTCGAGCAGTCGCTGGGGTCGGGACTGGGGCTTTCGAGCTTCGTGAGCATGGGCAACAAGGGCGACGTGAGCGGCAACGACCTGCTCAGGTACTGGAACCAGGACGGTCACACACGGGCGATCCTCCTGTACCTCGAGTCATTCGGCAATCCCCGGGCATTTGCGCGGGTTGCGCCAGTGGTGTCGCGCACCACGCCGATCGTGGTCGTCAAGTCGGGGCGAAGCTCGGCGGGAACGCGCGCCGCGGCGTCCCACACCGCCGCTCTCGCGAGCCCCGACACGGTGGTCGACGCCCTCTTCCGGCAGGCCGGCGTGATCCGCGTGGACACCCTCGAGGAGCTGCTCGACTGCGGCCAGTTGCTGGCGAATCAACCGGCACTGGATGGCCAGCGTCTCGCGATCGTCGGCAACGCGGGCGGCGCGGCGGTGCTCGCCGCCGACGCATGTGAAGCTTCGGGCCTCAGTGTTCCCGAATTCGACGCCGCCACGCAGGCGGCGATTCGAGAGATCGCCGGACCGAATGCGGGGGTGAGCAACCCGGTCGACCTGGGCGCCGGCGCGACCCCGAAGCTCTTCGAGGACGCGCTGCGGGCCGCGCTGCAGTCCCCGTCGATCGACGGGGTGGTGGTGATCCTCGCTCCGGTCGCGACGGCCGCCGCCGAAGATGTCGCCGCGGCGGTGGCCGGGATCGACGCAGGGATACGCCCGATCGTGTTCGTGCACCTCGGTGACAGCGGGGTGCCGGCAGCGCTGAGCGCAGGGGCGAGACCGATTCCGTGCTATGCGTTTCCGGAGCGCGCCGTCCGGGCACTGGGACGGATCGCCGGGCATTCGAGTTGGAAGCATCGCCCTGCGGGCCAGACCCCGCAGCTCGAGGGTGTCGACGCGGGCGCTGCCAACGCGATCACCAAGGCGTTCCTTGCAGCCAACCCGGACGGCGGGTGGCTGTCACCCGACGAAGCGGTTGCGATGCTTCGCGCCTTCGGGATCGCGACCGCCGGCGAGGTCGAGGTTGCGTCGGCCGAGGCCGCCGCGGCTGCCGCCCTCCAACTCGGCGGTGCCGTCGCCCTGAAGGCGATGGGAGCGACGATCCTGCACAAGTCCGACGTGGGCGGCGTCCGCGTCGATCTCAGTGGCCCTGACGATGTGGCGAAGGCGTACTCGGCGATGGCCGGCCATCTCGGCGACGCGATGGAAGGAGCGATCGTGCAACCGATGCTGCGCGGCGTCGAGCTCATCGCCGGTGTGGTCACCGACCCGCTGTTCGGCCCAGTCGTGATGTTCGGCAGCGGGGGCACCGCCGTGGAGCTGTTCGGTGATCGCGTGCTTCGCATCCTGCCGCTGACCGATCAGGACGCACGTGAGATGGTCCGGTCGATCCGAGGCGCCCCCCTGCTGTTCGGTCATCGCGGCGCACCGGCGTGCGACGTCGCGGCGGTGGAGGATGTTCTGCTCCGCGTCGCCCGCCTGGCTGACGAGGTTCCGCAGCTCGCCGAGATGGACCTCAACCCGCTCATCGCGTCGCCCAGCGGCGCGGTGGCAGTCGATGTGCGCATCCGTCTTGCCCCGTGGCGACGGCACGCCGAAACCGAGGTCCGCCGCCTGCGCTGACGCGTTTGGGGGCCGGATGTCACGGGGCGGGGATGGACGTATGGCCCATCCGCCATGGGAATCCAACCCGGAAATGTCGTGGCTTGAGGCTCTATTGCAGGACGGTGGTTCGGGCCGAGGATGTTGGGCAAGGTCACATGGATCTTGAGAACCACAAACACAAAGGGACACAGCCATGACAAGCGGACTTCGTTGGCGGATTTTCGTACTGCAGGTCGGACTGATCGGCATCCTCGCGTTCGTGAGCGGGTTCGCCTTCTGGGCGAGCAACTTCGCGACGTCGACCGTGCATGATCAGCTCGCCGCCCAGCAGATCTACTTCCCAGCCGCGGGTACAGCTGCGATCACGTCGCTGCCCAAGGCCGATGCTGCGGCGATGACTCAGTACGCCGGCCAGGAGCTCCTCACCGGTCAGCAGGCCCAGGTCTATGCCAACAGCTTCATCAACGTGCATCTCAATGAGATCGCCGGCGGCCAGACCTATTCGCAGCTCAGCACCGCCGCACAGGCCGCTCCCACCGATACCAAGCTCGCGGGCGAGGTGGCGACCATCTTCAAGGGCACCACGCTCCGCAGCATGCTGCTCAACGCGTACGGCTGGGGCCAGATCGGCCAGTTCGCCGGCTACGCGGCCATCGGCCTCGCGATTGCGGCGGTCGCAGTCCTCGGCGCCTTCCTTTTCGAGATCGTCCGCTGGCGCGAGACCGCGACTGCTGGTCGGACCAGCCGCACCGCCGCTCAGCCGACGGCAGTCCGGCAGCACGCGTAAGGCACTACCCCAGGACTTCGGTCCCTCTGGTGACCCACCGGCGTTCGAGCCGGTGGGTCATTCCTTATCACGCCCCGACTGCATCGCCCGCTCAACCAATGTGTTTGACTCCCACACCGCGGGCGTCCCTCGGAGTTTGGAAGTGGAGAGTGACGCGGCACGCGCACAGAGGGAGCAACTCCAATGCCGGCAGACACGCTCATCTTCCACATCTCCCCGGCCGGCCTCAGCTTGGTTGGCGGAAGTGGCCGCGGCGCGGGATGGTCCGGGATTGTCGACCTGACCCTCGATCAGGAGCCGATCGCGAAGCGCGTCCACAGCTCGAGCCGCCCGGCACGCGTGGGCGGATCCGGCGAGCCGGTGCGCGTGATCGGACCGTACTGGGCGATGCATGCGGCGTTGGTGCCGGTGGGCGGCGAGCACCTCGTCGTCTTCGGCAGCGACGAGCCGTTACCCGACCCCGACGCAATCCTCGTCCCGGCCGCCGCACAC
This sequence comes from Candidatus Dormiibacterota bacterium, assembly GCA_963777445.1. GTDB lineage: Bacteria > Chloroflexota > Dormibacteria > Aeolococcales > Aeolococcaceae > Palsa-851. Next base: position 68,834 of record CAVZQR010000010.1, on the reverse strand, counting down.
CTCGTCGCCGAGGTGGCGAAGGTCTCCCCCGCGCAGCTGCTCGCTGACGAGCTCGAGGTCGTGCACGCCATCCGTGACCTGATCGAATATCGCCCCGAGCAGGTCGTCGACACGGCACGGCATATCGCCGGCAAGGCGGCCGAGCCGCTCTCGTGCGAGGTCGGCGCCGTGCTCCTCCATTACGAGGGCCAGCTCGTCGCGGAGGTGATCACGCGCAACTGGGAGGAGCATCTCGATCCTGGTGCGATCCGTGGAACGCTCGTCGCGCTGTTCGAGCGCGCGGAGCGGGGTGCGTTCGTGGAGCTCGAGCTCGGGACGGAGACCGGGGATGCTCTCGGGCGTGACCAGGGGCTCGTCGCACGTTTCGCAGTACCGATCGGGCGTCCGAAGCCATTCGGCGTCCTCGTGGTGGCGCACGCCGCCACGCGTGCGCGAGGGTTCACCAACCTCTGCCAGCGCATCGGCTACGCGCTCGCCGAAGTGGCCGAGTCGTTGCTGGTCCAGGCCATCTCCAGAGAACGGCTCGCCGCCGACCGCGATCGTTTCGCGCGCCAGGCGCGAATCGATCCACTGACCGGCCTCGAGAATCGCGCCGCGTGGGACGAACACGTGTCGATCGAGGAGACTCGGCGCCTTCGGTACGCGCGCTCGGTGACGATCGTCAGCGCGGATCTCGACAACCTCAAGGCGGTCAACGACCGATACGGCCACGAGGCCGGGGACCGTCTGATTCGCGCCGCCGCGAACCTGCTGCGCAGGCACGCGCGCGGCGCCGATCGCATCGCCCGAGTCGGTGGTGACGAGTTTCTGATACTCATGCCGGAAACCGATCAGCATGGCGCGGGACGGTATCTCGCGCGGGTGCGCACCGCCGTCAGGCGGATCCAGGCCAACGAGGTGTCGGGGCTCCGGCTTTCCTTCGGCGCCGCAACGGCACGAGACGATGAGCCGCTGGCCTCGGTGATGGCCCGCGCAGATGCGGCGATGTACGCGGCGAAGAAGCGCCGTGGCCACCGGCCGGACGGGTCGTCCGGGGGCTGAGCGTCTCCTGGACGTCGCGCTCAGTGATGGAGCCGCGTCCTGTCGATGTCGTCGTGGTTCATACCGAAGTAATGACCAACTTCATGCAACACCGTGTCGTTGACCTGGTCGACGAGTTCGGCGTGCGTCCTGCACCACCTCTCGATGTGGTGTTGCAGCAGAACGATCCGCTTGGGATACCCGGACGCGCTGAACGTCGACTCGGTCGCGCCCTGAAAGTAACCCAGCACATAATCGTCGATCCCGCGCCCGCGGTCGTCGTCGCTGGCCGTCTGCTCGATGGTGATCAGGAGGTTGTCGTCATCCATTCGGGCGCGCAGCGCAGCCGGAATGCTCTCGAGGGCTGCGGCGGCAATCCGCTCGAATTCGTCCGTCGAGACGTGATACGCCACGCACTCAGAATGTCATAGGCCGAGGCCGGAGGCGCCGCCGCGACCCTGTTGCCCTATCCTCGTCGGGCCATGGGGGTTCAGCACAACGACGACGCCATCGAGGTCGCCGCGCTGCACAAGTCTTTCGGCAACGTGCATGCGCTCCGCGGCATCGACTTCGCCGTGCCCCGTGGCAGCGTGCTCGGCATGCTCGGACCCAACGGCGCCGGCAAGACCACCGCGGTTCGCGTCCTGACCACGCTGCTCCGGCCGGACTCCGGCCGCGTCACCATCGAGGGATACGACGTCGTTCGGGATGCGGCAGCCGTGCGCCGCCGCATCGGGCTCGCGGGCCAGGCGACGGCGATCCAGCTCGAGCTGACCGGCCGCGAGAACCTCGAGATCATGGGTCGGCTGAGCCACATGCCACGCGCAACGGTCAGAGGTCGTGCCGCCGAGCTGCTGGAGCGGTTCGAGATCGCCGACGCCGCCGACCGTCCGGCCAAGACGTACTCAGGCGGCATGCAGCGCCGCCTCGATCTCGCTGCGAGCCTGATCGCCGAGCCGTCGGTGCTGTTCCTCGACGAGCCGACCACCGGCCTCGACCCGCATGGACGTCTCGGGATGTGGGAGATCATCCGCGAGCTCGTCGGCCGCGGGACGACGCTGCTGCTCACCACCCAGTACCTCGACGAGGCCGACGAGCTCGCGAACACGATCGTGGTCGTCGACCGCGGCGAGGTGATCGCGTCGGGGACGCCGGATCAGCTCAAGGACCAGGTTGGCGGCGATCTCCTCGAGTTCACCGTTCCCGACCGCACGCGCGTCGATGACGCAGTCCAGGCCGTCGCCGGGCTGTCGGACGCGGCGCCGAGCGTCGAGAGCGATACCAGGCGCGTCAAGGTTGCGGTCGGCAGCCATGGATCCACGGCGCTCGTCGAGGCGGTGCGGCGGCTGGACGCCGCCGGGGTCGAGACCGAGGACCTCGCGCTGCACCGGCCGTCGCTGGACGACGTCTTCCTCGCGGTGACCGGTCACGCGGCCGAAGCGTCGTCGGATGGAACAGGCAAGTCCCGCAAGGGCCCGTCACAAGGAGTCCTGTCGTGACCGTCCTCGCCGAACCGCAAATCAGCAGAGCGGGGCCGGGCGCCGCGCAGATGGCACGCTGGGCGATCAGCGACTCACTCGTCATGACGCGCCGCAACCTGCTGGTGTGGCTGCGCGTTCCGGCGTACATCGTGTTCACCGTGGTGCAGCCCATCATCTTCGTGCTGCTCTTCCGGTACGTGTTCGGGGGCGCCATTCAGGCGCCCGGGTCTGGCGGGTACGTCAATTACCTGATGCCCGGGATCATCGCGCAGACGGCGGCATTCGCAACGTTCGCCACCGCGATCGCACTCGCGCAGGAGGCGACCAAGGGGGTCATCGATCGCTTCCGGGCCATGCCGATGGCACGCTCCGCAGTGCTCGCCGGCAGGCTGATCGCCAACTCGATCCGGATGCTCATCGTGATCCTGGTGATCATCGGCGTCGGTTATGCGGTGGGCTTTCGCTTTCAGAACGGGGTGGGCGGGGCCATCGGCATGGTGCTCCTCGCCGAGGCATTCGGCATCGCGGTGTGTTCGGTCTCCGCGTTCGTCGGGTTGGCGATCAAGGACGAGGAATCGGTGCAGGCTTTTGGCCTGATCTGGATATTCCCGCTCACCTTTGTCAGTTCCGCGTTCGTTCCGATCGCGACCATGCCGGGCTGGCTCCAGGTGTTCGCGAACAATCAGCCGGTGACGCTGGTGATCAACGCGATGCGCGCGATGGCACTGGGCGGCCCGCACTTCCCGCTCAACCCCGCACTCTGGGAGAGCATCGCGTGGCTGGCGGGCGTGCTGATCGTCTTCGTCCCGCTCGCAGTCCGGAGTTACCGCCGGGTCGGCTAGGCCGTCGCTCGGCTGTCTGCCGTACCCTCTGATGTCTGAACGGCGCTGGATGGTTCGACACCGCGGAGCTCCGCATCGGCCTCGGCTGCATGCGCCTCTCGACGGACGCGGATGCTGACGATGCGGCCTACACGACCATCGCAGCCGCCACCGAGGCGGGCATCACCATCTTCGACACCGCACACGCTTACGGCGCCGGCGCAACGCCGGCCGGGCGCAACGAGCGGCTCGTCGCCGAGGCGCTCCGTGGCTGCGGCGCGGAGGCGCGCGCCAGGATCATCACCAAGGGCGGCATGACCCGGGCCGGGGGCGGGTGGGTCCCGGACGGTCGGGCCAGGGCAATCTCCGCAGACTGCGACGCAAGCGTCGCCGCCCTGGGCGGGATGACCATCGACCTCTACCTCCTCCACGCACCCGACCCGCGAACGCCATGGCGCACCTCCGTTCGAGCGCTCGCGCGGCTGCTCGAGGACGGCGCGGTCAGGCATGTCGGGCTGTCGAACGTCAATCGCCGCCAGCTGGAGGAGGCGTGCGATCTGGTCGACATCGCGGCGGTCGAGGTCGGCCTGAGCGTGCTCGATGACAGCGCCGTGCGAGGGGGGATCGTCGAGTTCTGCGCGGAGCGGGGGATCGCGGTCATCGCGCACTCTCCGCTCGGCGGGCCCAGCCGGGCACGATCGCTCGCTCGGCGCCAGGAGCTGGTGGACATTGCGCGGACCCGGGAAGCGACCGCCGAGGAGGTGGCGCTCGCATGGGTGCTCGATCTGTCCTCCGTCGTCGTTGCGATACCGGGAGCACGCCACCCGGAGACGATCCGCTCGGCCGCCCGTGCAGCGGCGCTGCGTCTCGAACCGGACGATCGGGCACGCATCGTCAAGGGCTTCGGGTGGCCGCAACCGGGACCTGCCCAATCGTCACGAGCGCCGACGCGCGATGCGGACGTGGTGGCCGTCATGGGCATCCCCGGCGCCGGGAAGAGCCGGCACGCGGAGGACTACGTGGCTCGCGGCTATGTTCGACTGAACCGCGACGATCGCGGGGGGTCGCTCCGCGAGCTGAATGTCGCGCTCGACGAGGCTCTCGCGTCCGGTGTGCGGCGAATCGTTCTCGACAACACCTATCTTACTCGCGTCGCGCGAAGCCACCTGATCGAGATCGCTTCCCGGCATGGGGCTGGGGCTCGATGCGTCTGGGTCGACACGCCGCTCGCTCAGGCGCAGGTCAACCTTGTCGAGCGCCTCCTCGATCGGTTCGGCTCGCTGCCCCGCCCGGAGGAGCTGCGGTTCGTCGCGCGCCGCGAACCGGGGATCATGCTCCCGGCCAGCCAGATGCGGACGTTTCGCGAACTCGAGCCTCCGGCGGTGGACGAGGGATTCACCGACGTGGTGCGGATACCGTTCGAGCGCGACCCGCGGACACCGTCGTCGAACACGCCTTCGTCGCCGGGTGGTGTCTTCGTGTCGGCGGCCGCGCTGCGACTGCCGGGCTGGCAGGACGCAGTCGCGCTGGGGGACCCGCGCGCGCCCCACCTCGTGTTCGACTGGCGCCCGGGCGAAGCCCTTGATGTCCTCGACCCGGAGGTTGCGCTCCTCTCAACCCAGGTCGCGGGGATGGTGTCGAGTGCTCTCTGCCCTCATGAAGCCGGGGTGCCGGTGTGCTGGTGCCGGCCACCGTTGCCCGGGCTGATCCTCGCGTTCGCGCGCGCACACGGCATCGATCCATCTCGTTCCACGCTCATCGGAGCGAGCCCGGCGCATCGCACGCTCGCCAACACCGTCGGTGCGCGCTACGTCCCCGCCTGAGGCGCTTGGGGCTGACCCACGCCTCGCTATGTGCAGTTCGACAACGTCGCGCTCGACACCCTCACGGGTGCGATGGAGCGGGCGGTGCGTCCTCGAGTTCGAAGATGAGGTCGTCGAGATAGCAGTAGTACCAGTCCTCTCCGGGCTCGTATGACCGGATGATGGGGTCACCGACTGTCTTGAAGTGAGCCGTCGCGTGCTTCCCCGGCGAGTAATCGCAGCAGCCGACGTGCCCGCACTCCTGGCAGACGCGGAGGTGCATCCAGTCGTGCCGGCCCGCGGCGACGCACTCCACGCATCCGGTTCCAGATGGTGTCACCTCGTGGATCTGATCGAGATGCTGGCAGATGTTGCTCATATGGCTCTCCTCGAGGGTGATCAGTGGATCGGCGAACCGGGTCCGCCGAATGTCGTCAGGTCGCGGCTCCATCCCATCAACCTCGCCGCGCCGTCATACGATGAGGTGAGAAAGTCGCGGATGGCCTGGTGTGGATCCGGTTCAGCACGGGCCGCGTCGTACGAGAAGAGAAACTCTCCCGCGTCCGCGTTCCACGCCGCCTGCGCTGGCTGGAGGGTCAACTCGCTGACGCCTGAGGGCGCCGGGTGTGCGTAGGAGAAGAACGCCGGGGACGCGAGGCGATGATCACCGGGCCACCAGCCGGCGCAGATCTGCTCCGCATCCGAGCTGAAGTGGCTGATGACGTTGTCATCGGAGAGAGGGGGCGCCGGCTTGCCGGAGTATCGCGTCAAGGCGATGTCGAAGGTTCCCCAGAAGAACTGCACCGGAGTGGTTCGCCCGCGAAAGCGGGCGCGATGTTCCTTCATCGCGACGTCGACCATGGCGAGCACTCGATGAAAGTGCTCCGCCTGAGCCCCGTCGTAGGTGGCGTGCGTCCGGTCGTCGGGAAACGGGATCGGGTCAGGAACCTCGGCGGGATTGACCGAAATCGCGACCTCGATCCCCATGCGTCGCAGCGCGTCCATCACGTCGCGGTAGAAATCAGCGACAGCACCGCCCAGCGGACGGCGTTCCGTCAATCCGTCGCTGGTACGGATCACCAGCACGTGGTCGTGCAGGTCGAGTTCGGCGTCAAACGTGCGCCTGCCGAACGGCACCGGGGAGGTGGTCAGCCCCCGCGCGGTGACGTAGAGGGGCACGTTCGCCCAGCCCGGCTCAAAAGGGCTGAGTGCGAGGCGCAGCTTGCCGATGACCTGCGTGTACATATGGAGGGTGTCGCGAGTGGCACGCCACTCTGCGTAGGGCAGCGCAGGCCACGCCCCCGACGCGTCTTCCATGCCGCAATCATGATGCTCGAGGACGCGTCCGCGGCGGGTCCCGGCACCCCACCGCGCCCCAACGCTCGGAGGACTACTGTGTCGGCGTCATGAGCGACCTGCCGGCGACCTCGGACCCCGGGGCAGCCGCGTCGACGTGGTCCCCGTTGCGGATCGGCGTCTTTCGCGCCATGTGGCTCGCGGTCCTGGTCAGCAACATCGGGCTGTGGATGCAAACCGTCGGCGCGCAATGGCTGCTCGTCCAGCAGCCCCATGCGTCCATCCTGGTCGCGCTCGTTCAGACGGCGGACATGTTGCCCGACGTGATCTTCGGCGTTGTCGGTGGGGTGCTTGCCGACATGTTCGACCGGCGACGGCTGCTCATCGCGGTGCAGGCGTTCATGGCGGTGACCGGTGTCGCGCTGACGGTGCTGACGTTCGCCGGACAGATGCCGCCCGCATTGCTGCTCACGTTCACGTTCGTCCTTGGGTCAGGTTCGGTGATCTCCCTGCCGGCATATCAGTCGTTGATTCCGGAGCTCGTCCCGCGGACACAGCTTGCCGCCGCGTCGACCCTCGGTTCCATCAGCGTCAATCTCGCGCGCGCGATCGGACCCGCGATCGCCGGCGTGCTCATCGCTCGCATCGGGGTTGGAGCGGTCTTCGCGATCAACGCGGCGACCTTTCTCGCCTACGGCATCGTCGTGGTTGCCTGGCATCCGCAGGTCGAGACATCGACGCAGCTACCGGAGCGTTTCGTGTCGGCCCTGCGCGCGGGTGGCCGCTACGTTCGCTATTCGCCGGTCATGCGGCGGATGCTCCTGCGCACCGCGTTGTTCCTGGTTCCGGGCAGTGCGTTGTGGGCGATCCTGCCGGTGGTGGCGACACAACGACTGAACATGGATGCCGGCGGGTATGGATTGCTCCTCGGTGCGCTCGGTGTCGGAGCTGTCGCCGGCTCATTCCTCCTGCCACGGCTTCGCGCCCGGCTGTCACCCAACCGCCTGCTCGTCGCCGCGAGCCTTGTCTACGCGGCCGTGATGGTCGTGATCGTGGTCCTCCCGAACCCGGTCCTCGCCATTCTGGCACTGCTCCCTGCGGGCCTCGCTTGGATCGCGGTGCTGTCGACGATGAACGCATCCTTGCAGCTGTTCCTTCCCCAGTGGGTTCGCGCCCGTGGTCTGTCGGTCTACCTGACCGTGCTGTTCGGCAGCCAGGCGTTGGGTGCTGTCCTGTGGGGCTTGGTGGCCGAGCCGAAGGGGGTTGTGCCCGCGTATCTCATCGCCGCTGTGCTGATGGTCGGCGGCGCCGCCACCATCAGGATGTGGCCGCTGATCGACACCGCGGGTATGGATAGCCGGACAGTCGCGTGGTCCGAGCCGCAGCTGGCGTTCCCCGCAGCTCCGGACCAGGGCCCGGTCGTCGTCAGGATCACCTACACGGTCTCGTCGGAACGCGAGCGTGCTTTCCTCGATTCGATGGTCCGCGTCCGACTTTCCCGGCTTCGCACCGGCGCGAGTCAATGGGGCCTCTTCCGTGACGGCGAAACACCCCATGAGTTCGTCGAGCTCTTCGTCGTCCCCTCATGGGACGAACACGTGCGGCAGCACACCGACCGGCTGACCGGGACCGACACCCAGTACCTGGATCACGCGCGCTCGCTGTCGGATCCGGCGCCGCGCACCTCGCACCTCATCGCCGCCGAGTCCATGCGCTAGGTGCCCATGGGTGAGGGCGCCGGTGTGCTCAGCCGGCGGCCGCTGCATCCCGCATCTCGAGCCAGACGAGACCCTGCAAGCCGAGGCGGAAACGTCCTCCAGCGTGCACGATCACCATCAGGACACTCTCACACGCGCTGCACCGGAGCACAGCGCCCGGCGACCGCGGAGACATGTACAGGTGCTGTGAACCCATCGGCCCCACGGCGCCACAGCCTGCGCAGGCACCGCGCGCATCGGTGAGCTCGGGGACGAAGATCTCCTGGAGCAGTCCCGCGGCCGCGTTGCCGTCCAGCCTCAGCACTTGTTCGGTCATCGCGGTGTCATCCTCCGGTGGGGCCAAATCGCTCGGTCTTGATGTGATGGGGCTCGTGGCCGAGATGCACGAGCGACTCCGCCGCCGTTTCGACGAGCGGGGTCGGCCCGCAGATGAAGATCAGGGGCTGTTCAGAAGGTGGCCACGCGACCGCGGTCAGCATCTCGGCATCGATGCGCCGGTGGAAACCAGTCCACTCCTCGGCAGCGACGCGCGTCAGCGTGTGGATCACCTCGAGACCCGTCCCCGAGGCGACAAACTGGTCGAGTTCCTCTCGGTAGATGACATCCTCGAGCGAGCGCGACGAGTAGAGCAGTCGGGTCGGAACCGTGCTCGCGGCCGCGTGCCGGAGCCGGATCATGGCCATCAGGGGGCAGATGCCGGATCCGCCGGCCACCAGGAGGAGGGGGCCGCCGAGGGCGACGTCCCAGACGAAATACCCGCCGATCGGCCCCCGCAACTCGAGCTTGTCGCCAGGCCGAAGCTCAGCGGCAAGGTAGGGCGACACCTCGCCGTCGTCGAGGCGCTCGACGGTCAGGGTGAGGTGGTCCCCGGCGATCGGCGCTGACGCGATCGAGTAGCTGCGTTGCGCCTGATACCCGTCATCGGCGGTCAGGCGGACGTCCACGTGCTGACCCGCCTGATGTCCGGGCCAGCCGGGCACGCTGAGGACGAGACTCCTGACCCTCGGGGTCTCATCGACCAGTTCGAGGATGTCGGCAGTGCGCCAGATCAGTCGCCGCTGTAACGCTGTTCCTGCCACGGATCGCCATACATGTGATAGCCGTACGTCTCCCAGAAACCGGGTAAGTCGTCGTTCATCAGCCGCAGTCCGCGAACCCATTTCGCGCTCTTCCAGAAGTACAGGTGCGGCACCAGCAACCGGGCCGGTCCGCCGTGCTCCGACTCCAGCGGTTGACCGTCGAATGCGAAGGCGATCCACGCCTTGCCGCCGGTGAGGTCGTCGAGCGGGAGGTTCGTGGTGTACCCGCCATCGCAGAACGCCATCACGTAGTCCGCGGCGGTCTCCACGCCCTCGAGCAGGGTGTCGATGGAAACGCCCTCCCAGGTGGTGCCCAGCTTGGACCACTTGGTGACGCAGTGGATGTCGCGGGTCACCGTTTCACTGGGCAACGCGCGCAATTCCTCCCAGGTCCAGTGCTTCTCCTCGTCGACCTCACCCTCGATCGAGAAGGACCACTGGCCGAGCGACGTGCGGGGCGTCGGTCCTGCCGAAAGGACTGGAAAGTCGCGCACCAGGTACTGGCCGGGAGGGACCCGCGCATCTCGGGGCTGATCGTGGGGGCGGCCTTTGAACGCCCGGCTCACGAACCCCACGCGTCTTCCTCCACCCGAGCATTGTGAGGGGCTCCCGAACGGCAGGCAAGGCCGATCGCACCTTCCGGCAGGCGAGTTCCCTGGCTCGAATGTTTAGCGACGTACGGTTGGGGTATGGTGATGGCATCGCCTCGAATCTCGAGGGGTATCGCTCGTGGTCGTCATTCCTTCTCGAACGGACGCGCTGCGTCTGACATGCATAACGAGAAGGAATTGGAGAGACCAGAGTGACTGGTACCGTAAAGAAGATCGTCGCCGAACGCGGCTTCGGCTTCATCACCGCCGAGGATGGACAGGAGTATTTCTTCCATCGCAGTGGACTCGACAGTTCGCTGACCTTCGAAAACCTCACGGGCGACGAGCCGGTGACCTTCGAGATCGAGCGCAGCGACAAGGGCCCGCGTGCCCGCCAGGTCCGGGCGGCCTGATCCTCGCTGACTGAGTTATCCGGTCGTCGCCGATTCGTCGGCGATGACCGGAACCTCGTTTCGCGTATAGAGTGGAGTTGTATGGCGGACGAAAACGCGGAGCGCTCTGAACCGCCGAGCGATCCGACTGCAACCGATTCCGATTCCGGCGCGGATTCGCCACCGACGGACGACACCTATCTCCTCGGCGCCACCGGGGTCGAGGAGCAGGTCCTCGCGGAACTCGCTCGTGCCGAAGCGAGCCTTCATGACCCCGAGGAGCCGGCCGACGAGACCGACGGTGCTGTCGTCTGACACAGCCTGAGCCCACCGCCGAGCAGAAACCGGCGCGGCGGAGACTGCCAGTCCCGCTTCGGCGAGTTCTGACCGTCGTGATCGGACTCGCCGGGATCGCCGGTGTGGTGCTGTTTCTCGACCCAGCCAAGGTTGGCACCGCGCTCGAGCATTTCCAGCTCGCCCTCATCGCGCCGATCCTGCTGCTCTCGGTGCTGGTCTACCTGCTGCAGGGCATCCGCTGGCATTACCTGTTGACCGACGTCGGCACCAAGCTGCGCCTTCGAGACACGATCCTGATCAACCTCGCCGGCCAGACCATCACAGCGCTCGTGCCGCTCGGTGATCTCACCCGCGCGGCGTTTGCGAGCACCGCTGACGGCACTGACTTCGGCACCGTCGCGGCCACCGTGACCGTGCAGGAGCTGTCGTACATGCTGTGGCTCATCCTCTCGGCGCTGCCCGCGATTCTCGCGCTCGGGTATGGGCTCGCGGCGGTGATTCCCGTGGCCGCCGGTATCGCGCTCATCGTCATCGTGCTCGCCGTGTCACCGGTGTTCTGCCGTGTCCACAACCTGATCGCGCGCATACCGTTTCTCAACAGGCTCCTCCCGGCGATCGACGAGTTGCAGCAGGAGACCTCCTCGCTGCTGCATCGCCCCGATGCCCTCGCACTCTCGGTGCTCGATGCCGCTCGCGTTGTCGTGGCCGTGACCACCTTCTGGTTGGTGCTGGAAGGTCTCGAACCGGGGAGGATCGGGTGGTGGCAGGCGGCGTTCGTCCTCGCGCTGGCAAGCATCGGCGGAGCGGTGAGCCTGATCCCCGGCGGCGTCGGCGCCAACGAGGCGAGTGTCGCAGCCCTCCTCATCTTTCTCGGGTTCGACCCGGGGAGTGCAGGGGCTGCGGCAATCATCCAACGCGGGCTCATGACGGGGCTGTCCCTCATCCTCGGGTTCGGCGCTTACGCGCTGATCAACGAGCGACTCCACCTCGGCGGCATCTTCCAGCTGTTCTCGCACAGGGCCGCTCCCGTCCGCGCGTAGTTGCCCGGCACGCGCCAACACTCTGTCCTGCTGAGGCGCCCGACTCCCACGACGAGTGGGGAACGGCGCGCCGTGCCGGTGTCACGAAGCGGGTGAGAGCTCGATCAATCCTCCGAGACCGTGATCGCGTGTCCCGCTCGCAGGACCAGGCCCGGTGGGCAGAGCCAGGTCATGACATCGACGCTGAGACGTCCGGCCTGCACGGCTGGATCGGCCTCCGCGAGCTCACGCGCCCGTTCCAGCGACCCGGTCCGGTACAACGTGAGGCCACGAAGTGACTCGTCCGGCTGGTTCATCACCGGCCCGTTGGTGGCGATGTGTCCCGACGCGCGAAGGGACGCATGGTAGGCGAGGTGCTCGCCCTGAATGCGCTCCAGGGTCGCCTCGTCGTAGGCGGGAGCGTTCGCCGGACGGCGAAGGAGCACCAGTTCGAAGGATTCCAGTTCCATGGTCACTCTCCCGGCACGTTTCAAGGGTCGTATCTGCGGCTTTTGGGTCAGGGGTATTAGACTGCCCGGCGATCCGGCAACTCGTGGAGGGGCATCGATGGGACTGGCAATCCTGCTGATCGGAACGCGCAAGGGCCTGATGATCGCGCGGAGCACCGACGATCGCCGCACCTGGACGACGAACGACTTTCAGTTTCTCAATCACGAGGTCTACAGCGTCGCGATCGACACCCGTCATGACCCGCCACGCATCTTCGCCGGCGTCGGGACAGGTCACTGGGGTCCACTGCTCACCTTCTCCGACGACCTCGGCAAGTCCTGGACCGAGCCCGAGGAGCCGCCGATCGGATTTCCACAAGGAAGCGATGCCGCCGTTGCCCGCGTCTGGCAGATTCAACCCGCGCCGGCAGGCCAGCCGGACGTCGTCTATGCCGGCGTCGAGCCCCACGCCCTGTTCAGATCGGAAGATCGAGGCAGGAGCTTCGGACTGGTCGAGGGCCTGTGGAACCATCCGGATCGTCCGAGCTGGGTGCCGGGTGGCGGCGGCGCGTGCCTGCACACGATCCTTCCCCATCCGACGGATCCGGACGACCTGATGGTTGCGATGTCCGCAGCCGGCGTCTACCGCACGCGCGACGGCGGAGCGAGCTGGGAGCCGGCCAACCGCGGCATCCAGGCGGCGTTTCTCCCCGAGGATCAGCGCTTTCCGATATTCGGACAGTGCGTCCACAAGGTGGCATTCCACCCCGACCGTCCACAGCGGCTGTTCGCTCAGAACCACTTCGGCGTCTACCGCAGCGAGGACCGGGGCGGATCGTGGACACCCATCGAGTCAGGACTGCCGAGCAACTTCGGATTCGCGCTGGTCGCCCACCCCCACCGGCCGGACACCCTGTATACGTTTCCGCTCCAGGCGGACGCCGAGAGGTTTCCGCCGGAGGCAAAGCTGCGCGTGTACCGGACCGAGGACGCCGGTGAGACGTGGGCGCCGCTCTCGGATGGACTGCCGAAGGATCCCTACTACGCCGCCGTGCTTCGCGATGCCATGGTCGCCGACTCGGGCGATCCTGCCGGGATCTACTTCGGCACCCGGCTCGGAGAGGTGTACGGAAGCCGGGACGGTGGGGACGGCTGGACATTGCTCGCCAGCCACCTTCCCGACGTGCTGTCCGTGCGAGTCGCCGAGGTCGCGTGACCTCGCGGCTGCTCCTGCCGGCGACACTGCGTCGCTACGCAGGCGACCAGGCTGAGGTGGAGATCAGCAGCGGCACGCTGGGCACCGCACTGGACGACCTCTCCAAACGGCTTCCTCAACTGGAGCGCCGGTTACGTGACGAGCAGGGCCGGCTCCGGCCTCACGTCCTGATGTTCGTCGACGGGGTGAGCGTGCGTGGTGGTTCGCTCATGGACACGCCGCTTCCGGATGGGGCCGAGGTTTTCGTCGCGCCGGCGGTGTCGGGCGGGAGCTGTGGGTGAGTCAGTCCCCGGACTGAGCCGCCGGAGCCGCAGCAGGGTCCAGCCAGGTACCGACGGGTCGGTCGAGGTCGTTGACGAATCGATGCACCTCTCTCCGGCTCGGCCCAGCCGAAGTTCCCGTCGACGTCCGCCACAGAGCCGTCGAGCGACGCGATCGTCGTGTGGATCAGACGGGCCACGTCAATCGGCCGGGCCGTCGATCGTCACCTCGAAGAGCGGGCTCTGCTCGATCATGGTCTCCAGATCGTCCCGCTTCCAGGACCGCGCGATCGGCGGGAGCACCTCACGGCGCTCGCCCTGGTCGGTGATGATCCGCGCCGTCGCAGCGAGGTCGGCGTTGACGGCGCCCTTGAGGTGAAACGTGAAATGCGGGTTGGCCGCGAGGTTGGCGATGTAGCTGCGCTTGAACCCGGGCATCCCGCTGATGTACAGGCGGCCGCCAATGTTGTGAAAGACGATCTCGATGCGGTGAGGGGCTCCCGACTTGCGACCGATGGTGCTGATGTCGATGACGCCGCCGCGATCGAGCGCATCGCGAGTGGGTTGGTCGAGTTGTGCGCTGGTCATGGCTCTTCCCTGGTGATGGTCGGCCTCTTCTGGCGGGTGACGTCCCAGCCTAATCCGCACACCGGCGGGGACGCTTTGTGACCTTCGTCCCAGGGGCTTGGAGACCTTCGCCCGTGGCTCGCTCGGGCTCGCCACATCCATCATCGACGGTAGGAACGACCCACTCGACAACACGAACAGCGAGGGCGGATCGATGGAGATTCTGCGAAACCTCTGGCGGCGCAAACTGCGCACTATTCTCACAGTCACCGGCATCGTCATGGGCATCTTCGCGCTGACGACGATGGGATCGCTGGCAGAGCATTTCAACGTCCTGCTCGGCGGCGGCATCACGTACTACGGCGGGAGCATCCAGGTGACCGACGACAAGAGCAACGGCGGTTTCGGCGCCGGCGCGATGTCGCTCGACACCCTGCAGAAGATCCAGCAGGTGGATGGCGTTCTGGCGGCGGGTCCTGCCGTGGGAATCTCCGCGAAACCAGGCGCAGTCTCGACGGTGAGCTTCGGTGTTCCCGACTACATCATGAATTTCGATGCCACGACGACGGCACATTCACCATTCAAGATCTCACTCGCGAGCGGCGCGTTTCCGAATGACGGATCGCGCTTTCAGGTGACTCTCGGGAGCACGCTCGCCTCGGAATTCAAGAAGCGTGTCGGCGACACGATGATGCTCCCGGTGAGGCCGAAGGATGCCACATCGGAGTTCATCAATCACCAGTTCACGGTGATCGGCGTCCTCGACCAGACGCTCACGGCGCCGGACAACGGCGCGTACGTGAGCCTGCACGACGCCCAGATGCTCCTCGGTGAGAGCCTTCCCGCAGCACTCCGCGGCACGGTGAATCCCTACCAGCTGATCACGTCGGTGGTGGCGTACGGACGCCCCGGAGTCAACCTGGACGCGCTCGCCACGCGGATCACCGCCGTGGTGCCGGGGGTGAAGGCGACCAAACCGAGCGACCTCGTGAGCAGCTTCAAGTCGGGTGGAGCGATCTTCACGTTCATGACCACCGCGGCAGCGCTCCTGGCGCTGATCATCGGCGGCCTCTCCGTCGTCAACACGATGATCATGTCGGTCACCGAGCGCACCAGGGAGATCGGGCTCAAGAAGGCAATCGGTGCAAAGACGCGCAACATCCTGTCGGAGTTCGTCGCCGAGTCGACGGCGATGGGACTGATCGGGGGCCTCATCGGTTTCCTCCTCGGCGTGCTCATGACGTTCCTGCTCAACAACGGTGACCCGAGTGGCGGCCTTTTCCTGATCACTCCGCGATTGACGCTGATCGCACTCGTCTTTGCGGTCGCCCTCGGCGCGGGAGCCGGCGTGATCCCGGCAGTGCGCGCGGCGAGGATGGATCCGGTCACTGCGCTGCGGGCGCAATAGGAGCACGGGGATGGCGACGATCAAAACGCTGGGGCTCAGCAAGACTTATGGCAAGGGCGAGTCCACGGTGAAGGCGCTCGACGGGGTCGACCTCACCATCGAGCAGGGTGAGTTCCTGGCGATCGTCGGGCGGTCGGGGAGTGGGAAGACCACGATGCTGGACTGCATGGGACTGCTCATGCGTCCCAGCAGCGGCGCGATCATCGTCGACGGCACCGATGCGAGCACCCTCAACGACGGTCAGCGCGCAGAGCTCCGGAGCAAGCACATCGGGTTCATCTTCCAGGAGTTCAACCTGCTCCCGACCATGTCGGCGATGGAGAACATCCTCCTGCCGCTGCGCTACTCAGGTGGCGATCGAAAAGCTGCGCGGATTCGCGCCGAAGGGTTCCTCGAGGAGGTTGGTCTCGCGAAACGCGCCAACCACCGGCCCACGCAGATGTCGGGCGGCGAGCAGCAACGCGTCGCGATCGCACGGTCATTGATCAACGATCCGACACTTGTGCTGGGCGACGAGCCCATGGGCGAGGTCGACACCGACACCGCAAACGCGTTGCTCGAATTCATGCGCCGGATCAACGCCGAGCGCGGTGTCTCCTTCGTGATCGTCACCCACGATCTCGACCTCGCCGCACGCACCGACCGGGTGATCCGCCTGCGCGACGGGCATGTGATCAGTGACGAGCGTCCATCCGCGCAGGTTGCACAGCGGCCAACGGTCGCGGTGCCGCAGGCGGCCGCGTAACCGGGCGTCAGACGCGCTGCGCGCGCAGGTCCACCACGGCCTTCTCGATGCGGCGCGCTCGCGTTTCCGGCGTCTTCGCCTGCTCGATCGGCAGCCTGAACCGCTGTGATCCGGCTGTACGACAAACCGTCGAAGCAACGCAGCGCCTGGGCATCGCCGGCGAGCGCTTTCTGCTCGATGCCGGTGGCAGTTCTGCCCGAAAGCTGGATCCTGGCCTTGAAGTCCATGATGCCTCCGCCTCGTTTTGTCGCGCGCTCAGACCGCGGTCTGCGGGACAGGTGCCATCTGGGCGATCCGGATGTGGTTGCCGAACGGATCGCGCAGTCCGAAGTCGATGCCGTAGGGCTGTTCCGTCGGCTCCTGGGTGAACTCGACACCCTTGGCGCGGAGCTCCTCGTACGTCTTGCGGGCGTCCGGCGTCGTGAAGAAGAGATGCCCTCCGGTCCGCCCCTTGGTCAGGAGCGAACGAACCTCGTCGGCTGTCGCGGGATCCATCGCGGGCGGTCCGGGCTTCTCCAGCATGATCTGGCGGTCGGGGTCGCCGGGGACGCTGATGGTCAGGAACCGCATGAAACCGAGATCCTGGTCCGTTTGGATCTCGAGGCCGAGTGTGCCCACGTAAAAGTCGACGGCCTGGTCCTGGTCCAGGACGTAGATCTGCGAGATTCTGAGACTGCTCAACATGTTCGTGGTTCCCTCTGGGTTTGGCGGCTGACTGCCCCAACGCTAGCCGTTGGATCGGCGTCCGTCTTCTCCAAAACTGCTCGGTCGCGTCCAGGCCATGGCGAAGCAGGTCGGGACGGCGATGACCTCGCCGCGCCGCCGGTAAGCCGTCGGGGATTCGCCGACGATGAGATGGAAGGTCTTGCTGAAGGTGCCGACGCTGCCGAAGCCGACGTCGAAGCAGATGTCGGTGATGCTGCGATCCGTGCAGCGCAACAGGTAGAGCGCTCGCTCGACCCGGCGGCGTTGCAGGTAGCGGTGGGGGGTCTCACCGAAGGCGGCGCGAAATGTGCGGATGAAGTGCGCCTCGGACACGTACGCGATGCCGGCCAGCGCGGCGATGTCGAGCGGTTGGCCGTAGCTGAGATCCATCGCGTCCCGCGCTCGAAGCAGCCGTCGATTGGACTCCTCGACTGCGCGGGTCATCGAGAGTCGGACGGTTTCCCCGGCAGCGATCGTGCGTACGCGACCCCCTCGTCCACCCACACTTGCAGCTGTGGCTTGGTCCGAACCCCGTCGGCGTCGACGCGCAGCCAGCCCGGCATCTCCCGTCCGCGCATCACGGCGACCTCCGCGTGCGGCCGGCCGGCGAGCGATGAGGTCCTGGCCGGGTCAATCCGCACCAGAATGCCGCCCTGCCCGCTGGCGCTGATCGCCATGTTGCCACCGATCAGGAAGGCCAGGCCGCCGAACATCCGCTTCTCGGTGAGCCCCGCCTCGCCGCGAACCAGCTCGCGGATGCGGGCTCCCAGAGTCTCGTCAAAAGTCATGAGCGCATTTTCGGTCAGCGGGCGGTGCATCGGCTGAGGCTGGTACGTTTGGCGGGTCAGTCCGGCGCGGGCGGCGCACGGAATTCGAACGTCGTCCCCACCGATGGTTGTACGAACGCATCCGGGATGGCGCGCGCCAGCGCGTGCACCGCGCGCCACCCCGTGCAATGGGCTGGCACGACGCGCCCGATGCCGATGGCGGCGATGTCCGCCACCGTCTCGGGAATGAGCGGCTCGAACAGGCCGCCGGTGAGATGGAAGCCGCCGATGAGACCTGCCACGCGATGCTCGCCGGTCAACCGCTGCGCGTTGCGGACGACGTTCACGATGCCCGCATGCGAGCAGCCGGACACGATGACGAGCCCGCGGTCGCGCACATTCACGACCAGGTTCTGGTCGTCCCATGTCCAGGGATCCGGCTCCCATGCCCCTGCCTCGGACCTCGCCACCTGCACTGGAAAGCCTTTCTCGTAGGCGGTCAGGCGCTCGACCTGACCTGAGATCAGGACGGTGCCGTCGATGAGCAGCGTCGGCCCCCGCTCCTCGATCACGGTGAGCCCTTCACGCTCGAGATCGCTGTGACTGGGCGGCGGCAGGTGCATCTCGGCGCCGCTCGGAAAGACAACCTTGCGGTCCTTCCACGCATCGGGGTGGATGACGAGTGGCAGGTGCATGGTGCCGTGACGTCTGAAGAGTCCCTCAAGGCCGCCGTGGTGGTCGACGTGTCCGTGCGAGATGGCGATGGCGCGGAGCGTGGTCACGTCGATCTGCATCACATCAAGGTTGTGCTGCAGCGCGAGCGCGGACAGTCCACCGTCGTACAGCACAGCGTGACGACCGCCGTTGACTGTCACCGTGACCAGGGCCGAGAAGCCGTGCTCGGCGAGAAGTGAATCGTGGTCCGACCAGTCGTACGCCAGGTTGTGTCGCTGCACGCCGTCCTGCCCTGCCATGAGGATGTCGAGCGAGAGATCCATCACGAGCGTCACATCGACGGCATCGACGGGGAGGAGTGCGACGGTCACGGGTTTCGGAATCGTACCCTCCTCGACCTCGTGGGTATGGGCGTCCCGTGCCGGCACCGCAATCGGACTGCAATCAGGCCGATGCACCATCCGGGCACGCCGTATAACAGCAGGAGCGTCACCATGACAGACCCCATCGACAGGTTCACGCAGGCGATCGAGACCGCGGCCATGAGCGGTGCGGGCGTGTTCGCCGAGGATGCCGTTCTCGATGCCACAGTTCCCCACTGGCGGTTCACGGTGAGTGGCGCGGCCAACATCGAGGCCGAGCTCGGTCGCTGGTTCGCCGACCCAGGCCGCTTCGAGGAGATCCACCGCACTGCGCTGCCGGGCGGCGAGCTCGTCGAGTTCGTGCTCACCTGGGAGGAGGACGGCGAACCTCACATGGTCCACCAGGCGCACGTCATCGAGGTCCGCGACGGTCTGATCACACGCGACCAGGCGTGGTGTGGCGGCAGGTGGGGCGCCGCGCTCCAAGCGGAGATGGCCGAGGCAGCGCGACTGTGACCGCTCTCCCGGCGACGGACGGGACGATTCCCGTTGCGGAGTCGGTGGAGAGACTGCTTCAGGGCGCTGATCGGCGCGAACCGTGGCGTACCGCCGACTCCCTCTCGGGCAGCCGCTTCGAGCGTGTCGTCGTGGACGGCACCCCGCTCGTCGTGAAGTACATCTCGGTTGACGACGACTGGATCATGCGCGCCACCGGCGACCTCGGGTGGCGCCAGTTGACCCTGCTCTCCTCCGGCGTGCTCGCCGCGCTCCCCGTCTCGATCGATCACGCCATCGTCGGATGCGCCCCCTTCACCACCGGGCGCGGACATCGGGGCGTCGCGCTGCTGATGCGCGACGTGTCTGCCGCCCTCGTCCCCTCAGGGAGCGAGCCCATCGCGCAGAACCTGCACCGCGGCTTCATCGATGACATGGCGGCGTTCCACGCCGCGTTCTGGCGTTTCCGTGATGGCGCCGGCCTCTTCCCGCTGGCGCACCACTACGTGATCCTGACCCCGACGATGGCCGAGCTCGAGGCCGCATCGCCGCACACGGACCCTGTGCCCCCCGCCGTGGCCGACGGGTGGGCGCGGCTCGATGAGCAATACCCGGCGGACGCGCGCCGGCTTCACGAGCTCGCCGGCGATCCGTGGCCGCTGGTCACCGCGCTGCGGGCCGGCCCGCAAACGCTGATCCACGGCGATTGGAAGCTCGGCAATCTCGGGCGCGATGGAGAGCGGACCATCCTGCTCGACTGGGATCGCACCGGCGAAGGGCCGCCGCTCGTCGATCTTGCCTGGTACCTGGCGGTGAACTGCGACCGGCTCCCGGAGTCGAAGGAGGACACGATCGGCGCGTATCGAGCGGCGCTCGAAGCCGAAGGCATCGACACCGAGCCGTGGTGGGATGCGCAACTCGCGGCCGCGCTGGCGGGTGCCTTCCTGCAACTCGGCTGGTCCAAGACCGGCGATCCATCCGAGTTCGCATGGTGGAGCGCACACCTCGCCGCATGGCGGCCGTAACCCAACCGAGCGACGCCTACCAGGGCGTGGCGGCCGCATGGGCTCGGGGCCCGGCCGCGTTGTACGACATGCTTGCGACGGTGGCGCTCGAGCCGGCGGCGCAGGAGCTTCGTGGCGCAACCGTGCTCGACGTCGGGGCCGGAACCGGTGCGCTCTGCCGCGCGCTGCGAAACGCGGGCGCGATCCCTGTCGCCGTCGACACCTCGGCGGACATGCTCGGCCTCATCGGCGACGCCGCCGCACACTCGGTGGTCGGTGACATGTGCGCGCTGCCGCTGCAGGCACGCAGCTTCGATGCCGCGGCAAGCGGCTTCGCGATCTCTCATATCGACCAGCCGCAGGACGCGCTGGCAGAGATGCGGCGCGTGGTGCGACCGCGAGGGCAGGTCATCGCCGCTGTGTTCGGGGAAGCGGGGGCGAGAGCATCGAAGGACGTGATCGACGAGGTCGCCCGCGACTTCGGCTATCTCCCGCCGGCGTGGTACGTCCAGCTCAAGAGCTCGGTTCCCGCAAGCGGCTTGACATGCACCGACCAGCGCCACCCGGGGTCCAGCGTCAGACGCCCGACGGTGCCGCCGCCGATGTTGACGAGGTCGACGCGGCCCTTCTCGAAGACCCGTTCCTCGTCGGGGCTGCCGAGTGTCTTGTGTTCCGCCGTGATTGTCGTCGGCATTGCGTGCCTCCTGTAGTTGCTCGTGGCGCCGGCGCAGCGCCTCGAGTCGGCATCCTGCGCAGCGGCGATTGCAGGATCCATGCAGCGGCCGGCGCGCGCCACCGCCGCGTTTGCGCTGTGTCTACGCGCGCCTGGTCGGATCTGGATCCTAGAGCGCCGCGGCGACCGCGTCCACAGCGGCCAGAATCTCCACCTCGTCGAGGCTCAAGTCGAGTGCGCAGCCCCGGGTTGCATCACGGCCGGTGAGCCGGCCGCGCCATGGCGGAGACCGTCGAACAGGAGCCCCACAAGGCGCTCCGAAGCCTCCGACCGTTCCTGGTCGGTCGACATGCAGATGCCGCCGACCGCGCGGAGCAGATCCCCTCCGTTGACGTCGGCGCGGACCGTGCCCGCGGCCACGCCGGCCTCGAGGAGCTTGCTCGCAGCCTCGGTGGCTCGCCCGCGCGTCTGGTCAGAGAAGTTCGGATTGGTGCTCAGCAGCGGCTTGAGCAGCGAGGACATGCCGCGCTTGGTGGCAACGTGGCGTACGAAGAGCTGCATCCACTCGGCCAGCGCCTGGTCGGGCGGCATGGTCTCGAGCAGCTCGTCCGCACGCAGGCACAGGACGTCCACCTCGTGCCGGTAGACCGCCTCGACGAGTGCATCCCGTGTCGGGAAGTGGCGATAGAGCGTGCCGATGCCGACGCCCGCATTTCGCGCGATGTCCTCCAGCGGCACTTCGGCGCCCCGGAGCGCGAAGGCCTCGGCTGCGGCGGCGATCAGGAGGTCGCGGTTGCGCAGCGAGTCGGAGCGAGTGCGGCGATCGGGGGACGCCGAAGCGGCCGGCTCGACCGCCGGGCTCTCAGCCACCTCGACTTCGTGTGCCACCACTAGATCACCAGAACCTCACTTGCCAAACGGAGGTAACCTCCGGTATACTTCCGGAGGCAGCATCCGTTTCGTAAGTCTACCGCATCTGGAGGTTCTGCATGCCACCCACGGTTACTCTCGTCGCCGCGCAGCGCGAGGCCACCCGTCGCCCGGTCCGCCGGGGCCTGGTGCTCGCCATCATCCTTGCCGTCCAGCTGATGGTCGTGCTCGATGCCACGATCGTGAACATCGCGCTTCCCCAGATCGCAGGCGCGCTCCACTTCTCGCCGGCCAACCTGTCCTGGGTCATCACCGCCTACACGCTGGCCTTCGGCGGCTTCCTGCTCCTCGGCGCCCGCGCCGGCGACCTGCTCGGCCGCCGTCGGGTGTTCATCGCCGGTATCGCGATCTTCACGGCTGCGTCCTTCCTCGGCGGGATCGCGCCCTGGAGCGGCTGGCTGCTCGCGGCGCGCGCCCTCCAGGGCATCGGTGGAGCGCTCGCGGCGCCCTCGGCGCTGGCCCTGCTGATGACCATGTTCCGCGACGGGCAGGAGCGCGTCCGCGCGATCGGCTGGTACACCGCCGTCTCCATCGGGGGCGGCGCCATCGGCCTCATCCTTGGCGGCCTGCTGACCCAGGTGGCGTCCTGGCGGTGGGTGCTGTTCGTCAACGTGCCGATTGGCATCGTCGTGATCGCGCTGGCACGCCGCCTGCTCACCGAGACCCCCAGCCGCAACGGTCACTTCGATGTGCGCGGCGCGCTGACCTCGACGATCGGCGTCACCGCACTGGCGTACGCCTTCGTTCGCGCGGCCACGTCCGGGTGGGGCGACATGATCACGGTGGCGGCGTTCGCCGTCGGAGCCATCCTGCTGGCGACCTTCGTGCTGCTCGAGCGTCGCGCACCGGAGCCGATCACCCCGCTGCGACTCTTCGCCGACCGCAGCCGCAGTGCTTCATACGTTGCGCGGCTCTTTCTCACCGCCGGCATGTTCGGGATGTTCTTCTTCCTCACGCAGTTCCTGCAGGAGGTGCTCCACTACAGCCCGCTCAAGACCGGTCTCGCGTTCCTGCCCTTCACCGTGGCGCTGTTCGCGATGTCGCAGCTCAGCGCGCGGGGGCTGGTGAGGCGGTTCGGCGCCAAGCCGCTGATGGTCTTCGGCTTCTCCGTGTCCACCATCGGGATGGCCCTGCTCACCCAGCTGTCAGCGTCGAGCAGCTACGCGTCGCTGCTCGCGCCACTGATGCTCTTCGGCGCGGGCAACGGACTCGCGTTCGTGCCGCTGACGTCGACATCTCTGAGCGGGGTCCGTCAGGAGGACGCAGGCGCCGCCTCAGGGCTCGTCAACGTGATGCAGCAGCTGGGTGGCGCGCTGGGACTCGCTGTGCTGGTCTCAGTGTTCGGCACGGCGGCGCGTGGCGCGGCCGTGCAGTCGGTGGCCGCCGCGCAGCAGGCGTTCGTGGCCGGGGCAGATCACGCATTCATTGCGGGGACGGTGTTCGTCAGCGCGACGGTTGTCGTGCTGGTGCTGGCGATCCGCGGGCGGCGTGCAGCCGCCCGCGCCGCTGCGGTGCCCACATGGGTGCGCGACCTGGACGCGACACCTACAGCGGTTGAGGCTTGATGCGGTCCACGAAGACCGTTGAGCGGTAGTACGCCAGCTCGGCGATCGACTCGCGGATGTCGTCGAGGGCTCGATGCACCTCCCTCTTGGGAGGTGCTGCGGCAAGAACGTCGGGGTACCACCGCCGGCAGAGTTCCTTGACGCTCGACACGTCGATCGAACGGTAGTGCAGATAGTTCTCGACCTCCGGCAGGTACGCCGCCAGAAAGCGCCGGTCCGTCCCGATCGAGTTGCCGCACAGCGGGATCGAGCGAGGCTCACCGATGTGCGCTTGGAGGAACTCCATTGTCCGCTCGCCGGCTTCGGCGAGCGTGATCGTGGATGTGGCAATCGCCGCCAGGAGCCCGGACCGCGTGTGCATCGTCCGAACCACGTCGTCCATCTGCTCGAGCTCCTCGGGGGTCGCATGGACGACGATATCGGGGCCTTCCGCGATCGGCCTGAGCTCGTCGTCGGTCAGCAACGTCGCGATCTCGACGATGACGTGACGCACCGGTTCGAGCCCGGTCATTTCGAGGTCCATCCAGGCGAGCACGTTCCGATCCTAGCGCGTGTCTCACGCTGTCTTTCACAGAGGCGAACAGCCACGTGCGCGCTGCAGGCGGCGGTCTGAGCCCCTGAACGCACGATCCGGCCACCCAGGTCGGACCGCTGTAACAAGAACGCAACCGTAGGCAGCCGGGATCGGATCGGTCTCTCAAGACCCTCACGCCCCGCTCCCCCGGAAGTCACAAAACCGATCACGGCTTATGACAAGGCGTTGACAGGAACGGGTTTCGCATACGGTCGTGGCGTCCACGTCTATCAGGTAATTGAGATCCTTTGTGAGCAACACTCACCCGCTCCGATCGTCCCGACACGTCCTGGCACGGCGGCTGCAAGCGCCGATGTGCCTGGTGACAGTGTTCGCGACCCTGATCGCGCTCCTGCCGGCCGACGCGCTCGCCGCGGGCTCGCCACTCGAGAGCGAGACCTTCGCCAACAACTCGACCGGCGCGGGTCAGTGGTACCTCCCGGCCGGGCGAGGCAATGTCAACGGTGCGTGCCTGACCGCGGGACCGGTCTCGGCGACGACCTCGATCCCGAACTGCGCCTCACCGCCTGACGCGTCCGGGAGCGGCGCACTCCGGTTGACCGCCAACGGCGCCAGCGCCGTGGGCGCCGTCTTCTATCAGGCGAGCCTTCCGACCAGCGAGGGGCTCGACCTCAGGCTCGACACCTATCAGTTCAACGGCACCGGCGCCGACGGCATCGTGTTCGCCCTCGCCGCAACGGATCCGGCGAACCCCACACCTCCGTCGACCACCGGACCCCTTGGCGGTGACCTCGGCTACGCGGCCGGCCAGGGTGGGACGGGCATGCCCTACGGCTACCTTGGTATCGCCCTCGACGTCTACGGCAACTACGAGAACACTCCGCTTGCCGGCCCCGATCCCACATGTACGATCCCCTCGCCGCTGGTGGCCAACAAGGCCTACCCGGAGTTGGTGACCGCACGCGGCCCGGGCAACGGCACCGCCGGCTATTGCATCCTCGGCACGACGGCGACGACATACAACAATCGAGCGGTGGCGGCAGTGGCGGCGGAACAATCAGCAATGTCGGGCCCGGCAACACGCTCGACAAGCAATCCGCCACGTCGCGGACGGGAACCATGGTCCCGGTGGAGATGGCGATCAACCCGTCGGCGTCCGCCACCACACTCGACTAGCGGACTGACAGTTCCTGCCAACTCCTGGATCATCGCCTACACACCGCTGGGGACCGCAACCCAGCAGACGCTGACCGGGGCGCTTCCCACCACGACCAACAACCCCGCACTGGCGACGTTCCCGGCGTCATGGATCAACCCGGCAACGGGGATCCCGTACCAGCTCACCTTCGGATTCACGGCGTCGACGGGTGGATCCAATGAGTATCACGAGGTCAACCAGCTGACGGCGACGACCCTGATCGGGGCGGTACCGGATCTGTCCCTGACCACGTCCGACAACGAGGGCGGGCAGATGCTCGCCGGCAACCACGCGAACTTCATCCTCGCGCCCGGGATCGCCGCAAGCGGCGGCACCGAGGCGAACATGCTGACCGTCACCGACACGCTGCCCGCGGGCATGACCCCTGGGACGGCGACGAGCAGCTCCGACTGGACGTGCACCACCGTCGCTCAGGTTGTCACGTGCACGTACACGCCGGGCTCGGCCGTCGCTGCCGGCACGTCGCTGCCGAACATCACGATTCCGGTGACGCTGTCCTCGGGGCTGAGCGGCAGCTTCACCAACACCGCCCGCATCTCGTCCACTGACGGCCTGCCCGCGGTGAGCAGCGATCCCGTGAGCGTTTCCTCTTTCACTGCAACAGCTTTGCCCTCCCCGCAGGCGTACACCCAGGCGGTGACCTACAGCGCGGCCCTGCCGTCGACGGCCACCGGTACGGTCACGTTCAGCATCGGCGGTACCACCTTGTGCACCGCGACATTGCCGGCACTCAGCTGCAGCGCCACCAACGCCCCGGTCGGTTCGGACACCGTGACCGCGACCTACTCCGGCGACTCGAACTTCGCGGCGCAGACCACCACGACGCCGCTCACGATCACCAAGGCAACGCCATCCTTCACGGAGGCCGCGGCGCCGGCGTCAATCGTCTACGGATCGCAGGACACACTGTCGGACTCCGGGCTGCCCGGCGGCGCGACGGGGATCGTGACCTTCGCATCGGGCGGATCGACGCTGTGCGTCGCGACGCTGTCCGCCACCAGCTGCCAGACGGCGAGCTCGCTCGCGGTCGGCACGTACCCGGTGACCGCGACGTATTCGGGTGACGGCAACTACAACACTGCCACAGCGACCGGGGCGAGCTTCACGGTCACCAAGGCGAGCACGTCGATGACCGAGTCGGCCGCTCCGGCGAGCATTCCCTACGGCACCGCGGACACGGTGTCGGTTGCGGGTCTCCCCGCCGGCGCCGCAGGGACAGTCACCTTCGCTTCCGGCGGATCCACCCTCTGCACGGTGACCCTCCCGGCCACGAGCTGCGCCACCTCCGCAACGCTGACTCCGGGCACCTACCCGGTGACCGCGACCTACTCCGGTGATGCCAACCACACCGGCACAACCGCGTCCAGCGCCAGCTTCACCGTGACCAAGGCAAGCGCGTCCATGACCGAGTTGGCGGCGCCGGCCAGCGTTCCCTATGGCACCAGCGACACGCTCTCGGTGTCCGGCGTGCCGGTGGGGGCCACGGGCACGGTCACCTTCAGCTCGGGCGGATCCACCCTCTGCACCGCGCCGCTTCCCGTGACCAGCTGTGCCACCTCCACGACGCTTGCCCCCGGCGCCTACCCGGTGACCGCGACGTACTCCGGTGACACCAACTACAACGGTGCGTCAGTCAGCGGCGCGAGCTTCGTGGTCACCAAGGCGGACACATCGATGACCGAATCCGCCTCGCCGCCGTCAATCGGTTTCGGGTCGCAGGACACGCTGTCAGTGACCGGATTGCCAATTGGCGCAACGGGAACCGTGACCTTCACATCCGGTGGATCCACCCTTTGTGCGGCGCCCCTGCCGGCGAACAGCTGCCAGACCGCGACGACACTCGCCACCGGCGTCTACCCGGTGACCGCGACCTACTCGGGTGACAGCAACTACAAGGGCACGACCGCCACCGGCGCGAGCTTCACCGTCACCAGGACCGATCCGTCGTTCACCGAGTCCGCAGCACCGTCGAGCGTCCCTTACGGAACGGCCGACACGCTCTCGGTCACCGGCCTTCCCGCCGACGCCACCGGGACGGTGACCTTCACCTCCGGCGGATCGACTCTCTGCGTCGCAACGCTGCCCACGACCAGCTGTGACACGTCATCGACGCTGGACCCGGCCGCCTACCCCGTGACCGCGAACTACTCCGGCGACAGCAACTACAACCCGGCGACCGCGACCGGCGCGAGCTTCGTCGTCACCAGGGCCGACACGGCGATGACCGAGTCGGCGGCGCCCGCGTCCATCCCGTATGGATCGCAGGACACCCTGTCGGTCACCGGCCTTCCGGTCGACGCCACGGGAACCGTCAGCTTCTCCTCGGGTGGCTCACCGCTCTGCACCGCAACGCTGCCGGCGATCAGCTGCCAGACGTCGTCGACCCTGGTCCCGGGGACCTACCCGGTGACCGCGACCTACTCGGGTGACAGCCACAACAATGGGACGACCGCAGGGAGCGCGAGCTTCGTGGTCACCAAGGCCGATCCCCCCTTCACCGAGTCCGCCGCTCCGGCGAGCATTCCCTACGGCACGGCTGACACGCTGTCCGCGGCCGGGTTGCCCGGCGGCGCCACCGGGACCGTGACGTTCACATCAGGCGCGTCGACGCTCTGCGTCGCCGCCCTGCCCACAATCAGCTGCCAGACATCGATGACCCTCGCCCCCGGTCCGTACCCCGTGACCGCGACGTACTCCGGTGACAGCAACTTCAGCGGCAGCACCGCGACCGGCGCCAGCTTCACCGTGACTCAGGCGGCGACCGCGATGACGGAATCGGCGGCGCCCGCGAGCATTCCATTCGGGTTGCAGGACACGCTGTCGGCGGCAGGACTTCCCGGCGACGCCACCGGGACCGTGATCTTCACATCGGGTAGAGTCCACGCTCTGCACCGCGACGCTGCCCGCAATCACCTGCCAGACGGCGTCGACGTTGGTTCCGGGCGTCTACCCCGTGACGGCGACCTACTCCGGGGACGGCAACTACAGCGGCACCACGGCAGCTGGAGCGAGCTTCACGGTCACCAGAGACAACGTCGACCTGACCGAGGCGGCGGCTCCGGCCACCATCGTGTACGGCACGACGGACACCGTGTCCGCGCTCGGGCTGCCCGGCGGCGCCACCGGATCGGTGACGTTCACGTCCGGGAGCACGCCGCTGTGCGTCGCAACTCTCTCGGCGACGACCTGCCACACCTCGGCGACGCTGACGCCCGCGACCTACCCTGTGACCGCCTCCTACTCGGGCGACACCATTGACAGCCCCGCAATTGCGACCGGTGCGCAGTTCACCGTCATCAAGGCGAACACGCACATCACGATCACCGTTTCGCCGGCGGAGACGGTCCGGGGCCAGACGGTGACGGTGTCCGTCTCCGGCCTTCCGCCCGGCGTCTCGGGCACGGTCACGTTCACCTCCGGCGGGGTCGTCCTCTGCACCGCCACGCTCCCGGCAACGAGCTGCAACACGACGATCAACTTCGAGCCCGGAACCTACCCGGTGACCGCAACCTACTCCGGTGACGCCGACTACAACGGTTCCAGCGCAGCAGGCAGCGGCAGCGACGGCGTCCTCTCGGTGGTGGACGGCGTGGCCGATCCCTCGACCGGCGCCGGCCCGATGGGCCCAGGGAGCCTCCTTGGGGCCGCCATGGTCATCCTCGGCACCGGCATGGTCGTGGTGTCGCGGGGCCGCCGCCGGAGCAACCGGAAGGTCTGACCACCGCCGCCTCCCGGAGCCGGGTGAGGTGGGCGCCGCGAGAGTGGGGCATCGCGAGCGCAGGGCTGCGTGAGTGTAGGCTCGTAGGCAGCGATGACCAGCGCTGAGACGACCGTCACCTACCGGAGCCCGCTCCACAAGATGACGCAGACCACGCCGACCTGCCTCTGGAACAACTCGGCATCGATCGAGGAGCTCACCTACGCGATCGAGCACGGAGCGGTCGGGGCGACATGCAACCCGGTGATCGCGATGACGGTGCTCGCGGGTGACGCGGCGACGTGGCGACCGCGAACGGAGAGCCTGGTTCGCGAGCTCCCGACCGCCACCGAGGACACGATCGCCTGGAAGCTCGTCGAGGAGTTGTCCGTCAGGGCGGCGCGGCTCCTCGAGCCCATCTTCGAGACTCATCACGGGCGCAACGGCCGCCTCTCGATCCAGACCGACCCTCGCCTCTTCCGCAACAGCGATGCGATCACGGAGCAGGCGCTCGCGTTCAGCCGGCTCGCCCCGAACATCATCGTCAAGATCCCGGTGACGCATGCGGGCATCCAGGCGATCGAGGAGGCGACCTACCAGGGCGTCAGCATCAACGCGACCGTCTCCTTCACGCTGCCGCAGTGCATCGCGGTTGCAGAAGCGGTCGAGCGCGGGCTCCGGCGCCGCGAGCGCGACGGCAAGGACATCGAGACGATGGGGCCGGTCTGCACGATCATGGTCGGCCGCCTCGACGACTGGCTCAGGGTGTCCATGGAGCGCGATGGGGTCGCCATCGATCCCGGATACCTCGAGTGGGCCGGCGTGGCCGTATTCAAGAAGGCGTATGCGATCTTTCGCGAGCGCGGCTATCGGATCAGGCTGCTCTCAGCGGCATTTCGCAATCACATGCACTGGAGCGAATTCATCGGCGCCGACGCCGTGGTGTCGCCGACCTACGCATGGGAGAAGCGCATCAACGCGAGTGACATCGAGGTGATC
Organism: Candidatus Dormiibacterota bacterium; assembly: GCA_963777445.1. GTDB lineage: Bacteria > Chloroflexota > Dormibacteria > Aeolococcales > Aeolococcaceae > Palsa-851. Next base: position 39,048 of record CAVZQR010000010.1, on the reverse strand, counting down.
CCGCGCATCGATATCCCCGTTGATCCGAATGTGGTTGACGGACTGCTCGCGCATTTCGAGGATTTCCGGCGCGCCTATTCCGAGGACGGTATCCGCGTCGATGACTTCGACCGTTTCGGCGCGACGCGGCACACACTGCGCCAGTTCTGTGCGGCATGCGGTGACCTGAACGCCTTCGTGCGCAACGTGATGATCCCCGACCCAGCTCGAGGGTAGGGGTCATCAGCGCGACCTCGTTGATCCGCGCCGGCGAGCAGACCACGTACATCTCGCTCGATGTGACGGCGGCACAGCCCGGTGAGCCGGTGGAACTGAAGCCCGGCAACGAGCGCCTGGCGGTCATCCTCTCCGGGCGCGCGATGTTGATGCTGGACGGCGATGACCACGGAGTCGTCGGTGGCCGAGCGGACGTCTTCGAGGGCGCGGGTGATGCCGTGTACCTCCCGCCCGCATCGTCGGCGGTGATGGTCGCGACGGGCGACGCGCCGGCATGCACGTTGGCCGTCGTCTCCGCACCGGCCGGATCGCTCCAGCCCGGCGCCGCGCGGGTGATTGCCGCCGCGACCCAGCGCGAGGTCGTGGTCGGACGTGAGAGTTGGGGCCGCACCGTTCGCACGATCCTCGGACCCGGCGATCCCGCATCGCGCCTTCTTGTTGGCGAGACGGTGCACATCGAGACCGGCACGTGGTCGTCATTTCCACCCCATCGGCACGACCGCGAGTTGGCTGACGAGGCGCGGCTCGAGGAGGTCTACTACTACCGCCTGCATCCTGCGAACGGTTTTGCGGTGCAGGTCCGCTACGACAACGATGGCGGGCAGGAGGACCTGCACATCGCGCGCGACGGCGACGCCGCGGCGATCACGTCAGGGTTCCACCCCCTGGTCGCTGCTCCCGGTCACCGCCTGTACTACCTGTGGATCCTCGCAGGTGAGGAGCGCGCGATGCGGGTGCACGTCGATCCCCGCTATCGCTGGGTGAGCGAGCCGGAGCAGTAGGAAGGATCCGTGCCCGGTGGGACGGGAAGCGGCGAAGTCAGCGACGCGATTGGTGCGCCATTCGCGGAGTCGCTGCTCCCCATCCACGCGCCGGGACTTTGGGGGCTGATGTCTGCCGGCATCGTGCAGGGTGGCGCCGGATCAGTAAGGCCCCGGGCACGACTGTGATCAAACCGGAGAGCGCCGGTCTGCTCGCTACCGTACCCACCAACGCTCGCAGGTGTCTCCGCGCACGATGCGAACGCCGCCGGGCGGTATCAACGAACACGCCGCCGCATCCAGGCTGATTGCTGTTGCTGTCTTTGTTACGAGCCCCGGCACACGCTCTGTGAGCATGAGTCCGACTCGCGCGGACCCGTAAGCGAACCACTTAGGAGTTAAACACATGATCGTCCTTGGCATCATCCTGCTGATCATCGGGCTGGTCGCCGCAGTCCCGGTGCTCGTCACCATCGGCGTCATCCTGGTGATCATCGGTGTCGTGCTCGAGCTGCTGGGCGCGTCGGGTCGCGCCGTTGGTGGTCGCCGCCACTACTACTGAGAGTTCAGCGCAACCGTCAGAACCTGACGCGGGCATGTCGACGACGTGTTGTCAAGAGGATCGACTGCGATCCTCTCCCCGGGTCCGAAAACCCATCTAGCCCCCCCTCCTTCGATGCCGGACCCCGGCGGTGGGCGTGACCGCCGCCGGGGCGAGGCGTCAGTCCACGCGCGAACGGCCGTTGCCCCGGCGAGCCGTTCCGTCGCGCGTGGGAGCCACCGCTTTCGGCTTCAGGAGGGCGTCATGGGTCCCGGCCGCGGCCAGGTCGCCGGTGATCCGATTTCTCGTGTCGTCCTCGCCGATCGGACGCGCCGCGGCTTTGCGCGGGCGACCCGGTGGACGGCGTCCGCGCTGGAAGGCTTCGAGGTCCTCGAGGTAGACGCCCCAGACCGGTCCGACCTTGATCCCGAAGAGCCGCCGGCTTGCGAGCAGGCGGCGCACATAGGCGGGCGAGGCATGCATCACATGCGCGGCTTCGACGACGGAGAGCGGGCGCGGTCCTGTGATGGCCTCACTATACTAGCACAGCGGCGCAACAATTTATTACGCGATCTGTTATGTTGGCAAGGTTCCAGGACTGAGGCGAGAGTTCGTGGCCCTTCTTTCGGCCCTCCGTATCCGCACTCGATCCATCAGGAGGAAGAGGCATGACAGACGTGCACGAGAACGCGAGGCGCTTCATCAAGGCGTTCAACGCTCACGACGAGGACACCATGCGGGTGCTCACGCATCCCAACGCCCAGTTTGCCGCACCCGGCAACGTTCATCTCCGCGGAGTCGAGGCGACCGGGTACGCGATCAAGTGGCTCACCGCATACCCGGATGGGAGGCTGACGGTCAAGAACGAGCTCATCAGCGGCGCATGGGTTGTCGAAGAACTGATCTTTGAAGGAACCCACCAGGGACCGCTGGACAGCCCCGTGGGCGTCATCGCTCCGACCGGCAAGAGGGTTGCCATCAAGGCCGTCCTGATCTCGCGATACGAAAGTGAACTTGCGCTGGAAACACGGATCATGTTCGACCAGGTCGAGGTGCTCACCCAGCTCGGCGCGATGCCGGTGCCGGCGACAGCGGCGGTCTAGCAACCGGCCGTGGCGAGCCGATGAGCGAGACGAGCAGGCAGGCGCAGTCCGCGCAGCAGCGACTCTTCGAGCAGCAGGTGGCTCAATACGTCAATGAGTTGGAGCTGCCGTTCAGCAGGCCGGCCGTGCCACCGGGGGTCGCCGATGCGCCGAGGCGAAGGGGACTCTCGAGGTCGCTCGCTCAGATTGGAGAGTCGACCACGACCCCCATCGTGACGTGCGCTCTCGCACCGACGACGATGTAGGAAGTCGCCGTCGGGCAGGCACCCTCGAACAGCTCGATGATCTCGTGGGCCGCGATGCTGGGCCACAATGGCTGGGATGAAACGCCTCGCCGTCCCTCCTGGTCTTCCTGGGAGGCGCGCTTGGCGCATGCGGCTCCACGTCCACCCCGAGCCCCAGCGCCGGTCCGACTCTCACGCCGGTTCCAACGCCGACGCCGACAGCCACACCGACTCCAACCCCCGCACCATCGCCGACGCCCACGGCCACTCCGGCGCCGGCCCCCGTCCTTTCCACCACATGCGATGTGGTCGGAACCGCTCAGGGCGGCAGCGTCTCGTGGAAGAACACCGTCGCGACCTGGCAGTTGCTCATCTCCCCGGGTGGCATCGTGGTGAATCCCACGAACACGAGCGGCGAGTTCGGCCCGCTCACTGCGGGCACCTACACGTATGAGTTCAAGGACGCGGGCGGGAACCAGGTCGAGCACGGTCAATTCCACATCGCGGCGTGCGCCACGTGAACCTGGCAACGCCCCCTCCGGACGCCTGATCCGAGCTTGCGCCGGCACACCCGTCGCGGGACCTTTGTCGGGAAAAGCGATGCCCTCCGGCCCTGTTCACCGACGACCGCCGAGCGAAGACTCTGCTGAGGAGGCATGGAAGCGAAGATGACGCGCGCCCGACTGGTTGCTGCTCTAGCGCTGCTCACCCTCGGTATGACCGCATGTGGCGGCGCCACGTCTCCCGGTACGTCAACGGATTCGGCGTCGATCGGCGTCGCCGGTGGCCACCTCGGAACGCCGACCGTGGTCGTTGCAGCGACCGATCAGAACACCTTCAACCCGGTGACGGAAAGGGTGACGGTCGGCGAGATCGTGGAATGGAAGAACGACGGGTCAGTGGCGCACAACATCATCTTCGCTGACGATGCCTCGATCGGAGATCCGGTGATCGAGGCCGGTGGCGGTGTCTGGCAGGTGAAGTTCACCGTGGCGGGGACATACCAGTACTCGTGCACCATTCACACCGGAATGGTGGGCACGATCGTTGTCGCCTCGGGTAGCGCGCCATCAGCCGTAACCGGCGGCGTCCGACGCGACGCGCTGGGCGAGATACACGGGAATCGCGGACGCGATGATCACGCCAAGGGCCACCGCGTTCACGATGGGCAGCTGATTCGGGCGGGAGAGGTTGGCGAAGATCCATATGGGCAGCGTCTCGTTGAATCCCGCCGTGAATGTGGTGACGATGATCTCGTCGAACGAGAGGGCGAATGCCAGCAGCGCTCCCGCGATCAGCGCGGACCGGACGACCGGCAGGGTGACGAAGCGAAAGGTCTGCCATGGGTCTGCGCCGAGGTCGGCCGATGCCTCCACCAGTGAACCCGGCGTGCGACGCATCCGGGCGATGACGTTGTTGTAGACGGTCACCACGCAGAAGGTCGCGTGCCCGACGATCAGGGTGAACAGGCTGAGGCCGCCGAACAGCGTCCTGAAGGTTGTGTTCAGCGCGATCCCGGTGACGATGCCCGGAAGCGCGACCGGAAGAATCACCAGGAACGACACCACGTTGCGACCGAAGAAACGATGACGATGCACCGCGGCCGCGAGCAGACTGCCGAGGACGAGCGCGATCGCCGTCGCGACCAGACCCACCTGGACGGAGAGGACCAGCGCGCTGCGCGCGCCGGGATTCCCGATGGCAGCCTGGATCCATTGCAGCGTGAGTCCGGTCACCGGCCATTTCTGGCTCTTCGACGGGTTGAAGGCATAGAGCACGATGAGCAGAATCGGCACGTAGATCAGGACGAGGAGGCAGCCTGATGAGCCCACCAGCACAACCCGGAGACGCCTCGAGAGCTGCACCCTAGAGCGCCTCGAAGGCGCCGGCCCGGCGCGCAAGCAGCAGATAGACCACCATCACCAGCACCGGGACAGTGGCGAACGCCGCCGCCAGTGGCAGGTCGCCGACGACACCCAGGTTGTCGTAGATGACACTGCCGATGAATTGCGTGCTCGACACCTGGCTCACCGCGATGTAGTCACCGAGCGTCAGTGAGAAGGTGAAGATCGAGCCCGCCACAAGGGCCGGGAAGACCAGCGGCATGACCACCGAACGGAACGTCCGCCATGTCCGTGCGCCGAGGTCGGTTGATGCGTCGAGGAGCGAGGTCGGGACGCGCTCAAACCCGGCTGCGAGTGGCAGGATCATGTACGGGAGCCAGATGTACGAGAGCACCAGGTAGACCGCGACTTCGCCGAAACCCGGCCCGGTCAGGTGCAGCGGCTTGAGCAACCAGTTGAGGACGCCGCCGTCGGACAGGATCAGGCGCCAGGCCAGGATCTTGACGAGATAGCTGGTCCAGAGCGGCATCAGCACCAGCACACCCAGGAGCGAACGGAGCTTCGGTCCGGCGAGCTTGCCCATCACGAATGCGATCGGAAACGCGAGGGCAGCGTCGGTGATGGTGACCAGCGCCGCGATCAGGACCGTCCGTCCGGCGATGCTGCGGTACACGGGGTCGGAGATGAGCGCCGCAAAGTTCTCGAAGCTGAAGGTCTTGGTGATCGTGAAGGTGATGTTCGCGTCGTAGTGCCAGAAGGCAGCCGCAAACAGCACGGCCAGCGAGCCGAGGTAGAACACCACCAGCCATCCGACCGGCGCGGCAAGCAGGCCGGCGACCCGGATCCTCGGCCAATGAGCGAGGATCCGGGCGATGCGGCGGGTCAGCGTCGGCCGGTGGGTCGACAGCTGGCCGGCGCTCATCTCAACACCGGGCGCTGATGTCTATCCCTTGATGTCGGTCCAGGCATGCAGCCAATCCGCATATCCCTTGCAGACGTTGCCGCGGCTGTCGCCGCAGTTGGTCAGCGGCACCTTCCAGAGCGCCAGATCATGCAGGTAGATCGCGTCACCGACGTGGTACGTCGCGCAGAACGTCGGGTCGCTGGTGGCGATGATGTCGCATGCCTTGAGGTTCGCGGGTGCCTCTCCAAACCACTGGGCAACCTGTGCCTGCACCGCTGGTGTGGTGATCCAGTTCATCCAGAGGTACATGCAGTTGGGGTGCGCGGCATGCGAGTACATCATCCACGTGTCAGACCACCCCGTCGATCCCTCCTTGGGGACGGTGACGGAGACCGGCGTCGGGTTCTTGTCGGTGAGCAGGAGGTTCGCGATGACCTGCCAGGTGGTCCCGACGACGGAGTCGGCGTTCGCGAATGCGGACTGCTCCTTGGTGTAGTCGGACCAGTACGTGCCGATCACCGTGTGCTGTGCTTTGAGCAGGCTGACGGTCGCGTTGAACTGGGTGCTATCCAGCTCATATGGATCGGTGATCTTCAGGTCGGGTCGCGTCGACTTCAGGTAGAGCGCCGCATCGGCGATGTAGATGGGGTCGTCGTATGCGGTGATCTTTCCCTTGTACGGGGAGTTCGGATCGAAGACCACGCCCCACGAGTCCGGCGCCGGCTTGACGATGTCGGTGCGCCACATCAGCAAATTGGCGCCCCATCCGTGAGGCACGCCATAGTGCACACCGTTGTAGGTGTTGTACGGCTGATCCTTGAGACTCGGATTGATGTCCGCGTAGTTGGTCAGCAGGTTGACGTTGATGGGAGCGGCGGTGCCACCGGCCATGAGACGCAGGGTGGCGTTGCCCGACGCGGAGACGCCGTCGTACTGACCGGTCTCCATGAGCGCAACCATCTCGTCCGAGGTGTTCGCGATCTTCGCGTTCACCTTGCATCCGGTCTGCTTCTGGAATGGCGTGACCCAGTCGACCGTCGGGTCGTCCTGGCCGGCCTCTGCGTACCCGGCCCAGACGATGATGTTCAGCGCACCCTCGCCCGGCCCGATCTTGGCCAGCGCGGCCGGCCCGCTGCTGCCCGTCGATGTCGAGCCGCACGCGGCGATCCCGAGCGATGCGCACGCCGCGCTCATCCATATTCGTGACCTGCGAGTGATCATGCTCCTGCCTCCAATTGCGCTCCTGCCGGTGAACCTGGGTTGAGTGCCATGGTCTGATCCCGTTGCCAGACAAGTCGCACCTCGCGGCCCCGCTGCGCCAGCGCGTCGATTGCGGTGGCACTCACGTTCTGGGCCACGACGCTCAGCGTGCGATCAACTGATACCGCGACCACGTACACCGTCTGGGCGCCGAGGTAGACGATGTCTCGTATCGTTCCGGCGGCCGTGCACTGATCGTTGCCGATCTGCTCGGAGAGCCCGACGATGCGGATCTTTTCGGGGCGGATCATGAAGCGCCCGTGCTCGCCGATGATGCGGGGCGCAAGGTCGCCTTCAATGAGATTTGACGCGCCGACGAATCCCGCCACGAAGGGCGTCGCGGGGCGCTCGTAGATCTCCGCGGGCGTGCCCACCTGCTCGATGCGGCCCGCCCCGAACACAGCGATTCGATCGCTCAACGCGAGCGCCTCGTGCTGGTCGTGAGTCACGAACACAAAGGTGATTCCGACGCCTCGCTGCACATCCTTGAGCTCCCCCTGCATCTCCTCCCGGAGCTTGGTGTCGAGCGCCCCGAGCGGCTCATCGAGCAGGAGCACTCGGGGCCGGTTGATCAGGGCGCGCGCCAGGGCAACGCGCTGGCGTTGACCGCCGCTGAGCTGTGAGGGCTTTCGCGACTCGAAGCCTCCGAGGCGCATGGTTTGCAGCACTTCTGCCACCCGCGCCGTGCGCTCGCGGCGGGGCACGCGGCGCACTCGGAGGCTGTATCCGACGTTGTCGCCAACCGTCATGTGCGGGAAGAGTGCGTAGTCCTGAAAGACCGTGTTGACGTCACGATCGAAGGGCGGCACCTTGGTGACGTCACGGCCGTGCAGACGGACGCTGCCGCTGGTCGGTTGCTCGAAGCCGGCGATGAGGCGAAGCGTCGTGGTCTTCCCCGAGCCCGACGGGCCCAGAAGTGAGAAGAATTCCCCATCTGCGATGTCAAGCGAGATGCCGTCGATGGCGATATGGTCCCCGAACCGCTTGGTGAGCCCGGTCACCGACACCGCCGGCGTGGTGCTGAGTCCGGGCACGTCCCGCTCGCCACTCCCCGCCTGGTTCTCTCGAGCCGGCACTGGTCTTCCCCAAGGACGGCGCGCGACGGGGTCCAAGCTCCGTTTCACGCGTGTCGGTCGAGATCCTAGCCGCTGAGACCGGCTCTCGGGGGGTCACCGACACCGACCGGCGGGGACACCCAGGTTTTATGCTGCGCCGTCGTGGCCCAGCAGCGCGACCTCGACGTCGTCGTGTTCGGTGCCACAGGCTTCGTCGGCCGGCTCGTCGCCGGCTACCTCGCTCGCCATGCGCCTGACGGCGTGCGCATCGGGCTCGCGGGCAGGTCGCACGAGCGGTTGACGTCGATCCGCTCGGAGCTCGGTGCGAATGCCTCGTCGTGGCCGCTGATCGTGGCCGACTCACGACAACCGTGAGTCGCTCGACGCGCTTGCCGCCCGTACCCGCGTGGTGGCGACGACGGTCGGCCCGTACCGCAAACACGGGTTGCCGCTGGTGGTCGCATGCACCAAGGCGGGCACGCACTACGCCGACCTCGCCGGCGAGGTCGCGTTCATGCGCGACGCCATCGACACGTGTCACGACGCGGCGGCGCAGACCGGAGTGCGCATCGTGCACGCGTGCGGGTTCGACTCCATCCCCTCCGATCTGGGGGTGCTGTTGCTGCACCAGGCTGCAGAGCGCGACGGCGCAGGCGACCTCGAGGAGACCACCCTCGTCGTCAAGTCCCTCAAGGGAACCTTCAGCGGCGGGACCATCGACTCGATGAAGGTGCAACTCCAGGAGGCCCGCGCCGAGCCTCGCGTTCGTCGGCTCGTCGCCGACCCTTATGCGTTGAGCCCGGACCGCGCGGAGGAGCCGGCGCTTGGCGACGAGCGCGATCTGATGAGCGTTCGTCGCGACAACGACCTGGGGATCTGGGTCGGGCCGTTCCTCCTGGCCGGTTCCAACACACGTGTGGTGCGTCGCAGCAACGCGCTGCAAGGCTGGGCCTACGGGCGCCGCTTCCGGTATCGCGAGGTGACCGGCTTCGGTTCCGGACCCTTGGCGCCGCTCAGAGGAGCGGGAATGGCTGCCACGGTCGTGGGCCTGGCCGCAGGCCTCAGCTTCGGTCCGACGCGCGCGGTCCTGGGACGTGTGCTGCCGGCACCGGGAGAGGGGCCGAGCGAGAAGGCTCGCGAAGCCGGGTCGTTTCTCGTCGAGATCCATACCAGGACGTCGAGTGGGGCGCGCTACGTCGGCCGGGTCGCGTCCCGCGGCGACCCCGGCTACGCCGCCACCTCCGTGATGCTGGGCGAAGCGGCCCTGTGCCTGGCGCAGGACGGGGAACGGCTCCCTGCGCGAGCGGGGGTCCTCACGCCGGCGACGGCGATGGGGACACGGCTCGTCGAGCGGCTGCGGGACGCGGGCATGACGCTGAGTGCGCAGCGGGGTGGCTCCTGACTGCCCGGAGCGCTCGAGCTGCCCGCGAGTGCTGCACCTGATGCTTCCGATCAGCGTGACTGGCGCTCTCTGGAGACGTCAGCGAGCCTGAGCTCTCCCAGCCGGGAGTGCCGCCAACGCCGGAACGGGCGTGGGCACCGCGATGTTGCGCTCCAGCAGCCGGCGCATCGCCAGCGGCGACATCGGCTGCCCGAAGAGATATCCCTGGGCCAGCTCACAGCCAAGCTCGCGCAACTCGCTGAGACACTCCTCGGTCTCGACACCCTCGGCGATCACGCTGAGCCCGAGACCGACGCCGAAGTTGAACACCGAGTGCGCGAAACCGATCGACGTGGTGGGACCGCAGAGCGAGGCGGTGAACGACCGGTCGATCTTCAACACGTCGACCGGGAAGTCGCGCAGCCGGCTCAGTGACGAGTGGCCGGTGCCGAAGTCGTCGAGCGCGATGCGCACCCCCATCTCGCGCAGCGCGTTGAGGCAGCCGATGATCGGCTCGGTGTCGTAGATGATGTCCGCCTCCGTCACCTCGACGATCAGGCGGCGCGCGTCGAGTCCGGTCTCCTGCAGGACGAAGCCGCACGCTGTCGACGAAATCCGGCTCGCGCAGCTGGCGGACGGCGACGTTGACGCTCACCGCAACCGGGTCGGCGCCGTCGATCAACGGCCAGGTTCGCGCCTCCTCGCAGGCGCTGCGCATCACCCACGCCCCGAGCTGCGTGATCAGGCCCGTCTCCTCGACGAGGCTGATGAAGTCGTCCGGCAGCACCGTGCCCCGGGTGGGATGGCGCCAGCGCAGCAGCGCCTCCGCTGCCACGATGGAGCAGTTCGAGACGCGCACGATCGGTTGGTACACCAGCTCGAACTCGACCAACTCCACCGCGTGGTACAGGTCCGCCTTCAACCGGTGGCGGCGCTGCACCGCCGCGTACATCGCGGGCTCGAACAGCTCCCAGCGGGATTTGCCCGAGCTCTTGGCCGTGTACAGCGCGAGGTCGGCGTTCTGGAGCAGCTCCTGGCCGTCGCACCCCGTGTCGACAGCCGTCGCGATGCCGATGCTCGCGTGGGTCAGCACCTCCTCGGTCGCGATTGCGAACGGCTCGCGAAGTGCCTCGATCACTCGCTCGGCGATGCGCACCGCGGTCGCCGGCCCATCGATGCCGATGAGCAGGACGGCGAACTCGTCGCCGCCCAACCGCGCGGCGACGTCACCGGGACGCAGGCACCGGCCGATGCGGTCGGCGATGGCTCGGAGCAACTCGTCGCCCGCAGCGTGGCCGAGGCTGTCGTTGACGGTCTTGAAGTCGTCGATGTCGATGAAGAGCACGCCCACGTGCTGCCCTGACTGCGCCAGCGCCTGGTCCACGCGTGAGCCGAAGAGCAGGCGGTTCGCCATGCCGGTCAAGGGATCGTGCGACGCCTCGTGGCGCAGTTGATCCTGGAGGTCGGTGAGCTGCGAGAGCGAGTGCTGCAACCGGCCCCGTTCGAGGATGACGCCCGTCTGATTGGCAAGCATCTCGAGCAGGCGCAGGTCCTCGTCGTCGAACCCGGTGACCTCGCCGAGGCGGTTGGCGATGAGCATGGTTCCCACCATGTTGTTCTCGCCACGCAGCACCACGGCCATGGCGTCGCGCAGCCCGCGGCGTTCGAGGAAGCCATTGGGGTCGCCGTCGGTCTTGCCGTGGGCACTGAGCAGCAGCGGTGAATCGAGCAGCAGCCGGCTCATGAACTGCAGCTCCGCGTCATCGAGCGTGACCGGCGTCATGAACTCGGTTGTCTGCTCCTTGTCGACCGCGGTGCGCACCACGGCGTCGCGCTCGCGCGTGGGGAGGAAGGTGATCTCCGCGCGCTCCGCTCGGAAGACCTCGCATGACTTGGTGAGCAGCGCGGCAACGGCGTCATCGACGGCACCGGTACGTTGCAGGTCCTTGCTCAACTCGTAGAGGAAATCGACCTGGTCACGCTTCTCGCGCTCGGCCACGTAGAAGCGATAGGCGATGAAGACGCCGACCGTCGGGATGGCGAGCAGCCAGATCTCCGCCGGGTTCTCCCATACGAGGCGCACGCCGATCAGGGCGAGGCAGGTGTTCACAATCGTCGCCGCCTGTGTGAACCCGAACGTCGACGCGATACCGGCGACGTCGATGCGCCCTTCGGAGAACGAGATCGCGGCGAGGATCACCAGGGACTGGAGCACGCCGCCGGCGAGGATCGCCACCAGGACACCAAGGAAGCTGGTGGCGCTCAGCGGGTCATGGTGGTTGACCAGGTGCATGAAGACCACTGCGACGACGCTGTTGGCGACCGTGAAGTTGGCCAGGTTGAACGCCAGCTTCAGCGGTGACTGGCGGCGATGGACCGACAACGCGAGCGCCGTCCCGGCGACCATCGAGAGCACCACCACCAGCGGCGGCGCAAAGAAGAAGCCGGCGACCAGCGGCAGCTCACTCAGCGAGAAGGAATGCGCGTCACGGCGGAACTGGAGGTGGACCACGAACACCTCGGCCGCGCAGAAGAGCGGGATGAGCGCCCACCCGGGAATCTGGCGTGGGGCCGGCAGCTCGTGGAGCGGGGCCACGACCTTGATCAGCAGGACGGCCGCGGTGGCAACGAGCAGCAGCGTGAGGAGGTGGACGCGGTGTCCCCTCCTGGCCGAAGTGGCGTGCCCCGGATCGCCGTCGGGCGAGCGGGCATCAACCTCGCTGGTCATGCCCGAATGCTCCGCGACGTCAGATGGAACTGAACTCGCCGTGCCAGCCCTGTTGCCAAGCGGTAGCAGGGCTATCGGCGGTGCGCGCATCGTCGTGGCGAGGCGATGGCGAGGACGTGCCGGGCGAGGGTCGCGGACCTAACTCCAGTCGTCTTCGGACCAGCTTGAACCGGACCAGGAGGACCCCGACCATGAGCCTCCTGACCACGAGGAGCCGGACCATGAACCCCCGGACCACGATGACCCGGACCATGACGATCCCGACCACGATGATCCGGACCACGAGGATCCCGACCAGGAGGAGCCGGACCACGACGATCCCGACCACGATGAGCCCGACCACGACGAGCCGTTGAAGACGCCGCCGTTCCAGGCGGACGCGTTGGCTTCGGCGGCGGCCAGCGCCGACGTGTCGACCGAGTTGCCGAAGATGTCCTGCTCGCCGCTGAGCGCGTTGCCGTTGTTGTCGACGACGTGTTGCGAACCGCGCGAAGCCTCAAGGCTCCCGGTGCCGTTGGATGCCGCCCACGTCTGCGTGGTGTTCGGCGTCGACGCATCGAGCACGCTCGCGAGGTTCAACTCACCGCTCCCCTTGAGGTCGCTGTAGCCGGACATGGAGTGCGTGTGGCCGACCAGGAGCGCCTTGACCTGGTCTGGCGTGAGTCCCGGCCGCTGGCTGAGCAGGAGCGCCGCCGCGCCCGAGACGACGGCGGCTGCCTGCGACGTGCCGCTGCCGAGGAAGAAGCGGTTGCCGACGGTTGCGCTGGCGCCGAATTGATCGTCGACGAAGGATCCCGGGTCCCTCAGGGAGACGATGTGGACGCCAGGGGCTGAGAGATCTGGATTGCGCGTGCCGTCTCCCTCGCTGGTGAAGCTCGCGGGCGAGTGGTAGCGGACATAGGTGGTGTTGTTGGTGTTGGCGGCACCAACCGCGATTACGTAGGGGTCGATCGCGGGGTCATCGAGTCCGTTGGAGTTGTTGCCCTGGTTGCCCGCGGCAACGACCACCACGATGCCGTGCAGCCACGCCTGCTCGGCCGCGTAGGCGAGTGGATCGAGCACGTAGCTCTGGTTGCTGTCGGTGCCGTACGAGAGGTTGAGCACGCGGATGTTCATGCCGTTGTCGTTCTGGTGCTGCACCACCCAGTCGATGGCGGCGAGTACCTGCGACACATCCGTCCGTCCGAGCGCGTCGGCGACCTTCACGCTCACGATCTGAGCGTTCGGAGCCATGCCGACGAAATGTGTGGAGTCGCTCGAGCTCACCGACGTCACCTCACTGTCGCGGCCGGCGATGATCCCAGCCATGTGGGTGCCGTGTCCGAAGGTGTCGAGATACTCGAGCGACGGATTCTGTGATTCGAAGGAGAGGTCGGGACCGTTGACCACCTTGCCAGGAGTGGTGAGACCGTCAACCGGTGAAACGCCGGAGTTGATCAGCGCAACGCCGACACCCTGGCCGGTGTAGCCCGCGTTCCAGTACGCATGCGCCCCGTCCATCTGCTCGATGTTGTACATGGAGTTGACGTCCGCGGCGGGGCTGTACGGGACGCTCGGCAGGCCCCAGGAGCTGCCGAGGAGCTGGACCGGTGCGTTGAGGGTGACCTGGGCGACGGCCCCGGAGGTCTCGAGCTCCGGGACGGCGCTGGCGGGGACTTCCGCCACGGTTGCGTTGATGAGATTGATGTGCTGCTGGATGTGACCGCCGAGCGACGTGATCTCCTGATCCGCGGCGGCGGATTCGGCAGGCTGCGCGCGCACGACCACGGAGACGAGGCGTGAATCGGCGTGGACCGTCGTGGCCAGCGCGCCGGCGCTGAGCATGACGGCCGTGGCGGCCGCCAGCGCGCTGACAGTGCGTCGCTTGCGATCGTCCCAGCTGATGCCGTGTACAGGACCCATCCCTGGAAACCCCCCGGTCTCGTGCCGGCTTGCGGCACCGTTCCCCCGCCTCTGATTCGACTGGGGTGAACGCTACGGGGAGCTGGTCGGGGTGGATCGGTCCGCCACCGTTCTGCGACGCTCTAATCGGATCACGGCGAGGTGGATCGGATGTTCGCTCGGTGACGCTCCGCGGCGGCGCCGAAGCGGTCGGCGATCTCGGTGGCGCGGTCTCGAGGCGTTCGCGCGGAGAGCCGCGTTGTGGCCTCGTCCTCGCGGAGTCGCGAGAGCTTCCTGAACACGTGCTTCGCCTGAGCGATGTAGGGATCGTACGACGCCGGTGTGGCGCCTCCCGATGACGGAACGACGCCGCTTCGCTGCTCGACGGAGGCACTCGTCGCGGCAACCGAATGAGCGCGGTCGTATTCGGAGAGATCCGGGAGGTCACCGCGGCGGGGCGTCGGGAGCGAGAGGATGTGGTGAAACGTGTTCGCGTGCGCGTCGCGCTGGGTGAGTGGCAGAGCATCCGGGATGAAGAGTGCTCGCAGAGTTGCGGGCACGCTGCTGTGGTCATAGACACTCTGGTCGATATCCCCGCGTCGGACGTAGGGTGAGATCACCAGCGTTGGGACGCGAATCCCAAGGCGGGTGAACCCGAAACGAGCCGAGTTCGGACGCCAGAACCTGTGCAGCAGGCGGACCTGCCAATGCTGCTTGGTGCCGGGGTTCGGCACGGCTGCTGTCGGAGGTACGTGGTCGTAGAAGCCACCGTGCTCGTCGTAGGTGATCAGGAGCAACGAGCGTTCAAAGAGCTCGCGATTCGAGCGCAGCGCTTCGTACACCTCAGCGATCAGCGTCTCGGCCCGCCGGAAGTCGGTGGATCCGCTCTCAGTGAAGGCGTCGTACCTCGCCGCGGAGATGAGGTTGTTCTCCGGATGTTGGGAGCTGCTCAGACCCGGGGCGTCGTCCCCGGCTGCATCGTCGACGAATTGGAGCGGAGGGTGATGATTCGGCTCGATGAAGGAATAGTTGGGCAGACTGTTCGCTGCGACGTGTTCACGAAAGCGCTCGAACGGATACCAATTGGCATGTCGTGCCGGGTTGTCCCAGAGCCGCGGGAAGGCCCACACCTGCGGGGTGTTGTCGTAGTAGATGTGCCAGGTCCTGTCGTTCTCGTCGAGCGACTCGAAGATCGTTCTGTTGGTGTAGAAGCGAGTGTCGATGTTGGTCTCGCCGTCGGACGTGGCGGCGTGGAGGAAGTTGCGATTCGGCCAGGTTTCCCCGGGCACCGACGAGAACCAACGAGTGCACACCGCAAACTCCTGCGCGAGCCGGCTCAGCACCGGCACATTGTGCTCGGGCTGACACGCCATCGCCAGCGCCCCCAGTCCTTCGACGGGCGCGATCTTGGGACCGGCGAGACCTGCCCACAGGTTCACCAGCCGGCCGGCGTAGCCGGCGTGGGCCGGGCGACGGATTCCGCGGCCCTTGCGCTCCAGGCTCGCGACAAACCCTTCGTTGGTGGGCATGCCCGCCGCATCGATCGCGATCTGCGCCATGACGCCGTCGTGAGTGTGATCCGGGCCGATTGGCGTCGCGATCTTTGCTCTCGGCGTTGCAGCGACGAGTGGACCGTTGGGCCAGCCCGGATTGCTGAATGTGCCGTCTCCAGTGAGCTGCCCGAAGTCTGGGGATGGGTGAGGGAGAAAGCCGAGCAGGTGATCGAACGATCTGTTCTCCAGCATCAGCACAATCACGTGGTCGATCTCCGGCACGACCCTCGTCAACCTCCGGAACCGTGCTCTGGCATCTGGATTTAGTCGCCCGTCGCGTCGACCGCGCGACGGACCGCCTCCACGGACCGAGTCACATCCGCCAGATCGGTCGACCAGTTGCTCACCGAAATGCGCAACACATCCTGGTCGCGCCAACGAGAGCCGGACATCCACACGGTGCCGTCGGCAATCAGGCGCGCGGTGACCGCGCGGGTTCGCGCGTCGTCGCCAAAACGCAGGCAAACCTGGGTGTACACAACATCGTTGACCACCTGGGCGCCGCTGATGCCCGAGATCCCCTCGGCCATCGCCTGAGCATTGCCGACGAGCCCTTCGACCAGGTCGGCAACACCAGACCGCCCCAGCGACCGGAGCGCCGCCCATACCGGGACACCGCGCGCCCGGCGCGAGAACTCGGGCACCTTCTCGAAGGGATCGCCTGGGCCGGAGTTGTCGGCGATCAGGTAACTGGCGTGCGTTCCGAAGGTGGAGCGGACGGCGACCGGGTCCGCCACGATGGCGATCCCGCAGTCATACGGCACGTTGAGCGTCTTGTGGGCATCGGTCGTCCACGAGTCCGCGCCGGCAAGACCGGTCACCAGGTGGCGAAGCGACGGTGCGGCCGCTGCCCAGAGGCCGAAGGCGCCATCGACATGCACCCAGGCGCCGTGTCGGTGCGCGACCTCGATGGCGGCTTCGAGTGGATCGAACGCGCCCGAATGCACGTTGCCGGCCTGCAGGCACACGATCACGGGGGCTCCCGGATGGACTGCGTCGAGCGACTCCGCAAGCGCATCGACGTTGATCCGCCCCTGGTCGTCGGTGGGAACAGCGGTTGGTGTGCCGAGGCCGAGGTAGCGCAGCGCGAGGTCGATCGTCTCATGACGCTCAGCGCCGACGAAGACCTGTATTCGAGGCGATTCGCTCATCCCATCTCGGTCGAGGTCCCAGCCGGCTCGCGAGAGCACCGCGCCCCGCCCCGCCGCGAGACAGGTGAAGTTCGCCATCATCGCCCCGGTCACGAAGCCCACGTCTGCTCCCGCGGGAAGCTCAAGAAGTTCGAGCAGCCAGGCGGCCGCGGCTTCCTCCGCTGCGGCTGTCGCCGGCGTGGCGTACCGCAATGCGCCGTTCTGATCCCATGCACTCACCAACCAGTCCGCTCCCAGCGCGGCAGGGAGCGTTCCGCCGATGACCCAACCGAAGAAACGGCCCGACTGCATGGCCATGAGCCCGGGTTCAGCCAGCGTCGCCAGCAGGTCGACGACCTCCTCGGGCGGCGACGGCTCGAGGGGGAGCGGACCGCCGAAGCCTGCGAGCAACTCGCCGGCCGTCGCACGTGGCCCGACGGGACGTTCTGCCACTGAGTCCAGCCAGTTCCGCGCATGCTCGGCTGCTCGTGCGAGCGGTCGGTCGTACGCATCGCCGCGAAAGGACATGGTCGGATCTCCTGTGGACGGAAATACGCGCCGCGACGAGATGGGATGCACCGGCCGGCCCGAGGGCCGGCCGGACCAGGAGATGAGGTTAGCGGGTCGCGACTGCCGCCAGGTCCTTCCAGGCAGTTTCGAGTGCCGAAAGGTTCTCGCAACCGAGCACCAGACGCGTGTCGGTCGCGAGGTACACGGTTGTCAGGTTGATGCCGGCGTCGGCGAGGCGACGGGTGACCTTGCCGAGCATGCCGGGATGATTCTCGACGCGCTCAACGATCACTTCCATCTCGCGGGTGATCTTGTAGCCGACCTTGGTGATGGCGAGAGTCGTTGCAGCCCTGTCCGTGGTCAGCAGGTGGAACATGACAGTCCCGTTCTGCTCGACCGCGCACAGGCCCTCGATGTTGATCTTCTCGCGGCCCAGCTCCTCGGCGAGGGTCGCAAGGCTGCCCTTGGTGTGCGGTACGACGATGGTGAAGTCATATGCGTGCATGACTGTTCTCCTTTGTCGGGCGCCGAATTTCTCAGCTGGCCCACACCCACCGTGCGCGTGATGTCACACCAAATGCAAACGCCGCACCATCACTTCCTGGTCAACGCGTTCAGCGCGTCGCTTCGCTTCCAGTTCTGGGCGTCGAGCAGCTCTCGCCGCTGATCTGCTGACATCTCATCGGGTCCGATGCCACGAATCCGGTCAATCTCCAGATCAGCCTCGATCAGGCTCAGGACATCACGGATGACGCCTTTGATCTCTGGAAACTCGACGGCATCGGCAGCCAGGGAGTCGCGGAAGCGCACCAGCCGTGAATACGCGGACTCAGAATAGGGACGGCTCATCGAGTCACCCCCTAGCCAACACACGCCAGCGAGCCGGGCCTCGCTGACAGGGTACGTCTCTTCCGGAGTCCGCTCACGTCGCCGATCGGCTGCCCGAGATGCTCAGTCGTCGTCGCAACACGCGTGCGCGTGCGACACCGTCTGCAACTCGTCGAATATCCGCCGCATGACCGCGGAGTGCGTCGCCGCGGTGGCCAGGGTAGCGAGCTCGCCGTCGATGGCCTCGAGAATGGCCCCCACCTCTTCGCCGCTCACCAGCACATCGATCGATTCAGCTGCCCGCTCGACATCCGATGCTCCGTACGCCACGCGCACGGTGACGCGCCGCGCCGGCGCGGCGGTTGCGGTCGCTGCTCTGGTCATGTGTGCATGGTCACCCCCGGGAGGTGGTTCCACCAGTGCCGTTGGTCCCAAGAAGTGCCGGGTCTCGTGCCACCTGATGAACCCGCGCGGCGGGTTCAGGAACCACGACGACGGGCACTCCCCTGTGCCGCGTCAGCGCGTGGCTCGTGCTGCCCAGGAAGAGCTCACCGAGCGCGTGCAGAGCGCGCGTTCCGACAACGATGAGTTGAGCGTCCACCTCCGCCGCCACGTCACCGAGGACGATCGGTGGAGATCCGTCCAGCAATCGCCATTCCCAGGCGACACCGGCCGTCGTGAGTGGAGCGCCGAACTCGTTGCGTACCATCTCCTCGAGCGCAGCACGGTTCTCGTCGACGACGTCCTGGGGGACGTACATGACGTAGCCTCCTGCCGCCGCGATCGGGGGCTGCATGGGCGGCGCCACGTGAACCAGGACAACCTTCGCGCTGAGCTGGCTCGCGAGGTCAGCCGCCCAGGTAACCGCGTGCTGCCCCTGGGCTGAGCCATCGGTTCCGACCACAATGGTCCTGATCATCAGGTGATCTCCTCATTGCTGAACTCCAGTTGCTCTGATCTCATCGCTCCACAGCGGGCCCCGATAGAGCCGAAGGTCCTTAGTTCGCACAAGCGACAGGGCGCCCATCGACGGCGGAGAGCAGCCGCGCGGTCAGGGCTCTTCGCGTCGGACGGTCACTGCCAAGAAGTGACAAACGGCCCTGGCACGCTGCGATTCGCCGGCCATACTCGTGACCATGGCAGTCCCCACCAATGGCCATCGGCGTTGGGCGGAGCCATACCGTATCAAGATGGTGGAGCCCATTCGGATGACCACGCTCGAGCAGCGCGAGGCAGCCATCCGCGAAGCCGGGTACAACACCTTCCTGCTGCGCTCGGAGGACGTCTACATCGATCTGTTGACCGATTCGGGGACGTCGGCGATGTCTGACCGGCAGTGGGCTGCGCTCATGGTTGGCGACGAGGCGTACGCGGGGAGCCGCAGCTTCTACCACCTGGTTGATGCGGTTCGCGAGGTGTATGGCTATCCGGAGCTCGTGCCAACGCACCAGGGGCGGGGGGCGGAACACGTCCTGAGCCAGATCCTCATCAAGCCTGGCGACGTCATCCCCGGCAACATGTACTTCACGACGACGCGCTGGCACCAGGAGCACGCCGGCGGTTCGTTCGCCGACGTGATCATCGACGAGGCGCACGATCCCGCGTCGCTGCATCCATTCAAGGGCAACATCGACCTGGACAAGCTGCGCCGGATCATCGCCGAGGTCGGAGCCGCGCGAATCCCGTACATCTCGCTCGAAACCAACGTCAACATGGCCGGTGGCCAGCCGGTGTCGATGGCAAACCTCAAGGCCACGTATGCGCTGTGCCACGAGCACGGAATCCTGGTGATGCTGGACGCGACCCGTGCCCTGGAGAACGCCTGGTTCATACAGCAGCGCGAGGCGGGCTACGCACATCGGAGCGTCGCAGAGATCCTGCTCGAGATCTGCGCCCAATCGGACGGCGCCACGGTGTCGTCGAAGAAGGACAACCTGGTCAACATCGGCGGATTTCTCGCGTTGCGCGATCCGGAGCTGGCGCGGCGCGCCCGCGGGTTGCTCGTCGCCTACGAAGGGCTGCACACGTACGGCGGCATGTCCGGGCGCGACATGGAGGCACTCGCGTGCGGCATCCGCGAGATGGTGGACGGAGACGACCACGTGCGCGCTCGCATCGGCCAGGTGGAGTTCCTCGGCAACCTGCTGATCGACGCGGGCGTCCCGATCGTCCGGCCGATCGGCGGCCACGGCGTGTATCTGAACGCGCGCGCCATCCTGCCACACGTTCCTCAGGACGAGCTGCCGGCGCAGGCGCTCGCCGCTGCGATCTACGTCGACTCCGGGGTTCGGGCCATGGAACGCGGCGTCGTCTCAGCCGGTCGCGATCCCGCAACCGGTGAGAATCGCCACCCGCGACTCGAGTTGGTCCGTCTCACCATCCCACGGCGCGTCTACACGCAATCCCACATGGAGGTCGCGGCGGAGTCCGTGGTCACGGTGTGCGAGCACGCGGACGAAATCGGCGGCCTGGCCTTCACCTACGAACCCGACGACCTGCGCTTCTTCCTGGCGCGATTCCGGCCCCTCCCGGTCGCGGCGAAGCCCGCCGTCGGGGTTCCGCAACGCTCGCCGGCGAACCCGGTTCCAGTCGCGCCGGGCGGGTGACCACCGCGGCCCCGCCAAGCCGAAAGAACTGACGACGCCGACGCCTGCGCCGCGGCCGATGACAACAAGACTGAGGACCTTCGCCTCTGTTGGATGCGGTGACGACCGACGATCGTGGTTGATGGAGACGCACAAGTCTCACGACAAGAAGGAGAACACGCCATGAGAAAGGCGATCACGAAGTCCGTTCGCACGCGCCGGGAGGCGCTCAAACCTGAGGATCGGCTCCTCAGCAAGACATGGGCCGGCATCGCTCGACGCGAGGAGAGCGTGCTCAACGCCGCCACAGAGGTTGTCGAGACCCTGCCTGCTCCGGTGGATGTCATCGACGGCGCCCTCACGTTCGCCGCCAAGACGCTGAAGGCGCAACGGGAAGCGCTCGTGCCGCTCCTCGAGAGTGTCACTCCCGGCATGGCCCGGGGCCGCTCGGTGCCCACCGTGGCCGACACCGTGGCATCAGCCTTCGGTCTGGCTGAACGAGTGCTCGAGACCCAGCGCAAGGCGCTTCGGGGCATGATCGAGACGGTCACGCCGCCGCTTTCCAAGCACGCGACCAGGGCGAATGGCGCCTCGGCGACACCCAAGCGCGCAGTTGTGCGCCGCCCGGTGCGCGCAGCCGCAGCGAGGAAGACCGCGCGAGTGCGCGGCTAATTCGACCCCCCCTCCAGGAGGGCTTCGCGAGCCTCACGTGGGGCTCGCGGGGCCTTTTCCAATCCAGCTCAGTGGACCCCGACGATCAGGGCCCGCACCGCATCCACCACCAGCTGGACGGCGATGGCCGAGAGGAGCAGGGCCAGGACGCGGGTCAGGAAGTCGACGAATGCCGGCCTGAGAATGCGCGCAAGCTGGCCGGCGAGCAACAGGATGACCGCCACCGCGACCACCACAGCAAGCACACCGAGGGTCACGCCGATCCGGCCACCGACGTCGTTGTGGCGGTTGACGAGAACCATGACCGCGGCGATCGCGCCTGGACCGGCGAGCAATGGGGTGGCCAGCGGAACCAGCACGATGTTGACGTTGCCGCTCATCTCGCCGGAGCGTCCGCGGAACATCTCGAGCGCAACGAGCAGCAGGAGCAGGCCGCCGGCGATGGCGAGACTCTGAATGGACACATTCAGATAGCCAAGAAGAATCCGCCCGAAGAGTGCGAAGACCGCGATGAGCAAGCCCGCCGTCGCGGCGGCCTGGACTGCAGCCCAACGTCGCTGGACGGGCGTCCGCCCGGCGGTCAGCGCAACGAACATCGGGACGGTTCCGAGCGGGTCCACGATGACGAAGAGCGTCACCACCGTCTCGGAGAACGCCAGCCAGTTCATGAACGGAAGCCTAGGGGTATTCCCACCGAGCCGGGGCCAGCGGGTGAAGGTCAGGCCGCTCCGCTCATCATGGTGCCGGCGGATCGACGAGAACGCCGTGCGTCCGGCCTGCACGTGCTCAGATGATGGCAATCGCCACCGGCGTGTTTGGCCGCGTACATCGCGACGTCGGCGGCGCGAATCAGCTCGTTGAGCACGGTTCCGTTGTCGGGCAGGATGGCGATGCCTGTTGACGCGGTCAGCGTGACCCGTGGCCGGCAACTCCGGGGCAGGGAAAGGGACGCCAGGCGTGCGCGAGCCTCAAGTACAACCCGCTCAGCGCCAACCGCGTCGGCGTTGCGAACGAGCAGCAGAAATTCTTCGCCGCCCAGGCGCACCACCGCGTCGCCGGAACGGATGATGCCACGGAGTGCAGCGCCCACCCTTCGAAGCACGAGATCGCCGGCGCTGTGGCCCCCGCTGTCGTTGATCTGCTTGAACCTGTCGATGTCCAGGAGGAGGATCGCCAGTGGCTGATCGTTGCGCAGGCTCTCGATCAGCGCTCGCTCGCCCTCCTCTCGAAGCCAGCGGCTGTTCAGCAGGCCCGTCAGGGGATCGGTGATTGCGCGCTCGCTCAGCTCACGATACAGTTCCGCGTTGCGCCAGGCCGCAGCCGCAGTGTGCCCGAAGAGTGCAGCTGCTTCGAGGTCCCGGCTGCTGAAGCGATCCACGCCAAGTCGCCGATCTCCGGCGATCAGCGGGATGATCAGATAGGACTCCGGGGCACCGACCGGCGTGCCCGGAATCGTGATCGTCGCCGGGTGCGCGCTGACATCCCGAACGTTCTGCGGGACTCCGAGCTTGAAAGCCCAGCCATTGACTCCCATATCCATCGGATAGCCATACACCATGCGCGCCGCCGCCTCCCTCCCGGTGGCGTACACCGGGACGAGACGGTTCTGACTCTCGGCAGCTTCATAGATGTAGACAGCGTCCACGGGCACCACCGTCTGCAGCTGCTCCGCGATCACGGCGAGGATCCTGGCCGGGTCGTGCTCCGATTGCAGTGCCGTCGCCGCGTTGATCAGCGCTCGCGGCAGGGCTGCGCGCCCTCGGCGCGGCCGGCGCATCGCAGCATCGCGGCCCACTGATTGCGCCGGCACAGCATCGACCACGGTCGTCCGAAAGGGAGCAGCACGTTGCTTGCTGAACCAGTCTGCTGGTACCGCCGTGACGTTACCGGCGCCGGCCGGCGGCGCGACCAAGACCGGCCGGCCGAGATACCAACCCTGGCCGAACTGCACCCCGAGGCCGAGGAGCGTCTGCAATTCCGCCTCGGTCTCGATGCCCTCGGCGATCACTCGGGCGTTGATGTGCGCTCCGAACGAGAGCAACGCAACAACCAGGGCACGGCGGGCGGCGCTGACGTCAATACGGTGGATCAGCAGCCGATCGATCTTGACGAATTCAGGTTGGACTTCGGCGATGACCGGCATGCTCGCGAATCCCGCGCCCGCATCATCGATGGCGATGCGGAACCCGCGCCGGCGCAGGTCGGCAACGACGCGGCGAAGTCGGGCCAGGTCGTTGACAGCGGTTCGCTCACTCACCTCGAGCACAACGTCTCGCGGCGAGATCCCCGCGACTTCAGCCAGCTGGGCGAGGCGGTCGCCCGCAGCGCGGCCTTGGACAAGCGTCTCCACCGCGACGTTCACGAAGAGCGTCGCCGGGGCGCTCTGCGGCCCGGCGTCGAATGCCGCCACCAAGCACGCAGCGTCGACCTCTCGCTTGAGATCGGTGGCGGCGGCAACGGCGAACAGGTCGTCCGGGTTGCGAATGCCCTCCCTCGGCGTGAACCGGCAGAGTGCCTCGTAGCCCAGCACGGTGCTGTCACCGAGACGGACGACGGGCTGCAGTGCGGCGCGAATGCGGCCTGGGATGAGGAGCGCACTGATCCCATCAGCCAGATCGCTGGTCGCGATGATCGTCGCCTCAGGAAGTGCAGAGCCCTGGCCGGCGTGCTCTTCGACGCGCTGCGGTGCGAAGCCGGCCAGAGCACCCAGGGTCTCGACGAGGCTGCACTGCGATGCGACGGCCGGACCCCACGCAAACAGGACGCCTCTCAACGTGTCGCCATCCTCGATGGGAGCCGAGCAGAGGCCCAGGCCCGAGGTGTCGCTCCACAGCCTCCTTCCCAGCCTCGGTGAGATGGGGAAACATCGAGATCATCCGAGCCGGGAAGGTGTCGTCGACGATCGACGTACGCCTGCGCACCGCCGTGCCGAGCGAACGATAGGCTGCGACCGGGAAGCGCATCGCTCCTACGGGAACGCCAAGCAGTTCCTCGATCCGGGCGGCGTCATCGTCGGGAACACCCAGGTCCAGCACGACGACTTCGTCGCCCTGCAGCTCACCCCATGAGCCCCGAAGGTCATGCACGGCAAGGCATTCCAGGACGGCGCCGACGATGTCACGGGGACGGCGCGCCCGGGTGATCGCGTCGACCATCCGGTAGCCGCGCTCAACGGTCAGGTCCATCACCGCGAGCCGTCCGCCGGACGTGCTCATGATGAAAGCATGAGCACTGGGCGGGATGAATCCAACGCATCCAGGTCACGCAGATGCCGCGACCTACAACAGTCCACCTACACGCGCCACCCCGTTTTCCGGGAGCGGGGCCGGGGCGCCGAGGTAGTAGCCCTGAGCGTATTCGACGCCCAGTCCTTGCAGGGTCCGCAATTCCGCTGTCGTTTCCACTCCTTCGGCGATCAGGTGGGAGCCGATCTGGTCGCCGAAACCGACCAACGCCGCCGTGAGCGCCTGCTTGACATCGTCGCTGTCAACGTCGCGCGTGAGTGAGATATCGAGTTTCATGAACTCCGGCAGCAGCTTGACGATGTGCATGAAGCTCGCGAAACCTGTTCCCAGGTCATCGATCGCCAGGCGCACGCCACGGCTGCGCAGCTCATCGATCGCACGCTTCAAGGCGCCGTAGTCCTCGACAGCCGAATGCTCGGTAACCTCGACCACCAGGAGGTCACCATCCAACCCGGTCACAAGGGCGGCGAATTCCTGACTCAACAGCGTCTGCGGCGAGGCGTTGACCGACAGGTATGTCCCGGAAGGGAGGCGATGGCGGTTATGCACCGCCGAGCGGATCGCGTGCATCTCGAGCTCCAGCCCAAGCCCGGCCGCAGCCGCCTCGGCAAACCACTGATCCGGCGGCCGGAGCGGTTCGAGCGTGAAGCGGGAGAGGGCCTCGGAGCCGCATGTCTGGCCGGTGCGCAGGTCGATGATTGGCTGAAATACGGGAACAAGCCGGTCGTTGTGCAATGCCGTCTCGACCCGAGCCAACCGCGCGCGCAGGAACGCCAGATCCTGCCGCTCGGCAACGACGCGGCTCTCGCGCTCGGCGAGTTCGGCCTCATAGACGCGGAGTCGCCGGGCGAACGTGAGATCGAGCGGTCGGCGTTGGGTCCGGCCGCGGAGCTCAGGTGAGCCCACGTGGCCGCGGCTGCGCGCGGTCATCTGCTGCATGAATCCCATGTCCCTCGGGGTGCGTCGCGCGAACGGTGCGCGATCCATCCCAATCTTGCAACGCAACCGAGCTCGGGCTCTGGACTATCCGTTTCCCCGTAACGGCGGCGAACTCGGATGACCACATCGCCACATTTGAAGGTCTGATGTGACGCTCTACGGCGGTCCGGCCGTTGCCCGGCCTGGTAGCCGCTGAGCGTCAGCTCTGCCTCGCTCGCCGGAATCGTCTGCGCAATCTCCAGCCCCCCACCAGAACCGCGGTGGCGAGGAGGGCGACCAGCACCCACGGGCTGATCACCAGGATGCTCTTGGTGCGCACGATTTCGAGCGTCCCTGTCCCGCTGCGATCGGGATATGTGACCGCGTCGGTCATGGTGACGACGTCGATCGGAAACGCCGGCGCGGCGGTCACCGCAAACCACCGCGACCGGCGGATGGGAAGGAGCGACCTGCTGATGCGCTGCTGGACGGGAGGACCGCCGAGTGGGGCTGAGGTAACGTCGTTCTCGCCGAAGAACAGCACCGACGACGCACCCGTGTTGTCGACCGTCAACTTGCCGTCCACCTGATCACCGACCACCAGGGAGGCAATGTGGATCGGCCCCCAGTTGAAGCCGGTCGTCGTCAGATTGGCGGCGAGGGAGCGCGCGCGGAGCCCGGGGACGTCGATGGTCAGGAACGCTCCGATCTGATTGATCACCACGACCTGCCCGGTTGTCGTCGGAACTGGGGTGACCAGAAAGCCGATATAGAACAGGTCGGGACTGATCCGTTCAGGCATGTGCACGGTGATGGCGAGATCCACGTAATGCTGCGCGGGTATCGAGATGTCCCCGCTTGGATAACTGGTGCGATACGCCCACAGCGGATCGGGTTTGCCGGTGAACGTTGTGGTTCCGTTGTCGCCCAGCGTGACGCCCTCACCCTTGACGGTGACCGTCACCGGCGACGCACTTGGATTCAGGACCCGGATGGGGACGGCTGCTGTCTCACCCGGGTTCAGTGATACCGGAGCGGCGGGAACCGAGACCGCAATGGAACGCGGACCTCCCGGATCGGGGCCCGACGAGCCCGCGGCGACACCATCCGGAACGAGCAGGATGCTTGCTCCGATCGCCAGGACAACCGCCAGCCACCCCCTCGCAGCTTTGACGCTCGTGTGCTCCTCCGGCTCAGGTGTAGTTCGGGGTTGCGGTGTATGTGAGCGTGTCGGTGTACGTTCCCGACGCAGTCGCATAGTCGATCGCGGTCTGATCGGTGATCGCGATGGTGTTCGCGGTCACGCCGGTGGCCTTCGTGCTCAGAGCGACGATGTCTCCGGCGTTACGGTAGCCGGCGTACTTGGTTCCGCCCGCAAATGCTGCGTTGACCGCGAAGAACGCGTCTCCCACACCGGTGCCGGTCACCGTGTAGCCGGTGGCATTGGCCGGAGCGGCCGGCCAGGCGACCGCAGCCGCCATGCTTGCCGACACCTGTGGAATGGTTGGGTTTCCCGCGGATGAACTCTGCAGACCCGTGGCACTGTCCGACACCGTGAGGGTATAGCCGGAGTTGGCGTTGGTGAGGATGGTGATGTTGCTCGTGTAGGTCTGGTCGGCAAGCGCCGGGAGGCTCGGATCCATGTTCAACGTGAACGCCGTCGTGTCCAGCGTGAAGGTGAGGCTCTGGGCAACCACGATCGTCTTCGCGGTGTTGCTTGCCGCAAATGCCAGTGCCGGCGTGGTGCCGCTGTCGATGACCGCCGGGGCAGCCGTGTTGGTCGCAATCGCGGTCGTGTAGGACCCCGCCGCCGGGTTGGTCAACCCCGAAAGCTCGATGAAGATGGGAATGCCTGCGGATATGGCCACCGGCGCGGTCACGGTATACGTGATCACCTGACCGGCCAAGGCAACGGTCCCAGCACCGATGCCGTAGGCGACCACGATCGCCGGCGCCCCGGCAAGCCCCGACCCCGATACGGTGAACGTGATCGTCTTGATCGTCCCGGCCGTCGCCGTCCTGAAGGAATAGCTGTGGTTAACGGCCGTGGCGGCGGCCTGGTTGTTCGATGTCGACCAGCTCAGGTTCGTCAAGGCCCCTGCCGCAAATGCGGGCTGGCTCGTGACGACCAGGAACCCGCCCATCAGCGTCAACGCGGTGAAGAGCGAGAGTGCCTGGCGACGAACTCGACGCACCAACTGCTGCACTCGCCGCCACAGCCTTTGTGGCGATGCCAACCCCTCCTGACGCACGGCGACGCGGGCCCACGTGGGCAAAGTGAACGATTTCACGGTCTCTCCAATCGCGAAAAACTAACGGCGCGAAGCCTAAATCCCAACTGGCCGTTTGGTCGGTCACCGTTCGGTCACGGCGCGACGCGAGCTTGTCGCGACGTAAGCCTCGATCTGTCGCAGCGATCGGCCTGGTCGTGAGCGACCACCACCCCCTGGCGCGACGTCCCGACGCTGGACTAGGATGGGCCAGCTATGGCTGTCGTCGAGCCGGCCGCCGGCGAAGCCGAGGCGCCGCGCCTCTTCGCCGGAAAGGTGGCCATCGTCACGGGGGGCACGCGCGGCATCGGAGCCGCGATCACCAGGGAGCTCACTCGCCATGGCGCGCATGTGGCTGCGGGGTTCCATCGCGACGCCGAGTCAGCGTCGATCCTGAGAGACGAGCTCTCCGCTCAAGGTGGCTCGATCTCAGTGCATCAGGGCAACGTCGGGGTCCCCGCAGACTGTACCCGCGTCGTCGACGAGGTCCTGACCGCTCACGGTCAGCTCGACTTCCTGGTCAACAACGCCGGAATCACCGTCGACAAGACCGTCCGGAAGATGAGCATCGAGGACTGGCATGCGGTCATGCGGATCAACATCTCGGGCGCGTTCTACATGATGAAAGCCGTGCTGGACCACATGCTCGAACGGGGCAGCGGGCGGATCGTCAACCTGAGCTCGGTCATCGGCCAGACCGGGAACATCGGACAGGCCAATTACGCGGCCTCGAAGGCAGCGCTCTACGGGCTCACCCAGAGCCTCGCGCTGGAAACGGCCCGCAAGGGGATCACCGTCAATTGCGTGGCTCCCGGATTCATCGCAACCGAGATGGTTGCCAAGATCCCCCAGCCGATCCTTGACGGCATCATCGAGAAGGTGCCGATCCGGCGGCTCGGCCGGCCCGACGAGGTGGCTCGTGTGGTCCGATTTCTCCTCGAGGAGGAGTCGTCGTACATCACCGGGGCGATGTACGCCGTGAACGGCGGCATGTTCATGTGAACGGCTCGTGAGCGACGACACCCGCGGGGACACCGCCTATGAGGCGCTGCTCGCCAAGGTGGACCAGAGCGATTTCGGGGGAGCATTTCGGAGCGTGTTCCTCGCTGACGCGATGCGTCGACCGCTGCATTTCGCGAAGGCTGGTCTCGATCTCTCTGCCGCACAGGCGGCGGTGGCCGCGCGTGGGGCCCAGCGCGCATTCGGCCGGGGAAACGGCGGCCCGCTTGCTCCGGGCGACAACCGCTTTGCGGACCGGACGTGGCAGGCGAACCCAGCCTTCCGCACGCTGGCCGAGAGTTATCTGAGCACGGTGCAGTGGGCGCACCAGCTCATCGACACGTCACGGGCTTCACCGATCCAGCGTGAGAAGGCACGCTTCGCGGTCAACATGATGCTCGATGCGATGGCGCCGACCAACGTGCCATGGATGAACCCCGCGGTCTGGAAAGAGACCTTCGAAACGGGTGGACAGAACGTGATCGCCGGCGCGAGCAATTTCGTCGACGACGTGCTGCACAACGGCGGGCGGCCACGGCAGGTCGACACAACGTCATTCAGTCTCGGCAAGAACCTCGCGGCAACTCCCGGGCGCGTTGTGATGCGCAACTCGCTCATGGAGCTGCTCATGTACGAGCCGCAGACCGATCTGGTCCACGCGCAGCCGATCGTCTGCAGCCCACCATGGATCAACAAGTACTACATCATGGATCTGGCGCCCGGGCGGTCCTTCATCGAGTATGCCGTGCAGCACGGGTTCACCGTGTTCTGCATCAGCTATCGCAACCCCGACGCGTCGATGCGGGGCGTGACCTGGGACGACTATCTGCAGCTCGGCCTGATGGCGGCGCTGGACCAGGCCAGCGAGCTCACCGGCTCACCGGTCGTGAACATCGTCGGTCTCTGCCTCGGGGGGACGATGTCGACGATCGGCCTGGCCCACCTCGCCGCCAAGGGCGAGGCGGAGCGAGTGGGCTGGATGACCGTCACCAACACGCTGGTCGACTTCAGCATCCCCGGCAATCTCGGCGTCTTCGCCGACCGCACGAGCGTGACCCAACTCGAGCAGAACATGAAGAAGAACGGCTATCTCGAAGCGTCCGCGATGGCGCAGACGTTCGACTGGCTGCGCGGCAATGACCTGGTCTGGAGTTACGTCGTCAACAACTGGTTCATGGGCAAGACGCCGCCCGCTTTCGACCTCCTGGCCTGGAACGGGGACAGCACAAACATGCCGGCGGCGATGCACACGCAATACCTGCGAGCCTGCTACGTCGACAACCTGCTGATCCGCCCAGGTGCGTTTCGCATCGCCGGCACCCCGATCGATCTCGGCAAGATCAAGCAGCCGATGTACGTGCTTGGCGCTGAGAACGACCACATCGCCCCCTGGAGGGGGAGCTACCTGACCACCCAGCATGTCGGCGGCGAGGTCCGTTACACGCTGACGTCGAGCGGGCACGTTGCCGGCATCGTCAATCCTCCCGGCAACCCCAAGGCGGCATTCTGGACGCGAACACATGCGGATCGCGGTGTCGACGCCGATGCGTGGCGCGAAGGAGCTGAGCGCGTGAGCGGGAGCTGGTGGGACGACTGGGTGGAGTGGGCCTCGGTGCGCTCAGGCGAGCTCGTGACGCCCCCGCGGGTCCCGACCGGCGATCCGGCACCTGGAAGCTACGCCAAGGGCGACGAGGCTCGACCCTTCAAAGCGCGATTCGCGCCGCGCCGCCCTCGCCGCGCTCGAAACGGTGCAGCGGCGAAGGATTCCTGAGCCGAAGCGGAGGGAGGGGAGCACGGGGTTCGCGGGAGGAGGCCGACGAAACTCAGTGGGGCGCCGGCGGTGCTTTTGCGGGCCTTGCTTTTACCGGCGTCGGCTTGGCCGCCGTCCTGCGCGCCGGGCGCGCCGGTCCTGGGTCCTTCGGTGACGGCTGGTTGGTGGCGACCAGGCCTCGGTAGACCTGGATCAACGCCTGCTTTGCTTCCTGGGTGAGCCGCCCGTCGACCCGGATGGCGTCCTCGACGCTCAAAATCGGACGTTCCACCGAGTCATCGAGAAGGCCGGCCTCGCGGTAGAGGGTTTCGGCGGACATATCGAGTGCGTCCGCGATGCCCTTGAGCACCTGGGCCGACGGCGTGTACACCCCGCGCTCGATCTGGCTGAGGTAGGGATTCGAGACCTTGGCCAGCCCTGCGAGCTGGCGCATCGAGAGTGACATCAGCTCTCGCTGGGTGCGGATGAAGTCGCCGACTGACTTGAACGGAGGCGTGGGTTCGGACATGAGCCAATCCTAGCGCTTGGGGAGCCAAGCTGAGTGATGGTTGACATAAGCAGCGACCGCTTGGTATACTAAGCACCAATCAGCCCACCCGCGATTCCAAAGGAGACCACCCATGGCCGACTATGAGACCTACGTCACCGACCTGCAGAAGCAGTTTCTCACCGCGATCCAGAAGGTTGGCGAGGTTCAAGCAAAGCTCTTCGAGGCAGTGCGCGACGTGCCCGCAACCCTCGAGAGCGGCCAGCTGACCCCCGCCGAGCTGGTGGAGAAGTCGTTCGACTTCGCCACGCAGATGCTCGACACCCAGCGGGACCTGACCCTTCGCCTCATCAGCGCCGCTGGTGTGACGCCGGTCAAGACCCGGACCGCCAAGCAAGCCGCCTGATCTTCATACGGGTCGAGGCAACTCGACCCGTATCGCCGACCTCAGGACAAACCAAACCGGCTTGAGTAAGCTCGCTGTCCATGGGAGCCCTCGAGCCGCCTGATCCGGCTGGCGTGCCCGAGCCGCCGCCCCTGCCAGCGCAGCAGCGATCGCGCACCCGCCCGAGCCGCACCCAGGTGACCGTGGCCGCAGTTGCGATCGCGGCGGTGCTTGCCGCCAGCGTCGTGACCGTCGTCCTCGTCAACCGGCATGGTCCCGCAACCACGCAGGGAGCGACCCGCTCGCCAGGACCGGCGACCACCCAGGGCGGAATCACCAGCGAGGGCCAGTTGCTGAATGTGATCCGGACGCAGGGCTGGACCCCGCTGCGCGCCGAACAGCTCTTCGCGCTCGATGTCGGGCCGTTGCCAGGCGTCTCGGTGCAGGGGATCTCGTCCATCGGCGGCTTCGACGCGTCCACAGCGGTGACGGGCCTCTACGGTCAGTGGAACCACCTCACGAAAGCGCAGCAGAACGCCGCCACCAGGTACCTCACCCCGTCGACGACGCAATCGCAAAGCAGCACAATCCCAGCACCGCACGGTACGCAGGCAGTGCCTCCTCGGGAACACGAACACTCCGGCGTTCAACTACCAGGCGCTCGCCGATGACGCGAACCATGACGAGGCGCAAAAGACAGGCACCGCGCTGGTCGAGATCCACGTCACGCCGGACTATGCACCGCCGCCAAACCCCAATACCTACGCGGAGACATGGCTCTTCGTGCAAAACCCCCACGGGCCGTGGGTCCCCCTTGCTGACGGCTGCCACACCCTCGTCTACAACCAGAAGTTCGTGGGTCTCGATGCTCTCAGCGCGGCGGCGATCGTGGCGCACGAGGTCTTCCACTGCTTCGAGTACCGCGAGGAGGGTTCGGGAGCGAACTGGGAGACCGTCGCTCCCTGGATCCACGAGGGCGAGTCCGACTGGGTGATGGACATGCTCGATCCGGGTGCGACCGTCGAGACACCAGCCTGGACCACCTACACCAATACACCGAGCACCCCGTATCTGCAACGCGTGTACGACGGAGTGGGTATTTTCGGCCACGAGGGCGACATCGCCGGCGACCAGACGCCCATATGGTCGCAGCTGCTGCCAATGGTCACCGCCGACATCGGCCACCACGACCAAGCCGCGCTGACCATGCTCATGAGCAGCGGCAGCAACCACTACTACAGCTCCTGGGCGTCGAGCTACTACGAAGACCAGGCGCACACCGATTGGCACATGGCCGGGCCGAGCACGCCGCCAACAACCGGCCCCGGTCCCGACAACCAGACCATCAACGCCGGTGACATCAAGGACATCGCGCAGGACGGCAAGGACCAGGCGCATCCGATCACCATCAACGGCAGCGCGGACATCCTGATCATCGTGCTCGCGGCCGGCTACGGCCAGGCGCATGACCAGGACTACGGGATGGAGAAGACGCTCAGCACCTCCGCGCCGCTGGCGCTTTGCCAGAAGTCGGGAGGGTGCGCGTGTCCCGACGGCAGCCCCGGCGCCTCGGAGCACACGATTCCCTCCCAAGGCCTCGTGTCGCTCGGTCTGGATGGCGGTGACACAGGCATCGCCGCGTACGCAAGCGGCGACTCGCTCGACAAGTACTGCAAGCAGCCGGACCCCGGCCCTCCTCCCCCAAGCCCGCCAGGTGGTGGCGGCGGGGGCGGGGGCGGTGGTGGGGGCGGTGGTGACCAACCGCCTCAGCCCGGGCAATCGACGGGCGATCCCCACCTCCTCACGTTCGACGGTCATGCCTACGACCTGCAGGCGGCCGGAGAGTTCACCTTGGTGAAATCAACCGTCGACGACTTCCTCGTCCAGGTGCGCTCCGTGCCGCTCCCCGGTGCGATCGCCATTGCGGTGAACCAGGCCATCGCCACCCGGCTGGGCGGTCATCGCGTGACGCTTGCGCTGGAGAGCGGCGTCCTCGTCGCACGGGTCGACGGAGTCGCCGACAACACCGGCGGGGTCACGAACGTCGGCACGGGCACGCTTGAGCGCCTCGGGACAGACGCAGGCACGGGCTTCCTGCTCGAGTGGCCGGACGGTACGACCGTACAGGTGGATCAGATGGGTCTTGTGGGCCTGAATGTCACCGTCAGGCCGTCCGCGGCACGCGCAGGAACACTGGCCGGGCTGCTCGGCAACGACAACGGCCAACCCGGCGACGATTTCACGACGAGTGACGGGGTCACGCTCACCGCACCCACGGCCCAAACCCTGCACCAGCAGTTCGCCGATTCATGGCGCATCACTCAGGCGCAATCGCTGTTCGACTACAAGCCCGGTCAAACCACCGCCACCTTCACGAATCGCTCGTTCCCACCCACGTACGTCGACTCCGGCAGCGTGCCGGGTTCGGCCGCGGTGACCCAGGAGTGCCAGGCCGACGGCGTCACCGACCAGTACCTCCTCGCCGACTGCGTCATCGACGCGTCGGCGGTGAAAGACCCGGCGGTGGTGAGCCATTACGCGCAGGCTCAGGTCGTCCAGACAGTTCAGTCCAACCTCGCGCACCACCTGCCGGCGTTCTCGCCGCCGTCGACGACCGGCGGTGGGCCGACCCCGACCGCCACTGGCGCAACGTCGACCCCGAATCTCCAGGGCGTCACCATCGACAGCGGCAGAGTGAACAGCCCCGCCGAGGAGCAGGTCTTCACGTTCACTGCGCAGGCCGGCGACATCCTCTGGTTCGGCCCACCCAGCTGCGACGACGGGCAGTTGACGTTCGCCGTCATCGACCCGCAGGGTCAGACGCTCAACGCCGACGATGTCACGATCGGGCTGTTCGGCTGCCAGATGGGCCGGATCGCCACCACCACCTCGGGGACGTATCAACTCGTCGCCAATGCCGACAAGCACGGCGTAGGAAGCTACGCGATGCCGATCCGCTTCGAACGTCACGACGTGGTGAGCCAGACCAGCTACGGGCAGACGATTTCGGGGTCCATTCCCGACCAGGCCGCGCATGACGTCTATCAATTCAGCGCGCAGGCGGGCGACATCATTCACATCTTCGGGAGCGGCTGCAACATCGGTCCCGACAACTCGATCGTCGGTCTCGCCGACGCCACGGGAAAGCCCGTTGGCGCAGCGCTGGATTGCACCGAGAACTCCGAATCCGCCCTCGCGCAGGCCGGCACATACGAGCTCGTGGTGAACTTCTCCAATGTCGGACCTTTCGCGTACCAGTTCGTCCTGCAGAAGTAGCGCCCATCCCGGTCCGGCCAGGGTGTTTCGATCGTCAGTCTGTTGTTCGCCTGGTCGTAATAGCCCGGGCCGTCGGGCCCGGTTTGGTTGTACGCGTCGTACGGCGCTTCGAACGTTGCTCCGGTTGCGGGGTCGTTGACCAGGTCGAGGCCGATCACGGCGTAGTCGAACCCCTGCACCTGCTGCGCAAAAGCCTGTTGCTGTTGCGTGATGTGCTCCCATTGCTGGAGGTCCTGCGCAAAGCTCTGCTGGATGCTGTTGAGGATATGCGCCAGTGCCCCGTTGGTGGAGTTCCAGAGAGCCGGCGTGGTGAGAGCCAGGCGTATGACACCGGAAGGCGTGCTGCTCGCGGTATCGGCGACAACGCGCACCTCGCCGTGGACCGCTTGACCCCCGGAGATGGTTCCCGTGAACTCTTCGCTCAACAGTCCCTCGGTGATCCCGTTGACGACATGCTGCGACTGATGCGAGCCAATTATCTGATCGATGGTTATCCCGAGCTTGCCGAAGTCGAATATGATGACTCCCTGAGGCGAATCCACACCGGATCCGGGGAGGAACAAGTTCCAGCAGGTACGTTGCCGAAGCATTGTTGCCGTCCGCGATTTCGATGAGGTCAACGGCGGCGGTGCCCGGTGGAGCACTCGCCGCAGCAGCCGCGACTCTACGCCGTTGTGGCCGGTCTCACCTGCCGGGTCCAACTCGGCGAAGACCCCTCTCTCTTGCCGCTGTGAACGTGGCAAACACCGGCGCCAGCCGCTCGACGACATCAAGCGTGGCCGGCCAGGGCATCACCTCCACCCGCGTGACGCCCACAGCGGAGAACTCTGCGATGGTCTCTGTGATTTGCTCGATTGATCCGCTGATCGCAACGCCGAAGCCGGTCGCCTCGGCCAACTTCGCGTCTCCCGGCTCGACGAAGACTCCCACCGATCGGCCGATGGTCGCCGGGTCTCGTCCAATCCCTTCGCAGATGCGGTCCAGATGCGAGGTCATCTCGGCGAAAGCGGAGGGCAGACTGCTCGTCCTCGCGTATCCACTCCATGTGTCGGCGTGCCGCGCCGCAGCCGACATCGTCCGGTCCGCATGGCCGCCCAGCATCAGCGGGATCCGGCCTGGACGGGGCCCACGTGGCCGCACATCGGCATTCTTCACGTGATGGAACTCACCGTCCAACGTCACGTCTGACTGGCCGCGCAGCAGCGGCACGATGATCTCCAGCGCTTCGAGGTATCGCGAGACCGGCTTGTTCCCCGGATACCCGAAGTCCTCGGCTCCACCGCCGTGGCCCGCACCGAGCCCGAGCACAAAGCGTCCACCCGAGATCTCATCGAGCGATTCCGCTGCACGGACCACCATCCCGGGGTTGTGCTGGAGGGCCGACATCACCCATGTCCCCACCTTCACGGTCGACGTGCTCGCCGCTATCGCGCCGGCCATCGTCAGGCAATCCCACCAGCCTCGGGGGCCGGGCCATTGCGGATCTCGCCAGAGGATCTCGTCCGGCACCCACACCGTATCGGCCCCGAGTTCCTCGCCGCGCCGAGCCAACGCGACGATGTCCGACCACGCCGCCTTGGCTCCGTCGTCAGGCCGCTCGACCATCGGCAGCACCAAGCCGACGCCTAGACCCGTACTCATGGCTCCTCGCGGTGAGCCTGCGCTCTCGGGGTCTCGCCGGCGTTCGTTCTCAAGGACATGTCTGCTTTGCAGACATCGTGACGTTTCCATGGTACCTCTGTAGCGGTTCGCGATCCTTCGCGAGAGCGCGCATCGAACGCGGTGCTCGAGCCTCGTGGCGCGTCGTCAGGAAAGGTGGCTGACGGACTCACAAGTTGAAGAGGCGACGTGGTTAGTGCTAGAACTGGCGCCCGCGGCCGCCACGGTCGCTCCGGATCTCATATGCACGGAGGCGAGGAACCATGGCCGATCATCCGAACGCCGAACTCTTCAAGCGCGGGTATGCAGCCTTCCAGCAGGGCGATCTCGATACCGTACGCGGGCTCTTCGACTCCAACATCGTGTGGCACATCCCCGGGCACAACCACACCAGTGGAGACTATGTTGGCGTCGACAACGTGCTCACGCTCTTCGGCAGCAACTTCCAGGAAACCAATGGCACGTTCAAGGTTGAGCCGCACGACGTGCTCGCCAGTGACTCGCACGCGGTTGCCATCGCGACCGTTTCAGGCGAGAAGGATGGCAAGCGCCTGAGCGAGCGCTACACCCACGTCGTCCACATGTCCAACGGCAAGGTCACGGAGTCGTGGATCTTCGACGAGAATCAGGACAAGGTTGACGAGTTCTGGGGGTAGCCTCTCCGCGAACTCAGCCCTCAGCCCCTCGCCGAGCCTCCGAACGGCGCCGCCACCGACAAGCCGCAGCCTGGCTGGAGGACAATCACCGGCGGACAGCTGGGAGGACGGAGGGTGCTCGTTCCGGATGGGGCAGGCCGAATGATCATCACATCGCGCGCACGATGCGGTGTCATCGCCGCCGCTGTAGCTCTGTCGGCTGCGATGTCCAGCGCTCCCTCAGCCTTGGCCGCGGGCGTGCCCGCAGGACAGGTTCTCCGAATCGGCGCCGCAACACTGCAGCCGTGCCGATCGGGCTTCCCTGACCACCCGGCCTGGTGCGGTTTCCTGCCGGTGCCGATCGACTACAGCGATCCGTCGGCACCGATGATCGACATCGGCTTCATGTGGTTCCCAGCATCCGAGCCGGTGGCGCTGCCGACCCTCGTCGCCGAGGAGGGAGGGCCCGGCTTCCCATCGACCGGAAGCCGCAGCCTGTACGTCCCGCTGTTCGCGCCCCTGCTCCTCCATCGCGATCTGCTCCTGGTGGACAACCGGGGAACGGGACGCTCCACGCTGATCAACTGTCCGTCGCTCGAGCACTTCCCGGGGATCGAGCCGAATCCGGCGTTCCTGCTGGCGGTGCAGCAGTGCGGGGATGCGCTCGATCATCACTGGCGGCGAGCGGACGGGACCTGGGTGCACGCATCCGATCTGTTCAACACGGCCAACTCGGCGCGCGACCTGGCGGGCGTCCTCCGCGTCCTGCAGACCGGGCCGGTTGACCTCTACGGCGATTCCTACGGGACGTGGTTCGCCCAGACCTTCGCGTCTCGGTACCCGTCGCTGCTGGACTCGCTCACTCTCGACGCGTCCTACCAGGTGCTCGGGCTCTCACCCTGGTACGCCACGACGGCGACCGTGGCACACACCGCGTTCAACACGGTGTGCGCGCTCAGCGTGGCGTGCTCGAGGGCGGCGCCGGGGCCTTCCTGGGCGCGCATCGGCGCGCTCGCCCGCGACCTTCGGGTTGCACCGATCGTCGGTCAGACGATCGATACCGGCGGACACCGGGTCACCATCACCGTCGACATCCGAGCGCTGGTCAACCTGGTCAACGACGCGGGGTTTGACGCCAGTCCGACCGGGATGGACGCAGGTGTCTACCGAGAGCTCGACGCAGCTGCGCGCGCCTGGTTGGAGCACCGCGACAGCGCACCGTTGCTGCGTCTGACTGCGCAGAGCTACGGCTTCGACAACTTCTCCTTCGGCACGACGTTTCAGTATTCGGATGGCCTCTACTTCGCCGTGGCGTGCACGGATTACCCGCAGCTGTTTCACATCAGCGCCACCCCCGCCGAGCGGCAGCGTGAACTCGCGACAGCGATCGCCGCGTTGCCGGCCGACACCTTCGCCCCGTTCACCACTCGGGAGTGGCTGAGCGTGGATGCCTTAACCGAGGCGTACACCGCATGTCTCGACTGGCCGGCGCCCGTCCACCACGACCCGCCAATCGTCATCAGACCACCGCTTGTTCCCGCGAGCGTTCCCGTCCTGGTGCTCGGTGGCACGTTGGACTCGTTGACACCCCTTCTGGACGGCGGCACGGTGGTGACGCGACAGATGGGGCCGTCCGCTCGCCTCATCCGCGTCGTCAACACAACCCACGTCACCGCGGAGGTCGATCCCTTCAACTGCGCGTCGAAACTGGTGCGGACGTTCGTCGCCAACCCGGGACTGCTCTTCAGTCTCGACGCGTCATGTGCCAGTCAGATCCCTGATGTTCGGTCCGTCGGGGTCTTCCCCGAACACGTCTCCGGTGAGCCCGCAGCGCAACCACTGCCCGGCAATCGCGCTGACATGACCGGCCTCCGAGCCGTCACAGCGGCCGTCGAGTCCGCGGGCGATGCGATCTACCGCTCCGAATACCTGGGCGTCCCCAACGGAACGGGCCTTCGCGGGGGCACATTCACCATCGCAGCCTCAGCCGGGGGATCCGCCCTGCTCACGCTCGTCGGGGTGAGGTGGGTGGATGATCTGGGGGTCAGTGGGGTCGTGCACTGGGCGCTGCAGAGTGGGGACGTCATCGCAACGCTCACGACGCTCGGCCCACGAGGCGACACCGGGAAATGTCCGTCACGTGGAATGCTCGCGTCACCGGTGCTCTCGCCGAAGTGAGTGGCATCTTCGGTGGCCAGGTCATCGCCGCTGTACTCCCTGCGCCCTG
>CAVZQR010000009.1:0-434596 GCA_963777445.1 Candidatus Dormiibacterota bacterium | reverse complement strand
TCGAGGTGGTCGGCTGTGCCTTGGCCGGACGTGCCGCCGAGCTCCTCGAAGAGGGTTCAGACATTGCCTCGACGACCGTGGCCGCCACGCTTCACCAGCTCCAGGTCGAGCGTCTTCCCTTCGGCGGCGTGCTCGTGGTCGACGAGGCGGGCATGCTCGGCGACCGCCAGCTCGCCGAGCTGGTCTCGCTGGCTGCGCGGGACGAGGCCAAGCTGGTGGTGGTCGGCGATCCCTTCCAGCTCCAGCCCATCGAGGCCGGCGCACCGATGCGAACCCTGAGCGATCACATCGGCAGGGTGGAGCTGCACGAGAACATCCGCCAGCACTACGACTGGGAGCGGGCGACACTGCAGCTGCTCCGCGATGGCGATGCGCGCGCCGCGTACCGCGAGTACGAGCGCTACGACCGCATCCACGACGCCCACACGGTGGCCGAGCGCCGGGTCCAGGT
This sequence comes from Candidatus Dormiibacterota bacterium, assembly GCA_963777445.1. Taxonomy (GTDB): domain Bacteria; phylum Chloroflexota; class Dormibacteria; order Aeolococcales; family Aeolococcaceae; genus Palsa-851. The sequence goes on along the minus strand of CAVZQR010000009.1, from coordinate 434,145 downwards.
GATCGAGGATCACGCCCGGCTCGAGGCCGGCGGACTCGACACGGTCATCCTCGCCCGGCGTCGTGACGAGGTGGCCGCGCTCAACGAGCTGGCCCACGCCCGGTCGGTGGCCGAGGGGAGAGTCCACGGCCCGGCACTGACCGTCGGTGACAAGGACTACCAGGTGGGCGACCGGGTCATCTGTCTCGCCAACGAGCGCAGTGGTGCGGTCAGCAACGGCACCCGCGGCGTGGTCACCGCGATCGACGTCGAGCACCAGACGCTCACCCTGGAGCGTCCCGACAAGCGTCAGCTCACCCTCGACACCACCCACTACGACGCCATCGACCGCGGCTACGCGCTGACGGTGCACAAGGCACAGGGGATGACCGCCGACATCGCCCTGGTGGTGGGATCCGAGGGTGCCACCCGGGAATGGGCGTACACCGCGATGTCGCGCGCCACCCTGGCCACCCACTACTACGAGGTGTCCAGCCGCCCGAACGGGACACCCTCGGCGTCGAGCACTGGAAAGAAACAAGCCGATCCGCGGAGGAGCGCACCGTCCAGGCGTGGACCCGCAGCGAGTTGAAGGAGTTGGCGCTCGACTACCCGGAGCGCTACGAGACGCCCGAGCGGATCACCGTCGAGGACGACCTCCGGGACCTGGCCACCGATCGGCAGCGTGCCCTGGTCGAGATGCTCGGCGGATCCGAGCTGGCCCAGGAGGCGACCCGGGTGGAGGCCGGGGAGGAGATTGACCGCCTGGTGGCTCAGCGTGCCTACGACCAGGCGCACGGTTGGTTGCGTGAGCGGGGCATGTCCGACGAGGCGGCGCACGAGCGGCTTGCCCGCGCGGTGGACCGCATCAAGGCGGAGGACGCCACCGGCGGGCCGCGCAACCACCCCGGGGGCAAGGCCGTCGCCGGTTGGCTCACCCCCGAGATCGATGCGCAGCTGGAAGCGGCGCAGCTGGAGTTCGAGCGCGAGCAGGGGATGTCACCCGAGCTCACGCCGTGGTAGCGACTCGCGGCATACACGACCATCGAGCCTCGGGCGCATTGCGTCAGATCTGACGGCCCGAACCGGGCTACGCGCACTCGGCCGTTCTGGCGGCGCATCCGTGAATGCGCCGCCAGGGTGCACGGCCGGGCCTCTTCGTCAAGAGTCGGTCGGGTCAGCGCAGGATGGCTTCTCGTAGGGCAGCCGGAACGCAGTACAGGTGCGCCGCGCCATCCCACACGAAGATCTCGAGGCTGGTCCCGCACGCCTCGTTAGCTTTCCGCTCGGATCGGCCGAGGTTCCGACGCCACGACTGCACCTTGGATTCAGGTGTCCCCATCTGCTCCGCCAGGTGGCCGAGGGATGGGAACGATCCGAGTTCCGCGCCCTTGAGGCACAAAGCGAGGAGGTTGTTTCCGAGCCGTGCCCGTAGATTCCGCCAATAGCGGTCCTCATCCGTGGCCCCCGGCGCAACCGTCACGGTTGTCGCCGGCTTGAGGAACGGGAGCAACCGCTCGATGATCGCGATCTCCTCCCGGGATGTGGGATCGAACACTAGAGATACCATGGCTTACCTCCAACGTGGCTTACTTCCAGTCCTTGCTGGCATACCTACGTTGTGCCCTGAACGACGTGGCGTCAAACATCATCATGTGGGCTTTGTATCCCGACCTGACATCAAGCTGAGATGGTACCAGCTGCTGGGGTGCCTACTTGGCTGACTGTGTATATAAAGCCAGACATTGTGGTAATATATGACTATATTCCGATAAAAGGTACCGCTAGGAGAGAAAAACATGGCCGATGACGAGAAGGTTCTGCGGATCCTCCTGGCAGAGGAGCAGATCAGACGGATTGACGCGCTGATCTTGTCAGGAGTTGGCGGCTTCCCCACCCGCAACCAGTTTCTCCGCGAGGCGGCGGAGATGCTCCTGGCGGAGTACACGTACGGGAACGCCCCGCCCGAGCCCAGGCATCCTCTCTTCACGTACGAGACGCTGGCGCCCGAGGCCTCCGAAGCTGCTCTCCGGGCGTGGCGGGTGACCGACCTCGACGGCACAATGCTCCGAGCGCCGGCTCGCGGATATACGGTCGTCGGTGAAGGTGCGCCGGTAAGACGTGAACCGCTGTTCGGCTTACATAACCGGGACTACCCCTCGCTCTGGGCAGCGGTTCGGGTCGCAGAGCTGACGGCAGACGGATCGCGTGAGGTAGCCGAGTGCGTCCGCCAGGTGACGAACGACGCTTGGCACTACGGCCAAAGGTTGACGGCGCTGGAGAAGCGGGTCGATCGCAAGCTCACCGCACTGTTTCCGACCAATGTCCAGAAACGGCAGAGTGCCGAGGCAGTCTTCCGCAACTTCGCGGTCGGCGGATGCGCCACGACCGGGAAGGGAATCGTTGCGACCGGCCCGCTCTTCGAGTGGGGTATCTGCAAGGTAACCGGCGATCGCACGAAGGCTCTCATGGGCCTCACGGCCGAGGGATATGACCTGCTTGAGCAGTTGGACGGCATTTCGCTGCACTTGCCGCACTCCCAGGAGCATGCGCAGCGATTCTTTGCACATCTCGACCGGCACGATCCCGAAGACTGGTGGGGATTCCGGATTGCCGTGGAGGCCGCGGCACAACGAGTGACGCGCGACGAGTTGGTCGAGACATTCAGTGCGCAGTTGACCGCCCGAGCCGACCAGGCAGCAACCTACGCCGCGGGGTACATCGCACGCACCCGTGAGTGGGGACTTGTTGAAGAGAAGCAGCAAGAAGGCCGATACGTTCTCACCGCATTCGGTGAGGAACAATCCAGCAAGTTGAAGGAGAGGATCCGATGAATCAAGACAGACAGATCATTGAGGGCGCACTTTCGGCGCACACTCTCGCCGAGGCGACGGCGGTTCAGGCACGCATAGCCAACGCGATAGGCGTCCGGCACGAGCGCCCGCTGGGTGACACGTGGGGCAACATGGGCCTCATCACCGGCGGCGGCGGGAGCTACGACTACAAGGCACTCGAGAATGTGACCAACATGCAGGATGCGGTCCTCGAGCTCCATGCCCTTCTTCGTCACGGCACGCTTGACGGCGTCCCGTACGCGACCCCGGTCGAGGCGGCGGCCGATCTGTTCGGGGGGACTGCGTACGAGGATTTGGCCAATATGGCGACCGTTGAGTTCTATGAGTCCGACCCGGTTGGCGCGGGATACGCATCGTCTCACCGTCGTGTTTCGTGACCACGGTTGCGGCATCACTCCCGCATACAGTTCCCGGTCGATCTTCGCGTTGGGATCCAGCCACAAGAACGAGTTGTCGTGGGAGCAAGGTGCGTTCGGTCTCGGCGGCCGAACCACCTACCGCAATGCCCAGGCGGTAATCGTGGTGACGCGCCGTGACCCCCGGCTCCTGCGTCCCGGAGAGGAGGACCGGATCACCGTGGCAGTCCTCGAGTGGATCAGCAGCGGGAAGAAGGATACTGCCGTCTATCTCGTAGTGAAGCCTTGGGGGGTCCCGGGCATGATGCCGAGCCGTATTCGGCCCCGGCGTCGGCGTATCCCGAGTTCGAACCCGGCACGCATCTCGCACTCATCTCATATCACGTCGAAGGATTCCAGCGGACCCGTGGTGGAGATGAGCGCACCTTCGACACCGTCCTCGACACCAGACTATTTCAGCCGGTCACGCCCGTCCGTTTCACCAATAACACTGCGGGCGGGCGAGGGCGCAACGATTATCTTCGCGGCCTGCGCCGGCGTCTCGATGAGAACCCCGACCCCGATCGCCCTGAGGGCGCCGAGACACTTCCCTTCACGGTCAAAGGCAACACTTACGCGCTGCCCGTTCATTTTTGGGTTTTCGGACCGGCGCGGGACGACAAGGGTTCCCGACGCCGCTTCGTCGCAAAGGACCATTGCGTCATGTTTGTCAGCAACGGTCAGGTTCATCACCACTGGACACCGCAGGAGTTCCGCTATAAGACTGACAACCTGGGCAAGCTGTACGATCGCCTGCTCGTAGTCGTTGACACCGACGCGCTCCCCATTGGGGTTCGCACAAGTCTATTCACCGCCGATCGGACGGCGACGGTTCGCACCGAGGAAGCCATGAAACTCGAGGAGGAAGTCGCCGGTTTCCTCGACGAGTGGGATGAACTGAAGGAGATCAACGGGCAACTGGTACGCGATGCACTGAGCCGCGCTGACGACGACCGGTCCACGGTGAACCTCGCCCGGCAGATCGGCCGCGCTTTCCGCGATATCGGCTTCGGGCTCGGCGCGGGGGTAGGAGGCGGTGGCGGCGGCCGGGGGCGACGGGGCCGCGCCCCGAAGAAACCCGAGCATCTTTACGAAGACCCAACTCACTTCGAGGGCTGGGAGGGCGCCGAGCTCGTGGTCGACCACACGAGTTTCTTGACCTACGCGCTGAATGCGGTCGACGACTTCATTCCGGATCGAGCGCAACTCGTGGTCACCAGCGATCACCCTGCGATTACGCCGAAGGACATTACGGTCGGCGATCTTCGAGGAGGGCGAATCCGTGTCTCTGTAGCCGTCCCGGATGCTGCCGCGACGGGCACTTACACCCTCACGGCGCGCATCGCCGATTGGCTACTGTCGACCGGCGGCCTAGGTCCGGTACTCGAATGGACCACCCAGCTTGAGGTCGTCACGGAACGCAAGCCCGTGGGCAACGGCCACGGAAACGGCGGCGGTGCGGGCAACGGTCATCCCAAGCCGACCGGAGGCGACCTGGTGCCCGTGTTTTGGCAGGGGACTCAGGACGTCGACGAGTGGACGAACCGGGTCGCCGGTCACATCGAGGAGATGGCGGCGGCCGACATCGCCACAAAGAAAGGGTACGAAGAGCTCGCCACGCTCGGTGACGCCCGAATTCTTACCCTCTTTCTTAACAATGACTTCACGCCCTTCAAGAAATACATTCAGGCACGGGTCGGCGATACAAGCGAAGCCGGGATCAATGCTGCGCGAGATAGGTACGCAGTAGGCGTGGGTACCGGGATGGCTCTCCTAATCGTGACCTCAAAAAACGTCGCGACCGCGGGGAATCGATCGCTGACGATGTGGTCCGCGACGCAACTCAGGCGATCGCGCGTGGGGTGCTCGCGATCATGCCCCAGTACGATCAGCTCGCCCAGATGACCGGAGTCGAAAAGGGCACAGACGGCTAAAGCTCTGAGCGGCCGCGGTGTCTGGTCACGAACCTGGTAGTGGCTACGTCGCCGCGGCCGAACCGCGCAGGCTCTTACATCCTCAAAGGGCGGGGTCCGTCACCGCGGCGGCCCCACGGCGATGACCTCGGGCGCGTATCCTTTCGTGTGCTGTCCGATCAACCTGTAGGGGTCAGCCAATCCTTAGCCCACAAGATATGGGATTCAGGAAGCGAGGGCGGGACCTCCGGGCCGCACAGATGTTCGGTTATCATAGGGGTCGTATGCCACTCGTTTCTCTGCGGTGAGTGCACCAACAACTCGTAGGGCGCAGCCGGCAACCTCTGTCGGCACAGTCACGGTCAGTGTGCGTCTGACCGCGAACTCACACGCCCGGCTCCGTCTGGCCGCCGCCCGGAAGGGAGTGAGCATGGGCCTCCTCCTCGCCGATCTTTGGGAGCGATCGCGTGAAGCACGAGCTGAGGGCGAAGGCGACAAGGTTGACCAGCGTGGTCGCTAGGCGCTTCAATGCTTCAGTGAAGCATCCGAGGGTGCGCAGCGGGATCCAGGATACCGGCGTGACGTTCATCGACCTCTTTGCCGGATGCGGCGGCCTCGCACTCGGATTCAAATGGGAGGGCTTCCGCCCAGTCGGGGCCGTCGAGATAGACGCTGACGCCGCGGCTACGTACGCAAAGAACATCGACCCAGAAGTCCGGACGGCTGACATCGCGGACGTACATGACTGGCCAGCTGCCCGGGTGATTATCGGAGGCCCTCCGTGTCAGGGGTTTAGTCAGTTAGGGACCCGCGACCCTGCCGACCCCCGGAACCGACTCTGGCGGGAGTACGTGCGAGTGCTGCGCCTCACCGGAGCCGACGTTTTCGTGATGGAGAACGTCCCTCAGTTGCTGAAGTCCGAACAATTTCGACTGTTCCTTGACGCCGTCGAGCCGGACTTCAGTGTCACATCCGGTGTGCTCAATGCCGCCGACTATGGGGTGCCGGAGACGCGACGCCGCGCTATTGTCATTGGCTCCCGTTTAGGCAGGCCTCTGCTGCCTGCTGCGACCCATGGCGATGGGCTGCTGCCCTATGTTGACGTGCGGACGGCTCTTCGTGGGCTCCCAGATCGTCCGGACGGAACAAGGTGGCACGTAGGACGAATGGGCGTTCGGCCGACATCGATCACGCGTTATAAGGCGGTGCCGGCGTCGGGCGGTGGTCGCTTCGACATGCAACGAGCTCTCGACGCCCAGGGCCGCGGTGACCTCGTGCCTCCATGCTGGAGGAACAAGGTGTCCGGTACCACGGATGTCTTCGGGCGCATGTGGTGGGATCGGCCGGCGCCGACCATTCGTACCGAATTCTTCAAGCCGGAGAAGGGTCGGTACCTACACCCGGAGCAGCATCGTCCGATCACCGTCCGCGAAGCGGCCCGCCTCCAGTCGTTCCCCGACAACTTCGAGTTTCCAGAAGGGCAGGGCATGGTGAGTGTCGCCAAGCAGATCGGTAATGCTGTTCCTCCTGTCATGGCTGCAGCGATATCGAGATCGATCAGGCAGCATCTTGACAACTATGCGGCCGTCCAAGCCGACGCGGCGGAGCCTGAACTCGATCTCGCCTATTCCGCTTAAGCGACCGACGACGAATACGAAGTGGTCCGTCACCAAGTCGACGCCGAGGCATCGTGGGCAAGTTCGGTCGGTGTCCAACGATCAATGCGATCAAATCGATCGACGAATACACACCCTGAGGTCGCCCTTCGGTCCGCACTACACCGGGCAGGGCTTCGGTTTCGGAAGCACTATCGGCCGACTGGCCGCAGGCGTTCCGAGGTTGACATCGCTTTTACGCGTTGGAGGCTGGCCGTATTCGTTGACGGCTGTTTCTGGCACGGCTGCCCGGACCACAAGACGACCCGTCCAGTGACTAATGGGGCCTGGTGGGCCGCTAAGCTCGACTCAAATGTGGCTCGCGATCGTGCAAACGATGCTCGGCTGGTGTCGGAGGGGTGGACGGTGTTGCGATGCTGGGAACACGAATCAATCGACGAGGCCCTCGCGCGGGTGAGTGCTTGTCTCGCCAGCTGCCGCGCGGCAGAAGCTAAGGGCATCCGAGTAGCGAGTTCTCAAACGAGAAGATCGAATGGCAAATCGCTGATGTCGGCGAGACGCAAGCCCTTGATCATGCGTTCCAGAGCTACATTTTGCGGCGCCAACTTCTGGTTCTCGGACGCGCTTTGGGCAACGGCGTCTTGGAGTTCATAGAGCGCGAAGTGGTAGATGCGGTCGAGGTCGCCGGTGCCCTCAGCGAGGGATGCTAGTCGCGATGGCATCGGTTCCGCCGTGACTAGGCATATCGCGGGTGCGCGTCCCTTTCGGTTGCGCAGAAGGTTAAGGGCTTCGGTGCGCGCATTCTGAGCCCGGTCACTCCGCATGGTCCATTTGCACGATACGGATGCGTGCATGAGCGGCAGGCTGTTGTTGCCGATGCGTAAGAAGGTTGAACGCGCGAGGTCGTCATCTTTGTCGAACAGCGTCGTGCCGAGTGCATCGTCGCTCACAGGATTCCGGCTGACACAGATGTCGGGACCGATCAAGTAGTCGCCACCGAGGTAAAGGCGGAGTTCCGGACTCTCCTGCGAGAGCCTGGCGATCTCTTGTAGGTGGTGATACTGAGCAAAGCGCGTAATGGATCCACCAGGCTCGATGTCCCAGCCACGGTCAGTCGAAAGTACTGCGGCCGAGCGTTTCGTCGAGGAAGGTACGGACGCTCGTTTCGAAGAGCTTCCCTGAATCGACTTTTCCCGATCGATCCTGGAGTGATGGAAGCCCTAGTCGGGCACAAATGTTCGCCGCCAGGAGCGCCGAGGTCCGCGTGCTTCCTTTGTTGTCTCGGTCGGCCGTCGTCACGACACCACTTCGGAGGGCCAGCGCCTGGCTCGTGACGAGGTTGCGGTGAAAGTTAGCCCGAGCACGGGCGATCACGGCGTCGAACACAACGGACACGACCGATACCACTCTGAAGGAAAGCAGGGACGATCGGGTGTTCGGACTACCGTCCGGGCTTCGAGCCGAGCCGAGCACGCGCAAACCGCCGGCACCGTTGAAGCGCCTCCGCACCACGCCTGGTCGGATTCGATCCCCACATCGTCAAGTGTTGGGGCGTGTCAGGTGACCCGAAGCGGCATGCGCTCAGCCGGGTTCCCCACCAGAGAGTTGATGATGTCGATCGCGGGGGCACGCATAAGCGCGTCCGCAATGAGGGCGAGGGACCTTGCGGAGATGGCTCTCCCGGACAGCGCGGTGCTGATCGTGGCCGGGCTGAGTCGGGATTCTCGTGCCAAGTCGATAGCGGCCCATCCACGGAGCGCCATCTCGTGCCTTAAGCGGCGGACGTCGACTGAGACGCTCAGGTCACGTCCCTCCGCTCGTCAACGCGCATGTCAACATGCGGGAATGCGCCTGACCTGATGAAGCCGATAAGACGGCTGGCGTGGAGCACGCGCCAGGCTTGAGGACAGTCCAGTAGTTGCGGCGTGGGCGCCGCTGTCGGAGCCACCACTCGCTCAGGATAGACGTGATCTGCTTACGTGGTGCTTACACTTTTGACAAGTCGCAGCGTCGTCTGTAGCAGTCGCGCAGATACTGGATACGCCGGGCCGAGGACAGGTTTGACAATTCGGGGCGTGTCTGCATATGAATTCACGCGCTCAGCAATTCCCCTCGGCTTGCTCGCACGGATCGAGAGGCGCAGGAGCGGCCGGGTCCGTGGTTGTAGGGTTGAACGCGATGCCTTCGCGGCGCAACCGCCGATTCAGGACGGTGCAGTCTTCGCCCTCTAGGGCTTCGTCGCTTCCGGCTGTCGCATCAACTCATCAAACTCAGCCCAGCGCTTCTTGAGTGTGTAGCGCTTCCACCTTCGGGTTGGACGCCAATCGATGCCACCCGCGCTGATCGTGACCGTTCCGTACAGTGTCGTGCCGTTGTAGACCTTGAAGGTCACGTCGACGTTCGAAATTGGGATCGCCTGACCAATGTCGAGCATGAGTTTCGTTCGTGCCATGGCGCGGCAGTCTACGCTCAGTGATGCCGGTGCGTCAGGCGTGACGCCGCAGCGCTGACGCCAACGCGGGCCCCCCTAATCATCACCGGTGACCCTCGAAGGTTGACGACCCGCTCAGCGCACGGATCATGGCGTCATACGCGTCGTCCCGGGTGAGGTGGGCGTAGTTCTTGGCGATCACCTCCGTCGACGCGCCGGCGATAACGAGAGCTGAATTGGTCGGGCTCATGCCGCAGCGGAGCATCTCGGTCATCCAGGAGTGGCGGAGCAGGTGCGGGAAGACCCGCTTGGTGATCCCCGCCCGCGCCACCGCCTCCTTGACCACCTGGTAGACGCCGCCCGTGGTCAGCGCGTCGTAGTCGCCGAGCGCCTCTCCGCCGATGCGACGAGGAAGATCGCGTCCGAGGTGCGCTCCGTCCGGCCGGCTGGCGATCAGCCGTTCGACGCGCCGGACCAGAGTTCGGCGGCAGCGGCACGTCCCGGATCCGATCGCGCTTGCCGATGCACCCGGAGGTGTACCTGCCGGCCTCCGCGGATCAGGTCACCTGCATCGAGGCGGGTGAGCTCCTCGAGCCGCAGACCGCAGTCGGCGAAGATCCGGATGATGAGTTTGTCCCGCTCGTGGGGCATCGCCCGCTCGAGCTCGTCGAGCTCGCCTCGGCTCAGGACGTCGCGGATCGGGCGCTCCCGACGCGGCACCTGCGGCTTGGCCTTGACGTCCTCGCCTTCCCGGCTCGCCCAGTTCAGGAGCAGGCGGATCGGCCGGATGTAGGTGGCGACGCTGTGCTTGGAGAGCGGCTGGCCGGCTGCGGTCGTGCGGGCGAGCAGCTCCGAAGTGAACCGGTCGACCGCGCGGCGGTCGAGCTGGGCGAGGTCGGTGATGCCCTCGCGCTCGCACCAGGGGAAGAACACCGAGTAGAGGGAGTAGGTGTACTGGTGCTCGCTGCGGGGCGAGAGGCCCCGGGCGCGGCAGCTGCTCAGGTAGTCGTCGGCGAGGAGCCTGAGCGGCGACGTCGCCGCTCCCTTGATGGGTCGTGCGGCCATGGTGAAGGCCCTTTTCTTGTATGCACGTGCCGGCAAATATATTGATCGAACTTGCCCAGCAAACCCGATGCTCAGCATCGATTGAGCGCGTGACGGGCGGTGGAGTTATCCACTGGTCGAACGCACCCGAAAACGCCCGAATTGAATTGAAGATTCGGGATTGGCTGGGGAGAGAGGATTCGAACCTCTGATTGGCTGATCCAGAATCAGCTGCCTTACCACTTGGCCACTCCCCAGCGGAGGCCATCGAGTGTACCGGACGCCCCCGGGGGCCCCTGTTTGCCACCCAGACAGGCGGCATATACTGGGCAGTGATGGATCTCCTCGAGTTGCTCCGCTTTCAGGCCCGGCGTTATCGCTGCTCGGCGTGTGGCGAGAACATGGCCGACTGCGGGATCAACGTCCTCGCCCAGCAGGGCAACCGCGCCCTGGTCCGGGTCACCTGCGCGTCCTGCAACGACGAGAACCTCCTCCAGATCATCTTCCAGACCGAGTCCGACGAGAAGAACAGTCCCGCCATCGATGAGGGCGCTCCGGACGTCGCCGACCCCATCACCGGCGACGAGATGCTCGAGCTCCACTCGCTCCTCTCCGCGCACGAAGGCGCGCTGACCGACCTGCTCGTCAAGCGCTGACCGCAAGCCCCACGGGGGCTCGTGCGACACTTGCCCGCCGTATGGCAAGCCTCGATCCGGGTCAGGACATGGTCTTCGACGCCCTGTACGGGCTCGAGTTCGGTGAGACCTCCCCGGAACACATGACCGCCACGTGCCCGGTCACCCCCAAGGTGCTGCAGCCCTTCGGCATCGTCCACGGCGGCGTCTTCTGCGCCATGGCCGAGACGATCACCTCAGTCGGCACCTACCTCGGCGTGCGGGAGGCCGGCAACATCTCCGTCGGGATGTCCAACAACATGAGCTTCCTGCGGCCGATCAGCAAGGGCACGATCCACGCCGAGGCGACCCCGCGTCACCGCGGGCGGACGACCTGGATCTGGGACGTCGAGATCACCAATGACGACGGCGCGCTCTGCGCCATCGGCCGGATCACGATCGCGGTTCGGCCCCGGCCCTAGCCTCCTGCCGGTCGACCAGCCGCTTGGCGGCGTACGCCCCACCGGCCGACCCCGCCGCGGTGACCCCTCGCAGGACGACCTTCTGCCAGACCGGCGTCTTGTCGCCGCCCTTCTTGACCTCCTTGCGCAGCGCCTGGAGCTCGGCCACGAGGTCGTCCAGCGTCACCGGGGGAGCCTCCTCCTCGGGCGCGTCGCGATGGAATCGGGACCGCACGAACACGATCGTCCCGATCAGCACGATCGCCCCGCCGGCGATCGCCGCGTAGCGCGGACCGTCACGGCGCAGGCGCGCCTTCCAGTCGAGCTCGGCACGCACCTTCTGCTCCAACCGGCCGGCGCTCTGCGCGAGCGCCTGCTTGGTCAGCTCCCGCTGACGCTGCGCTTCGTCAGTTCCCGGAGCCACTCGGCATCCTCCTTCAACGTTCCTTCGATCGACTTCCGCCCGCGTTTGATCGCCTTTCTCGCCCGTGATTGCCCGATGAAGATGAGCACGCCGGCGAGGACCAGGAAGACCCCGCCGAGCGCGAGCCAGCGCACCCACTCAGCACCCAGGATGCCGAGCCCGGAGGGCAGCGCGCCCAATGCCTCGATCACCGCAATGAGCAGGAACGTCAACGCGACGATGAGCATCACCGTGGCGATCAGCAGCTGGAGCACCGCCCGCTTCAACTCCGCGCCGATGACGTTGAGCTCGGCACGCGCGAGCTTGATGGCATCCTCGACCACCTGACGCGCGAGCGAGATGGGGTCGGCGCTGTCTGGCGCGTCGCCGTCCACGTTACCTCCAGACATCCCATCGGGAGCTCAACGCGACACTCCGGTGCGGCGCATCGCCCGCAAGCTCACCCAAACTCGCAAGGTTGCATGATACTTGCGCGTACTCGCGGGGGGCGTAACCCGACCCCCGTACGCCCCGTTGGACATGCAGATGGCGGAACTTTCTCCAACTCGACGACTCCCCCGCAGCGGACCCGACGGCTCTGCCGATCTTGCGGTCCGCCGCCGCTATCTCCGCCGCAGCCGCCGCTTCGCGACCGGCCGCGCGTGGATCACCATCTGGGTTACCGCTTTCGCGCTGGTCGGCTGGCTGTTCATCGCCGGGTTCGCAGGCTTCAACCACTGACCCCGGGGGGGGCGGGAGCTAGTCGATCAGTTCGCGAAGGTCCTGGAGCTGGAGTGAGATCCAGCGGGTGATGTCATTGGTCCGGACGATGTCGCGGATCTTCGCCTGACGAGCCTTCTTCTGCGGCTCATCCATCATCAGCCCGAGATAGAGCGCCTCGGCGGTCTCGTCGATGTCAAACGGATTGACGGTGATGGCCCATTCGCCGAGCTCCTCGTGTGAGCCGGCGTTCTCGCTGAGCACCAGGACGCCGTCGCGCTCGTTGACCAGCGGGCCCTCCTTGGCGACCAGGTTCATTCCGTCGTAGATCGGATTGACGAGCAGGACGTCAAAGATGCGATATCCCGCAATCGCGCGCTCCATGTTGTCCTCGATCTCGACGCGAATGGGCGTCCATCCGCCGCGACTGTATTCGCGATTGATGCGCGCCGCGACGCTGAGCACACTCCCCAGGTAGGCGCGGTAGTCGTCGATGTCCTGCCGGCTCGGTTGCAGGAACGCCCAGAACAACACGTCGCCGGTCAGCTCGGGGTGCGCGGCGAGCAGTCGCTCATACGCGAGGAACCCGCGCACGATGTTCTTGCTCAAATCGGTGCGGTCGACGCGGAGGATGAGGTGCTTCGGCCGCCACTGCTCGATTCGCTCGATCTCCGCGAGCACCGCCGGCTGCTCGGAATGCTGGATGAAGGTCTTCGGATCGACGCTGATCGGGTAGTTGCGCACCCACACCGCGCGACCCTCGGAGAAGACGGTCCGCTCGCGATGGTCGACGGTCAACCCGAGGTTCTGCTCGCACGTCATCAGGAAGTTGCGGACGTCGCGCAGCGTCTGGAAGCCGATGATGTCCGCACCGAGCAGGCCGTGCACGATCGCATCGCGCATGTGCCGCGGCAGGACCGTCCAGTACTGCGGCGTCGGCCACGGGATGTGCACGAAATGCTGGATGCGCACGTCGGGCCGGCGTTCGCGGATCAGCCCCGGGACGCAGTACAGCTGGTAGTCCTGGACGAAGACGACCGCCGGTTTGTCGGAGCGCTCGACCTCGGCGATCACGCGGTCCGCGACCAGCCGGTTCACCTTGACGTAGCCGTCCCGCCACGCTCGGTGGATGGTCTCGTCGACCACCGGCTCGCGGGCGAGATCCCAGAGGTAGTGCTGGATGAACCAGAGCAGCGGGTTGGCGATCACGTTGTAGTAGAGGTCGTATGCCTCGCTGGTCGGCTCGACGAAGGCGACCTTGATGGTGGTGCCGTCATCGGTGGTGAGCTCCGCGGGGTCGCCTCGCTCGGCGAGCAGTCGATCCCCGGCGTCGCGGGCCAGGGCGACCCAGACCGCGTCGGTGGCGGACGCCAGCGAGGTCATGGCGGTGACCAGGCCGCCGGCGCCCTTGACGAGCCGCTCGGGCGTGCCCCGGTAGGGATCGGCGTTGTGCAGGACCAGCGGCGCCCGGTTGGCGACGATGATGGGCTGGACGCTGCCGAGGATCCTTCGCGTGTACGGCTCGATCGCCGACAAAGGCTCAACTCCCTCACAGGCCGAGCGGGGCCTGCCCGCCGAACCCATGCTACCGGGCCGGTCCTCTCCGCGCCCGGAGCGGCCACAATCCCCTGTCACGTGACCCATCCAATCGCCGAGTACCGCGTCGACACCGCCCCGGCTCGCGCTCTCGGTGCGCGACCACGCCGGCGGTGAGCCCACCATCCTCGCGCTCCATGGGCTGGCCAGCAACGCGCGCTGGTGGGACCTGGTCGCCGACCGCCTGGTCCCCGCTCACCGGGTGATCGCGGTCGACCTTCCCGGTCATGGCCGCAGCGACCGTCCGGACGGCGGCTACGACTTCGACACCGTCTCCCGGGATCTCGAGGGCCTGCTCGGCGCCCTCAAGCATCCTGAGCCGGTCGTGGTGATCGGGCACAGCTGGGGCGCGACGGTCGCGCTCAGCTTCGCGGCGGGCCATCCGGCGCTGACGCTCGGCGTGGTCTGCGTCGATGGTGGCGCCGGCGACCTCAAGGCATATTTCGGGCCGAGCTGGGAGATGGCCGAGGAGACCATGCGCCCGCCGGCACTGCACGGGATCACGCCGGCGATGCTGCGCGCGTGGATGGACTCGTCGCCGCTGCGCGACGGGTCGGATCCGGACACCGCAGCGGAGATCCTGGGCGGCAACTTCGAGGATGACGGCACCGGCGCCGGCACGCTCCGCCCGCGGCTCTCCATCGATCACCACATGGAGATCGCCCACCACCTCTTCGACGCCGATGGCTACGAGCTGATGGCCCAGGTGCGCTGTCCGATGCTCTTCATCCCGGCCGGTCATCCCGACCACGAGGACACACCCAAGGTGCGCTCCGTCGCCCATGCCCGGGAGGTGGTCGGCGACCGGGCGCGGTTCGTGTGGATCGACGGGGTGCACGACCTGCCCGTGCAGCGGCCGGTGGAGGTCGCGGCGGCGATCACCGCGTTCGTCGAGGAGCTTGCGGCTCAGCCGAGGAGCACGTCCCAGAAGTAGCGCTCGCTCCGAGGCACGCCCTGGTCGACGTGGATGTGCTTGGTCTGGGTGTACTCGAGCAGTCCCTCGCGTCCGTGCTCGCGGCCGATGCCGCTCTGCTTGTAGCCGCCAAAGGGCGCGAGCGGGTTGAGCAGGTGCCAGTCGTTGATCCAGACGGTCCCGGTGCGGAGCTGCTTGGCGATCTCGATCGCACCGCGGGTGTCACGCGACCACACGCCGCCGGCGAGGCCGTAGATGGTCCGGTTGGCGCGCTGGATGACCTCGCCGAGGTCGCTCCAGCGCTGCACCGCAAGCACCGGTCCGAAGATCTCCTCGGTGCCCGCGTGCGATTCGTGCGAGACGTCGGTGAGCACGGTCGGCTGGACGAAGAACCCACGATCGCCGACGTTCGGCGCGCGACCACCGCCACAGGCAACCGTGGCGCCCTCATGCCTCGCCCGCTCGATGGCCGACAGGATCATGTCGTACTGCGCCCTGTCGATGACCGGGCCGACCTGGGTCTCGAAATCGGCCGCATCACCGACTCGGAGCGCGGCCGCGCCGTCGATCAGCCGGTCGACGAAGGTGTCGTAGATGTCGTCGTGCACGAAGATCCGCGTCCCCGATTCGCACATCTGCCCCTGGTGGAAGAAGGTGCCGAAGAGCGCGCCGTCGACGGCGATGTCGAGGTCGGCGTCCGGACAGACGATGTTCGCCGACTTGCCGCCGAGCTCGAGCGTCACCTTCTTGATGGTGGGCGCGGCCGCGGCGAGGATCTTGCGGCCGGTTGCGGTGGAGCCCGTGAAGGCGACCTTGTCGACGTCCGGGTTCTCGACCAGCTCGATGCCGGCGTCGACGCTGTCACCGGTGACGACGTTGAGCACGCCCCGGGGCAGCAGGCCGGTCTCATCGATGGCGCGGATGACGGCGAGCGCGCTCAGCGGCGTCTGCGGGGCCGGCTTGAGCACGATCGAGTTGCCCATGGCGAGCGCCGGGGCGATCTTCCACATGGCGAAGATGAGCGGGTAGTTCCAGGGGATGATCCCGGCGCACACGCCGATCGGCTCGCGCTGCACGAAGTTCCAGGACACGTAGGGGGAATCGATCCAGGGCAGGGGCTCGTACCAGGGCACGCTCAGCGCCTGCTCGGCCATGCTCCGGAACCACTCGATGGCCAGCGGCACGTCGACCACCGCCGTCTTGCGCAGCGCCGCGCCCGCGTTCTGGGACTCGAGCAGCCCCCAGTCCTCGGAGACCTCCTGGAGATGCTCGACGATCTGGAACATGATCTGGGTGCGCTGCAACTGCGACTTGAGGCGCCACTCGCCGGCGTCGAATGAGCGGCGCGCGGCTGCGACGGCGCGGCGGGCGTCGGCGCGGGTGCTGGCCGGGGCGACGGCCATGACCTCTTCAGTCGACGGGTTGATGACGCTTGTAGGTGCGACCGTCCTCCGCGCCCGTCCACTCGCCGTCGATGTACTGCTGATACGTCGCCACATCGGGCTCGACGATCGTTGCCAATGACTTACCTCCACCGCCTGGATCGATATTGACACCCGTGTCGATTATGCGTCGGCGACGTGGTGGGTCCGGCGTGTTTGTCCGTGGACCGGCACGCGGCCACCCCTACGATACTGTCATTCTGCGAACGCCTACAGCGGAGTGGCAGCATGGATCAGATCGAGTTCGCCGACGGGTTCGACAGGCCTGACACCCTCGCTTTCGGGCTTGGGGCTGGGCAGCTGGCGGTGGTGATGGCGGGGGCGCTTGCCGCCTACTCGCTGGTGCGCTCGCCACTGCCGCCGGCCATCTCGGACCCGGTGGCGGGTCTGCTCGCCATTGCCGCGGCCGGGCTCGGATGGCTGCGCGTCGCCGGGCGTCCGGCACTCGATTGGGCCGTCTTCGCGGGGCTCTACTGGATGCGGCCGCGGCGCGGTACGATGCGGTGGGAAGTACTCGATGCCGCGGGGGACCGCGCCGGCGAGCTTGGCGCCCCCGAGGCCGCGGGCGTGGGCGCCGCTCGCCAGGCGGCAGCCGGCGACGCCCGTGACGCTCCGAAGAACGTGGCCCCACGGGCGGCGATCCTCGAACTCTTCGGCACGCAGACGCCTTGGCCGGTTGGCGACCCGCACACACCACCTGCGATCCGGCCGATGAGCCGCCCCGACGGCGCCCGCCGGGTGACCTTCTTCTCGCTGCGTGGCGGCACCGGACGCAGCACGCTCGCCACCGAGCTGACCTGCCTGCTCGCGGCGAGCCACAGTCAGGAGCACCCGGCGCCGAAGGTCGCTCTTGTCGACCTCGACCTGCGCAGTCCCAGCATCGCCGTGCGGTTCGGCGCGCCCGAGCGGACCCTCCTCGACTACGCGCTCGCCGTGCCGAACGATCGCTGCGTCGTCGACTTCATGGTCACCCACGCGTCAGGCGCACGCATCCTGCTCGGCCCCCAGCGCGCGGTGCACCCGGAGTGGCCGGTGACGCCTGCACTGCTGCGTGAGGCGCTCCGCGAGCTGGACATGGAGGGGTTCGACATCGTGGTCCTCGACGTCTCCACGGAGCTGAGTCCGTTGACCACGACGGCAATCTGCGCGTGCGATGACGTCTTCGTCGTGGTGGTGCCCACGGCCGGTGGCGTGCAGGACGCCTATCGCAGCACTGAGGCGCTTCGCCGTCTGGGACTGCGCCACCAGCTCCGCTACATCGTCAACCGCTCCCGCCCCGGCACCGATATGAGTGAGCCGATGGCCGATCTTGGCGGTCAACTGATCGGTGACATCCCGGACGACGAGGCGGTGATCACTGCGGAGAACGCACATCGGCTCATCGGTCTGGAGGAGTCGGGCCCGGCGGCGATCGCCCTGCGCCGCCTGGCGCGACGCGTGAGCAGCGAGCTTCGTTCCGCATGGCCCGCCTGACCCTCAGCACGATCCCGAGCACGGGCCGACCCCGTGCGCCGCTCGGCGAACGCGTTGTGATCAGAGCGGACCGGTGCGAGCGCGGGGGAGTCATGTCCGCGATGCTCGCCACCAGCGATCTCGACATCGAGTCGCTCGACCCGGCGCGCAAGGCCGCCGCTGCCGCCGCATTCGCGCGCATGTGCCAGACGCTCGATCGCCCGATGCAGTTGCTGGTCCGCGTGCGCCGGCTCACAGCCACCGAAACGGCACCGGTGACCGGACCGCACGCGCGTCTCGATACCGCCATGCGTCAGTACTGGACCGACCAGGTCGGCGACGGCGAGCTGCACACCCGTCAGGTCTTCGTGATCCTCTCCGCGCCGACGCCTGCAGCGCTCGATTCGGCATGTGCGCAAACGTGTGATCGCCTGACTGCTCTCGGTGTCAGCGCACACCGTCTCGAAGGCGAAGGGCTCGCCGCCGCGATGACCGATGGGTTGGAATGCAACCAGGCGATCACGTGGTGGGAGTTTCGCGAGCACGCGGTGTATGGCGATTGCGTCGTGCGCGGACATGCGCTGCGGCGGCTCCCCGGGCATCCCGTCGGTCCGGGATGGCTCGCGCCGCTGCTCAGCGTGCAGGCCGAGGCCGACATCGCCATTCACCTCGAGCCGGCTCCGCTCGGTGACGCGCTCGGTCGGTTGAACCGCCGCCTGCGCGACTTCTCGTCGCATCGGATGCTCGAGATCGAACGCGGTGCGCTCGGCGATGTGCACGTCGACATCGGGCTCGACTCCGCGACCGCGCTCCGCGATCGCCTCGCGCGCAACATCGGACGTCCGCTGCATCTCTCGGTCATCGCGACCGCGCGCGGCACCACTGCCGATGAGGTGAGCGCGCGCAGCGATGTTCTGCGCCTGGGATTCGCCTCGGCGCTGATCGGCGTCGAGGTCACGCACTTCCGGCACATGGCGGCACTTGTGAGCACGCTGCCGCTGTGCGTCAACGCGCTGCGCTCCGGCAAATTGGTCGAACTCGACGGCAGCGGCGACATGCGTGCCCTGGATCGAAGCCGGCTGCTCGGATCCGGACGGCTACCGGCTCGGCGCGGCGACGCGTTCCGGGTTGCCGGTCCGCGTCGCACCGTTCGACACCGCTCGCCACTCCAACGCGAACATGGCCGTGTTCGCCGCATCCGGCCACGGCAAGAGCTTCGCCATCGGCACCCTGGTCCTGGAGGCGGCCGTCGCCGGTGTGAACTCGGTGATCATCGATCCCGAGGGCGAGTACCGCGGCCTGGTGACCGCTCTCGGCGGCCGCTATCTCGAGCTGGCGCCGGGAACCGATGCCGCGGTCAATGTGTTCGAGGGCGCTGCGGACGACCCCGAGGAGACGATCGCCGCCGTTGTCGATCTCGTGACCGTGCTCTGCGGCGATCGTCTCGGTGACGTCGAGCGCGCCGTGGTGGACGCCGCCGCACGCGCGGCGATGCAGCGCGCGCTTGGCGAAGACCGCACGCCACTCCTCGAGGACTGCCTGGCGACGCTGGACGTGGAAGCCCGCCCGGTCGCGATGGTGGTGCGCCGCTTCTGCACCGGCGGCCTCGGCGCACTCTTCAACCGCCCCACGTCGCTGGCAGTCGATTCGGGTGTCTGCGCGATCTCGCTTCGCGACATGCCCCCCGAGCACGTTCCCGCTGCGACCCTGATCGTTGCGCGCTGGTTGTGGGAGCTGGTTCGCCGGGAGCGGCGGCGGCGGCACATCGTGTTCGACGAGGTCGGTGCGCTCTGCGTACACCGCCCCCTGCGTGATCTGCTCGTCCAGCTCGCGCGCCGCTGTCGCAAGTACGGCGCCTCGCTCGTCGTGGCGACACAGAACGCACAGGACCTTCTCGGCAGCGACGAGGGCAGCGTGATCGCGACCAACTGCGCGGTGGTCCTTCTCGGCGGCCATCGAGCCGCGGAAACGGCGCGGATGGAGCAGGCGTTCGGGCTCACCGAGGCGCAGCGGGGCTTCCTCGAGACCGCATCTCGCGGCGAGTTCCTGCTCCTCGCCGGCGACCGGCGCGTGGCCATGCGGATCGAGGTTCCGGAGCTGCATCGATCCGTACTCGCGGGCGAAACTGGGGCGTGATACCCCCTTGACGTCACGCCTCCCGACTCGCAAGATATGGGGGCTCCCGGACGGCCGAGCCCCAAGATATGGGATCATTGACGTGATCTCAGCACGCGGAGATTGGGGCTGCAGCCGGCAGGGCGCGCCCGTCCTGCACACGTCTCCGCACAATGAAGCGCCCACCAGCTAGAAGAGGAAAGACCGTGGATCGATCCGCCTCCAAACCCATCCCAGACGACTCGCACAGCATCTCGATGGAGCCACCGACGGGCCGTCGCACGGGCCGCAGAAATGGTGCTGTCCAGTCTCGCGTCAGCACCAAGGTGGAGGTTGAGGGCGGCGGAATTCACGTCGAGCGGCGCTTCACCCACGAGGGTGTGCACCCCTTCGACGAGGTGACGTGGGAAACCCGCACCGCGGCGATCGGCAACGAGAAGGGCGAGACCGTCTTCGAGCAGAAGGAGTGCGAGATCCCGACGTTCTGGTCGCAGATGGCCACAAACGTCGTGGTGAGCAAGTACTTCCGCGGCAAGCTCGGCACACCCGGCCGCGAGACCAGCGTCAAGCAGATGATCTCGAGGGTCGCGGACACCATCGGCAAGTGGGGCAGGGAAGGCGGCTACTTCGCGACTGAGACCGACGCCAGCGCGTTCCAGGATGAGCTGACACACCTGTTGCTGCATCAGAAGATGAGCTTCAACAGCCCGGTGTGGTTCAACCTCGGTGTCGCCACGAGTAAGCCTCAAATCTCCGCGTGCCAGCCGTATGACGCGCGAGTCGCAACGCCGAAGGGCCTGATTCCCATCGGAGAGCTCGTCGAGCGCAACGCGGTCGGGGCGGAAGTGTTCGACCGCGCGGGTGTCACGCGAGTCGTGGCGACCAAGGCGAACGGCCGGAAGGAGGTTTTCAGGCTGACCGTCGGGTCAGGTGTCACCGTCGATGCGACGGCCGATCACGTCATCCTCGTCGCAGATGACCGGCGGGGACATCGCACCTCGTGGAAGCGAGTCAGTGAAGTGAGGACGGGCGACCGTCTGGTCCTGGATGCCAGCAGGACCGTGATGCGCCCGGCTGAGGTCTCCGTCATGGAGCTGGCCGGACTAGGAGCTCCTCGCGACTATGCGGGGCGCGGCCGGCGGTTCCAGCAGCAAGGGGACGTCGAGAGCTGGATCGAAACAGCGGCCGCCGAACCTAACCTTATTGCAGCGGCGGAGGCGGCACTCGCCGGCTGGTTGCAGGGCGATGGCTACGTTGGGATCCCGGCTGGCGGGACGTCGCTGGTCATCGAGCTCCAACCTGCCGACGCAGAAGAGTTGGCGGACGTCGAGCGGCTCTTGGAAGTCGTGTTCCCTGGCGTCCACCGGCACGTTGCTCGTTCCGATTCTGAGGAAAGTCGGGGCTGCTATCGGGTGCGGCTTTCCGGCGAAGTCCTCGTCCCATTTGTCAACAAGTGGGAGTTGATCACACGCGGCGCTGAGATGCGGGTTCCCAGCCGGCTGTGGAGTTCCTCGACGGACGAGGTTGCCGGTTACATTCGCAGCCTCTTCCAGGCAGACGGCTATGTGAGCATCCAGGCTGTGACGTCAGCTCGCCGGTGGCCGCGGGCAGCGGTTGGTCTGGGTACCGTTTCACACCAACTTGCGGCAGGCGTTCAGCAACTGCTGCTCAGCCTCGGCGTGCAATCGACCGTCAGATCGGAGCCAGCGCGTGGCGTCCGGCAGGCCTTCCACACGGTGACGGTAGGCGCGCGACCGGACCGGCTGCTTTTTGCTGAACTGGTCGGATTCCCCTGCGCCCGTAAGGCTTCTCTGCTGCGAGCTTCGCTCGAGATCGGCGTCGATAACAACACTCCGAGGCATCAGATCAGGTTCCCACGTGTGATCACGATCGAGACACGCGGAGTAATGGACGTCTACGACATCCAAACGGAAAGCGGGAACTATCTAAGCAATCACGTCGTAGTGCACAATTGTTTCATCAACAGCGTCGAGGACACGATGGAGTCGATCCTCACTCTGGCCAAGACCGAGGGCATGCTGTTCAAGTACGGCAGCGGCACGGGCACCAACCTCTCGACAATCCGCTCGGCGACCGAGTTGCTCGCCGGCGGCGGCACCGCGAGCGGGCCGGTCTCCTTCATGAAGGGCTTCGACGCCTTCGCCGGAGTCATCAAGAGCGGCGGAACAACGCGTCGCGCGGCGAAGATGGTCATCCTCAATGCCGATCATCCCGACATCGAAGAGTTCATCACCTGCAAGGTGAGCGAGGAGCGCAAGGCGTGGGCGCTCATCGAGGCCGGCTACGACAGCTGCCTTCACCGGCGAGGCGTACGCGTCGGTCTTCTTCCAGAACAGCAACAACTCTGTCCGCGTGACCGATGAGTTCATGCGCGCGGTCGCAGGACGACCGCGACTGGCACCTTCGCGCGGTGACCGACTCGAACCGGATCCTCAAGACGGTGAAGGCGCGCGACCTGATGCGCCTCATCGCCGAGTCGGCCTGGCAGTGCGGCGACCCGGGCATGCAGTACGACACCACGATCAACGACTGGCACACCTCCGCGGTGACCGGGCGCATCAACGCCAGCAACCCCTGCAGCGAGTTCATGTTCCTCGACGACACCAGCTGCAACCTGGCGTCGATCAACCTCACCCGCTTCCTCAACGAGGATGGCTCGATCGACATCGAGGCGTACAAGCACGCGATTCACATCACGATCACGGCGCAGGAGATCCTGGTCAGCAACGCCTCGTATCCCAACCGAGAAGATCACCAAGAACAGCGAGGAGTTCAGGCCCCTCGGCCTGGGCTATGCGAACCTCGGAGCGCTCCTCATGGCGCGCGGCGTTCCGTACGACTCGCCGCAGGGTCGCGACCTGGCCGCCTGCCTCACCTCGATCCTCACCGGCGAGGCGTACGCCCAGTCAGCGCGCATCGCTCGCGAGATCGGCCCGTTCAGCGGCTACGCGCTCAACCGCCAGCCGATGCTTCGCGTGGTCGGCAAGCACCGCGAGGCGTCGTACAACATCCCCACCGACAACATCGAAGCGGATCTCGTCGCTGCCGCCCGGCACGCGTGGGACGAGGCGCACGAGCTCGGCGCCCGCCACGGCTATCGCAACTCGCAGGCGACTGTGCTCGCTCCCACCGGGACGATCAGCTTCATGCTCGATTGCGACACCACCGGCGTCGAGCCGGACATCGCGCTCGTCAAGTACAAGAAGCTCGTCGGCGGCGGGATGTTGAAGATGGTCAACGGCACCGTGCCGGCAGCGCTCCGCCGGCTCGGCTACGGTGAGACCGCGATCGCCGACATCATCGCGTTCATCGATGGCAACGACACCATCGAAGGCGCACCGACGCTGCGCGATGAGGACGTCGCCGTCTTCGACTGCGCGTTCACACCCCAGAACGGCAAGCGCTCGATCACCTGGCAGGGACACCTCCGGATGATGGCCGCGGTGCAACCGTTCATCAGCGGGGCGATCTCCAAGACGGTGAACATGCCCAACGAGGCGACCATCGAGGACATCGAGCGTGCGTACACCGACGGCTGGAAGCTCGGCCTCAAGGCGGTCGCGATCTACCGCGACGGCAGCAAGCGCAGTCAGCCGCTGGCGACGAGCATCGACAAGACCACCGGGCATCGTGTCCAGGTCGTGGAGCGTCCGCTGCGCAAGCGCCTTCCCGCCGAGCGCACCGCGATCACGCACAAGTTCGAGGTGGGTGGCCACGAGGGCTACATCACCGTCGGCCTCTACGAGGATGGCACCCCGGGCGAGATCTTCCTGCGCATGGCCAAGGAGGGCTCCACGGTCAGCGGGCTGATGGACTCGTTCGCAACTGCCGTGTCACTCGCCCTGCAGTACGGCGTGCCGCTCCCGGCACTCGTCGACAAGTTCTCGCATACGCGCTTCGACCCGCAGGGCTTCACGCGCAACCCCGAGATCCCCATCGCCAAGTCGGTGATGGACTACATCTTCCGCTGGCTCGCCTCGAAGTTCCTGCCCCAGGAGGAGCGCGACCGCCTCGGCATCATCCGCCGCGAGCCCACCGGCAGCGTCACCGAGCCCGTGTCGGCCGCGGACGCAGAGATCGAGGCCATGGCGCCGGTCGCGGTCGCTCAGGCTACGACGGTGCGCAAGCCGGTTGCCGCCATTCCGATGACGAGCGCGGGCGCATTCATCAACCAGGAAGACGCACCCACCTGCAGCGATTGCGGCAGCCTCATGGTGCGCAACGGCGCCTGCTACAAGTGCCACAACTGCGGCGCCACGAGCGGCTGCAGCTGATTACCTAGCACCTCCTCCCCTCTCGCCCGGGCCGCCTCCGAAACGCTTGGAGGCGGCCCTCTTTTGTGAGACGTCCGCGCGCTAACCACCTTCGCGCATCATCCTCGGCACTATGCGAGCGCAGCAGCCTCAATCACCTCAGACGGCAGACGGGGACAAGATCACGTTTCCCGGTTTCACCGGTTGGGTCTTCGAGTGGTTCTCGGGGCTCGAGCAGGACAACTCGCGCGCCTATTTCACCGCCACGCGCGAGCGCTATGAGACGGAGGTTCGCAGCGCTCTCACGCTCATGCTCCAGGAACTGAGCGGCATCTTCGGTGGCTCGGTTCGCGTGTTCCGCCAGCAGAACGATATGCGTTTCGCGCCCGCGTCGCCATACAAGACGCGAACCTACGGCGTCCTGGAATTCACCGCGCCGGCCAGGGCGCGGCTCTACGCCGACGTGTCAGCCCGCGGCGTCTACTCGGGGTCGGGATACCACCGGCTGACTTCGGACCAGCTCACCCGGTACCGGGCAGCGGTCGTCGATGATCGGATCGGTGTGCGCCTCGTTGACGCCCTCGCCACGGCTCTGGATGCGGGCCTCGAACTGATCGGCGACGACCTCAGCTCCGTGCCTCGGGGCTACTCACGCGACCACCCGCGGGCGGAGTTGCTGCACCACAGGTCGCTGCTGGCGGGGCGCCTGCTGCCTGGCGGGTCGGGCATCACCCGCGGCAAGGCGCTCGACCACGTCGCCGGAAGCTGGCGCGCCGCTGCACCGCTCAGCAGTTGGTTGGATGAACACGTCGGTCCCAGTACGCTCGCCCCGCGGGAGCGCTGGCCGCGTCGACCTGCGAAGCCTGCTTCGGGATAGCGGCAGGCGACCGCGATCCGCGGACTGCAACGACACAGTCAGGGCCGCCTCCGAAACTCGGAGACGGCCCCTTCTGGTGTGGACCTTTTCAACCGGCCGAGAGTGCCGGCCGGGCGGTGTCAGGACGGGGTCAGACCGCTCGCCACGAGCCGCTGCTCTCGGCCTCGCCGCACCGGGCGCCGGATTAGCAAACGCCGCATGACACGGAGGCGATCGATGTTGGGTACTGCGCACATCGCCAGCGCAACCACGGCGGACGTGCCCACCATGAGGTCGACGTTCATGAGAATTGTTCCTGTCGTCATGTCAGTGCTCCTTGAACCGTTGGTTGATTCGACACTGACGACGCTACGGTGTTCCCCTGCGAAGCTCCTCTGAGGTTTCTTGGATATTCCTCAGAGTCATGCACGCTATCGAGCCGGTACCGATTCGCTCTCATACACCGTCGGATCCGCCACGTGCGCGAGCGTGAATGCCTCACGTCGCTCGAAGCAGGTGCCGCACGTCCCGCAGTGCAACGCGCCACCTTTGTAGCAGGACCACGTTCGATCGAACGGCACGTGCAGCTCATCGCCCAGCTTGACGATGTCCGCCTTTGTCATTGACAGGAACGGCGCGAGGATCTCGATCTTCGCGAGCCCCTCGACGGCGACGTTGACCATCGACTCGAATGCCCGCACGAACTCCGGACGGCAGTCCGGATAGATGAAGTGGTCGCCGGTGTGCGCACCGAAGGCCACGGCGCCGGCTTCGCGAGTCACCGCGAGTGCGCACGCGATGCTCAGCATGATCGCGTTGCGATTGGGCACCACGGTGATCTTCATGCTCTCGTCGGCGTAGTGACCGTCAGGCACCGTCACGCTCTCGTCGGTCAGGGCAGATCCGCTCAGGATGCTCGTGAGTCCCGCCGCGTGCAGATCGATCAGCGTCCACGGTGCGTCGATGTCGGCGGCCATCTGCTCGGCGAAGGCGAGTTCCCTGCGGTGTCGCTGGCCGTAGTCGAACGAGATCGCGTGAATGGCGTATCCCTGAGCTCGCAGCGAGTACGCCATGGTGGTGGAGTTGAGGCCACCGGAAACGACGGTGACGACGCGGCGCTCGGCCTTCACCCGTCGTCTGCGGAACCGGCTTGCACCATTGACGGATTGTCTCCGATGGCAAGCGAAGTCCCGCCCGGCAGATCGAGCGGCTCTCCCCCGCAACTTATAGTGTAGGTATCAGCAAATGCGATAGCTAATATCAGCCGCTCGAAGGTTCAGTCGCTACCCACGACGATCCCGATCGCGTCGCGCCGGTGGCAGCCGATCTCGATGTGACGGACAACCACAACTTCGTCATGACCTGGGGTTTCATCGAGGCTGCATCAATGCGCGCGCACGCGCGCGCTCTTCCTTATCGATGCGCAGGTGATTGCAACACATCACGGCGGCGAGGGTCGCAACCCGCAGTTCGGCGCGCGTTCATCCGCGATCAGCCCATGGTGAGACTATGTTCAAGAAGCTCCCACTCCTCATCCCGTTGGTTCTATTCACCGGTGCACTCGTGGCGCTGTCGCCGCTTGACGCTCTCGCAGCAACGAGCCCACGCCTCGGGACAGCACTCAATTTCACCGTTCTCGCAGGATCGACGGTCACCAACACCGGGCCGAGCGTGATCACCGGAAACCTGGGACTCGCTCCCGGTTCGTCGGTGCCCGGATTCCCGCCGGGGAACATCACCGGGGCCAAGCACGTCAGCGATGCGGTCGCCATCCAGGCGAAGAACGACCTCACCACGGCGTACACCGACGCAGCCAATGCGCCCGTGACAACGGATATGACCGGTCTGAACCTCGGCGGCAAGAACCTGGTGGCCGGCGTCTACAAGTTCGACTCGTCGGCGCAGTTGACCGGGTCGCTGACGCTGAGCGGCAGCGGCGTGTTCATCTTCCAGGTCGCCAGCACACTCACCACGGCCAGCAACGCGTCGGTCAACCTGACCAACGGCGCACAGGCGTGCAGCGTGTTCTGGCAGGTCGGCAGCTCGGCCACGCTCGGCTCGGCGACGCACTTTCAGGGCACGCTCATGGCGCTGACCAGCATCAGCATGGTGACCGGCGCCAACATCATCAGCGGCCGCGCGATGGCCCGCAACGGCGCGGTCACGCTCGACGCCAATCACATCACGCCTCCGCTGGGGACGTGCACCGCGGGCTCGTCCGGTGGCACAGGCGGATCGGGTGGTGCGGGCGGACCTGGCACCGGCGGCACCCCGGGATCCGTCCCGGTGCCTGAGACCGGCTCCGGCATGCCGAACCTCGTCGTGCCGGCCACCCTGCTGGTCATCGGTGTCGTGTTGATCGAAGCCGGACGCCGCACCCGCGCGCACGCAACCCGTTGAGCAACACACCCGGGCGGGCCGGCGGGTTCGGCACACCCGGCTACACGGCGATCCGTCACAGCGGGGATCGCCGCCGTTGTGGGTGTTGGCCTCTCGGTTGCATCGATCTCGGTCGCGACGGCGTCGCCGGCGCACGCGGCGTCTGCGTGCGGCGGCACGCGCATTCAGCGCTGATACCGGGTTCGCCGGTCCGGTGCAGGCGTCAGCGACGTGGTCGGGCTACGTGGTGGCGCCGCGCACCGCGCTGACGAATGTCGGCGCGAGTTGGAAGGTCCCGGCGGTGGTCTGCCGCACGACGACTGCGCCGCAGGCCGCGGTCTTCTGGGTCGGCCTCGACGGCTGGTATGACAAGACGGTCGAGCAGGCCGGTGTCGAGGCGTACTGCTCCGGTACCACGCCGGTGTACACCGCCTGGTGGGAGATGTTTCCCTCCAACCACATCACGCAGTTGTTCTCGGTCCGTCCCGGTGACCAGATCGCGGCCTCGGTAGCCTATCGCAGCAGCGTCTTCACGATCACCGTCAAAGACCTCACGCTGCGCAGGACGTCAACGGTCAAGGCTCGATGCGCGCCGACGACCTGCAGGCGCTCGTCCGCCGAGTGGATAGCGGAATCGCCGACCTACGGGACGCAGAGCGCGTACCTCCCGCCATGGAGACCGATGACCTTCACCGGTGCGCTCGCGAGCGCACTCGTCGATCAGCGGTCGGCGCCCATCTCGGGATTCGCCAACTTCGCGGTGGTGATGACCGGCACGGACGGGCGCCATGCTCAGCCGGGTTCGCTGCTGTCCCGGGGCTCAGCCTTCACCGAATCCTGGCTCGCGTCGAGCTGAGCCGCGGGGCGTCGCGCGCTCCGATATTTACGGCTCGGGCTGACGCTCAGATCCAGCCACGACGGCGGAAGAAGAACAGCTGCGTGAGGATCGAGATCGCCATGATGCTGAGACCGATGATGAAGGCATAGCCGGTGCCGATTCGCGAGACCAGCCATCCGAAGTTCATGCCGAAGAACCCGGTGAGGAACGTGAGCGGCAGGAACAGGCTCGCCACCACGGTGAGCGCCTTGACGGTCATGTTGAGGCGGTTGGAGACGGTGGAGAGGTAGACGTCCATCGCGCCGGTCAGAAGGTCACGCAGCGAGTCCACCGTCTCGTACTGACGGATGATGTGATCATAGACGTCGCGGTAGTACGCGGTCGTCTCACGATCCGCCTCGAGAGACAGGGTCACCAGGCGCTGGAACATGTCACGTTGCGCACCCAGGATGCGGCGCATCTCGACCGCGGAGTGCTTCATGTCCTGGAGCAGCGCGAGCTGCGCGTTGTTGGCGTCCTTGAGCACCTCATCCTGCAACGTGTCCACCGCCTCGTCGAGCGTCTCCAGCGCGGTGAACGTGGTGTCGACGAGCGCATCCATGACGAGGTAGGTCAGGAACGACGATTTCCGGCACGCGCTCTGCGGCGACTCGGCGATGCGCTGGTTCAGCTTGTCGAACGAGGGCTCGGCTGGATGGTGGACGGTGACGAGGTAGTCGGGTGCGATGTAGAGGTGATGCTCTCGGAACGAGACCTCCTCACCGGTGAGCGCGATGACGAACACCACCGCGAACACATACCCGTCGTACCCGTCGAGCTTCGGCCGCTGGTTCTGGTGCTTGACGTCCTCGATGGTGAGCTGGTGGAACTTGAAGGTGTCGCTCAGCAGCCGGTAGTCGTCGTCGTCCGGAGCTTGAATGTCGAGCCAGAAGACCTGGTGCGGTGCCGCAAGCAGCTGCTGCACGTCGCTCGGCGCAACCTCGCGGTCATGGCCGTCCGCGGTGAAGAGTGTTCGCATCGCCTACCGATCCTACGTCGTCCCGGTCGCGACGACGAGAGCCGTGCCTCGAGACCCCCAGCGACGCTGCCGAGATAGGGGAGTCCCAAAGCCGGCGGGTAAGCTGATAGTGACCATATAAGCATAGACGAGCAGGCGGCAGGCGGCTTAGGCGACGGGAGACCTGCGGCGCAATCGCTCTGTCCTCTGCACCATTTAGGGTGCACGCGACTAGAATCGAGAACATGAAGGTCGTGCGGGGCACGCGGCGCGTACTCGGTCCATGCGGTGACGCAGCGGGAGCCGCACGTGCCTGTTGAGGAATTGGCCCCGATGTCGGAACGCATGCTCGACCTCGACAAGCCGCTGTACACGATCAGCGTGGCAGCCGAGATCCTCGCCTCGCACCCACGCACGCTGATGATGTACGAGACCATGGGTCTCGGCGTTCCCGCGCGAACGGCGACCAACCGGCGCCGCTACACGCAGCGCGACATCCTCACCCTGGGCGCGATTCAACGCCTCACGCGGCAGCACGGGCTGAACATCGCCGGCGCCCGTTATGTCATCAAGTGTCTGCAACTCCTGGATGCGAACGGCATTCCGCGGCCACCGGAGCTCGCGGGCGTCGACCTGGAGCACGTCCGCCTCTAGCGCGGTCGTGACGGCGGTCTCAGCTGCGCTGCAGGCCGTTCCAGCTGAGCAGCGCCGTCCAGTCGTGCTCGAATCCAAGCGTCGACGGCGACGCCGTTGCGAGCTGCAGATGTTGCGCGGCCGCGGCGGGAAACTCCAGCCACAGCGCGGTGAGAATGCGCAGCTGGTGGCCGTGGCCGAAGAGCAGGACGTCACCCTCGACGGCCCGAACGCGCGCGATCACCCGTTCCGCGCGCGCCGCGACGTCGCCGATCGTCTCGCCACCGATGACTCCGTCGCCGAACAGCGTCCATCCCGGCCGGCGCTGCTCGATCTCGGCGCTGGTCATGCCCTCGTATTCGCCGTAGTCCCACTCGATCAGGTCCGGCTCCACGACGGCGCGCTCCGCGAAGCCGGCGAGCTCGCAGGTTTCGCGGGCGCGCTGCAGCGGGCTCACGAAGACGGCCGCGAAATCAAGACGGGCGAGTTGCGCCACCAGAGCCCGTGCCTGCTCCCGCCCTTCTGCGGTGAGCGGGATGTCGCTCCGACCGGTGTGACGCTTTTCGCGGCTCCACGCGGTCTCGCCATGGCGTACGACGATGATTCGCTGCGTGGTGCTGGCGGTGCCGATCTCCACGGGGCGCGACTCTACGCGGTGGGCTCAGCGGTGCCGGGCTCGTCCTCGGGCTTGGCCTCGACGACCTCCCAGAGCCGCTCCGCGACCGCCGCGGTCATCGCGTCCGGGTCCTGCTCGCGACGATCCACCCAGAAGTGGCAGTGCAGCAGCGGCACCTCTCTGTCGAGTATCGGCTCGAACACGATCGCGGGTTGCGCCTCGATGCCCGGCACGTCGGTGACCGCGGCCCGCGCCCGGCGCATCAGGCCGGCGAGGTCGGTGCCGGCTGGTATTCGCACACCCACCGTGAGGCGGCGCGTGTCGTAGTGCGTCGTGTTGATGACGATGCCGGTGAAGACGGTGAGGTTCGGCAGGATGGCCAGCTCGCCGATGCCGGTGCGCAACGTGGTGGTGCGCAGCGTGATGTTCTGCACCGCACCCGTCTGATCCACGACGGTGATCGTGTCGCCGAGGCGGAAGGGCTGTTCGAGCAGCAGCCAGATCCCCGCCAGCACATTGCGCAGGAGGTCCTGGAACGCGAGGCCGATCGCCACCGTGCCGACACCGGCGGCGGTGAGGATCACCGCCACGTTGACCCCGTACACGACGAGCGCGGCGATGACAGCGACGACGTAGGTCGTGACCGTGATCAGGTTGCGGACCAGCGTCCGCACCTGGCGGTCCGCCTTGCTCCGGCGCATCGTCCAGAGCACCAGCATCCGGGTCAGACGGCCGACGAGGTAGAGCACGATGAAGATCGCGACCGCGCTGAGCAGATGCTCCACGAGTGGACCGATCAGTCCGCTCTGGTCGTGCGTCTGGATCGATCTGCAGACGACGTCGAACCAGTTGCTCGAGTCGCAGGTCGGGGTGCCGGCGATCACGGTCGCCGCCGATCAGGGGCAGACACCAACGCGGTCGGAATCCGCGGCGGCGCCGCTAGGACGCCCCGGAGTCGTCGTCGGCGGCGGTCTCGGCAGCCTCGGCCTCGCCTTCGGCGGGAACCGCCTCGACCTCCTCGGCCTCGGCGGCGACACGCACCTGCGCGACCTTGAGGACGAGCTCGTCGGGGTCGACGCCGGTTGCGAGTGCGACCCGCTCCGGGAGGGGCACCTCACCAAGACGGATGCCCTGGTCGATTTCGACGAGGCCCGAGATGTCGACGTTGAGCAGCGCGGGGATGTCTCCCGGCATGCACTCGACCTTGACCGAGGTGATGATCTGCTGGAGGACGCCGAGCTTGAGCTCGGTGACCGCGGGCGACTCGCCGACCGGGATGAGCGGGATCTCGACCGTCAGCTTCTCGCTGAGGTTGACCGCGAACAGATCGACGTGCATGAGCCGGGTGGTCCGGGGGTTGACCTGCAGCTCACGGATCAGCACCTTGCGAGCGCGGCCTCCGTCGAGCGTGAGGTCGACGAGGTGGCTGTGGCCGGCGTGATGCCAGACCTTCTGCAGGCTGCGCCCGTCGATCGAGAGGGCCTGCGGCTCGACGTTGTGACCGTAGAGGACTGCGGGCACCTCGCCACGGCGCCGCACGGCATGAACGTGGCGCCCGGTCTCCGACCGGCGCGACGCGCTGAGTTCAAGGGAAATCGCCATCTGTCTGGCTACTCTACCGGCTCCGGCGTCGCCGCCGAGTTGACGGCGGCGGCGATCGCGTCGAGGGCGGCGTCCACGCACCCCTCGCCCCGGGACGGCCTGGCATCGGGATCCACGACCGCGGGAGTCTCCGGCCAGGCCGCCGACGCAGCCGCGATCAGACGCCTCGAGGCTGCCGGACTGCCGTCCGGGAGGACGAAATAGGGCCACGCGATGTCCGAGACCTCCTCGCCGTCGACGGGCGAGGCGAGGATCTCGAGCGCTCGCGTGAGGGTCGCGCGACGCCCATCGCCGGCGCCCGCCGCCATCTCCGCGTTGACCGCATCGTGCAGCCGCCTGGTCATCCCCGGCACGTCGGTCTCGCGGTGCCGTGGCGGCCCCGTTTCCTCGGCGCCGTGGAGCATGAAGATGCCGCCGTTCCACACGGTCCGCCAGGTTTCCGCCCCGTCACGCCTGATCACCCGGCAGACCTCGTCACCACCGCTGACATCGATCCACGCCTGCCGCGCACCGGTGCCGGCGAGGTAGGTCAGCCAGAGGTCGAGGCTGTCGCCGATCGGTTCGAAGGCCTGGCCGTCAACCCACATGTACGACATCTTTCGGAAGGCCGCGAACGCCGGGTGCGGCGGAGCGATCCGTGCTCGGGGGTCCGAAGCGTCGGTGACGAAACGCCCCGCGCGCGCAGCCGCCACCGCGAGGCAGAGCAGCCCGGGGGTCAGACCGCCGCCCCCGCGCCGAAGCGCTCCTTGACGTAGGAGACGGCCTCGTCGAGCGACGTTCCGGGGGTGAACACCTTGTCGACGCCGAGCTTCTCGAGTGCCGTGACGTCGGCATCGGGGATGATCCCGCCGCCGAAGACGACGATGTCCGACGCGTCGCGCTCCTTGAGGAGCCGGATGATCTCCGGGAACAGGGTCATGTGGGCGCCGCTCAGGAGGCTGATGCCGATGCCGTCGACATCCTCCTGGATGGCCGCCTCCACGACCATCGCCGGGGTCTGGTGGAGCCCGGTGTAGATCACCTCGACCCCAGCGTCGCGGAGGGCGCGCGAGATGACCTTGACACCGCGGTCGTGACCGTCCAGCCCGACCTTGGCGGTGAGGATCCTGATCTTGCGCGCGGTCGCCGGACTGGCGGGGGCTTCCATGACCTCCTGATGTTAGAGCCTGACCCTCCCCTGGACGGCTGCGGTGCGCCACCCGGGCAGTCGCGGGGCCCCGTCGAGCGCGAGCGTTGATGGACCCTCCTACCGCGCGTCCGGAGCACGCGGTGAGGAAGCCCGAAGCTCAGCGTTCCTTTCGTGATCGCCTACGGGGTCGGCAGCGCCGCGACCGCGGCTTCGGCAAGCCGCCGCGCAACGCTGAGCGCACGGTCTGCATGCGGGAGGTGGTCGCGGTCGACCCCGGCAACGGCGGCGAGGCCGTCGCGCGCACCGACCAGCGCACCCGCAAGGCTCGCGGCAACAGCGGTGCCGCTCGCCGCCGCGGCAAGCACATCATCGAAGGGATTCGGCGTCGCCAGGGCACAGATCGCGCGCTGCAGGGTGAGCCCCGGATCGGGATCCGAGACGTCCATCGGCGGACCGGCGTCGACCACGCGAAGCCGCTCGAGCAGCGCCATCGGCGCGTCCTCGAGCAGCGACTGGCGCACCCGGACGAGCGATGTCTGGAGATCGAACCTGAGCAGGTCGGCGATGAGCAGCGCGGCGGCGACCGCGGTCATCGCGGTCCCCTCATCGGCGCCGGCCATGGCGACGCATCGATACGCGTCGCGCCGCAGCCTCGGCCGGTTCAGCGGGCTCAAGAGACCGAAGGGGAGCGCACGAAGGAGCAGGCCGGCAGCGCCGGCGCGCGAGGAGCGCTCGAGGCCGCGCTGGCGCAGGTCGGCATCGTCGAACCCGCCGCAGGCGGCCGCAGACTCGGCGACGCCGACCAGGTCGGCCGTTCCCGCGGCGGTCCCTGCGGCATGCTCACCGGCGAGCGCGCCGATGAAACTCGCATCGATCCGGCCGGGGAGGTCCTCGATCAGCGCCACCAGCGGAACGCTATCCTTTCCCACGATGCCGACGTCGGAACGTGCCGTGGCCGCCGTCCGTGCGATCGCCAGCAGTGGGGCGCTCCGCGCGGCTCCCCTCCTCCTCGACCAGCGTCGTTGGCGGGGTCCGCGGCCGGCCGCCGTGCGCATCGAGCGGAGCCGGGTGCACGGCGATGGCGGCCTGGTGGCCGATCAGACCGCCCTCACCATGTGGTTCGGCGAAGGCCCGGGGCTCTCGGGAATCTCGGTCCGCGGCCGGGCAACCCGTGTGGCCGTCCGGACGCTGGCCGGCGTGGCCGCCGCAGTGGCGATCGGCGCCGCGAGCGCCTTCGCCGCTCGCCAGGAGGCGAGCC
Source organism: Candidatus Dormiibacterota bacterium (assembly GCA_963777445.1). GTDB lineage: Bacteria > Chloroflexota > Dormibacteria > Aeolococcales > Aeolococcaceae > Palsa-851. The sequence continues at coordinate 399,614 of CAVZQR010000009.1, read as the reverse complement.
GCCTCGAGGGCGGAGCCCGCCTGCTACTCGGCGAGCCAGGGAAGCACGGCCGGCGCTGACGTCCGCGACCCGCGGGAGACAGGGCGCAGGCCCTGGCCGTCACTGATCAGCAGCTCGCGCGAGCAGGGATTCATGGCTTCACGCCACTCCCGCAGCACCCGGCGCTGAAATCGATCCGCAGACGGCAGCGAAGCGGGGAGCGCGAGGACCGCACCCCGGTCGGGCACGCCGAGGAGCACCTCGCCGCCGGCGCGCTCGGCGAACGCAGCGAGCACGCGCGGTGCCATGAGCAGACTGCCCTGAAAGAGCGAATCCGACGCCACCCGCCAACCGTCGGCGGGAATGCGGTCCGTACGTTCGATGCGTCCAACCAGCGCTTCGAATCGCTCTGCGGTGTTGACCGTCGCCGTGCGCTGCACGTCCTCGTCACCCAGCCCCAGTGAGGTCCACTCGTCGCGAGGCACGCCGCGCATGATCGAGCCGGGCAGCTCTTCCGCGACGAACGCGGTCATGTCAGCGCCGATCGGGGCGCGCAGCAGGTCGCCGACGCGGCCGTGGCTGCCCAGGAACCGGTCGTTGCGCACGCACCAGAGCAACCGCGACATCGACAGCGCCACCGCGGGCTGCGGCGTGAGCTGATGCTCGACGGACGTGACGTACTCACCGATCAAGGTCGGCACCCTGTCCGGCCGGCGCTCGCACGCGTGATAGAGCGGCGCGAGCGGCAGCATCAGGTCGAGCCCGGAGCCGGTCACGTGCAACGCGAAGCGCGCGTGATCCACGTCGACGTTCGCGCCGTGATACCGCGAGACCAATTGCAGGCGGAGCCGATCCGCGAATGCCCCCCTGGGCTCCACGTGCCTACGCGGCTCCTCGCTTCGAGCTCACGTAGTCGACGAGGACGTAGTCACCCAACCGATCCGGGCTGATGAAGAACGCGCGACCGCGGTTGAGCCGGGTCATCTGATTCACGAACTGGACGAGGTGGTGATTCGACTCGAGCATGAACGTGTTGATGACGATGTTCTCGCGTGTGCACCGCTTCACCTCGAGCAGCGTCTTGTGAAACGTCTCCGGCAGCGGCGGATAGAAGAACACCGGACGCCCATTCTCGATGTGCGCCGTGGGTTCACCATCACTGACGATGATGATCTGCTTGTTCTCGCCCGGATCCCGTGCCAGCAACCGCCGCGCCAGCATCAACCCGTGCTGCATGTTCGTCCCGTAGACGTACTCATTCACCGACAGATGCGGCAACGCAGACGGCTTGATCTCCCGCGCCAGATCACTGAACCCGATGATGTGCAGTGTGTCGCGCGGATACGCACTGCGTATCAGTGAATCAAGCGCGAGAGCCACCTTCTTCGCAGCATAGAAGTAGCCACGCAAAGGCATCGATCTGCTCATGTCGAGCATCAAAACAGTCGCCGACCGCGTCATCGTATCGGAGCGATGCACCACAAAGTCATCTGGCGAAAGTCGAGGAACAGAGCGCCGCGGACTGCGCTGAGCCGGGGCCGGAGGGGATCCCGGCAGAGGCTGAATAGTCCGGTTTGAAGCCGGCGCCGGGATCCCCTCCGGCCGCAAGTCACTCACAGCGGAATCCGCGTCGCGTCGTACTGCGTTCATGAGCGTTTCGCGGACGTCGAGATCGAACACGTCGCCGAATTCGTATGGTTTCGTGTCCTCCTCGCGCTCGCCCCCCTGGCCGTGACGCGACACCGGGTGATCCCCGAAGCGATCGTGGCGCAGCCGCGCGAAGAGATCTCCGAGCGCCTTCTGTCCGATGCGCCGGAGACCGCGCGCGGTCAGGCGCATCCCCTCGTCGTCGCGCTCGACGAGCCCACGCTGCTCGAGCTGGTCGGTCATGCGCTGCAGCCGCGACAGGTCGCGCGCCGCGTTGTCGCCGAGGACGTCGCGCAACGCCTCCTCGGTGGCGTTGTCGAGCGGCTCGCCGCGGTACATGCCACGCAACCCGCGCTCCAGCTCCTCGATCGACTGCAGCCGGTCCATGACGCCCATAGCCTCGTCGAACGGGAGTTGCTCGTTGCCGAAGAACGAGTAGCGCTGGCCGAGGTGGCGCCGATCCGAGAGCAGCTCGAGGCCGCTCATCAACTCGGCGAGCTGCGCCTGGAGGTCCGGGTCGCCGAAGGTCGCGGAGATCATGTCCTCGAGCTGGTGGCGCTGTTCCGGCGACAGCGATTGCAGCAACGAATCCATGCGCGCCATCTGGGCCGCGAGCTGGGCGAGGAACTCGTCGAACGTCGCGGGTGCCTCGGGAAACATCGAGCCCCACTTCTTGAGGAAGTCCTCGTAGTTGTGCTGCAGCTGCGCCTCGGGGACGCCCTCGAGCTTCTGACGCACCAGCGAGTTGAGGTCTTTGGCCATCTCGCGCAGCGCGCCGATGTCCTGCTTCGACATCTGGCCCATCTGCTCGGACATCTGCTTGAAGTACGTGTTGACGACGTTCTGCTTGATCTCTTCCAGCAGCTTCTGGAAGGCCTGTTCGGCGCGCTGGTCCATGAACTCGTAGTCCTGCAGCTCGCGGATCGCACCGCCCGGCTCCGCGGGCAGGTTGTCGAGGTGCTCGCGGCGCTTCTTGGCAACGCGTTCGAGAATCCGCTGCGCGCTGCCATCGGTGGCGTTCCTGAGCCGCTCGTCGATTCCCTGGCGCTCGAGCCGGAGCACGTTGTCCAGCTTTTCCTCGATGTCCTTGAAGACGTTGTCGAGGCTGTAGCGCTCGAGCTGCTTCTGACGCTGCTTGCGGAGCCGTTCCATCAGCTCCTCGAGGCCGGCGAACTTGCGTCCGTCGCGGTCTCGCCAGCCCTGGCTGAGCAGGCGGCGCAGCGCCGTCTCGAAGTCCCAGCCGTGAAAGACGTCCTCGCTCAGGCGGTCGAAGAGCGCATCGGCGTCATCGCCGAGTGGATCCTGGCTGCCGTCCCAGACGCTGAAGCGGTGCTGACGCGAGTTGCGCGTCCGCCTCGGCGTCGGCTCAGCGAGGGGCTCATCCTCCATAGACCGCGCTTCCGTCGAGTGCGGTCTTGTTGAGGCGTTTGCCGAGATGCAGGCCCTCGAGGACGAACTCAAGCACCGCCACCCGAATCGCGTCCGTGTCCGGCTCGCCGAGCCGCTGACGCGCGCGCTCGACGCCACCCAGCTCGGTGAGCGCCTGGGCATAGTGCGCGACCGCGTGCTGATCGCCGACCTCGACGGTGAATCCACCGCGGTCGAAGCGCTGCACCAGGTCGCTGAATTCCTGGACTGTGAAATGGCGGCGGAAGACGTTGTTGCACGCGGTCCGCATCAGCTTCTCGAGCACCGCACCGTCGTCGCCGTCCTCCCAGGTCTCGAGCTCGATCTTTCCCGCAGTCGACGACATCAGCGCGGGCAGATCGCTGATCCGCGCGACCGCCTCGCGCTCACCCGTGCGGAGCGCGCGCCGCAGGGCTCCCGCCGCAAGGTTCTCGTAGTTGGCGGTGGTCAGTCGGACCGACACACCGCTGCGTTGATTCACCTGCGGATGACGCCGGGCAACGTGCGAGAGCTCGGCGACGATCTCCTGCATGAACCCGGGAACGGTGACCGGAACCGGCATGTCGTCGAAGGTCATGCGCTCCTGCTCGGCGATCGCGATCTCGTCGTCCAGGGTGCGCGGATAGTGGGTCCGGACCTGCGCGCCGAACCGATCCTTGAGCGGGGTGATGATGCGACCGCGATTGGTGTAGTCCTCGGGGTTCGCGGTCGCCACGACGTACACGTCGAGCGGCAGGCGCAGCCGGTAGCCACGGATCTGCACGTCGCGCTCTTCGATGATGTTGAGCAGCCCGACCTGGATGCGCTCGGCGAGGTCGGGCAGCTCGTTGATCGCGAAGATGCCCCGGTTGGTGCGCGGGATCAGCCCGTAGTGGATGGTGAGCTCGTCGCTCAGGTAACGCCCCTCGGCGACACGGATGGGGTCGACCTCGCCGATCAGGTCGGCGATCGATGTGTCCGGCGTTGCCAGCTTCTCCGAGTAGCGCTGATCCGGGGTGAGCCACGCGAGCTCGGTCGCGTCGCCGTGCTCGGCGACCAGGTCACGGCAGCGGCGGCAGATCGGCGCGTAGGGATCGTCATTGATCTCGCAGCCCGCGATCGCCGGAACGGCGTCGTCGAGGAGGGTGACCAGCGCCCGGATGAGGCGCGACTTCGCCTGCCCCCGTTCACCCAGCAGGACCATGTCCTGCCCGGCGAGGATGGCGTTCTCGATCTGCGGGATGACCGAGTCGTCGTACCCGCGGATGCCTCCGAACAGCTGCTCGCGGTTGCTGAGCTTGCGGATCAGGTTGCGACGCAGCTCGGTCCTGACCGGCAGGACGCGATACTCCGCACGACGCAACTCACCGATTGTGGACGGGGCCTGGGACATCGCGTCCCAAGCCTACACCGGGGCGCCGAGTTGACTGTCCCTTCCTGCCAGGGTCGTGTGGGTTCGACGGTCGAGTGAGTTGCGTGCGGCGGCGACGAGGCGGCCGGCGAGCCCGTGCTCCTGGCCGAAGTGGAGGTGGATGAACGACGCGAGCAGCAGCGGATCCGTCCAGCCCTCGCAGCCCAGAGGTTCGCCGTCGCAGTCGTGCATCGTGTAGGCGGGGTCCAGACACTCGGCGCCCGAGAGCAGGCGGCTGAAGTGGAACTCGTGCCCCCGAAGGCGCGTCCCCGTGGGGCCGAGCATCGACGCCGTCGCGATGCTGAGGTCGCGATAACCGCTGTGCAATGTGCCCGCCTCGAGCGCGATGTCGATCGGGATCAGGCCCGCCATCTGATGCGTGGTGCCATCGCTGGTCCGCAGGGTGCGAGCCGAGTACTGCAGGCCACAGCCCTCGGCGTAGACGGGAACGCCGTGGGCATGAGCACGCCGGAACGACTCGATGAATGACAGATTGCGGGCGAGCCTCGGCACGTACGCCTCGGAGATGCCGCCGCCGAGGTAGATCAGGCCGAGGTCGCGCGGCAGCGCCGGGTCCTCGAGCGGGGAGAACGTGACGATCTCCGCTCCCGCGTCCTCGAGCAGCTCGAGGTTCTCTGAGTAGTAGAAGCAGAACGCATCGTCGAAGGCCACGCCGATGCGCACCGGTTCGAGGTTGCGCGGCGCTGCGGCGGCATGGCGGCGCGGCGTCGGCTGGACCGGATGCGCAGCCTCCATCAGGCGTTCGATGAGGTCGAGATTGCAGTGCCTGGTCACCGCATCACCGAGCTCAGCGATCGCCTCATCGACGTGCGGGTTCTGGAGCAGCGGCAGCAATCCTGTGCGCAGCTCGGGGATGCGCACCGACTGGATATGGGGGAGGGCGCCGAGCACGGGCATCCGGGCCAGCGACCAGACGGCATCCTCGATGACTCGGCGGCGGTAATCGTTGGGAACGTTGTTGAGGATCACGCCGATGACGCTGCCGGCACCGTCCAGCTGCTTGATGCCGAGCGCGGCGGCCGCGGCGGTCTCGCCCATCGCCCATGCGTCGACCACCAGCACGACCGGAGCGGCGATGATCCGCGCGACCTCCAGCGTGCTGCCCGGGAATTCCGGCGCGCTCGTTGCCGGCGTTTCCGCGGCCATGCCGTGCCCGTCAAGGACGCCCATCGCACCTTCGACGATCACCCGATCCGCACCCATCGATCCGTGCGCAAGCGAGCGGCGCACGCCCTCGGTGCCGAGCAGCCAGGAATCGAGGTTGCGACACGGGCGACGGCTGGCATGGGCCAGGTATGCGGTGTCGATGAAATCGGCGCCGACCTTGAAGGTCTGGACGGTGCGACCGCGAGCGCGGAGGGCGGCGGTGAGGCCGAGGCTGATCGAGGTCTTCCCGGAACCCGAACCCAGGCCGCCAACCACGAGCCGAGGAATCCCGACCTCCTCGAGCATGAGGTGCCTCCGGATGCGCGCTGTGGACCTGCCCGCGTGGGCGCGGTCCGTGCTTGCTCTCTCGCCTGCGGGCTCGGCGCGGCACCGTGCTCGCGGACACGACGCTAGCACCGGGTGCACGCCGGGGCAAGTTCGAAGTTGTAACGACAGCTGCGGTTCGGCTTTCGCTTCGATGTGGGCAGTGAGTGGCCCGATCGCCCGGTGGGAGGAAGTCCAACCCGACGCTTCGAACGTGTGTTCAGCGCCGCCGCGATGAATCCTTGCGTTCGTCCTCGTTAGAGGGCGGCGATTGTCACCGCTGCGAAGCCGGCATCGGCTGAGATCTGCACCCCTCCATTGATGCATTGCCGTAACGCCAACCCGGAAATGCTGTAGTTGGCCTGCTTGCCGTCGGGCGCGATGACCCGAATCGCGGGTGCCGAACCATCAACTGAGCAGGCGATCGTCCCGTCGTCGACGATGTCTTCGAAATTGCAGTCTGTTCCGATGCGAGATGCGAGACGAGTGGCGGCGCCCCTCGCGGGAACCGGTCCCTGCGTCAGCCGTCGAACACCGACCAGCACAACTCGTTGCGCATCCGCTGGTCGTCGAGCACAAGTTCTCGGATATCGTCGGGGAGGATCGCGCGCTGCCACTGGCACTCCAAACGGCCGGCCGCAACGCGGTCCTCCTCGGTCGCTGCCGCCCGCGCGGCCTTGATCGCGTATGCAGCGGCTCCGAGTTCGTGGGCCGCAACATGGCCCACCGCCGCGGCCTGGCCGGCAGCGTACGCAGCATGCCGTGGTGCCCCACTCAGGTCTCTGGCCGCCCCGTTCGCATGGCCGGCGCCTGTCCGGGCCTCTCCCCACGTGATCTCACCCCGCGCCCAGGCACGCCCGAGGTCGATCGCCCGACGTGGACGGTCGTCCTTCGGCCGCACCTGCTCGAAGTGGTGCAGCACGTGCTCCGCGCAGTCAGCCGCCCACATCGCAAGAAGACGATGATCGCCGTCCTGGAGGACCCCGCCGCGTCGCACGGTGATGAAACGCGGATCTCGGATCTTGGGGAGGATCACCGGTTAGCCATCTCGTTCTTCTGGCCAAAGGTGGCAAGATCGGATCCGACGAACGTGCATCCCGGTGCATGCCCGCGTTTGGAGTTTCAGGTCGCGCGCCGGCGGATCAACCACACGGCCGCCGCCATGAGGACCAGGGAGAGCGCGAGCAGCCAACCGCCCTCGATCCACTGGAACCGCCAGAACTGGCCGGCCGGCTGGTAGGTCGTCAACTGCGTGTAGCCGTGCTGGACGAGGTACTGCACGGGGTCGCCCAGGCCGGCCGGGGTCGCCGGCCCGGGCTGGAACAACTCGGGCGTAACCGCCCGGACGTCGACGTGAGCAAGCGTGTTGTTCATCATGTCCAGGGTTGCGGGATTGCCGCCCTTGAACCACCCCTGGCTGATCACCCAGGCTTGGGCAGGAATGCTGGGGTTGCTGGTGACCACCGGCGCACTGTAGTGCGGGCGCAGGAATAATCCGGTCAAGAAGGCGAGCCCAGCCCACGCGGCGAGGGTGGCGAACATCGCGGGGATGACACGACGGATCAGGACGCCGGCCAGGACCCCGATCGCGAACGCGGTCAGCGTCCACGCGGCTAACGCAACCCCGAGCAGGTCGAAGAGGGTGGGATACAGGGGGCCGTTGTTGTCGCCCGCGCCGAATATCGGCTGGACGTACCAGGAGACGAGCACGCTGAACGCCCCGGTGGCAACCGTGACCGCGACCGCGAGCGGTACCAGCTTGGCGACGGTCCAGCGTGCCCGCCCAAACCCCTGGGTCCACGCGTAGCGGAAGGTGCCGGTCTCGAGCTCCCTGGCCAGCACGGGCGCCCCGGCAAACGATCCGATCAGCGCCGGGATCACCTGCAGCAGCCCGAAGGTGACGCCCACGCCGGGCGCGTACGTCTGCAGGAAATCGGTCGCCACCCGCTGGCAAACACCTGAATTTGCCGGGGTGCAGGTGGTCACGGCCGCAGAGGCGTCATGAATCTGCAGGCCCGTTATCAGTAGGTATGCGCCCGCCGCACCGAGCACCGCGACGACGCCGGCCAGGGTGAGCCGGTGCTGCCGCCAGGTGACCCAGGCCATCCGCCGCCACGGCAGCGGCCGCAGCCTTGCGTCGTGCCCCGCCCGCCCGCTCGCGCTCACCGCGTTCAATTCCCTGCCTCCAGAGGAAGAGCCACGGCGACCCGCGCTGGGCCAGGCAGCGCAGCGGCGCCGGGATCGCGCATGTAGGCGAGGGTCAGCTCTTCGAGGCTCACCGGGTGGGCCTCCCAGCCTCGCGGCACCGGATCGGTCATTCCGTTGGTCCGGACCAGTAGATGAGCCTGGGCCTCACCTCGCCGGGCGTACACGACGTTCAGTCGTCTGGTGTCATCGCCTGATTCAGCGGCGGGGCCGGTGAGGACGCGATGACAGGCAAGCAGGTCGTCGACCTCGCCCGCCACCTGGACGCTCCCACCCGACATGAGCACGAGGTAGTCGGCCACGCGCTCCAATTCGGCCAGCACGTGTGAAGACAGCACCACTGACACACCGTCGTCGGCTATCGCGGTCATCACAGTCGCCATGAAGTCGTGTCGCGCGAGCGGGTCGAGCATCGCCATCGGCTCGTCCAGCACGAGCAGTTGGGGGCGCCGGGCCAGCGCCAGGGTCAGCGCGAGCTGTGCCTGCTGGCCGCCGGACATCTTGCCCGCCTTTCGTTCCAGAGAGATGCCCAGCTCGCCGAGCCGCGCCCTGGCGTATCGCTCATCGAAGCGGCGGTTCAGGTTACGGGTCATGTGCAGCATTTCGGCGGCGGAGAGGTTCTTGTACAGCGGTGTGTCCTGGGCGACGAACGCGATGCCGTCCGACGCGGCCTGCGATCCGGGGGGCATCCCGCCGAGGACGGTGACGATGCCGGCGGTCTGAGCCGCCAGGCCGACGGTCAGGTTCAGCAGCGTGGTCTTGCCCGCACCGTTCGGTCCAACCAGGGCAGCCACGCGCCCTTCTGGGATGGCGAGGGTGCAGTCGCGCAACGCCCAGGTATTGCCGTAGCGCTTCCCGAGGCCGTTCGATTCGAGGACGTTCATGCCACGCTCTCCGATTCGCCATTTGCGGAGCCGCGCTCTGTGCGAAAATCCCGAAGGACGCTGGTGAACAGTGCAACGATCCCATCGTCGTCCAGCCCTGCGGTGTCGGCCGTGGCGAGCCAGGTGAGGAGCGAGCTGCGAAGACGGGTTAGCTCGGGCAGCGTGGCCTGGCTGAGCGTGGCCTTGACGAACGTTCCCTGACCGGGATGTCCGGCTGCCAGCCCCTTGATCTCGAGCTCGCGGTAGGCCTTGAGCACCGTGTTCGGGTTGATGGCCAGCGAAGCGACGACATCCCTGACCTTGGGCAGCCGGTCGCCTGTATTCAGGTAGCCGATCCTCAGAGCGTGCTCAACCTGTTGGACCAACTGCAGATAGGTCGGGATGCCGGAGGCATGGTCGAGGCGGAATTCGATCGGCGACCCCGGTCCGGGCCCCTCGATGGCGTTGACTGCTTTACCTACTGTCATAGGACAAGGTTACAGCAAGGGTGCGCGCCGCATCAACCCCGAATGTTCAGCGTCATGCAGCCACACCGGTAGTCCGGAAGGTGGCATAGCTGGACCCGAGGCGGGTGGGCGAGTTCGACGCAAGACGAGACTTCCTTACAGTTCTGAGAGTGACCACACCACCAATCTGGAGCTACGGCAGGTTCGTGCTCGGCTGCGGCACGTTCGGCGGGATTGGCGGGAGCCCGAAACTCGTGGGTCGTGGGCTGGACGAGCTGTCGGCCTTCGAGACGATGGACGAAGCAGTTGGTTTGGGCATCACACTCTTCGACACTGCGGAGCGTTACGCCGGCGGTGCGAGCGAGATCATGATCGGCCGATGGCTGGCCGAGCGCGACTCGGCCGTCACTGACCGAGTTCGTCTCGCTACCAAGGCTGCCCCGCCGTACGTCGACGGGTCGGGCGGCCGCTTCGACGCCGCCTTTCTCGAAGCGAGGTTCTCGGGCAGCCTTCAACGGCTTGGCGTCGACACTGTCGAGTTCCTCCTCACCCATGCGCCCGACGACGCCACACCGATCGAGGAGACTCTCGAGGGGCCGAGATCGAATCCTGGTTCGCGTCGGCCGCTGCCAACAAATAGCGGAACGCGCGCGGTCGCGGTGTCCCGGTCTGCGGCGGCTGGCGCTGTACAGTCGCAACGACCGCACGCCGGGCGCCGGTCAGCGAGAGCGGGACTTGTGGAGGAACGACGTGGCTGGGAATCAATGGCCGCTCATACATGCTGAGCGGGTCGCGCTGATCGCCGATCTCGAGAACCTGACCGATGCGCAGTGGTCGACGCCGTCATTGTGTTCCGCGTGGACGGTGCGCGACGTCCTCGCGCACATGACCACCACGGCGAAGATGACTCCTGGAAGATTCGTCGGCAGGCTTGCCGGCAGCGGGTTTCGCTTCAAGGTGTTCAACGACAACGGCGTCAGGGAGGAGCAGGGAGCGACGCCGGCTGACGCGCTGGCGCGATTCAAGGCACAGCTGGATCGCACAACCTCGCCGCCGGGTCCGCTCGACGCCATGGTGGGAGAGATCGTGATTCACAGCCAGGACATCCGTCGTCCGCTCGGCATCGCACACACGATCCAGCCCGAGGCACTCACGCTGGTCGGCGACTTCGTGATTCGTGGCAACCTGCTCCTCGGCGGCAAGCGACGTGCAACGGGGCTCACGCTCACCGCGAGCGATGTCGATTGGACGCGCGGCGCAGGACCCGAGGTCAAAGGACCGCTCGCCTCGATCATCATCGCGCTGACCGGTCGCAAGGCCGGCCTTGCCGACCTGACCGGCGACGGGCTCGCGACCCTTTCGGGGCGGATCTAACCAGCCGGCGAGGAGGTCACCGCTGCGACGGGCCGGCCGGCGATGTTCGCCTCGCGCGCCGGGCGGAGATCGCGGAGACGGGCCCTGACACGCACAAACCCCTGGAAGCTGTCGAGCTCGAGGCCGAAACACGCGTCGACGACCCGGCCTCGCGGGAGGTGATCGGCGAGCCGCTCGGCGAGGGCCGGCTTGTTGAACGCGGTGGCCTCGACAATCCCCTGTCCGGTGGCCAGCGCGACCCTGACGTGCTGCCGTTCCGCACCGAACGCGGAGGCCGCCAGCACGGTCGCACCCCGCACCGACAGGACCGGCGCGGGGTTGCCCTGGCCGCACGGCTCGAGCCGGTCAAGCGCCTGGCACAGCTCGGGGGTGACGTCGATTCCGGAGATCTCGCAGTCGACGGCGAAATCACGGACGCGCTCGACACCGGCGTTCTGCTCGCCGACCGACGCCGTGACCAGCTCGCGGAACTCATCGAACCGAGCGGCCTCGAGGCTGAACCCGGCCGCGGCGGCGTGTCCGCCGTAGCGAAGCAGCGAGGTGGCGGCGCCATCGAGCGCCTTGACGATGTGGACGCCGCCGGCCGTGCGTGCCGAGCCCTTGGCCTCGACCGGATCGAGGCAGACGACGAACGTCGGTCTCGCATATCGCTCGGCGATGCGGCCCGCGACGAGCCCGACGATGCCCATCGGCCAGCCCGGGTCGCCGAGCACGATCGCCGCCGCATCGTCATCGATGGCGGCGACCTGTGCCTCCGCCTCCGCCAGCGCGATCGCGACCGCCTGCTGGCGCAGCCGGTTCTGGGTGTCGAGGTCGGCGGCCAGCCGCATCGATTCGTCAGGGTCGTCGCAGAGGCAGAGTTCGAGCGCGAGCCGCGCGTCCTCCATCCGGCCGGCCGCATTGATGCGTGGTCCGACGGCGAACGCGATGTCGGTGCCCCGCGGAGGGGGCGAGATCCCGGCCACCTCGCAGAGCGCCCGGAGCCCGGGGAGATCAGCGATCCGGGGCAGGCCGTCGCGGACGATGACCCGGTTCTCGCCGCGAAGCGGCATCATGTCCGCGATCGTGCCGAGCGCGGCGAGCCCGACCGACGCGTCGGCGCTCCCGGCGGGCACCGCACCGCGCGCCTCGAGCGCCTGGACGAGCTTGAAGGCGACCCCGGCGCCGGCGAGCCCGTCGAACGCATACGTCGACCCGGGAAGCTTTGGGTTGACCAGCGCGTCGGCGGGTGCGAGTTGCGGCGGCGACCCGCCGGGGGCGAGCGCCAGGTGGTGGTCGGTCACGACCAGGCGCATCGTCGCGGGGCGGCCGAGCGCCACGTCGACGCTGCTGGTGCCGCAGTCGACGGTGATGACGCACCGTGCGCCGCGATCGGCGAGCTCGGTCAGCGCGGCAGCGTGCAGGCCGTATCCCTCGGTCATGCGGTTCGGGATGTAGGGGATGACCGTCGCGCCGGCCGCGCGCAGGCAGCGCGTGAGCATCGCGCAGGCGGTCACCCCGTCCGCGTCGTAGTCACCGTAGACGGCGATCGTGCCGCCTTCGGCGATCGTCGCCGTGATCGCGGCGACCGCCGCCTGCATGGCGGGCAGCCCGAACGGGTCGTGGTATCCGCCGCTGACGTCGAGAAACGCGGACGCCGAAGCGAGATCGAAACCCCTCGCCGCGAGCACTTGTCCGAGGACCGGATGGAGTCCGGGGAGGGGTTCCGCGTCGCTCAGCCGCCAGCGACGCGGCGCCGGCTGCACCGGCGAGCCTCAGGCGCCTGAGACGGGCGGAGCCGGCGGGGTTCCGGGAGCAGGCGAGGGGGCCGGTGCTGCTCCGGATGCCTGGCCGTAGGTCGCGTTGGTGATCGCGCTGAAGTCGACCTTCGGTGCCTCGACGACAGCGGCGTGCTGGGCCGCGTCGATCTGGAAGAACTCTGCGAGCTGGAAATGGAACATGTTGGCGATGACGTTCGAGGGGAACGCCTGCACCCGGGTGTTGAACTGCTGGACGTTGGCGTTGTAGATCTGCCGCGACGCCTGGATGCGATCCTCGGTATCGGAGAGCGTCGCCTGGAGCTGCAGGAAGTTCTGGTTGGCCTTGAGCTCGGGGTACGCCTCGGCGACTGCGAAGAGGTGACCCAGGGCCATCTGGAACGGACCTTCGGCGGCAGCCGCGGCGGCCGGTCCCTGCGCGTTCATCCCGGCGGAACGGGCTTGGGTGACCTCTTCGAAGACGCCGCGCTCGTGGGCGGCATATCCCTGCACCGTCGAGACGAGGTTGGGGATGAGGTCGTACCGGCGCTTGAGCTCGGTGTCGATGTCACTCCAGGCGTTCTGCACCGCGTTGCGCTGGGAGACGAACCGGTTGTACGAGGCAACCACGGCCAGCGCGATGACCACGATGATGACGATGACCACGATGAGGGCTATCACGGACGTCTCCTTCGGAGCTGGGGATCGAGTTCGGGTCCTAGGGTACCGCGTGTCAAGTGGCGATCAAACGCCCGCTATGAGATCAGGCGACCGTTCGGCTGCGCACCAGCGCAGGAATCCGCTGCACGACCAGCGCCGTCGCGTCGAACAGCGCACCGATCTCGGCCACGGGCAGGCGATGCGCGTACACCATGACGTCCCCCGGCCCGAAGACCACGTGGTATCCGTGGTCGAGCCCGAGCAGGGTCTCGATCATCTGCGCATCGATCAACTCGACGGCAAATGCATGGTCCTCGGATTGCACATCGAACCGGTCGTTGAAGTCGATCGACTCGAACCGGATCCCCGGGGCGCCGATCGATTTCTCCGCGAGGGCCCCGATCGCGCTGCGCGGTGAGACCGTGACCTGAGGGGTCTGCATACCGAGCATCGCGATGACGTTGGAGAACGAGACCGTGCTCTGGTTCTTCCCGTCGGAAACAACGTACGAGTAGTCGCAGTACATCGTGGCGAGACCGTCCCACTGTCCGCGCAGCACGTTGCGCCAGTAGCGGCGATTCCCGGCGCGGAACAGCGCGAAACCGCGGTCGTCGATATCCCAGTCGCTGCCAAGCACCGTGAGGCTGTGCGCGGCGGCGAAGGTCGCGATATCGCGGATCCGCTGCTGTCCCATGAAGTAGGACACGCCGCCGACCACCACCACCACGATGAAGAAGAGGATGAAGAGAACCATTCAGCTGCGCCTTCGGGGGGACACGTCCGAGCGAGCGCTCAGCCGTTCATCAGCTGGCGCAGCACCAGGGGAAGAATCCCCCCGTTGCGCAGGTAGTCGACGTCGGTCTCGCTGTCGAGGCGGCAGACGGTGTCGAACTCGATATCGGCCTGTCCGGCGCGACGCGCGCTCACGTGCACGGCCGAGCCCGGCGAGGCGGCGGCGACGCCGCGAATCGTGTACAGCTCGGTGCCGTCGAGGCCGAGCGACTCAGCGCTCTCGCCCGCGAGGAACTGGAGTGGCAGGATGCCCATCCCCACCAGGTTGCTGCGGTGAATGCGCTCGTAGGACTGGGCGATGGCGGCGCGAACGCCCTGGAGCAGCGGGCCCTTGGCAGCCCAGTCCCGTGACGAGCCGGAGCCGTACTCGCGGCCCGCGATCACGATCAGCGGGACACCCTCCTGCTGGTAGAGCGCCGAAGCGTCGAAGATGGTCATGACGGCGCCGTCGGGAAGATGCGCGGTCCATCCGCCCTCCTTGCCGTCGGCGAGGGCGTTGCGGAGCCGGATGTTCGCGAAGGTGCCGCGCACCATCACGTCGTGGTTGCCCCGGCGCGCGCCGTAGGTGTTGAAGTCACGGGCCGCGACGCCATGCTCACGGAGGTAGTCCGCCGCAGGGCTCACTCCCGAGATAGTGCCCGCCGGCGAGATGTGGTCGGTGGTGATCGAGTCCCCGAGGAGCGCGAGCACGCGCGCGTCGATCACATCGGCTGGTGCCTGAGGTTCCGGTGACATGCCGACGAAGAACGGTGGCTCGCGGACGTAGGTCGACCCCGCGTCCCAGTCGAAGAGCGCGCCGGTCGGTGACGGCAGCTGTTGCCAGTGCTCGTCGCCATCGAAGATGCGCCCGTACTCCCGCGTGTAGAGGTCGCTGCCGATGGCCGCGCGCACCGTCTCCGTGACCTCGTCAGCGCTCGGCCAGATGTCGCTGAGGAACACCGGCTTCCCGTCATCCCCGGTCCCGAGCGAGTCGGTGGTGAGATCGATGTCGAGCCGTCCCGCGAGCGCGTACGCGACCACGAGCGGCGGCGACGCGAGGTACGCGGCTCGCACCTGCGGATGGATGCGGCCCTCGAAGTTGCGGTTGCCGCTGAGCACCGCGGCGACGGTGAGATCCTCGGCGTCGATGCGCTCTGCGACCAGCTCCGGGAGCGGTCCGCTGTTGCCGATGCACGTCGTGCAGCCGTATCCCACGAGGTTGAATCGGAGCTGCTCGAGGGAGCTGAGCAATCCTGCGCGCTCGAGATAGTCGGTGACCACCCGCGAGCCCGGTGCGAGCGACGTCTTGACGTAGTCCGGAGGCATCAGCCCGCGAGCCACGGCGTTGCGCGCGAGCAGGCCGGCGGCCACCATCACCGCCGGGTTCGACGTGTTGGTGCAGGACGTGATGGCCGCGATCACGACCGATCCGTCGCGGACCGCGCCGGCGTCCCGGGGTCCGTTGGGCACCGGATCCTCGGCCAGACCATCGGGGTCGATGCCACCCTCTTCCTCGAGGCGTGACTCCTCACCCTCGGCCGTGACCTCGCCCGTGCCGGCGTCGGCGCGCTGCTCCCAGACATTGGTGAACGACTCCCAGACGCGCGGGAGCGCGACCCGGTCCTGCGGTCGCTTGGGGCCTGCGACGCTCGGCACGACGCTCGCCAGATCAAGCTCGACCATCTCGCTGAACGTCGGGAGCTGCGAGTCGTCTGTCCGGAACATGCCCTGTTCCTTGGCATAGCGCTCCACGAGGTCGACGTGCTCGGGTGCGCGTCCCGAACCGAGCAGGTACTCGAGCGTTCGCGCGTCGACCGGGAACAGCGAAGCTGTGGCGCCGAACTCCGGCGACATGTTGGAGAGGGTCGCGCGGTCGGGCACCGACATGGAGGTCAGACCGCTGCCGCAGAACTCGACGAACTTGTTGACGACGCCGTGCTTGCGGAGCAGCTCGGTCAGCGTGAGCACGAGGTCGGTGGCGGTCGTGCCCGCCGGGAGCGCGTTGTGAAAGCGAACCCCGACGACGACCGGCGCGAGCAGGAACAGCGGCTGACCGAGCATGCATGCCTCGGCCTCGATGCCGCCGACGCCCCAACCGAGTACCCCGACGCCGTTGACCATCGGCGTATGCGAGTCGGTGCCGACCAGCGTGTCCGGCAACGCCACGCGCACGCCGTCGATCTCGCGGACCTGCACCACCTGGGCCAGGTACTCGAGGTTGATCTGATGCACGATGCCCATGCCCGGGGGGACGACCCTGAATCCCTTGAACGCCTGCTGAGCCCAGCGCAGCAATGAGTACCGCTCGCGGTTGCGCTCGTACTCGCGCGCGATGTTGCGTTCGTACGCCTCACGGTTGCCGAAGGCGTCGACCTGCACGGAGTGATCGACGACGAGATCGACCGGCACCAGCGGGTCGATGCGCATCGGGTCGCCACCGGCCCGGGCGACCGCTGCGCGCATCGCGGCAAGGTCGACCACCGCCGGGACTCCGGTGAAGTCCTGGAGGAGGACCCGAGCGGGCATGAAGGCTCGCTCGCGGTCAGTTCCCGAGACGGTGCCGTCCCAGCCGGCGATCGCTTCGACATCACCGTCGCGGACAGAGGGCGCCGCCGCGTTGCGAACGCTGTTCTCGAGCAGGATCTTCAGGGTCACGGGCAGCCGGGAGACGTCGCCGATCCCCCGCTCGGCGAGCGCGCCGAGGCGGTGGTAGGAAACCCCCGGGACCAGTTCCGCCCTGGTGCCGAAGAGATCAGTGCCGACCATGACCGAGCCATCTTCGCACCCGGCGGCGGCGGCGGGCCCAACATCGTGCGGCTTCGGACGAAACAGTCGGATTGACCACAACACAGCACGCGCCGGGGCTATTCTTCTCGACCTGACGAGGTAACGCAGGGGATTTAGTGGTGGCAAGCAGCCAGAGAACCGACATACGCCCGGAGCACCAGCTCTACCACGAGTACACGACCGAGGTCGACCAGACCCGGACCAACGTCCACTACGAGCAGCCGCCGGAGTTCTTCCTGCTCATCACCGGCGGTGAGTGGAACGTCTACTCGGCCAACCTCTGGGACCCGGGCACCGAGGACGACACCGCCTCGCAGGAGGCCAAGCTCGACCTGATCGCGAAGCTCGCCCGCCTCGAGAAGGGCATGCGCCTCATCGACGTCGGCTGTGGCTGGGCCGGCCCGCTCACCTACCTGTGCGACACCTACGGGCTCTCCGGCACCGGGCTGACCCTGTCGCCCACCCAGAAGGGCTACGCCGAGGACCGGATCGCCCGGCGCGGCACGGACGCCAGGATCGTCCTCAGCCACTGGGAGGAGTACACGCCTCCGGAGAGCGTCGATGCGATCTACACCGACGAGGTGATCGTCCATTTCTTCAACCTCGGCGGCTTCTTCTCCAAGTGCCACGACTGGCTCAAGCCCGGCGGCGTGATGATCAACAAGGAGCTCCACCTCAAGCACCCGCGTCACGCCAAGCTCGAGCGCGGAGGTGAGTTCGTCAGCCAGATCTACGGCGACACCGGGAACTACCGGACCCTCGCCGAGGAGCTGCGCCTTGCCAACGAGGCGGGGTTCGACATCGAGCGCGTGCATCACATCGAGCGGCGCCATTACGAGACCACCATCGACCACTGGCTGGCCAACATGCACAAGCACGTCGACCAGCTCAAGGAGATGGTGGGCGACCAGCACTACAAGGACTTCCGGGTCTACCTCCGGCTGGCACGGCACATCCAGCGCAACGTGACCCTTGACGTCGTGGTCTGCCGCCGGTTCGACTGAGCGGGAGAGCCACGCGGCCGGAGACCGACACCGGCGATTGGTCAGCTCGGGGTCGAGAGCTGCGCCAGGTAGGACGTGAGGTGCGTGTAGGCACCGGTCGCGAGCAGCACGCCGAGCACGACCGTGATCACGCCGCCCGCCAGGGTGAGCGGTCGCACGAACCGGTTGAGGCGCTCGGGGAGCTCCGGCAGCGATGCCCAGAGCAGGGCGACGGCGATGAACGGTAGTCCGAGCCCGAGGGAGTAGACGACCAGCAGCAGCGCGCCGGTCAGCGCGTGCGAGCTGAGCGCAGCGAGCGTCAACGCCGCTGCCAGGTACGGCCCGACGCACGGCGTCCAGCCGAGACCGAAGACCACGCCGACCAGGAACGCGCCGAGCACGCCGCGTCGGCGGAGCCGCTCGGGGAGCTGGAAGCCCTGGGTCCGTTCGAGGAGGCCGATCCGCACCACGCCGATGATCGCGAGGCCGAAGAGGATCACCGCGATACCGCCGACGATCTCGACGACCCGTCCACTCACCGCTCCGTTTGCGACCCGCGCGATCCCCCCGGCGCTGAGCCCGAGGAGCACGAAGACGACGGTGAACCCGGCGACATAGAGCAGGGAGCCAGCGAGCAGCCGGAGGCGAAAGCTGTGCCGGTCCGGGTTGCTCAGCTCGGCGGCGCTGACCCCTGAGACGCACGCGAGGTACGCCGGCAGCAGCGGGACCGTGCACGGTGCGAGAAAGGATCCGAGCCCCGCGACGAAGGTCGCGAGCACCGTTGCAATCGAGAGCATCAGCCGAACGTGAAGGTGTAGATCCGGAAGCCTGCAGGTACGGTCAGGTCGATGAGATGGTATCCGGGCGAGATGCCGGTCAGCAGCTGGAACAGGTCCTGACGGGTAACGGTGAACGCGGAGGCGGTCAGCGCGGAGCCGCTGCTGCCGAGGGGCACCGCCTTTCCGTCAAGTTTGACTGAAACAGGCAGCGCCGCCGCGGGGGTGCCGGCCACGATGTACACGGTGTCGGCGGTGAAGTTGAGGCGGACGTGGCCGCTGCCGTCCGCCTGGAGGTACTGGCCCTCGTCCGTCCACGTCCCGGTGACCTGGATCGCGTCCGGCGACTGGGGCGGACCATGATCCGCGTAGACGGTCGGGGCTCCCGGCGATCCGTAGGGCACGTTGTCGGCGAGCTGCCCGCGCACGCTGCCCGCGTAGAGCTCGGGTGTGGTGTTGCTGGGAACCGGGGTCGATGATGGCAGCGCCGCCGTATGCACCTTGAGCAGCTGCGCGACAGCGGCGTCGGTCTGCGCGTAGTCGCCCTCACCGACACTTGTGTAGGCGACGCGGCCCTGCTGGTCGAGGAGGTACTCGGCCGGCCAGAACTGGTTCCGGTAGGCGTTCCATGTGGCCATCTCGCTGTCGATGGCAACGGGCCAGGTGACCCCGAGGCGCTGGACGGCGGCCGCGACATTGGCCGGCACCTTCTCGAAGTCGAACTCGGGGGAGTGGACGCCGACGATCACGAAGCCGTCCTGTCTGTACGCGTCGTAGAGCACCTTGAGATGGGGAAGGGTGCGCACGCAGTTGACGCACGAAAAGGTCCAGAAGTCGATGAGCACGACCTTGCCGCGGAGGTCCGCGAGGGTCAGCGGTGGGCTGTTGAGCCATCCGTCGATGCCCGTGAAGCCGGGGGCCTCGGAGCGCTCGCTGACGGGAGAGACCTGGGTGGCCGTGGTCGCCGCCGGCGGGTTGCCGACCACGGTGAAGAGCACTGCGGCGGCGATCACCGCAGCGACGGCTGCGAGGGCGAGTCGGTATCGGGTCACCTGGCTCCACGGCACTCTAATGGCTCTGTGTTGAGGAACCATTACGAACCCGGTCCCGTCTGCTAGCTTGTGACCCGACCTTCGGTCGCACATGAATCCGATGAGCAACCACGTCTCCGACCGGCTGCTCGGCGATCGGAGGCGAGTGGTCGTCGAACACGTCAGGCCAACCGTCGACGGCGGCGAGTTTCCTGCCAAGGCCACGCGCGGACTGCCGCAGCGAGTGTCGGCGCGCGCGTTCGCGGACGGGCACGATCCACTGCTCGCGTGGGTGTGGCACTGGCCCGGCGCCCGCCCCCTGGCCCCCGACGCCCCGCCCCCCGGGATGGTCGAGGTGCCCATGGAGGCCGAGCCACAGGACGCCTACGGCGCCTGGATCAAGCCTCGCCGCCTGGGCGCCTGGAGTTTCGCGGTGGTCGGGATCATCGACGTCTGGGGAGGCTGGGCTCGCGACCTGACCATCCGGTTCGAGGCGGGCGTTGACATCGAGCTGGACCTCGCCGACGGCGCTGCCCTCGCCGCCGCCCGGGCCGAGTTGCCGGTTGTCTCCAAGTCCGACCGCAGGGCGCTGACCTCGCTCGCGAGCAAGCTCGGCGCCGCAACACCTCCCGAGGCGCGGGTTGAGCTGGCGACCCGCGAGGCCACCATGGGGTTGATGCGCCGGACCGCCGACCTGAGTCACGCGACGATTGCCGGGCCGTACCCGCTGTGGGTCGAGCGTGAGGTGGCCGGTTATTCGTCGTGGTACGAGATGTTCCCGAGGTCGGAGGGCGCGGTGCCGCCACGCAGCGGGACCTTCAAGCTCGCCCGGCGGCGTCTCCCGGCTATAGCGGCGATGGGCTTCTCGGTGCTCTACCTGCCCCCGATCCACCCGATCGGGACCACCCATCGCAAGGGACCCAACAACGTCAACGAGTGCGCTCCGGGCGATCCGGGGAGCCCGTGGGCGATCGGCGCGGCGTCGGGTGGCCACACGGCCGTGCATCCGGATCTGGGGACGATCGACGAGTTCGACGAATTCGTGGCGGCCGCCCAGGATGCGGGCCTCGAGGTCGCGCTCGACTACGCCCTGCAGTGCAGCCCGGATCACCCGTGGGTGATCGAGCACCCCGAGTGGTTCCGCCACCGCTCCGACCGGTCGATTCGCTACGCGGAGAATCCACCGAAGCAGTACCAGGACATCTATCCGCTCGACTTCGACAGCAGCGACGCGGCCGGCCTCTGGACCGCGCTCCGCGACGTCATGCGCTTCTGGATCGGGCACGGCGTCCGCATCTTCCGAGTGGACAACCCCCATACCAAGGCGTTCCCCTTCTGGGAATGGCTGATCGCGGAGATCCGTCGCGAGCACCCGGACGTCGTCATGCTCGCCGAGGCGTTCGTCCGTCCCGCGGTGATGCAGCGCCTCGCCAAGATCGGCTTCTCGCAGTCGTACACCTACTTCACGTGGCGCAACACCGCCTGGGAGCTGGGCCAGTATCTGACAGAGTTGTCTCAGACTGAGCTGGTGGACTGGTTCCGCCCGAACTTCTGGGTGAACACGCCGGACATCCTGCACGTCACGCTCCAGCACGGAGGCCCGTCTGCCTTCAGGATGCGCGCGGTGCTCGCCGCGATCACCTGCCCCTCGTGGGGGATGTACAGCGGCTACGAGCTCTGCGAGAACGTCGCCGTCCGCGAGGGAAGCGAGGAGTATCTCGACTCCGAGAAGTACCAGCTCCGGCCTCGTGACTGGTCGCAGCCCGGGTCGATCGCGCCGCTGATCACGCGCCTGAATGAGATCCGCAACGATCACCGCGACGCCATCGCGCAGCTGAGCACGCTGCGGCTGCATCACATGACCGACGATTCGATGCTCTGCGTCTCGCGGTCGACTCCCGACAAGGACGATGTGATCGTTCTCGTGATCAACCTGGATCCGCATCATCCGCGGGAGGCGAACACCTGGCTGGACCTCGGCGCCCTCGGCATTGACGCGTACCGGCCGTTTGACGTTCATGATGAGCTCGGAGGTGAGACCTTCACGTGGTACGGCGCGGTGAACTACATCCGGCTCGACCCGGCCTGGCTGCCGGCGCACGTCCTGCACGTGCGTCCGCAGCGATGAGCGCCCGCACCGAGCCCGTCGAGGAGCGGCTCTGGTTTCAGAAGGCGGTGTTCTACGAGCTGTCCGTTCGCGCCTTCTATGACGGGAACAACGACGGTATCGGCGACTTCGCGGGACTGATCGCCAAGCTCGAGTACCTTGAGTGGCTCGGCGTCGACTGCATCTGGTTGCTGCCGTTCCAGCAGAGCCCGCTGCGCGACGGTGGCTACGACATCTCCGACTACCGGTCGGTGCTTGCCGATTACGGATCCGTCGAGGACGTCGCCCAGCTCGTCAGAGAGGCGCACCAGCGCGGCATCCGCGTGATCATGGACCTGGTCATCAATCACACCAGCGACCAGCATCCCTGGTTCCAGGACGCGCGATCATCGCCCGACAGCGAGCACCGCGACTGGTACATGTGGTCGAGCACGAAGAATCGCTTCACCGACGCGCGGATCATCTTTCTCGACACCGAGACGTCGAACTGGACGTGGGATGACGTCTCCGGCGCGTACTACTTTCACCGTTTCTTCAGCCACCAACCCGATCTCAACTACGACAACCCGCGCGTCCGCGCGGAGATCATCGACGTCTGCAGGTTCTGGCTCGACCTCGGCATGGACGGGTTCCGGCTCGACGCCGTACCCTATCTCTTCAAGCGCGAGGGAACCAACTGCGAGAATCTGCCCGAGACGCACGCGTTCCTCGCGGACCTGCGTGCCGCGATCGATGACGAATACCCGGGAAAGGTGCTTCTCGCGGAGGCGAATCAGTGGCCGGAGGACGTGGTGGACTACTTCGGCTCGCCGGATCGCCCGGAGTGTCACATGTGCTTCAACTTCCCGTTGATGCCTCGAATGTTCATGGGCCTGCGCCGCGAACAGCGATATCCGATCACTGAGATCCTGGATCGCACGCCGGCACTGCCGGCCAACAGCCAGTGGGGCATCTTCCTGCGCAACCACGACGAGCTGACCCTCGAGATGGTGACCGACGAGGAGCGCGACTACATGTGGGGGGAGTACGCCAAGGATCCGCGCGCCAAGCTCAATCTCGGTATCCGGCGACGGCTTGCTCCGCTGCTCAGCAACGGGCGACGTCAGATGGAACTCTTCCACGGCCTGATCCTGTCGTTGCCGGGCAGTCCCATCCTCTATTACGGCGACGAGATCGGCATGGGGGACAACGTCTACCTCGGTGATCGGGACGGCGTGCGCACCCCGATGCAGTGGACGGCCGACAGCAACGGTGGTTTCAGCCACGCTGACTTCGCGCAGCTCTATCTGCCGCCGCTCATGGACCCGGTCTACGGATACCAGGCGTGCAACGTCAGCGCGCAGCGGCGCAACGAGTTGTCGATGCTCCACTGGCTGCGCCGGTTCATCTCTGTGCGCAAGCGATTTCCCGTGTTCGGCGAAGGCGCCTTCGAGGGCCTGGACGCGGCCAACCCGTCGGTGTTCGCGTTCCTGCGCAGCATGAATGGGCAGACCGTGCTCTGCGTCAACAACCTCTCGCGTTTCGCGCAACCCGTCGAGCTCGACCTGCGCAAGTTCATGGGGATGACGCCGGTCGAGCTGCTCGGCCGGGTGCACTTTCCGCGCATCGGTGAGCTCCCCTACCTGTTGACCATGGGGCCGCACGGTTTCTATTGGTTCACCCTGGACGCGCCGGCATCGTGAGCGAGCACCCCGGCAGCATCTCGGCGATCCTCCGCGACCATCACCTCGAAGGCTGCGAGGCGGCGCTCGGCGCCTACATCGCGCGGCAGCGTTGGGGCGGAGCCCAGGGCCGGACCATCCGGACGACCACGATCGTCGACGCGGCAGTGATCAACGAGAGTGCGCCGCTCCTGGTGCACACGCTGACGGCGGTCACCTTCACCGACGGACGGACCACGCGATACGCGCTGCCGCTGGGCGTGCGCCCGGTGGGCGATGCCATCACCGAGCGCGTGCCGGAGTTCATGATCCCGTGGCCCGAGGCGCCCGATCCCATCGCGCTGTACGACGCGGTCGGCGACTCGACGTACATCGAGTGGCTGCTCGACGCCATCCGCGACCAGCGCGTGCTCCAGACTTCGAGCGGGACGCTGCGATTGTCCTGCCCGGATCCGGCGGCCCTGGACACCGGCAGTCTGTCCTCCGTGCGCCTTCTCCGGGTCGAGCAGAGCAACACGTCGGTCGAGGTCGGCGACGCGATCTTCCTCAAGCACATGCGCCGGGTGGAGACCGGGCCATCGCAGGAGCTCGAGATGTCCGACGCACTCCAGGCTGCCGGGTTCACGCACGTCGCAGCGATGCTCGGACGCGCCATCTGGGAGTCGCCTGGTGAGCCACCGTCGCCACTGGTGCTGGTGCAGCGCTTCCTGCACAACAGCACCGAGGGCTGGGCGCTCGCGCTCACGTCGCTGCGCGATCTCTACGCCAGCGCTGAGTTGGTCGGCCAGGCGGATCCTGCCGAGCGCCGCGCGATGGTGGACGACCAGGACGCCGCGTTCCTCGCCGAGTCGAGGCGTCTCGGCAAGGTGGTCGCGGAAATGCACCTGGCTCTCGCCGCCGGGGCGCCGGGCACGGACATGGCGCCGGCAGCGATGACCGAGGAGTCCCTCAACACCTGGGCGAACACGATGACCCGCGAGCTCGACCAGCTCCTCGCCCGCGACGAGCCCGCACTCGACCCGCTTCGTGACGTGCGCAAGGCGGTCGTGGCCCGTTTCGACCAGCTTCGGGGGCTGTCCCCAGGCGGCCTGGTGACCCGGATTCACGGTGATCTGCATCTCGGGCAGCTGCTCCGCATCGACACCGGGTGGGTGATCCTCGACTTCGAGGGCGAGCCCGACCGGACCCCTGCCGAGCGCCGCGAGCTGGGCACGCCCCTTCGCGACGTCGCCGCGATGCTGCGCTCGTTCGACTATGCGGCCGCAGCCGCGATCGTCGAGCGGTCGCCGGCGGACAGCGCCGAGGCGGACATGCTGCGCGGCTACGGAGAGGCGTGGGCGGACGCCAACCGCGACGCCTTCTGGGGCGCATACCTCGAGACCATCGGGTCACGGCCCGTGCTGCCCGCCCCAGGACCATCGCTCGTGCTCCGGCGCGCCTTTGAGGTGCAGAAGGCCGTCTACGAGATCGGATACGAGCTGGGGCACCGGCCGAGCTGGGTTTTCATCCCGCTACGCTTCCTGCTGCAGGGCACCAACCAGTGACCGTCCAGGACCCGGCCCCCTCCGAGCTCGAGGCGGCGGTGGACCTGATGCTCGCGGGTCGTCTCCGCGATCCCCACGGTCTCCTCGGCCCTCGCACCGATGGCGGGACGACCCGCGTCCGAGCATTTCATCCGGAGGCGACCACGGCGAGCGTCGCGCGCCTCGACGTGGTCACGCCGATGCGCCGCCTCAACGCCGTGGGGTTGTTCGAGGTCACCGTGCCCGCGGGCGAGCCCGGCTACCGGCTGCGTTTCCGCAACGACGAGCGCGAGTGGGATCAGGAGGACCCGTACCGCTTCTCGCCAACCCTCGGTGACCTCGACCTCCACCTGATCGGCGAGGGCACGCACGCGCAGCTCTGGCTCGTGCTCGGCGCGCGGGTCATCGAGCACGAGGGCGTCTTCGGTACGGCGTTCAGCGTCTGGGCACCGAACGCGCTCGGCGTCAGCGTGGTGAGCGACGCCAACTTCTGGGATGCGCGCACCTGGCCGATGCGAGCACTCGGCGGCTCCGGGGTCTGGGAGCTGTTCTGTCCCGGAGTCGGTCCGGGCGTGCGCTACAAGTTCCTGGTCACCCGCGGCGATGGGATGCGCATCTTCAAGGCGGATCCGCTGGCGAGGGCGTCGGACCATGCGCCCGGCACCGCGAGCATCACCGATAAGAGCCGGCATCGCTGGCGGGACGGGGCATGGATGCGCCGGCGCGCGCGGTCGGCACTGAACCAGGCGCCGTTCGCCGCCTATGAGGTGCACCTCGCCTCCTGGCGTCACGGTCCCGACGGGCGCCCACTCAACTACCGGGAGATCGCCGAGCCGCTCGCGGCCCACTGCCAGGCGCTGGGGTTCACCCACGTCGAGTTGCTGCCGATCATGGAGCACCCCTTCGGCGGATCCTGGGGATACCAGGTGACGGGCTACTACGCGCCGACGGCACGCCATGGCTCGCCCGACGACTTCCGCCGCTTCGTCGACGTCATGCACCGCAACGGCATCGGGGTGATCCTCGACTGGGTGCCGGCACACTTTCCCCGTGACGGCTGGGCGCTGGCGCGCTTCGACGGCACCCCCCTCTACGAGCACGGCGACCCGCGCCGGGGCGAGCACCCGGACTGGGGCACGTACGTCTTCAACTACGGGCGCAACCAGGTGCGCAACTTCCTCGTCTCCAACGCCCACTACTGGGCGGAGGAGTTCCACATCGACGGGCTTCGGGTCGACGCAGTGGCGTCGATGCTCTACCTGGACTACTCGCGGCAGCCCGGGGCGTGGGTGCCGAACATCCACGGTGGCAAGGAGAACCTCGAGGCGATCGCCCTGCTTCGCGAGGTCAACGATTCACTGCATGCGCGCAAGTCGGGAATCCTCACCATCGCCGAGGAGTTGACCACGTGGCCGGGGGTGACCCGAACCACGGCCAGCGGCGGGCTCGGCTTCGACTTCAAATGGAACATGGGGTGGATGCACGACACCCTCGACTACCTGCACAAGGACCCCGTCTATCGCCGGTACGCGCATCACCAGATGACCTTCGGGCTGATGTACGCGTGGTCGGAGCGCTTCATCCTGCCGCTCTCGCACGATGAGGTGGTGCACCTCAAGGGGTCATTGCTCGGCAAGATGTCCGGCGACCCCTGGAAACGCTTCGCCAACCTGCGCGCCCTCTTCGGGTGGATGTGGGCGCACCCTGGGAAGAAGCTCCTCTTCATGGGTGGCGAGCTCGCCGACGAGCGGGAATGGGCCCACGAATCCGAGCTCGACTGGAGGCTGCTCGAAGACCCCGCGCACGCCGGCGTGTACCGCCTGATGGCCGATCTCGGCGCGCTGTACGCGCGGTCTCCGGCGCTCTGGGAGCTGGACGAGAGCCCCAAGGGGTTCGAGTGGATCGACGCCGGCAACGCGGACCAGAACGTCCTCAGCTTCGTCCGCCGCGACGCCCACGGCCATCCCGGCGTCGCCTGCATCGCCAACTTTGCCCCGGTGGTCCGGTACGACTTCCGGGTGGGCCTGCCCGTGCCCGGGCACTGGACCGAGGTGCTCAACACCGATTCCACACACTACGGCGGGAGCGGCATCGGCAACATGGGCGCCGTCGAGGCGGTGGCCGAGCCGATGCACGCGTACTCGTACTCGGCGGAACTCACGCTGCCGCCGCTCGGAGTTCTCTGGCTCGCGCCTCCCGACTCATAAACCCATTGCTTAACCCGGGACCATTCGTGAGAATGGGTGGACCTGCGGGCCGAGAGTGGACGAGCCGCGATGGATCCGGACTGTGATCCCATCGCGGGCGCGTCGCGCCCGGGCGAGACCGCTCTGAGCAGACACGGGGGTGACCCACGACCATGAACAGCGACGAAGCCCGCACCCGTCTCGTGACCGAGCGGGCTCGGATCGAAGAGCTTCGCATGGCGGCAAACCGGCTCACCGCGGATGCCCAGGAGGCGACCGAACGCGAGCTGTCCTCGGCGGAGCAGCACCCTGCCGAGCTCGCCAGCGAGACGATCGGCCTCGAGATCGACCACAGCGTCCTGCAGCACGCCGAACTGGAGCTCGCCGAGCTCGAAGAAGCGGTCAAGCGCGTCGAGATCGGCTCGTACGGGAACTGCGAGGCGTGCGGCAAGCCGATCAGCGAGGCGCGGCTCGAGGCGATCCCGACGGCTCGATACTGCATCGAGGATCAGGCGAAGCACGACAAGAACGGGCGGCGCAACGGGCGCTGAGCAACCGGCTCAGTGGCGGAAGTGGCGTTCCCCGGCGAGCACGACCGCCATTCCCAGCGCATCGGCGGCCTCGGTGACCTTCGGGTCGTTCTTGCTGCCGCCGGGATGGATCACCGCGCGTACCCCGGCGTGGCCGAGGGTCTCGAGGCCGTCGGGCATCGGAAAGAAGGCGTCGGAGGCCGACACCGCCCCGGCCGCGCGGTCGCCGGCGCGCGCCACCGCGAGCTCCGACGATTCCACGCGGGACATCTGACCCGCACCGACGCCGACCGCCATGCCGTCGCGGACGATCACCACCGCGTTGGACTTGATGTGCCTGCAGACCCGCCAGGCGATCAGCAGGTCGCGCCATTCCGCCTCGTCGGGCTGGCGGGCGCTGACGACGCTCATGGTCGCGCGGTCGGTCACCACGCGGTCGCGGGTCTGGACGAGCAGGCCGCCGTCGATGCTGCGGACGTCGAGCGGCTCCGCGCGTGACGGCCGGTCGACGATGAGCACCCGGATCCGCTGTTTGGTGGCGAGATGCGCCGCGGCGTCGTCGTCGAGGCCTGGACAGACCACCGCTTCGAGGAATGTCTCGGTGAGCGCCGTCGCGGTCGCCAGGTCGAGCGGCCGGTTGACCCCGACGATGCCGCCGAACGCGGCCCGCGGGTCGCATTCGTAGGCGCGCCGGTAGGCGTCGACGATCGTGCCGGCGACGGCGAAGCCGCACGGGTTGGTGTGCTTGATCACGCACGCCGCCGGCTCGTCGAACTCCGCGACCAGCGCTCGCGCCGCGTCGACGTCGAGCCAGTTCGTGAAGGAGAGGGCCGTCCCCTGCAACTGGCGCGCGTGGGCCATACCGCCCGGTGGTCCCGGGACGGCGTAGAGGGCACCGCGCTGGTGCGGGTTCTCGCCGTAGCGAAGCTCGTGGAGCCGCGCGCCGCCGACGGTCAGCTCCGCGGGCAGCGTCTCGTCGACCTCGCCACGGCGCAGCCACGCTGCCACCTGGGTGTCGTACGCCGCGACGTGCGCGAAGGCCTCGGTGGCCAGCCGGTGGCGGGTGGCGAGAGTAACCGCTCGATGCTCGCGCAGCTCGTTCAGCACGGCCTCGTACTGCGACGGGGAGACCAGCACGGCGACCGAGTCCCGATTCTTGGCGGCCGCGCGGATCATGGTGGGGCCGCCGATATCGATGTTCTCGACGATCGTCGCGTCATCCGCGCCGCTCGCGAGGGTCTCGGCGAACGGGTAGAGCGAGACGACCACCATGTCGATCCGCTCGTAGCGGCTCTCGGCGAGCTGGCGCATGTGCTCCGGGTCGTCGCGTCGGGCGAGGATGCCGGCGTGGATGGCGGGGTGGAGCGTGCGCACGCGCCCGTCGAGCATCTCCGGGAATCCGGTGACGTCGGCCACCGACTGCACCTCGATGCCTGCGTCCGCAAGCGCCCGGCTGGTGCTGCTGGTCGCCACCAGGTCGTAGCCGTGCTCGACCAGGCCGCGCGCGAACTCGATCAGGCCGGTCTTGTCGCTCACCGACAGCAGCGCTCGCATGCTCATGCCGATGCCCGCGCCGGGGCGGGGAGGATCCGGACGCGGGTGCCGTCTCGTTGCAGCCGGTCCGTGGACCAGAGCGCCACCGCGCGCGGCAGCAATTCCCACTCGCGCTCGTGGATGCGACTGCGCAACGCTGCGGCGTCGTCGTCCACCTCGACCGGGACAGCGGCCTGCAGGACGATCGGTCCGCCGTCCGGCTCGCCGCGTTCGAGCAGCTGCACGGTGCATCCGCTCACTCGGACGCCCCGGGCGAGCGCCCGCTCGACCGCATCCATGCCTCCCGCGAAGGCCGGCAGCAGCGACGGATGCACGTTGAGGATGGCGTCCGGATAGGCGTCGAGGAACTCATCGCTGAGGATCCGGTCGTAGCCGGCGCACACGACGAGCCGCACTCCGGCGGCCTCGAACCGCGCGCGGATCTCCCGGTCCCGGGCGACCGGGTCGCCGCGGAAGTCCGACTGGGGCAGCGCAACCGCGGGCACGCCCCACCTGGTGGCGACGTCGAGCGCCCCCGCGCTGCGCCGGTTCGAGATCACCAGCGCGACCCGGGCCGGGAACTCCCGAGCCTGGGACGACTGGAGGAGCGCATCGAGGTTGGTCCCGGCTCCGGACACCAGCACCCCCACAGGGGTACGTTCGCTCACCGGAGGATGACCCGCCGCGTGCCCGACTGCGGAACGACCTCACCGATGCGCCAGACGGGGATCCCGGCTGCGGCGGCGATCTCGGGGACGTCAGCGGGAACGATCACCACCATCCCGACACCCATGTTGAACGTGCGCCACATCTCCTCGAGGTGGACGCCGCCGGCGCGCTGGATGGCGGTGAAGATCGGGGGAATGCTCCAGGTCGATCGCTCGACGGTCGCGGCGAGCCCCTCCGGGAGCACGCGCGGGACGTTGTCGATCACGCCGCCGCCGGTGATGTGCGCCATCGCACGCACGTCGGTCAGGGTGCGCAGCTCGCGGATCGCGTGGAGGTAGCAGCGATGTGGCTCGAGCAGAAGGTCGACGAGCGGCCGGTCGGTCCCGGGGAGGACGTCGGACCACTGCAACTCGTGCTCGGAGACGATGTGGCGCACCAGCGAATACCCGTTGGTGTGCAGACCGCTGCTCGGTAGCGCAAGAAGGACGTCACCCGCCTGAACGCGGCTGCCGTCGATGATCGCCGAAGCCTCGACCGAGCCGACGATGAAGCCGGCGATGTCGTAGTCGCCGAGCGCGTAGACGCCCGGCATCTCGGCGGTCTCGCCGCCGATGAGCGCGCAGCCGGACGCCCGGCAGGCCTCGGCGATCCCCTCGATGAGCTCGGCGAGCTGCTCCGGGACCAGCTTGCCGGTGGCGTAGTAGTCGAGAAAGAAGAGCGGCTCGGCGCCGCAGCAGAGGATGTCGTTGACGCAGTGGTTGACGATGTCGATGCCGATCCCGCGGTGACGGTTCGTGGCGATCGCCACCTTGACCTTGGTGCCCACCGAATCGGTGCTGGAGGCGAGCACGCGGCCATTCGGTGACCCGGGTTCGAGTGCGAACAGGCCGCTGAACGCTCCGATCCCGCCAAGAACCTGGGCGGTGTGGGTGGACGCGATGGTGCGCCGGATCAGGCTGACGGCGCGGTTGCCCTCATCAATGTCGACGCCGGCGTCCGCGTAGCGAAGATCACCCATCTGGGGAGAGTGTATCGACGGTCTCACATGGGACGCGGAATGGACGACGAACATCGCAATTCGGCGCAGCGGTGTCACCATGTAAGGGAACACGGTGTCAAGTCCAGGAATCCAGGTTATTTCGTGAACCCCACCGACACGGCCGACCCGAATTATTTCCATCGGGTCGTTGACTGCCAGTGGGCCTGCCCGGCCCACACCAACGTGCCCGAGTACATCCGCCTGATCGCTCAGGGTCGGTACACGGATGCGTACATGTCCAACCGCGAATCCAACGTGTTTCCGGGGATTCTCGGGCGCACCTGCGACCGTCCCTGCGAGCCCGCGTGCAGGCGCGGCCGGCTCGACGGCTCCCCGGTGGCGATCTGCCGCCTCAAGCGCGTCGCCTCCGACCTGCGTGGCGACGTCACCGACCTCCTCCCGGTGATCCCCTCGATCAAGTCGGGGCGGCGGGTGGTCTGCATCGGCGCGGGACCGGCGTCGCTGACGGTGGCCAACGACCTGATGCCGCTCGGCTACGACGTCGTCATCCTCGAGCAGCTCGACAAGGCCGGCGGGCTCATGCGCACCAACATCCCGGCATTCCGGCTTCCTGCGGAGATCCTCGATGAGGAGATCGCGACCATCGTCGACATGGGCGTCGACCTCCGCTTGAACACACCGGTGTCGAGCCTCCGTTCCCTGCTCGAGCAGGACTTCGACGCCATCTTCATCGGGACCGGGGCGCCTCGCGGCAAGGACCTGGAGATCCCCGGACGCCACGACAGCGACCGCATCCATATCGGTATCGACTGGCTCGGCTCGGTCGCATTCGGCCACACCGACAAGATCGGCGAGCGCGTGCTCATCATCGGCGTCGGCAACACGGCGATGGACTGCTGCCGCTCGTCGCTGCGCCTCGGCGGCACGGACATCAAGGTGATGGCGCGACGCCCCCGGTCGTTCTTCAAGGCCTCGTCGTGGGAGCTCGAGGACGCCGAGGAGGAGGGGGTCGAGATCATCGTCAACCACGCTCCGACGCGCTTCGTCATCGAGGACGGCCGGCTGGTCGGGATGGAGTTTCAGCGCCTGGAATGGGACGAGCAGGCGCGCCACTCCACGGTGACGGACACCGTCGTGATTCCCTGCGACGACGTCATCCTCGCGATCGGCCAGGAGAACGCGTTTCCCTGGATCGAGCGCGACCTCGGTCTCGAGGTCGGCGAGTGGGACATGCCGGTGGTTGACCCGGTCACCTTCCAGTCGTCGCTGCCCGGTGTGTTCTTCGGCGGGGACTCCGCGATGGGACCCAAGAACATCATCTGGGCGGTCGAGCACGGTCACCAGGCGGCGATCTCGATCCACAACCACTGCGAGGGCATCGAGGTCACTTCGCGCCCGCCCCAGGGCATCAACCTGGTGAGCCAGAAGATGGGGCTCACCGAGTGGAGCTACCACAACGATTACAACCCCTCCACGCGCCAGCGCATGCAGCACGTCGAGCTGACGCGCCGGTTCCAGAGCATCGGCACCGAGGTCGAGGTCGGGTTCTCGGCCGAACAGACGGCGCGCGAGGTGCAGCGCTGCCTGAACTGCGACATCCAGACCGTCTTTGCGGCACCGCTCTGCATCGAGTGCGACGCATGCATCGACATCTGCCCGGTGCAGTGTCTGACCATCACCGAGAACGGCGATGAAGCCGACCTTCGCACCAGGTTGTCGGCCCCGGCGAAGAACCTCGACCAGAGGTTGTACGTGTCCGCGGCGCTGCCGCAGACGGGGCGCGTCATGGTCAAGGACGAGGACCTCTGCGTTCACTGCGGCCTGTGCGCCGAGCGCTGCCCGACGGCCGCGTGGGACATGCAGAAGTTCGAGCTGTTGATCCCGCTCGCGGTCTCGACGCCGATACCGGTGGCAAGCTGAGATGGCAGCTCGGCATTTCGAACAGCCACGCTCCAAGGTGAATGACTTCGCGCTGAAGCTCGCCAACGTCAACGGCACCGGCTCGTCGAGCGCCAACAACCTCCTGATGCGCTCGATCTTCCGCATGGGCGTTCCGGTCTCGGGCAAGAACCTGTTCCCCTCGAACATCCAGGGCCTGCCGACGTGGTACGAGATCCGCGTCAACAAGGACGGTCACGTCGCCCGTGCGCGCACCTACGACCTCATGGTTGCGATGAACGGGCAGACCTACGCCCGCGACATCGCCGAGGTGGCCGGTGGCGGCTTCACGATGTACGACTCCTCCTGGCCCCTCGATCGCGACCTCATCCGCGAGGACGTGACCTACCTCGGCGTGCCGCTTGCGGAGATGTGCAACGACGAGTTCCGTGGGCCGCGCGAGCGCATCCTGATGAAGAACATCGCCTGCGCCGGCGCGCTGGTGGCCATGCTCGGCATCGACATGGAGGTGATCGCGCAGCTGCTCACCGAGCAGTTCGCCGGCAAGGATCGACTGCGCGAGTCCAATCAACGAGCGCTCCGGCTCGGCCACGACTTCGCGACCTCACACTTCGATTACCCGCTGCCCGGCCATATCGAGGCGATGGACGCGACCCGGGGATCGATCCTCATCGACGGCAACACCGCCGCGGCGCTCGGATGCGTCTACGCAGGTGCGACGGTGGCGGCCTGGTATCCGATCACGCCGTCCACCTCTCTGATGGACGCATTTGCCAAGTACTGCGCCAAGTTCCGGCGCGACCCCGAGACCGGACGCAACAACTACCTGGTGTTGCAGGCCGAGGACGAGCTGGCCGCGATCGGCATGGTGCTCGGTGCCTCGTGGGCGGGAGCACGCGCGTTCACGTCGACGTCGGGTCCGGGCATCTCGTTGATGCAGGAGCTGCTCGGCATGGGGTACTACGCTGAGATTCCCGCTGTCGTGTTCGACGTGCAGCGGGTCGGGCCCTCGACGGGGATGCCGACCCGAGTGCAGCAGGCGGACATCCTCACCTGCGCGTACGCCTCGCACGGCGACACCAAGCACGTCCTGCTCTTCCCGGCGAGTCCCGCCGAGTGCTTCGAGATGGCCCCCATCGCCTTCGACCTCGCGGAGCGTTTCCAGACACCGGTGTTCGTGCTCTCCGACCTCGACATCGGCATGAACGACTGGGTGAGCCCGGCGCTGCAGTGGGACGACACCTACCTGCCCGATCGTGGCCGCGTCCTCGACGCTGCGGAACTGCGCGAGCTCGAGGTGTACCACCGCTACGAGCCGGCCGACTCGGAGTCGGTGGCGGCGCGGACCCTCCCCGGCGTGAGCGAGCTCGGGGCATATTTCACGCGCGGATCGGGGCACACCATCGAGGGCGCCTACACCGAATATCCCGAGGAATACCAGGCGGTGCTCGATCGCCTCGCGCGCAAGCACACCGCCGCCGCGGAGCACACCCCGGCTCCGCTCGTGGACCAGCGTGCACACTCCCCGCTGGCGATCGTGACCCTGGGCAGCTGCGAGCTCGCCGTCCTCGAGGCGATCGAGCTTCTTGCTGAGCGCGGCGTCGCCGCCGACTACATGCGCATCCGGGGCTTTCCCTTCGGCGCAGGGGTGCGTGCGTTCCTGGAGGCGCACGAGAGGATCGTGGTCGTGGAGCAGAATCGCGACGCTCAGCTGCGCACCCTGCTCACCCTCGAGACACCGGTCCCGAAAGAGAAGCTCGAGTCGGTCCTCGCCTATGGCGGATACCCGCTGAGCGCCGAGGACGTCGTCGACGGCGTCACCAAGATACTGGGGGGCTGACCGGTGCCATCCATCGTCAAACCGCAGGTGACGCATCCGGGCCTCGAGCGCAACGCTCTGGGGCTGTCGATCCGCGACTACGAGGGTGGGATGTCAACGCTGTGCGCGGGATGCGGACACGACTCCGTCACCGCCGCGATCACGCACGCGCTGTGGGAGAGCGGCACGCCGCCGCACATGATCGCCAAGCTCAGCGGCATCGGGTGTTCGGCGAAGACGGCCGCGTATTTCGCGCGCGGGGCGCACGGGTTCAACGGCTGTCACGGCCGCATGCCACCGATCGCCACCGGGGCGAGCGCCGCGAACCGCGACCTGCTCTGCATCGGCATCTCCGGTGATGGTGACTCGCTGTCGATCGGCCTCGGCCACCTCGCGCACCTGGTGCGGCGCAACGTGCGCATGGTCTACGTGATCGAGAACAACGGTGTGTATGGGCTCACCAAGGGTCAGTTCTCGGCGTCGGCGGATGTCGGTTCGACCACCAAGCGCGGCGAGGCCAACCACCTCCAGCCGATCGATCCCATCTTCCTCGGACTGTCGGTGGGAGCGACGTTCCTCGCGCGCGGATTCTCCGGCGACAAGCGTCAGCTGGTGCCGATCTTCCGTGCGGCCATGGCCCATCGCGGCCTGGCGATCATCGATGTGATCTCGCCGTGCGTCACCTTCAACGACCATGAGGGCTCGACCAAGAGCTACCTGTTCACACGCCAGCACGACGTGCAGATGACGGTGACAGATTTCGTGCCGCCGGCCGAGGAGATCACCGGCACGATCCCCGACGAGGGCGTTGTGAGCATCCCGATGCACGACGGTGCCACGCTGCGCTTCCGGAGCGTTCCGGACGGCTACGACCCGACCGACCGCATGGCCGTGATGGAGCATCTGATGTCGGCCAAGGGTCGCGGTGAGATCGTCACCGGCCTGCTCTACGTCGACGAGCAGTCGTCCGACCTGCACGAGCTCGGCAACACGACTGACAAGCCCCTGACCCAGGTGCCGTACGAGCAGCTCTGCCCAGGATCGGCGGCGCTGGCGGGAGTCGGCTTCAGATAGGTCCTGGCGTGGAGAGGTCTGCTGCCGGCGCGTGCGCCCTTCGACTCGGCGCTCATGTGTCTGGTCTGCGGGGCCGCGGCGTGCGGAGCGTCGCCACCGGCGCACCCGCCATCTGACGCACCCCTTGCGCCGTGCAGGTTTCTGACGCAGACAGTCGCCGCTCGAATCAGCGGCGACGCCAGTGTCACGGATCTGGCGACCAACGTTGCGCAGGGCGGGTCGGGCTACGTCGCCTGCATCTTCACCGACGCGATGAATGAGGCCAACGGCGTGGACGTGCAGATCAAGCGGGTGTCCGGCGGCGTTACGCCGTCAGCTCTGCAAGCGGCCTCAAGCTACTTCTCGGGTGGCGAGCCGGTGCAACCTTTTCAACCGTTCGCGGCGGTGGGCATTGGCGAAACGGCGCTCGGTGAGAGCACACCGGGCGTGGCGTTCATCGTCTTCTCCGAAGGCAACGCCCTGGTGTCCGTCGGCGCCGACTCGTCCTTTCGCAGCGTCGCCGAGTTGCAAGCCGCCGTTGACGACCTCGCGAAGCAGGTTGCCGCAGGGCTACGGGCGAATGGGGTGCTCGGGCTTGCGGGGTAGGTCCGCTTCGCCGAAGCATTCGTTGCAAGGGTTCGGCTACTTCAAAAGGTGCACGAGCGTCGTCTCAGTGTCGACCGGGTCCGGCGTCGGATCTCCGTAGATCTCCCACGAGTGCCCAGCGGACTCCCTCCGGTTCGCCGCGATCCATGTATCGATCGCGTTATACGCCTCGTTCATACGGTTGTACGGCCCGCGGTGGACGGCTACGGCAGCTTCGCCCCCTGGTGTTTCGGTCGCGTACACCTCGCCCGCGGTTTCAAATGTGCGCGTGACCTCGACGCCGAAGTCGCAGAGTATCGGCGCGCCCGGGTGCTTCGAGTCCCGATAGACGAAGATGTTGTGTCCGTCAGTCCACAGACCCGGCTGGCTGCGAATGAGGTCCCAGACCTTGCCCAGCGCCGGCCCCCATGCCGCGCCAACCTCGCCCGGCGCAACCTCGCGACGGACCGCGGCCAACCTGCGGGGCTGAACAGTCTGTACGTTGACTGAGACCGGCATTCCTCGATCGTAAACAGACGCGAAGCTGGTCGGGAGGTCTCACCGTCGACATCGGACTGACCACCGCACGTCGACTCCGGATCAATGGGCCTTGGCGCCGATGAAGGGACTTAACGACCTCATCGCCGTCACCGCATCCGGCAGCACGATCACACTCGGGCTCAACGTCATGCTCTCGTCCCGTGTCCATGTCCGGTCGAGGCGGGCCTGGCGCACTGGGTCCCTGACTGCTCGGCGACCCTCAGGTCCCGATGGGGTGGAGGCGCCAGGTTGACCGCGCGCAATCGGTGTCAGACTACGTGCGCTCTCATGGCCCTTCCCATCTGGATCATCGCGATCCGTGACCCGGCCTACGCCTACATGCTTCGGAGCAGCGGGGTCCGTCGACCGCGAACAACGCTCAGACGCCGGCGAGCGGGCTCGGTCTCATTTGGATACGCCCCCCGCGGTGCCACTCGCCGCCCACCAACAGCAGAAGCTGTCCGCGATCTGGAAGCCCGCGCGGCAGCATCCAATGCGGCCTTCACAGCCACGCTCCGCGACGTGGAGACGCGACACGGTGAGCTCATTCGCGAGACTGCCTCAGCGCTCTTGCGCACCGGGTCCGCTCTGCTCCCCACGTCAGCTGGAGACATCGAGGCGCGGATCATCCCGTTCAGGCGCGACGCCGTCGTGCTCGAGATCAACTTCCCGGGAGGTCGGATCCAGTCCCGATCGACCCGATCCTCCGATGGGCAAGCAGGCCGCTCACCAGCTCGCTCATGCCCTGGCTTCGACGCGTCCGGAAGCGCAGCCACTCGTCTAGCCATTCCAGAGGCGGACCCGAACCACCCGGTCACACTTCGGGCGCGACCGGAATCGTGCTTCGAGCCGCCCTCTCACGGGCGATGAAGCTCCCGAGCTCTTCGATCGTTCCCATGATCGGCGCGGGGAAGACGACAGTGGTGTTCTTGTCGACACCGATCTCGACAAGGCTCTGCAGGTTGCGCAACTGCAGTGCCACAGGGTGGGCCATGATGATGTCGGCTGCGACCCCGAGCTGATCGGCGGCCAGCGCCTCTCCCTCGGCGGCGATGATCTTGGCGCGCTTTTCGCGCTCGGCCTCCGCCTGGCGAGCCATGGCCCGCTTCATGCTGTCCGGGAGCTGGATGTCCTTGAGCTCGACCAGGGTGACCAGGACGCCCCAATCCGACGTGGCGACATCAAGGATCTCGCGGATGTTCATGTTGATCCGGTCGGTCTCGGCCAGGGTTTCATCGAGCGTGTGCTGCCCCACCACCTTGCGCAGCGTCGTCTGGGCGATCTGATTGATGGCCGCGGCGACGTTCTCAATGGCCACCACCGACTTGACCGCATCCACGACCTTGAAGTAGGCGACTGCCGAGACGTCGATGCTGACGTTGTCGCGCGTGATGATTCCCTGTGACTGGATCGGCATCGTGACGATGCGCAGCGACACCCGGCGCAGCAGGTCGATGACCGGCACAATCGGTCGCAGCCCCGGCGCGCGGATGCCGATCACCCGGCCGAGCCGGAAGTGCACACCCATCTCGAACTGCTGGACCACGCGAATCGAGAGCGCGAGACAAATCGCGATCACGACCGCTACCACGCCCACAACGATCAGGATGACGTTCATGTTCGGCACCTCCAGCTAGGATCGTGAGTCCGAGGCCGCGTGATCGAAGCGCGTGAAACCCCGACGGTCCTCCGATCGGACATCGTGCGCTTCCTCCGGCGGTCCCGTGAGACGTTGGCGACCGTCAATGGTTACCACCGCGGGTTACTCGCAGCCGCTGCCGGGGCGCCGTCGCTGCTCGCGCCCGAGAACCCCAGGAGGGCTGGCGTAGCATGGATGGCGGC
Source organism: Candidatus Dormiibacterota bacterium (assembly GCA_963777445.1). GTDB lineage: Bacteria > Chloroflexota > Dormibacteria > Aeolococcales > Aeolococcaceae > Palsa-851. The sequence goes on along the minus strand of CAVZQR010000009.1, from coordinate 361,100 downwards.
GACCTGCTGATCTTTCCGACCGGCGTCGTCGTCAACACCCACCTTCCGGCAGCCGCGCCCGCCGCCTGATCCAGGACAAGGAGAACATCTCATGACGCTCACGAACAGCAAGGCGTTCAGCGGTTTCGCGGTGAACGACCTCGAGAAGGCGCACGAGTTCTACGGCCAGACACTCGGCCTGAACACCTCGGTGCAGGAGGGCCTGCTGACGCTCCATCTCGCCGGCGACCGCGACACGTTGATCTACTTCAAGCCGGACTACACGCCCGCGACCTACACGATCCTGAATTTCCCGGTTGAGGATATCGGCAAGGCAGTCGACGACCTGAGCGCACGCGGCGTGAAGTTCGAGCGGTACGACGGCATCGATCACGACGAGCGCGGCATCCACAGGACGGGCGGGCCACTCATCGCCTGGTTCACCGACCCGGCCGGCAACGTCCTCTCGGTGCTGCAGCAGCCCTGAGCGGGCGCTAAGCGGACAGGAGCGCGGCCACTGCGGTTGCGTCGAAGTTGCCGCCGCTGAGAACGATCACGGTCGGGTGCTCGACGGCTCCCAGACGGGACTCGCCCGGCGAGATACGCGGCCAGGGCGAGCGCGGCCGTCGGCTCGATCGCAAGCTTCAATCGCGTCCAGGCAACACGCAGCGCGTCCTCCAACTCCGCCTCGGAGACCGTGACGATATCCCGCACGAGCGCGTCGCCGACGATCACCGCGAAGTTCCGGTCGCCGATCGACTTCGATTTCACGCCCTCAGCTATGGTGGGCGGATCGGCGGCGAGGGTCTCCAGCGTTCCGGAGCGCAGGCTGCGCGACGCGTCATCAGCCACCTCGGGCTCGACACCGATGATCGCGGTCCCCGGGGAGAGTGCTGCGATCGCGAGCGCGATCCCGCTGATCTGACCGCCACCGCCGACAGGAACGACGACCGCCTCGGGTGACGGGGTGTCCTCGAGGATCTCGAGGCCGACGGTGCCGGCGCCGTGGATGACATCCCAGTCGTCGTACGGGTGGATCAGACGCAAGCCCTCGGATCTCGCGATCCCCTCGGCAATCTCCTCCCGGTTGTCATACGTGACGCCCTCGGACACGACGGTGGCTCCGAATGACCGGATGCCGGCGACCTTCGCCGGGGTCACGCCGTCCGGGACCACGATCGTCGCTCGCAGACCTGCAACCTGCGCGGCACACGCGAGGGCCTGGCCGTGATTCCCCGAGCTGTGCGTGACGACGCCTGCAACCCCCGGCTCACGTTCGACGAGGCTCAGTACCGCGTTGAATGCGCCGCGTGACTTGAACGAGCCGGTGCGCTGCAACGACTCCGGCTTCACCATGAGCCCTGCCGCGACGTCCGCGTGGAGGAGCGGGGTCCGGCGCACGTGAGGGCCGATGCGGATGGCCGCTCGGCGTATCTCCGCGAGATGGTCTGCGGCCGGCGATTCCTGTGCCACCCGGATCAGGACGTGACGGCTACCGGAATCTCCAGCGCCAGCTTGTCCATCTCGAGTTGCGCCGGAACGTCGACCGGGTAGGAACCGGTGAAACACGCGAAGCAGAAACCGTTGCCGTCGGGCTGTCCCATGGCACGGCGCAGTCCTGCAAGGCTGAGGTAACGCAACGAATCCGCGCCCAGCATGGCGCCGATCTCGCGCTCCGTATGCCCGGCGGCGATCAGCTCGCGGCGCGACGCGATGTCGATGCCCATGAAGCACGGCCATGCAATCGGCGGCGATGCGATGCGCATGTGCACCTCGCTGGCTCCGGCGCGGCGCAGCTCGTCGATGATTCGGCGTGACGTGGTCCCACGCACGATCGAGTCGTCGACGAGCACCACGCGCCGGCCCTCGAGCACATGACGCATCGGGTTGAACTTCAACCGGATGCCCGCCTCGCGCAACCGTTGCGTCGGCTGGATGAAGGTGCGCGTGATGTAGCGCGACTTGATCATGCCCTCCGCAAAGGGCAGACCCGACTCCTCTGCGTAGCCGATCGCTGCCGGGGTACCGCTGTCGGGCAGCGTGATCACGATGTCCGCGTCCGCGGGCGCCTCGCGCGCAAGCTCGCGGCCCATGTGGCGCCGGGACTCGTACAGCGACTTTCCCATCATCACGCTGTCCGGTCTCGCGAAGTAGATGAACTCGAACGAGCACATCGCCCGGTGCGCGGCGGTGCGCTGGATCTTCGTGCTGCGCATCCCGGACGCATCGACGGTGACGATCTCCCCGGGCTCGATCTCGCAGATGAAGGTCGCCCCGACGACGTCGAGCGCGCAGGTCTCGCTGGCCATCACATAGCCGGTGCCGCCGGGCGCATCGACGTCGCCGAAGCGGCCGAGGCACAGCGGGCGGATGCCGAGCGGATCGCGTGCGGCCACGAGCGAATCCTTGGTCAGGAACACGAGGCAGTAGGCACCCTCAACCCGCGGCAGCGCTTCGGCGAGCGCCTGCTCCAGCGTATCGGCCCGAGTATGCGCGATGAGTGCGCCGAGCACCTCGGTGTCACTCGTGGTCTCGAAGTCGAATCCCTTGGTGATCAGCTCGTCGCGCAACCGGGTCGCGTTGACGAGATTGCCGTTGTGCGCGATCACCACGGGTCCGATGGTCGGGTGCTCAACCGAGATGGGTTGCGCGTTGAGCAGGCGGGCGCTGCCCGTCGTGCTGTAGCGCGTGTGCCCGATTGCGATATTGCCCTTGAGGCTGTCGATGGTCTCCTGGTCGAACACCTGCGAGACCAGGCCCATCTCCTTGCGGACGCGGATCTCGCGACCGTCGCTGACCGCGATGCCGGCGGACTCCTGTCCGCGATGCTGCAACGAGTAGAGGCCGAAGTACGTCAGGTTGGCGACGTCCTCGCCCGGGTGGAACACCCCGAAAACGCCACACTCCTCGTGGAAGTGATCGTCGTCGATGGCGTCCATTCCGGCCTGATCACTCACGCTCGATCAAGGCCCCTTGGTGCACCTGTCGGACGTCCGCCAGTGACACGTCCATACACCCGCTCACGCTGATCCGCTCGCCTCCGACGGAGCCGAGATCGCGCAAGGGGACCGAGTGTCGCCCTGCCAGCTCGTGCAATCGCACAAGTGCCTCCCTGGCGAAGCTGATGACGAATCGAGATTCGACTCTCACCGAAGAGTATACCGGCAGCCCCGTTAATCAACCCTTCACCCTCTCCCAACTCTTCGATCGCCACCCGGGCGCCTATGTCGCCCAGCAGACACGACTCGGCAAGTGCGATCGCAATCCCGCCCTCGGCGCAGTCGTGCGCCGAGTGCAGCAGCCCCGCTGCGATGGCCTCGAGGATGAAGCCCTGGACGCGTCGCTCGAGGTCGATATCGAGCTGCGGAGGGAGCCCGGCGTTGACCCCATCGGCGAGCCGCTGGTACTCACTGCCCCCGAGCTCGGCACCAACCGGGCCGACCAGACCGACGAGGTCGCCCTCATCCCCAAAACCGGCGGTGCAACGCCGGGCAACGTCGTCGATGACCCCCACCATGCCGATCACGACTGTCGGATCGATCCCGGTCCCGCCGGTGTCGTTGTACAGGCTCACGTTGCCGCTGACGACCGGGATCTCGAGCGCCGTGCAGGCCGCGGCGATGCCTTCGATGGCGTCGTGCAGGTCCCACCACACGTCGGCGTGCTCGGGATTGGCGAAATTGAGGCAGTTGGTGACCGCGGCAGGTTTCGCACCGGTGGCGACGACGTTGCGTGCCGCCTCGCAGACGGCGATCATCGCTCCGTGGCGCGCGTCGAGCGCGGTGTATCGCGAGTTGCCGTCGGTTGCCAGCGCGAGCCCGAGTGGGGTTCCCTCGACACGAACCAGGGCCGCGTCCCCGCCCGGAAGGATCACCGTCGCATCGCCGACCTGGTGGTCGTATCGCCGGTAGACGGACGCGCGGCTCCCGAGGTTGGGGCTCCCGAGCAGCTGGAGCAATGCCTCGCCGGGCGTCCACGACGGCGCCGGTCTCCCGGTGGGTTCGACCAGCGTCGGGCGATCCGGCCGCGGCCCGGGCGCGGTGCGCAGCGGAGCCCCGTCGACGAGCAGGTCCAGGGGAAGGTCGCAGACGTGATCGGCACCGTCGCGGACCACGAAGCGCGGCTCGGGGAGAATCATCGCCACCACGTCGGAGTGCAGATCCCAGCGCTCGAAGACCTCCTGCAGGGATCGCACGTCAGACGGCCTCGCGACGATCAGCATCCGCTCCTGCAACTCGCTGAGCATCACCTCGTACGGGGTCATGCCCGTCTCCCGTCGGGAGGCGCGGGCGACATCGATCTCGATGCCGCAACCACCCCGATGCGCGAGCTCGGCGGTGCTGCCACACAGCCCTGCTGCCCCGAGGTCCTGCATCGCGATCACGCGCGGATCCCCCGCGAGCTCGAGGCACGCCTCCATGAGGCATTTCTCGAGAAATGGGTTGCCGACCTGCACCGCGGGCCGGCGCGCGGCGCTCTCTGCGTCGAGCACGACCGACGCGAAGCTCGCGCCGTGGATGCCGTCACGGCCGGTATCGGCACCCACGAGGAGCACGAGGTTGCCGGGGCCGCTCGCGGTCGCGCGTGTGAGCTTGCCCTGCTCCACGATGCCGACGCACATCGCGTTCACCAGGCAGTTGGTCCGGTACAACTCGTCGAAATACAGCTCGCCTCCAACGGTCGGGACGCCGATGCAGTTGCCGTATCCGCCAATACCGGCCACAACTCCGTCGAAGAGGTGACGCTGGTGAGGCTCGTCCAGCGGGCCGAACCGGAGCGAATCGAGGAGCGCGACCGGCCGCGCCCCCATGGTGAAGATGTCTCGCAGGATGCCGCCAACCCCCGTGGCAGCGCCCTGATAGGGCTCGATCGCACTCGGGTGATTGTGTGACTCGATCTTGAACACGCACGCAAGGCCGCTGCCGATGTCCACCGCGCCCGCGTTCTCGCCGGGTCCCTGGAGGACACGCGGACCCTTGGTCGGGAGTGTCCCGAGCAGCGGCTTGCTCGTCTTGTAGCTGCAGTGCTCGCTCCAGAGCGCTCCGACGATGCCCAGCTCCAGGCGGTTCGGCTCACGACCAAGCGCCGCTGCCAGATGCTCGTATTCCGAGCGTGTGAGCGCAACCTCCGCAAGGTCCGCGTCGCTCGCCCCAGCCAATTGGACGCTGCTCACGACACCGCCGCAACCGGCATCGAACCGCTGCCACTGACCGACTTCGCGATGCTGTCAAACAGGCGCAGGCCGTCCGATGAGCCCAGCAGCGGCTCGCACGCCCGCTCGGGGTGGGGCATCATCCCGAGCACGTTGCGGCGCTCGTTGACGATGCCGGCGATGTCACGCATCGACCCATTCGGCGACTCGCCCTCCACCGCCGATCCATCCCGCCGCACGTAGCGAAACGCCACCCGCTGCTCGCGCTCGAGCATGTCGAGCGTCTCCTCGTCCGCGACGTACCGCCCCTCCCCGTGCGAAATCGGCACTTCCAGCACGTCACCCCGTGCGCACCCCGCGGTGAACGCCGAATCGACACTCTCCACGCGCAACCAGGTCGGCACACACCGAAACTCCAGCGACGTGTTCCGCGTCAACGCCCCGGGCAACAGATGGGCCTCGCAGAGCACCTGAAAGCCGTTGCAGATCCCCCATACGAGGCCGCCACTATTCGCGAACTCGGCAACCGACTCCATCAGTGGTGCGAAGCGAGCGACAGCCCCAGCCCGGAGGTAATCGCCATACGCGAAACCACCAGGCAGGATCACGCAATCCGAGCCCTGCAAGTCGCGATCCTTGTGCCAGAGCATCACGGCCTCGTTTCCGGACAGCTCGACAGCGTGGCGGCAATCGCGATCCGACCAGGTACCGGGAAAGACCGCGATCCCGAACCGCATCAGAACCTCTCGCGTCCAAAGGTGGAGAGGAAATGGACGGAGGAGGGCCGTCTCGCAGCCCGGGCTACCCCCCCGGGCGAGAGCGAGGGGCGGGACGCCAAAGGCGTTCCGACCCCGTGCCCCCCGCAGTCCATGTCCTCCCCACCCCCACGCAGAGCGGCCGTCATGAGGCGTTCTCGGTCAAGATGCGGACCGACCCGATACGTGAATCCTCGATCACCGGGTTTCGCAGCAGCTGCTCGCACATGGCCTCGACCTGAGCCCGCACGGACTCCTCGTCATCGCCGTCGACCTCGAGCTCGAGATGCTTCCCGACGCGCACGGAGCGCACCCCGGAGAACCCCAGTCGATGCAGCCCGTCGCGCACCACGAGCCCCTGCGGATCATTGACCACGGGCTTCAACGCGACCACGACCTCGACGGAGAAGGTCATTCGGCGGTGACGCCTTCGATCTCGATGCCGCAGATGCGCCGGGCGGCTTCGATGTAGCGCTGGGTCGTCCCGCTCACCACCTCCTCGGGGAGCGCCGGACCGGGATCGGTCTTGTCCCAGCCGAGGGTCTCGACGTAATCACGCACGAACTGCTTGTCGAACGAAACGGCCGGTTCGCCCTCGCGCCATTGGGAGATCTCCCAGAAGCGCGACAGAGTCGGGGGTGAAGATCTCGTCGATGAGCGTGAGCTTCCCGTTGATGAAACCGAACTCGAACTTGGTGTCGGCGAGGTAGATGCCCACGCCTTCGCAGCGCGCGGTCGCGAAATCGAAGAGCCGCAGCGACGCGGACTCCAGCTCGTCCGCGAGCGACTGCCCAACCAGTGCGCGCAGGTCCATGCGCGAGATGTTGACATCGTGGCCGTCGTCCTTCTTGATCGCCGGTGTGAACCTCGGGGAGGGGAGACGAGAGGAGTCGCGCAAGCCCGCCAGCAGGGGCTCGCCGGCGAGGGTGCCCTTGTCGCGATATTCCTTCCACCCCGAACCGCTGATGAATCCGCGCACCACGCACTCGACATCGATGCGCTGCGCGCGCGCAACGTGCATCGAGCGCGGCAGCCAGCCGGCTCTCATCGCCTCGGGAATCGCCTCCTCCATGTCAGGAAGCAGGTGATTGGGCATGATGCCGCCCGTCTGCGCAAACCACCACCGCGACATCTGCGTGAGCACCGTCCCCTTGCCCGGAATCGGTGTGGGCAGGACGACGTCGAAGACGCTCAGGCGGTCGGTCGCGATCATCAGCAGCGTGCCGTCGGCGAGCTGGAAGGTGTCACGCACCTTGCCGCGGCGGAAGAGGTTCAGGTCGCCGACTTCGGCGGCACTCATCACTTGCATCAACTCATCCTCCCGCCGGCAAGGCCGGCTTCAATTGCGAGCAACGGCGCCGACGTATCCGTTGCGATTCGCTGGGTTGTCGTCGACAGACCGAGGCGCCGGTATGTCTCATCGATGTGGGCGAGGTACGGTTCGACGTCGAAGCAGCGCGCGATCGTCGCCTCCGAGAGTGCGCCGGTGATCTCGGGATCGAGAGCCACCAGGTCGCGGAATGACCCCTCGTCGTCGCGCGCACGGGCGGCCAGCAGTTGCACGGCTCGGTAGGCGCGCTCACGCGGCCACTCCGCCTCGACGATGAGCGCCGTGAGCACCTGTTGCGAGAACACGATGCCGCCATGCAACTCGATGTTCGCAGTCATGTTCTCGGACTTGACGCGCAGTCCCTCGACGATTCGCGTGGAGAGACGCACGATATAGTCGCTGAGCGCGCACGCATCGGGAAGGATCACGCGCTCCGCGGACGAGTGGGAGATGTCGCGCTCGTGCCAGAGTGCGACGTCCTCCATCGCCGTCATCGCGTAGCCCCGAAGCACCCGAGCAAGCCCGCAGATGCGCTCGCAGAGCACGGGATTTCGCTTGTGCGGCATGGACGATGAACCCTTCTGCCGCTGCCCGAAGGGCTCCTCGACTTCGTCGACCTCGGTGATCTGGAGCAGCCGTATGGTCGTCGCAAGCCGTTCCAGGACCGCGCCGAGCAGCGCCAGCGATGTGATGAACGATGCGTGGCGGTCGCGGGCTAGCACCTGTGTCGCCACGGGCGCGGTGCCGAGCCCGAGGCCCTGACACACGTGCTCCTCGACCTCTGGGGGGACGCTCGCGTGGGTCCCGACCGCTCCCGTGATCTGGCCGACCGCGATCTCAGCCGTCGCGGCAGCCAGACGCGAACGGGCACGACGAACCTCGTCGACGAAGTTGGCGAGCTTGACGCCGAGCGTCAAGGGCTCCGCGTGGACCCCGTGGGTGCGACCCATCATCACCGTGAGACGGTGGCGCTCGGCCTGATCGACCAGTGCTCCGATCAGCGAGTCGACGTCGGAGTCGATGACCTTGGCGGCGTCGCGGAGCTGGGTCGCCAGCGCCGTGTCGACCACGTCGGACGACGTCAAGCCGAGGTGGAAGTACCGCCCCATGTCGCCAACGGTCTCCTGCACGGCCGCCACGAACGCGGCCATGTCGTGTCCCTGTTCGGCCTCGAGCTCAGCGATCCGATCGGCATCGATGGTGGCGCCCTGCAGCGTGGAGAGCGCTTCGACCGGGATCCGGCCGATTTCCGCCCACCCTTCACAAGCGAGCAACTCGACATCCAGCCAGCGCTGCAGCCGCGATGCGTCACTGAAGATCTTCGCGATCTGCTGCGGGGCGTAGCGGGGGATCACGTACGTTCATTCTATCGGGGTGACAGCCGGCACCTCCCTTCCCCTCGTGATCGCGCACCGCGGCGCCTCACGCGATGCCCCCGAGAACACCGTCCCGGCATTCGAAGCGGCGATAGCCCTGGGCGCGGACGCAGTCGAGCTCGACGTTCGGCGTACGGCCGACGGGGTGTTGGTGGTGCATCACAACGCCTCTCGCCGGGGGGTCCCGCTCTCGATGCTCACGTATTCGCGCCTGGTGCGCCTGACCCGCCACGAGCCGCCGCGCTTCGAAACGGTCCTCGATCTCTGCGCCGGCCGGATCGGGCTGGACATCGAGGTGAAGGAACCCGGCTTCGAAGCCGAGGTCATCGCCGCGGCGTCGAGCCGTTTCCCGCGTGAGCAGCTGCTGTACACCTCTTTCGAGGAGAGCGTGATCGCCGCGATCAGGCGTCTGGACCCGAATGCACGGTGCGGCCTCCTGCTCGGCCCCGGCCGGCTGCGGAGCCGCACGCAGCGCTACGAAGGGCTTCCGTTCGATCTCGCCGAGCGATGCGGCGCCGACCTCCTGGCCGTCCACCAGTGGCTGGCGCCGCTGCGCCCGCGGCGGGGGCGGACGCCCGCCACCGGCCTGCTCGCGGAGGCTCGGGCCCGCGGGTTCCCGATGATGGTGTGGACGGTCGACGGTCCCCAGCGTCTGCGCGCTTATCTTGCGGACGGTCGGGTGGCGGGCATAATCACTGACCTGCCTGGGCTCGCAGTTGAGACCCGCCGCGAGCTGCTGGCCGGGGCCAGTCGGGAAGGGACGAAGATCAGCCGGGGTCCGGCACGCGGAGAGCAGGTCGATTTCATGCCAGCAGACGTAACCGGACCAACTCGGCCGGCGTTGACCGATCGAGTGCGCCCGGTGATCCCGAGATGACGCTACCTCGGGCGTATGAGGACCAACTTGTCGAGCGTGCCAAACAGGACGCCGACGCCTTTGGGGAACTGTACGACCACTACTTCGGGCAGATCTACCGGTTCGTCTTCAGCCGACTGCGAGACCAGGAGGCAGCGGAAGACGTCACCTCAGAGGTCTTTTTCAAGGCACTCCGTGCAATCGGGCGATACAAACCGTCAGGCCACCCATTCAGTGCCTGGCTCTACCAGATCAGCGTCAACGCCATCAATGATCATTACCGCAGCCGCAAACCGACCTCGAGCCTCGACAGCGCCATCGCTGTCGCCGATCCGGCGCGCCCTGTCGACGACCGCGTCGTGGACAGCGCCGAGGCTGCTCGCGTCTGGGCCGCGATCGATGACCTTCCGCCCCAGCAGAGAGCGGCGATGACCCTGAAACTCGGCGAGGACCTCAAGCTCGCCCAGATCGGCGAGATCCTGGGAAAGAGTGAGGGAGCCGTGAAGCTGCTGATCCACCGCGGGATGATCGGCGTCCGGCTGCGCCTCGGTGTCGTCGTGGCCGTCGAGGAGCAGCGCTGATGTCCTGGATGGGCGGATGGTTCGATCCCGAGCTCGAGGACCTGTTCCATGACGAGCCTGAATTGCTCGAGACGGCCAAGCACGTCCGAGCATCGCGTCCGCGCATCGAAGCCGACCCGCGCTTCCAGAACCGCCTCCGCGCACAGCTCGTCGCCGAGGCTTCGCGTGGCGGCGGTGCTCGAGGGGTGCGCCGCTGGTGGCGTCTCGGACCGGGGCACTTTGCCTGGGGCGGCGCCTTCGTCGGTGCGGCGCTGATCACCGCGACCGTGCTCACGTTCGTCTCGAGCCACACCGTCGATCGCTCCGTTACCGCCGTCTCCCAGCTCACTGCACAGCACTCGGTCAGCCCCAACCAGGTGATCACGGTTGCGTTCAACCAGCCGATGAACGAAGCGGCAGTTGAAGCCGGCGTGCATATTCAGCCGGCGACCAAGGTGTCCTTCTCCTGGAAGAACAACGACCTGGTCATCTCGCCCGCGTATCACCTCTCGGCGAACACGCCATACAGCGTGACCATCGCCCGGACGGCGATCCAGGCTCTCTCGGGAGCGTCTGCCGCGGCGCCGATCAACATCACCTTCGGAACCGCGCCGACGCCGACGCCGGGGCCGGTCGCGCCGCCGTCGTTGAACCCCGTCGTCCTCGGCTCGAATGGGACCGGGGGCTCGCTGCTCTTCGCCCCGGATGGCTCCGTGCTCAGCACCGTCGGCCTCCTTCCGCAATCCTCGACAGCGTCTCCGTCGCCCTCGGTGAGCGCAGCTCCTGCAACACCGTCGGCCGGTCCGACGTCGACCCCGGAAGGCGTGATCACGCAAGCGCCCGAAGTCCCGGGTGGCCTGGTCGACTTCCCGAGCCTGGGCACTCCCACGCAGATCGAACCATCCTCGCCGAGCGCCGTGGCGTTCTCGCCCAATGGCAGATACCAGGTATGGGCGTTGGATGACGGCAACGGGGGCTCGCGAATCGTCACGGCGAGGAGCGATGGACGGCAGCGGGTGACTCTCACCGATTCGCCGACGCCGGTGACCGCGGTGACCTGGGCGACGAGCGATCGCATCGTCTACACGGATGGCGCGACCATCAATTCGATCGACCTCGCCAAGGCGGCGAAGCTGCTGTACACGCTGCCATCGGGGTCGGGCACGATCACCGCGCTCGCGCCGGGTGGCTCCTTCGCATATGTCGCACCGGCAAGTGGCACCGGCGGCGCATTGCTCAACATCGCCGCGGGGACCGACCAGACGCTCCAGGGCGCGATGACCGACGTGGCCTTCAGCGGCGACGGCGCGACCGTCGCGTGGGTTGACGTATCCGTGCAGCCCGCCCGGCTGTTCACCGAGACCGTCGGCCAGAGCGCTCCAGCCGTGGTCCCGATGGCCGACTCGGCCGCCAGTCCGAGTGACGTCGCGCTCGATTTCAAGGGCGATGAAGTTGCATACCTGAGCACCGATACCAGCGGCATCGCCGCACTCGTGGTTGCCCGGCTGCCGAGCGGTACGCCGCTTGCGATCCAACCGGCGTCGAATGCGACCCAGTTGACCCTCTCTCGCGGTGGCGATCAGATCGCATTCATCTCGAACACGGCAGGCGGAGCCTCGATCGAGGAGGCGACGGTGCCGGGTGCGGCGACAACGGCGAGTGGCCAGTTGATTCCTGCCGGTGCGGACCGCACGCTGCAACGCTTCGTCCAGGCTCAGGTCGGGCGTGACGGCCAGTCGGACTTCGTCGCGCTCGCGGCCCTGAGCGCCGCCGGCGTCAATGCGGCGGCACTCACGCCCCAAAATCTCAGCCGGGCGTACGTCATCAGCACCTACCTGGTGGCACCGGGCGGCGTCGCGGCGAATATAGAGCTGATCGTCGATCCGAGCGTTGGACACGCCACCGCCAGGGTCGCAACCGAGACCATCGTGCTCGCGCCGGGCGAAGGCGGTGGATACCTGGTCACATCGGCGGCGCTCACGTCGCAGCTGCGAGACCAATCCGCCGGCCCACACGCGGTCCAGGTCAGCTTGAACACGGCCGGCGGCGTCACCACGCTCCAGGTGAGCTTCGACAGCGACCTCGATCCGAGCACCGTGGCCGCCGCGATCTCGGTGCTCTCCGCGTCCGGCGTGACACTTCCCTCGGCCGCCGTGTACAACCCCAACACCCGGACCGCCACGGTGACGATCGCCAATGCCCCGTCCGGAACGCTGACCCTCAACATCGCGACAACGCTCGCCGACTTCGAAGGACAGACCCTGGCGAGCAGCTTCACGACCAAGGTCCAGGCCAGCTCCTAAGCGTCGGTCCCCGCGGTTCGGCGATACAGCGTCGCGTGCACCGGGATGAGCATGGTCCCATCCGCTGCGGTGCAGGGCTCCAGAGCACGCTGGCACGCGGCTCGTACCGCAGACAAGAGGTCATCGGACACGTCTGCAAGCTCTGCGGCGAGTGGTCGCGCCACGACCATCGCCGCCCAGTAGCCGACGATGCCGTCGAAACGCGCCACGTCGTGCAGCGCCACCTGGTCCCACCCATCTGCGCGCTCCGTGTCGACGCATGCGAGGCAGCGCTCGAGGAACCGCGAGTGGATCCCGCACACATCGCGCAGCGCATCGACGAGCGCTGCCTCGTGCAACGGCGGGTGCGCCGCATCCCACGTGACAATCGCGGCGCATCCCCCCGGGCGCGTCGCGCGCTCGGCGACGCCGAAGAGCGAGGCCCCGTCCCAGAATCCGTGTGTGCAGAGCGATGCGATGCGGTCGCACGACCGCTCCATCAGCGGGCTGGCATCGCCGTCCGCAACATGCGCCGAGACCTTGCAACCTGTCTCTGCAACCTCACGGAGTGCGGACTGGACCAGCCCATCGTCGCTGTCGACGAGCGCCACCGCTCCGTGTCTCCCGACCGTCGCGCCCATCGCGATACCCAACGTCCCGCCGTCGCAGATGAGGTCGCACGCGGTCTCTCCCGGCTGCACGTCGAGTACGCCGACCACCTGCTCGGCGAGCGGGCGCAGCACGCTGGCCGCGTACGGCCGCCCGAAGCGCGGCTTCACGCTCGCTAGCCGGAGACGGCGATGGCGGCGGCGATCGCCGCAACGCGCGCCGGATCGCGAACGACCCGACGCAACGGCTCCTGACGCTTCGCCCAGTCATCGGCCGCCGCCACCAACTCGGGATGCTGCTCGATGAAGGCGGTGCTGTATCGACCCGCACGAAAGTCCGGGTCGGCGATCACCGCGAGGTGATAGGCGATGTTGGTGTGGATTCCGGTGATGACGTATTCCAGCAGCGCCCGGCGCATCCGGTCGAGTGCCATGTCGCGGGTCGGCGCGTACGTGATCAGCTTGGCGATCATCGGGTCGTAGTTGGGCGAGACGAGACCCGGCCCCACCAGCGAGCTGTCGACACGCACGCCGGGTCCGCCCGGCTCGTGGTACCCCGTCACCTGCCCCGGTGACGGCAGGAAGCCGCGTGCATAGTTCTCCGCGTTGATCCGGCACTCGACGGCGTGCCCACGCGGAACGACCTTCTCCTGGGTGAGTGACAGGCGCTCGCCGGCGGCGATGCGCAGCTGTTCCGCAACCAGGTCGATGCCGTACACGAGCTCCGTCACCGGGTGCTCGACCTGCAAACGGGTATTCATCTCCAGGAAGTAGAACTCGCCGTTGCGGTAGATGAACTCGACCGTTCCGGCGTTCACGTATCCCACGGCTTTGGCCGCGGTGACCGCCGCCTCCCCCATCTGCGCGCGCGTGGCCGCGTCGATGGCAGGCGACGGGGCCTCCTCGACGATCTTCTGGTGGCGTCGCTGCACGGAGCACTCACGCTCGCCGAGGTGGATGACGTTGCCATGGGTGTCCGCGAGCACCTGGATCTCGATGTGACGCGGTTCTTCGAGGTACCGCTCGAGAAAGATCGTGTCGTTCCCGAATGCGCGCTGGGCCGTGCTCTTGGCGGTGTCGAACGACGCGCGCAATTCCTCCTCGTCGCGGGCGACGCGCATCCCGATGCCACCGCCGCCTGCGCTCGCCTTGATGAGCACCGGGTAGCCGATGCCTGCCGCGGCGGCGACGGTTTCCTCGATGTCGCCGAGTGCATCCGTGCCGGGGACGACAGGGACGCCCGAGTTGCGCATGCGCTCGCGGGCAGGCACCTTCTCGCCCATCGCGGCCATGGCGTCCGGCGGCGGACCCACGAACACGATGCCGCCGTCGGCGCAGGCTCGTGCGAGCTGCTGGTTCTCGCTGAGAAACCCGTAACCGGGATGAATTGCCTGTGCGCCTGTCGAACGCGCCGCGTCGATGATGCGATCGATGACGAGGTACGACTGCGCCGCCGGTGCGGGCCCGATCTCGACAGCTTCATCGGCGAGCAGGACGAACGCGGCGGCCCGGTCAGCTTCGCTGTGCACCGCGACAGTTCGAACGCCGAGGTCTCGGCACCCGCGAATGATCCGGAGCGCGATCTCTCCGCGGTTTGCGACCAGGACTTTGGCGAACATGACTGCGGCTCAGCTCGTGCTCACGCGCCGATCTGGATCAACGGCGCGCGCGGGCTGACGACGACGCCCTCGGTCACGTACACCTCGGTCACGGTCCCCGCCCGGGTCGCGGTGATGTCGTTCTGCATCTTCATTGCCTCGAGCACGCACACGACGTCGCCCAGCGCGACATGATCGCCGACCTTGACATTGACCTTGAGCAGCAGGCCCTGCATCGGCGAAATCACCGTCCCCTCCCGGACCGTGGACGGTGCCGCTTTCGCCGGCGCCTCGACCGCGCCGCCGGAGTCGACCCCGCCGATGATGCGCACCGCGTAGCTCTGCCCATCCACCTCGACGGTGAGCTCGCGGACCGGCAGCTCGGGCGGCTCTTCGCCCGACGGCTCGGCGTCGTCGGCCGGGTCGACGGGGACGGAAACGATGCTGCCGTTCACGGGCTCGACCCCGGGCTCGTCCCCGAGCCGCTCGGCGACCGCGTCACCGCGGACCAGGTTGAGGTACGGATTCGGGAAGAGCGCGAAGGTCACCATCGCAGCCAGGTCCGGCTTTGCATATCCCTCGCGAATCAGCTCGCGCCGGGTGGCCTCCATCGCGGGTTCCAGCACGTCGGCCGGGCGGCATGTGATCGGCTCCTCCCGGCCGTTGACGAGCCGCCGCACCTCGCGGTCAACCGGCTCGGGCGGCTCGCCGTAGAGACCGAGGCAGTAATCCTTGATCTCCTGGCTGATGGTCGCGTAGCGGTCGCCCTCGACCACGTTGTAGACAGCCTGCGTCGCCATGATCTCGGTGAGCGGCGTGATCAGGGGCGGATACCCGAGCTCGGCGCGAACCTGGACGACGTCGGCCTCGACCTCGGGAAGCCGCCCCAGCGCGCTGCGCTCACGCAGCTCGGCCATAGCGCGCCCCATTGCGGACGGCGGGAGCAGCCCGCGCAGCGCCGAAGTGTCGAGACGGGCGGCCAGTGGATCAATGACATCGGCGTAGTGGACGAGCTCCTGCTCGAGCACCAGTGCCGCGGCGGCGATGCGCTCGAGATCGAGGCCGCAGTCGACCTCGGTTCCCGCGAACCCGGCAACCAGGGCCTCGGCGCCGGGCATCGACGCACCGCCGGCCAGCGGTGACAGTGCGCAGTCGGCGCGATACGCTCCGGCGCTCGCCGCCGCGTGGCAGGCCAGCGCCGCCATCCCGGTCTGCGCTGAGATCGAGACGGCGACCGGAACGCCTGCAGCTTCCCGAATCACCTTGACCGCCCTCGCCGCCGCCGCGGCCCCCAGGACGCCGAGCGGATCGTGGAGGCAGATCGTCGGATAGCCGGCATCGACGAGCCTGCGCGCGACGTCGCCGAGCCCGTCGAGACCGCGTCCAGGCACCTCGTTGTAGACGATCACGCCTTCAGCCTGCTTCCCCATCGCGGCGATGGCGGTCGCGCAGCGCTCGAGGTTGCGCACATCGTTCAGCGGGTCGTAGCAGCGGAATATGTCCACCCCCGCGGCGGCAGAGGTCTCGATGAACGCGTCGACCAGGTCGTCGGGTACCTGGCGGTGCCCGACCAGCGACTGGCCGGCGATGACGGCAAGGAATGGGGTGATCGGCGCCGCGGCCCGAGTGGCGCGCAGTCGCTCGAATGGATCCTCGGCAAGGAACCGCAGCGACGCCTCGAATGTCGAGCCACCGAACACGTCGAGGGCGGCAAATCCGCAGTGATCGAGGGTCTCGGCGACCGGCAGAGCGTGGCGGAGGCGCAGCCTGCTGACCATGAGCGACTGCTGCCCATGGCGGAGCGACGTCTCCACCAACTCAAGGCGGGGCATGCCGGGCCATTCTAGCCAGAGCCACGGCGGTCGGCCGCCGGATGCTGCATCCTGGTCCGAGACGATGCGCTCGCGCCGCCCAGATCGACGGCGAGACAACGCGTCTATTCGAAGACGAATCCCTTGGGCAGCTGCACCTTCGAGCGCATGCGGGCGCGCTCTTCGGTGATACGCGCCGCGACCTCGGGGTCGAAGAGGCCGATGATCTCCGCAGCCAGATGTCCGGCGTTACGCGCGCCCATGGAGCCGACCGCGACGGTGGCCACGGGGATGCCCGGGGGCATCTGCACGATGGAGAGCAGCGAGTCGAAACCGGCGAGTGGCGTCGCCGCGAGCGGCACGCCGATGACCGGCAGCGTCGTCAGCGACGCGAGCACCCCGGGAAGGTGTGCGGCCGCGCCGGCACCGGCGATGAGCACCCGCAGCCCGCGCTCGGTTGCGGCCAGGGCATAGGCACGCACGACATCGCCGGCACGGTGCGCCGACATGACACCGATCTCCCAGCCGATCCCGTAGCCGTCGAGCACCTCACCGCACGTGTTCATCACCGGCAGATCCGACTCACTCCCGACGACGATGCCGACCCGCAGCGATGCGGTCATGAGAGCACGCCCGCGGTCACGGGTCGCCCGATGTCGGTCCGGGACTGCATGCCCTCGAAATGCACGCGCGCAAGATTGCCATATGCGCGTGCCCGCGCCGCCTCGACGTCGGCGCCGATCGCGGTGATGCAGAGCACCCGGCCACCCGCGGTGCGCAGGACCCCGTCGCCGTCCCGCGTGGTTCCAGCATGAAAACAGAGCACGTCGTCGTCGAGCGTTTCGATCCCGGTGATCGCGTCGCCGCGGCGCACATCGCCCGGGTATCCGGCGGCGGCAGCCACCACACCGACAGCCGCGCCACCAGCGGCAGGGGCGACACCGGCTCCAACCTCGCCGCGCGCACATGCCGCGAGCACTTCGAGCAGCGGCTCATCGAGCAGGGGCAGCACCACCTGCGTCTCCGGGTCGCCGAAGCGGGCGTTGAATTCGAGCACTCGCACGCCGTCGGGAGTCAGCATCAACCCCGCATAGAGGCAGCCGACGAAGGGATCCCCCTGCTCACGGAGCGCGTCGATGCACGGCTCGAGCACGCGGCGCGACGCGTCCTCGAGGAAGCCACGAGAGCGAGCATCGGGCGGTGGGGCGATCGCGCCCATACCCCCCGTGTTGGCGCCGTGATCGCCATCGAAGATGCGCTTGTAGTCTCGTGCGGGCACGAGTGTGCGCACGTTGCGCCCGTCGCTGAGTCCGAACACGCTCACCTCGGCGCCCGTGAGCAACTCCTCCACGACGACCTGGCGTCCCGCGTCGCCGAAGCGCAGCTCGGCGAGGCAGTCGTCAAGCGCTCGCTCCGCCTCAGCGACGCTGCCGCACACAACCACACCCTTGCCGAGCGCGAGCCCGTCGGCCTTGACCACGCATGCCCCCCCGAGCTCGGCGACGAACGCGCTGAGGCGGCTGCGATCGTCGGCCTCACCCCCACACCAGCGCGCCGTGGGGATGCCCGCCGCGTCCATGACCTGCTTTGCGAAGGTCTTGGAGGACTCGATGCGCGCCGCGGTAGCCGTGGGGCCGAAGACGGGGATGCGGAGCGCATGGCAGGCGTCCGCCACGCCGGCAGCCGCAGCCGCGTCGGGGCCGATGATGACGAGATCGATCTCCCGCTCCGAGGCGAGCCTGGCGACGGCCGCAGCGTCAGTGACGTCGACGGGGACGTTCTGTCCAAGCGCAGCGGTGCCGGCGTTGCCCGGTGCCACGATGATCGACACATCCGGCGAGTCACGCCGGCACGTCCACGCCAGCGCGTGCTCGCGTCCCCCGGATCCGACGATGAGTACCCGGCCTATTCCCATTCGATCGTCGACGGCGGCTTGCTCGAGATGTCGTACACCACGCGGTTGATGCCCGGCACCTCGTTGACGATGCGCCGGCTGATCAGCCCGAGCACGTCGTACGGAACCCTCGCCCAGTCCGCGGTCATGCCGTCCTCGCTCTCGACGATGCGGACGGCGACGACGTTGCCGTACGTCCGGAAATCGCCCATGACACCCACTGACGAGATCGGCGTCAGGATCGCGAACGACTGCCAGACCTTGCGATAGAGACCGCTGCGCTTGATCTCGTCGATGACGACCCAGTCGGCGGCGCGCAGGGTCTCGAGGCGCTCACGCGTGACGGCACCGATGATCCGGATGGCGAGGCCCGGGCCGGGGAACGGCTGGCGGAACACCATGTCCTCCGGGAGCCCGAGCGCGAGCCCGACGTTGCGCACCTCGTCCTTGAACAGATACCGCAGCGGCTCGACGAGCTCGAATCGGAGGTTCTCCGGGAGCCCGCCCACGTTGTGGTGGGTCTTGATCTTGTTCGCGTTGTGCGTGTCGTGCGAGGTCGACTCGATGACGTCGGGGTAGAGCGTCCCCTGGGCGAGGAAGTCGATCGACCCCAGCCGCGTTGCCTGCTCCTCGAAGACGCGGATGAAGGTCGCGCCGATCCGGCGGCGCTTCTCTTCGGGGTCGACCACGCCGGTGAGCGCATCGAGAAACTGGTCCGTGGCGTCGACGTGCACGAGATCAATGTGGCGCTGGGTGCGCATCACGTCGATGACCCGGTCGCCCTCGCCGCGCCGGAGCAGCCCGTTGTCAACGAAGACGCAGGTCAGCTGATCACCGACCGCACGATGCACGAGCGTCGCGGCGACGGCCGAGTCGACACCGCCGCTGAGCGCGCAGATCACCTTGCCGTCGCCGATCTGGTGGCGCAGCGCGTTGATGGTCATGTCGATGAACGACGCGGCCGCCCAGGTGCCGGCGCACGCGCAGACATCGAAGAGGAAGTTTCGAAGGATGTCGCGCCCGAGCGGCGTGTGCGCAACCTCGGGGTGGAACTGGATGCCGTATCGCTTCCCAGGACCGACGAACGCCGCGCAGGCGGAGTTGAGTGAGTGCGCGATGGGGCGGAATCCCGGAGGCAGGGCGGTGACGACGTCGCCGTGGGACATCCAGACGGCGAGCTCCGGCGGCAGCTTCGCGAAGAGTCCGGCGGTCTCGTCCACGGTGACCGACGCATGCCCGTACTCGCGGCGCTCGGCAGGCGCGACATTGCCGCCGAGATCAACCGCCAGCAGGTCCATCCCGTAGCAGATGCCGAGAACAGGGATGTCGAGGTCGTACACCTCGGGGTCCGGGTGGGGTGCTCCTTCCTCGAAAACCGATGCCGGTCCGCCGCTGAAGATGAGGCCACGCGGATTGCGCCGCCGGATCTCGGCGGCGCTGATGGTCCCGGGGACGAGCTCGCAGTAGACCTTGGCCTCACGCACCCGGCGCGCGATCAACTGACTGTACTGGCTGCCGAAATCGAGGACGAGGATCGTGTCCTGGGCGACCTGCACAGGCGTGCGCGCCACCGCACCTGCGTCGGTCGCGACGGTCATCACTGTCCTCCCACCGCTCCTCAGACCCCCATCCCGACACGCTGTTCGCGCTGCTGGACCTTGCCCTCGGTCTTGATGGACGGTGCGATCACCATCTCGGTCTCCTGGAACTCGGCGATCGTCCGCGCGCCGCAGACCCCCATCGCCGCCTTCAGTGCTCCGACGAGATTCATGCTGCCGTCGTCGACGTGCGCCGGGCCGAAGAGGATCTCGCGCAGCGTGCCCTTGATCCCCGTCCGGATGCGCGTGCCGCGGGGAAGGTTGGGATCCGGTGTGGCCATCCCCCAGTGGTTGCCGTGGCCGGCGGCCTCAGCGGCCGAAGCGAAGATCGAGCCGATCATCACGGCGTCCGCTCCGCTCGCGAATGCCTTGGCGACATCGCCGCCGAGACGCATCCCGCCGTCGGTGATGATTGCGACGCGTTCGCCGCTCCGCCGGAAGTGGTCGTCACGCGCGGCTGCACAATCGCTGGTGGCGGTCACCTGCGGCACCCCGACCCCGAGCACGGCGCGCGTCGTGCACGCTGCGCCGGGACCAACCCCGACGAGGAGTCCCTTGATGCCGGTGTCCATCAACTCGAGCGCGGTCGCGTAGTCGACACAGTTGCCGGCAACCACCGGGATGTCGACGGAGTGCGTCAACTCGGAGAAGGACAGGTGTTTGTACGACTTGCTGACGTGGCGGGCCGTGAGCACCGTCCCCTGCACCACCAGCATGTGGGCTCCCGCTTCCTGGACGATCGGGGCGCGGCGTTCGGCGTGCGCCGGGACCGTCGAGACGGCGCACGCCACGCCGGCGCGGGTGATCTCCTCGATCCGCTGGCCGATGAGTCCGTCCTGTACCGGCGCGGTGTAGATCTTTTGCAGGAGCGTGTTGATCTGATCGACCGGCGACTCGGCGATGGCCGTGAGCACCTCCGACGGGTCCTCGTAGCGCGTCTGCACGCCGTCGAGGTTGAGGACGGCCAGCCCACCGAGGAGTCCCATCTCCGCTGCGAAGCGGGTGTCGACCACACCGTCCATTGCGGCGGCGAGGAAGGGGATCTCCAGAGTGGTCCCGTTGACCGCGAATGAGACGTCGATTTCCGCCGGGTTCACCGTCACCCGACCGGGGACCAGGGCGACCTCGTCGAACCCGTACGCGCGCCGGGCCCGCTTGCCTCTGCCCAACTCGAACTCCATCTGGAGATTCTACAGGAGTGCCACGGGTGTCCGGCCTTGGGATCGCTCCATCTTGTGGATTTCTGGAGCAGCACCCACCACATCTGGTGGTGCCGGCGGTGGAGCCTGCACGCGTTCCGCGTCAGCCGGGCTGCTCGACTCCGATCATGGATAGATCCCTCGAACGCGTGTGGCCTCGGCCACCTTGGTCACCGCGATGCGGAAGGCGGCATCGCGCAGCGTGATCCCGTGCGACTGGGCCTCGGCCCTGACCTGCTGATAGCTGCGGGTCATGACCTCGCGGAGCCGGGAGTTCACCTCGCCGGATCCCCAGAAATACGCCTGGATGTCCTGCACCCACTCGAAGTAGGAGACGACGACGCCACCGGCGTTGGCGAGGATGTCCGGGAGGATGAGCACGCCTCTTGCCTCGAGCATCGCGTCGGCCTCGGTGGTCAGCGGTGCGTTGGCGCCTTCGGCGATGACCTTCGCTCGGACGCGGTCGGCGTTGCGTTCGCTGATCTGCGCCTCGAGCGCGGCGGGCACGAGCACATCGACATCGAGAGTCAGCAACTCTTCCCGGTCGAGCTGCTCCGCGCCGCCGTAATCGGTGAAGTGCCCACCCTCCTCCTTGAGGTGGCGCAGCGCCGTCAAATCGAGTCCGTCAGCGCGGTACAGCCCGCAGGTGCTGTCCGAGACTGCGACGACCGTCATGCCCTCGGCCGACAGCAACTCCGCGCACACCCCACCGACTTTGCCGAATCCCTGGATCGCCACCCGCGCACCGGAGGGATCCATTCCGGCGTCGCGCATGGCGAGCACCGTGACCATGGTCACCCCGCGTCCGGGTCCGGTGAACCGACCTTCCGAACCACCGATCGACTGTGGTTTGCCGGTCACCGACGCGGGCACCGAGTATCCCGCGTGCATCGACAGCGTGTCCATGATCCACGCCATCACCTGCGGACCGGTGCCGAGGTCGGGCGCCGGAATGTCGCGATCCGGACCGACGATGAGCGAGATCTCCGTGGTGAATCGCCTGGTCAGCCGCTCCAGCTCGTTGAGGTTGAGCTGGTGCGGATCGCAGATCACGCCGCCTTTCGCGCCACCGAACGGGACGTCGGCGACGGCGGTCTTCCACGTCATGTACATCGCCAGGGCTCGCGCGTCGTCCAGAGTCATCGAGGGGTGGTAGCGCAATCCCCCTTTTGCGGGTCCGCGGGCGATGTTGTGCTGCACGCGAAAGCCGGTGAAGACGCGGAAGGAGCCATCGTCCATCTCGACCGGGAAGTGCACCACCAGCTCGCGTTTGACCTCGCGCAGCATTGCCCGCAAGGAATCGTCAAGCCCGATGGCGTCGGCGGTGGCGTCGAACTGCCGCTGGGCAATGCTCAGGGCGGAGCGCTCATTGGTCCCGGACATGCGCAGGCCGAACTATACGCAACTGGGCAGTGGTTTAGGTCGCTCCGGACGCCCAGGATTAGCACTCCGACGCGACGTGTAGTTGCCTGCCATGGCAGCAACGCGATGCACAATCATTGACAATCACGATCACAACCAGCATGCTATGGCGGAACGATAGGAGGTTTTGGACACCCCCTGTCACAAACAACAAGGAGGCCCATAGGATATGGCCAGGACCAGACGTAGGAGAGGCGGCGTCGAGAAGGCCGTCAAACGCACCGTGAGGCGCGTAGGGACGACAGCTCGCCGTCGCGCACCCGCCGCTGGTGGCGATCTCGTGAAAGCGGTGCAGAACCTCGTGAAGGCATTGCCCGTCGGCGAGCTGGAAAAGCGACTTGCGGGCCTCGAGAAGACTGTCGCGCGGCTCGAAACGAGCCTCGTCGGCGCAGCCAAGCGCGCGAGCACCGCAGTCCGCGGTAGCAAGCGCACGACTGCCAAACGCGCAACTGCCAAACGCGCAACTGCAAAACGCAGCACTGCCAAGCGGGCAACTGCCAAGCGGACGACCGCCAAGCGGGCGACCGCGAAGCGCGCCGGCGCCAAGAAGACGACGGCTCGCAAGACCACGGCGCGCAAGACCACCGCGCGCAAGACCACGGCTCGCAAGCCGGCGGCGCGCAAGACCACGGCTCGCAAGACCACGGCTCGCAAGACCACGGCGCGCAAGACCACGGCACGCAAGACCACGGCTCGCAAGCCGGCGGCACGCAAGACCACCGCGCGCAAGACCACGGCCCGGAAGACGACGGCTCGCAAGCCGGCCGCCGCTCGGAAGACCACAGCGCGCAAGACCACGGCTCGTAAGCCGGCGGCTGCACGGAAGACGACTGCGCGCAAGCCGGTCACCCGTCGCCGCGTGGTTCGCAAGCCCGTCGCCGCACCGCCCGCGGCGGCACCGGCGACCACGACACCGAGCTGAGCCAAGCACCTCAGCAACCGAAACGTTCGTAGTTCAGAAGGCCTCCGGCCGGTGCCGGGGGCCTTCTGCGTGTCACACCCATCGGCGGTCCGTCCGGGTCCGCGGATGCTCCGGCCTCAGGTCGAGAGGACGCGTGCGATCACACCGGCGGCACGCCGGACGCCGGCGGCGTCCACGTCCAGGTGGGTCACGCAGCGGAGCGAGCGCGGCCCCATGATGCTGACCAGCACGTTCTCCGCGCGCATCCGATCGGCGAGCTCCGCGGCCGGCGCCATGGTGTTGAACAGGACGATGTTCGTCGCGACGGCCGGGCGGCACAGCGTCGCTCTCGCGCATCCCTCGACCGCGTCGGCGATGACCTTCGCATTCGCGTGATCCTCGGCGAGGCGTGTGAGGTTGTGCTTGAGCCCGTACAGGCCGGCGGCAGCGATCACCCCCGCCTGACGCATGCCGCCACCGAGCCGCTTGCGCCACCGCCGTACCGACTGGATCGTCGCTGCGTCGCCGGACACAACCGACCCCACCGGGGCTCCGAGACCCTTGCTGACGCAGACCGTGACGGTGTCGCAGTCGACCACCAGCTCGGCGGGCGCCACGCCCAGTGCGACGGCGGCGTTGAACAGCCGCGCTCCGTCGCAGTGCACGCGAAGCCCGAGGTTGTGCGCCGCATGCGCCGCACGATGGACCTGTGCCGCGTCGACGGCCGCGCCGCCTCTGCGGTTGTGGGTGTTCTCGATGCAGAGGAGCGTGGTGACCGGCTGATGGACGTCCAGCTCACGGACCGCCGCCGCGACGGAGTCTGCATCGGGGATGCCGTCCACGCTGTCGAGGACGCGGAGCTGCACGCCGGCGACAATTGCCGTACCACCGACCTCATAGACCACGACGTGCGCCTGAGCATCGGCGAGGACCTCGTCACCGGGGCGGGTTTGCGCAGCGACGCAGGCCAGGTTGCCCATGGTGCCGCTCGGGACGAACACGGCCGCTTGCTTGCCGAGCAGCAGCGCCATCTCCTCCTCGAGGAGTTGCACCGTTGGATCCTCGCCCCAGACGTCGTCACCGACCTCGGCATGCGCCATCGCCGAGCGCATTCCCGCATCGGGAACGGTCAGCGTGTCACTCCGGAGATCGACGGTGTCCTGCGCCGGCATGGGTCTCACTCGTGGTCACGTGTTCATGCTGCCCCATCGAAGGCTCTCCATGCGCTCGCGGAGCGGGCAAGGCTCCGGCCATGCACGTGCGGTTCCGCCCCGTCCGCTTGGCCTCGTACAGCGCATCGTCGACGAGGCCGAACAGGTCGGCCGCGCTCACCGCGTCCTCTGGATACGCGGCCACACCGACGCTCACCGTCAGGCGCACCGCAAGGCGATCAGAAAGCTCGACGTCCGTCGCGGCCACGGCGAGGCGAACCTTCTCGGCGACCAGAAATGCTTCGGTCGCGGACGTGTTCGGCATCAGCACCACGAACTCCTCGCCGCCATAGCGCGCGGTGAGGTCGGCGCGCCGGACATTGCCGAGCAACGTCGTCGCGAAGGTCGAGAGCGCGAGGTCGCCCGCGTGGTGGCCGTGGCTGTCATTCAAGGCTTTGAAGCGATCGATATCCATCATGAGCATCGCCAGTGGTGCTCCCAAGCGCTCCGCAAGGGCCACCTGTTGCCCGAACGAGTCGATGAGGAAGCGATGGTTGTAGAGGCCGGTGAGGTCGTCGACGCTGGCCTCGCGGAGCGCCACGGCGAGGAACCGGTAGCGCTCCAGCGCGAGTGAGATCTGCTCCGCCGTCGAAGCGACCAGGCTCATGTCGCCCTGGGTGAAGACGGTGTCCTGCCCGGCGACCGCGAGGACGCCGTGCACATGCTTGCCCACACGTAACGGCGCGACGCAGAACTCACGAACGTCGAGCCTCGCCTCGGGGGCGGCAGCGGTGGCGCCGAGGAGGATGGTCCCGAGGCCGGCGTACCGATAGCCCTCGCCGAGTGGGCCATTGGCTTCGAGCAACCCCTCGAAGCCGACGCGCCGCCTGCCGTCGGCAACCGCGAATGGATCGCTCATCTCCGAACCATTCACGACGATCATCGCCAGGTCCACCGCCATGGAGTCACGCAGCGCGGAGCAGACGTTGGCGAGCGCAGCGTCCAGCGGCTGGGCGAGGTTGAGCTCCATTGCCACAGCGGCTCGGGTCGCGGTCGCGCGTATGGTCGAGCGGATCTGGGTGCGCATCGCCGCGAAGCTGGCTCCGAGCCGTCCGATCTCATCCACCGACGACACGTCGACCGGGCGATCGAAATCACCGCTCTCCAGCGCGACGACGGCGCTCTCCAGACGCTGCATCGGGCGGCGCAGGTCGATCTGTACGAGGACGACGATGAAGAGCATCGCAACGAGAATCACCACAAGCAGCAGCAGGATCGACTGCCAGCCCACCGGGGGGCCCTTGAAGGGTGTCGCCGCCGTCAGCGTGAATCCGGCGCCGATCGACATCGACGCGACCGCGAACTCGTGCGAGTTCGATCGACACGATTGCCGGGCTGGGAGTCGACATCGCGGGGGTGAGCGCCGGTGTCAGTGAGGCCAGGCTGCTGGCCACAGCACGCGCTCGGGAATCGCGGACCAGGAGGATGCCCACCGGGTCGGCCTCCGTCCCGATGTTGTTCGCAACAGCATTGATGAGTGTCGCGTCAACTGGTCGAGCAACGAACACCGTCGCCGTGGTCCCCGGGATGCGCGAGGCCGCCACGAGCCACGCGCCTCCGTCGGGCGACACGGCGGTGACTTCGCCAACGCTCACGGCACCGACGATGCTGTTCGTCAGGGCGCCGGCAATCCGGCTCGTTCCTTGCACGGCGATGACAGCGCCGCTGGGCTGCACGACCCCGAGCAGGTCGCCGGTGCCGATCACCGAACTGTCTTCAGCGAGAGTTGCCTGCATCGCGGCCGGGACGGTCACGTTGTGGTCGGCGGCGACCTGGCGGCCGACTCCGGCGATGAACGTCGTCAGTGGGGCGCGCTGGCCATCGATCAGGCTGGCGGCGATTGACACGCTGTCGGCGGCGCTGCTCTCGGCCTGGGCGCGCGCACTTGCCTCGGCGAGCATCAGTGGCACCGCGGCGAGGGCCACGCCGGCGACCAGGATGACCGTCGCGAATTTCAGTGAGAACGATGCACCTCGCCAGATGCCGCTCAACCAACGCACCCCTCTCATCGCGCCCCGTCAGCCGGAGCGTCGAACGAGCACGAGGGATGCAACCGCGATGGTCGCTGCGACGAGGACGGTCGAGAGCGCGATGAAATCAACCGCACCCCGGACGGGTCCGCCGCTGTTGACGGGGCTGCTTGGCGGAATGGTCAGGGCAGGCGGCGCCAGCACAGGCGGTCGCTGAGCGGGGGACGACGCCGGAGTCCCAGCCGCGGGCGACCAGGCGGAACGCGCGGAGGTCGACGCGCTCTGCGAGCGCGAAGGAACCACCAGCACGGGGCGCGGCGGGCGCGGTGTCGGTGCGGGGACGAGCTTCGGAGCGGCGGTCCTGGTCGGTGCCGGATCGGGCGTCGGAGTTGGGGCCGGTTCCGGCTTGAGGGCGCAGCCACGTTCATCGCCGCCGGGTTCGTCCGGCCACCGATGGTGGCAGTGCTCATCCGGGTCGCCGGGCCGGTTCGAGCCGTCGCGTGGGACCAGGGCTCCGCTGTTCAATGTGGTGTCAGCCGCGGCTGCCGGCACGTCCAACGGCCCGAGGAGCACGAGAATGAGTGACGCGCCGGCAAGCAACATCAAGAGCGCGCGTCTGGTCTGCACGTCACCTCCGCGTCGATGCTACGGCCGCGTTCGGTGAGACTTGTGACCGAAATGTGACACTTTTCAGGTGCCCGTCGTCGTCATAAATTTCATCGACGGTGAGGTTGTTCTCGCCGAGGCCCCCGAGATCACCTTCGATCTCGCGATTCTCGACGCGGAGCTGCGTTCGATCAACCAGAACAGCGAGCGAGCGCTCTTTCCGGTGAGTGCCATCCGGCAGATCCTCGTCGGCGATCCGGAACCGGCGCCGCCGGAGGCCGAGGTGGCCACCTGGGATCGGGCGGCATTCCATTTCCTCGACGGCCCCGTGCTTCGCGCCTCCATTCGCGCCGATGCCCATCTCGGCCGCTATGGCGGGGTGTGGCGGATCGTCGAGCCCGGCGCCACCGAGTTGCGCACCATCGCCGTTCCCTATGCCGCGCTCAAGGGCGTCTATCAGATCCGCCAGTGGGACAGCCGACCCGCAAACGAACGCGACCAGCACGCTGAGCTGGACCAGCTGGCACGCGTGCTCGCGGAGCGCGAGCGCACCATCGCAGGCGGCGGCACCGTGCCGACCCGGCGACCACTGCTGTCGCGGATGCGACGCCCGCCGGATTCGGTCTGATCTCGGACCTGTCGCGCATCTGTCGACGGTGCGGGACCCGTTCGGACCTCGTGATACCGTCGGCCTGTGACCACCACGCTGGTGCGTGGCGAGACCGAAGTCAATGACGCTCCCCCGTCGCTGACGAGCCGCCTCCTCACCCCCAAAACGATCGCGTCCCTCGGCATCGCCGTTGTCATCGTCGGTGTCGGGCTGTGGCGCGCGCAGATCAACTGGGGTGCGGCGTGGGACAACATCCGTCAGGCCAACCCGTTGCTCTATCTCGGAGCCCTCGCCGTGTACTACGCCTCCTTTCTAGTGCGTTCGATCCGCTGGCACGTGCTGCTCCGGAACGCCGGCGAGGATCGTCCGGCAGGATCGCTGGTCGGGATCATGATCACCTCGTTCTTTGTCAATTGCGTGGTGCCCGCCAAGATGGGCGACATCTACCGCGGCTACCTCGCCAAGCAGAAGCTCGACGTCCCGGTGAGCAAGGCGCTCGGCACGATCATCGCCGAGCGGCTCATCGACCTCATCGTCCTGATGGCGCTGCTCCTCGCCGCAGGTGCCGTCGTCTTCCGCACCAAGGCGCCGGGCATCCTCGTGCCCTACGTCGTCATCGGCGTGGTCGTGTGCCTTGCCGGTGTGGGCGTGATCCTCGTGATGCGCGCGGGCCGCGGCCAGCGAATCCTTCGTCTGCTTCCTGAGGCAGTCTTCCAGCGCTACGAGAGCCTCCGGCTCGGCACGGTGAACTCGTTCGCACGTCTCCCCACCCTGCTCGCCCTCACCGTCATGGTGTGGGCCGCGGAGGGAGCGCGACTCGGCCTCGTGGTGTTCTCGCTGCACCTGGCCGGCGTCCACCTCGGCCCGTCACAGTTCCTGCTGATCGCCCTGGTTGCCGCGTTGCTCACCACTGTTCCCTTCCTCCCCGGCGGGCTTGGACTGGTTGAGGCGGGCATGATCGGTGTGCTGATCACCGTCGGCGGCGTCACCAACTCGGCGGCTGTTTCGATCACGCTGCTGGACCGAAGCATCAGCTACGGCAGCCTGATCGTTGTCGGGTTCGTCATCTTCGTGCTCACTCACGTGCGGGTTCCCAAAGCACATCGGGTCGCGACCCAGGGGTGAGAGCGCTCGTCACCGGGGGGGCGGGCTTCATCGGCTCGCACATCACCGATGCACTCATCGCCGCCGGGCACACCGTGACCGTGGTCGATGACCTGTCCCGCGGCAGACGCGCACAGATCAACCCTGGCGCGACCTTTGTCGAGCTCGACATCACGGCGCCCGAGCTTGCCGCCGCGTTCGCCGAGGCGCGCCCCGAGGTCGTGTTCCACGCGGCCGCGCAGATCGATGTTCGCGAGTCCGTGCGCGACCCCCTGCACGACGCTGACGTCAACGTCGTCGGGACCGTCAACGTCCTTCGGGCCGCAGTCGATGCGGGATCGCGACGCGTTGTCTTCGCATCGAGCGGTGGGGCGATCTACGGCGACACCGACGTGATCCCCACACCGGAGGATCACCCGTGCCTGCCCGCGTCACCGTATGGCACCGCGAAGCTGTGCGCCGAGGCGTACGGCGGGACGTTCAGCCGTCAGGCGGATCTCGAGTTCGTGGCGCTCCGCTACGCCAACGTCTATGGACCTCGCCAGGATCCGCACGGTGAGGCGGGCGTGGTCGCCATCTTCGCCACCCGGCTCGTGCATGGAGCACCGGTGGTGATCAACGGCGATGGAACCCAGAGTCGGGACTACGTCCACGTGCACGACGTGGTGCGCGCCAACCTCGCCGCGGTGGACGGCCCCACGGGTGTCTACAACATCGGCACCGGCGTCGAGACCGACGTGAACACCGTCTATCAGATGCTCGCGGCGGCAGCTGGAGTCAGCGCAGGCGCCGAGCACGGCCCGGCCAAACCGGGTGAGCAGCGACGGTCGTGCCTCGACACCACCGGCACCCTGCTGCGCCTCGGCTGGAGCGCGGCGATCGGCTTCGACGACGGCGCCCGGTCGACTGTCGAGTACTTCAGGACCGCAGGCTAGCCGTCGAGCTGCGATCGGGCCCGCTCCAGGTTCGTCGACCCGCGACTGCGCAGCGCCGTTCCGGCGTCTCGCAGCGCCTCATCCTCCGGGTACGCGGGTGCCTCGGCCAGCCGCGCTGACCAGGTCAGCTCGTCGACCGCACGCTCGAGCGCCGACCGGGCTTCGTCCAGGGTCGCGTCGACCGGCACCCCGGCAATCCGCTCGAGCGCCTGCGCGCAGCCGTCCAGGTGGCGTCTGATCGCGTGCGGGGAGCTCGCGTCATCGCCGGTTCCCGGCGTCCCGTCGAGCGCATTGGCTGCCTCGGTCGCGGTGGCGAGCACGGCCACGAGCACCGCTCGCGGGTCGTCCTCGACGCTCGCGCCGGCGCCCATCATGCGGTAGGCGCCGAGCAGAAACAGCACCACGACCAGCGCGGCGATGACGTAGATCGCCGTCACGGCCGGTGTTCGCCGGTTACTTGTAGCGGAATGTGATGCGCCCGCGTGAGAGGTCGTACGGGCTCAGCTCAACTCGCACACGGTCGCCGATCAGAATGCGGATGTAGAACTTGCGCATCTTCCCCGAGGTGTAGGCGAGCACGTCCTGACCCGTCTGCAAGCGCACCTTGAACATCGCGTTGGGCAGCGGCTCGACGACCGTGGCGTCCATCTCGATCGTCTCTTCCTTGACCTCGACCTTCGGCGTGCCGTCGGTGACGTCCCGCCTGCGGACGGGGCCGCGCCGGCGGGTGCTACCAGGACGGGGTGGGCGTCGTGCCAAACAGGGTCTCCTCGAAGCTGATCGGGCGGTTGGCGAGCGTATCACGGAGCCGTTCCCTGGTAACGTCGTCTCATGGCGGCACGAGATCGATCTCCGTTCCTTGACGCATTGCGCGAGCGCGTGCTCGTTTTCGACGGCGCCATGGGGACCAGTCTCCAATCCGAGAACCCGGGCGCGGACGATTTCGGGGGTGCCGCGCTGGAGGGATGGATGGACGGCCTCGCCATCCATGCGCCGCAGGTCGTCGAGCGCGTGCACCGGGGCTTCCTTGACGCGGGATGCGACGTCATCGAGACGTGCACCTTCCAGGCAACGCGACCGCGTCTCGAGGAGTGGGGTCAGGGCGATGTGACGATCGACCTCAACGTCTCCGCGGCCCGCCTCGCCAGGCGCATCGCCGACGAATACGCCGCCGACGGCCGCCCACGCTTCGTCGCGGGCAGCATGGGTCCCACCGGGTTCCTGCCGGCATCGAGCGACCCGGCGATGAGCCGCCTGGGGTTCGCGGACCTTGTCCCGGTGTACCGCGAGCAGGCCGCATCGCTCATCGAGGGTGGTGTCGACGTCCTGATCATCGAGACCCAGCAGGACATCCTCGAGACCAAGGCCGCCATCTTCGGCGCTCGTGATGCAGCCGCGGCCGCGCAACGTCCGATCGCGATCATGACCACGGTGTCGCTCGACGTGACCGGGCGGATGCTGCTCGGCACCGACGCGGCAGCGGTGCTCGCTATCCTCGAGTTGCTGCACGTCGACGTCATCGGCTTCAACTGCTCGACCGGTCCCGAGCACATGCGCGAACCGATCCGCTACATCACGTCGCACACAGCGCTGCCGGTTGCGTGCATTCCGAATGCCGGCCTCCCGATCAACGTCGACGGTCGCGCCCACTACCCGCTCGAGCCCGTTCCGATGGCCACCGAGCTGGCGAGCTTCGTCAGCGAGTACGGGGTCAGTGTCGTCGGCGGATGCTGTGGATCGACTCCCGAGCACATCCGCCAGCTCGTCGCGCACGTCGGCGCGGCGTCACGAGCGCGCGTGACACCGGACATCGAGCCGCGATTGGCGAGCAGCATGCACGCCATCGAGCTGCGTCAGCAGCCGGCCCCACTGCTCATCGGCGAGCGGGTCAACGCCCAGGGATCGCGAGCGATCAAGCGCCTCCTCCTCGCCGATGACTACGACGGCATCCTCGGCATCGCGCGGACGCAGGTTGAGGGTGGCGCGCACGCCCTCGACCTCTGCGTCGCGGTGACCGAGCGCAGCGACGAGGCGGAGCAGATGCAGGCGGTCGTCAAGACGTTGCAGATGAGCATCGACGCGCCGCTGGTCATCGACAGCACCGACGCAGACGTGATCAAGGCCGCGCTCGAGGTGTACCCCGGCCGGGGCATCATCAACAGCGTCAACCTCGAGAACGGACGCATCCGTTGCGACGCGGTGCTGCCGTCGGTGCGCGACCACGGCGCCTGCGTCATCGCCCTGACCATCGACGAGCAGGGGATGGCGCGCACCGCCGAGCGCAAGGTCGAAATCGCGCGCCGCATCCACGATCTCGCGCGCGACGACTTCGGTCTGGCTCCCGATCAACTGATCTTCGACGCACTCACCTTCACGCTGGCCACCGGCGAGGCCGAGTGGATCGATTCGGCCCATGAAACCATCGAGGGCATCCGCGCCATCAAACGCGAATTGCCCGGGGTGCTCACCGTGCTCGGCGTGTCCAACGTCTCGTTCGGCCTCGCGCCACATACGCGCCCGGTGCTCAACAGCGTCTTCCTGCACCACTGTGTCGAGGCGGGGCTGGATGCAGCGATCATCAATCCCACCCACGTCGTCCCCTACGGCGAGATCGATCCCCAGGCGCGCCGCCTTGCCGAGGAGTTGGTGTTCAACAGCGCGCCCGACGCGCTCACGCGATTCATCGCGCACTTCGATGACGGGGCGTCGACGGGGGCGGCCGGCCTCCCGGAGACGGCCGACCCCTATGAGGGGATGTCAACCGTGGAGCGAATCCACGCGCAGATCCTCCATCGACGCAAGGACGGCATCGAGGAGCAGATCGACCTCGCGCTGCGCGACCTTGACGCCGTCACCGTCCTGAACACGGTCCTCCTGCCCGCGATGAAGGACGTCGGCGACCGTTTCGGCTCGGGCGAGCTCATCCTCCCCTTCGTCCTGCAGAGCGCCGAGGTGATGAAGCGCGCGGTCGCGCACCTCGAGCAGTACCTCGAGAAGCGCGAGGGATACACGAAGGGAAAGGTGGTGCTCGCCACGGTGTACGGCGACGTGCACGACATCGGCAAGAACCTCGTCAACACCATCCTCAGCAACAACGGGTACACGGTCTTCGACCTCGGCAAGCAGGTGCCGCTCAACACCATCATCGAGAAGGCGCTCGAGGTCGACGCCGACGCGATCGGTCTCTCGGCACTGCTCGTGAGCACGAGCAAGCAGATGCCGGCGTGCGTGAAGGAGCTCGACGAGCGCGGTCTGAGCTACCCGCTGATCATCGGCGGCGCCGCGATCAACCGCGGTTTCGGTAGGCGGATCCTCTACCTCGATCAGGAGCGCGCCTATGAGCCCGGTGTCTTCTACTGCAAGGACGCGTTCGAAGGCCTGGAGACCATCGATCAACTTCTCGACCCGGATCGGCACGACGCGCTGCTGACACGCGTCCGCGAGGAGGCGCGAGTGCATCGCGTGCGCGAGCACGAGAAGCTCGAGCGCCGCACCGCCGCCGCCGCCGGCGCTGCAGCGGCTCCTGCGCGGAGCGCGGTCCGTCGCGATGTGCCGATCCCCACAGTTCCCTTCTGGGGCGCACGCGTGCTCCGCGACATTCCCATCTGGGACGTCTACCCGTTCATCGATCGCAACTCGCTCTACAAGATGAGCTGGCAGTTCAAGGGCGTTCGTGATCCCGACAGGTGGGACGAGCTGCTTCGGACCGAGCTCGAGCCGCGCCTCCAGCGCTCCATGGAGGAGGCGGTGAACGAAGGCTGGCTCGAGCTCGAAGCGGTCTACGGATACTGGCCCGCGCTCGCCGACGGCAACACGGTGATCGTGTACGACCCGGGCGATATCGACGCCGAGCTGGGACGGTTCGAGTTCCCCCGACAGTCCGAGCAGCATCGTCTCTGCCTTGCGGATTACGTCCGTCCGGTGGAGGACGCGGCCGATGGCGAGCGCGACGTCATCGCGCTCCAGGTGGTGACCACCGGGCCCGGCGCGTCGGAGCTGTCCAACCGCCTGCAGGTCGACGGCGCATACGACGACATGCTGCGCATCCACGGCTTCGCCACCCAGATGGCGGAGGCGACCGCGGAGTACGTGCACCACCGCATCCGCCGCGAGCTGCGCCTTGGCGAGGAGCAGGGACGTCGCTACTCGTGGGGCTACCCGTCGTGCCCCGATCTCGAGGACCACGAGACCCTGATGCGGATCGTCCCGGCATCCGAGATCGGGGTCACGCTCACCGAGGGATACCAGTTCGTGCCGGAGCAGTCCACCGGCGCGATCGTGATGCACCACCCGGAGGCGCGCTATTTCGCGGTCTACGGCGGGTCGCCCGTCGAGGAGGACGCGCCGGGTGCGCCCGAACCCGGCCTCAGCACGGCGAGCGGATAGCCGCCCCTCGCCGGGCCTCTCCCACCGGAGGTTCCTCCGCGATCAACGCGACAACCACGTGAGCGTCCCGAGTAACGGCGGGTCACAGCGGACGTTCGGGAACCTCGCCCTGTCGCGAGAGCTTCTCCTTCTCGCATCCCTCGCGGTGCTGAGCCTGGGCGCCACCATCCGGCTCGGCACCTACAGCGCGCCGGCGCTCGAGTTGGTCGTCCTGGCCGCGCTGCTCATGGGTGCAGCGATCATGAGCCGGCGCGAAGCATCGATCGGAACCCTTCCATGGGTGGTCCTCGGGGGTGGTACCGCGGCGGTGGTGCTGATCTACGCCGACCCTCTCGGCTTGCCGAGGACGACGTGGATCGCGCCCGTGCTGGTCCTCGCGGTGATCGCACTCCTGCTGGTGCAAACACCTGCACTGCAGTGGCTCAGCGCGGCGATCGCGACGGGCGCCCTTGCGGTAATGCTGGTCGTGGTGCTCCAAACACCGAGTCCCGGCATCGACGTCTTCCAGACCATCCAGGGCGCCAGCAACGCACTCCTGCATGGTGAGAATCCGTATCAGCCGGTGTTCCCCGTTGAAGCGGCGGTGACTCCATTCACGTACCACATCGCGCTCGCGCACTTCGACTATCTCCCCCTGGCGGCGATCATCACCGCGCCCGCGCGGCTGCTCGGCGACGTGCGTTTGATGAGTCTCGTCGCACTTGCAGCACTCATCGGTCTCGCCACGCGCCTGGCGTGGCAATCGTCGGAGCCACGGGCCAGGCTGGTGCACGTCGGCGCAGTCGCTCTGGGATTGCCCATGACCGTCGCGATCGTCTACTTCTCCTGGGTCGACATCTACTCGACGGTCGGCTTCGCCGGCTGGTTCGTTCTCCGCGGCAGACACCGCGGCTGGTCGATCGCATTGCTGGTGCTCACGTTCACCGTCAAGCCGGTGATCCTGATCGCGCTCGTGCCCGCCCTGCTCTGGTCCGGCCGCGCGCGGCGCGAAGCCCTGCTCGCGGCCCTGATCGCGCTGGCGCTGATCCTGCCCTTCGCGCTCGCGACCGGCGTCGGAAACTTCTACCAGGACATCATCGGCGTCCAGGCATCCCAGAATTTTCGCGCTGACGGCCTGACGCTGAACTCGGCCTGGTACGCCGTCAGCGGCAACACGATTCCGGTCTGGTTCAGCCTCGTGGCCGGCGCCGCCGTGGCACTTTTCGTTCTGGCGCGCCGCCCGAAGGACCTCGCTGACGTGCTCTGCGCCGGGGCGCTCCTGTCCACTGCGGCGTTTCTGCTGGCCAAATGGGCGTTTCTCAACTACTACTTCATTCCGATCTGGCTGCTCGTGTTCGCCCTCGCCGGTCGAGGGGTGCCCTTCGAGGAGTCGGACGCTGATGTCGCGCTGCCGTGGGCGCGGCTTTTCCCCGGTAACCGGGTTCCCGAAGAGCGCTAGTCCGATGCGGCCTGTGCGGCGGCGATCGCAGCCAGCTCGGCGCGAGCAGCAGCGGTGATGTCGGCTCCGGTGTTGGCGTGACCGTTGATCCCCCAGCCGCCCTCCGGCGACTCGGTGATGAGGACCCAGGTGCGCCCGCTGAGGGTCGGGTCGTTCGCGGCGGCGGCGAGGTTCCGGGCGAGCTCGTGCTTCGCCTTGAACGTTCCGGTTGCGGCGTAGACGTCGATCATCGGCATGACCGTGCTCCTCCAAGAGTTATGGTGGTCGTCATAGCGTCGAACTCCTCGACAACATAGCCGAGGAGTTGATGCGTCTCCTCCCGCCGACCAGGTACGGCTCGAGGGTCGACGAGGTTCGTTCCCCGGTCCGCCCCTAGTCGGTATACCGTCGGATTCGGTCGTCCTCCTCGCCGTGCTCGCTCTTGTAGAGCACGCACGACTCGGGCTCGGAGACACACGGGGGCACGGGGTGTCGCCCGGTGAACTTGTGAGTCCTGCGGTCGACATGGCAGTCGGCCTTGTAGCGGGTCAGGAGACCGAACGGACCGGTGCTTTCCCTGATGATCTGCTCGAGGTACGGGCAGCGGCGTCCGTGTGGTCGGGATGGCGCCGACTGGCGCTGCGGCTCAGGCCGGCCGCGAGGTGGCGGCGGTGGTTCTGCTCGCATCGACCCCCCGAGTGTAGAACTCCTTACGGGGCGAGCATCGACTGGATGCGCGAGGCGAGTTCCTTGATCTTGAAGGGCTTCGCCAGCGTCTGGACGTTCCCGTACGCCTCGAGCTTCGGCGCAGTGGAGGCGTTCACCAACGCGCTCACCACGAGCACCTTGGGGTCGCTGCCGTGATCGGAGCGGATCCGCTCGAGGACCTGTGTTCCGGAGAGGTCGCCGGGGAGCATCAGATCGAGCAGCACGAGGTCCGGCTGGAAGTCCACGAACGCCGCCAGGCCCTCGTCTCCGCTCTTCGCCACCTTCACCTCATAGCCCTCCATCGTGCAGAGCAGAGATTCGATGTCGGCGAGCGCGTAGTAGTCCTCGATGATCAGGACTTTCTTCATGGCGGTACTCGTCGCTGGGCTCATGGGGGGATCCGGCCGAATATAGCACGGGCATTTCGGCGTTCCTGAGCGAGGTGACCAACCCGTCACGGGGTGGCGCACCCCTGCCACAACCACGCCACGCTGGGCGTTGTCGATCAGATTGAGCGGTCGATCAGCGTGCCGGTGCCAAGACCGCCGCCGCAGCACATGGTCTGCAGCCCGTAGCGGCCGTCGCGCCGCTCCAGCTCGTGCAGCAGCGTGGTCATGAGCCGGGCGCCACTGGCGCCGAGGGGGTGGCCGAGCGCGATCGCCCCGCCGTTGACGTTCACCCTGTTCATATCGGGATGGTGCTCCCGCTCCCACGCGAGCACCACCGGCGCGAAGGCCTCGTTGACCTCGAAGAGATCGATGTCGTCGATCTTGAGGCCGGATCGCTCGAGGAGCCGGGTCGTGGCCGGTATCGGTCCGGTCAGCATGGTCACCGGGTCGACACCCACGACGGTCTGCCCTGCGATGCGGGCGCGTGGCGTGATCCCGAGCGCCGTCGCGCGTTCCAGCGACATCAGGAGCACGGCTGCGGCGCCATCGGTGATCTGGGAGCTGTTGCCCGCGTGGAGGATCCCGTCAGGCCGGAACGCCGGCTGGAGGGTGGCCAGGGATTCGGCGGTCGTATCAGGGCGGATGCCCTGGTCCTGGCTGATCACTCGGCCGTCACCGTTGGCGCCGACCACCACCGGGGCGATCTCTCGGTCGAACCTGCCGTTCGCCTGAGCCTCGCCGGCGCGGCGTTGCGACCGCGCGGCGAACTCGTCCGCCTGCTCGCGGGTGATGTGCCACATTTCGGCGATCATCTCTGCGGAGAGACCCTGGGGCACGAGGTTGTAGGCCTCGAGCAGCTCCGGCGGGAACGGGGTCCCGGGGCCCTGGAACACGGTGGTGCCCATCGGGATCCGGCTCATGCTCTCCACGCCGGCGGCGATGGTGATGTCGCACTGGCCCGACTGGATGAGATTCGCGGCGAAGTGGATCGCCTGCTGCGACGAGCCGCACTGGCGGTCGACCGTGGTGGCCGGCACCTCGATCGGAAACCCGGCGGCCAGCACCGCCTGGCGTCCGATGTTCACCGCCTGCTCGCCGGTCTGCATGACGCATCCGAAGACGACGTCATCGATCATCGCGGGATCCACTGCGGCGCGACTGGTCACCTCGCGGAGCACGTGCGCAGCCAGGAGGACGGGATGCACGTCGCGAAGGTCACCGTTGCGCTGATTGCCGCGGCCCATCGGGGTTCGCACGGCTTCGACGATCACGACGTCAGTCATGGTTTCACCTGTGATTTGTTCGGGCCGCGTGCTTTGGTCGGGCCGCCAACCTTAGCAGCGGGAGGCAGCGTCAGCCGCCGAAGCGGTAGACGCTGTCGATAACCGGGCGTGGGGCGGAGGCGTCGAGGAGATTCGCGGGCCCACGCTCGCCTGCCACGAGCGTCCAGCCGCTCGGCGGCGGAGCATCGAACTGGCTCAGCACGAGGATGTCACCGGCCGCCGGATGTCCGGCGTACACCTGCTCAGGCGGGACCAGCTGCATACCCATCGCCGCGAGACCGGGTGTGGCGACGTCGGTCTCCTGCTGTCGCGGTGGCGGCGGCAGATACGCGAAGAACGCCTCGATATACGGCTGGTCGAGGTTGTTCGAGACGTAGATCGGATGCGTGCCGGCGATCTCCCGCGCGGTGGTGAGCGCCGCGATCTCGCCGGTGTCGAAA
The DNA here is from genome assembly GCA_963777445.1 of Candidatus Dormiibacterota bacterium. Lineage (GTDB taxonomy): Bacteria > Chloroflexota > Dormibacteria > Aeolococcales > Aeolococcaceae > Palsa-851. Next base: position 322,720 of record CAVZQR010000009.1, on the reverse strand, counting down.
TAGGGTGCCGCACGGTGGGGATAGGCCGCGTAGAGATCGACGGTGAAGAAGACCGCCTGGGCGACCAGGCAGGCGGCGAGGACCGCCCCGACCACGCGACCCGCCGCGATCCGCCCGGCGAGCGCACTTCGGAGCCCGTCGGCACCCAGCACCGCGAGGATCACCAGAAACGGGAACATCCCCGACGAGCGCAGCGCGTGCGGTGTCCCGTTGTTGGTCAGCGCGGCGGCAATGGGAGCCAGCAGGATGCCGGCGACGATGAATCGTATGAATGGCTCGCGGCGCCGCTGCCAGCACACGAGGATCCCCGCGATCAGCAATGGCGCCATCACCCAGAGCAGCATCCCGCCGATCTCGGTGTTCTGACGCGGGTTGACGTCGCCCTGGGTGAAGAGGAAGCCCGGACTGAAATACGCAAGATAGTTGGCGAGAAACCGGTCGACGACCGTGACGAACGAGGCGCCGTCGGACCAGATGCTGATCGCGCTGAACCGGCCGGTGAGAGCTCCCGGGTTGAGCAACGCGTAGGTCCCCAGCACCCCATACCCGGCCGCGATCGGGACCAGCGCGCGCCACCAGCCGGGTGTCCTCGCCAGGCCCCAGACGATCGCCAGCAGGACGGCGATCAGGAGGACCTCGAGGCGCGCCGTCGTGTAACCGTAGATCGCGACTGCGAGCAGCAGGCCCGCGATTCCGAACTGGCGGGGTGCCGGCTGCCGGCTGGACAGGCACCAGAGTGCCGCCGAGAGCAGCGCGACCATGGAGATCGTCTCGAAGCCGACGCGGCTTTCGATCACCAGCCACGGCGTGAACGCGACCAGGGCGAGTGTGCCGAGCGTGATCAGCCGTGAGCCGGTCAATCGCCATGCGGCCGCGGTGAGGAATCCCACCACCACCAACCCGAAGAGCGCCGCCGGAAACCGCTCGACCGCCACCGTCAACGGGAGGAAGCGGACCAGCCCCGCGACCGCGTACACGTAGATGGGGTTCTTGTACTCGCCAAAGGCCTCGAAGAAGAGCGGGAAGTGGATGCCGTGCTCATCGACGCCGAAGTGGGCGATCGTCCACGCGTTGTAGCCGATCGACGCCTCGTCGACGTACAGGCCGGGCGGCGACCCGGAGAGGTCGACGAGGTTGCGAACGACCACGAGCACCGCCACGACGGCAATGGCGCCGGCCCAGAGCCGGCGCTGCAACCGGTCTGCTCCCGGCTCAGCCTTCACGCACGCGCGGCGGCGACGAAGTCGGCGAAGAGACGGCGTGCCCAGTCGCGTTCGAGGTACAGCTCCTCCGGGTGGCACTGCAGCCCGACAACGAAGCGTCGCCCGGGGTGTTCCACCGCTTCGACGAGCCCGTCGTGCGCGCGAGCCGTGACCACGAGGTCATCACCCAGGTCGCGCAGCGCCTGGTGATGCATGCTGTTGACCTCGACGTGACGTGAGCCGGCGATGGTTCGCAGGCGCGAGTCGGGGAGGACGTCGATGTTGTGCGTGAGCTCCTGACGCGACCCGTCCTGCGAGTGGTTGTGCTCGGTGGCACCCTGGGTGCCGACGTCCTGCCAGAGCGTCCCGCCGAGCGCGACGTTGAGCACCTGCGCGCCGCGGCAGATCGCGAGCACCGGCTTGTCCGCTTCGAGCGCCCATCGTGCGAGCAGCATCTCCGCGCGATCGAGGTCGGCGTCGATCTCCACCGCGCAGTCGGCGCGAGTCTCCTCGCCGTACAGCGAGGGCTCGACATCGGGACCGCCCGGGAGGCACAGCGCGTTGCAGAGCTCAAAGAGCTCCCGCAACCGGGGCTCGGAGAGCGACGAGCTGATGCCCAGCGGAGTCCCACCGCCACCCTCCAGCGCGTCGAAGTACGCACGGTTGCGCGCGAGGTCGGCGGGCAGACCCTTCTCGTGCAGAACCCGGAGCGTGATGCCGATCAACGGCGAGCGTGTCATGACAGGGCTTTCCCGATGTGGCTAGGACGTGAAGCTGAAGCGCCCGATATGGAGCCACGGTGACAGTACCCCGGATTCACCTTCGCCGAGCTCGAGGCGCCGTTCGCGGCTCACCCGCACGACATTGGCGAGCGCCTCCACGATGCTCTGTGTGAAGCGGAGATCCTTGACGGGACGGGTGATGCTGCCGTTCTCGATGAGGAACGTCCCCTCGCGAGTCATCCCGGTGATCACGGTGCGCAGCGGATGCACGTCGCGCACGTACCAGAACCTGGTGATGTAGAGGCCCCGCGACACCGACGCGACCATGTCCTTCCAGGGAGTATCGCCCGCATCCATGGCGACGTGACGGGGGAGTGGTCCCCAGGTGTTCGGCTGCGGCAGCGAATGCCCCGTCGACTCGACGCCGTCCTGTGCTGCGGTTGGCGTGTCGTACACGACCCCGGCGCAGACGCCGCGGTCGATCAAGGTCACCGGCCGGGTCGAGACCCCCTCATCGTCGAAGGGAAAGGGAAAGATGTCCGGCGTCAGCGCATCGTCGCGGATCGTGATCGCGTCGCTCATGAGTTGCTCGCCGATGCGCATGAAGCTCCGGTGCTCCTGCACCGCGAGCGCGCTGAATCCCACCCATGCGAGGTGTTCGAGCAGGTCGGTCACCGCGTAGGGCGACAGGATGACCTCGTAGTCGCCGGGACCGATCGGGGTCGCTCCCTGGTTGCGCTCGCAGGTGTCGACAACCTCGGCTGCGAGCCCGGCCACGTCGAGCGCGCCGAGGTCGGCGGAGTGTCGCGATGCATAACCCCCGCCGTCTTCGCCGCGCGCCACGGACACCAGGCTCGCCTGGGTCGAGGTTGCCGACCTGCGAAGCCCGGCGCTGGTGACGATCGCCGTCGTGGTGGTTGACGTGCTCAGTGCGCCGTAGGCATTGACACCGCGTGCGCCGGCTCTGTCGGTGATGGTCGCGACCAGCTCGGCGCGCTGGAGGGGCGTCGCCGCGGCGGTCGCGGCGGAGAAGGCTGCCGGGTGATCGCCGTCATCCCGCGTCGGGGTGGGCAGCGGTGACACGTCGGGCGAGGTGGTCACGCGCCTGCTCTCCTCGGCAGCGGCGAACGCAAGGGCCACGGCCTCGTCGCCATGGCCACGCACCTCTCCCACCCCGATCCGCCCTCCGTCGATGAGCCGGACCCTGATGTGCCGGTACCGCTCTGCGACGCTCTGGTGGATCTCATTGCCGGCGAAGCGGGTCAGCTCGCTTCGACCGTCGGCGATGACCACCTCCGCATCGCCGTGCGCGAGCGATGCCAGCGCCCTGTCAGCAACCGAGAGCAGGTCGTCGGCGGCGCTCATCGCGCGGGTTCCACCCGAACATTGCGGAAGCGGCACGGCGCCGCGCCGTGCCCGACGTGCATCGATTGCGACGGCTGACCCTTCCCGCAGTTGATCACGCCGTACATCTGCCACTCGGCTGGGCCCGCCACGGCGTCGCAGGATCCCCAGAACTCGGGTGTCTGCCCGCTGTAGATCGGGTTGCGCACCAACCGGGTGCGCTTGCCGTCGACGATCTCCCACCCGTTCTGGGTGCCGAACTGGAAGTTGAGGCGGCGGTCGTCGATGCTCCAGGAGCGGTTGGTCTCGAGGTAGACACCGTGCTCGGTGGTGGCGATCATCTCCTCGAGGCTGGAGGTGCCCGCCTCGAGGTTGATGTTGGTCATGCGGATGATCGGAAGCCTCGACCAGCCGTCTGCCCGCATCGCGCCGTTGCTCTGCTGGCCGATGGCGGCCGCGGTCTCACGCGACGTCAGGTACCCGGTGAAGATGCCCTGGTCGACGAGCACGGACCTCTGCGCGGCCACACCCTCGTCGTCCCAGCCGAAGGTGCCGAGCCCCGGCGCCCGCGTCGAGTCGGCGGTCATGGTCACGTGCTCGCTCCCGTAGCGGAAGGTCCCGAGCAGGTCGGGGGTGAGGAAGGACGTCCCCGCGTATGCCGCCTCATGACCGAGGACCCGGTCGAGCTCGGTGGGGTGACCGCACAACTCGTGGACCTGGAGTGCAGCCTGCGTGGCGTCGAGAATCACCGTCATGGTGCCTGCCGGGCACTCGGCTGCACTCAGCAGGGCGACGGCCTCCTCGGCGACCCGCCCTGCATTCCCCGGAAGGTCGAACGCCTCGATCGCCTCCCACCCGGCGCAGACCTGGTGGCGCCCGAAGCTGTTCGGAAAGCTCCTGGTCTGCACCTCGTCGTCGCTGGTCGCGGTCGCGTCGAGGCCTCCGCCGGATTCGATGATGGTCTGGTCGAGCACAGCACCCTCGCTGCTCGCGAAATGGCGCACCTCGCGGACGAACTCGAGCGAGCATTCCCGAATCCGGATCTGCGCCAGGTGCGCCATAGCGGCGTCGGTCCGCATCAGCAGGCCGACCTTGTCGTCGAGGGAGACGTCGAAAGGATCCCGAACCACGGGCGTGCGGTACTCGCCCACGAGCGCGGGCGCGGGGGCCAGGCGCACCGGTGTGCGATTGACCCGCGACGACGCCTTCGCGATGCGAACCGCGTGGCGTGCGGTCTCCTCGACGCTCGCGACGCTGAGATCGTCGATGCCCGCGAATCCCCACGCCCCGCCCGCGATCACGCGGATCCCGATGCCCTCGTCCTCGAACAGTTCCACCGAGGCGACGACTCCGTTCTTGACGGTCATCCGCTGGACGGTTCGATTGATGACCCTGCAGTCGGCATAGGAGGCGCCCGCAGCGGACGCCGCATCGAGTGCTCGTTCACTGAGATGACGCACGAGGGCCGAGTATACGGGCCGTCGTGCCGCCGAACGTTCCTGTCAGCCGGCGCAGTTTCCGCCGGAGCAGTACCACGCGGCGGTGTCGAAATCGGCGACGAGGTCGTTCTGTTCGACACCGAGCAGGCTCGATGAGTACGTGTTGACGATGACCTGCCGATACAGCGGAATCGCCGGCAGCAGGGTGGCCAGGCGCTGATCGGCAAGCGCGTACTCACGGGCCCGCGCAGTGAGATCGGCGCTGTTGCGAGCAAGATCGAGATCGGCGTCGAGCTGGGTGTCGTTGAGCCCGCTGAAGTTCATGCCCACCCCGAGATCGGCACTCGAGGGAATTGCGTCGGCGTTCAGGCAGGCCCCGCCGCAGTCACCGTGCCAGCTCGACGAATATGAGTCGGGCTCGCCGGGAAGGCCGAGGCCGACCGTGTAGAGGGCCATGTCGAAGGCGTGTGTCGCCAGCGTGCCACCCGCGGCGAACGTGGTGAAGAATCTGGCCGCGGGAACATTCGGTGCGAACGCAGCCGGTACGTTGATGCCGATCTTGGCCAGATCATCTCGGATCATGGACTCGACACTGACGCGCACCGGGTCGTCGCTGCTGGTCCCCAGGTTGATGACGATGCAGGTCCCGTCCTTGGCGGCGCGAAACGCCTGACCGTCCGGCGCGGTCCCGCACTTGGGGTTGCGAGGGTCGCCGGCTGTATCGAGCATCGAGTTCGCGCTCACGGGATCGGCGGCGGTGGTCGGGACGGCGGCGCCGTCGAGATAGCTCGCTCCGAGATTCATCCATGAGTTGGATGGCACCGTGGTCAGGCCGGGTGCGACCGCTTTCACGATCGCCTGGCGGTCGATGCCCAGGAGGATCGCCTTGCGGATGGCCGGGTCCGCCGTGTCCTCGTTCTCCTGGACCGCCGGGTTGTCGCACAGCCCGCCGTTCGCCGCGCAGAGGTTGAACATCAGCACCTCTGCCCCGGACCCCGCCACCGGGTCGACGGTGAGCGGCGCGGTGTGCGCGCGCACCGCTGCGTCGAGTGGCGGCAGCGCCGCCAGGCCGAGGTTCAGGCCAACCTGCACGGCGCCCGAGCGCACGTCCTTCTTCTCGGTGGCGAGATCGGGCTCGATCCTGAAGATGATCTTGTCGAGGTGCGCGAGGCCGGTCTGGTTCCAGTAGTTGGGATTGCGCACCAGCACCACCTGGGAGCCCGGGCGGTCGCTCGACATCACGAACGGTCCGGTGCCGTCGAGCACGGTGCCCAGTGAGGCGGTGCCCTTGAAGGCTGCGGCGTTACCGGAACCCTTGGTGAGATCGAGGCTCGTGGCACTCGACTCGAGGTTGCCGCCAGACGCCATGATCGGATCGAGCACCGCCGCCGGGAGGATTCCGTCGACGCCGCTGCCGAGGGCGAGATAGGGGCCGTACTGAGACTTGAAATCCACGACTGCGGTGGACCCGTCCAGCTCGGTGCACCTGGTGGCCTGGTTCCAGCCGGTCGTGGACCACAGCGGGGTCGGGCTGGGCTTGCCGAGGGCGCCATAGGCGAGCCAGTGGAATGCGAACGTGGCGCAGACATCGTGCGAGGTCAGAACACTGCCGTCGTCCCAGTGCACTCCCTGCCTGAGGTGCCAGGTCACGCACATCGCCGCCGCCGCGTCCGCGCATCCGCTCGTCTGGACGCCCCCATCGGCGAGGGTCGGCACTGCAGTTGCAAGATCCGGGCTCCAGTAGTCAGCCTCGGATGAGCTGGTGGCGGTCGCAGCCGTCGAGCGGTACCAGAGCAGGCCTTCCTCAACCGGCGCGGCTATGACGTCGGCGAAGGGAAGATTGCCGACGATCCCCGCATCGAGCAGCGTCGTGGGCGACTGCCACACCCCGACCGTCACGCTCCCACCCTGGGCGACGGTGCCATTTGGGGCGCTGGTCGGCGTTTTCGCGGGAGGCGTCGACGAGCAGCCGGATACAACGATCGCCAGGACCGTGACGAGCAGCATCGTGAAGCGCCACCGCATGTGGCATGCGAGAACGGGTCGGGAGTTCGGCGCAGACACGAGCGTGCATTGTGCCCCGCCCGTATAGTGGAGCCGGAGTGGTCGATGGGCTGATGGGGATATTCGCGGCAACGATGGGGTCTGGAGACATGCCATGAGGATCGGCCGCGGGAGGCGTCCGCGGAGGCGAGACCCGAGACGGCGTTTTCGCAATCGCCTGCTGCTGGGGATGGTGGGTGTCGCGCTGCTCCCGCTCGTCGCCTTCGCCGTGCTCGCGGTTTTCGAGCTCGACACCATCGCCAAGAGCACCGCCAACGCCACCGAGGCTTCGATTCTCCAGCGCCAGGAGGCAGTCAACGACTCGGCGCTGGACACCCGTGCCCAGTCCCTCGACAGGACCATGAGCGCCATCAACGTCGACCTGCAGCAGGAGCTCGGCGGAGCGCTCGTCAAGGTCATGACCGCTGTGCAGCCCCCGGCCGCACCGCGGGCGGGGGCTCCGATGGGCAACTATGTGCCCCCGCCGGCCTCCGTCAAGCCCGACGCGCGGTTCTTCAATGCGACTGCCGCAGCCCCGGTCGTGCTCCAGGTGATGCTGGCGTTGAAGGCCAATGCGGCGCTCAATGCCGTGTGGTTCGAGGACGTGAAGACGGGTGAGCTTCGCATCTATCCGCCGGTCGACAACACGGGGGTGCTCGCGGCCGACGGCTACGACGCGTCCCAACCGGCGATGCGGAGCGGGCTCCCCGTCCTGGCCACCTCGGAGGGCGGCCTGGGCGCCGCAACCCAGCCGAACACCTGGGTCCAGGCCGGTGCTCCGGGACCCAGCTCGAACGGGCCGTTCTGGACCGATCCCTACACGCTGATCGAGGACGGGGAGAGCGGGGTCAGCGCCTGGTTCCAGGCTCAGTCGTCCATTCTCGTGGGGGTCGACGTCTCCCTGACGCATCTCATCGAACCGGCGGTCGGGTCGGTCTCCAGCATCGTCGACCCGTTGATCATCAGCGCGTCAGGCGCGGTGGTCTACGCCTCGCCGCAGTCCGTGACGGATTTCCCGCACGCCACCACCGGGTCGCCGTTCACCGTGACCCAGGCACCCCTGATGGCGTCGCTGCGGCGCATGGAGGCCACCGGGGCGATGCCCGCCACGCCCCTCACCGCAACGCTCGACAAGGTGAGCACGGACGTGTTCACCGCGCCCGTCTTCAGCAGCCACTGGATCATCGCGAACCCGGTGCCGCTGAGCGCACTCGAGCCCACCCTCAGCGCCCTCACGCTCGGCGTCAACGACAGCGTTCACCGCCTGTTCCCGGTCACCGTGCTCCCCGTGTTGATCCTGCTGGTCGGTCTCGCGTTCATCGCAACAACGCTGCTGTCCCGGCGGATGTACCTCCCGGTGCAGGCGCTCACCGACCACGCGGTGCTCGAGGAACGCACCCGGCTCGCGCGGGAGATCCACGACACCCTCGCGCAGCAGCTGACCGGCATCGTCCTGGAGCTGGAGGCCGCCGACACGCTGCTCAACCGTGGATCGGAACGGCGGGCGAAATCGTCGGTGGAGAAGGCCCGTGAGCTCGCTCGGGGGGCGCTCCAGGAGGCCCGCCGATCGGTGTGGAATCTCCGTCCTGCTCCGCTGTCGGCCACCGGCCTGGTTGCCGCCATCGGTCACGAGGTCGAGGCGTGGGAGGAGCGCACCGGCATCCCGGCGCGGTTCAGGGCACGTTCGGTCCCAGTGCATTCACCGCTCTCCCCGACCGCCGAGGTCGCGTTGCTGCGGATCGGTCAGGAGGCGCTGTCCAACGCCGCGCGCCACGGCAAGCCCGAGCACCTGGACGTCGAGCTGCGCGCCCACGCTCAGGAGCTCGTGCTCTCGGTCCATGACGACGGGGTCGGGTTCGACCCGGCGGCGAGCGCACCGCGTGAGGATTGTTTCGGCCTCGACGGCATGGCCGAGCGGGCGCGCAGTGCCGGCGGCTCGCTCACAGTGGTGAGCGCACCCGGGCAGGGCACCACGGTCACCACCAGGCTGCCGTTCACCGAGGCCGTGGCTGAAGCGGTCAGCGCATGATCAGCGTGCTCGTCGCCGACGACCATCCGGTCGTCCGGGACGGTCTCTGCACGATGCTCGAGCTCGAACCCGACATCAGGGTCGTCGGCCGGGCGAGCGACGGCGCCGAGGCGGTGGAGCAGGCGCGCCGCACCCATCCGGACGTGATCCTCCTCGACGTCCAGATGCCCGTCATGGACGGCATCGAAGCGCTCAGGAAGATCCGGGCGCGCGACCCCGAGGCCCGGGTGATCGTGCTCACAACCTATCGAAACGAGGACTACATCTTTCCCTCGCTCAAAGCGGGAGCGCTCGGCTACCTGCTCAAGGACGCGACCCGTGAGGAGCTCGCGGGCGCCATTCGCGCGGTCGCCGCGGGGGAGTCGCTGCTGGATCCGCAACTGGTCAGTGCCGCCGCCGAGCACATGCCGTCGATCACCCGGCGCGAGCGGGACGTGCTCCGGCTGATGGCCGACGGCAAGAACAACGCCGAGATCGCGGTGCTGCTCTTCCTCAGCGAGAACACGGTGAAGACGCACGTGAGCAACATCCTCGAGAAGCTCGGCTGCAAGGATCGCGCGGCCGCGGTGCTGCTGGCCTGGCGACGCCACATCATCTAGCCCCCAATAGACTGTCCCGGCAATGGAATCGGTCGGTATCGGCTTGCTCGGGCTGGGCACGGTGGGCACAGCTGTCGCCAGGCGTCTCATCGACGAGTGGGAATTGCTCGGCGAGCGGGCCGGGGCGACGCCGGTCCTGCGCTCGGTCGCGGTGCGCGACGTGTCGCGGGCGCGCGATGTCGACCTGAAGAACGCCAGGCTCGGCGACGACGCCCAGGCGGTGGTGGCCGACCCGGCGGTGGCGATCGTCGTCGAGGCGATCGGTGGCACCGAGCCCGCGACCGCACTGATCGAGTCGGCCCTGCGTGCCGGCAAGACAGTGGTGACCGCAAACAAGGCCGTGATGGCGGCGTCAGGTCCGCGCCTGCAGGCGCTCGCCGCCGAGCACGGTGCTCATCTCTACTTCGAGGCAAGTGTTGGCGCCGGCCTGCCGATCGTCGGGTTGCTCCAGACAAGCCTGCTCGGTGATCGCATCGCCGCGCTCGACGGCGTCATCAACGGGACGACCAACGTCATCCTCACCCGCATGCGCACGCCCGGAATGAGCTTTGACGCAGCCCTCGCCGACGCCCAGCGCCGCGGGTTTGCCGAAGCCGATCCCTCGCTCGACGTCGACGGTTGGGACGCGGCCCACAAGCTGGTGATCCTCGCCTGGCTCGCGCTGGATGCCCATGTCGCACCGGAGGCGGTCGACCGCGTCGGGATCCGCGAGGTCAGCGGCGCCGATGTCGCCGCGCTCGCTCAGCTCGGTTACCGGGTCCGGCTCCTGGCCCACGCCGAGCGCGCGCCCGACGGCGCGGTCCATCTTCGTGTCCGGCCGACCGCCGTCGCCACCGGTCAGCTCCTCCACGATGTCGATGATGCTGACAACGCTGTCATCATCTCGAGCGACCTCGCGGCGACGGTGATGGTCCGCGGGCTCGGCGCAGGTGGCGCCTCCACCGCCAGCGCGGTGGTCAGCGACATCGTGACCGCCGTTCGAGAGCGCAACGCGCCCAGTGAGCACGCCAGATCAGCGCGTTCCGAGGTGGTGCTGATGAGCGATGAGGACGTGGAGGTGGCCGGCTACGTCCGTGTTCGCCTCGCCGCCGAAGCCGATGCCCGTGCCCTCGTGCTCCAGGCCCTCGAGGATCGTGGGCTCGCCGTCGACGCGGCGGTCGACGGGTCCGGCTCGGAGCTGATCGTGCTCACCGGAGTGGCGCCTCGCGCCGTCCACGACCGCGCCCTGGAGACGCTCGACACGCTCACCTCGGTCGACCAGATCCTCGGCGCCCTCGACCGGGTCGAGGCGTAGGCGGCACGGCGTGACCAGAGACGCCCGGGGCGTCATCGCCCGCTGGGCCGATCGCCTTGCGCTTCCCGCCGGCGCGCCCCATATCAGCCTCGGCGAGGGAGACACGCCGTGCGTCGAGTCGCTGACCATCGGTCCGTCCCTCGGCCTCGCCTCGCTGCATTTCAAGCTCGAGGGCCTGAACCCCACCGGCTCCTTCAAGGATCGAGGCATGGTCGTCGCCGTAGCCGCGGCACTCCACGAGGGCAGCCGGGCGATCATCTGCGCGTCAACCGGGAACACCAGCGCTTCCGCGGCCGCCTACGGCGCACGCTTCGGCCTGCGCACCGTGGTGGTGGTGCCGCATGGAAACATCGCCTCAGGCAAGCTGGTCCAGGCACGCGTGCACGGTGCGACGGTGGTGAGCATCAGGGCGGGGTTCGATGTCGCGCTCCGGATCGTGCGCGAGCTCTGCGAGCACCACGCGGTGACCCTGGTGAACAGCGTCAACCCCAATCGCATCGAGGGCCAGAAGACAGCCGCTTTCGAGATCGTCGACGAGCTCGGCGATGCTCCCGACGTGCTCGCGCTGCCGGTCGGCAACGCGGGCAACATCACCGCCTACTGGCGCGGCTTTCGCGAGGAGCATCGCGACGGGCGGGCCAGCCGCCTCCCCCGGATGTTCGGCGGCCAGGCCGCGGGAGCGGCGCCGCTGGTCCTCGGACGCCCCATCGACGACCCGCAGACGGTGGCAACCGCGATTCGGATCGGCAACCCGGCCTCGTGGCAGGGTGCGATCGACGCTCGCGATCAATCGGAGGGAATGATCGCGTCGGTCGACGATGACGCGATCCTTGACGCGCAGCGGCGGATGGCCAGCCTCGAGGGGATCTTCTGCGAACCGGCGTCCGCGGCATCCCTCGCGGTCCTCGAACGCGCCGTCGCCGAAGGCGCTGTTCCCCCGGGAACCCATGCCGTCTGCGTCCTCACCGGCAATGGGCTGAAGGATCCGGGCGCGGTCGAGGCGGCCCTGGCACCGATCGTCGAGATCCCGCCCGAAGCGAGCGCCCTTGCGCGCGCGATCGGGGTCTGACCCCGCGTGCGCGTTCGTGTCGCGGTCCCCGCAAGCGTCGCCAACCTCGGTCCGGGGTTCGACATCCTCGCCATGGCGCTCCAGCTCCAGAACGACATCCGAGCCGAGCAGCGCCCGGGACCGTTGACCATCGACTCGGGCCTCGATGCTCCCGCCGAGCTCAGCGATCCTGAGCGCAACCTGGTGACGATCGCCTACACGGCGTCCTGTGCGGCGTTGGCGGTTCCCGCTGCGGGAGTGCACTTCACCTGCGTGAACCGCATCCCGATCGGACGGGGAATGGGGTCGAGCGCGGCGGCGGCACTCGCCGGGGTCCTGGTGGCCACAGCGCTGCACCAGGCACCATGGGACGAGGACGACGTCCTCGAGCGCGTTGCCGAGCTCGAAGGACATCGCGACAACGCGGCGGCGGCATTGCTCGGTGGTCTCGCGATCTGCGCCCCCGGGGCACCGGCCGCGCAGCTGGCGGTGTCCGACGACCTGCGCGCGGTGCTCTTCATTCCCGACCTGCCCTTCACGACCACGGAGTCTCGTCAGGTCGTGCCCGCAACCTTCAGCCGCGCGGACGCCATCTTCAACGCGAGCCGCTGCGCGCTCCTGGTGCGGGCGCTCGCCGTCGGCGATCATGCCGCGCTTCGCGTGGCGATGCAGGATCGCTGGCACCAGGACGCCCGCTTCGCGCTCATGTCGGGGGCGCGGGAGATCGTCGCCGCCGCCAACGATGCCGGCGCATCCGGTGCGGCGCTTGCGGGCGCGGGGCCGTCGGTCATCGCCCTGACGCCCCTGGACCCCGAGCCCATCGCCGCGGCGATGGCCGACTCGGCAGCGAGCGCAGGTGTTGAAGGGCGGACGATGGTCCTGCCCCCGCGCAACTACGGCACCCGGGTGGATGTCTCGCCATGACCCGGGTCGTGCAGAAATACGGCGGATCCAGCGTCGCGACACCGATGAAGCTGCGCCGGGTCGCGCGCCGGATCCGGGAGTCGGTCGTTTCGGGGTGCGAGGTCGTCGTCGTGGTGAGCGCCATGGGCGACACCACCGATGAGCTGATCGCGCTTGCCCATCGGGTCACCGCGGACCCGCCGTCGCGTGAGATGGACATGCTGCTGAGCAGCGGGGAGACGATCACCGCGCCGCTGCTCGCCATGGCGCTGTACGCGGCGGGCACCCCCGCGATCTCGCTGACCGGCGCGCAGGCGGGCATCCGGACCAGCCGCGCGCACCGCACGGCGCGAATCGTCGACATCGTTCCGCAGCGAGTCCTCGACGAGCTCGAGCGCGGCAATGTCGTGGTCGTCGCAGGATTCCAGGGCGCGACCGAGGACATGGACGTCACCACCCTCGGCCGAGGCGGGTCGGACACCACGGCGGTCGCGCTCGCCGTCGCGATCCGCGCCGACCATTGCGAGATCTTCACCGACGTCCCCGGCGTGCACACCGCCGATCCGCGGATCGTCACGAACGCGCGGGTGATCGAGTCGATCGACTACGACGAGATGCTCGAGCTGGCCTCGGCCGGGGCACGGGTGATGCATCCGCGGGCGGTCGAGATCGGCGAGGCGTACTCGATGGAGATACGTGTGCGGTCCACGTTCGACAACGAACCGGGGACAATCATCGCCAGGCAGAACAGGATGGAAATACGCCAGAAGGTGCGCGCCATCGCGCACGAGACCGACGTCGCCAAGGTCACGATCCTCCGCGTTCCGGACAAGCCCGGTGTTGCGGCGTCGATCTTCGGTCCGTTCGGCGACGCCGGGATCGACATCGATATCGTCCTTCAGAACGTCAGCCATGACGGCACCACCGACCTGAGCTTCACGATCGCCGAGTCGCACCTCCCGAAGGCGCGACGGATGCTGGGCGCGGTGACCAAGAAGGTGCAGGCGCAGGGATACACGGCCACGGCGGGCGTCGCCAAGGTCACCGTCATCGGCAGCGGGCTGAAGGGAACACCGGGGATCTACGCCAAGATCTTCCAGGCACTCGCCGACGCCGGCATCAACATCCAGATGATCGCCACGAGCGAGATCCACGTCACCTGCATCATCGACCGCCCGCGAGTGCGCGACGCCGTCCGCGCCCTGCACACCGCGTTCGAGCTGGAAAGGATTTGAGCCTCAGTGTCGGCATCGTCGGACTGCCAAACGCCGGGAAATCCACGCTCTTCAACGCGATGACGCAGGCCGGCGCGGCCGTCGGCAACTACCCGTTCACCACCATCGAGCCCAACACCGGCGTCGTGCCGGTCCCCGATGCGCGCCTCGACCGCCTCGCCGCGCTGTTTCAGCCGCCCAAGGTGATCCCGGCGACCGTCACCTTCACCGATATCGCGGGACTCGTCCGTGGCGCGAGCCGCGGAGAGGGACTCGGCAACCGCTTCCTCGGCCATATCCGCGAGGCTGACGCGACAGCGCTGGTGGTTCGCGCGTTCCAGGATCCCGACGTCACCCATGTCGAGGGAGGCGTCGACCCGATTCGCGACATCGACGTGCTCGAGCTCGAGCTGCAGCTCGCAGACCTCGAGACGGTCACCAAGCGGCTCGATCGCACCGAGAAGAGCGCTCGGCTGCAGAAGGAGAAGGAGCCCGAGATGATCGCGCTCCTGCACCGCGTCCAGGAGCACCTCGACCAGGGCAAGCCGGTGCGAACGATGTCGCTGACTCCGGAGGAGCAGTCCATGCTGCGGGAGTTCTGGTTGCTGACCGGCAAGCCGCTGGTGGTCGTCGTCAACGTTGCCGAGTCCGCAGCGCAGGCTCCGGTACCGAAGGAGATCATGGAGCGCGCATCGCTGGCGGGCGGCGACGCCATCGCCGTCTCGGCGCGCATCGAGAACGACATCGCCGAGCTCGACGCGGCCGACCGCGCTGCATTCCTGCACGACCTCGGGCTCGAGGAGCCCGGCCTGTACCGCGTCGCGCGCAGTGCCTACCGGCTGCTCCGGCTCATCACGTTCTTCACCGCCGGCGAGACCGAGGTGCGCGCATGGAATCTTCGCGAGGGCGAGACCGCGCTCGACGCTGCGGCGAGCATTCACACCGACATCGCGCGCGGGTTCATCCGTGCCGAGGTCACCGGCGCCGAGGAACTGCTGGACGCGGGTTCCTATGCGGTCCTGCGTGAGCGCGGCAAGCAGCGGCTCGAGGGTCGCGAGTACGTCATGCGCGACGGTGATGTCATCCACGTGCGTTTCAATGTCTGAGCGCGCGGTCATGGCTGCGGGTCAGCGTCTTGAGACGATCATCGACGCACCCGCGCCGGGCGAGGAGAACATGCGCCGCGACCTGTCCTTGCTCGACGCCTGCGCCCGCGGAGCGATCCCGGGTGCGGTGCGGCTCTACGGGTTCAGTCCCGCGTGTCTGAGCCTCGGCCGCATGCAACCACTCGACGACGTGGATCTCGAGGCGTGCGCCCGCGACGGCGTCGACGTGGTGCGCCGACCGAGCGGCGGCCGCGCGGTGCTCCACGACCAGGAGGTCACCTACTCGGTCGTGTGCCGGTCGACGGATCCGACCTTCGGCGGCAGGGTCCTCGAATCCTGTTCGCGAATCCACGAGGCGGTCGCAGCGGGCCTGGCCTTGCTGGGCGTTCGCACCACGCCCCGCGCCATGCCGGCCGACGTCCGTCGCGACGCCCGGGAGGGGTCGGCGGTCGCGGACTGCTTCGCCCGCCCCGCAGCCCACGAGTTGCTCGACGATCGAGGCCGGAAGCTGGTCGGGAGCGCCCAGGCCCGGCGGGCGGGCGCACTCCTCCAGCATGGATCGGTGTTGTTGGAGCCGCCGCGGGCCGCGGGGTATCTTCGGGGGAACGCGATGCCGACGCTCGGCGGCACCGGCCTGCGCGAGCTGCTCGGTCGCGACGTGAGCCGCGAGGAGCTGGTCGATGCTCTGGCGGCGGGGTTCCGGGGGTTTCTCAGGTCGTCGTCGTAGACAGCGGTTGATTCTCAACTCCTGTCCGGGCCTGGAAAGGCTGATTCGGGTCCGCCGCTCGTGCCACGGCGAACGCAGCGTGGTTTGGGTCGGGAGGCGAAGAACCACCGGCTGAAACGCGCCCAAGGGCTCGAGAACGCGCTGGCGGCGGGGGATTCGGGAAGCGTATGCAGTGCTACAAACATGTGTTCTATACTACAGGAATGTGTATGGTGTTGGCGGAGGCGACCCCGCTGGAATCGCTCCTCCAGGCGATCGGGCAGTTCGTCGAGGTGCCTGCCCTGGAGCTCACCGCAGCGGAGCTCGGCGAGCACCTGGTCCGGCTCCGCCATGGCATCGACCGCCTCGAGCTCGGCTTCGCGACCGGCGCGGCCAGCTTCGCGGCGACCGACGAGTACGACGCCCAGGGTTCGGTCAGCCCGATCGACTGGATCCGGCACCACTGCCACATGTCCGGCCACGCCGCTGCCCGAGCGGTCGCCGCCGGCGAGCAGCTGGGCCGGCTCCCGGGCAGTGTCGCCGCGCTGGATGCGGGGGAGATCGGCTTCGCCCACTTCTCGCTCCTCGCGGGGGTCGCCCGCTCGCTCAGCCCCAAACCGGGTACGGGTGGCCTCGATGGCGCAATGCCGGGCGAGACTGGGGCTGACCCGGCTGACCCGTCGGTCGCCGCTGACCCGTCGGTCGCCGCTGATCCGTCGGTCGCCGCTGATCGGTCAGGTCCCGCAGCCTCCCTCAGCTTCGACGAGCACCCGCTCCTCGACCTCGCCCGGGAACACTCGGTCGGCCGCTTCGGTCACGACTGCACCCGTGCCCGCCACGCCTACGACGCCGCCGCCGTCCTCGAGGAGCAGGTCTGCGCCGCCGAGCGCAACCGCTGCGAGTTCATCCCCTGCGAGGGCGGCTTCCTGGCCCTGCGCGGCTACTTCGACCCCATCGCCGCGGCGACCATCCAGACCGCGGTCCTCCCCCTGGCCCGGCCGACCGGCGCCGGCGACGAGCGCCCGCTCCCCCGCCGCCTCGCCGACGCCCTGGTCGAGGTGGCCGCCCATGCCCTCGACCTCGGGGCCGTGCCCACCAGCGGTGGGGCGAGCACCCACCTCCAGCTCACCGCCTCGGTGGAAACCGTGATGGGCCTGGACGGCGCGCCCGGGGGTGACCTCGAGTTCGCCGGTGCGGTCCCGGCCGCCACCGTGCAGCGCCTGGCCTGTGATGCCCGGGTCCGGCGCGTCCTCCTCGGGCCCACCTCCGCGGTGATCGACGTCGGCCGCGCGCTGCGCGTGCCGAGCCCTGCCGCCCGGGCGGCGCTGCGGGCGCGCTCGGGTGGATGCGAGTGGCCGGGCTGCGAGCGCCCGGTGGCGTTCACCAACGCCCACCACCTGGTGCACTGGGGCCACGGCGGCGGGACCGACGTGGACAACCTGATCCTGCTCTGCTACCGCCACCACTGGATGATCCACGAGGGCGGCTGGCAGCTCGCCCGGGTCGAGCGCGGGCGGTTGCTGGCCATCCCGCCCTCGCATCGTCATCGCTCCTGGATCCGCGCTCCCGACGCTGCCGTGGCCGGGTAGGAGCCGCCGCCTTCGGGACCTCGAGGGAATTGCCGCACGCCGTTTTACGAACGGGATTCGTTGCACGCCGCTTCTGACCGGCGGGCGGCGCCGCACGCCGTTCTACCGGCGGGAAGCGCCGCACGCCGTCTCTTACCAACGGCGGGAATCGCTGCACACCGACTTGGCTGGGGGCGACAACTCTCCTCCATGAGAGGACAAAGTCACAGAACTCGTAAGGGAGGACGTTTTCTCAGAACGCCCACACCAAATTCGTCTTGTCTTGAATACCCCCGCATGATGTGCTAGCGTTCCGCGCAGGCCACAAGATGTAGGGCTGCACCCCTTACGTCTTCGGCTCGTCGGGCAGCGGGCGCCGGGCTCCCTCACCGCTCAGGCCATGGCTCCGATCGTGGCCCCTCTCATCCGGAGGCCCGCTGCCTGCCCCGTATCCACGCTCCAGCGCGGTGATCGACGGTTTCGACGTCGGGTCGGGGCCTGCACCCCCTGATACGCTTCGATGAGTTCATGGCCAAGAAGACACGTAAGCAGAAGCAGCGGGCAGCCACGCGGCGCCCGGGGGCGCCAGTAACCGCGCCGGCCGCTGCCGCACGTCCGGTCGCCGCGCCGGCGCCGCTAACCCAGCGTCGGGCGCAACCACTGGTGCTCCCGGACACGATCCTCCCGCTGCCAGGCGTCGAACTCGAAATCGAGTCGGAGCCAGTCGACGACGAGCCCGTGAACGATGAGCCTGTCGATGAGACGCCGGAGGACTTCGCGCCGGTGAGCGACGGTGCGGCCCGCCGCCGCGTCCAGCGCGTCAACCCGGCCGCCCAGCCGCGGCAGACAAGGGGCCAGGTGAGTGCCGCCGCGATGTTCCAGCCCCTCGACAGCGAGGAGGCCGCGATCCCGTTCGACCGCGTTCCCTACGTGCCAAGCGACCTCCGTCGGGTCGCGATCATCGCCTCGCTGATGGTCGGCCTCATCCTCGTCGCCGCGTTCGTGGTGACGCGGGTCAATCCGTGAGCAGCGAGATTCGCGCGTGCGAGTGATCCTCTACACAGGCAAGGGTGGCGTCGGGAAGACGACTGTTGCCGCGGCAACCGCGGTGAAATGCGCAAGCCTGGGCTACAAAACCCTGGTGATCAGCACCGACGCGGCGCACAGCCTCGGCGACAGCGTCGATCAGGAGATCGGCGATCACCCCACCGAGCTCGCGCCGAATCTCTGGGGACAGGAGGTCAACGCCCTCCACGAGCTCGAGGAGCATTGGGACCGCATCCACATCTACCTGACATCGCTGTTCGCTTCGCAGGGTGTCGACGACATCGTCGCCGAGGAGATGGCGTCGCCTCCCGGCATGGAGGAGGTCGCGAGCCTCATGTGGATCAAGAAGCACAAGCGTGAAGGCAAGTTCGACGTGCTGATCGTCGACTGCGCTCCGACGGGCGAGACGCTCCAGCTGCTCGCGTTCCCCGACGTCGCCAAGTGGTACCTCGATCGGATCTTCCCGATTCACCGGATGATGAACAAGGTCGCGCGTCCGGTCATGCAGCCGTTCATCAGCATCCCGCTGCCGACCGACGAGATCTTCAGCAACGTCAAGGATCTCCTGCTCGATCTCGAGGGGATGAAGAAGATCCTCGGTGATCCCAAGGTGTGCACCACCCGGATCGTGCTCAACCTCGAGAAGATGGTGGTCAAGGAGGCCCAGAGGGCGTTCACCTACCTCAGCCTGTACGACTATCTCACCGACCTTGTGGTGGTCAACCGCGTCCTCCCTCCCGAGGTGACCGACAGCTACTTCGACTCGTGGCGCGAGGCGCAGCAGCGCTACGCGGTGATGGTGGAGACCGCGTTCTCACCGATACCGACGCTGGAGACCAAGCTGTTCGACCACGAGATCGTCGGGCTCGACTCGCTCGCCGAGATGGGTGAATCGATCTATGGAGACCGCGATCCTTCGCAGATCTTCTATCACTCGGTCCCGCAGCGAATCCGCAAGGTTGGCAACACCTATGAGCTCCAGCTCCACCTGCCCTTCGTCGGCAAGGAGGACGTGGACATCAAGCATCGCGAGGGTGAGCTCTTCGTCAGCGTGGGACCATACAAGCGCGAGATCTCGCTGCCCCGCGTGCTCAACGGCAAGCGCGTGACCAAAGGGCGTCTCGAGGAAGGCGTGCTGTCGGTGACGTTCTCGGACCGCAAGCCGTGAGCGAGGCGTGTCGCGTCTGCCCGTCACGCCTCGTGGACGAGGCGTCGAGGATTCTCGGGACCTCGTTCAGCGACATCGTGCCGCCCGAGGCACAGCGCCATCTGCTCATCGCCCAGCGCGAGCTCCTGCTGGCGGTGGCGGCGATGATCGAGCATCACACCACGCATCAGTCGGAGCCATCCACCGAGTCTCCGTCCAGCGGTCGGAGACGCTCACGAAGCGGAACAGAGCGCTCGCGGCGGCCGTCGCGAGTCGAGCTCGAGTAGCCGCGCCGGGTGACCAGCCCCGGTACCTACCTGGCGATCATCCTCTACACCCTGCCGGGTTTCGTGTTCGGATCGGTGATCCATGAGCTGAGTCACGCCGCGATCGCGTTGCGCTGCGGGGATCCGACACCTCGCCGCGACGGCCGCATGAGCCTCGACCCGCGGCGCAACCTCGACCCGTTCGGCAGCTTTGCACTGCTGATCGCAGGGGTTGGCTGGGGACGCCCGGTGCCGCTCGATCCTCTCCACCTCCGCGACGGCAGACAGCGCGCGGCGGTGGCGGCGTCGGGCCCGCTCGCGCACCTGGTGGTCGCCGCAATCTTCGCCGGGGCGCTGCGCGCCGAACTGCTCGGATCCGGGCTCGACGTGAGCGGGTTCGACACGCTGGCTCAGTTCACCGCGCAGGGCGTGATCCTCGGCGTGCTGCTGCAGGGATTTCTCGTCAACATCGCGCTCTTCGTGTTCAACTCGCTGCCGATTCCGGGGCTCGACGGCTACGCCGTGCTGCGCAGCCTGCTCTTCGGTGCGGCACCGCGCGTATTCCTGTACATCGAGCACTACCGCTACGTCATCTACGCGCTGGCGGCGCTGGCCGCGTTGCTGCCGCCGCCGCTGACCCACGGCGGTTTCGACGTCGTCGCGGCGATGACCGTCGGTACGGCTTCGCTCACGTTCGACCATCTGATCGTGCCCGGCGTGGACCCGATCTTCATCGGCCTGCCGAACCTGTTTCACCTCCTGTCATGAGCGTGGTCGTGATCGACGGCGTTGAGTGGACCGTGGAGGGTGCGCAGGTGGCAATCGTCGAGCGGGGGCGAGTCCTGCTCCAGTTCCGACCCTGGCCACCCGGCTGGGAGCTCCCCGGCGGCCATTGCGAGCCCGGGGAGGACCCGACCGTCACTGCCACCCGCGAAACGCAGGAGGAGACGGGCTACCAGGTGCGGATCGCCGGCATCGTCGGCGTGTATGCATGGCGTGGGCTCCGCTCGGCAGGCGACGTTGTCTATCTCGGGCAGGTCGTCGGCGGTGCCCC
Organism: Candidatus Dormiibacterota bacterium; assembly: GCA_963777445.1. Lineage (GTDB taxonomy): Bacteria > Chloroflexota > Dormibacteria > Aeolococcales > Aeolococcaceae > Palsa-851. The sequence goes on along the minus strand of CAVZQR010000009.1, from coordinate 301,989 downwards.
GCGGCGCAGCCTCGAAGCCTGGTCACTGCGGATGGCCGCACCTGACGCCCTGCCGCGAACGGTGTTTCCGTGGATACGCGACCGGGTGCGCGACTCGGTCGCGGTCGCGGACGGTGCTGCCCCGGTGCATCGCGTGCAAGCGGTGACCATCCGCCATGTGCTCGGGTTTGCGACCGCATGGCTGCACACCCCGGTGGACCGTTTGTTGCGACGCCGATGATCACCGCTCTGCTCTTCATCGCCAGCCTCATCCTTGTGGTGGTCGCGTCCGAGCTGTTCACCAATGCGATCGAGTGGGCGGGCTACCTGCTCAACCTCGGCACCGGTGCGACCGGCAGCCTGCTCGCGGCGCTCGGCACGTCGCTCCCGGAGACGGTCGTCCCGATCGTCGCGCTTGCGACCCATTCGCCCGCGGCCGACTCGGTCGCCACCGGTGCGGTACTCGGGTCGCCGTTCCTGCTTCTCACCCTGGGAGCCGGTGCCACCGGCGTCGCGGTTGTGCTTCGCGGCGGTGCACGAAAGCTGGTGATCGACGGGCAGCAGGCGCGCCGGGACCTGGGGGTGTTCCTCGGGGCATTCACCCTGGCCGTGCTCTCGAGCGTGCTCCCGAGTGGCGCGCGCATCGTCGTCGGAGCATTGCTGCTGCTGGCATACGCCATGTATGTGATCGCGACCCTGCGCGGCAGCGCTGCTGCCGGTGCGAGCCCGGAGCCCTTGCACGTCGTGCGCTGGCGCCCCGGCGACCCCCATTCAGTGCTGGTCACGTTCCAACTCCTGATTGCAGTCGCCCTGCTCGTAGTCGGCTCGCAGCTCTTTGTCACCGCGCTGGACCGCACGGCGTCCGCCCTCCAGATCCCGGCGCTCGTGCTCGCGCTGGTGATCGTGCCGGTGGCCACCGAGCTTCCCGAGACGCTCAACAGCGTGCTCTGGGTGCGCACCCACGACGACATGCTTGCCTTCGGCAATGTCGCCGGGTCGGCCGCGTTTCAGTCGTGCGTCCTGGCCGCGATCGGCGTCGTCTTCACAACCTGGCACCCGGGGTCGGCGGGGCTCATCAGCGCGACGCTCACTGTGCTGACTGCGGCGTTCCTGCTTGCGCTGCTCTGGAACGGCCGGGCCCGGGGCACATTGCTGATGCTCGCGATGGTGCCGTGGATTGCCTACGTCGTGGCGCAGGTTGCAACCGGCGGACGTCTTGCGCTCTGAGACGGCACAATCGCGGCGTCATGCGCGTGCACGCCAGCGGCGACGTCGAGGAGTACGCGGCCGCCGTGGAGGCGTTTCTCAAAGCTGATCCCTGTGCGCGCAACGTGCTCCTGACGATCATCGACCTGGTTCGCTCGGCCCCCGAGACCTACGCCGCAGCGCCGAGCTTCTGGTGGGTCGAGGACTCGGACGCGGTGGTCGGCGCCGCAAGCTGGACACCGCCACATCACCTGCTCGTTTCGTCGCTCCCGCCGGAGGTGGCAGGCGACCTGGTCACAGCCGCCATTCAGCGTTCCACCGCGCTCGGGCTCCGCCTGGGCGGCGTCAACGGTCCTGCGGAATCGGCGCGCGCTGTCGCTGCGGCCTGGACGTCGGCCACCGACGACACCATCGAGCGCGACCGGCCGATTCTGCTCAACGTGCTCGTCTCCCTCGTCGAGGTGCCGGCGCCGCCGGGCGCTCGCCGCCATGCGCTCGCTGAGGACGTTCCCATGATCTCGGGCTGGCTCGACAGCTTCAGCGCCGAGGTCGAGCACCCTGCCCCGACCAACGCCCTGGCCATAGCCGGCCACATGGTGCACAGCGGTCACGTCGACGTCTGGATCGTCGATCGGGAGGTCGTCTGCATGGTCGGACATCGGGACGCCGCGGGCGTCGCTCGCATCGGTCCCGTGTACACGCCGCCCGCGAAGCGCAACCACGGGTACGGGCGGCGGCTCACCTACGAGGTGACCGCTCTCGCACTCCAGCGGCCCGGCGTCGCGCACGCCATCCTCTTCACAGATGCAGCCAATCCTGTCTCGAACTCGATCTACCGGCAGGCGGGGTACCAGCCCCGTGGCGAGCACGTCGAAATCGAGTTCGCGAAGCGGGGCCTCGCGCCGGGTCACTAAACTCGGCGCCATGAATCTCGAAGGAAAGGTCGCCGTGGTCACGGGAAGCGGGCGCGGCATCGGCCGCGCCTACGCGCTCGCGCTCGCTCAGTCAGGATGCGCGGTGGTTGTCAACGACGTCGACGCCGACGTCGCCGAGGCGACCGCCGACGAGATCGCGGCCGGCGGCGGCCGTGTCGTCGCCGAGGTCTGCGCCGTGGGCTCCGCCGAAGCCGCGGACCAGCTCGTGTCCGGCGCGGTGAAGGCGTTCGGGCACCTGGACATCATGTGCACCAACGCCGGCATCCTGCGGGACCGCGTTCTCTGGAACATGAGCGACGAGGACTTCGATGCCGTGATCGCGACCCATCTGCGCGGTACCTTCACCTGCGCGCGGGCCGCGGTGCGCCGGATGCGTGAGCAGGGTTCGGGCGGACGGATCGTGGTGGTGTCGTCGATCGCCGGGCAGCGCGGCAACTTCGGGCAGACCAATTACGCGGCCGCGAAAGCCGGCATCGCCGCATACGCGCGCACCTGGGCGATGGAGTGCGCAAAGCACAACATCACCGTGAACGCGATCGTGCCCAACGCGATCACCCGGATGATTTCGACGATTCCAGGTATGGCGCCCCTCGTCGAGGCCGCCGAGAAGGGCGAGCCGCTCCCGGCGACGGTGCGCAAGCAGATGGGTATGGGCACGGCCGAGGACGTGGCCCCGCTGCTGGTGTTCCTCAGCTCCGACCAGGCCGCCGGCGTCACCGGTCAGTGCATCGGTCTCGGGGGCGACAAGCTTTCGCTGTGGGCCCATCCGAAGGAGATATCGGTGGCCTTCCGGGATGGCGGGTGGACGGCAGACGCGATTGCCGAGGTCTGGTCGACGTCGGTCGGCTCCGAGCCCGAGACCTACGGCGTCCCGTTTCTGGGCGGCACCAGCTGAGCTGAGCGCTACGGCGGCGACGGCTCGGACGGCTGGGGCGGGGGCAGCTTGGGCGACGGCTCGGACGGCTAGGGCGACGGGGGCAGTTGGGGCGACGCGGACGGCTGGGGCGGGGGGTCGGGTGAGTCCGGAGGCGCTTGGGCGGCAGGGGTTCCGCGGACGATGAGCGCCGACACGTTGTAGAGCACGATCAGCCCGAGGATCACGAGGGCCACCAGCAGGCCGGAGCCCGCGTTGACGTTGAACAGCGACGCCGGGTCGAGGCCAGGAACACTGGAGCCCTGGCTCGCCGAGATCTTCGCCAGGAGCACGTCATGGACGTGGACGTGGTCGAGGACCAGCAGCGCCCCGGCCCCGGCGGCAAAGATCGCGGTGACCATCGCCCGGCTGCGTGCGGCGAGGAGCCCGAGCCCACCCGCCAGCGTGAGCAGCAGCCCCAGGCCGATGCTGACGAGGGCGAGCAACGCCAGGAGTTGCGGCCCGATGTTTGCCGAGGACGTGTCGGCGCCGGCGGCGTTGCTCTGATTGCAGGCGGGTGGCACCGACCCGATCACGGGGTCCTTTCCGAATGCGAGTTGCCAGCCGCTGTAGGTGAGGATGTTCACCCCGCCGAGCGAATCGATGCACGAGTTCACCTGGGCAGCCTGGGCTGCGCTCACGCCCTGGGAGGCATCGATCGAGCCCATCGCCGCCTTGGTCGCCGTCGTGTTGCACGAGACCCCGGCGAAGGCGAGGAAGAACGTCAGGATGACCAGGAGGAACAGGAACGGGCTGACCCGGCGGGCACCTGGCTCACCGGCCAGGGTGGAGGGGGTCACGCGGCGGCCGAGGTGGCCATCTCAGCCGACCCGATCGCCGGGAGCGCAGGGGTGGTCCGGACGGAGCAGCACCACCCGATCAGATCCCTCCTGGTAGACGCCGAGCACGAGCACCTCGCTGCGGACGGGGCCGATCTGCCGCGCCGGGAGGTTGACCACGGCGACCACCGTGCTCCCGGTGAGCTCCTCGGGGGTGTAGTGATCGGTCAGCCGCCCGGAGGATCGCATGGTGCCGAGCGGGCCGAAGTCGATGACCATGCGATAGGCGGGGCGCCGCGCCTCCGGAAACCGCTCGCAGCGCAGAACGGTCCCCACCCGGATGTCGACGGCAGAGAACTGCGCCGCATCGATCTCCGGCAACGCGGCAGCGTCTCCACTCACGCGTCGCAGTCTATCGGCACACCTATACTCGCCCGCGATACCTGAGCGCGTTCGGAGGGAACGTCATCGCGGTCTTGCGCCGCCTCGCAGTGGTCACCACGGCAATGCTGCTGTTCAGCGCCTGTGGCGGCTCGTCGCTCGACCCGACATCGTTGTTGAAGACGACAAAGAAGGTGCTCGACGGGTCGTCCTCATTCCATTTCGTGCTCAGCAGCGCAAACGTGGCGGGATCCGGCGCTGAGCTGACCGGCGGCAGCGGGGACATGGAGCGCCCGGCAAGCATGTCCGGCACGCTCCAGGTGTCGATCTTCGGCCTGGCCCTCAGCGTGCCGGTCGTCTCGGTGGGAGGAACGTTCTCGGTGAAGCTGCCGACCGGCTCGGGTTTCACCACGGCGAACCCCGCCGACTACGGGTTCGCCGACCCGGCCAAGCTGATCGACCCGACCACCGGCCTGTCATCGCTGCTGCTCAAATGCCAGTCTCCGCAGGTCGAGGGCGACGACCGCTACAACGGTGAGTCACTTCACGAGATCCGGTGCTCGCTGCCGGGGAGCGCGGTTGCGGCATTGCTCACCAGCGCGGACGCATCGAAGGACGTCGGGGCGACCTTCGGCATCGACACGGGCAACAGTCAGCTCCGGCGGGTCGTGCTCACCGGGCCGTTCATCAGCACGAGTTCCGATACGACCTATACGCTCGTTCTTACCAACTATGGCGAGAACGTATCAGTGACGCCGCCGCCCTCCAGCGGGTGAGCACGCGCCGGCGCTGGATCCTCGCCATCGCGGCGGCATCGGTGCTGGTCGCCGCGATGGACACGTACGTGATCGTCCTCGCGCTGCCCGCGATCATGGCCGACGTCGGCATTGGCATCGACCAGCTCCAGGCCGCGACACCGATCGTCAGTGGATTCCTGCTCGGCTACATCGTGGTGATGCCGCTCCTCGGGCGGCTCTCCGACATGTACGGCCGCAAGCCGCTCCTGCTCCTGTGCCTCGCGCGTCTTTGCAGGAGGGTCGCTGGTGACCGCCTCGGCGACCGATCTCAGCTCGGTGGTCGCCGGGCGCGCACTCCAGGGCGTGGGCGGCGGCGGCCTGGTCCCGGTCACGCTCGCATTGGTTGCGGACCTGTGGCCCGCAGAACGGCGGAGCCTGCCGCTCGGGGTGATCGGCGGGGTTCAGGAGCTGGGCAGCGTCCTCGGCCCGCTCTACGGCGGCTTGATCCTCACAGTCGCTTCCTGGCAGACGATCTTCTGGCTCAACCTCCCGATCGCCGGCGTCCTTGCCATCGGGCTGCTCGCCGCCGGTAGGGCTGACCGGACCGTCCCGGCGGCGGCACACGCGCCTCGGGCGCGGATCGACCGCGTGTCGATCGTGCTGGCGGGCCTGGCCTTGGTTGCGGGCAGCCTCTCGATCTGGTCGCCCGGGCCGCTTCGCGACAGCGACAGCGTCGGCCTGGCCTTCAGCGCGCTCGGCGGCATGACCTGGCTGACCCCGATCGCACTGTTTGCCGCGGGCGCGGCGGCTGCACTCATCCTCTGGGAACTGCGGAGTCACCGGACCACGCGCGCGCTCATCGCCGTCGGACGGCTCCCCGCCATCTCCGCCGCGGTCGACTGGCCCGGAGCCGCGCTCCTCGGGATCGCACTCTCTACGGTGATCATCAGCTTCTCCGCGGAGGACCCGACCACCGGCGCGATCTCGCCGGCCGCGCTCTGGCTGCTGCCGCTCGGCGCGGTCTCGGCCGTCTGCTTCGTGATCCGGGAACGGCGGGTCCGCCACCCGCTCATCGCCGGCGCCGAGCTCCGGTCTCCAGGCGCCTACGGCGCCCTGCTCACCAATCTCGCTGTCGGGGCCGCGCTGATGGTGGCGCTGCTCGACATCCCGGTCCTGGCGCGGGCGACCGTTGATCCCAACTCGCAGCTGGGCGCCGCCCTGGTACTTCTCCGCCTCCTGGTCGGCGTGCCGATCGGTGCCGTGGCCGGCGGCTGGCTCGCGCAGCGCCTCGGCAACCGTCTCGTCGCCGGGGTCGGGATGGCGCTCACGGCGGCTGCATTCCTGGCCATGACCGGCTGGACCGCCACGACCCTGGGCGATCCCCTGGGACCTGGATGGCTGCACCCGAGCGACCCGGTGCTGATCGTGTGCGGTCTGGGCTTCGGCCTTGCGATCGCCCCGGTCAACGCGTCGATGCTCGCCTCGGTCCGCGAGCAGCTCCACGGGCTGGCGTCGGCACTGGTGGTCGTGGCGCGCATGATCGGCATGCTCGTGGGCATCTCCATCCTCACCGCCGTGAGCCTGCACGTGTTCTACACGACCGCGGCGGCCTTTCCGCAGCCCCAGGTGCTGTGCCCGAAGGCACCGCTGAACTGTCCCGCCTACGAGCGCGATGTGACGGCCGCGATCGTCACCGAGTTGCACACCGTGTTTCTCGGCGCCGCGATCTGCGCCGGGCTGGCGGCGACGCTTGCGACAGCCCTGCTGCGCGGGCGCCCGGAGCGGCTCGTGGCCGCCGTCCCATGACTGCCGACGTCCGCGAGGTCACACCGGAGGCACCGGAGCTCGAGGACATCCTCGAAGCGATCGCGGCCGCGGCGCGCGCACTCGACGCCGAGGTGTACCTCGTCGGAGGCTTCGTGCGCGACCGCCTGCTCGGCGGAGCGCCCGGCAAGGACATCGACCTGGTCACGGTCGGCATGGACCCGATGCCGCTGCTCGCCGCCGTCGCGTCCCGGTTCGGCTGGCATCCACCCGAGCGGTTCGAGCGGTTCGGCACGGCGCAGATTCGTGGGGGAACGTGGATCGTGGAGGGGATTCGCGCCCGCGCCGAACGCTACGACCCCGAGACTCGTAACCCCGACGTGCGCCCCGGCACGCTCGACGAGGATGTGTGGCGCCGGGACTTCACGGTCAACGCGCTCTGCCAGAGCCTTGACGGGGAGGTGGTCGACATCACCGGCCAGGGTGTCGCCGACCTGGTGGCCGGCGTGCTGCGCACGCCGCGCGACCCCGCCGAGACCTTCGCCGAGGACCCGTTACGCATGTACCGTGCGGCTCGATTCGTCGCCCGGCTCGGCTTCACGCTCGCGCCCGGGACCGTCGAGGCGATGCGCGCCCAGGCCGCGAGGACCTCGATCCTGTCGGTCGAACGGGTCAGTGACGAGATCCGGCGCCTGCTCGTGGCGCCACACCCGAGCGCCGGGATCGAGGTGCTCCGGGAGGCGGGGCTGCTCGAACTCGTCCTGCCCGAACTGGTTGCGGGGATCGGGATCGAGCAGGGCGGGTACCACACCCACGACGTCTACGGGCACACTATCGCAACCGTCGACGCCGCCGGGCCGGACCTCGTGACCCGAACCGCCGCGCTGCTGCACGACATCGCCAAGCCCCCGACCCACGTGGTCGCTCCCAACGGGCGCCACACCTTCTACGACCATCCACAGATCGGCGCCGACATGGCGCGGGCGATCCTGACCCGCTGGCGCTACAGCAATGACGAGATCAGCGATGTGAGCCGGCTGGTGGGCCTCCACCTCAGGCCGATCCAGTACGAACGTGAGTCCTTCGGGGATGCCGCCGTCAAACGCCTCATCAGGGACGCGGGGCCCCTGCGCGGCAGGATGCTCGACCTCGCGCGGGCCGACACCACCGCGTCGGCGTACCCGACGCTGGAGGAGCTCGGCGAGCTGGAGGAACGCATGGCCCGGCTCGATGCCGGCGGCGCGTTCTCGGCGATGGCGGACCCGCTGAGCGGCGATGAGCTCATGCAGATGGCCGGGCGCGGGCCCGGACCCTGGGTGGGGCGGGCGAAGGCCGCCGTCCGCGAGGCGGTGATCGAAGGAACGATTCCGCCCGGCGATGGCGCCCGTGCTCGTGAGTGGGTCGAGACCCACCGCGCGATCCTGAGCGAGGACTGAACGCACACGCGTGCGGCTCGCCGCCGAGCTCTTCGCCGATCGCCGGCAACGGCAACAAAGTAGAATGCGCGGTTCGAGATGTTGAGCAAGCTCCGCAGCGCCAAACGCCTTTTCGTCGACCTGCCGCGCATGTTGCGGCTCGCATACTGCCTGATGTTCGACGCGCGCGTGCCCGGGTACATGAAGTTCGCATTCGGTGGTGGGCTCGCGTTGATCGCGCTCCCGGTTGTCGAGCTTCCCGACTCGCTGCCGGTCATCGGGGAGCTCGATGTGCTGGCGCTCAGCCTGCTCGCCACCCGTGCCTTCATCGCCGCCTGTCCTCGTCACGTCGTTGCCGAGCAGGAGGAGTTGATCACCCAGCGGCGCAGCCGCTTCGACGACGACGTGCGCAACGGAGAGCGTATCGCCCTGATGATCTTCCGGCGGCTGCGTCCCGACGAGCAGGAGGCGGTCGCATGAAGGTGCTGTTTTTGAAGGAAGTGGCAGGAACAGCCAAGCCCGGCGATGTTCGCGAGGTGTCGCCGGGATACGCACGCAACTTCCTGTTCCCGCAACACCTCGCGGTGGTCGCGGACCAGAACACGGTCGACCAGATCCGACGCCGCGAGGAGGCCACCCGGCGCCGCGTCGAGAAGGCGCTCATCGACGCCAGGGAGACCGCCCAGCGGTTGCGCAAGCTGACCGTCACCGTCTACGCGAAGGCCGGCGAGGCGGGCCGCCTCTTCGGCACCGTCACCACTGCCGACGTCGCCAAGCAGCTGAAGCGTGAGGCAGGCATCGACATCGACAAGCGGAAGATCGAGATCGATCCGCCGATCCGCTCCCTCGGACCCCACGAGGCCACCATCGAGCTCCACCCGGAGGTCACGGAGACACTCAAGGTCGTCGTCGCGGCCCAATGACCTCTCTCCCGCAGGCCGAGCTCGTGGGCCGCGGGGCCGCACTGGGGGCCGCTCCGATGCGCGTCCCGCCGCACGACAACGAGGCCGAGCAGGCGGTGCTCGGCGGCATCCTCATCGATCGCGAGGCCCTGTCGATCGTGCGCGACGTGCTGGTCCCGGAGGACTTCTACGCCGAGCGCCACGCGGTGCTCTATCGCGCCGCCCTCTCGCTCGACGACCGCGGCGAGGCGATCGACACCGTGACCCTGCGCGACCAGCTCGAGCGCGGTCCGGGCATCGGCCGGGCGGGCGGTATGGACTACATCGCGGAGCTCACGCTCGTGGTCCCCAGCTCGGCGAGCGTGAAGCACTACGCGGATATCGTCATCGGACACGCGCTGAGGCGCCGTCTCATCGAGGCGGGCGGCAAGGTGAGCAGGCTCGGGTTCGACAACACCACCCCCGTGAGCGATGCGATCGACCAGGCGGAACAGGAAGTCTTCAAGATCGGGCAGGAGAGTCGCGGCTCGGAGATGCGCAACATCGCACCGGTGGTGCGCGAATGGTGGGACGTCCTCGAGAAGCGCATCGAGCACAAGCAGCTGGTCACCGGGGTGCCGACGAACTTCTCGAAGCTCGACATGCTCACCCAGGGACTGCAGCCGGGCGAGCTGATCATCCTGGCGGCGCGCCCCGCTGTCGGCAAGACGTCGTTCGCGCTCAACATCGCCCGCAACGCCGCGGTGCTCGCGGGCAGGCCGGTCGTGGTCTTCTCGCTCGAGATGTCGCGCCAGTCGCTGGTGCAGCGGCTCATCTGCAGTGAGGCGCACGTCGACTCGTACATGCTCCGCACCGGCCAGGCGGACTCGATGGCCTTCCAGAAGATCGCCAAAGCAATGGACACGCTGACTCATGCCGATCTCTGGATCGATGACTCGCCCGCCCTCGCCATCAACACGCTGCGAGCGCGCGCCCGGCGGATGAAGGCGCAGCACAAGATCGAGCTGATCGTCATCGACTACCTGCAGCTGATGCAGGGGGGCAGGCGCGATTCGCGGGTGCAGGAGGTCTCGGACATCTCCTCCGGGCTGAAGGCGATCGCCAAGGAGCTGGACGTCCCGGTGCTCGCGCTCTCCCAGCTCTCGCGAGCGGCCGAGCAGCGCGAGAACAAGCGCCCACAGCTGAGCGACCTCCGCGACAGCGGCTCGATCGAGCAGGACGCCGACGTGGTGCTCTTCCTCTACCGCGAGGGGATGCACAACCGCGAGATCGACAAGGGAAAGACCGAGCTGATCGTCGCGAAGAACCGCAACGGGCCCGTTGACGACCTCCCCCTGGTCTTCATCGCCGAGCAGACGGCGTTCCGCGAGCCATATCTCGCTGCCGAGTGACGCGCCGCGCGATCAGGGCGTCGCGGGGATCAGTCGGCGTGTCACGGTCCGGCCGACGGGACCATGGCATTCGTACAACCCTGGTTCAATGGGACAGATGAGACGAGCCGTGCGAATCACCCGCGCCGTGGTCGGCTCCCCATGGACCCGGGTCAGCGGCACGGTCGTCGGTCTGATCATCCTCGCCCACTCGATCAACCTCCCCCAGGCGGTCGCGAGCCTGGCGCACGCCGATCCGCTTTGGATGGCCGCCGCCCTCGGCCTGACGGTGCTCGCGGTCGCGGCAAGCGTCGTCGAGTGGGGGGTCCTCCTCCGGACCGCCAGCGCGCCCGCGGGTGCCGGGCCCGGATCCCTGCTCAGCTGGCGCCGCCTGAGCTCCACGTACCTGCAGGGCGTCTTCTTCACCCAGATGCTTCCCGCCGGAGTTGGTGGCGATGCGATGCGGACCGTCGAGATGGGTCGCCAGATCGGCCACGGACGGGTGCTCGCCTCGCTCGCCGGCAGCCGGCTTGCGGGCATGCTCGGCATGACCTGCTGGGGTATTGCGGCAGCCATCCTGCTCCGCGCGCTCCTTGGGACCGGGGTGGTGATCGTGATCGCGGGTCTCGCTATGGCGGTCGTGATCATCTGGCTGGTGGCCCTCAGCGCGGATCGCATCGTGCCCCACCGTCTGCTCGCCCGCGTGTCCGGGGCCATGAGCCGCGGCGTGCGCTCGTTCAGCGACGCGTTCGCCGGCTACCGCAAGCACCCGCACGCGGTGGCGCAGTCGCTGCTGGTCGGGGCCGCAGGCTGGGGATTCAACCTCCTGGCCCTGAGTGTCGCCGCCCGCGCGATCGGCGTCGATCTCAGCTGGACCGTGCTCGCGGTCTGCATCCCGATCACGCTCCTGGTCGCGCTCGCTCCCTTCAGCATCAACGGCCTCGGCCTTCGCGAGGGCGTCCTGGTCGCGCTGCTCTCCCACACCGGCGTATCGGTGGCGCACGCGGGCGCAATCTCGGTGCTCATCGACCTGCAGATGATCCCGTTTGCCGTGCTTGGGGCGGTCCTCTGGTCGCGCCACCGGCGCAGCAACCGCTCCCCGGCGGAGATCGCGATCGAGGCAGCTCGCATCGAGGATGTCGCGCTTGCGGAGTTGACGCCTGCTGCGCCTAGACTTCAGCGGCGTGACCCGGCAGTTCAGCGACTTCCTGGCGGCCCATGCGGCGCGGATCGCCGATTTGTGGGAGAGGCAGATATCACCGGCTGACGCCGGTGAACCCCTCGATCGCGCCCGCGGCCCCCGGCAGTTCGTCAACGCCGTGCTGGTCGCGCTGACCGCCGACGACTTCCGGCCGCTGGTCGCATATCACCATCTCGATGCCGGTACGGGCGTGGAGCGACGCCTCCAGAGGGCTCTCGCCAACCTCACCGCACTCCGCCAGGTGACCGCCGAGGCGGTGCTCGAGGAGCGGTTCGACGCCGAGGAGACCCTCGCGCTCGCCACCACCACCGCCGACGACATCGAGGCGGTCGGACAGCACCTCGCGGCGGGGTGCGTGGCGACCCTCGAGAATCGCCTTGCCAGCGCGACCTCGGAGTCCTCGGCGCGCGGCACCTCGCTGTCGATCACGATGCACGAGCTCCGCCGCCCGCTGACGATTCTCAACAGCTACGGCCAGTTGCTCAGCGCCGGGATGCTCGGGGCGCTCCCCGAGACGGCCATCGTGGCGATCGAGGGCATCACCGCAAGCACCGAGATGATGGTCCGGATGGTCAATGCGCTCGCCGAGCTGGCGCGCCTCGAGGACCCCGACGACCATCTCGCACTCGAGGTCATGGACGCAGAGGAGATCGTTGCCGAAGCGATCGAGCACGTCGCCATGGAGGCGAAGCTTCGCGAGTTGACGATCACGAGCGAGTGCGCCCAGGGGCTCACCATGATGGGCGACCGGCGCCGCCTCATCCTCGCGCTGACCAACCTGCTCGGCAATGCCGTCAAGCACGGGCCGATGGGATCCCCGATCGAGGTGCTGGCGGCGCGCGACGGCGACTCGGTGCGCTTCACGGTTCGCGATCACGGGACCGGGTTTCCGGTTGCGGATACCGGCCACCTCTTCGACAAGTACTTCCGCTCGGTCGCCGAGCGACAGCGCAAGGTGCCGGGCAGCGGCCTGGGTCTCTACATCGTGCGCACGGTCGCCGAGCGGCACGGCGGGACCGTTGCGGCCCGGAGCGTCCCCGGGACCGGCGCCGAATTCGACATGACGATCCCATTGCACCGAGAGGAGGTGACGGCGTGACCACCATGGCGACCAGGAAGGAGCGCGACTCGATGGGCGAGTTCGAGGTTCCGGCCGACGCGTATTACGGTGCCAACACGATGCGGGCCAAGGTCAACTTTCCCATCAGCGACCTCCGCCTGCCGCGGGGCTTCATCCGCGCGATCGGGTTGATCAAGCAGCAGGCCGCGCTGGTCAACCGCGAGCTCGGGCTGCTCGATGAAGAGCGTGCGGGAGCGATCATCCGCGCCGCCCAGGACGTCATCGACGGCGCGCTCGACGGGGAGTTCATCGTCGACGTGTTCCAGACGGGCAGCGGCACCTCGACCAACATGAATGCCAACGAGGTGATCGCCAACCGGGCTATCGAACTGCTCCGCGGGGAGCGCGGATCGCGTGCTCCCGTGCACCCCAACGACCACGTCAACCTGGGTCAGTCGAGCAACGACGTGATCCCGACTGCGATCCAGGTCGCCGCAGCGGTCTCGATCCGCGAGGACACCATTCCTGCTCTGTCCACCCTCGAAGCGTCGCTCCGGCGTCAGTCCGAGGAGCTCTGGGCGGTGATCAAGACCGGCCGCACCCACCTCCAGGACGCGACCCCGATCAGGCTCGGACAGGAGTTCCTGGGCTACGCCGGCCAGGTCGAGCGGGCGCGCCTGCGCTGCGAGGAGGCGATCGCCACGCTTGCCGAGCTGCCCCTGGGAGGGACCGCGGTGGGCACCGGCGTCGGCACCCATCCGGAGTTCCCGCCGAGGGTGATCGCGCTCCTCGCCTCCGATCTCGGCGTCCCCTTCCGGGAGACCGACAACCACTTCAGCGGACAGTCGACCCTCGATGCCGTCGTCGCGGCCAGCGGGGCGCTCCGGGCCGTCGCGGTCTCCCTCTACAAGATCGCCGGCGACATCCGGCTCCTCGGCTGCGGGCCTCGAGCGGGGATTGCGGAGATCGCCATCCCGGCCGTGCAGCCCGGCTCGTCGATCATGCCGGCCAAGGTGAACCCGGTCATCTGCGAATCGGTGACCATGGTCGCCGCCCAGGTGATCGGCAACGACGCGACGATCGCGTTCTGCGGCGCCGCCGGGTCGCTGCTCGAGCTCAACGTGATGATGCCCGTGGCCGCGTACGACCTCCTCCAGTCGGCGACGCTGCTGGCCGCGTCAGCGCGCAACCTGGCGACCCAGTGCATCGACGGCATCACCGCCACCGAGAACGGTCCAGCCCTGGTGGAGCGGGGGCTCATGCTCTGCACCGCGCTCGCGCCGAGCATCGGCTATGACGCCGCCGCCGCGATCGCGAAGGAGGCGTACAGGACCGGGCGAACGGTTCGCGAAGTTGCCCGCGAGCGAAGCGGCCTCGACGAGGCCGAGCTGACCCGGCTGCTCGACGCCGAGGCCATGACTTACCCGGGACGCGACGCCGGACCGGCCGGAGCCTGACGTGCCCACCCTCGCGGTCGTGGGCGCGGGCGCCATGGGCGGGCAGATCGCCCACCAGGCGGCCCTGCACGGCTATGACGTCCGCCTGATCAGTCGCAGTGAGGAGCGGCTCCGCGTCGCCGGCGCCTCATCGGCGGCGCTGCTCCGCCGCCGTGTCGAGAAGGGAAAGCTCGACGCCGGGGCGTGCGAGTCGGCGCTTGCGCGGGTGACCATGGGCTCCGACTTCACAGCCATCGCCGGAGCGGAGACGATCATCGAGTCCGTCGCCGAGGACCGTGACATCAAGCGCGAGGTCTGCGCGCGCATCTGTGAGCACGCTGATGATACCGCCATCATCGGCACTAACTCGTCGACCCTGCCCTCGTCACTGCTCGAGGACGCGGTGACGCACTCCGAGCGCTTTCTCAACATCCACTTCTTCAACCCCGCGCTGCTGATGGCGCTGGTGGAGGTGGTGCCCGGGGCGCACACCTCGGAGGACTCGATCGTCCGGGCCATGGACTTCGCCCGCGCCATCGGCAAGACGCCGGTGCGCCTCGCCCGCGAGGAGTACGGCTTCATCGCCAACCGCATCCTGTTCATCGCCATCCAGGAGGCGATGCACCTGGTTCAGGGTGGGTACATCACCGTCGAGGAGTGCGACCTCGCGGTGCGCAATGCGCTCGGATGGCCGATGGGGCCGTTCCAGCTCTCCGACCTCGTCGGGCTCGACGTGGTCGAGGCGATCCTCGACGAGGGCTTTCGTCAGACCGGGGATCAGCGCTGGCAGCCGGTCGAGTTGCTGCGTGACCTGGTCGCGCGCGGCAGGCTCGGCAACAAGACCGGCGGAGGCTTTCTCACCAGCCCGTCGTCCTGAAGCGGCCGGCCGTCACGCTCCCTGGACGCCGCGCCTGCCGCCGCCCGTGGCGTTGGCGAGCACGACCACGACCAGACTGACCACCAGCATCGCGACCAGAATCGCCAAGCAGTAGACGGCGACACTCGCGTAGCCGCCATTCACCGGATTGAGGAAGGGATACGGATAAAGGTTGACGATGGCCCCCCTGATGATCGTGTAGACGATCCACATCAGCGGAAAGCTGAGCCAGAGCAGGCCCTGACGGAGCTGCAGGCGCACGGCCGGCGGCGTCACCAACCAGTCGGCGAGCATCACCAGCGGCATCAGCTCGTGAACGACCGAGTTCACCCACGGAATCGCCGTGTCGACGTCGGTGTTGGAGAGCAACAGGGTGAAGACGATGCCCGTGATGCTCATGTAGACGACGGCTGCGCCACGAACCAGGTCGAGCCGCGGCGTCGGGTCGGAACCACGGCTGGCCGCGCCGGCCAGCAGGACACCGGTCGCGATCAGGTTGCTGTCGATCGTGAAATAGCTGAAGTAGTTGACGGGGTTGAGGGTTCCCTTGGCGGCGAGGCTGATCAGCTGCGTCGCGATGGCAGCCACCGTCAGCCCGCGAAGAACGCCCTGCAGGCGGCCACCGCGGTTGCGCGATTCACGCGCGCAGCCTACTGCGGGCTCGGCCGCGGTGACATCCGGTCACACCAACCCGAGAGATTCCAGGACGTCGGCGACACCCCCTTCCTCGGGCGGTGCACAGACGGTATCCGCTGCAGCGATCACCTCGGGGCGCGACGTCGCGACCGCAACAGCGTATCCCGCGGCCGTCAGGAGCTCGACGTCGTTGGGCGCGTCACCGAACGCGACGGCGTCGGCGAGGGAGAAGCCGAGCCGCGCGCAGACGATCTCGCACGCGACCGCCTTGCTGACGTCGGGGTCGAGGATCTCTACGAACTCCGGGTTCGACCGGGTGACCCGCGCGCTCGCGCCCAGCTCGCTGGCCATGACCTCGATCGCGCGATCGACCTCGGCGAGGTCGTCGATGACACAGGCCGCCTTGGTCGTGCCCTGCTCGAGGAGCGGCTCGAGGTCCGCGACGACACGGAACTGCACCCCGCTGATGCGCGTGTACAGCCTTGCCTCGGGACGGTCCCGCTCGCAGAGCAGCTCGTCGTTCTGATACGCCTGGAAATGCCAGCCCTGTTCGCGCGCGACGTGCAACGCGCGTCGCGCCGGCGACCGCCTGAAGCGGTTGCTCGAAGATGGTCGACCCAGGCGAGCCGTCCGGCCGGGGCGCTTCCCGGGCGAGCGCCCCCTGGTAGCAGACGAGGGGCTCGTGCGTGCCAAGCTCGTTCGCCCAGGGCAGCGCCGACCGGTACATGCGCCCGGTGGCGACGATCACCGGCACGCGCGCCGCAAGGGCTCGGACGGCGTCGCGGACTCGAGGATGGAGCTGCTGTCGGTAATCGATGGTGGTGCCGTCGAGATCGAGGACCACGACGCGGGGGACAAACGCTGCTGCCGCCGGTCCGGGGTCGCGGATATCGCCGGGTGGACTCATCCGCGCCCGAGCGCGCTGACGCGGTTGAACGGCATCAGGGGATCTTACGCAGGCGTGAACGCGTCAATCCAGGGTAGACTGACATTGTCTTGCGTTCGTCTTCTCGCGCGCGGTTTGGTAGACCGCTCGCCGCAAGGCTCCGTCCCGCCGCTCCGGCGCCGGTCGATGAGGCCTTGAGTAATGTCATCCCCGAACCGGTCAGCTTCGACGAGCTTGCCTTGAGCGTCGCCATGCAGAACACGGTTGCCGAGCTCGGGTACACGATGGCAACGCCGATCCAGGCGGGGTCCTTGCCCTTCGCGATGGCGGCACGCGACGTCATCGGTCAGGCGCAGACCGGCAGCGGCAAGACCGCGGCCTTCGGCATTCCCATCATCGAGCGCCTCGATCCGCGTGACGGCCCGGTGCAGGCGCTCGTGCTCTGCCCTACGCGAGAGCTGGCGGTCCAGGTCCATGACGAGCTCACCAGGCTCGGCAAGCGCCACGAGCTGCGCAGCGTCGCCATCTACGGCGGCGATTCGATCGGACGTCAGATGGAGGAACTGCGCCAGGGTGCACACATCGTGGTGGCCACTCCCGGCAGGCTCGGTGACCACATCCAGCGGCGATCCCTGACCCTCGCCAACGTTCGTGTCTGCGTTCTCGACGAAGCCGACCGCATGCTCGACATGGGCTTCGCGCCGGATGTCGAACGCATCCTGCGGCAATGCCCGCCGCAGCGCCAGACGTTGCTCTTCAGCGCCACCATGCCCGAGTGGGTGCGCAGGCTCGCACTGCGGCACATGCACGACCCCGAGACCGTGGAGATCAGCACCCGGCCGGAGATCCCCGCCGAGGTCCGCCAGCTCTACGTGCAGACGACATGGGCCGACAAGACCGATGCGATGGCCCAGATCCTCGACCAGCCTGACGTCGTCATGGCGCTGATCTTCGTCGAGACCAAACGCACTGCAGACGTGCTCCAGGCGCAGCTCGGCGGGCGCGGCTACCAGGTCGGCCTGCTCCACGGCGACCTGACGCAGCGCGAACGTGACCGCGCCATGCAGCAGTTTCGCGCCGCCCACATCAAGTACCTGATCGCGACCAATGTCGCCGCTCGTGGGCTCGACATCGACGACATCTCGCACGTGATCAACTACGACGTGCCCCTCACCCCTGACGAGTACCTGCATCGCGTCGGCAGGACAGGGCGGGCCGGGCGCGCGGGCGTCGCCGTCACGCTGATCACGCCCAGCGAGATCCTCAAGCTGCGCGACGTCGAGAAGCACGCGCGCACGCATATCGAGCCGGCGACGCTCGACGAGGACTTCCCTGCGATCGTGGTCAGCGCCCAGGCCTGACGCTGCGCGGACCGAGATGCTGCCGGCCATCCATGACACCGGAACTGGTCCAGCGGTGCTCTTCCTCCATGCGTTCACGCTCGACGCATCGCAGTGGGACCACCAGGTCGCAGCTCTCTCCGCCAACATGCGCTGCATTCGCGTCGACCTCTGGGGTTGCGGCTCCTCACCCGCGCCGCCCGCCGGCGAGCCGGCGCTCGAGGGTTTCGCGACGGCGGTGCTCGCAGCCCTCGACTCACTGAACATCGACCGGGTCGCCGTCGTGGGGCTCTCGATGGGCGGCTACCTGGCCTTCACGTTGTGGCGTCTTGCGCCGGAACGCATTCGCGCACTCGCGCTGTGCAACACGCGCGCGACCGCGGACGCCGCCCCGGCCCGCGCCGACCGCCTGGCGATGGCCGAGCGGGTGGAGCGCGAGCAATCGGTCGAGTCGATCGTCGAGCCGATGGTCGCGCGGCTGCTGAGCCCGAGCGCGCAGGAGGAGGCGCACATCGTCGACCCGGTGCGCGGGCGTATCCGGCGCTGCTCGCCGGCCGGAATCGCGTTCGCGCAGCGCGCGATGGCGGCTCGACCCGACAGCACCGCGCTGCTCGCGTCCATCGACGTACCCACCCTGGTCATCGCCGGGAGCCGGGATGCGCTCATCCCGACGCCCGAAGTTCGTGCCATGGCTGACGGCATCACGGGGGCGCGCTACCGCGAGCTGGAGTCCGGCCACCTCAGCAATCTCGAGCTGCCCCGTGCGGTCAACAACGAGCTCACGGAGCTCCTCGCAGCGGCGACAATGAGGTCATGAGCCAGCTCCCGAAGGATCTTCTCGACATCCTCGCCTGCCCGCGCTGCCGCGGAGCGCTCGCGGTCGAACCCGAGTCGCTGCGCTGCGACGCGTGCAGGCTGCGCTACCGCGTCGACAACGGCATCCCGGTGATGCTCATCCACGAGGCCGAGCATCTTGACGGTGGCGGCGATGCTGACCATGACGCCGGGGCGCCGGCGGCCGGATAGGCTGGGTCAGAAGCCGAGGCGCCGGCGATCGGCTCGGCTTCGGTCAGACGCCGACCGCCTCGGTCGCGACCGAAGCGGGAGCGGCGCAGAAACCCTCGTAGTCGATCGGCTCGGTGATGGTGGGATTCTCCCCACACACCGGGCACTGCGGGTCGCGCGGGACGCGGAACTCACGAAACTTCATCGCCAGCGCGTCGATGTGCAACAGCCGGCCGGTGAGCAGGTCTCCGGCGCCGGTGATCAGCTTGATGACCTCAGTCGCCTGGAGGACGCCGACGATCCCGGGGAGGACACCGAGCACACCAGCCTCGGCGCACGACGGCGCTTCCTCGGGCGGGGGCGGCGAGGGGTAGCGGCAGCGGTAGCAGGGCGACTGGAACGGCACGACAGTGGTGACCTGACCCTCGAAGCGGAAGATGCCGCCGTCGACCATCGGCTTCTTGGCAAAGATGGCAACATCATTGGCCAGGTATCGGGTCGGGAAGTTGTCGCAGCCGTTGACGATGATGTCGTACTGGTCGAAGATCTCGCGGGCGTTCTCGCCGCTGAGCACGACGTTGTGCTCGACAACGCGGACGTCACTGTTGAGCGCGGTGAGCGCGATCCGGGCTGACGACGTCTTGAGCATGCCGATCCGATCCTCGGTGTGGAGGATCTGGCGCTGGAGGTTGCTCCGGTCGACGGTATCGAAGTCGACGAACCCGATAGTGCCGACCCCCGCCGCCGCCAGGTAGAGGGCGGCCGGACTGCCCAGACCCCCGGCGCCGATGAGCAGCACGCGCGCGTCGAGGAGCTTCGACTGACCCTCGGCGCCGATCTCGGGGATGAGCAGATGACGGCTGTAGCGCTGCTGTTGCTGTGCGGTCAGCACGCGGGGAACGATGAAGTCGAAACCGGCCTGCTTCCACGCGCCGTAGCCACCCGCCAGCGACTGGACGTCGGTGTATCCCAGTTCCTGGAGGGCGCGCGCGGCGAGCAGGGAACGGACGCCACCGGCGCAGTACAGCGTGATCGGCGCGTCGTGCCGGGGAACCGTGTCCTCGATGCGGGTCTCGATGAACCCCTTGCTCAGATGCAGCGCTCCGGGGATGTAGCCCTCGTCGAACTCGTTGCGCTCGCGGACATCGATCAGGGTGCGGGACCCGGCAGCGGCGCGAACCTGCTGCGGGGAAACCTCCGGCACGGTGCTGCGTGCGTCGTCGAGGAGGTCGCGGGAAGACTTGGGCATGTCCCCAGTCTACCCAAAACCTGTCGAAACCTGACCTACGTGGTCTGGATTCGGTTCAGGCCTTTGGGGGGCGGCCGGCCGGCCGGCGGGCCGTGGTGCCGCGGCTTGCGGGTGCCGCGTCAGGGAGCGAGCGCGTCCTCGGCCTGCCGGCTGCGCGCTTCGCCGGTGCGGCGCTCGCCGCCTTGGGTGGCCTGCCGACCGGGCGCTTCGCCGGTGCGGCGCTCGCCGTCTTGGAGGGCCTGCCCACGGGACGCTTCGCCGGCGTCGCCGGCGCCGCCGCGGGAGCCGGGGCCGGCGCCATCGCCGCGAGGATCGTCCGCTCGGTCTCCTCGAGGCGGGCCGCCAGCGCCAGGACGCGGCTCCGGGCGGCGCGTGTCGCGGTGAGTGCATCGGCGAGCGAGATCGGCGCGCCACCGCCACGTTTCTGCTTCTTTCCAGCCATGATCGGAGCGACCCTACCATAGACTGCGACGGTGCATCCGACGCGTGCGGCGCGCCCACTCGCGGCCCTCCTCGACGCGGCCGGGATCGACGCCGGTCTTCCCCCGGCGGCGGCCGGGGTCGCCGTCACCGCGCTCGATTCAGACTCGCGTTCCGTGACCCCCGGCAGCGTCTTCGTGGCCGTCCCCGGGCTCCGCGCCGACGGCCGCCGCTTCATCGCCGACGCCGTGGCTCGGGGCGCCGTCGCGGTGGTGGTTGAGCGTCTCCCGGAAGCGCTGATCGACGCTGGGATACCGGTCATCACGGTCGCCAGCGCGAGGCTGGCGCTCTCCGCCCTCGCAGCCGCCTTCAACGATCACCCCAGCCGGGACCTCTGCGTTGTGGGCATCACCGGGACCGACGGCAAGACGACCACGGCGACGCTCCTCTGGCACGCGTGGCGTGCTGCGGGCATCGAGGCAGCGTCGATCACCACGGTGGATCGCCGCACCGGCGACCGCGTGGTCAGCAATCCGTCGCGGCAGACGACCCCCGATGCGCCCGAGCTGCAGGCCGAGCTCGCTCGCATCCATGACGCGGGGTGCACGCACGTCGCACTCGAGACCTCGTCACATGCCCTCGAGATGCACCGTGCCGACGGCGTGGAATTTCGCGCTGCCGTCTTCACGCGCGTCACCACCGAGCATCTCGAGCTGCATGGCACTCGCAACCGATACCTCGCGGCCAAAGCGCGGTTGCTCGAGGCGGTGTCGGCGAGGCCAGACGGCATCGCGGTGCTGGACGCCGGCGACCCATTCGCGTTTCCACACCTGGTGGCGATCCCGGTTGCCACGAGGCTGACGTACACCGACCTTCCGGAGATCGAAGCGGATCTGCGCGCCGAGAACATCGCCGCCGAGCCGGACGGTGTCCGCTTCACCGCGCGAACGCCCTGGGGCGATGCGCCGGTCCGGCTCCGTCTGGCCGGGCGCTTCAACGTGCGCAACGCGCTGGCCGCACTTGCCGCGGCCTGCGCCACCGGTGCCGAGCTGAGCAGCGCGCTCCTGGGCATCGAAGCAGCCGAGGCGGTGACCGGCCGGATGGAGCGCGTCGACCTCGGTCAGTCGTTCCAGGTGATCGTGGACTACGCGCACACCAGCGACGCCCTCGAGACGGTTCTCAGGGAGTTGCGCCCCACCACCTCGGGGCGCATCTGGGCAGTGTTCGGCTCGGCGGGCGAACGCGACGTCGAGAAGCGGCCGGCGATGGGCTCGGTCGCGGGGCGCCTCGCCGACGTCAGCGTGATCACCGACGAGGACCCGCGAGGCGAGAACCGCGAGCTGATCCTCGAGCAGATCTCTGACGGAGCCGTCGCCGCCGGCGCGGTGCGTGGGATCAGCATGTTCGTCATACCCGATCGCGACGAGGCGATCGAGTACGCGGTGGCGAATGCCGCACCGGGGGACACGGTGCTCTGCGCCGGCAAGGGGCACGAGAAGACCCTCGAGACCGCGTCGGGCGAGCGACCGTGGGACGAGCGTGCCGTCGTGACCGAGGCGATTCGCCGCCGGCTCAGCTGATCGGGTGGCGGTTCGGGACTCCCGGACGGCGCGGGTACACGTCCGGGGTAGATGCGATCTTGAGCACGCGGAGAACGCCCCCGGCAGGCGCCTCGGGCACGCCCCCGCCGCACGCCGTCGCGGCCGCGACGCAGGCGGAGCGGGCGGACCCGGCGTCAGCGACCAGGGCGCACAGGCTCCCGCCGACCCGGAGCAGCGGGAGCGCCAGCTCACAGAGCACGGGCGGCGGCGCCGTCGCGCGTGACGTCGCCAGGTCGAATCCCTCGCGCATGCCTTCCCGGCGTCCGGCTTCCTCGGCGCGGAGTGGCTCCACGACCACCCGGGAGAGCCGCAGCAGACCCGCGACGTGGATGAGGAACCCGCTCTTGCGCTGATCGGAGTCGAGCAGGATCACCTCGAGGTCGGGCCGCAGAATTGCGATGACCACCCCGGGCACACCGCCGCCTGAGCCGATGTCGACCACCCGGGATCTGTCCGGCGGGGCTGCCACCCGGAGCAGATCCTCGACCTCAACGACGTTGCGCTCCCACATCAGGTCGCGTGGGATCGTCGTCAGATTGAGGCGTGTCGACCAGCGATCGAGCTCATCGAGGTAGGCGGCGAGAGTCGCGGTCGTGTCGCCGGGCAGAACCGGTCTCATGGCGCCGAGCCTAACGCTCCTCCTCGGGCGTGGCGGCTCGGTGACGTTGGCTCGATTGCCTCCCCGAGTGACCCTCTCCGTGCGATCATGCAATGGATCGATGGAGACGAACCCGGAAACGTCCGACCGGTGCCCCTTTTGCAAGGGTGAAATGCTTTCGGTGCTGTATTACGGCGCCGATGGTGAGTTGGTTGGCGGCCACCGGATCTGCCCCGGCTGCGGACCGCGCACTGCCGTCGAGCTTGTCGCCGCTGACGAGATCCGCCGGCGCCTGCTGGAGCGCAAGGCCTCCTAGTCCACCCGGTCGCGCACCGAGTCGCTCGATCGAACCGGCGCTCCTCGCACATTCCATCTTCGACTGTGTGACGCCGCGGTGACGGCACGTCACGGCCGGATGACATCGGGAGGCGACCCCGGCACCCGATGGGATGCTGGCCGCGATGCGTCACCCCCGGCTTCCGCTCGCCCGTCATCGCCTTGTTCTTGCTTTGCCGTTCGCGCTGGCGCTCACGCTGATCGCCGCGCCGGCAGCCGCGGGGCCGACGCCGGGGGTCACCGCAGCGCAGCAGGCGGCGGCCGCGGCCGCGAAAGATGCCCAGAACGCCAAGGACGCCGCCAACAACGCTGACTCCGCGCTCTCGCTTGCGCGGGCTGCCCTGGCGGCGGCAAATGCCCACCTCGCGGTGCTCAACACGCAGATCAGCGCTCTCAACGTGACGATCGCCACCGACAGCGCGACCCTGCGCACTGTCGACGTCCAGCTCAACGCCGATCGCGGGCACCTCGCCGCCTACATCCGGCAGTCGTACGAGAGCGGCGGTGCGCAGGCGATGCTCGCGTACATCATCTCGGCGAACACGATCGCCGCGGCGATCCAGCGAGATGTGCAGGTCAACGAGATCTCATCTGCGAGCCAGAAACTGGTGGCCCGGATCGGCGCCGAGGAGCAGAAGGCCAAGACCACGCTGGCTCAGCACACCGCCGACCTGGCACAGCTCGCGGCCGAGGAGGAGCAGTCGCGCACCGAGCAGGCGATCATCAAGGTGCAGACGCAGAACCTTCTTGCAGCTGACATCACCGCACACTCCCACGTGTCTCAGGCGCAGAAGGCACTGGCCGAGGCGGTCGCGGCCCTCGCCGCCGCGCGCGCGAGAGACGCCATCTACCAGGCCGTCGCCGGGCCGCTGTTCACCGTCGACACCAACCTCACCCTGCCGAGCGGCGAGACCGCCGCGAGCCTGAATCAGTTCCTCGCCGGATCCGCGCTCGCCGGGCTCGGTGGCAGCTTCATGCAGGCCGAGACCACGTACCACGTCAGCGCTCGCTACTTCGTCGCCCACGCAATCCTCGAATCGGGGTGGGGCACGAGTGCGATCGCGCAGTACAAATACAACCTGTTCGGATTCGGAGCCAACGACGCCAACCCGTACGTCGACGCGACGACATTCGCGAGCTTCAACGCGTGCATCCAGTACGTCGCGCAGTTCATCGCAACCAACTACCTGACCGCCGGCGGCCAGTTCTATCACGGCCCGACACTGCGCGGGATGAACGTCGACTACGCGAGCGACCCGAACTGGGCCGAGAAGATCGCGAGCATCGCGGACACGATCCCGCCGCTCGCCGTACCCTGAGCCTGGCCTGACGCCGCCGTCGGCTAGGCTGCCCGCATGCAGCACCCGATCGGCAAGCACGCACTGCTCGCCGACTCGAGGACGGCGGCGCTCATCGATCCCGACGGCAACGTCGCATGGCTCTGCTGGCCCTGGATCGACGCCGCGCCATTGTTCTTCTCAATCCTCGACACCGGCCGTGGCGGCCGGTTCTCACTGCGGCCGGCGCGGCTGGACGCCCGCGTGATCTCTCGCCGCTATCAGCGGCGTTCCCTCGTGCTCGAGACCGTCTGGGACGTGGGCGGGGCGCGGCTGATCATCGACGAAGCGCTGGTGTTCGGCGAGGGACCGCAGTTGGTGCGGACCATGCGGGCCGAAGGCGATGGCGTCGACGTGATGGTCACGGTGGCGTCCCCGCAATGGCCCGGTGCACCGGCGACGTTGCGCACCTTCGATCGCTCGATCGAGCTCGCCGGCGCGAGCCGCGTCGCGGTCCACGCCCCAGCTCCATGGGAGGCACGGCAGGCGGGGGCCGGGTGCGAGTTCACCGTGCATCCCGACCATGCGCAGACGGTCACGCTCGCATCTGCCGGCGCGACGCCCGAGGCTGTGACCATTGAGCAAACGCTCGCCGGGTGGCGGCGCGCCATCCCGAGGATCCGGCAGCTCGGCGATGTCCCGGCGGAAGCGGGCGATCTCCTCGACACCACCGCAGCCGTTCTTCTTGGACTGCGGCGCCGCGACGGCGGCATCGTCGCCGCACCGACGACATCACTCCCGCAATGGCCGGGATCGGCACGAACCTGGGACTACCGGTACTGCTGGCTCCGAGACTTGTCGCTGGCTGCGCTGGCCATGCTCCGCCTGGGTCTGACCGACCCGGCGCGATCGCTTGCCGGCTTCATCGGCAATGTGGTGTCGGAGTCAGGGCCGGTGCCGCTGGTCAGGCTCGACGGCAGCACGCCCCCTCCGGAGACCGAGCTCGCTGAGCTCGCCGGCTATGGCGGCGCGCGTCCCGTCCGCATCGGGAACGCCGCTGCGGGCCAGGCGCAGCTCGACGTGCCGGGCGAGGTGATCGAGCTCGCCACGGCGCTGGCGGGGGTGTCCGCACTGCCGGACGAGCTGGGCGCCGCCGTACCGATCCTCGCCGCGTGGATCGTCGAGCACTGGCGGGAGCGCGATCATGGGATCTGGGAGATCCGCGGCACGCCGGCGCGATACACGCACTCTCTCGTGACCGCGGTGAGTGGGCTGCACAGCGCCGCGACCCTCGCGGATCAGCACGCGGTCTCGGGCAATGCCACCGAGTGGCGACGGGCCGCGGCGGCCGCAGCGTCCGGCATCGGGGGCGATGGTCGCCCGCTGGAGCTCCGCCTCGACGGCGGTGGCGCCGACGCCGCCCTCGCCCAGGGCGCACTCCTGCGGGGACTCGACGCCATCGCGCCCAGCCTCCGCGCGACCCTCGATCTCATTGTCGAGCGGCTCGGCCGGGGTGGCCTGATCGATCGCTACGAGGGCCGGCCGGACACACTCGACGACCCGTGCGCCCCCTTCGTCTTTCCGACCTTCTGGCTGGCGGCGGCGCTCACCGCCACCGGTCGCGACGGTTCCCGGTGGCTGGACGCCGCCCTGGCGACGCGCGGACCACTCGGGCTCTTCGGCGAGGTCGCCGACCCGGGCGATCACTCGCCGCTGGGCAACTACCCCCAGGTGCAGAGTCACGCCGCCTTCGTCCTTGCCGTTATGGCCCCGGAGCCTCCCTCCTAGATCACCCGCACGCCGACCCGGCCGACGCCACGCCGGGGTCGTGCACGCCGACGGCAACGCCGCCTGGGACGACCGCGACGCACTCGATGTCCGGGCGCAGGACGCTGAGCTTCGGGGCGATCGCGAAGAGCCGATCCAGGGAGAGGGCGGAGTCGATCTGCGACACCAGTCCCGACCCCGCGAATCCGGGCAGACCGAGCATCCCGATATCGACCTCCGGGACCTGGGCGGCGATCACCGGCCCCGCCGCACCAGGCTGCAACGAGAGGCTGATGTGCGCGATGCCAGTCGGCGTGAACGGTCCCGCCGAGATCCGCGCCGAGACGACCAGAAAACCGTCCCGGACGCGCACCTGGATATCGCTGAACTGGTCGGGGTGGGGATTGTTCGCGGCGGCGAGCACGGTGAGGTCCTGCTCGCTCAGCACCACGACGCCGTGCGGACCCTGGATGAGCTGCGCCGCCATCTGTTCCCCGAGCGCCAGCGCGATCGCCATCTCGTTGGAGCCGTGCGACGGACCCGCCGGAGGCGCGCCCAGATTCGGCGCCGCCAGTGCGCGGTCGGCAAGGAAGACCGAACCGCCGATGAGCATGAGCAGCACGACGAGCCCGAGACAGCATCCACGCACGATCCCGCGCTGGTCGGAGGGGTTCATAACCCCTATGTTCGTCCCCCCGGCTCGGTCGGGTGCGTTGCCGCCCCCGGGTGAAGCACAAGCCGCGTCCGCGCATGTCTTCGCACCGCCTGCGCGCTCCAGTACAGCGGGAACTGCCGGTTCGTCCTCCAGCGGCGGGACAGATCGCGGTAGTGGCGCGACCCCGGCTGCCCGGACTGCCCGGGAACGTGGATCCCGCCGCTGGCATCCCACTTGCCCAGATCGATGACCTGGCGCCATGACGGCGCGGAGAGGCGTGTCTCGAAGGGCTCGCCCGGCACCTGTGAGGTGGCGAGGACGGTGTCGGTGTTGCCGCCCACCTTGATCGACGGCGCGTTGAAGAACCAGGCCAGGCCGCGGCGGCGTCCGAACGCGTGGATGAGCTCGAGCCGGTGGACGCGGCCCCACAACCAGCGGCGGGAGCTGCGTCCGAAACGGCCCCGGAGATCGGTCATGGCGTCGTCCAGCGACTTCGACACCACCTCCGCCCACGTCGTCAGGCCCTCGAACAGGCCGTCATCTCCCAGCTCCCACCGTTCGATGAGTGACGGTGTCAACCGGCCGACGAGATTTCCCGGGTACTGGAAGACCGGGTTGGAGAGGTCGACCCCGGCGAGGATGCGCCAGGCATTGCCGCAGACCGGGCTGAGCGAGTGCTCGGCGAGGCGGGCCATGAATGCCTCGTAGATCGTCGGCTCGACCCGGCGCGGGTCCATGACGGCATCCCATCGCGCCAGGCGGTTCCGCGCAGATTCGGCTGAGGGGTGCGCGCAGTGCATCGCCCCGAGCAACCGGACCACCTGGCGTGCGGGCGGGCACACGAGGTCCATCTGCGCACGGGCCATGTAGGCTGGATCGACCACCCGCTCGCTGAGCAGCTCGCCGATCCGCAGGGCGCGGTATCCCGACATGTAGTCGGTGCCGATGTAGAAGGGGAAGTTCTCGCCGACGATGCGGTTGTTGGCGGTGATGATCTGTTGCTCCGGGGGGTCGAAGAGCTGGGGGACCTCGTCCGGGGTCAGGTACCTCGTCCACACCGCGTCCCCGGTCCAGCCCTGGACCGGCAGCCCGCTCGGCCGCGCCCTGCGCACGGGGATGCGCCCGGAGAGGAGATAGCCGATGTGGCCGTCCACATCCGCGTAGACGACGTTCTGCGAGGGAGCGTCGAAGGGCGCGAAGGCGTCCTTGAAGCTCTTCCAGTCGCCTGCGCGCTGAAGGCGGAGGAGTCCCTCGGCTGCCCCGCCCGGCTGCAGCGCGGTCCATTGCAGTGCGAGCCCCCGCCAGATGGCGCGCTCCGGGTCCTCGATCCGCTCGACGACGGGGCCGTGCCGGGTCACCACCACCTCCTCGAGCACGTCGGACGAGCCCTTGACATGGATGATCTCGCGGAGCCTGCGTGCCGGCTCGAAGCCGCGCTCGGTCCGGAATCGATCGCCGGCCGGGTTGTCGAACTCCTCGATCACCAGGTCCTGGCAGTCGGCGAAGGAATTCGTGAATCCCCAGGCGACGCGCTTGTTGTGGCCGATGATCACGAACGGCATCCCCGGCATGGTCACACCCGTCGATTCGAAGTCCTCGCCGGCCTGCACGTGGGCCGCATACCAGATCGACGGCATGCCCGGCACCAGGTGCGGGTCGTTGCAGAGAATCGGCTTGCCGGACGGCGTGCGTTCGCCGGAGACGACCCAGGAGTTGCTCATGCCCCCTGCGGTGGGGATCCATCGAGCAGCTTCCCGGAACATGAGCAGCAGTTGCGAACGGGTGTCGCCGCCGCCTGCGTCCCGGAGTGTCGTGGCCAGGATGGTCGGGTTGGAGTCGGGGTAGACGATGTCGAGCCGGGCGGCGTGCTCCGGCCCGATCGCCCGGAGCAACTCCAGCCGCTGGAGCTCAGCGTCCCAGTTCATGCTGAGGCCGAGTGCCAGGAGCTTGAGGGCGGCGAGGCTGTGCATCGGCTCCCATGGCTCGGGGGTCACGCCGAGGAGCCGGTACTCGAGGGGGAGCGGCCGGCCCGAGTGTGCGATCGCGTTCACGCCCGCGGCGTACGCCTTGAGCATCCGGCGCGCCTCCGGAGCGAGGCGAAGCTCCTCCTCACGGGCGACCCGGTGCAACCCGACCCGGCGGATGAAGCGATCGATGTTCACGCCCTCCGGTCCGATCAGCTCGCTGATCCTGCCGGTCGCCACCCGCCGGGTCACCTCCATCTGCCAGAGGCGGTCCTGCGCATGGACCACACCCATGGCGAACGCGGCGTCCTCCATGGAGGTGGCGTTGACGTGAGGCACCCCCCAGCGATCCCGGCCGACGGTCACCTCCGCGGCGAGCCCGGCGACCCCGAGCCTGCCTCGCACCCGCGGCAGGCACGCGCCGAAGGCACGATGGCGCGCGACCAGCAGAGCGGCGCAGAGGACGACCACCAGGGCCGCCACGACGATGAGGGCAATGATCATTTGAAGCGGTCTGGGAACGTACTACACTCGCGAGCCCATGGCCCTGCGAACTCCGCTCCACGACAGGCACGTCGCGGCGGGCGCCCGCATGGTTGAGTTCGGCGGGTTCGACATGCCGCTGCAGTACTCGACCATTCGCGAGGAGCATGTCGCGGTTCGTACTCGCTGCGGCCTCTTCGACCTCTCTCACATGGGCGAGGTGCGCTTCAGCGGCGATCGCGCGCTCGAGGTCGTGCAGCGATTGGTGACCAACGATGTCGCGCGCCTCGAGATCGGTGGCGCGCTGTACGGCGTGATGTGCAATGAGGCAGGCGGGATCGTGGACGACGTGGTGGTGTACCGCGAAGCCGGCGGCTACATGGTGGTGATCAACGCGGCGTGCCGGCCGAAAGACGTTGCGTGGATGAGCGGCCACAGCGAGGGATGCGACTTCGAGGACGTCGGCGACCAGGTTGCGCTGCTGGCGGTGCAGGGGCCGCGAGCGGTGGCGCTGGTCAGCGGCATGTGCCCGGACGACGTCGCTGGGCTCCGCCCGTTTCATTGCAGGGACAGCCGGGTGGCCGGGGTCGCTGCGTCGGTGTCGCGCACCGGATATACGGGAGAGGACGGCTTCGAGCTCTACGTCGCCGCGGCCGACGCGCCGGGCCTGTGGGATGCCCTCCTCGAGGCCGGCGCGCCCGCGGGCCTGATTCCCTGCGGCCTCGGGGCACGCGACACGCTCCGGCTTGAAGCCGGGCTGCGCCTCTACGGACAGGATATGGACGACAGGACCGACCCCTTCAGCTGCGCGCTGGGGTGGACGGTCAAGCTCCAGAAGGGAGAGTTCATCGGGAGCGACGCGCTGGAGCAGCTTGACCCGAAGCATCCGCCGCGGCGGTTCGTCGGCATCGAGCTTCAGGGCAGGGCGATCGCCCGCCACGGTCAGCAGGTGCTCGCCGGAGGGGAAGTGGCAGGCGAGGTCACGAGCGGGACCTACAGCTTCACGCTCGACCATTCGATCGCCACCGCATCATTGGATGGTGACGTCCCGGCGGACGCCGAACTCTCCGTCGACATCAGGGGCACCGTCGCCGCGGCAACGGTGGTGCCGCTGCCCTTCTATCGCCGCCCCAAGGGAGCCTGAACGTGGCCGACCTCTCCAACTACCGGTTCACCGCCAGCCACGAGTGGGTCCGCGCCGAGGGCTCGACGGCGACGGTGGGAATCAGCGATCACGCCCAGGCGCAGCTCGGCGACGTGATCTTCCTCGAGCTTCCCGCTGTGGGGACCGCGGTCAAGGCGGGTTCGAAGTTCGGCGCGATCGAGTCGGTGAAGGCGGCGTCCGACCTGTACGCCCCGGTGAGCGGGACGGTGGCCGAGGTGAACGCTGCACTGACCGAGCGCCCGGAGCTCGTGAACTCGGACCCGTATGGCGAAGGCTGGATGCTCCGCCTCGACGGCGCGAGCGACGCCGGCGCCGACCTGCTTGACGAAGCCGCTTACACGAAGCTGGTCGGCGCCTGACCTAGACTTCTGGGCGGGGTCAGCTAGCTCAGTTGGTTAGAGCGCGCGGTTCACATCCGCGAGGTCGAGGGTTCGAGTCCCCCGCTGACCACCATCACGCCGGCGACGGGCGATGCAGCCACAGGAGCGACGTCACCAGACGAATGGGATCAGCCGCTTCGTCCGGCCCGAGTACGCCTCATATCCGGACAGGTCGCGACCAAGCAGCGCCGCCTCTGCAGCGACGCGTCGGTGGTAGGCGCCTCCGACCAGCCCGCCCACCACCTCGAGGACGAGCAGGCTTCGCGAGGTCAGCGCAAATCCCAGCCAGATCAACAACGAGCCTGCATACCCGCGATGCCTCGGTCATCACCGGACGCGTCGAGGCTCGAAGCGCTCCCACGCTGCCGGGTGGACGCTTCCAGGAGGAAGAACCCGGCCACGCCCGTGTATCCCGCCAGGAACCACACGAGCCCGCTGCCGCTCTGCGGGCGCCCGGACGCCTCAGTCACGGGCAAGAGCCTGACACCTGGCTGGTAGGCTCCGTGCAATGAGTGACGACCGCCCCGTACTGCTCTTCGGTGAGACCTATCACCATCCGAACATCCTGTATCGGACCGGTTTCCTCGTGCCCGACCCGGTGGTCGTGGTCGATCAGGGGGGCGGCGACACGGTGCTGTGGGCCAGCGCGTTGGAGGAGGGTCGTGCGCGCAAGGAAGCGTCGGTGGGCCAGGTTCGCAGCACCGCCGAGCTGGACATTCCGGCACCCCGCGCCGGCGGCAACGAGTACGACGGGTGGGCGGCGCTGGTCGTCGCCGTGTGCAAAGAGCACGGCCTCGGCGCCGTCGATGTCGACTCCGACTTTCCGACGGTGCTCGCCGACCACCTCCGCCACAACGACGTGGATGTCCGTCCGCGCACCGACATCTACCAGCAGCGGCGGCGGATCAAGACCCCGCAGGAGATCGAGTGGATCACGGCGGCGGAGAACGCGGGCATGGCGGCGCTGCAGAAGGCGATCGACCTCATCGCGGCCGCAGACATCCGCGACGGGCTCCTCGTCCACGAGGACCGCAACCTCACCAGCGCGGACCTCGTCTTCGCCGTCGAAAGTCACCTGCTGGAGAATGGCTGCGGCACAGAGGACTCGATCTGCTGCGGTGGCCCGGAGTCGGCCGACCCCCACCGGGGGATGAGCGATGTCATCCGCGCGGGGTTGCCGATCGTGCTCGACATCTACCCCTTCCACAAGCTCACGCGCTACTGGGGCGACATGACCCGCACTGTCGTCCGGGGGACACCGCCGCCCGAGGTGATGCGCATGTGGGACGCGGTCCTGGAGGCGCAGCAGGCCGGTCTCGACACCGTGAGGCCGGGCGTCAACGGCCGTGACGTCCACTTCGCCTGCTGCGAGGCGTTCAAGCGGCACGGCTACGGCTCGCTCGCGAAGCCCTACAGGGACATCGAGAGCGATGCGCGCTTCATCCACGGGACCGGCCACGGGCTCGGCCTCGAAATTCATGAGTTCCCTCGGGTCAGCGAGGCCGATGTGGTGCTCGAGGTGGGCGATGTGATCACCGTCGAGCCGGGCCTCTACGACCCGCGCCTGGGTGGCATTCGAATCGAGGATCTCGTGGCGGTCACGGAGACCGGCTGCCGCAACCTCACGACCCTGCCGAAGACGTTCCGGCTTGACTGAGAACGGGTCCTGCTACACTGCGATCGCTTCTCATCTGAGGAGCGTTTCCACATAACGCTTTCCTGCGCCCGGATCGCGGCTGCCTGACCACCTCGGCAGCCACAGCACCCCGGGCGTCGCAAGCCCAGAGGAAAGGAGGTGCCACGCATGGTGCGTGACTACGAGCTGATGTACATCGTCCGGCCGGAGCTGGAGGATGATGCGGTGCGCGTCGCCGTCAAGTCGGTGCGCGCCCTGATCGAGACCCAGGGTGGCGAGGTCGTCAAGACGACGCTCTGGGGCAAGCGCCGGCTGGCATACGAGGTCAAGCGCCTGCGCGAGGGCCACTACGTCCTCGTCGTGTTCCACCTGGACGGGGGCAAGGTTGCCGAGATCGAGCGTGCGCTTCGGATCCACGACACCGTCTTCCGCCACCTCATCGTGGTCCATGAGGGTCCGATGCCGGACCCGGAGGCCGAGATCGAGGAGGTGCAGGGACCGATCGAGCCCGAGTCTGAAGTCGATGATGCGGACGGCGATACTGTCGCTGCGGGGTCCGCCGGTCCAGACGATGATCTGGAAGCAGAGGACGTGCCCTCGGCAATCGACGATGACGAAGGAGATCTCTGATGGCTGGTTCGCTCAACCGGGTGATGCTCATCGGCCGTCTCACCCGTGACCCCGAGCTGCGCTACACCCCGAGCGGGACGGCGGTCTGCAACATCGCGCTCGCGACCAATCGCTACGGGAGCGACCCGGCGACCGGCGAGCGCAAGGAGTTCACCGACTACCACGACGTGGTGGTGTGGAACCAGGGCACGCGCAAGCTCGCCGAGACCACCGCGCAGTACCTGCAGAAGGGCCGCCTCGTCTACGTCGAGGGCCGGTTGCAGACGCGATCCTGGGATGACGCGCAGAGCGGTCAGAAGCGCTACAAGACCGAGGTCAACGCCAACGACGTGCAGTTCCTCGACAGCACCGGCCGTCAGGAAGGCGCACCGACCGGCGAGGCCCGACCGGTGTCGGAGCCCGGTGCGCAGCCCGGCGGCGACGTCGACCCCGACGACATTCCCTTCTAGGTTGGAGAGCCATGCCTGATTTCGATCGCCGCCGCCGCAAGGTCTGCAGCTTCTGCCTGGAGCACATCGACTTCATCGACTACAAAGAGGTCACGCGCCTGCGCCGCTACCTCTCGGAGCGGGGCAAGATCCTGCCGCGGCGCATGACCGGGACGTGCGCACGCCATCAGCGTTCGCTCACGGTCGCGCTGAAGCGGGCGCGGCACATCGCGCTGCTGCCGTTCGCGGAGATCCGCTAGCTTTTCGGCGCGGGACAGATGTAAGATCACGATCTCCCATACGTCCTGGGGGGCATAGCCTCGACCGTGAGGTTGATGGGGCCTGAGGAGGCCGGTTTCGCTGATTCCTGTATCCCGACGGCACCGTGGGCACACTCTTGCTCACCTAGTTCGGGGGGCCGTCGAACGTGGTGAAGTTGACCGTCCCGCTGCCGGCGCAGGCGTACTCGATGAAGTACGGACCCGAGGGGACGAACGTCTCCACCTGGGTTGTTCCAACGCCGTACGTCGGCGGAACGAGCACATGGGCGCCGGCGGGAAGCATTGACCCGCCAACAGTGGGCAGGGGCGGAACCGGACCACCGTCGGCAACGATGATCTCCCAGGTCGTCGAAGGGTCCGCGGTCATGGTGAGTGTGAGTGGGTGGCCGGTGATGGACGCGTCTGCGGGACGATGACGCCGGCCAGCGAGGGCGAGGGAGACGCATCGCACCCGCCACTCAACCCCACCGCGTGGTTCGGCGAATACAGGTTGAATCCCGTGCTGCCGGCGCAGGACAGCTCGATGAAGATCATGCCCTGAGGCGTGAACGTCGGCAGCGTGGCTGTGCCATGGCCGTGTGTGACTCCGATCACCGTGTGGCTGATCGAGGGAAGGGCGAGGGTCAACTGCGATGCACTGGGGAGTGACGCCCTCTGACCAGGCGAGTGGGCTGCCGGTGCCGGCGGCCTGACCGGGTGATGGCCGGAGAGTTCCGTGACGAACAGGCCAACTCCGGCGGCAACGACGGCGACGCCAGCCACAGCCGCGAGCAGGGGCAGGGGCCGGCGCCGGGGACGCACGGGCAACGCGACGAACGCCCCGACGTCACGGGCGGGGCCTTGCTGCTCGATGTGCTCATAGAACGACCGCAGCCGGGTTTCCAGTCGGGGTTCGAGGTCAAGCATCGCCGAGCTCCTTTCGCAACGTGGCGAGACCGCGGGCGACGTGCGTGCGGACGGTCCCGGGCCGGCAGCCCATGAGGACTGCGCACTCGTCGACGGAGTAGCCGTGCCGGTAGTTGAGGGTGATCGCGGCGCGCTGCTTGAGCGAGAGCCGCCTGTAGGCGCGATCCACGTCGATCAGGTCCGCGCTCGGGCTCCCTTCGACATTCCGCGCGGCACCTCCTCGATCAAGGCCGAGCGGCGGCCAGCCGCGAGAGCGGAGATGGCGGCGACGGCTGATGCAGTGGTTGACGCACACCCTCGTCAGCCAGCCGACGGGGCGCTCCATTCGCGAGACCGAGTTCCACGATCGCCAGGCTTTGAGCAGGGTCTCCTGCACCGCGTCCTCAGCCTCGCCCTCGTCGCGAAGGATGGAGAGCGCGAGCGAGTAGAGGCGCCTCGCGCCCGGAAGCGCGACGGCATGAAACGTCTGCTCGAGCGACGGCTCACCCCCCGCAATCACCTTGGCCGGCGCAATCACATCCTTCCCAACGCTCCGCACGGCGGTTTTGCTGACACGCCGCACCTATACTGGCTCAAGGCGCATGCGCCATCACCGGGCTCGTCCTCTCCACATCCTTGCCATCGCCCCGGTCGCCGCGATGTTCGCGGGTGTCCTCGGCCCGGCGCCGCACGCCCTCGCGGCGGCATCCAGGGCACCATCGCCGATTGTGGTCACGGTTGATCCCGGTGCCGGAGGCCAGCCAACTCCGGCGCATCCGAACAGCCCATTCGACCCGGGGGCGATCGGCGCCAACGCTTTGCTCGAGAAGGACGTCGACCTCGATGTGGGCCGGCGCCTGGCGTCATTGCTGCGCATCGACCTCGTCGACGTGGTGCTGACTCGAAGCACCGACGTGTACGTCTCCGCCGCTCGGCGCGAGCAGGTGTCAATCGCCCACCGTGCCGCCCTGGTGCTGAGCATCCATGCGGGCACGTCGAGCAATCCGCGGATCGACGGTTCGCTGGTGCTCTACCCGACGACTTCGAGCGCCCTGTTCGCGCAGACGGTCAGTGATGCGCTCACCGCCCAGATCACGACCGATGGCGTGCCCGACGCGGGCGTTGCGCTCGGCGACTCTTCATGGGCGCGCAGCCCTGCACCGGTGGCGACGGTCGAGATGGGGTATCTCAGCAATCGCGGCGACGCCGCGCTGATGGCCACCGCTCGTTTCCGCGAGGACGTCGCCCTGGGCGTTCGAGACGGCGTCGAGGCGTACATGCCCGCGATCATCGCCAGGCGTGACGCGATCCGGGCGTGGCGGAGCGGTCACTCTGGCGCGGTGTCGTCCACCTCCCTTGTCCCGGCGTCGGCGACCATACCCGGGGCGAGCGGGTTTCAATTCGGCACGGTGATCGCGTGGCTGGTCGCCGTCAGCCTTGTCGGACTGCTCCTGTTGTTCCGCGATGGCGTGGCACGGATTCTCGTGGTGCTCATCTCTGTTGTCGTGCGCCTGCTCAGCGGGATCGTGCGCCTGTGTCGGGCTGCGCTCCGGCGTCGTCGACGGCGCCGGCGGGCGAACTCCATGACCGAGTCGACATCTGCCCATGAGCAGCGGCCGGCGCGGCAGACCAACTCTGTCTACGACGACATCCCCTTGTGAAGCTTCGATAGCGGATCACGAAGCCCGGCGCGGGGGTCTGATGCCGTGTGACACAGAGCCTGATCGTCCTCAGCGCCGATGCTGCGAGCTCGCCGCGGCGTTGATCACCACGCTCGTCATGAGCAGCGCGACGATCAGCCAGAGCACGCTCCCCGTGACAAGGTACACAACGGCCCCGACGACGGCGGCCGCGATCACCCGTATGGCGACGAACCAGAAGAACTGACCGGGGCTCAGTCCGAACCACTGGTGCGCTGCACCTCCGGCGGTCTTGCTCACGCTGCGCCTCCTTTCCGGCGGCCTGCAGGTTCCTGGGTCGGCTGCCAGTGAGGCGATTGTGCCGTGCAGCCGCCGACGCCCAAAAGGGCCGTTGGTCACATGCCCGGTGTTGACCTCAGCGCGGCCGGATCCACAACGCACTTCCGGGCCGGGAGCCGGCGCCGCAATCCCGGGCGGTGCCCGCGGCGGCCTTCGGTAGACTTCGGCGCATGGGTGAACCACAACTCCGCGTTCCCGGTCCGACCCCGCTCCCCGCTCGCGTGGTCCGCTCCGCGAGCCGTCCCATGATCAACCACCGCGGCCCGGAGTTCGCCGCGGTGCTCGATGACGTCGTCGGTGGGCTTCGCTGGGCGTTGCGCACGGACAACGACATCCTTCTGTACCCGTGCAGTGGCACCGGTGGCCTCGAGGCCGCGGTCGTGAACCTGCTGAGTCCCGGCGAACAGGCGCTGTTCTGCGTCATGGGATCGTTCGGTGAGCGCTGGGCGAAGATCGGCGATACCTACGGCGCCGAGGTCGTCCGCCTGACAGTTCCTCCCGGCGAGCCGATCGACCCCGAGGACGTCGAGCGCACGCTCGCCGAGCACCCCGAGATCACGACCGTCTTCGTGACCCACAACGAGACGTCGACAGGGCTGACCAACGATCTCCCGGCCATCGCCGGCGTCGTCAGGAGCCGGGGCAAGATGCTCGCGGTCGACAGCGTGAGTGGCGCCGGCTGCCTCCCTCTGGAGACCGATGGTCTCGGCATCGACGTGCTGGTCACCGGTTCCCAGAAGGGCTGGATGGCCCCTCCGGGCATCGCGATGATCGCCGTCAGCGCGGCCGCGTTCGAGCGTGCGGAGACCGCCACAAGCCCTCGCTTCTACCTGGACTTCGGCCGCGAGAAGAAATCGCAGGACAAGAATCAGACGGCCACCACGCCGGCGGTCTCGGTGATGTTCGCGCTCCAGGAAGGCCTCGCGATGCTTCGCGAGGAAGGACTGGACAGCGTCTGGGCCCGGCACGCACGTGTCGGCCGGATGATCCGCGCCGGCGTCGAGGCGATGGGCATGAAGCTGCTCGCCGCCGAGGGTCACCGGAGCGACACCGTCACCGCCGTCCACAGTCCCGCCGACACGCCCGAGGCGTTGAAGAACCTGCTCACGACCTTGCGCACCACCCACGGTCTCGTCCTCGCCGGCGGCCAGGAATCGTTGATGGGCAAGATCTTCCGGATCGGCCATCTGGGCTTCATCGACGATGCCGACGCCTACACGATCCTCGCGCTGCTCGAGGCGGGCCTCATCGACACCGGGCTGCGCACGCGTGGCGGGCTCGCCATCGCCGCGGCACAGGCGGAGGCACGCGGAACAGTCGTTCAGGCGGATCCCGTCAGCGTCGGGTGACCGTCACCGCGGAGCCGCGCACCGCGGCGGGCACGGTGACCCGCATTCTCGTTGCCGACCCGATCGCCGAGGACGGCGTCACCCGCCTGCGTGCCGCGGGTGAGGTGGATGTCATGACCGGGCTCGAGCCGAGCGCGCTGCGCGAACGCATCGGCGACTACGACGCGCTCGTGGTCCGGAGCGAGACCAAGGTCACGGCCGAGGTCTTCGATGCGGCACCGCGACTGCGCGTGGTCGGACGTGCCGGTGTCGGCGTGGACAACATCGACATCGAGGCCGCCACACGACACGGCGTTCTCGTCCTCAACGCCCCGACCGGCAACACCATCGCGGCGACCGAGCACGTCATCGCCATGATGCTGGCGCTCGCCCGCAACCTTGCCGCCGCAGACCGCTCCCTGCATTCCGGTCTCTGGGAGCGCTCGAAGTTCACGGGCATCGAGCTGCGCGAGAAGACGCTTGGAGTCCTCGGGCTCGGCAAGATCGGTTCCGAGGTCGCCCGCATCGCGCGTGAGGGCCTGCGCATGCGAGTGCTCGCCCACGATCCGCTGGTCACCGCCGAGCGCGCGCAGCAGCTGGGGGTCGAGCTCTGCGACTTCGAGACGTTGCTGACGGAAACTGACTTCCTCACGGTCCACGTCCCGCTGACGGATGCCACCCGCGGGGTGATCGGCGCGGCCGAGCTCAAGCGGATGCGCCAGGGTGCGCGTCTGATCAACGTCGCGCGTGGCGGTATCATCGACGAGCAGGCGCTCGCGGACGCGATCAGCGACGGGCATATCGCCGGGGCCGCCATCGACGTGTTCACCAAGGAACCGCCGGACCCGGCGAATCCATTGCTTCAGCTCGACAAGGTCGTGGTGACGCCGCACCTCGGCGCCAGCACGCGCGAGGCGCAGGTGAACGTCGCCTTCGACGTCGCCGACCAGATCGTGGAATACCTCGCGGGCGGAACCCCCCGCTATGCGGTCAATGCACCGACCGTGCTGCCCGAGGAGCTGGCGAGGCTGCAGCCGTACCTCACCCTCGCCGAGAAGATCGGCTCGCTCGCGGCCCAGCTCGACGGCCGGAAGCTGCGCCATGTGGTCTGCAGCTACTCGGGCGAGCTGGCCGGGATCGACACGTCGATCGTCACCGCGCACGTGCTCCGCGGACTCTTCGCGCATTTCACCGAGACCCGCGTGAACCCGGTGAACGCCAAGGTCGTGGCCACGTCGATGGGCGTGGATGTCGACGAACGCCACACGACCCGAAGCGTCGACCCCGAGGGATCACTGCTCGTGGAGGTGGTTGGCGAGCAGACGCTGCGCATCGCCGGCACGCAGTTCGACGACGGACCTCGAATCACGCGCATCAATGACTTCCGCGTCGATATGCAGCCTGCCGGCACCTTCCTCGTGGTCACCCACCAGGACCGGCCCGGTGTGATCGCCGCCATCTCCACGCTGCTCGCGCGCAACGACGTCAACATCGCCGGCATCGAGTTGGGACGGGACCGGCCGCGTGGCCACGCGGTGATGCTGATGGAGATCGACGATCCCGTCGGCGCCGAGCTGCTCGAGGAAGTGCGCGAAACGGCAATGCTCGATCAGCTCCGCCAGGTGCGGCTCTGAAGGCCTGACGCTCCGTCCGCGGCGGAAGCAGACCCATGGCCACCGTTCAGCCTTTCCGGGGCACCCGATACAACCCCGAGCACGTGAAGCTCGGTGGCGTGCTCGCCCCGCCGTACGACGTGGTCAGCGACGCGAGGCGCGACGAGCTGTACGCGCGCGACCTTCGCAACATCGTGCGCATCGACCACGGCGTCGGGTTCCCGGCCGACGTCGAGGGAGTCGACGACCGCTACACCCGCGCGGCGTCCTTCCTGACTTCCTGGCTGGAACTCGGCGTCCTGATGCGCGATGACAGCGACGGCTTCTACGTCGTCGATCACTCATTCCAGCACCCGGATGGCAGCGTGCGGACCCGGAGGGGCGTGCTCGCGACCGTTGCCGCAACGCCATGGGAATCCTCGGACCTGCGCCCGCATGAGCGCACCCTGAGCGGCCCCAAGGCCGATCGGCTCGCGCTCCTTCGCGCCACTCGTGCACAGACGAGCCCCGTCTTCGCCGTGTGGACGGACGCCGACCGAATCGTCGAGACGCTCGACCGCCTGGCGACCGGCACCGCACTGCTCGGCGGACGCATCGACGGCGAGATTGCATCCGAGAAGTTGCTCCTCTGGCGAGTGGCGGATCCGGAGCAGGTGGCGGCGATCGCAGGTGCGTTGCGCCACACCGCGCTGTACGTCGCCGACGGACACCATCGCTATGAGACCGCTGCGGTCCTACGCCGCGGAGCGCCGGGCTGAGGAGCTCGACGCGCCGGGGGACGCGCCGTTCGAGCGCTGCCTGGTCTACCTCGCCGCCTCGGACGATCCCGGGATCACGATCCTGCCGACGCATCGGCTGGTGCGACCCGGCCCCGGCATCGCGTTCAGCCTCGACGACCTGTGGGCGCGTCTCGACGACGTTTTCGAGACCCTCCCCGCGGCCGATGGGCGTGCGGCACTCGTCGCGGCATCCTCGATGCATGCAACCCATCACGCGTTCGCGATCGTCGCGCACGACGGGGCGGCGGTGCTGCGGCGTCCCCGACGCCCCGGCGGATCCCCGCGCGACCGGCTCGACGTCGCGGTGCTCGAATCCGAGGTGCTCGGCCCCGCCGGCGTCTCCCGCCAGATGATCAGCGCGGGCGCGCTCGCCTACACGCGCGACGCCGACGAGCTCGACGCCGCGGTGCAACGTGGTGACGCGGTGCTCGCGTTCGGAGTCGCTCCGGTGTCCCCCGACGAGGTGATCGCGGTTGCCGACGCGGGGGAGACGATGCCGCAGAAATCGACATACTTCTACCCGAAGGTGCCGACGGGGCTGGCACTTTTCGAGGTCTGACCCAGGTTGCTGTCACCCTCGCGTGTTTGGCGCGAGGCGGTCAGCGGGTAGAGTTGAAGCGTTCAACCGCGAACAGGGAACCACTGATTGCCCACGTACGGATACCGCTGCCCGAAGTGCTCGACCGAATTCGAGGTCTGGCAGTCGATGCGCGACGATGCCGGCGCGCCCTGTCCGACCTGCGGCGCGGCGGCGGCGCGACAGTTCTTCCCCGCGGGCATCGTCTTCAAGGGCTCGGGCTTCTACAAGACCGACAGTCGCGGCGCCTCCTCATCGTCGATCACCTCCGATGGTGGCGAGCCGAAGAGCGCGACCAACGGCACCAAGACCGATACCGCCAAGACCGAGACCACCTCCACCAAATCCGAGCCCGCATCAACTTCGGTCAAGAAACCCGCCTCGACTGACGCCGCCAGTTGAGTACGATGGATCAGCGGCTGCCCCACCAACCAGGAGACCCACATGTCCCACCCCGTCACCGTTACCGACACCACCTTCAAGGAAGAGGTGCTGGACTCGGAGCTGCCCGTTCTGGTGGACTTCTGGGCCTCGTGGTGCACCCCGTGCAAGATGATCGCCCCGATCGTTGAGGAGTTCGCCACCCAGTACGACGGTCAGGTGAAGGTCGCAAAGGTCGACGTCGACGCCAACCCGATCACCCCCGGGATGTTCGGGATCATGAGCATCCCGACGCTGATGATCTTCCGCGGCGGCAAGGCCGAGGAGCGCATCGTCGGCTACCAGCCGAAGCAGTCGCTCGAGGCCAAGCTCCTCGCCGTTCTCGCCGCCTGAGCCCCTCAGCCGGCGAGTAGCTCGATCGCCTCACCGGCGAGGTAGAGAGAGCCGCACACCACGACGACGCCGTCGCTTCCTGCGAGCCGGCGTGCCCGGTCGAGCGCTGTTCTGACGCCGGCGGCCACCTCCGCGGGCGGGTCGAAGAGTCGAGCGAGGTCGGCAGGTGGCGTTGCACGCTCGACCGCCGGCGCGGTGACCACGACCTCGCGGGTGAGCCCGCTCAGGCCTGCGGCCATCGATTCGACATCCTTGTTGCGCATCGCTGCGAAGACCGCGACGCAACGGCGTCCCCCGATCAACTCACGAGCCGAGGTGACCATCGCCGCCATGCCGGATGGGTTGTGCGCACCGTCGACCAGGATCGCCGGCTCGCCTGCGATCCAGTCCATCCGGCCGGGCCAGCGCACGTTCTCGCAACCGCGTCCCACCGCGCCCGCGTCGAGGGCGATGCCGGTTGCCCTGAGCGCCTCGCAGATCGCGACTGCTGTCGCGATATTGGCGACCTGAAACGCCCCCCGCAGCGCGGCGCGCACCGAGATCGGGCGTCCGTCGAAGACGGTGTCGACCACCACGCCCCGCATCCCGGCCGAGTGACCGGCAAATGGCACATCCGCGCCGACCACGTTGAGGGTCGCGCCAACTTCGGCGGCACGCGCGCGGACCTCGGTGAGCCCTGGTTCGGTGGCACCGGTCACCGCCCGGTTGCCGGGCTTGATGATCGCCGCCTTCTCACGCGCGATCTCGGGAATCGTGGTGCCGAGGAGATCCTGATGATCGAGGGCGACGTTGGTGACGGCGGCAACCCCGAGATCGAGAACGTTGGTGCTGTCCAGGCGTCCGCCGAGACCGACCTCACAGACGAGCACCTCGGCATCCGCGTCGCGTGCTGCGAGGATGCCCGCCGCGGTGAGCACTTCGAAGCCGGTGGGCTGGAGCTCGTCCGGCAGGGCTTCGGCCGCCTCCCAGACGCGGGCGATCAGGGCCCCGAACTCCGTCTCCGTGATGGCCACGCCATCGCGAACGATGCGCTCGCAATACGAGATCAGATGCGGGCTGGTGAGCAGCACCGAGCGATGGCCGGCGGCGCGGCAGACGGCGTCAACCGTGGCGCAGACCGAGCCCTTGCCGTTGGTGCCGGCCACGAGCGCCCCGCAAAGACCCGCGTGCGGATTCCCGAGGGCAGCCAGCAGGGCCCGCGTGCGTTCGAGCCCGGGCATGATCCCGCGCCACGCGACCGAGTCGAGAGCCGCCACCGCCCGGGCGTAGGCGGTCGCGGTCACGCCCAGTGCCAGGACTCGTTCATCGCCTCGCCGGGATCCGGGCGCCTGATGAGCAGCCGCAGCGCTCCCATCCAGGCTCGACGCCGGTCGGCGGCATCCTCCACGTCCTCGATCGCCGGGTCGCGGAACAGGCCGCCGGTCTGGTGGGCGAGAACCGCCTGCAACTCCTGGTACTCCAGGAGACCGGATGCATCCACGATCGCCGGGGCGCCGCCCTCGGTGTTGATCACCAGCCGGAAGATGCGCCCCTGGTTGTCGTCGAATGTCGAGCGCGGCGTGATCGTGATCGCTCCGACGGCGGGCATGAGCCCGGCGATGCGGTCCAGCCAGGCCCGTTGCGAGTCGGCAGACGCCTCGACAGCGGTGTCGACGAAGAGCTCGCCCGCGAGCGACAGCACCGCCGTCTGGAACTGCGTGTAATACAGGAGGTCGGCACCGTTGAGCGCGACGCTGCCGACGTCGGTGCCGTCATCGCCGCTGAACGTGACCATGAAGGGGCGGGCGTACGGCTTGCGCGCCTCGGGCTCGCTCCAGCGAATGCGGAAAGTGGGCATGGGTGCCTAGACCTGTGTGAGCCCGCGCCGCGCCCGCGCGAGCGCCAGCGTGTTGCGCAGCAGCATCGCCACGGTCATCGGACCGACGCCGCCCGGCACGGGGGTGAGCCAGCCCGCGACCGGCTCCACCGACTCGCGGTCGACGTCGCCCACCACGACGCCGTCCTGAGGGGTCGTGCCGACATCGATGACGAAGGCGCCCGGTTTGACATATGAGGCGTCGATCA
Source organism: Candidatus Dormiibacterota bacterium (assembly GCA_963777445.1). GTDB lineage: Bacteria > Chloroflexota > Dormibacteria > Aeolococcales > Aeolococcaceae > Palsa-851. The sequence goes on along the minus strand of CAVZQR010000009.1, from coordinate 258,298 downwards.
TGCGCGGTCGACCGATGGCTGCCACGAGGATGTCCGCCTCATGGCAGACCGACGCGAGGTCCCGGGTCCTGGAGTGACAGATCGTGACCGTGGAGTCCGCATTGGTGAGCATGAGGGCGATCGGGCGTCCCACGATGGCGCTGCGTCCGATGACCACGGCCCGGCTGCCGCGGAGTTGGACACCGCTCCGTCGGAGCAGCTCCATGCAGCCGAGTGGCGTGCCCGGAGCGACCACCGCCGGATGACCCTCGGCGAGGCGCCCGAAGTTATACGGGTGAAAACCGTCGGCATCCTTCTCCGGGGAGATGCACGCCATCACCGCGTCTGCGTCGATCTGCGCCGGCAGGGGCAGCTGCACGAGGATCCCGTCAACGCTCTCGTCGGCGTCGAGCGACCGAACCAGCTCGATCAGCTCGCCGGTGGCAGTCTCGGCGGGTGGGGTGTGCAGCGTGAAACGCACCCCGGCGCGCGCTGCCGCCCGGCCCTTGTTGCGCACGTAGATCGCCGACGCCGGGTCGTCGCCGCAGAGGACCACCGCGAGGGACGGTGGGGGGGTGCCGTCCGCCGCCATCGCGGCAACGTGGCCGGCGAGCTCCTCACGCAGCTCCGCGGCGACCGCCTTGCCGTCGACGATGACTGCGCTCATCCTCCACCCCCCGCCTGAGGGGAGAATCGCTCGATGATCACCGAGCAGCGGTCGATCGCCCCTGCGATCGGTGGCTGCTTGCCCACCCGGACCTTGACGCTCGCGATTCCCGGCTCGGCGAGCAGGGCCCCTGCGATTCGATCCGCGACGGCCTCGATGAGGCTGTGCTGCTGATCCTCGACGACGCCCCGCACCAGGGCGAAGGCGTGCGAGTAGTCGATGGTATCGGCGATGTCGTCTGTCCGGCCGGCGGTGGACAGATCCATTCGGAGCTCGACATCGACGTGGAAACGATTGCCGAGCGTGCGCTCGGCCTGGGTCTCGCCGTGGTAGCCGTAGAACGACATACCCTCGAGAACGAGCAGATCCGTCGAGCCTGGCACGGCGCGATTGTACGGAGGCGCGCCGTCCACGATGGCCGGGGACCTGCGCGGGTCCGGCCGGAGAGGCCTCGCCTCAGACCCCGCGAACGCCACCCTCGGGTCGCAACACCTGCTCGTGATGGTCGACCGGGTTGACCATCACCACCTGGAACAGGTCCTCGAAATCACACGCGAACAGCTGCATCAACGACTGTCGGAGCTTCGGACCGGGGTTGCGCGTTCCCGCTTCAAGTGCGGGGATGTAGTTCTGGGTGACCCCGAGCCGGCGCGCAAGCTCACGCTGGGTCAGGTGATGCTTGTCACGCATCGCCCGCAGGCCGACGGCCCTCACCTCGACATTCACACGGACAAATATACCCACCTGTGAGTGTGTTCGTCAACGCAACCCGGCTTGGCGGTGTGGTGCCAGGCCGGTGGCGACTCTAACCGTTGCGCTTGAGCAGCCCGAGCCGCTTCGCACGCCGCTCTGCCTTCGAGAACACCACGATTCCGCAGGGAATCAGGATCGCGCCCATCGCGAGCAGCAGCAGGATGGTGCCGAGCAGCGATCCCGCGCCCGCATGATCGAGCAATGCCGAGCGGATCCCGGTGAGCGTGTACGTCAGCGGTGACGCGTCTCCCATGACCCGAAACACCACCGGCAGCACGGTCAACGGGTAATACACACCCGAGACGAGCAGCAGGACGCCCTGCACTGCGACGGTCATCTGCTCGCCCTTCTCCGGTGACAGGAGCGGCAGGATCGAGGTGAAGATCCCGAGGCCCAGGACGGGGAAGGTCGCCGCGGCAAGCACCAGCAACGCGGAGCCGATGTCGGCGTGGGAGAGATCGAGGTGGAATGCGAGCGCGATCGCGACCAGGATGATGACGCTGCGCAGCATCGCGTAGACGATCGCGAATGAGCAGACGGCGAGCAGATGCGTGACCCGCCGCACCGGCGCCATGAACGTGTACTCGATGGTTCCCTCCCACCGTTCCCAGGCGATTGCGAAGGACACGTCGAAGAACATCAGCGACAGGTAGCTCCAGAGCAGCGACCCGACGAGCAGATAGAGCTGGGCCTGGGCGATGTTCACGTGGGCGTTCGAACCGCTGAACGAACCCAACCCCGAGGCGAGATAGCCGATGCTCAGCGTGCTGACGATGCTGTAGACGAGCCAGACCACCTCCCACACCCAGTAGCGGCGGTAGAGGTTGCGCTGACGCTCGAAGAACCCCAGGAAGGCGTTGGCCTCGAGCGACGACCCGTCGCCCGAGAGGCCATGGGCCGCGCGCAGTGCCTCGGGTGTGCCCTCGGCCAGGATCCGGCCGCGGTCGAGGATGACCACTCGATCGCACAGCCGCTCCGCCTCCTCGAGGTCATGGGTGCTGAGCAGCACGGTCACACCCGACTCCAGCCGGATGTCACGCACGAATCCCTGCACCTCGCGCTTGGAGCGCGGGTCGAGACCGGTCGTCGGCTCGTCCATGAGCAGGAGCGAGGGACTGGTCAGCAGGCTGCGCGCGATGGCAACCTTCTGCTGCTGTCCGCGCGACAGCTGCTTCATCGGTCTGTCGACGGTATCGCGCGGCAACCCGAGACGGACGAGTGCCGAGACCGCCGCCTCGCGGGTGCCGCGGCCGCCTCGTCCGTAGAGACGGGTGGCGTACGAAAGGTTCTCCCAGGGGCTCATCTCCTTGAAGAAACTGGCTTCGACCGAGACGCGATTGACATGGCGGCGCACCTCGTGGCTGTCCGACACGACGTCGTGGCCGAAGACGCTCGCGCTTCCCTCGTCGGGGATGGTGAGCGTGGCGAGCACGCGGAGCAACGTCGATTTGCCGCTCCCGTTCAGGCCGACGATCGCCACCATCTCGCCGTCGCGCACGCGCAGGTCGACGCAATCGACCGCGCGCCTCAACTCCTGCGCCGGCCGGCGGCGCTGCCACGGCCGTCCGCGTCGTTCACGCCGGAACGACTTCACCAGCCTGGTCACTTCGACGGCGATGCCGCCGTCACCTACCCTGGACACCGATTTCTCCTGCTCACGTTGACGTTCTCTTCCGGACAAACAAAAGGACCGTGCCGGCCGGGCCGCACGATCCTGTGAGCAGAGCGATCCGATGCTCAAAGGCTCAAGGAGCGACCCCCGACATCTGGACTCTTCCCTCGGTCGAGGTGAGCCCGGTTCCGATGCTCAGCGTTGTCATCACAAGGAAGGCGCTCCTCTGCGCGAATGAAACGAACGAGCGGTCATGGTAGGGGCTGCGGGCGCCGGTGTCAAAACCAGGCGAGTGCGCGGCTTGTGATCACGTCCGCCAGGTGGCTCACGTTATCCTCGCCGCATGTGCCGCGTCTGCATGAAGCGCCCGGAGATCCCGGATGAGCGGTACGGCCGGTGTGAGCTCTGCGCCAAGGCGGGGCGAAACGCGTTCCGCTTCCGGCTCTTTCCCATCCGGGGTGGTTCCGGCTTCTCGGTCAAGGCCGGCGAGCTGTCGCCACACGCGCTCCGCCAGAAATGGCGGGCGCCACTTGCCGCGTACAAGGGTCATCTGACCTCCAAGGCGAATCTCGGGCTCCACGAGCTCGAGATGGTCACCGCAAAGGAGCGCGTCGAGAGCCTGCGCGTGGCGCCCGATCTCGCGGGGCATGACGTCGAGGTCCTCGCTGCCTTGCGTGACGCCGCGGAGCGGACCGACTCCGCCTGGTGACGCGCGGCTGTTCAGCTCGAGAACAGCTTCCACCAGGGCGACGGACCCGCGATATCGCTGGCGCTGACCACATTCCACGTGATCGATGTCGTCGCATCCAGCACGCCGGTGATCTCGCCGACGGTCGTTCCCGCAGGGAGTGGCGCGCGCGTGGCGAGGCTGGTGACGTGGATCCGAAGCAACCCACCCGAGCGCACCAGGACGACATCGGCTGGGTGCGCCGCAAGCAGCACCAGCGAGCTGCCTCCCCAGCGCGTGGAGATCGACCCGGAGAGCTGTGGTGAGAGGCCGGCGAGATCGACGGCCGCGTAGCCGCGCAGTGCAGCAACCGCCGCGCTCCGGGCAGACACAAAAGCTTGGCCCAGCTCCGGGTGCTGGGGATCTCCAGCGGTGAGCGGCGGTTGTCCGAGTACCGCACCCCAGACGGTGACCGCGCGTCCGGGCGCGTAGACCATGCTCGCTGCGAAGAGCAGGCACCCACCGGCGACGCCCGTCCATCCGGTCTTGATTCCCAGCCAACCGGGCTGGGTGCCGAGGAGGATGTCGAGGTTGTGGAGGACTGTGCCGTCGGGCAGCGCCGCCTGGCGGACCCCGACCAGCTCCGTGAGTGCGGCGTTCGCGGTCACCGCTCGCGCCAGCACCACCAGGTCAGCGGCCGTCGAAACGGTCGCGGCGCTGAGCCCGCTCGGATCGGCGAAGCGGGTGCGCCCCATGCCCATCGCCGCCGCGGTTGCGTTGAGCCGGGCGACGAACGCAGCTCGGTTGCCGGACACCCAGACGGCCAGTGTCTCCGCGATGTTGTCAGCCGACGGGAGCATCAGGGCGAGCAGCAGATCTCGCTCGGTCAGGACCTCACCGGCGTGAACGCGCAGGTTCGATCCACCCTGGGCCACCGCCTGCCGGTAGAGGAGGACGTCCGCAGCTGTCATGGTCAACTCCGGTCCGGCCGCGCCCGGCGCCAGAGGGTGCGCGGCGAGCACCACCAGCGCGGTCATGGTTTTGGCCACGGATCCGATCGGCCGGACGACAAGGGGGCTGCCACTGGCCACGGTGCCGCTCAGGCTGGTTGCGAGTGCGAAGCTCCCCCGAGCCGGAATCGGGATCGATGGTGGTGCGGTGCCGTCGACCAGCAGGGTGGCGGGCACGTTGATGCTCACCTCCGCCGGCGGCGCGGGCGCGGCAAGCTTCACGGTGACGACCGTGCCCGCAGCGATCAGCAACGCGCCAATCACAACGACGAACACGATCCACACCCACGAGATGCCCCGTGCCCGTGCCATCAGGGTTGTGGACGCGCGTCTACCCGTAGCATGCGTGCGTGCCTACCAGCAACGACGTCGCGCGGGCGGCGTCACGTCATGCTGCCTGACGGATCAGGCCTTGGCCCGGCGTGAGACCCGTGCGCCCTTGACCGCGCTCGAGAGCGAGGTGCTTGCCGAGAAACGCACCACTCGGCGCGCGGGCACCTTGACCGCCTCGCCGGTACGCGGGTTGCGACCGAGCCGCGCCGCGCGCTGTGCGGTCTTGAAGTTGCCGAAACCGTGGATGCGAACCTCGTCGCCTTTTTCCAACGACTGCGCGATGGTGTCGAAGAACCAGCGCACCTCATCGCGTGCGGCGGTGACGGTGATTTCTGCGCGATCTGCGAGTTGCTTTGCGAGCACATCGCGTGTGACGACTGTGGCCATGCGTTCTCTCCAAGAGTCTGACGGGGAAACGGGCGCGATTGTAAGGAAAACGCAGGTGCTTTCTCAACATCGATCGTGTCGGTCGCTGTGCTAGCGTCGCGAAACGTGTCGTCGGCGCACGCCGGCGTCGCAGATGCGGAGTGGGACTTCGCGCTGCAGCGCATGGGCGGCCACTTCCTGCAGAGCACCCTGTGGCAGCGTGTCCAGACGGCGCTCGGGCACGACGTCATCTGGGCCCGCGATGAGCAGTGGATGTGGGCAGGCGCCATTCGCGCGGGCCATTTCCCGCGCTATGCGTACCTGCCCCACGGTCCCACGGCCGTCTCCCTCGACGCGATGTCCGCCGCGCTCGCAGCAGCCGTGAGCGCCGCTCGATCGCGTTCGCTCGACTTCGTTCGCGCCGAACCGGCCGGCGAGGCTGCCCTGGATGCGTTGCGGGCGTCTGGCGCTCATCCGAGCCGGTCGATCCAGCCGCGATGGACGTGGCTCCTCGATCTCACACCTGACGAAGCAGCCTTGCGACGCGGACTCAGCGCCGGACATCGAGGCGCGATCAACGCCGCGTCACGTCGGGGGCTGACATTCCGGGTGAGCACCGACCCCGAGGACATCGAGGTTTTCCTTCGCCTTCAGGAGCGCACCGCGGCCGCCGGCAGATTTCGCGGACAGGAGCAGTCGTATCACCGTGCGGTGGCGCGCACGCTCATGCCCGAACGCGCCGCCACGCTCTACATCGCCGAGGCGGCGGGAGCCCCTGTCGCCGCCGCGCTCTGCTTCGATTTTTCGGGCACCCGGTACTACGCGCACGCGGTCTCGGACCCCGAGACGGCGCGCAAGCTCCAGGCAGCGGCTCCGCTGGTGTGGCGGATGATCCTCGACGCGCGCGAAGCAGGTGAGCGGCGATTTGATTTCTGGGGGGTCAGCCCGGGAGGACAGGCCGGCGCCGGTGCGCCTCCGCATCCGTGGGACGGGTTCTCGCAGTTCAAGCGGTCATTTGGCGGTAGCGCAATCGAGCGCGCCGGCACATGGGATCTCGGCGTGCGTTCTTTGCGCCACAGCCTGTATCGCGCCGCGGTCCGGTTCCGGCGGTGAGGCGCGCAACCCCGCAGGAGCTTGGGCGCTGGGACCAGATGGTGGCTCAGAACCCCGACGGCGGGCAGATCCTGCAGACGCGCGCGTGGGGTGAATTCAAGCGCGCCCATCGCTGGGCGCCGGACTACCTCGTTTCGGAGACGGACCCGCCGGTCGCCGTCCTGGTGCTGCGCCATCCGGTGCCCGGGCTCGGCGTGCTCGGGTATGTTCCGAAAGGGCCGGGCGTCACCACCGCCGCGGAGTTGCCGGCGCTGCTCGAGGGCCTCCGCGCCGCTGCCGGCTCGGCATTCGCGATCAAGGTCGAGCCGGAGATCGAGGAGAGCGCCGCGGCGGTCACCGCGCTGCGCGGGATGGGCCTCGAGAAGTCGCGCCACGACGTGCAGATCAGCCGGGCGACGATCATCGTCGACCTCCGACCCGGTGAGGACGCGATGCTCGCCTCGTTCAAGCCGAAATGCCGCTACAACATCAGGCTCGCCGAGCGCCGGGGTGTGACCGTTGCGCCGGTGGCGCTCGATGCGGCGAGCATCGACACGATGTATTCGCTGATGGCGTCAACCCGTGATCGGGCGGGTTTCACGCTGCGCAGCAAGGAGTATTTCTCCCAGTACTGGCATCTCCATGCGGCCGCCGGCCAGGGCCAGCTCTTCTTCGCGTCACTCGACGGCGCGGTACTCGCCGGTGTCTTCGCAACGTATATCGGCAGGAAGGCCTGGTACAAGGACGGGGGGTCCACCAAGGAGCATGCGTCCGTGATGGCGCCGCATCTCCTCCAGTGGGAGGTGATGCGCTGGCTCAGAGCGCGTGGCGTGGAAGCGTACGACCTCGTTGCCGTGCCGCCTGCAGCCCAGCTCAACTCCACGCACCCGCTGTTCGGCCTGTACCGGTTCAAGTCGGGTTTCAGCGATCAGATCACCGAGTATGTCGGCACCTGGGATCTGCCGATCCAACGGCGGCGGTTCGCCGCGTGGAACGCCGTCGCGGAACGCGCCGCCCATCAGTGGGCGTACCGCGTGCGGCACGACCTGCTGTACTGACGCTCGCCGCTAGCGCCAGATCCGCTTCATGATCACCTTGGAGAGCTTCTCGGGATCATGGTGGGTGGAGATCTGCGACGACGCGACGTCGGCGAGGATGTAGTTCACCGGCTGGAGCGTCGCCTGGTCGCGGTCGAAGCCGACCCGGGTCACACCCGCCTCGACCGCTGACGGGGGCAGGGGCAGGCCCACGTTGCTGTTGACGATCACGTAGTCGAAGAGGGTCACGCCGACGTGCTCCTCGATGGTCTTCAGATGCTCGCTCACCGAGAAGCCCATGGTCTCGCCCGGCTGACCCGCGATATTGCAGACGTACACCTTCACCGCCGGACTTGCGCGCAGCGCCTCGACCATTCCTTCGATCAGAAGGTTTGGCAGGATCGAGGTGTACAGCGACCCGGGCCCGACGATGATGAGCTCGGCGGCCAGGATCGCGGCCTCGGCTTCGGGATTGATCTCGGCATCCGCAGGCTCGAGGAACACGCGGTCGATGTGGTCGACGCCGTAGGGCACCTTCGACTCGCCGACCCGCACCTCACTCCCCGCCGTGGCGCAGAGGACGACATCGCGCAGTGTGGACGGGACGATCTGACCCCGGACCGCCAGGACCCGGCCCGACTCGCGGATGGCGTGCTCGAAGTCGCCGGTGATCTCCGCCATCGCGGTGATGAAGAGGTTGCCGAAGGAGTGGCCGGCGAGCGAGCCCTCGCCCCCGAACCGGTACTGGAAGAGCTCGGTCATCAGCGGCTCGGTCTCGGCGAGCGCGGTCAGGCACTGGCGGATGTCACCGGGCGGGAGCACCCGGTATTCCTCCCGGAGCCGGCCGCTCGAGCCGCCGTCGTCGGCGACGGTGACGATCGCAACGATGTTCCCCGTGTATTTCTTGACCCCGCGCAGCAATGCCGAGAGCCCGGTCCCGCCGCCGATCGCCACCAGCCGTGGGCCCTTGGCCAGCGAGCGGAACTTGAACAGTTGCTCGGCGAGGCCGCGGTCGGTGCTGCCCCGACCGGGAAGGAACGGCCCGAGGATGGACTGGCCGAGCTTGTAGAAGCAGAGGACGATGAGCCCGACACCGACGAGCGCGAAGAGCAGCGCGCGCACCAGGCGCGGCAGGAACTGCAGGGTCACGTCGCCGACCCACGAGGGGAAGGTGATGGACGCGCTGTACAGATCTCGCAGGATGTAGCCCGCCGCGAGGCTGATCATCACGATCGCCAGGAACAGGAGGAGCAACCAGCGTTTGACGTGAAGCCCCGGCGTGAACCAGCGCATCAGGTTCGCGCTCGGGCGGATTCGTACCTTCATACCGCGTTCCGATTCTGGCACTTCGGCTCCAACGTGCCCGAGTCGCCTTCGGCGATCAGGCTCCCGAGGCGGGCCGGGCTTCGCCTTTGGAAGCCAGCTCGACCGGGTCGCGGCGCCGGCGGAGCTTCGCGAGGTTGTGCTCAGCGTCGATGTAACGAGCGGTCCCGGAATACGAGCGCATGACCAGGCTCTGGGTATGGCAGCGGTCCTCACCGAGGAAGCGCACGCCCTCGAGGAGCTCGCCGCTCGTGATCCCGGTTGCGGCGAAGAAGACGTTGTCGCCGGAGACGAGATCGTCCAGTTCGAGGACGTCTCCCGCGTGCTTGCCCTCACGCTCCTGCACGCCACGCTCGCCCTCGCCAACCCAGATGCGTGCCTGCATGCCACCGCCGATGCATTTGATGCCGCAGGCGGCGAGCACCGCCTCCGGGGCGCCTCCGATGCCCATGAGCACGTCGATGCCGGTGCGATGCTCCATCGCGGCCATCAGGCCGGCGGCGACGTCGCCGTCCAGGATCAGCTTCACCCGCGCGCCGGCGGAGCGGATCTCCTCGAGCAGCGTTTCGTGGCGGTCGCGGTCGAGCACCACCACGGTGAGGTCCTCGACGCGGCGATCCTCGGCTCTGGCGATGCGCTTGAGGTTCTGCGCCACCGTGGCGGTGATGTCGATCACCTTGGCCGCGGCCGGACCGACGATCAGCTTCTCCATGTAGTGGAGGTGGGTGTGGAACATGGAGCCGCGCTCGGCCAGGGCGACTGTGGCGATGCCCCCTGGAATGCCGCGCGCCACCAGGCGCGTGCCGTCGATCGGATCCACGGCGACATCGACCGCCGGAGGGTTCCCGTTGCCGACCTGCTCGCCGATGTAGAGCATCGGCGCCTCATCCTTCTCGCCCTCGCCGATGACCACAACACCGTCCATGTCGACGAAGCCGAGGCTCCGGCGCATCGAATCGACGGCGGCCTGGTCGGCCGTCTCTTTCTGATTGCGGCCCATGTGCCGGGCCGCGGCCATCGCGGCGCCCTCGGTGACCCGGACCAGCTCGAGCGCAAGGTTGCGATCGATCGGTGTCCCCAGGTCGCGCGGCCGCGTTGCCATTCGCCCGCGATCATACGGCGCGGGTCCGGCGGAGCCCCACCGTGCCGAACTCCACGATCGCGTCCGCGGCGCAGCGGATGCCTGCGGCGAGCGCGGCCCTGAAGTCCGCTTCGTCGGCGCGCCCGATCTGGGCGATGTGGCCGAGGAATCCCCCCGCCAGCGCATCCCCGGCGCCGGTCGGATCCACAACGTTCGAGACCGGCGCGGCCGGCTCCTCGATGACGCCGCCCCGGGTGACGCACGCGGCCCCGAGCGGTCCCCGCTTGACCACCACAGCTCGCAGCCGGCCGGTCCCGCAGAGGGCGGCGGACGAGGTCCTCCAGTCATCGACCCCGGTGAGCGCCGCGAGCTCGGTCGCGGTCAGGAACAGGATGTCAACGCGTTCGATCAGAGACCCGACATCGCCCTGGCCCGCGTCGATGAAGACGGTCATCGAGTCGGCGCCGATCAGTGCCGCCTCGGTCTGATCGATCACCCGCCGCTGCAGGCTCGGGTCCATGCTCCCCACGAAGAACACCTCAGCCCGTCGCGACGGCTCCGGCAGCAGGGGCTGCCATTCAGGGTCGCATCCGGGCTCCGAGGACTCGTGTGACGTGGCCCAGCGCTCGAAATCGTGGACCGCGTGCCAGCGGAAGGTCGGCGACTCGCTCTCCACGAGACCTGAGATGTCGATGTTCGGCCGGGCGAGGATCCGGCGGTACTCGGGGGCGGTGTCCGAGCCGACGATGCCGTTGACGTGGACGGGTGCGTAGCGCGCCGCCGCGAGCGAGAAGTACACGGCCGACCCGCCGAGCACGTCCCGCCTGCCCGCAGGGGTGGTCACATCGTCGCTGTGGAGCGTTCCGGCGACCGCGACCTCCCAGGCCACGTCGGGAAGGGCGTCAGCCTGCGGCTGCGGTTCGGTTCCGCTCGCCGAAGAGCGGAATGATCGGTGCGAGCCTGGGGCGGCGCGATTCGAGGGCCCGCATGAGGAGCACCTCCTGCGCCTCGAACAGGATGTCGGCGACGTGGTTCGGGTCCCGGTCGATGCCGAGCCGGTCGCGCAACCCCGGGTCCACCGCTCCGACGGCGCGAACCACGGCGCTCCAGAGTGCGGCGGGGATCAGGCGGAAGGACCGGAGACGGCATTCCTCGATCAGGTCGATGAGCACGTCAGCCTCGCGGACGCGCAGCCGGGTCCGAGAGATGCGCTCGCGACGGAACGCCGCCTCACGCTCGACACGAGCGATTTCGAGGCACGTACGCTCCATCGGACCGGGCTGTGAGCGCGTGGCGGCGGCGGGCATCAGCGGATTGTCCCACGCCCGGCTGAAGCTGCGAGGCTCGGTGAACTGCTGTTACACGGGGTAGCAGATCGATCGCCAGCGACCACCGCCGGGAACGAGGTGCACCACCCGCCGGATCCGCGCCACCGGCTCCGGGTCGCCGACCTCGTACTCGACGTCGAGCTCGGCGACGTCACGATACGTCCTTCCCCGCGACGTCTCGGTCCACTCGGGCAGGTAGCGCACCTCCTTGACGCTCACCCCGCGAAGGCGGCGCATCGCCGAGGCGCCCTGTGCCTCCGCGAATGCCTCTGGAGATCCCCAGCTCAGCTGGCAGTCCTCGCTCAGCAACGAGAACGCGCGCCGGTACTGGTTGGCCCGCATGAGCTCGACGAAAAGCGCTTCGCTGAAAGCGGGGTTGCCCGGAGGCCGGGACCCGAGTGGGGCGCGACCGCGCTCGTGCGCATCGACGAGCGCCGCGGCGCGCCGCGACGTGACGTTGGCGGTCTCGCTGCCGGCCCAGAATGCCCTGGTTCCGGCGTCGACCTGGGTGGCCCGCGGCGGCGCCGGTTCAGCGATCGGAGCGGCCGCAGGGGTGGCGGAGCGCCGGTCCGGACGGTGCAGCCAGCGAGCGAAGCGGCTGCCGTCAAAACGCCCGCGCCGGGGACGTTCCGTGCCGAGCAGGACGTGGGGTGGCAGCGGCATCGCCGGGGCCAGTGTACGCGGCCGCATCGAGGCGATGAGAGGCCGGCAGGGGGGCGGGCCGTTTCCCTACGATGAGCGGTGATGCCGCCAGCCCGCGCCCGCATCCTGATCGCCGAGGATGAGGCCGCCGTCGCTCAGCAGGTCATCAATCGATTCACGTTGCGTGGCCACGACGTGCGCTGGGCGAAGGCGGTTCGTGAGATCCGTGCCGAGCTCCCTGTCTTCGCGCCCGACGTGCTGATCCTTGACGCCACGCTCGACACCGACGGGCTCGAGCTGTTCCAGGCGCTCCGCTTTGCCCCGGAGCATCCTCGTGCGGGCGTCGTGATTCTCACCGCCGCCGGCGACATCGGGGCTCGGGAGCGCGCACAGCAGCTCGGGGCAGCCGCGGTGATGATGAAACCGGTGCGCAACGACGAGCTCGTGGAGATCGTCGAGGATCTGCTGACCTACATCTGAGCCGGGCCTGAGCGCTTGTCTAGCGGGCGATCGCGGCGACGACGATGATCATCGCCTGGCCGCCGACCCAGAGTGCGAGCGTCGCCCAGAGGTAGGCAGGAACGCTCGCGGGCTGATCGTAGAAGCTCACGACCCGCCGCTCGGTCATGATCACGATGGCCAGCGCGTCGACCAGCAGGAACATCAGCGTGACGATGAGGCTCGGTCCATCGACACCCTTGCCGACGACCGCGTCGACCACCACTGAGATCGCCGCAAGCGCGATCGCGGTCCCGAGCGTGCCGATCTGGGTCTGGCGTACCCAGGCTCGTTTTCGGGTCAGCAGCGAGGCGATGATGATCAGCGTTGCCGAGAAGCATGCGGCTGAGACGGCGGCGATGATCTGTACCGCCAGGGGCAGGCTCGCCGGGGCTCCGGAGCCGGTCGCCACGCCACCGGCAAACGATGCCAGTGCGCCGAACAGGGCGAGGATCGCAAGGACGAGATCCCACGTGTACACGAAGAGGACCGCGCCCGGGCGGCGTTCCTGCTCGTCGTCTCTCGCCGTCACGGAATTCGGCACGCGGCGATGATGCCATCGCGCGGATCGGTCGCCGCGTCCGGGCGGCGACGTACGCTTTGGCTGTGACCACGATTGTCGTCCTGCGCGGCGACCAGACCGGCCAGGAGCTGCTCGACGAGGCGCTGCGCGTGATTCACCCGGACGTCATCGACGCGGAGCTCGAGCTGGAGACGTTCGATCTCTCCCTCGCGCATCGCCGCGAAACCGCCAACGCCGTGGTGGCTGAGGCCGCGGACGCGATGCGGGCGGCGGGCTACGGACTGAAGGCGGCGACGGTCACCCCGACAGATCGCTCTGACGTCGGCAGCCCGAACGCGCTGCTCCGCGAGCGTGTCGGGGGACGCGTGATCCTGCGCATCGGGCAGCGCATCCCGGGCGTCGCCGGGGTCGCGGGTGTGAGCGCGCCGATCAGCATCGTGCGCATGGCGGTCGACGACGCCTACAACGCCCGGGAGTGGCGTGAGGACAGTGACGGAGATGAGGTGGCGTATCGCACCGAGCACATCTCGCGGGCCACGTGCCGTGCCGTAGCGGAGTTCGCGTTCGTCCACGCCGCACGCAGCGACGCCCGGGTCTTCGGAGGTCCCAAGTTCACCGTCTCGAGGGTCTACGAGGGCATGTTCAAGGAGGAGCTGGACGCGGCGGCAGCGCGCCATCCGGGGGTCGACTACGAGCCCCAGTTGATCGACGCCACCTACGCTTTGCTCTTCAGTCGAGCCGGCGACCCGCTGGTCATCCCGGCGCTCAACCGCGACGGCGACTGCCTGAGCGACCTGGTGCTCCCGCTCTTCGGCTCCATCGCCGCGGCCGAGTCGCTGCTGCTCGGCTTCGGTGACGATCCGCTGGTCCCGTCGGTGGTGATGGCGGAGGCGCCGCACGGCACCGCTCCGAGCCTCGAGGGCAAGAACGTCGCCAACCCGATGGCCATGATCCTCGCGGCCGCCGCCGTGCTCGGGTACGCGCCCGACCCGCGCTGCCGGCTGGCCTCGACGGCGATCCGTCACGCTGTTTTCGAAGCTCTTCGCGCGGGAGTCTCCACCTCGGACCTCGGCGGCCAGGCGTCGACCACCGAGTTCACCGACTCGGTGATCGCCCGGGTGCGGGCTGCGTCCGCGGCTGCGGCTGCGACCCCGGCGTGAACCGCATCCACCTCGACCACGCGGCGACGACTCCCCTCGCCCCCCAGGTGCTCGAGGAGATGCTGCCATATCTGACGACAACTCAGGGGAACCCGTCGTCGGTGCACGCATCCGGGCGGGCCGCGAGGTCGGCCGTCGACGGCGCACGCGATCGGGTCGCCGCAGTGCTGGGATGTGCCCAGCGCGAGATCGTCTTCACCGGGTCGGGCACCGAGGCGGACAATCTCGCGCTGCGCGGCGTCCTCGAGCGCTGGGGCGCGGAACGAGGCCGGCACATGGTGGTGAGCGCGGTCGAGCACGACGCCGTCCTCGAGACCGCGCGTCACCTCGAGCAAGCCGGTATGGCCACGCTCAGCATCGTCGGCTGCGATCGCGAATGCACGGTGAGCCCGGAGTTGGTCGCGGCCGCCGTGACTTCCGAAACCCTGCTTGTTTCAGTCATGTTCGTCAACAACGAGACCGGCGCCATACAGGACGTCGCAGGCGTCGCCGAGGCGGTGCACCGGCGAAATCCGAGGACGCTGGTGCACACGGACGCGGTTCAGGCGTTCGGGCGGCTCCCGGTCGACCCGGCCTCGCTGGGCGTCGACCTGGTCTCGCTCTCGGCGCACAAGGTCTACGGGCCGAAGGGGGTCGGCGCCCTGTGGATCCGGCACCCGGTCGCGCTGAGTGCGCAGAGCACCGGTGGCGGCCAGGAGCGCAACCGCCGCAGCGCCACTGAGAACGTGGCGGGGATCGTCGGCTTCGCCGCCGCCGCCGAGCTCGCCGAGCAGGTCCGTTCCCGGGAGGCGGTTCGCCAGGCCGAGTTGAGTGCCCGGCTCGGCGCCGCCGTCGTGGTGCTGGTCCCCGACGCCGTGGTGACCGCGGCCGGCGCCGCCCGGGCGCCGGGATTCGCCACCTTTGCGTTCCCCGGGGTCCGCAGCGACGTCCTGCTTGCCGCCCTCGACATGGACGGCGTCGAGGCGTCGGCCGGGTCCGCGTGCGCCAGCGGTGCTCCGCTGCCATCGCACGTGCTCAGGGCCATGGGCTATCCGGAGGATCTCGCCGCGGGAGCGTTGCGCTGCACGACCGGCCGCTCCACCAGCGTCGGGGACATCGACTCCGCAGCCGCCGTGATCGCGCGCGCCGTCACGAGAGTCCGGGACCGGGCCGGCGCCGCCGCCCCTGCCGCGCTTTCCTGATCTCGGCCGTCAGGCGGGTGCGGGCAAGCCGATCGCCTGGCGAAGCGCGGCGGCATCGGTTGCCGCGCTGGCGAGGAGCGGGATCACCTGCTCCTGGAGGGTCGCGATCACCGTGACCGCCGGCGCGGTCGCGGCCTGCTCGAGCAGCTTCTCGATCGCCGCATCGTCACCCAGGAGGCGGCCGGCGGCGGTGGCGGCGCTGCCGCTGAACGGGATCGCGCGCAGCGCATTGTCATAGGCGATCGTCAGCTGCCTCTGGGCGCTGAGCGCCGTCTGGCAGGCGCCGAGCGCGACGGTCGCGCTGGCGGCGTCACAGGACGCGTTCTCGGTCAGAGCGATCTGCGTCTCGCCCTGGTTGTAACGAGCGGCAGCCGCCGCATAGCGGGCCTGGATCTGGGCCTGCGTCAGCGGAGATGGGGTCGATGTCGTCGGGCTCGTCGACCCGCCGCACGCCACCATCAGCGCGGCCGCGAAGCAGAGGACGAGGGTGAAACGAGCGTGGGGGGGTGACATCGGCGCCCGCCGAGAATATCTCAGCGACGGTCGCTCACCCTCTCGGCGACCGGGCCGGTCGGGTATAATTCTGACCATGACAGTCGGGATTCTCTCGAGTTCGGCGCGGGGCGCCTCTCACAGGCACACATCGGATCCCAGCGCACCGCCGGCCGCTTCGTTCTCGATGCGGGTGAGCTCCAAGGCCCATTACGGCTTGCGCATGATGACCGAGTTCGCCAAGTCGTACGGCGCCGGGCCGCTGAGCATCGCGGAGGTGGCGCGGGTCGAGCACCTGCCACTTGCCTACCTCGAGCAGCTCGCCTCCATGCTGCGCCGCGGCGGTCTCGTCGAGAGCACTCGCGGAGTGCACGGCGGGTACGCGCTCACCAGGCCCGCGGATCAGATCAGCGTCCTCGACGTCGTCACCGTGATCGAGGGCGAGGTGTCCCCGGTCGAGTGCGTCTCCCACGGGTACGTGACCGGCACCTGTCAGCGTGAGGGCGAGTGCGCATCACGAGGCCTCTGGATGCGCCTCAAGCGGAGCATCGACGCCGTGCTGAGCCAGACCACGCTCGCCGAGCTGGTGGCCGATCAGTCGCTGATCGACTCGATGGCCCCGGTCGCGGAGGCCGGCCGGTGAGCACGGCCGTTCTCTCGATCTCGGGGCTCCGTGCGACCGTCGAGGGCAAGGAGATCCTCAAGGGCGTCGACCTCGAGGTTGCACAGGGCGAGATCCACGCGCTGATGGGCCCGAACGGCTCGGGCAAGAGCACGCTCGCGTACACCCTCATGGGGCATCCGAAGTACGTCGTGACCGGCGGCTCCGCCAGCTTCGACGGCGTGGATCTGCTCCCGCTCACGGCCGACGCGCGCGCCAGGCTCGGCCTCTTTCTCTGCTTCCAGTACCCGACGGCGATTCCTGGTGTCAGCACCGTGAATTTCATGCGGGCGGCGCTGCGGGCGCAGGGAAAGGAGATGCCGGCGCGCGAGTTCCTGAACCGGCTCAACGCCGAGATGAAGGAGCTCAAGATCGACGAGAGCTTCCGGGCGCGCTACATCAACGACGGATTCTCGGGCGGCGAGAAGAAGCGTGCCGAGATCCTTCAGCTGGCGATGCTGCGTCCCAAGCTCGCGATTCTCGACGAGACGGACTCGGGCCTCGACGTGGATGCGCTGCGCACCGTCGCGGACGGCGTGATGCGCCTCTGCGGTCCGGAGATGGGTGTCCTCGTGATCACCCACTACCCACGAATCCTCGAACACCTGCACCCGGACCGCGTGCACGTCCTTCACGACGGGCGCGTGGTCACCTCCGGCGGGGCGGACCTGGCGCGACAGATCGAGCGTGAGGGCTACGAACCAATTCTCGGGACGGCCGTGGCCGCCACCGCGTAGGAGATTCGCGATGGCGATTCAGGCAAAAGAGCTGACCAAGGACTACCAGTACGGCTTCTCGGACATCGACGTGTCCGTGTTCCGGACGGCCAAGGGTTTGTCGCCCGAGGTCGTCGCGTCGATCTCGCAGCACAAGGACGAGCCCGAGTGGATGCTCAAGTTCCGCCTCAAGGCGCTCGACCATTTCCGCAAGCGGCCGATGCCGACCTGGGGCGCGGATCTCTCCGGTCTCGATTTCGAGAACATCTACTACTACGTCAAGCCCGTCGAGGAGATGAGCCGTTCGTGGGATGACGTCCCCGACTCCATCAAGCAGACGTTCGACCGGCTTGGCATCCCGCAGGCGGAGCGCAAGTTCCTCGCCGGCGTGAGCGCCCAGTACGACTCGGAGGTCGTCTACCACAGCATCCGCGAGGATCTCGAGAAGCAGGGCGTGCTCTTCAGCGACTGCGACACCGGGTTGCGCGAGCACGAGGAGCTGTTCCGCAAGTACTTCGGCACCGTGATCCCACCCAACGACAACAAGTTCGCCGCGCTCAACAGCGCGGTGTGGTCGGGCGGATCGTTCGTCTACGTCCCCAAGGGCGTGAAGGTCGACATCCCGCTCCAGGCCTACTTCCGGATCAACAGCGACAACATGGGCCAGTTCGAGCGGACCCTGATCATCGCCGACGAGGGCTCGTCGGTTCACTACATCGAGGGCTGCACGGCGCCCAACTACTCGAGCGATTCGCTGCACAGTGCCGTGGTCGAGCTGGTGGCGCACAAGGGCGCCAAGATCCGCTACACGACGATCCAGAACTGGTCGGACAACGTCTACAACCTGGTCACCAAGCGCGCGATCGCCAACGAGAACGCCACCGTCGAATGGATCGACGGCAACCTCGGCTCGAAGGTCACCATGAAGTATCCGTCGGTGTACCTGATGGGTGAGGGCGCCCACGCAGAGGTCATGAGCGCCGCGTTCGCCGGCAGCGGCCAGCACCAGGACGCCGGGAGCAAGGCGATCCATGTGGCGCCGAACACCACCAGCAACATCGTGTCGCGCTCGATCAGCAAGGGGAGCGGGCGGACGTCGTACCGCGGGCATATCAAGGTTCTTCCCAAGGCCCACAACGTCAAGGTCAGCGTCCGCTGCGATGCGCTGCTCCTCGACGAGGAGTCGCGCAGCGACACCTACCCGTACATGGACATCGACAACCCGGACGTGACCATCGGACATGAGGCGAGCGTCAGCAAGGTCGGCGAGGATCAGATCTTCTACCTGACCTCGCGCGGCATCACCGAGCAGGACGCGACAGCCCTGATCGTCAATGGATTCTTCGAGCCCTTCGTCAAGGAATTGCCGATGGAGTACGCGGTGGAGCTCAACCGTCTGCTCGCGCTCTCCATGGAGGGAGCGATCGGGTGACGACGCCGCTGGCCGATTCGCCCGCAGCGGCGCTCGGGCAGGAGGTCGCGGCAGCTCGGGCCGAGGCGTCGCCGGCGTGGCTCGCGGCGCGCCGCCGCATCGCGTGGGACGCCTACGAGGCGATTCCGATGCCCTCGTCGCAGCGAGACGAGGACTGGCGGCGGACGGACATCTCCGCGCTCCATCCGGAGCGTTTCGCACCGATCGAGAGCGTCGACGTCGCGGTCATCGATGCGATGCGTGCGCAGCGGGACGGAGCGGCGCCCGACGCGGCATTCGTGATCGACTCGCCGGTGCCGAGCCCGATCGAGGGCGCCGACACGCTGCTCGCCCAGGGAATCATCGTCACCACCCTCGAAGAGGCTGCGCTGGTCCACCCCGAGCTCGTGCAGCGCGCCTTTGCGTTGGTGCGTGTCGACGAGTCGAAGTTCATCGCGCTCTGGAACGCACTCTGGCGCGGCGGGGTGTTCGTGTACGTCCCCCGCGGAGTCGAAGCGCTCGTCCCGGTGTGGATCGCCCACCCGGCCGGCGGCGAGGAGCACGCGACCTTTCCCTCCACGGTGGTCGTCCTGGACGAGGGAGCCTCACTGACGGTCATCGACGCATTCGCGTCGCCGTCCGGCCCTGCGCCACTCCTCAGCGTCGCCATGGTGATCCTCGCCGCGGCCCGCGACGCGCGGCTCGACTACGACACCGTGCAGCAGTGGGGCGAGGGCGTGTGGCACGTCGCCCTGCAGCGCACCGTCCTCGATGCCAACGCCAAGCTCCGCTTCATGGGCGTCACCCTCGGCGCCCGCCTCCAGAAGGTGTGGTGGGAGGTGATGCTCGACGGCGTCGGCAGCGAAGCCGACATCCTCGGCATCTGCTTCGGTGACGGCACCCAGCACTTCGACCATCAGTCCCTCCAGGCGCACATCGGCCCCGAGACGCGCAGCAACCTGCTGCTCAAGGTCGCCGTACGCGACCACGCGCGCTCGGTCTATGGGGGCATGATCGACGTGGCGCCGACGGCGGTCCATGCCGACGGGTATGTGGCCAACCGAAACCTCCTGCTCAGCCAGGGCGCCAAGGCCGATTCCATCCCGCGACTGGAGATCCGCGCCAACGACGTGAAGTGCGGGCATGGCGCGACGGCCGGTCACATCGACTCCGACCAGCGTTTCTATCTCATGGCGCGCGGCGTGCCCCCCGAAGAGGCGAGCTCGCTGATCGTGCGGGGCTTCATGGACGACGTGCTCGATCGCGTCCCGCATCGTGGCTTTGCGGAGCTGGCCGGGACGCTGCTCGACGCGGAGATCGCCGGCGGGTCCGTGGCCGGGGTCACGGCGGGCGCTCAGTGAGCGAGGGCTGGGTCGACGTGGCTCGAACCAGCGACATCCCGCCGGGTTGTGCTGCACGCGTCGAGATCGATGAGACGCCGGTGGCGATCTTCAATGTCGCCGGGACGTTCTACGCGCTCGATGACACGTGCAGCCATGCAGAGGCGTCGTTGAGCGAGGGGGACCTCGACCTCGACCGCTGCGTCATCGAATGCCCGCTGCACGGATCGAGCTTCGACCTGCGCACCGGGGAGCCGCTGTCGCTTCCCGCCGTCGAACCGGTCCGGGTGCATCGCATCGAGACGACCGGCGACGGAGTGCTCCGAGTCGCGCTCGCCGACGAGGTTGCCGCGCAGTGACCACGCCAGTCGCCACCGAGCCGGGGCTGGACGTCGCGCGTCTCCGCGCAGATTTCCCCATCCTCGAGCGCGAGATCGGGACCAATCCACTCGTCTATCTCGACTCGGCGGCCACGTCGCAGAAGCCGCGCGCTGTCGTCGACGCAGTCGATGCGTACTACGCAACCAGCAATGCCAACGTCCATCGCGGAGTCCACACGCTCGGCAACGAGGCGACCGACCTCTTCGAGCGGGCCCGGCTCCGGGTCGCCGCTTTTCTCGACGCCCCGCCCGAGGGTCTCGTCTTTGTTCGCAACACCACCGAGGCAATCAACCTGGTCGCATCGTCCTACGCGACACAGCTGCTCCAGCCGGGGGATCGCATCGTCATCACGGTCATGGAGCACCACAGCAACCTGGTCCCGTGGCAGCTGGCCGCCGAACGACGCGGCCTGCAGCTGGCGGCGATCGACATCGACGAGGACGGTCGCCTCGACCTGAGCACCCTCGACGAACTGCTTGCGGCACCGACGCGGCTGCTGGCCATCGGACATCAGTCCAATGTGCTCGGCACCGTCAACGACATCCGCGCCATCACCGAGCGGGCCCATGCGGCGGGTGCGCTCGTCTGCCTCGACGCCGCCCAGTCGGTGCCGCACATGAGCGTATCGGCCCGCGAGCTCGATTGCGACTTCGTCGCCTTCAGCGGACACAAGATGTGCGGCCCGATGGGCATCGGCGTCCTCTGGGCTCGTCCCGAGCTGCTCGAGATGATGCCGCCGTTTCTCGGCGGAGGGAGCATGATCAGCCGGGTCACCCTCGAGCGCAGCACGTGGAACACGGTGCCCCACAAGTTCGAGGCGGGAACGCCGGACGTCGCCGGCGCCGTCGGCCTCGCCGCCGCCTGTGACTACATCGACGGCATCGGTCGTGATCGCATCCATGCGCACGAGATGTCGCTGACCCGCCACCTTCTCGATGTTCTGGACGAAGTTGGCGATATCACAATCTTCGGCCCGCCCGACCTCGACGCTCGCGGTGGTGTGGTGAGCTTCAACCTTGGCGACGTGCATGCGCATGACGTGGCCACCATCCTTGACCGGCGCGGCATCGCGGTCCGAGCCGGACACCACTGCGCGCAGCCCCTCATGGCGCGCTACGACGTCCCTTCGATGGCGCGCGCATCCGTCTACCTGTACACGACCCACGAGGAGATCGACGCGCTCGGTGAGGGTCTCGGAGAGGTTCGCCGGGTCTTCCGCATCTAGGCTCCTTTGAGCAGGAACGCCGCGATTCGCTCGGCGGCGTCCTCGCGAACCGGGAGCACGCCGTGCCCGAGGCCGGGGTAGATGACCAGTTCCGCATTGCGCAACGAGCGCACCTCGCGGCGCAGCAGGTCGACTTTGGCAAAGGGGTCGCGGTCGCCGGAGAGCAGGAGCACCGGGCACTCGATGCGCGACCAGTGTGCCGTGCGCAATTCGTCGGGATGGCCTGGCCGGTGCAGCGGATAGCTCAGCAGGACGAGCGCGCTCACGGGCTCATCGGCCGCCAGCATGCTGGCCATGCGCCCGCCAAACGAATGCCCGCCGATCGCCGCGCCCGGCTGGCTCTCGAGCGCCGTGCGGAAGACCCCCACAGCCCTGTCGTTGCTCGATTTCGGGAGATCCAGCGCAGTGGCGCGGACGCCATGGAGTGCGAGCGCGGTGACCCAGGGCCGCATCGATGCCGCGGTACCGGATGCACCGTGACCGAGCAACAGAGAACGTTCCGGCACCACTGTGACGCCTTACGCCTGCTCACGTTCGAGGATCTGGAACGCCGTCGGCTGGGGCTGATGCGAGGGCACCGGCGGCCGCCCGGGGAGCCAGGTGGCGCACACCAGTGCGCCGCTGAGCAGAATGCCGCTGCCGCACCAGAAGGGGAGCCCGGCATTCACCCCATAGAGCGAGCCGAGCACGGCAGCGCCGAATGCCATCCCGCTGAACTGGTACAGGCCCCCGATACCCATGGCGCGGCCGCGGACGGCCTCGGGGGTGCTGTCGCCGATGACGGCGAAGAGGCTGGGCTCGAGGATCACGGTCGCCACGGCCTCGATCGCACCCACCGTCAGGATCACAGCCAGGATCTGGAGGAACGGATAGGTCGCGGCGCACGCAGCGACAACCACCAGGCCCGCGGTCACGAGCTTGCGCCGGTCCGCCCGATCCGCCAGGCGGCCGCCGGAACGCGCCAGGAGCAGGATCGGGAGCGCAAACAGGCTCACCGACAACCCGATGATCAGCGGACCGTAGCCACGCGCGGCCAGATATTGCGGCCAGACCACGTCGTACATCGACCAGATGGTGCCGACGGCGAAGAGGGCGGCGATCGCCACGACGATGCCGCGAATCCGCCACCAGCGGAAGCGCTCTTTCCTCACCGCGGCGCCGGCACCGTCGGCGCGCGTCTCGGGAACGCGCAGCATCGAGCCGAGGCCTATGAACATCGAGAGCCCGGTGATGCCGAATACCGCCGAGTCGCGCCAGAGGGCCGCGGCTCCGCCGATGAGGGGACCGACCAGCAGCCCGACCATCTCATACGCCTGCAGCTGGGAAAAGCGTTGCGCCCGTTGCTCGGGAGCGCTCAGGTCGGTCAGCGCGGCCCGCAGCGCAGGAACGTACGCGCCGGCGCAGGCGCCCATGAAGATGCGGATCGCGGTGAGCACCGCGAGCGTCCCGATGTCGAAGAACAGGAACAGCGACAGGAAGGCATAGACGAGCCGCGGGCCGATCAGGAACGGCTTGCGTCCCCATCGATCGCAGAGACGTCCCGCGGGGACCTGGACGAGGGTATTGGCGACCAGCGGACCGGCGATGAAGATCGCCACCGCAACGGAATTGCCGCCCCGATGCGCGACGTACAGCGGAGCGATCGGGAACACGGCGGCGACGCCCGTGAACATGATCAGCTGCCCGATCAGCAGCCAGAACGCGGGATCAGCCCTCCGCTTTCCGGTGCGCGCAAGGACATCGATGCGACCCATGGCTCCATTCTCAGGTTTTGGGCGCGAACCGTTGGACTACGATGGTGGTATGGCATCCGGCTCTACGCCCATCGACGACGATCTCTACCGCGAGATCATCCTCGACCACTATCGAAATCCTCGACATCATCACGCAGTCGACCCCGCGGACCGCGTCATCGAGGCGAACAATCCGCTCTGCGGCGATGAGATCGACCTCAGCTACCGGCTCGACAACGGGACCGTTGCCGCGATCGGTTTCATGGGCCGGGGCTGCTCGATCAGCCAGGCCTCGGCGAGCATGCTCTGTGAGGCGATCACCGGGATGAGCGTGGAGGGCGCGACGTCGCTCGCCGAGCGCTTCCGGACGATGCTCACCGGGGACGGCGCGCCGCCCGAGAACGCAGCCGACATCGGTGACCTCGAAGCGCTCCGTGGCGTGCGTGCCTACCCGGTCCGGGTCAAGTGCGCCACGCTGGTGTGGAACGCGCTCTTGGAGGGTCTCTCCGCTCACCCCTGCCGCGACAGCCCCAGCAACGAGGATCGAGCAATGAGCACCACCGAATCGATTCCGTCCACCGAGCCCGCCACGCAACCCGAGGCGAAGGCGTCGGATTCGTTGATCCGCGCCGCGCTCAGCGAGGTCTACGACCCGGAGATCGGCATCGACATCGTTTCCCTGGGCCTGATCTACGCCACCAACATCGATGACGACGGGCTGCTGACCATCGACATGACCCTGACGACCCCGTACTGCCCGATGGGCCCCATCATCGAGACGCAGGCGCACGCCGTCTGCGCGCCGCTTCCCGGTGTCCGCGACGTGCACATCAACCTGGTCTGGACGCCGCCGTGGGACCCGCGCACGATGGCCTCGGACGAGGCCCAGCTCGAGCTCGGCATCTACTGATCTCGCCGCCGGTGTGCCCGGTCTGGCATGGTGTGCCGAATGGAGCGCGTCTTCACGCACGCCGAGGCGACTGAGCTGTTGCCGAGGCTCACCGAGCTGCTGGAGGCGCTCCGCGTCGCCCACCAGGCCTCGCTCGACCGGGCGGCTGAGCACGACGACCACGCGGTGTCCTCCAACGGCTCCGCCGCAGCGGCGATGAGAGCCTCGGGGCCGTTCCACGAAGCCCAGCGCCTGAGCGCCGACATCGACCGTCTCGGCGTCATCCTCCGTGACCCGGACACCGGTCTGGTGGATTTCGCGGCCGTTCGCGAGGAGCAGCCGATCTATCTCTGCTGGCGGCTGGGGGAGGCGCGGATCGGGTTCTGGCATCCGCGCGACACGGGTTACATGGGTCGCCAGCCTCTCTGACTCGCGGCCTCAGCCGGCGGTGGGCGCCTCGGCGAGCCGCTTGACGTCTTCCGGGGTCATGCGCAGGAAGAGCGCCAGGTCGTCGCTTCGATCGAGAAAGCGCACTTGAACGACCACGTCGCGGGCGAAAAACCCTCCGGCGCGGACCACGATGCCGACGAGCTCGCCCTCGTCGAAGAGCACGTCCTGGACGGTTCCGAGCTTCTCGCCGCCGTGACCGATCATGACGTTCTCTCCGTGGCGGATCTCGATCTGGCCGTCGGGTTTGTCGGCAGTCTCCTGGAGAAGCGGAAACATCGGACCCACGCCCAGCGAACCGCCGGCGAGAGCCGCGGCGAAGCGCACGCCGTCGCCTCGCTCCAGCGGCCTGTACTGGTAGCTGAGATACGGCGGCAGCGCGCGCGTGGCACGCTTGTCGAGGATCAGATGGATGCCATCGGGGCCGGCGTCTGCGATGGCGTTCAGGGGCACGATCACCTCCGCGACCATCATTCCGGCTCCAGGGGCGAGCGTCCGACCCGAGAACCAGTTCGTCTCCCGCACGATCAGGGCGCGCGGATCCCAGCTCTCGGCGTCGACAACGATGCGCTGCAGGGCCCCGACGTGATGGCCGTCGGACGTGTGCACGGCGACACCGAGACGAAGGTCGAGGTGGCTTGTGGGCAGCCGTCCCGATTCGGTCACGCGTAAGACCCGAACCGGGATACACTTTTGCAGCGTCTCTCGGCCCGGACCCGCCCCGCCTCAGACACGACGCATGCGGACGCGGTGCCGTGGCACTCAGGCAAAAGGAGGAACCTAGCCCATGACAGATTCTTCGAGTACCACCTCCTTCCCGACCAGCGCAGTGATGGAGAGCTGACCGCAGGTAGCCAGGTCACCACTCGGAGAGAGGCGCGAACCGTCGCAATCGGCGGTCTCTCCACGCATGTGCGCTAACCGCGGCCCAGCCGCGGCCTGAGCCAGTCACCGGCTTCATCAGGTGAAACGCGCCGTCTCGACCTGTGCCGCACGGGTCGAGACGGCCGGCGACGGGACGATCTGGTCGCTCTCGACCCATCCCTCGTCTGCGCCGGCGACGCGTACCTTGACGAACTGCCCGCTGCGCTCCGGGAGTGCCTCGACCTCGCTTGCGGTGAGGATCTCGCGACCGCGAGCCGCATCGTGTCGCGGCTCGGCGAAGAGCCGGTACGGCGTGCCCGCCCACGACGCCACCAGCGTGACCGGCCCCGGCGGGATGCGGCGATCGCGGTAGACCGTTCGCGGGTCGGCCGCCCCCGCGGCCAGAAGGCGGATCACCTGCAGCGCCCGCGTGGTCGGCCCACGATCGGCCTTGCCCATGGCCTTGGAGATGAGCCCGCCCCCGGAACTCGCCTCGACCTCGACCCAGGTTCCCTCGGTCACAGCCACGGCGCGGCACCGCACCCAGCGTGTGCGGATCTTGGGCTGGCCCCACTGCCCGAACAGACCGCGGCGGCGATGCTCGACGATCCGCGCCTCGCTCTCGCCCACGACCTCGTAGCGGTACGGGGTCGTCCCGATCATCTGCTCCATGACCGCAAAGACCTCGCGCGGAGGAGCTGCGGAGAGCAGGCGCCAGGTCTGCGCGGAGGGAGCCAGCATCGCCCTGGGATTGTAGCGGGGCGCGCTCAGGCGTCCGACGCGGCGCCGTCGCTCTCGCGCGCTATGGCGTAGCGCTCACACATGGTGTCGAAGCGCGCGGCCGTGTAGGCATCGAGCAGCGAGCGATGACGCTCCACCAGGGGAACGATGTACTCCCGGAGATAGCGCCCCCGGGCCGACCACTGGTAGTAGGAGCGGCCGCCGTGGTGGTAGGGGCCATAGAGGGCGCTGCCCGGGTACGTCCGGCGCAGCCAGGCGAAGGTCTCCTCGTGGCGCACGTGCATCCGAAGGGTCACCTGTGGCTGGCGGCCGTCGCCGCCGAAATGCCCCTCGCCGACCAGGAGGCCGAGGAGGAAGCCGACCGAAAGGTCGTCGCGATCCGGGAGCGTCCCCTGGGCCGCGTCATCGGTTCCTTGGCGCGAGCCGACCGGCACAAGGGCACGATACGGCCTGTGTTGTTTCACCGTCAAGTTGTGTGCGAAACAATGCCTGGACTGCTGAGTTCGAGCTCCGCGAGTTTTCCACAGGTTGGGGCGGCATTGTGGCGTCTCCAACTCGCGGGGAGGCCGGCGGCGCGCGGCTTGCCTGGGGAAACTCGGGATAACTCAGCGTCCGGCTGACGGGAGCCGCGATGCGGCCATAATCAGCCGCTAACCGTGCCTCCCAGCATTCTTGCGGTCGCCAATCAGAAGGGCGGTGTCGGAAAGACCACCACCGCTGTCAGCGTGGGCGCATCGCTCGCCGAGATGGGCCGGAAGGTGCTCTTGATCGACATCGACCCCCAGGCCAACGCCACGTCCGGGCTTGGCGTCGACCGAAGCAGCGTCCAGACCAGTATCTATGACGTCATCGTCATGGGAAGGTCGCTCGCGGAGGCACGCCTGCACACCTCGGTGCCAGGTCTCGATGTCGTGCCATCGGACATCGCCCTTGCCGGGTCGGAGATCGAGCTCGTCGACCTGGCCCGGCGCGAGCGCCGCCTCCAATACGCGCTGGAGGCCCTCGCCTCGGACGACGACTACGTGCTCATCGACTCGCCGCCCAGCCTCGGGCTGCTGGCAATCAATGCTGTGGTCGCGGCCGACGCGCTGCTCATCCCAATTCAGTGCGAGTTCTACGCGCTGGAGGGGCTTGGGCTCCTCATGCACACGCTGGCTCTGCTCCGTAAGGAGCTCAACCCCACCCTCGGTATCGCCGGCATCGTCATGACCCTCTTCGACGCCCGCCTTGCGCTGGCGCACCAGGTCGTCGACGAGGTTCGCGCCCGATTCGGCGATCAACTTCTGACACCCCTGATTCCTCGAAACGTCCGCCTCAGTGAGGCGCCCAGCCACGGCATGCCGATCACGCTGTACGACCCCACCTGCCGAGGCGCGATCGCCTACCGAGAGCTCAGCGCCAACCTGGATGCGCGGATCAGGGGCGGAGCCGTTCTCACCGCCGCGGGCATCCCGAGCCCGGCATGAGCGAGCCGGCACCGCCCCGCGCCTTCCGGCGCCGCGGCCTCGGCCGGGGCCTCGACGCGCTGCTCACCAACGAAGCCGAGGCCGAGGAGGGATCGCTGCTGATCACCCTCGACCCGCGCACCGTTGCTCCCAACCCCGAACAGCCGCGACGAGCGTTCGAACCCGATGCGCTTGGCGCACTCGGCGATTCGATCCGGCTTCACGGGCTGCTCCATCCGATCGTGGTGCAGCGCGACGGCGACACATACAGCCTCGTCGCCGGCGAGCGTCGCCTTCGGGCCGCGCAGCTCGCCGGGGTCTCGAGCATCCCGGCCATCGTCCGGCCGGCGGCGGAATCCAGTCGCCACCAGCTGGAGCTGGCGCTGACCGAGAACCTGCTCCGAACCGATCTCAACCCGATGGAGGAGGCGGCGGCGTATGCGCGCCTTGCCGACGCTTTCGGGCTCACCCACGAGGCGATCGCGCTCCGGCTGGGACGCAGCCGGTCCGGCATCTCCAATGCCATCCGCCTGCTCGATCTGCCGGCCCCGGTGCAGGAAGCCGTGGCCGACTCGCGGCTGACCGCGAGCCACGCGCGAGCCCTTCTGGTGCTCCCCCAAGCCTCGGATCAAGAGGCGATGGCGGCTCTCGTGATCGGGGACGGCCTGAACGTGCGCCAGACGGAGCGTGCCGTCCAGGACCGGCTCACACGGGCGGCCGTGGCTGCCCGCCCGCCGACCCCCGCCGCCTCGCCCGAAATCGCCGCGCCGGACGACATCGCGCTGCGTCGCGGGCTCGAGCACGCGCTGGGCGTCCCGGTCCGGCTGCAGCGCCGCAAGGGTGGTGGCGGCAGGATCGTCATCGACTGGGCCGAGGACTCCGACCTGGACGAGCTCTATCGAAAGCTCGGCGGCCCGCCGCTCTAGCCCGCCCTCGGGGGCGACTCAGCCGACGGGTCGGTCCGCTGCCCCGATCAACCGCGCCTCTGCCGCGTCGGCGTCGAAGTTTGCGAGGAACGCCTCGATGTACTTCGGACGGTCGGCCGGCTTGTAGTCGAGCAGGAAGGCGTGCTCCCACACGTCCATGACGACGATGGGCTTGAAGCCCGCGATGTTGCCGTCCTCGTGGAGCGTGATCCAGTGGTTGCTGAGCCTGCCGGTCGCCGTGTCCAGGAAGGTCACCGCCCAACCGACGCCGCGCATGCCGCCGATGGCGGTGAAGTCCTTGCGCCAGGTGTCGATATCACCGAATGACTCGCCGAGGGCGCGTCCGAGCGCCGACGACGACGAGATGCCGCCGCCGCTCGCCTTGGTGAGGTTGCCGAAATACCATTCGTGCAGCACCATGCCGTTGTACTCGAAGCCGAGCCGGCGAGTGATCTC
This sequence comes from Candidatus Dormiibacterota bacterium, assembly GCA_963777445.1. Classification (GTDB taxonomy): domain Bacteria; phylum Chloroflexota; class Dormibacteria; order Aeolococcales; family Aeolococcaceae; genus Palsa-851. The sequence goes on along the minus strand of CAVZQR010000009.1, from coordinate 229,319 downwards.
CGCGTACGAGGGATTCGTCGACAGGCCCTGCCCCGCCTGCTGCAGGGTGACCAGTTGCTCGTTGAGCAGGTTCGTGTTTTTGACATAGCCTGCATAAAGTCCGAAATGGACTTCGAGGGTGTTGTCCGAGATTCCGGTGAGTCCGGCCAGGTCGAACGTCTTCGCCTTGTACGGGGTCTGGGTCAGGAGCGCCATCTTCTGCCTCGTGTTGCGAGCGGGTCCGCGGTCGTGGTCGGCTCCCATTCTGGCAGCGTGGGACCGCGTCCCGCAGCCGGGAATCAGCCGCTGGGGGCGGCGATATCCACGGGTTTGTTGTAGCTCGTGTAGGTGTCGACCATGAAGTGCCCCGGTGCGTTCATGGCCACCTTGCGGACGCGTCCCGCGGCGTCGACCCAGAAGGTGAACCAGATGGGCGTCGACTGCGAATTCCCGAAGCTCGCCACCACTGTCGTGGGGACGCCGTCGATCACCTCCCGCCCGACAACATGGGCATTGGTGAGCGGTTTGAAGTAGTCCCAGACGAACGACGGGACCGTGTCGGCGGGCGATGTCTGTCGATTCCAGGGCTGGCCGGGGGCGTCCCGCGTGTACTGGGTGGTGCCGATCCAGATGGTCGTGCCGGTGTTGTTGATCGTCCAGGTGGTTCGGTCAGGCGCTTCCGACGAGTACACGGTGTGGATGGTCGCGGTGCCGGAGTTGAGGACCTCGTCGACCTGGTAGGCGGTCAGGGCCTTCATCGCCGCATCGAGCTGGGCGAGGAGCGCGTCACCGGACGGCGCCGGAAGTGCCGGAATCGTGAAGTCGGCCTCGCCGCCACCGCTGTTGAGCACGTAGACCGACACCTTGTCCCCTGGCCGGATGTCGATCGTGGCCGCGCGGCAGGTGTTGCCGCAGGGCAGCAGGGCTTTGAAGACGCCGTTCACCGCGATATTCGCGGCCAGGCCCTGCGCCGCGGCGCTGCCGTTGATCGGAAGCACGTAGACGGTGGCACGGTTGGCACCGGGTGTCCCCGGTGAGAGGCTCAGCCCCACCAGGTCGCTCCCCGCGGCGCCCGCCATGGTGAGCTGGTCGGGGCTGGGAAGTCCGGCGGTCGGGGTCGCCGCCGCGTCTTCTGCCGCCTGCCGGGCGGCCGCCGTGGGCGGCGTCGGGAACGAGGCGAGCAGTGCCGCGGCCGCGACCACGCCTGCGGCGAGCGCGGCCTCGACGCGGACGTGCGGTCGCTTGAGCCGCCAGGCCATGGCTGAAAGCGGCAGCATCGCGGCGACCAGGGCCATCTTGACCAGGAGCACCCGCCCATACGAGGTGCCGAACAGCGCCTGGATCGATCCGAGCTGCGTGATCGCCTCGAGGCCTCCGGCGACCACCGTCGCCGCGAACGCCCCCAGCGCGACGGGTGTGAACCGGTCCAGCAGGGCCCGCCCCTGGCTGGAGCGCCAGCCGCCGGGGGGACGGACGAGCGCGAGTGCCGCGATCCCGCCCGCCCACAGGCCTGCCGCGAGCAGATGCACGGCGTCCAACCCGATCCCGTACCAGGCGGGGTTCACCGCGGCGGCGTGGCCGGAGACCGCCAGCATCACGAGGGCGCCCGCCAGCCAGACCGGAAGGCTTCGCCAGCTCTTCACGACCGCGACGAGGGTCAGCGTTTCGAACCCCAGCCGCGCGATCAGCGCCGCACCGGAGAGCCCGTTGAAGAACGCCACGTACTCGGTGAGGCTATGCCCCCCGGATCCGACGGTCGCCTCCGACCACACGGTCACGAGGCCGGCCGAGAGCGCGATGCTCGATGCGCGGAACCTCGGCGTGACCCACACCAGCGGCGGTGAGCGCCCGGCGAGGCTGGTGATGAGCACCTGGCCGGCGAGGAACAGGAGCGCGAGCGCCTCAACCCACTTGATCACTCCGATCGCGATATCGGATGGCTGAGGCCCCGGGATGGCGTTGGCCGCAAACTCCGGCGACGTGGTTCCGGCAATCCCGACGTCAAACGTGAAGCTGCTGCTGATGTGGTGGCCGTCGAAGGCGCTCACCGAGGTCCAGTCGACCGTGTAGACCCCCGAGACGTTGGTGGCCATCGGGATGCGGATCTCCTGGGCACTGTCGACCTCGCCGGTCCACCGACGCCCCGACGGATCGACGACGGTCGCATGCGAGAGCGTGGAATTCAGGGGCTGGTCGAACTCGAGCGAGACGACCCCGGGGGCGGTGCCGAGATGCGCGCCGGCCGGGGGCGACGAAGCGCTGAGGAGGGCGTGCGCGGACACCGCGTGCGGGATGATGAGTGCTGCGAATGCCGCGATCACCACCGCGGCGAGACGGCGAACCCCCGGTGTCACGTTCCCATGATGGAGCAGCGCGTCCCGGCCACAGAGGTGGCGGCACCGGTGGTTCCCCTCATAATCGGGCCGAGTGGCTCAGGTACTCCCGCCCCCGGAAGCGATGGGCACGCACAGTCCGTGGTGGCGAGGATCGTGGGTCCGTGACACCATCGAGGTGCTTCTGATCGCCGTGATCCTGTATGTCGCCATCGCCTTCGCGCTGCAGACGGTGCGGGTGGACGGCGAGAGCATGATGGGCACGCTCCAGAACCAGGACCTGCTGCTCGCCAGCAAGATCTCATACGACTTCGGCGGGAACCCGCAACGCGGCGACATCGTGATCCTCATCCCGCCCGCGGATCCCTCGCAGGATTTCATCAAGCGGGTCATCGGTCTTCCCGGCGATGTCATCGAGATCGACGGGGACCACAACCCCACCGAGGTGCTCATCAAGCAAGGTGGCAAGGGACCCTTCGAGGTGCTGCACGAGCCCTACCTCCCGCAGCCGTGGAACACGATGAAGTACTGCTGCACCGCCTCGGGGATGGCCACGTCGACCCCCCAGGCGCTGACCATTCCGTCCGGGCAGTACTTCGTCATGGGTGACAACCGCAATACCTCGAGCGATTCGCGCGTGTTCGGCCTCGTCCCTCGCAAGAACATCCTGGCCAAGGCGATTCTTCGGATCTGGCCGCTCAGCCAATTCGGCGGACTGGGCGCGGGACCCACCTTCGAGCCGGTGACGACGACCGCTCTGGCGATCCCGGCGCTCGGGATTGCGGCCTTCGAAGCATGGCGGTGGCGGCGGCGGCGGATGCGCAGACCGGCTGCCGCGCAGACCGCGAATCCGCTCCACGAGCCTGGCGACTAGCGGCTCAGCCGCTCACCCACGAGGCGTCCGCGCCGCTCCAGTCGATGAGCTCGGGGGGTTCGAAGAAGAGCGCGACCTCCTCCGCGCCGCGTCCCGGTGAATCACTGCCGTGCACCACGTTATTGCCAATGCTGACCGCAAGGTCACCACGGATGCTGCCCGGCGCGGCCGCCGAGGGATTGGTTGCCCCCATCATCGAGCGCACCTGCGCCACAGCGTCGTCGCCCTCCCACACCATCGCGACGACCGGCGCCGACGTGATGAAGTCGACGAGCCCCACGAAGAACGGCTTGCCGCGATGCTCGGCGTAGTGCCGCTCCGCCAGGTCGCGGTCGATGAGCAGCAGCTTGAGCGCAACCAGATGCAGGCCGCGGCGCTCGAATCGCGTGATCACCTCACCGACGAGACGTCGTTGCACCCCGTCGGGCTTGACCAGGACGAGGGTTCGCTCGAGGCTCACGGCGCGCAAGTCTGACATGCGGGCATCAGACCGCGATCGCCTTCTCGAAGCGGGTCTCGCTCCGGAACGGTCCGACCACCGCGGCGCGCAGGCCGCCGCTGAGCAACCGTGTGGCGAGCTCGCTGACCTGCGCGGCCTCGACCGATTCCAAGCGGGCAACAAGCTCGTCCGGCTCGACGATCGCGCCCTGGAGCAGGAGCTGCTGGCCCGCATACTCGCAGAGCGCCGAGGTGCTCTCCAACTGGAGCAGCAGTCGTCCCTTTGCGTATTCGCGCGCCTTGGTGAGCTCGGCGTCGCCCACCGGCGTCTCGGCGAGGTTGCGCAGCTCGCGCACCGCAGCCTCGAGTGCGGTCGCAGCCTGCCTCGGCTCGCACGCCAGACCGATGCCGAGCACGCCCGTGTCGGACATCCGGCTCATGAACGAGTGCACGTCGTAGACGAGGCCGCGGTGCTCGCGGAGCTCGAGAAACAGACGGCTCGACATGCCCTCGCCGAGGATCACGTTGAGGATCTCGGCGACATGGCGGTCGGGGTCGTTGTACGACGGCGCACGCGCGCCGACCAGGATGTTGGCCTGCTCGGCACTGCGCCGGATCACCTTGAGCGGCGGCCCGGATGGCGGCATCGCCGCCGGCGCGGGCCCTGGCGTGGCGCGACGCCTCGCGGCCCACGGCCCGATGGCCTCGTCGATCATGGCGATGGCGTCGGACTTCTCGAAGCCCCCCGCGATGCTGATCACGAGGGTCGAAGGGAGCAGGTGCTCCTCGAGGTGCCGGCGGCAGTCGTCCGCGGTGAAGGTGAGCACGGTCTCCTCGCGTCCGGCGACGTCCCAGCCCAACGGGTGATCGGGCCACATCAGCGCGTCGAACGCGATCTGCACGTAGTCCTGGGGGTTGTCCTGGTACATGCGGAGCTCTTCGATCACCACCTGGCGTTCCTTGACGACCTCCGCGTCATCCAGCGCGGGGTTCAAGAGCATGTCGCCGAGCACCGAGACGGCCAGGCCCAGCTTGGCCACCGGGACGCGCGTCCAGAAGATCGTCGCCTCGCGATCCGTGGCGGCGTTGAGCACACCGCCGACTCCTTCGATGGCCTCGCTGACGTCACGAGCGGTCGGGTACCGCTTGCCACCCTTGAACACCATGTGCTCCACGAAGTGGCTGATGCCGCTCTCCGACTCGCTCTCGTGGCGCGAACCGACGCCGACCATGAAGGCAACCGCAACCGAGGCGCGGCCGGGCAGCGGGACGGCCGTGAGCCTGGTCCCCCCGGTCAGGGATTCGACGCCGAATTCGGTCAGTAGGGCCGCCCGGCTGACCGGCCCGGGCGGGCTCCTTCGAAGCGCTCCGGCGGCCCGCCCTGCGCTGGACCGGTGGGATTGATGACCACCCGCCGCGCCGGCTCCCTGCCGGTGCTTTCCGTCGTGACGTCGGGATCGTCGGCGAGGGTCATGTGGATGACCCGACGCTCGTACGCGTGCATGGGGTCGAGCGTGTAGGGCTCACCGGTGCGCTTGACCCGCATGGCAAGACGCTGCGCCAGCTCGTGGACCTGGTCCTCGCGGCGGGCACGATAGCGCTCGACGTCGAGGATCACGCGGCGCGTCTCGACACCTTCTTCGCCGAGCATCAGGTTCACCGCGGTCTGCAGCGAGCGCAGGGTCTCACCCCGCCACCCGATGAGCAGCCCGAGGTCGTCGCCCGCGATGTCAAGGATCACCGGGCCAGCCGACGACGAGCCGGCGGTCCCCGTCCCGCGACGCACGCTGACCCTGCACGGCACCTCCATACGCGTCAGCAGCTCTTCGAGGAGCGCGCGCGCATTCGCCGCGTGCTCGTCGATCCGGTAGACGCGCACACGTCGTTCACCGGTGGACAGGCGCTCACCCGGCAGCGACCGGCTCTCCGGTGACAGCACCTGGACCTCCACCTGCTCACGGCTGGCACCGAGTTGACCCAGCGCGTTGCTGACAGCCTCCTCGATCGTTGCCCCGCGAGCCTCGACCCCATCGTCGGTTTCTGCTTCCACCGACGTAACCCTGCTCTCGCTCACCACTTCTCCCTCGACACCGCGCTCAGCGGCGCCGCCTCCGTCTGTTCGGTCTGTTGGGTCGCGCCAGCGAGCGCGCGGTCGCGCTCTGTGATCGAATTGGTGGATCCGTCTCGGCAGCGCCGGCCCTGGAGCCGTTGCGCGTCCCGTTCTTGCCAGGTTTGACCACAATAGTCGGGTCTTTCGCCGAACCGGCACCCGTCTTGACCGGCGTGCGTGGAATCGTCAGCGCGGTCACCCGGTTGGCCCCCGGAAACCACGATGGGACCACCAGCCCGTTCCAGCCGAGCAGGTGATACTGCTGCGCGACCATGAAGATCGTGCCCGTCGCCCAGTAGATGGCGAGCCCCTGGGGGAACAGGAAGCTGAACACGAAGATCATCACCGGGAAGATGAACGACATCTGCTTGGTGACGCCCTGCATGGAGCGCTCCTGGTCGGACATGTCCGGACGCGACGGCGGCATCATCATCCGCGACTGCGCAAACGTGAACAGGCCTGCGATGAGGGGCAGGATGAGCAGCGCCGGGTGGAGAAAGACGTCCGCAATGGTCGTGCCCTTGGCGGAGCAGCAGGCCTGCTGAGCGGACTGGGTCACGTTGCTGATCCAGAGGAATCCCGTGTCGCCGGTCTTGAGAGTCCCCGTGACCGACCGGATGGACTGGTACAGCCCGATCAGCACCGGCATCTGCACCAGCGCCGGGATGCAGCCGGTCAGGCTCGAGAAGGGACTGATGCCGTGCTCCTTGTAGAGCGCGTTCATCTCCTGGCTCAACCGCTGCGGCTCTTTCTTGTACTTCTTGCGCAACTCCTGGAGCTGGGGTGCGACCAGACGCTGCTCCGCCTGGATGCGGCGTGACGTTCGCAGTTGCCAGCCGAAGACCGGGAAGAGCACGGCGCGAATGCCGATCGTGAGCACGACGACCGCCAGCCCGAAGGCGCCGATCGCCTTGAGCGGCGGCACCTGCGTGAAGATCTTCACCAACTCCTGGAGCACCCACGCGAACGGGTACTGCAGGATCGAGAAGATCGAGAGCGGGTTGAATCCGGAGGTGGCCGGGGCGGCGGCCGCGATCATGCGGCTCCCCCGGCATGCGTCGTCTCATGGTGAACGCGTCGCGCCGCTCGCCAGCTGACGTACGTCTCCGGCACCGGGTCGATGCCGCCCTCATGGAACGGATGGCAGCGAGCGATCCGGCGCACCGCAAGCCACCAGCCGCGGCGGGCGCCGAAGCGCTGAATCGCCTCATAGCCGTAGTGCGAGCACGTTGGCTCATAGCGGCAGGAGCTCATCATTCCGAAGAGCGGGCCGATGGTCACCTGGTAGACCCGGATGAATACCAGGCTGGCGCGTCTCACGTTCCGGCTCGCTGCTGTGCGGTTCGGGACGCGGAGGTGAGCGCCGCCGCCAGTGACGCCCGAAGGCCGGCGAACGGCATCTCCGTGGCGCGTCCGGGCAGGCTCACGACCATGTCGAGCCCGGGATGCTCGATCAGAACAGGTGCGATGGCCGCACGGAGCCGGCGTCGCGCGCGATTACGGCTGACCGCGCCGCTGGCCCCGGGCACCGCGAACGCGACCCTGGAAACGGCCGATTCGCCAGGCATGACACGGACCCGAACGGCGCCGGAGCGCGCTTCGCTCCCGGATTCCCGCACCGCCGCAATCCGGCGTCGCCCGGGAAGGCGATGCCGCGAGTTCATCGCGGGGCGGCCGGAGTCAGGCGCTTACGGCCTTTCCGACGGCGTGCCTTGAGCACCTGGCGTCCGCCCGGCGTCGCCATGCGTATGCGAAAGCCGTGCGTCTTACGCCGGTACTTCTTCTTGGGCTGGTACGTCCGCTTGATGGCCGTCTCTCCGAGACACTGATCGCGTCGGGGGCGCTCTGGGCACCGCTGAGCCCGACGGGGTTGCGTCGCGAGTATATCAAGGCGGCGGTCGACCGCCCTTCATCGGTCCGGAGTTGCCGCGACGAGATCACAGGATCGTGGTGCGCTCGATCCGCTTGTGACCGGGGCTGCGCATTGTTAGACTCCGCAGGCTGCAGCGGGAGCGGGAAGCCCCTCTATTCGTCCCACCAAGCCCCCCGGCCACCAGCGGCCATGCATTTATCCACTGATGTGCACAAGTTGTGGATAACTGCGCTGTGTTAGGCAGGCCAAGGCGAGGAACGAGTGGATCGAACAGTCGGAGTCGGAGTTGTCGGTGATCAGGCGCCACGCGTCGAACCCATCATGGAGAGTGGGAACTCGACGGCCAGCATGGACCCTCAGCAGTTGTGGCAGGTCGCCCAGGAGGAACTCCGCTTCCAGGTGGTCCGCCCGGGATACGAGGCGTGGCTCGCCAACGCCGTTCTCGTGGATTCCGACGGGCACACATTCACGGTGGGCGTGCCGACCATGTTCGCCCGCGACTGGGTCAGCGAGCGCTACGTCCCGCTGATCCGGGAGACCCTCTCCGGGGTGCTCGGTCGCGATTGCGAGGTGATCATCACGGTCGACCCCGAGGCGTCTCCGCCTCCCGAGGCGCCCCCGAACGTCCCGGATCCGACCTACGCGTACGTGAGCGAGCCGGAGGATGGTGCCAACGACTCCCGGCTCAACCCGGCGTTCACCTTCAGCACCTTCGTGGTCGGGAACTCCAGCCGCTTCGCCCACGCCGCATGCCGTGCCGTCGCCGAGGCGCCGGGCAAGGCGTACAACCCGCTGTTCCTGTACGGCGGCGTGGGTCTGGGCAAGACCCACCTCATGCACGCGATCGGTCACGCGGTCCGGGAGACGCATCGGAACGCGAAGGTGGCGTATGTCACCTCCGAGAAGTTCATGAACGAGATGGTCGCCTCCATCGTCGAGAACCGGCCGGCGGAGTTCCGGATGCGCTATCGCGGCGTCGACGTCCTGCTCATCGACGACATCCAGTTCCTCGCTGGCAAGGACCACACCCGAGAGGAGTTCTTCCACACGTTCAATGCGCTTCAGGAATTCCAGAAGCAGATCGTGGTGAGCAGCGACCGGCCACCGAAGGACATCCCCACGCTCGAGGATCGTTTGCGCAGCCGCTTCGAGGGCGGGCTCATGGCCGACATCCAGCCCCCCGATTTCGAGACGCGGCTTGCCATCCTGACGACCAAGCTGGGGCCGTACAGCAAGCTCGTCCCCGACGAGGTGTGCTCGTTCATTGCGCACCGGATCCAGAAGAACATCCGCGAGCTCGAGGGCGCGCTCATCCGCGTCCTCGCGCACGCATCGATCAACGGTCAGCAGATCACGCTCGAGACCGCCCAGCAGATCCTGCGCGACGTCATCCCCGTTCAGGACTCCACCCCGGTGAGCATCGAGACCATCCAGCTGGCGGTCGCCGCGCATTACGCCATCTCGGTCGAGGAGATGAAGGGCAAGCGCCGCGACAAGAACATCGTGTTCCCGCGTCAGGTCGCGATGTACCTCATTCGCGAGGCGACCGAGTTGTCGCTCCCGGTCATCGGCAGCGCTTTCGGCGGACGGGACCACACCACCGCGTTGCATGCCATCGAAAAGATCACCGAGCTCATGCGTGAGGACGTCCGCCTCCAGGGTGAGGTGCGAGCCATCCGCGAGCAGTTGCACAACCGTTGACAACCCTGTTCGTTGAGACCGGGACGGCATGTGGACAAAGTGCGCAACCCGGCGACCGGTGGACAACTGGTGGACAACCGGTGCCACTTGCGCACAGCCCGGCAACGCCTCAGGAGCGTCGATGAGATCACGTTTCGGGTTGTCCCCCGTGTCCCCACCACTACATCGTCTACTGGTCTCTAAACTCTGCAGGTCATACTCATTGAGTTTGGTGATAACGCAGCCTCCAGAGAGGAATCGTCCATGAAAGCGACCGTCTCGTCCTCGACACTCAGTGGTGCTCTCGGGCTCGTGTCCCGCGCGGTGTCACCCAGGTCAACGCTGCCCGTGCTCAGCAACGTGTTGCTCGAGACCGGGGTCGATGGTCTGCGCGTGACCGCGACCAATCTCGACCTCACCATCTCGGTCGCCGTGCCGGCAACAGTGCTCGAGGAAGGCCGGATCACGGTGCCGGCGCGTCTCCTCGGCGAATTCGTCTCGTCGCTGGGCGACGCTCCGTGCACCATGGAACTGGAGCCGACGGCACAGGTGCTGAAGCTCACGGGTGGGGTGCACCGTGCCAACGTGCACGGCATCGACGCGGTGGAGTTTCCACCGCTGCCAGCGCGTGACACCGAGACATCGATCGAGGTCGACGCGGTCACCTTGCAGAACGCGATCGCGCAGACGGTGATGGCGGCGAGCTCGGACGAGGCGTCTCCGGTGCTCACCGGCGTGCTCCTCCAGATGGACGGCAACCGGCTCACCCTCGCGGCCACTGATCGTCACCGCCTCGCCGTGAAGACCATTGATGTGACAGTGCATGGCACGCCGCCGGTCACCTCGGTGATCGTTCCGTCGCGACATCTGTCCGAGGTTGCACGCGCGGTCAACCCCAACCGGCCGACGGTCGGCATCGCGTACGCGCACGCACGCAATCAGGTGTTCTTCACGCTCAAGGACGTTGAGATCTCGTCGCGCCTGATCGAGGGGACATACCCCAACTACAACCAGGTGATTCCCGGCGAGTCGACGACGACGGTCAGCCTCTCGACGGCATCACTGCTCCGCGAGGCGAAGACCGCTGCCGTGCTCGCCCGCGACGCCGCGAACCCTGTGCGCCTGCGCATCGGCGACGGGACATTGACCCTGCTCGCGCAGACGGCGGAGGTCGGCGACGACGAGGCGCCGCTCACTGCGAATGTGCAGGGAGACGATGTTCAGATCGCGTTCAATGCCCGCTACATGCTGGACGCACTCTCGGCACTCGACTCAGATGAGGTGCAGCTCTCCTTCAACGGATCGCTGCAGCCGGGAGTCATCCGGCCGGTTGGAAAGGACGACTACCTCTGCATCATCATGCCGGTGCGAGTCGCCTGACCGTCACATCGCCTTGAAGCGGATGCGCCGGACGAGGTCCTGTCCGACACGCTGGTTCAGCGCATCGATGACTCGGGGAGCGTCCATCTGCAGTTGATGCGACAGGGCGCTGTTGGCGGTGGCGATGACCAGCACGCCGCGATCAAGTCGCTCGGCGCGGCAGAGGCCGGCGAGCCCGGCGCCGACAACTTCCGCGAGCGCGAGCCGGAGCCGCTCCTCGCGCACCTGTACGCGGACGCCGAGACCACGCAGTGCGGGGTCGATGAGGTCGGACAGGCGCTGTTCGGTCACTGACGCTCGTCCTGAGTCACCGCACCGCTGCGCACGGTGAAATGGAGCACCTCGTCGAAATCGGCGACCTCCGTGAGCGGCTCGGTTGTGGTCACCAGCACCTGGTGGGCTCCCGCGGCGAGCAGGGCAAGCAGGCGCCCACGCCGTTCTGGATCGAGTTCGCTGAGCACGTCATCGAGCAGGATGACCGGAGCGACGCCCGCGCTGTCCTGCAGGTAGCGGACCTCGGCGAGCTTGCACGCCAGGACGATGCTGCGCTGCTGACCCTGCGACGCCGTCCCGCGCGCCGCTCGACCGTCGAGATCGAACGCGATGTCGTCCCGATGAGGACCCGCAAGGGTCACGCCTCGGGCGACCTCCTCCGCGGCCCGGTTGCGCAGTGCTTCAAGAAGCAACTGCTCGGCTGCTTCGACGCTGTCCGGAATCGAGGCGACGTGCGCTGGCGCGTAGCGGAGCGAGATGCGCTCGCGCTCACCACTCAGGTCGTGCAGCGACCGCGCCGCGAGAGGAGCCAGTGCATCGACGAGACGCGAGCGCGCGAGCCCAAGCCATGCGCCGTGGTGCGCCAGCTCTCCGGTGAAGCTGTTCAGCGAGTCACGCGCGCCGGCGCCCTGGCGAAATTGATGAAGCAGGGCGTTTCGCTGCTCGAGAACGCGGCGGTATCGCGACATGTGCGCAACCGCCTGGCGGTCGGTCTGGGCGAGGATGACGTCGAGGAAGCGCCGGCGTCCGTCGGGTCCGCCCCGCACCAGCGCAAGGTCCTCCGGCCAGAAGAGCACGACCGGACAGACACCGAGAATGGCGCGTGCCGGGCGGGGTTTTCCATCGACCGCGGTGACCCGTGACACCCGCGCCGTCGATGGGTCACGCTGAAAGCGGACCGAGAGGGTGACATCGGCGGGAGGACGTGCCACATCGGCCTCGGCGAGTGCTCCATCCTCGCTCCAGAGCAGAAGGTCGCCGCTGCTGGTCGTGCGCGGCGACCGTGTCAGTGCGAGGGTTGCGATCGCCTCGAGCAGATTCGTCTTCCCCTGCGCGTTTTGGCCATGAATGACATTGAGCCCCGGGCCGAAGCGGACCGTCGCCTCGGCATAGTTTCGAAAGCAATGCACCCGGAGCCGAACGATTGCGCACTGCGGCGCTCGGGTACCGGCGGGCTCGGACGTCGCGTCGACGGCGGCGGCATCAACGGTCATGCCCCGGACCCGGCCATCGACGCGATCAACTCGGCGATGCGGCGCGTCGCGTCGGGGCGGGCCGCCGCCGTCACCGCCGCGCGCATGGTGGCGAGCGCCTCGGATCCGGGCGCGGACAGCTCAGCGACCGCGTCGACGAGCTGCTCGTCGCGGGGCACATACCTTCCTGCCCCGATATCCACCACCCACTCCACGTTACCGCGCTCCTGGCCCGGGAGATACCACACCAGGAGGAGCGGCAGCCCGCAGCAGAGCGCCTCGGCGATCGTCCCCGGGCCCGCCTTGGAAACGACGACATCACTCGCGCGCATCCATTCGGCCATGTTGTTCACGTAGCCCAGGACCCGGACCGTCCGGCCGGCGCCCGTCTGCAACCCGTCGAGGCCCGCACGGGCTCGCTCGTTGCGCCCGCAGATGACCACCACGTCGACGTCGAGCGGCGCCGAGGCGATCGCGCGAGCATGCCGCACAAGGCCGCCGGATCCGTCCGCGCCACCGCACACCAATACCACGAAGCTGCCGGCGCGCAGGCCGAGCCGCTCCCGTGTTGCCGCGATGCCGGCGGGGTCACCGCGGAGCTCGGTGAACCTTCGGTCGACCGCCAGGCCGAAGTCGTGGCACCGCGATGCAGGAATTCCGGCACGCCGGCAGTGATCCAGTCCGCCGGGCGAGGGCACGACCACGGCGTCGACCTCCCGGCACGCCCAGGCGACGTGGATGTCGACCAGATCGGTGATCACGGTCATCACGGGGATCCGCCGCGCCCGGCCGCGGACCGCGCGGACGCTGATGTGGTTCAGCAGCGGGTGGAAGGACACGACGCAGTCAGGGTCGATCTTGTCGATCGCCTCCGCCACGGCGGTGGTCACGGATCGGAGCACGGTCCGCTCCAGCAGGGCAACGGCCGACCGGCTGTTGGTCGAGTGATAGAGGCCGCCCCAGAGCCACCGTGCGTGCCTCGTGATCGGGCCGTAGAGGCCGGCCGTGCCCCCGATCACTCGCGGCCTGGCGCTGGTGAAGGGGTCGAGAATCGTGATCGCGTAGGCGCCGGGCGAGGTGGCGAGCAACTGGCGTTCGACGGCCGCCGCTGCGGCGCGGTGGCCGCCACCGGTGTCAGCGATCAGGAAGAGCAGGCGCCTCATCCGCTCACCGCAATCGAGACCGCTGCGAGCGTGCGCGGGGCGAAGTCGGTGATGACCTGGCCGTTGCTTCCATCGGCGTTCTCGACATATGCCTGGACAATGCCGCCGGCGTCGGGGTTGAGGTAGACGAGCTGCCGCCCCGAGGGGGCGACGACCACTGTGTCGAGCAGGCTGGGCCCTGGGCCTGACGCGATCGGAATCTGCTCATCACCCGCAACACTGACGAGCACGAGGGTGGGGGTGCCGGCCGGTGGCCGGTCGATCCCCACCAGCGTCCCGGTCGCCGTGAAGCCCACCGGCTGGACGAACTGATCGAGCAACCTCGGAGGCGTCGACGACGCCCCGATACCGGCAATCCACGTCCCCTGAGCACCCGGCGCCGAGCGCAGGAAGGCGAGCTGCGTGCCGTCCGGGGAGATCGCGGGGGTGCTCGAAGCCCCGGTCACGCCGGGCACCGGGTAGCGAGCGAGCACCACCGAATCGGCGAGCTCGAGGTGCTCGAAACCGGACGGGCCCGCAACATCGAGGACGAGCTCCTCGCCGAGGGGACTCCACAGCGCCGGGGCAACCAGCGGATCACCGCTCGGGAGGGTGGTGAGCGTCCCGGTCGTCGGGTTGAAGAACGACACCTTCTCTGCCCTCGAGAAGGCCAGCGTCGATCCGTCGGGCGACCAGGATGGCAGCGAGGAATTGGCGAAACTGTCGATCACGGTCCCGGTTGCCGGGTCGAGCACGAGCAGCACGGGAGCCGAGGCGTTCACCGTCGCATCGACCTCGACGACTGCGAGCCAGCCTCCCCCGGGCGACAGCGCCGCCGAGGCATACGTGTAGAGCGGCGCGCCCGAGGCGGCGGTGCCGCAGCCCGTCGGGCGTGGACACCGCGGGGCGACCAGCACCGCCTCGGTCGCGATCGGCTCTCCCGCCTCGGCCGGAGCCAGCGGCGAGAGGAGCACCGTGCTTGCCCCTTCCCCCGGGGCCCCTGCGAGCACCACCACATGGGCGCCGGGCGACATGCCCCCGGTCGTGAAGGTCGACGTCGCTCCCGCCGCCAGCGGCTGATGGTCGATGTCGGTGGCCGTCGCGGCGACGGTCAGCATGTAGGTGACCCCCGCCTGCAGCGTGGTCCCCGGGAGCACGACGAAGCGGCTCGGATCGCGTCGGTTGCGGACCACCTGCGTCCCCGGCACGGGTGGGTTGAGGCTGATCGCCGCCTGGGTCGTATCCGCCGCCATCGCGCTCGAGAAGCTCACCGAGATTGGAGCGTCAACGGGCACGTCGCGGGAGCCGTCGGCCGGCTGCAGGGTGCGGATGACCGGCGCCGAGCCGGTGGTGATCGTCCAGTGGTGGTCGACGGAGTTCACGACGCCGCTCGGATCCCGAATGCCGCCCGCGAGGGTGAACGTGTACGAGGTGCTCGGCGCGAAGATCGCCCGCGGGTGGAGCAGCGTGAAGCCGGTGTCGCCGGACAGCCAGACGATCCTGCAGGGTGCGAGCGGGCTCGCGTCGAATGCCGCGGCGAGGTCGCAGGAATGGATCGGTCGGCTCACCGAGAACCGGCCCTTGACCGATGCGGTGACGACCGGGCGGTCGAACTCGACGGTGACCGCCGCGTCGGCTGCAACCCCGACAGCCCCGCGATTGGGGATCAACTGGATGATCTGTGGCGGGCTGCTGAAGCACCCAGACAGCGAGGCGCACATCAGCCCGGCAGCAGCCAAGAGTGCGATCCGGCGCGCGCCGGAGGCGAGACGGGGGCGCCCGGTCTGGCTAGTACGCGCGGTTGAGCGCGGCGTCGACGTCGATGGCCGCGATGGCACCGTCGCCGCCCTTGACCTCGATGACCGACTGCCGATCGGTGGCCAGCGACGCCACCGCGGTTGTCGCCTTGTCGAGGGATCGCTGGGATTCGGTGTAGGTGCCGAGGATGTCGCCATCGCGAAGCAGGATGATCCCCGCCTCGCTCGGGGTCTGCACCACGACCGACCCGCTCACATGCTCCTCGGCGAGGTATTCGAGCAGGGCTTCGAGATTGACGAACCTGCCGAGCAAACCGCTGTAGAGGTATGGCGAGGTGAACAGCTGCGCGAGCGCGGTCACGGTTTCGCCCTCGAGCTCGATAACGTCGATCACGCCGTCTCCGGCGTCCATGTGCCTGCGGATCTGGAGGAACGCGGCCTCGCCCTGAACGGCGGTGCCGTTGCTGGACAGCGCCTGGAGCGCCTGCCCGTCGTTGAGGAGGATGACCCCGCTGTAGCCACTGCCGCTCAGGTTCACGTACCCCGTATGGCGATCAGACCGCAGGGTGCGCAAGAGACGCGGGAAGTCGACGAACGCGCTTTTCAAGCCCTCGTAGTGAGCTCGTCCCGAGGGGAGCGGGTAGACGCGCACGCTCGGCGTACCCGAGCTGGCGCCACCTGCTGACGTCGTCACCGGGCGGTCCGGGGAGGCCGCGGGCGCCGTGGTTGCCGGCGCCGCGGGGGCAGGCGAATAGGAGACCGGTTCCGGGGCCGGCTGGTACGCGACGGGCTCTGGCGCCGGGGTCGCCGGAGCCGGGTGGAATTCAGGCATCGGTGCAGGCTCCGGCTCGGCCGGGGCGGGGGTGAAGGCCTCGGCGACCGGCTCGGGAGCCGGGACGGCTGCCGTGACCGCGTATGCGGGCTCCTCGATCGGCTCGGGGAGGCTCGGTGCCGGTGCCGACGAATACGTCTCGGCCGCCGAATAGGCCGGAGCTGCCTCGGGCCAGGTCGAGGCAACCGTGGACGGGGCGGCCGCGGGAGCCTCCCGGCTCTCGGCGGCGGCAATCAACTCTGCGGGAGACGCCTTGATCGTCTCCTCGGCAGGGAGCTTGGCGCGCGGGTCGAACTGATAGGAACCGTCGTCCCAGCCGAGCGCGTCGATGACGACCTCCTCGCCCTGTCCGCCCGGGCCGCTCGCATGGAACAGGTGTCCGAACAGGAAGTACAGCGAGCAGTTGTCGCCACCGTTGTCGATGGTCAGGGTGCCGGTGGCTCGCTCTGCCTGCATCGATTGGAGCAGCGTCGCGAGCCCGCCGTCACTGAGGGAACCCTGGGTCTGCACGGGTGCGGGTCTCCAGTTTTGTGAAGGAAGACCGTCCCGGAAGAGGCGGTCCGAATTGGAGTCGGCCCGTATAGTAGCAACCCTTCACCGTTCCGAACGAGGTTCGATACTAGAGAATGACGCGAGCTCACTTCGAGGAATTGGTGTGGATGGACAGCAGGTACGGGTGCTCGTGGTCGACGACGACCCGCTCGTGCGCAGGGCCGTACGTCTGACCTGCGAGAGCGAGGGCTATGCCGTCCAGGAGGCTGAACGCGCCGGCGAGGCCCTGGCCCGTCTCGAGGTCTTCCATCCGGACGTCGTGGTTCTCGACGTCATGCTCCCGGATCTCTCGGGGTTCGACGTCTGCCGCGAGATCCGGCGTGCCGGACATCGGATGCCCGTGATCATCCTGAGCGCCAAGCACGACGAGATCGATGTCGTCCTCGGCCTGGAGATCGGCGCCGACGACTACGTCGCCAAACCGTTCCGGCCGCGCGAGCTGCTGGCTCGGATCGGCGCCCAGCTGCGCAGAGCCAAGGAGCTCCGCGGCGACGACAAGCCCTCTGACGGGCGCCTGGTCTTCCGCGACCTGGTCATCGACACCGCCGAGCGCCGCGTGACCCGCTCGGACCGGGACATCGTGCTCACCCACACCGAGTTCGACCTGCTGTCGTACCTGGCCTCGAACGCGGGGAAGGTGCTCTCCCGTGAAAGGATCCTGAGCGCGGTCTGGGGCTACGAGCACCCGATCGAGACGCGAGTCATCGACGTCCACGTGCGCAACCTCCGGCGCAAGATCGAGCACGACCCTGCGCAACCGCGGCACATCCTCGCCGTCCCGGGCATCGGGTACCGCTTTGCGGGGGTCCGGCGCTGACGATCAGCGCGGATGTGAGGTGGCCGCAAAGTACACTCGGCATGGTGCGCACTCCTCCGATGCTCGACCCTCGTGAGCCCACCGTCCAGAGCCGCCGGACCGATCCCCTCTCGGCGATCACCGTCGGCGCGCTCTCGGTCATCGCCCTCGCGCTCTTCGCGGCGGCCGTCCTTGCAACGTACACGTATGCAACGCCCAACGTCGAGCTGCCCCTGGTCATCGCCATCGCGCTGTTCTTCGTCGTCGTGCTGGGCGCCAACCTCCTCCGGATCGCGGCGCGCCACCTGCGTCCGGGGGGCTGAGCGATGAGCGAACATCCCGGCCCCGGCCAGGCGGGGCCCGAGCCGGCGGGAGCCGACCGGCCGACCTTTCCGTCCTACGAGGAGTTCGCCTCGGACCTGCTCGAGGCGGTCGATGCCGCGGGCCTCAGCATCGAGGACGTCCGCCACCATCTCGAGCCCGGGCTTGGCGAGCGCCGATTCGAGTGCACCGTGCGCCTCCCCGGTGATCCGCCGCCGCGATACCACGTGCACGTGAGCTACACGTGGGACGCGCTGCTGACATTCATCTCCGCGTATGGGCCCGGGGCGGACTGCGAGCTCTACCACGATGACGACGAGGCGCAGGACTGCCCGCATCAGCAGATCACGCCGCAGGCTTTCGTCGACGTCGAGGCCGAGTTCGTGCTCGGTGACGGTGGCTACGAGCTGCACGACCTCGATGAGGTGGGCGGCTGGGTCGAGACCGTTCAGACGTTGCTGGGCAAGGCGTTCTCGGAGGACGACCGGCCGAGCGTGCACGTGGGCATCGCGGTGCTGGGCACGACGACCCTCGTCGAGAAGTTCACTGCCGAGCACTCCTGGTTCCTCGATTTCGAGAAGCAACCGGACCTGGCGACGCTTGCGAAGCAGATCGATGCGGCGCTCAAGCTGGTGCCGCAGCTGGCCGACCGCCTGCCGATCTAGGGGTGCTCTTCAGGCCGGAACCCGGCCGCGAGGAGCAGCTCCTGCTCGAACGGGCGGTTGCCGAGCTCGGGGTGCGGGACGGTCAGGTCCCCGTCGTGCACATGGATCTCGCCGCGCTCGCCCAGCAGCAGGATGTCGGCGTCGGCGACACGCGGCCCCCATCGATACGTCGGCCGCCGTCCGGCGGCAGCTTCCGCCTGCCTGCAGTGATCGAGCCAGCGATGGGGTGACCACGGCTCCGAGCCGTGCAGGCGGACCACCTGGTTGTGAAAGTCGGCTTGCGCGGTCACGCCGACGGGTCGGGTGAGTATCTCCGGCGACGCCGCGGTGATGGACACGGCGCCGCTGGAGAGCGCCTCGCGAAGCCGGGCGAGGTTCCTCCCGCGGTGACCCAGGTTGGAACCCAGCGACACCCACGCGGTATCGGTCGAGACGGCTCCCGAGGCGCTCACCCGGTCGGGGCGGGGATCGGCAGACCACGCAGCGCCTCGGGCGTCCCGCGCACGACCGCATCGGCGGCACGAAGCGCGCGCACCGTCTCGGCCACGTCATGTACTCGCACCATGTGGGCTCCGGCCTGGACGGCGAGCACCGCGAGCGCGATGCTCGGTTCGAGCCGGTGGGCCTGATCGGTCTCACCGATCAGCATCCCGGTGGTGGACTTTCGCGATGGGCCGATCAGCACCGCATGACCCATCCCCAGGAGCTCGCCCAGGCGCCGCACCAGCTCGAGGTTGTGTGCGGGCGTCTTGGCGAAGCCGAAACCGGGGTCGATGATCACCTGGGATGAGGGGATGCCGGCTTTCTCGGCGACCGCGAGGCTCTCGCGCAAGCCGAGGCACACATCCTCGAGGAGGTCGCCGTACTCGGTGCCCTGCTGGTTGTGCATGGCGACCACGCCCGTTCCGGGATTCGCCGCGATCACTCCTGCCATGTCTGGGTCGCGGCGCAGACCCCAGACGTCGTTGACGATCAGCGCTCCCGCCTCCAGCGCCGCGGACGCGACCGCCGCCTTGCGCGTGTCGATGCTGATCGGCACCTGGATGCGCCCCGCAAGCTCGCGGATCACCGGCAGCACCCGCGACAACTCCAGCTCGGCGGAGACCTCCTCCCGGGTCCGGGACGGCCGGGTGCTCTCGCCGCCGATATCGACCACGTCCGCGCCCGCAGCGACCAGCGAGTGAGCCCGGGCCACGGCCGCCGCGACATCGGCGCCCACCCCGTCCCCGGAGAACGAATCCGGGGTGACGTTGACAATCCCCATCACGAGCGTCCGCTTCCCGAACTCGAGGCGAAAGCCCGGGACCTCCAGAGGTGGTGGAGGTCCGCCGCGCGCCATCAGCACGGATCCGATCGCAGCGCCAACCTCACCGGCGTGCTCGCTCCAGGCGGCGAGCTGCATCGGCAATGAGCCGGCGGTCATCAGCGGCATCAGGAGCACGGCCCGATCGCCATCTGCATTGCTGACCACCTCGCCGCCGCCTGCGGCGACGAGCCGCTCGAGGACCCGAATCTGGTCCAGGCTCAGCCCCCGCAGCGCGAGCGCTTCCACGGCGCCTCGCTCGGCGAGAACGGTGAGCCTCTCGGGGGGAAGGCCGAGCCGGAGCACGGCGTCGCGCAGCGCGTCGGCCGGTCCGGGCAGCAGCGGCCGCACGCTGTAACGAGCGGCAGCCTCAGCGCTCCCCGCGCCCATGTCAGCTCCCGCCGGCAGGGATATCCGCCGGCTGCAGCTCGCCGGCCTCGCGCTTGGGCACCATCACGCGGCGCGTGAAGATGCACACGCGTTCCCCCCGCTGGTTGAACGCGCGCGTCTCGACGGTGACGATCCCGCGGTCGGGCTTGCTCGACGACTCGCGCTTGTCGAGCACCGTCGTCTCCGCGTAGATCGTGTCGCCGTGGAAGGTCGGGTTCTCGTGCTTGAGCGACTCCACCTCGAGGTTCGCGATCGCCTTGCCGCTGATATCGGCGACGCTCATCCCGAGAGCGAGGCTGTAGACGAGGTTGCCGACCACGACATTGCGCTTGAACTCGGTCCTCGTCTCCGCGTAGTGCGCGTCGCTGTGGAGCGGATGGTGGTTCATCGTGAGCAGGCAGAAGAGGTGATCGTCGGACTCTGTGATCGTCTTGCCCGGCCAGTGCTTGTACGTGGCTCCGACGTCGAACTCCTCGTAGTAGCGGCCGAACTGCACCGGCTTCAGGCTCCGATGGGAAGTGCCGCAGCCGCCTCGAGTGCAGCAAGGACGGCGGAGATCGGTGCGTGGTCACCGGCAACGCTGCTGATGTGCCGGTACAGCACCCTGTTGCCCGGGGCGATCACCACGAGTCCGCCCTGCTGATAGGGGTGGCCCTTGGTGGTTGACTGCCGGGCGCCGGAACGGAAGGCGCGGATGCCCGCGCCCCAGGCCTGCGGTCCAAGCGTGGTGAGCAGGCCCGAGCGCGCGCCGATTGCCTTGTAGGAGACCAGATCGGGGTCCGTCAGCACCGTCGAATCGGCGGCGAAGCGCTTCTGGAACCATCCGGCCGCGCGCGCCGTGCCGTTGCCGACAAACGCGATCCCGGCGCCGAGCGCCTCGATGTCGCCGCGATTCGCGCGCACCTCTGCCACCTGCTCGCGGCAGAAGACGCAGCCGAAATGGCGCAGCCAGACGATCACCGCCGGGTGATCACGCCATTGATCGGCGAGCCGAACCGGGGTGCCATCGATGTCGAGAACGGTGGCGGCCCCGAGCGCACGTGTGTCCATGGTGCAACCTACTCTACGTGGCTGCGCCAGGATTCCGCCCCGACGCCTCGATCGTCACGGCCGCGGTCGTCCACGGTGAGGCGCTCGCCGTGCTGCGCACGTTGCCCGACGGATGTGCGGGGCTCGTGTACGTCGATCCGCCCTTCAACACCGGTGGTGCGCGCACCGGCGTGCGAACCAGCGCCACCGCCGATGCGACCGCCTCGCGCCTCGGGTTTGCCGGCCGGCGCTATCGAGTGGAGCAGCAGGCCGGTCCGGCTTACGGCGACCGTTTCGAGGACTACCTGGGGTGGCTTCGCCCCCGGCTCGAGGAGACGCGTCGCATCCTCGCGCCGCAGGGCAGCCTCTATTTCCACATCGACCCGCGCGAGTCGCATTACTGCAAGGTGCTCCTTGACGAGATCTTCGGCCGTGCGTGCTTCCTCAATGAGGTCGTCTGGGCGTATGACTACGGCGCGAGGACGACGCGCCGCTGGCCGGCGAAGCACGACGTGATCCTCGTCTACGTGAAGGATCCTCGCGGATATCACTTCGACGCGTCGGAGGTCGACCGCGAGCCGTACATGGCGCCACGCCTGCAGACACCGGAGCGCGCGGCGCGCGGCAAGTTGCCGACCGATGTCTGGTGGCACACCATCGTGCCGACGTCGTCCCGTGAGCGAACGGGGTATCCGACCCAGAAACCGCTCGGGATCGTGCGCCGGATCGTGGCTGCGTCGTCACGTCCGGGCGATCTCGTTGTCGACTGGTGCGCCGGGAGCGGTACCACCGGAGCAGCCGCGGCGGAGCTGGGGCGGCGCTTTCTGCTCGTCGACGATCAGTCAGCGGCGATCGAGGTGATGCGCGCGCGGCTCGCCGGCGTGCCAGGGCTGGAGGTGATCAGCCACTGAGGCGGTGACGCTCGAGCAGGCCCTTGGCGATGATCAGGCGCTGGATCTCGTTGGTGCCCTCGCCGATGATCAGCAGCGGGGCGTCGCGATACAGGCGCTCGATGTCGTACTCCTTGGAGAAGCCGTAGCCACCATGCACGCGGAGCGCTTCGCTGACCACCTCGAAGCACGTTTCGCTGGCGAAGAGCTTGGCCATGCCGCACTCGACGTCGGCACGCTCACCGGCGTCCTTCTTGCGTGCCGCGTAGTTGGTGAGCAACCGGGCGGCCTGGATCTTTGTGGCCATGTCGGCGAGCTTGAACTGGATCGCCTCGTGCTGCGCGATCGGCACGCCGAAGGCGCGCCGCTGCTGGGCATAGGCGATTGAGAGTTCGAATGCACGCTGCGCGACTCCGACGCCGCGAGCGGCCACGTTGACGCGACCCACCTCGATGGCAGCCATCATCTGCTTGAAGCCCTGTCCCTCGACCTCGCCCAGGAGATTCGCCGCAGGCTGACGATTGTCCTCGAACACGAGCTCCGTGGTTTCGACGCCCTTGTATCCCAGCTTCTCGATGCGGCGCGATGAGGTGAACCCGGGATATTGCTTCTCGGCGAGGATGCACGACATGCCGCGATGCGGCGGTGTGGCATCGGGATCGGTCTTGACGAGCGTCGCCACGACGGTCGAGTGCTCGCCGTTGGTGGCCCACATCTTGGTGCCGTTGATGACGTACTCGCCGTTGTCACGAACCGCGCGGGTCTGGATCGCCTGCACGTCCGAGCCGCAGTTGGGCTCGCTCATCGAGAACCCACCATGGAATTCGCCGGTCGCCATGCGCGGCAGAAAGCGCTGCTGCTGTTCCGCCGTCCCGAAGCTCTCGATCAGGAAGCTGACGATGAAATGGGTGTTGATGATGCCGGTGATCGACATCCACCCCCGCGCGATCTCCTCGCAGACCAT
Source organism: Candidatus Dormiibacterota bacterium (assembly GCA_963777445.1). Lineage (GTDB taxonomy): Bacteria > Chloroflexota > Dormibacteria > Aeolococcales > Aeolococcaceae > Palsa-851. The sequence continues at coordinate 206,545 of CAVZQR010000009.1, read as the reverse complement.
CGCGTAGGTTGCGTAGTCCAGACCGGTGCCGCCGTACTCCTCGGGGATGGCGAAGCCGAAGAAGCCGAGCTGCTTCATCTGGGCCACGATCTTCTCGGGGTACGTGTCGTCGTGGTCCAGGTCGTGCGCCACCGGGATGATCTCGCGCTCCACGAAGTCGCGGACCATGCCGACGATCTCGCGCTGCTCGGTGGTCAGGTCGATGGACACGAGCGGAGTCTAGTCGCCGCCATCGGGCGTCAGGCGCGGGCGACGCCGAGGATGTGCACCTGCGCGCCCCGCAGTCGCGGCGCGGCGAGGACGCGTTCGATGCCGAACGCCACCTCCAGCAGCGGTCGATTGAACGCGATGTACGAGGGATCGCCGTTGTAGAACAGTTGCGCGCGCTCGAAGCCGGCTGCGTTGAGCAACCGGTGCAGGCGGGCGCCGCTGTTGGCTCGATAGCGCACGGGGTAGGCGTCGCCCTCGCCGCGTCCGTACAGGCGCCGCGTCATGCCGGCGTGCCATCGGTGCGGGACCGTCCTGATCATCCACGCGTTGTAGTTCCAGGCATTCGGCGTCAGGAACACGAAGGACCCGCCGGTCGCCAGCACCCGGCGCACCTCGGAGAACACGAGACCGGGATGGTCGAGGTGCTCGAGCACCCACGCCGATGCGACGACGTCGAACGTCCCCGCGCTGAACGGCAGGTTCTCACCGGAGCCCACGGCGCTGAGCGAGAGCACCCTGTTCTCCGCGAGCGCTTCCGGATCCGGATCGACCCCGAACACGGTCGCCCCCGGCGCGCACGAGAGGTCGTCGCCGTGCAGACCGTTGCGCCCGCAACCAAGGTCGAGGACTCGCGCCCCCCGTGACGAGACGCCCTCGATGAGGTCGCGGTACCGGCTGACGCTGTCGACCCAGGACGGGTGGCGACGTTGGTACTCCTCGCGGGCGCGCACCTGCCGCTCGAAGGCTGCTGCCATGCGGGCGGCAGTGTAGTCGGCGGTCGGGCCGGTGGTCGCGCTGATACAGTTGCCGCGATGAGCGAACGGCCGTTCGAGCGATGATCGCCCGCACTGCCGGCAACGATTCCGCTCCGGCCGCGTCGGCTGCACCCGCTCGCGCGGCCGGCACCTTCGACATCAGGACCCAGGACTGCATCGACTTCCTGCGAGGGCTCCCCGCCGCGTCGGTGGACTTGATCATCACCGACCCGGCGTACTCGGGTATGAACCGTCACCTGCGCTTCGGGCACGGAAGGATCGTCGGCCACTACGGAAAGGCCGACAACCACCGCTGGTTCCAGGAGTTCTCGGATGACCCGGAGTTGTATGCGGTGTTTCTCGGCGAGTGTCAGCGTGTCCTCCGTCAGGACCGTCACATCTACATCATGTTCGACAGCTTCTCCATGCTTTCCCTGGGCGCGCTGGTGAGGGAGTTCTTCGACGTCAAGGGCGTGGTCGTCTGGGACAAGGTGCACCTCGGTATGGGTCATTACTTCCGACGCCGGCACGAGCAGATCGTGTTCGCCAGCAAGGGGCGGCGAAAGCTCTCCCGTCGAGACCTGCCGGATGTGTGGGCCGTGCCACGACTCCACCGCGCTGCATATCCAACCCAGAAGCCCGTGAAGCTTTTCGAGCACATGGTCCAGGCAAGCGCAGAACCCGGATTCCTGGTCTGCGATCCGTTCTGCGGCAGCGGATCGTCCGGGATCGCGGCGCTGCTCAGCGGCTGCGATTACATCGGTGCGGATATCGACGTGCGAGCCGTTGACCTCGCCGAACAGCGCCTGAGCGGTTTCGTGGCCACGGGTCAGGACCCGCTCGAGCCCGCGCGCTAACCGGTCGAGGTCCGGCGGGTGCCGCGTTTGCGGCGAGGTACCTCGCCGTCCCCGGGCGACGCACCTTGACAGACACCCTTGGGATCAAGTAGCTTGATATCAAGTAATAACCCCAGTCGGGAGTTCCCCGAGGAGGACGACGATCATGGCGATCACAGTTACCGTCACCCACACGGTCCGCGACTACGAGACCTGGCGTCCGGCATTCGACGGGCATGCGGCGGTGAGGCGTCAGCACGGCCTCACCAACGAGTCGGTGTACCGGGGCGCCGACGACGCCAATACCATTGCCATCGTCATGGACTGCCCGTCGCGCGAAGCCGCTCTGGGCTTCATCGCGGACCCGTCGCTGAAGGCGGTCATGCAGGCTTCCGGGGTGGTCAGCGAGCCCCGGGTTGTGATTGGTGAAGTCCTCGCCGCGCAGCCTGTCTGACCCCCCACCGCAGTCCGGCTCGGGGCCGCTGCGCCAGGCCGCGCACTTCGAGGCGGAGTTCCCAGGCGCGAGCAGGTCGGCGAGCGAGGTTGCGCTGAACCTCGCTCGCACGTCCTCACTCGCCCTGGCCGAAGTGGATCGGCGGCGGAGGACGATCGCCCACCTCTCAGGGAGCGCTTGGCAAGCGCTGGCCGTGATCGAGGGTGCCGGCGAACCGCTGCCGCCGACGGTGATCGCCAACCGCCTGCTCCAGACGACCGGCAGCATCACGTCGCTGCTCGACACCCTGGAGCGCCAGGGACTGGTGCGCCGCGAGCCTCATCCCGACGATCGCCGCAAGCTGCTCGTGGACATCACCGACACGGCCCGAGCCCTGGTGGAGCGCGTGCTCCCCATCGTTCACTTCACGTCGATGGAGATGCTCGAGGGAGTCGCTGAGGCTGATCGCCAGGCGCTGATCCGGGTGCTTGCACAGATGCGCACCAACGTCGAAGCGATGAATTCGCGCCCGGTGCCCGAGGTGGTGCTCCGCCGCCGGGTGGTCCGATCCTCCTCGAGAACACCGAAACGCTCCGGGGCTCCGAAACCCTCGGGCTGAAGCCGGTCCGTCCCGCTTCAGGAAACGAACTGCGTCAGCGACAGCAGGTTGCCGTCGGGATCCTCGAACCACGCGACCCGATCGCCACCGGGTGCGGTCCAGATGCCCGCGTGGTCGACCTCCATCCCTCGGTAGCGGACGAAGCCGACGCCTGCGCCTGCCAGCGCAGCAACCGTCGACACGATGTCGTCGACCCCCCAGCCGAGGACCGTGTACCGAACCCGCGACAGTTTGCGCACCGGAGTCAGCCGCAGCATCGTTCCGTTGGCGTCGAACACGCACGCAAAAGGGCTTTCCTCGGCCACCGGTAACCCGAGCGTCCCGGCGTAGAAGGCACGAGCCGCCGCCAGATCGGTTGTCGGCACAAACGCGATGAGGCGTCCGTCGGCGAGGGCGCCCATCTCAGCCCGCCGCCGACTCCTCGCCCGATGCGGGCGACGGGGCCAAGCCGGCGGCGACGCCGCGGGCGTAGAACTGCAGCGCGATCTTGCGCGACGCCTCGTCGATCATCTCGTCGCCGAGCATGACCGCACCTTTGCGCTCGACCTCGGTTGCCTGACGGTACGCCTCGAGCATGCGCGCGGCCTTGTCGAAGTCGGCCTGCGCCGGCGTGAAGGTCTCGTTGGCCGGCTCGATCTGCACCGGGTGCAGCACCCATTTCCCGTCGTAGCCGAGCGCCGCCGCTCGCGCCGCCGCGGCACGGTATCCCTCCACGTCGTGAATGGCCAGGTAGGGCCCGTCGATGACCTGGAGTCCCGCGGCGCGAGCCGCGACCGCCAGCTTGAACAGCACGTAATGAAAGATATCGCCGGGGTAGTTGTACTCGTTGCGCACGGAGAGCGACGGCAGCTGCATCGACGCGGAGAAATCTGCCGGCCCGTACGTGAGCGTCTCCAGGCGACTGCTCGAAAACGCAATCTCATCGGCTCGCATCAGGCCTTCGGCGTCCTCGATCTGCGCCTCGATACCGATCCGTCCGACCTCGTACCCGAGAGACTGCTCGAGTTGCATCAGCGCCCGGTCGACGAATGCGATGTCGCCGCTGTTGCGCACCTTCGGGACCATGATGCAGTCGAGGACATCGCCGGCCCCGGTCACGACCTCGCGCAGGTCGTCGAAGGCGAATTGGCTGGTCACCTGGTTGATGCGCACCACGCGCGTCTTGCCATTCCAGTCGTGAGTCCGCAGCGCCTCGACCACCTTGGCTCGCGCCGCCGGCTTCTCCAGTGGCGCGCAGGCGTCCTCGAGATCCAGGAACACCTCGTCGGCCGCACTGGCCGCGGCCTTCTCCATCATCCGTGGGTTGCTGCCAGGGACGGCAAGAACCGAGCGGCGAAGCCGGGCCGTGGACACGTGGGCCTAGTCCTTCGAAGGGTTTGGCCGGTCGTCGGGCGGGGTTGGATTGTCCTTCGGCGGGGTCTTGCGGTCGTCGGGCGCAATGGGACGGTCGTCGGGCGGGATATTCGTTCCCTCCGGCGTCATCCCGCCGAAACCCCCCATGCCACCGAACAGCCCCCCGAGCATCTGCTGGAACTGCTCGGGTCCGCCGAGGTCATCCTGGACGCGCTCGAACATGCGCGCCATCAATTCCTGGAGCTGGGGATCCTCCGAGAGCTTTTCCTGGAGGCCGCCCAACTGGCCCATGAGCTGCTCCATCTGGACCTCCTGGGCCACCTGCATCAGCACCGGCTGTGATGCGGCTGCCGCAACCACCTGCACCTGCTGGCGGATGACCTCGAATCCCTTGCAGGCCATGCACGTGCCCTGGTGCTGGCACCGGCAGAGCCGTGACTTGAGCTTGTCGAGCTCCGAATGGATGCCACTCAGATCGACTCCGGGTTGAGAAGCGTCGCCCATGGTGTGATCGTAGTTGACACACGGGTTCGAAGCGCAAACGTTGCATCAGCGCCGGGATCGGGTATAGTCATTCGCAGACGGGAGGCCTCGCGCATCCCCGCGGTTGACGTCGATTGGATCGTCGCCCCGCGTCAAAGAGCACCGCCCGAGGCCGTCCCGAAGTCCAGTAATTGCGCCGGTGGACAGGGCCACCGCGCATCCGAGGTTGACAGTCCGCTGATAGCCCCAGACCTCGCGCTCGATCGTCTGCACCTCATCGTGCCCGACGGCAGTGATGCCATGGTCGTCCTGGAAGCATGGGCGCATGGCGCACAGCCCGGTGCCGATCCGCGCACTGTTTTTGCCGAGCGCATCGGTGAGGTCGGCCACGTCTCGGTTTCGTTCGGGGATGAGGATCCGATCCAGTTGCGCCTCGATCTGCCGGACCTCGTCCTGCAATGCGTCGCGCAGGCGGGCCCCGACGGCACTCGTGACCACCTCGGTCTGCGAGTCCTGTCCATCCGTCCGACCGGCGGCCAGCCCGAGGGCGCGAAGCTCCTGACCATCACCACCCGCGAGCCGGTCGTGACCGCCGCAAACGGCGTGGTGAGCGACACCTTCCGCCTGCTCGACTGGCGCATATCCACGCAGCACGCGGCTCGTTCGGAGCAGCTGTACGCCACGCTCAAGCTGGTCGACAGTCTCGAGCGGGCTGAGAAGCAACGCGCGCAATCCCAGCGCACCCGGTTCAACGGCGCTCGGGAGTACTGGCGCTGCCGCACCTGCCGGGCGCTCTGGCGGCCGGAGAGCCAGGAGCGCTGCCCCTCGTGCGGTCGCGAGTTCACCGAAGCGGACCGCAAGTCCCCCGAGGTCGGCAAGGTCGAATTCCAGATTCCGGCCGGCGAGCCCATCAACCTGACCCCGGACGCGGCGGTCCTGATCGAGCCGGACGACGAGACCAACTTCGTCGGACGCGTGGCCCGCATCGACCACCAGCGTCACGTGGTCGAGATCGTCACGCGCACCTTCGAACACTCGGGCAGCGAGGGGTACATCGCACCCTCCTTCAACAAGGCGCTGTACCAGGCGAAGCGATCGGTGCTGGCGGCCATCGCCACCAAGGACTTCGGTGTCGGGTTGCTCGCGCAGTTGCTGGTGAGCCCGGAGACCATCGTCGCCCCCAGGGACGAATCGGACGCCGAGTCCTCCTGGTTGACGAGCGGGATGCGCCCGAACAAGCCCCAGAACCGCGCCGTCGGGTTGCTCAGCCGGCTGAGCGCGGGCCAGGCCATCTTCATCCAGGGACCCCCTGGCACCGGCAAGACCACGGTCATCGTCGAGGCCGTCAAACGTCGGCTCGCGGCCAATCCCGACGAGCGGATCCTGGTCACCTCGCACAGCAACCTGGCAGTCGACAACGCGCTCGAGCGCCTTGCCGGGACACCGGGAATGCGCGCGGTCCGGGTGGCCCGTGCCGAGCGAGTGCATCCCGCCGTCGACAAGTTCCGTTGCGACGACGAGGATGACCCGCGCCTCCTCGAGGCAAATTGCTATTTCGCGACCTGCGCGACGGCGGCGACCTCGGGCATCACCGACATGAATTTCGACATCGTCATCCTCGACGAGGCGAACAAGGCTCGCGCCGACGAGGCGCTCCCCGCGCTGCGGCTCGGTCGGAGCCTCGCGCTGGTCGGGGACCACAAGCAGTTGCCGCCGGTCGAGGACGACGCGCTCTACGGCATCGTCGAGATCGACCCGGCCCTGGAGGACCTGGTCAACCGGAGCCTGTTCGAACAGTGCTGGGACGGCGGACTGCCGGCTGAGGCACAGTGCCTGCTCACCATCCAGCACCGCATGCACCCGGACATCGCCGCGTATGTGTCGGCGGCGTCGTACGACAGTCAGCTGGAGAACGCTCCTGAGGTCGAGGCATACGACTACGTCACGCGCAAGCCCTTCCCGGTCGCCCTTCATTTCGTCGACACCGAGGGAATGCGCGGCGGACGCGAGCGACGTGGTCCGGGTGGCGCCCTGCGCAACGAGGCCGAGGTGCGCGTCGCGGCGCAGGTCGTCCGGCTGCTCGACGAGCGCGCGCCGCGCGAGCTGAGCATGGCGGTGATCGCGATGTATGCCGAACAGGTGGAGCGGCTTCGCCAGGCGCTCGGCCGCCGGCGCTTCAAGCGCACGGTGAAGATCGACACGGTCAACTCGTTCGAAGGCCGCGAGGAGGACATCGTGGTCATCTCGCTGGTGCGCTCGAACGAACGCGGGCGCATCGGCTTCCTCAGAGTTCCCAACCGCCTCAACGTCGCCATCTCGCGGGCGAAACGACTGGTCGCCTGCATCGGCGACAGCGCGACGCTGCGCAGCGGTGACGAGTCGATGTACGGAATGCTCGTCGAGGCATCTCGTTCCACAGGCGGGTGGCTGAGCGCCCTGGAACTCGTCTCGCAGCCGAAGCCGCGTCGCGGCGATCAGCGCCCACCTGGCCAGCCGTCCGGAGGCGAGGGCGGCGACGAGACCGATCCCGAGCGCGCGGCGAAACGCCGCCGCCGTCGCCGGCGCGGACGCCGCGGCGGTCCGCCTTCCGTCAACGCCTCGGCCCCAGCTGAGCCAGGGACCGAGACGATCGCCGCCGCGCCACCGACCGGCGAGGGTCAGCCGCAGGAAGGCGCGCAGCGCCGTCGCCGCAGACGCCGCCGGCGCGGGCGTGGACGCGGCGCGGGCACCGGGACCCCGGGCGCCCAGCCCGGAGACGGCGCCGGCGCGCCCGTGGACGAGCAGCCGACCGTGGCGCCCGCCGCGAGCGGTGACACACCCGAGATCTGACCGACGTGAGCGACGCCGTCACGGTCTTTGTCCGCGCGGGGGACCCCGCCTCAGACGCGATCCTTCGGTACCTCGATCAGCGCGGGATCTCGTACACGAAGCGAGATGTCCTCTCCGATCCATCGGCCACCGCGATCCTCTTCGGTCGCCTCGGCCGGGTCGTGGTCCCCGTCGTCCAAGTCGGAGACCGGCTGCTGGTCGGTTATGACCCGGTGCAGCTGGCGCGCTTTCTGCCGCGCCCGGAGGGTGACGAGCAGCACGTCTCCTTCGGTGCATCCGTCCGGACCGTGACCGCCGAGATCGCGACCGCGAAACAGCTGCCCGCCGCGTACGGCGTCGAGGTCGGGCAGGTCAAGCCCGGTTCCCCCGCCGAGGCAGCCGGAATCCTCCCCGGCGACGTGATCACGGGCATCGGTCCGTACACGGTGAATGGCGGCGCCGACCAGTTTCGTCGCGCGGTGTCACTCCGCCAGCCCGGAGACACCATGATGCTGACCATCTGGCGCGAGGGCGACATCTCCGAGGTCGCGGTGGCGTTCCCGGCGGAGACACCCGCCGAGGTTCCCGCTCAGGAAGCGCCTCCCGCCTGACATTGCGCCACCGGCTCACACCCGGGCCGGCACCGTCGTTTGGTATGCAGTGAGCACGGTGAAACCGATAGCGCTGCCGCCCTTCCAATCGGTGTTCGACGACCACGCGCGTGCCGTGCTGACGTTCCTCAAGGGTGCCGTGGGCACGGCAGAGGCCGAGGACTGCTTCCAGGAGACGATGCTCAGCGCACTGCGGGCATATCCGCGCCTTGGCGATGCGTCCAACCTGCGCGGCTGGCTGTTCACGATCGCCCGGCGCAAGGCGATCGATGCCCATCGGGCGCGAGCCCGCCGTCCGACGCCGGTCGCCGATCCTGACCCCGGATCCGCTCTCGACACGCACCCGAGCACCGACGGCGTCCTCTGGGACGGGGTTCGCGGCCTTCCGACCAAACAGCGCAAGGCGGTGGTCCTCCGCTTTGCCGGCGACAGGAGCTACCCGGAGATCGCGGCAGCCATGTCGACCACCCAGGACTCAGCACGCCAGAGCGTGCACGAGGGACTGAAGAAGCTGAGAAGGGAACTCCGATGAGCATCGATGCGGCGCTGACCGACCGATTCGTCGAGCGCGCGGGAGCCCGAGGGCTCGTCGACGTGGCGGTGACCAGCATGGACAGTCCGATCGGCACCCTGCTGCTCATGGCCACGCCGAGAGGGCTGGTCCGCATCGCGTTCGAGGACGAGAACCGCGACGACGTGCTCGGCGAGGTCGCCGAACGGCTTTCGCCGCGGATCCTCGAGGCGCCGCGCCGCCTCGACCCGGTGCGCCGCGAACTCGACAGGTACTTCGCGGGCCGGCTCCGCGACTTCGAGGTGCCCATCGACTGGTCCCTCTCCCGGGAGTTCGCCCGCAAGGTCCTCCGCCGTACGTCGAAGATCCCGTACGGATCCGTGGCGAGCTACAAGGACGTCGCCGTCGGTGTCGGCACGCCGCGTGGAGCCCGCGCGGTCGGCAATGCGCTCGGCTCCAATCCGATCCCCGTCGTGGTGCCCTGCCACCGGGTCGTCCTCACCGGTGGCGCCATCGGCGGGTACGGAGGCGGCTTGCCACGCAAGCGGTGGCTGCTCGCGCTGGAGGGGGGCTGAGGCGGCTACCAGCCGGGAGGCGGCTCGGACCGGTTGAGCAGCCGGACGAAATCCTCGGCTCGGGCGACGGCTTCCCACCGTCGCGAGAAGAAGTCCTGGGTGATCATCCGGTTGTCTGCCAGCGAGGTCACCGTGACCGCCCACTGATTGAGCGCCCGGGAGACCTCGACCTCATGAGTGGCGGCTTCGTTGCGCATGACAACGCCGCTGGCCGCCGGACGGCGCCCACGGTCGTTGCGTCGAGAGGACGCCATAGCCATCGCAAGACCTCCAATACGATCCCGGCAGGCATACGCCTCGCCGCCCGAACCCATTGTCCCCCAAACGGGTGCCTCAGAGCGAGAGGGTCAACTGGCTCCCGCTTTCCGGCTGGACATCCACTTCGGCGGGCTCGGGCTCCGGCAGCAGCACCGGCACCGGCGCAGCCGTCTCGACCCACTCGGGGACACGGCCGTCGCGCTCCAGGAGCGCCTCGATCACCGGTTCCGGAGGGCGCGGCAGCCCCAGACCGAGCATCGCGCCGAAGTCGAAGGCGTTCACCACGGCGTAGTTGCTCCGGTTGTTGTTGAGCAGGACGTGGAGTGGAACCCCGCTGTCGCTCGCGGCGCGCATCGCGGGGACCCACTCCGCAAGCTCCGCCGGGGTGTACAGGTAGTTGAATCGATCCGCGCTCGTGGGTCCACCCGAGTACCAGGTGTCGCGATTGCGACCGTGGAACCTCGCAATGCACAGTCGCGGGGAGGTGATCGCGAGCAGCGGCGGCGCCGTGCCACTGCCGACCTGGGGTGCGTCGACCCCGACATAGACACACTCGAGCTCCTTGAGCAGATCCTCGGTCGCCGGCCAGGCGTCGTGGTCGAACCACGATCGGTGCCGGAACTCGATGGCGAGCAGATCGTCGGGATGTCGGTCTCGCGCCGCGAGCAACCAGTCGCGCGCCTCGGGGCGATTGGTCAACCATGGCGGGAACTGGTAATGCACCGCGACGAGCTTGCCGCTGGAACGCAGCGGCATCAGCGCGGTCATGAAATCCCGCTCCTCTTCAGCGGTCGGCTTGCGCGGCACCCTGTCCTCGCGCTCGTGTCCGGTCAGGCTCCGATACGCCTTGATGTTGAACCGGAACTGCTCGGGAGTGCGCTCGACCCATCCCTCGACGACCTGCGGTCGCGGGATGCCGTAGAAGGTCGTATCGATCTCCACGAGCGGGAAATACTCCGCGTAGAACGACAGCTTCTCCTTCTGCCGGGTCCCACGCTCCAGCTCGGGAGGATAGAAGTCGGTATGGTCGGCCCAATTGCAGGTCCCGACCGCAATCGGCGCGCCCATATGTGCAAACAGTAACGAAGCTGTCACCGAAGCTGACGAGACCGGCGTGGCAACTGGCCATACGATCCCGGCGGTGGTGAGTAAGGCGGAGTTTTCCGAGCCGCGATGACGCCCGTCCTGCGTCGTCTCAGCGTTGGCTGGAGCCGGCGGTCGCGCATCGACACGCGGCTCTGGATCCTGGGCGCCGTGATGCTCGCAGTGGCGGCCGCAATCTGGATCGGGTACGCGGCGGCTCTGCCCGCGTTCTCGCCGCCGAGCCTGCCCTGGTGGGCCTATGCGCTGGCATTCTTCGCCGCCTCTCGGCTCGCGTCCATCGACAGCCCTCGCCGGGGCACGCAGGCGATCTCGCTCGCAGCCGCGCCGTTCGTGGTCGGGCTGTTCCACGCGACGCCGGTGGACCTGCTCGCCGGGTATGCGATCGGCGCGGTCGCCGCCGCGGCAACCAGGCGCCCATTTGCGATGCTGCAGACCGCATTCGACCTGCTTCGATTCGCGGTCTTCGGGGCGATCGGGATCTGGGCGTTTCGCACGATTGCCGGAAGCCCCAGCCTTCCCGTCTGGCACAGCGCCGTCGCGGCAATCGTGGCGACCGCCATCACCGTGCTCCGGCGCGGGATCTCGGAGGGCGTGGTGCTCCGGCCACGCGACCGGGATTCATGGATCGACGTTGCCAACCACCTGCGCGCCGCCTACGTGGCGGCTGCGGCATCGATGTGCATCGGGCTGATCGCGGTCCGCCTGATCCCGGTCGATCGCCTTGCCCTGGTGCCGCTCGCAGTTGTCACCGTCGCCGTGCTGCTGACCCACCGCGCCTGGGTGCGCGAACGCTATGACCATGAAGCGGCCGATTTCCTGATCGGCGCCGTCGACGCTCTTGCGGGGCGCGAGCTCGAGCCGTCGATTGTGCTGCTCCTCAGCCGCGCGCGGGCCATCTTTCACGCCGACATGGCCCAGCTCACGGTCTTTCCGTCGCAAGCCGCCGAGAAGGCGTTTCGCACCACGGTTCGTCACGGTCAACCGGACGAGGTGATGGTGCCGCTTGGACTGGGCGAGCTCGACGACGTGCTCGAGGCGGAGACCGCGGGTGTCATCGTGCGCGCCGGGAGGGCGGACGACCCAAGCTCGCAGATGCTGGAGCATCGCGGCGTCGGCGAGGCGATGGTGGCCCTGTTGCGCGGCGAGTTGCGGATGATCGGCAGCCTGATGGTGGGCGGCCATCTCGACGCCCGCTCGTTCGATATGCGCGACCTCCGCCTCTTCCGGACGCTCGCCACCCGGACCACGGCGATCCTGGAGAACAGCCGGATGGAACGGTCGATCGCGCGGCTCACCGAGCTGCAAGAGCAGCTGACGCACCAGGCGTATCACGATTCGCTCACCGATCTCGCCAACCGCTCGCTGTTCGGACAGCACATCGAGCAGGCCCTGCGCCGCAGCGCGGAAGGCACCGCCAGCGTTGCGGTGATCTTCCTCGACATCGACGACTTCAAGGGAGTCAATGACACGCTCGGCCATGCCGCGGGCGACGCGCTCCTGGTCGAGGTGGCGTCGCGGATTCGCGGCTGCCTGCGCCGTCCGGATACCGCCGCTCGCCTCGGGGGTGACGAGTTCGCGCTGCTGATCGAGGGGGTCGACAGCGCGAGCGAGGCTGAGCACGTCGCGAGGCGCGTCCTCGACGTCCTCAGCGAGCCCTTCACCGTCTCCGGCACGTCGGTGATCGTGCGCGCGTCACTCGGCATCGCTGTTGCAGACAAGAATGACGCCAACGCCACGATCCTCATGCGCCAGGCCGACGTCGCCATGTACGTCGCCAAGGGTGCGGGGAGGAACCGCTACGTGCTCTTCGCGCCGGGGATGGAGAGCGAGGTCGTCCAGCGGCGCAAGCTCCGCGGCGAGCTGGAGCATGCGATGGAGCTGAACCAGTTCATCCTGCACTACCAGCCGGTCGTCAACCTCATCACCGGTGAGATCACCGCCGTCGAAGCCCTGGTGCGCTGGCATCATCCGCTGCGCGGTATCGTCGCGCCGGGGGAGTTCATCGCGGTGGCCGAGGAGAGCGGCCTGATCATGCAGCTCGGGGAATTCGTGCTGCGCACCGCCTGCGCCACGACGCTCCAGTTCCAGCGCCTGCAATCGACGCCGCTCGCCGTGTGCGTGAACGTCTCGGTGGTGCAGCTGAACTCCCCGACCTTCGTCGAGGACGTGCTCGCGATCGTGGCGGAGACGGGGCTGGCACCGGACACGCTGATTCTCGAGCTGACCGAGTCGATGTTCGTCGAGGACACGGCGATCGTCACCGCAAAGCTGGAGGCGCTGCGTCAGGCGGGCATCCGCGTTGCCATCGACGATTTCGGCACCGGGTACTCGTCGTTGAGCTACCTGCGCCGGCTCCCGGTCGACATCCTCAAGATCGCCAAGCCATTCGTCGACGACCTCGCCAACGGCGCCGAGGAGGACTTCACTCGCGCGATCGTCACGATCGCGGAGGCGCTCCAGCTGCACGTCATCGCCGAGGGCATCGAGGCCGCATCGCAGGTGGCCCGGTTGCTCAGCCTCGGCTGTCTCGCCGGCCAGGGATACCACCTCTGTCATCCGCTTCCCGCCGCCGAGATCGAGCAGCTGTTGCGCCATGGAGGGATCGATCGGGCCCGGCTCGAATCCGCGCCCGATCCGTCGTCGCAGCCCCTGACCCTGCGGTTGCTGGGGTAGGCGGCGATGTCCTCCTGGCTCGCCGTGCTTCTGCTCCTGATGGTCGCTCTCGCGATCGCCGCCGTCGCGTGGGCCGCGGTCCGGCGTGAGAAGTCCCGGCTGGGTTTTCTCCACACCACCTCGCTGGCGCTCCTGGAATCTCGCGACCTGGACGTCGCGTCCGTCGATGTCCTGCGCCGAGCAAGCGCGCGCTTCGGGGCCGATTGCGCCGAGCTGACCCTGATCCCCGAGACCGGCACCGCGGCTGCCTTCCGGACCACCGTGCGTGGCGGCGAGCCGGTCGACGTGATGCGTTCGACCGACCTCGAAGACGATGAGGACGGGGCCCTCACGCCACCGGTCTACGGTGTCGTGCACGTGGCCGAGACCGCCGCCGATCCATGGGTCGCGCGCCTCTGTGGACGGCTCGGGGTTTCCCGGGGGCTCGCCGTGACCCTGCGCCATGGATCGCGCACCGTTGGCTACCTGGCGCTGGGAATGCGCTCATCCGAGCGTCATGAGTTGCGCGCCGAGGACCAGCACCTTCAGGAGTTCGCGAATCTCGTCGCGCTCACGATCGAGCGAAGCCGGCTGCACGAGGGGCTCCTTCGGCTGAGCGCCCTGCAGAGCGAGCTCGCGGATCGCGCGTTTCACGACCCGCTCACCCAGCTCGCCAACCGGGTGCTCTTCATCGACCGCATCGAGCGAGCCCTCCTCGAGCGCGACCCGGAACGCCACGCGGTGAGCGTCATCTCGGTCGACCTGGAGGACTTCCGGCGGATCAACGCCGAGCACGGGCACGCGACGGGCGATGCCGTGCTCGTCGAGGTCGCCAGGCGTCTGCACGAGTGCCTCCGGCGCACCGACACCGCTGCCCGGCTCGGCGGCGACGCGTTCGCGCTGCTCCTTCCGGAGGTGCTGCATCCTCGCGAAGCCGAGCTGATCGCACAGCGCGTGGTCGAGGCGCTCGCCGTGCCGGTCGTGACCGACGGCGTGACGGTGTCGGTCAGGGCCTCCGTCGGGCTCGTCTGCGCAAGCGCCCACGACGCGTCGGCGTCAGTGCTGCTCCGTCACGCGACGGCCGCGGCGCAGGAGGCGCGTGAAGCCGGCTCGGGGACCTACCGAATCCACGGTGGCATGCACGCCGGCTCGCCGGACCCGGACGTGGCGAAGGAGCTCGAGTCGGCCCTCAACAAGGGGGAGCTCGTCCTCCACTACCAGCCGATCGTGGAGTTGCGAACCGGCAAGATCCTTGGCGCCGAGGCACTTGTCCGCTGGCAGCACCCCGTTCGCGGCCTGATCGCGCCTCTGCATTTCCTGCCGGTTGCCGTGGAGTGCGGCCTGATCGAGCGCATCGACGAGTACGTGATGCGCACCGCCCTGGAGCAGCTGCGGCGCTGGCAGCACGCTTACCCGGCCACCCCGGAGCTGGCCATGTCGGTCAATGTCGCCGCCGGCGAGCTCGGCCGCGGGGCCCTTGTCGACCGCGTGAACAGGTGCCTTGCGATGGTCGAGGTCGACCCGGCGTGCCTCATCCTCGAGTTCACCGAGAATGAGGTGCTCGAAAACCTCCACGGGGCGATCGCCACGTTCGACGCCCTGCAGCGAGCGGGCGTTCACGTCGCCATCGACAATGTCGGCACCGGGTACACGTCGCTGGCGTACCTCCGGCGCCTGCCGATCGACATCCTGAAGATCGCCCGTCCGCTGGTCGCGGAGCTCGGGGATCCCAACTCGGGCGGCGAACTGGCGCGGACCGTCGTCCGCCACGGCGAGGCATTGCGCCTGGCTCTGGTCGCGGAAGGCGTCGAGCTCCCCCTCCAGGTCAAGCGCCTCAACGAGCTCGGCTGTGGGATGGCGCAGGGATTCCACCTCGCGCGCCCCTGCGAGGCGGAGGCGATGGAGGCGCTGCTCGCCAGGGGCGGCCTCGATCCCGGGGTGTTCGCGAGCACGGCCCCGGCGCCGCGCGCGCCCGCAAAGCGCAAGCCGGAACGCCCCCGGCGCGTACCCTCGTCGGGTGCAACGGCGCGAAACTCTGCGTGAGCTTGCCGTCGCCGCCGCGTCGGCTGCGGGGGAGCTGGTCGCACGAGCTCACGCCCGCCCCGGGACGCTGACCGCCGAGATCAAGAGCCCCGGCGACTACGTCACCGAGGTGGATCGTTCCGCCGAGCAGGCGGCCATCCAGGTGCTCCGCGTGGGCGCACCGGACATCGCCATCCTCGCCGAGGAATCCGGCGGAACACGCCACGAGCGCATGTGGGTGATCGATCCGGTGGACGGGACCACCAACTTCGTGCGTGGGTTTCCGGTTGTCGGCGTGAGCGTGGCCCTCGTCGAAGAGGGCCGCCCTGTCGTCGGTGCGGTGATCGCGCCGCTCCTCGGGGAGGCCTGGAGCGCCGCTCTGGGCCTCGGAGCCACCGACCGCGCGGGCCGCCGCCTCGCGATCTCGTCCCACCCGGGGTCGGGGGTGGTTGCCACCGGGTTCCCGTTTCGCCGCAAGGAGCGGCTGCCCAGGTATCTCGCGGTGATGACCGCGGCGCTGCAACGCTTCGAGGATCTTCGTCGCGCCGGGGCGGCCAGCCTCGACCTCGCATACGTTGGCGCCGGTTCGTTCGACGGGTTCTTCGAGCTCGGCCTCGGCATCTGGGACATCGCCGCGGGCGCCCTGCTCGTTCGCGAGGCGGGCGGGGTCGTGACTGACTGGAGCGGCGATCCCGAAGCCGTTTTCGTCAGTGGCGACATCCTGGCCGGCACGCCGGCGTGGCACGAGGCCATGCTCGAGATCGTTGCTGCGTAACTGCGCATCCCGGTCCGAGCCTTATAAGGTACGACGCCAGTGAGCACCCAGAATCCATCGACCCCGGTATCAGGCCTTCTCAGCGGCAAGCGGGTCGTCGTCACCGGCGTCCTGACCCCGAAGAGCATCGCGTTCGCCATTGCCGCCGCGGCCCAGACGGCCGGCGCGGAGGTGCTGCTCACCTCCTTCGGAAGGGCGATGAGCCTGACTCGCCGGAGCGCTGAACGCCTCGACCCCGTCCCCGAGGTGCTCGAGATGGATGTGACCGACCCCGAGCAGGTGAAGGCCGTCGCCGAGCACGCACGAGCCACCTGGGGCGGCGTCGACGGCGTTGTCCATGCAGTCGGCTTCGCGCCGGCGGACTGCCTGGGGGGCGGCTTCCTGGAGGCGCCCTGGAGCTCGGTGAGCACCGCGATTCAGATCAGCAGCTACTCGTTGCAGACGCTCGCCGCGGCGTTCGCGCCGTTGATGCCCGAGGGCGGCTCGATCGTGACACTCACATTCGACTCGCGGGTGGCCTGGCCGGTCTATGACTGGATGGGCCCGGCGAAGGCCGCCCTCGAGGCGATCGCCCGGTACCTGGCACGCGAGCTGGGTCCCCGCGGGATCCGGGTGAACACCATCGCCGCGGGTCCGCTCGAGACGATCGCGGCGCGTTCGATCCCCGGGTTCGAGGTGCTCAAGGCTTCGTGGGGGCGGCATTCGCCGCTCGGCTGGGACAGTTCCGACAGCGGACCGGTCGCCGACACGACGGCCTTCCTGCTCAGCGACCTCTCACGGGCGATCACCGGCGAGATGATTCACGTCGACGGTGGCTACCACTCGCAGGGGGCACCGACAATCGAGACCGCGGAGGCGACAACATGAGCGGCAGCAACGGCAGCCCGCGTGTGGCGATCACCGGCATCGGCGCCGTGACGCCCCTGGGGCTGGACGCCGAGTCAACCTGGCAGTCATGCCGCCGTGGCCAGGGAGGCATCGGGCCGATCACGGCCTTCGACTCGTCCCACCTGACCACACAGATTGCCGGGCAGGTCAAGGGATTCGACCCCGAGGCCGTCCTCGGCAAGAAGGAGGCGCGCCGAACCAGTCGCTGCACGCAGCTCGCACTCTTCGCAGCGCGCCAGGCGATCGAGGACTCCGGCCTGGACATCAGGCCGATGGCCGAGGACGTGGGGGTGCTGGTCGCCTCCGGGGTGGGCGGCATCGAGGTGATCGAGCGCAACGTCCTCGCGCTGTACAACCAGGGCCCCCGCCGGGTTTCGCCGTTCACGGTGCCGTCGATGATCATCGACATGCCGGCGGGAGCCATCGCCATCGACTGCGGTGCGAAAGGTGTGAACTACGCGATCGTCAGCGCCTGCTCCTCGTCCGGCCATGCCATCGGCGAGGCTGCGGAGTGGATCAGGCGCGGCGAGGCCACGGCGATCATCACCGGCGGGACCGAGGCATCCATCACCAACATCAGCGTCGCCGCGTTCGACGCCATGCAGGCCCTGTCGACCCGCAACGACGAGCCCGAGCGCGCGTCACGCCCTTTCGACAAGGACAGAGACGGCTTTGTGATGGGCGAGGGCGCGGGCATGTTCGTGATCGAGGACTGGGGTCATGCCGTGGCGCGCGGCGCGCACATCTACGGTGAGGTCGCCGGCTACGGCGCCACCGCCGACGCTTTCCACATCACCCAACCCGACGAACAGGGAGACGGCGCCCGTCGCTGCATCCTGCGCTCGCTCAAGCGCGCGGGACGCGAACCCGACGAGGTCGACTACATCAACGCGCACGGGACGTCGACGCAGATGAACGACGCTGCCGAAACCCGTGCTGTGAAAGCCGCTTTCGGCCCACAGGCGAGCACCATCCCGATGTCGTCCACGAAGTCAATGCACGGACACCTGCTCGGCGCGGCCGGCGCCGTCGAGGCGGTCATCACAATTCTGGCCATTCGTGACCAGTACGTGCCGCCGACGATCAACCTGGACGAGCCCGACCCCGAGTGCGACCTCGACTACGTGCCGAATCACGGACGTGACGCTCGCATCGACTTCGCGCTCAGCACGTCGTACGGGTTTGGTGGTCACAACGTCTGCCTCGCACTCGCCCGTTCCGATGGGGCCTGAGCGCCTCACCCGCCAGGTCGATGGCAGCGGCCCTCGTAGCCTCGGGGACAAGCCTTCGCGAGATCATCTTCGCACGCTTCTCCAATCCAGACCTGGGGGTATTCGCGAGGGCAATGTGACGCGCGCTTGACGGTGGCGTGGGCGGCGCGGCCATAGAGTGGGAAGCGCCTTGTCCGAACGCCCCCGGTGGTTCGCCGCCGCCCTTGTCGCCGTCGCCTCGATCGTCCTTGCCCACTACGTGCAGGTGTGGGCTGTGGTGCCCGCCTCGCTGGCGCCGACGAGCGATTTCGCAGGCACGTACGTCGCGGCGACCCTGATCCGCTCCGGGGAAGCGGCACAGATCTACGACCCGGCGACGGAACGCCGGACGCTGGTCGCGAGCGGCGCTCCTGCGGCCCACGACAACATCCCGTTCGAGAACCCGCCCGCGGCTGCGGTGGTAGCCGGCCCCTTCTCGCTGCTCGGCGCTGGAGCGGCATGGCGCGCCTGGTCGCTGGCCCAGCTCCTGCTCATGGCGCTCGCGCTCCTGCTGGTGACCCGTGCGGCGCCCTGGCCCACATCGCTCCCGAGATTGCCACGCGTGGCCATCGTGCTCGTCGCTCTCGCCGGCTTCGGCACCGGGCTGCTCTTCGTGGAGGGCCAGTGGGATGGCGTCTCAGTTCTCGGCCTCGCCGGCGCATACGCTCTCTGGCGGCGAGATCGATCGGCTGCGGCCGGCTTCGTCCTCGGCTTCACCGCGGCGATCGCCAAACCGCAACTGGTGATCGGCATCGCGGCATACATGATCGGCCGGCGCGATTGGCGTGCCGTCGGCGGAGCGCTGCTGGGGGCGGCGGTCACCGTGGTGATCGGGCTCATCGGCGCCGGACCGCGCGCGCTGGCCTCGTTCATCACCGCGATCGCAACGCCGAGCAACTCACCGACGGCGCAGATGCAGGGAACCAGCGGGCTCTTCGGATCGCTGCTCGGCCACGCTCCAGGGGTCTTCCTGCTGGCGGTGGCAGCCGGGATCGCGGCGGCGGCAGTCGCGGGATGGTTGGGAACCGTCGCCCATCGCCGTCCGGCCCTGTTCGAACCAACGCTCTGCGGGGCCGTGGCGCTCTCACTCTTCGCATCGCCGCACCTGCTCGGTCACGACCTGACGCTGCTGGCCCCGGTCTTTGTCGCCGCCCTCGCCTGGCTGGCCGGCCGACCAGGCGAGCGTCTCTGGCCTGGCCCGGCCACGCTCGGGGTGCTCGCCCTCTGGGTCATGCTCGCCTTCGCCAGCCTCGGAGACCTGTCTCAGAACAGCGTGGGTTTCCCGGGGAGAGCCACACCATGGGTGTTGCTGCTCACCGCGGGGGCGTGGTGCGCCATCGTCGCCCGCGCAGCCCGCCCTGAACCGGCCCGCGGGCAGCTGTCGCCACGCTCCGCCGTGGCGTCGTGACCGGAGTTGAATTGGCGTCATGGTGGGTACGGTCATGCACATGAAAGGCGTGCGGAGCACCATGAGCACGGCACCATGAACAGAAGCGGCGTCCCGATAGCCCGCATCGCCGGGATCAGGATCACGGCGGACTGGAGTGTCCTGCTGATCGGCGCGCTCCTGGCCTGGGGTGTGGCCGGCGGCGCCGTCCCGAGCAAGGTCCCCGGGACCCCCGGATGGCTCGCCTGGATCGTCGGCGCCATCGCGGCCGCATTGCTGATCGTCTCGCTGGTCGCTCACGAGCTCGGCCACGCGCTGCTCGCCCGCCGTCGCGGCATCACCGTCGACGGCATCCGTCTGTGGCTGTTCGGCGGGGTCGCCCAGATGAGCGGCGAGATGATGACCGGCCGGACAGAGATGCTCGTCGCCGCAATCGGACCGGCGATCACCTTCGTCCTCGCAGGGGCATTCGTCGGCTCCTCGTGGTTGCTCGTGCAGGTCGGCGCGCCGCCGCTGGTGCTCGTTGTCACCGAGTGGCTCGCCGCCGTGAACCTCGCCCTGCTGGTCTTCAACCTCATCCCGGCGTTCCCGCTCGACGGTGGCCGCATCCTGCGCGGCTTCGTCTGGGCACGGACCAAGAACCGCACGACCGCGACGGTCGCAGCAGCCCGGGTCGGACGGTTCTTCGCGGTGGTGCTGATCGGGGTCGGCGTCCTCGACCTCTTCTTCTTCGACGCCGTCGGAGGCCTGTGGCTGATCCTCACCGGCTGGTTCCTCGACACCGCCGCGCGGGGCGAGGCGACCGGTGAGCAGGCACGCCATGCGCTCGAAGGCGTCCTCGTCGGCGAGGTCATGTCGAAGAATCCGGTGATCGTCCCCTCGTGGATCACCGTCGAGCTGCTCGTCGATCAGTACGTCATGGGTCACGACTTCACGTCGTTCCCCACCCACAGCATCGACGGGCGCATCGACGGCCTGGTGACCATGCGCGGCATCAAGCAGGTGCCTGCCCAGCAGCGGGGCAACCGTCGGGCAATCGACATCGCGATCCCCGTTGATCGGGTGCCGGTCGCCCGCCAGGACGAGCCCGTCACCGACCTGCTCAAGCGCATCGGCACCGCATCCGACGGCCGGGCCATGGTCTATGACGGCGGGACACTTGTGGGGATCGTCTCGCCGAGCGACATCGCGCGCCGCTTCCAGGGCGGCCCGGGCAGACAATCGGCGAGGGTCGCGGCCGCCTAACTAACTCGGCTCGTCGGCCACGCTCAGGATCAGCTTCCCGAAATTCTCCCCGCGGTAGAGACTGAGCAGCGTGTCGGGAAAGCGCTCCATCCCGCTGACCACGTCCTCCACCGATTTCAGCCGGCCCTCCGCGATCCAGCCGGCCATTTCCATGGCGGCTTCGGGGTAGCGGCCGGCGAAGTCGAAGACCAGGAACCCCTCCATGCGAGCGCGATCGACGAGCAGCGCCATGTAGTTCGCCGGACCACGAGCCGGACCCTCGTTGTTGTACTGCGAGATCGAGCCGCAGATGACGATGCGTGCGTGGCGGGCGAGCCTGGTGAGGACCGTGTCCAGGATCTCGCCGCCGACATTGTCGAAATAGACGTCGACACGGTCCGGACAGTGCTCCCGAAGCGCGGCGCGGACATCCTCGTTCTTGTAATCGATGGCGGCGTCGAAGCCCAGCTCGTCGACGATGAAGCGGCACTTCTCCTCACCCCCGGCGAGCCCAACCACCCGGCAGCCTTTGATCTTCGCGATCTGCCCGACGATCTGACCCACGGCACCGGCGGCGGCCGACACAACGACGGTCTCACCGGCGACCGGCCGCCCGATGTCCAGGAGACCGAAGTACGCGGTCATGCCCGGCATGCCGAGCACGCTCAGGTACTGGGTGAGCGGCGCTGCGGCCGCCGCCACCTGGATGACACCCCTGCCGTCGCTGAGCGCGTAGTCCTGGACGCCGAACATGCCGCTCACGTTGTCGCCGTCGGTGAAGGCGGCATGGCGCGACGCCACGACGCGCCCCACGCCGCCGGCCCGCATCACCTCTCCGATGCCCACGGGCGGCACGTACGAACGGGCGTCATTCATCCACCCACGCATTGCGGGGTCGAGCGAGATGTACAGGACTCGTACGAGGAATTGGCCGTCGGCGGGCTCCGGGACCGCCTCGGTCCGGAACTCCCAGTCGGTGACCACCGGAAGTCCCTTCGGACGGGCGGCGAGGCGCCACTGGCGGTTGACGAAGGCGCGGGCGGATGGGGCAATCGAAGTCATCACACCAGACTACGCGCGAGGGGCTGGTAGGCTCTGGCCGATGTTGAGCGCCGGACTGATCCTCTTTCCTGGCCGCGCTGCAGGGAGTCACCGAACTCTTTCCCGTGTCCTCGCTCGGCCACGCCGTGGTCGTCCCGCCGCTGATCGGCCTCAACTTTCGTGAAACCAGCCCGGCCTTCGTCCCCGTGCTCGCGGTGCTGCATCTCGGGACCGCGTCGGCTCTGCTCTTTCTCTACCGTCGAGACTGGGCGCGGATCATCGGCGGCTTCTTCCGTGCCGCGGCCAAAGGTCGGATCAGCGATCCGGACGAGCGCCTGGCGATCATGTTGATCATCGGAACGATTCCGGCAGGAATCATCGGGTTCCTCCTCCAGGACCCGCTCAAGTCGCTGTTCGGTGATCCCCGTGCGGCATCGGTGTTCCTCATCGTCAACGGCGCGATCCTGCTGGCCGCCGAGATGTTCCGGCGCCGCGACGAGCGGCGCCGTGCGCTCGGCAGAGCACCAGTGCTCGGCCACGAGGAGGACGATCCGGCGTATGAGCGCATCGAGGGGCTCAGCCTGCGCACAACGGTGATCGTCGGGATCTTCCAGGCGGGGGCACTCCTGCCCGGGATCTCGCGCTCAGGGATCACCATGGCCGCAGGCCTGGTCGCCGGGTTGCGTCACGAGGAGGCGGCGCGATTCTCCTTCCTGCTCGCAACCCCGATCATCGCGGCCGCCGGGCTGCTCGAGCTGCCCTCCCTCGGGTCTGACGCACCGACTCTGGGGGTGGCCATCGGCGCCGCGGTCCTCTCCGGGCTGGTGGCGTATGCGAGCGCCCGATTCCTGCTCCGCTACCTTCGACTCGGACGTCTGGACCCCTTCGCGTATTACTGTGCCGCTCTCGGGGCCGCGGGCCTCGTCGTCATCCACTGAAGGTCGTGAACCGATTGTCGAACTCAGAAGACATGTTCGCTCACGTGGCACTCGACCGCACTCACCGGGGGATCTGTCATGCGGGGTAGCCGCCCTCTAGCGCTTGCGCTACTCGTTCTGGCCGTCGTCTTCGCCCTGGCGGCCGTCTTCTACTTCACCCAGAAGACCAATTTCCTGGCATCTGGAAGCCCGGCGCTGCATTGGAAGCACGCGATCGTCTTCACGGCGCTCACGCTGCTTGCCGTCATCGCGGCGAACTTCGCGCGCCCCAAGTCCACTCAGGCCTGAGCCCGGCCCAACGTTGACGCCCGACCGCGCAGCGGAGATCTATCGCCAGGAGTTCGGCGATACGCGGCGTGAGCGGTTGTTTCTCTCGTCCGTGTCGTTCTTCACGACGTTCGCGGCAACCCGGGCGATCACCCATGCGATCCGTGCCGGAAGGGGGCCGTTCCACAACCTCACCGTGGGCGGCCGTCACTTCCACCACCTCGTCCTCGGCATCGCCGGCCTGCTCGGCACGGGGTATCTCTGGCTGCTCCAGGTCGACACGGGGAGCACCACCAAGGGCACCGACGACGGGCTGGCGAAATTCACGTCGATCCTCTATGGCGGCGCCTCGGCGCTCACCCTCGACGAGTTCGCGCTGTGGCTCGATCTCGAGGACGTGTACTGGACGAAACAGGGGCGAGCAAGTGTCGATGCCGTGGTGCTCTTCGGCGGCGTGCTCTCGATCGGCCTCTGGGGTGGTCCGTTCTTCCGCCGGCTCATCAAGGAGCTCTCGCACATCTGATCGCGTCCGTTGAACGCGCGACGCTTCGCTCAGCGCGTCGCGCGCGCGGCGCTCACCACGAGTTGACGTAGCGACGTCTCGGCGGCTCAGGCCGCGCATCCGTCGGGTGGAGGAGGACCGCGGCCGCCAGGGCTCGCGTTGCCGCCGGGTCGATCACGTCATCGACCTCGAAGTATGTCGCGGTGTTGAGCGCCGTCCCCCGTTCGTATGCGTCGGCAACCATGGAGTCGAAACGCGTCTTGCGTGCCTCGGCATCCTCGATCGCCTCGAGCTCCTTGCGGTAGGCGAGCTTCACCGCTCCCTCGAGTCCCATGCCGCCGAATTCGCCACTCGGCCACGCGACCGTCATCAGCGGAGCCCTGAAGCTCCCGCCCGCCATCGCCTGCGCGCCGAGCCCGTATCCCTTGCGCAGCACCACGGTCATGAAGGGTACGGTGAGCGCGCCGCCGGCGAGAAACAGCCGGCTCGCGTGGCGAACCAGCGCGGTGGTCTCGGCATCGGGTCCGACCATGATTCCCGGTGTATCGCAGAGGAACAGCACGGGCAGCCGGAACGCCTCACAGAGCTGCAGGAAACGCGCCGCCTTGTCAGCGCAGTCACTGGTGATCGCGCCCGCCAGGTGCATGGGGTTGTTGGCGACGATGCCGACCGGGTGCCCGTCGATGCGCGCCAACGTCGTGACCATGCCGCGCCCGAATTTCGGTCGGAGCTCGAGCGATGAAGCCGTGTCGGCGATGATCTCGATGGCGCGATGCACGTCATATGCTCGCCGCCGGTTCTCCGGGACGACGTCGCGCAGCCCGTGCTGCTCAGGCATTTCCCAGTCTGTGACCGGCCCCTGAAAGAACGAGAGCGCGTGGCGGGCGAGACGGACAGCGTCAGCCTCGTCGGTTGCGGCGATATCGATGACGCCGTTCTTCACCTGGACGTCGAACGGCCCGACAGCGTCGGCGTCCACGATGCCGAGCCCGCCTCCCTCGATCATCGCCGGGCCGCCCATGCCGATGCTCGCGTCGGGGGTCGCGATGATCAGGTCGGAGCATCCGAGCAGTGCCGCGTTGCCGGCGAAACAGCGACCTGATGCGATCCCGATCCGCGGGACCACCCCGGAAAGCCGTGCCCAGAGCGCGAAGGCCATGACGTCAAGACCCGCGACCATCGCATGGTCCGTGTCACCCGGCCGTCCACCGCCGCCCTCGGCGAAGAGCACGACCGGCAGGCGACGGCGTTCGATGACCTCGAAGAGACGGTCCTTCTTGCGGTGCCCCATGACGCCCTGGGTGCCCGCGAGCACGGTGTAGTCGTACGAAAGCACCGCGCAGTGGGTGCGGTCCTCAGCGACGAGCCCGGTGTTGACGCGGGCGGTGCCGGCGATGAGCCCGTCAGCGGGCGTCCGGCGCACGAGGTCATCGACACTGCGGCGGCCGCGCTGCGCCGCGATCGCCAGGCCGCCGTACTCGACGAAGCTGTCCGGGTCGCACAGTTCGGCGAGGTTCTCGCGTGCCGTCCGCCGACCTGCGGCATGGCGCGCGGCAACCACATCGGCGCGGCTTTCATCGCGGGTCAGGCTCCGGCGGCGAAGCGTTTCAGCGAGGTCGGGGCGTGCGGGGCCCTGCTCCTGCTCGGGCATCCGATGAGCTTAGGGGCGCCGGCCAGCTGTCGTCAGTGTTCAATCCGAGCCGCGGCTGAGCGGCACGCAACACCCTCGTCGCCGACCCTACAATTTGAGCGGGCGAGACGCGTACGTGGGCCACTTCGGCGCAGGCGATCACCCGAGGGGATGACCATGGGATTTCTGGACAAGATTCGCGCTGTCGGCGGCGGCGTGTCCCCGGAGCTGCTCAAGAACGGGACCCTCGCACGCGGCGAGATCGTCAGCGTGCAGCCGACCGGCATGACCGTGAGTCACGGCAATGATGCGCTCGGCAAGCAGGTGTGCAACGTCGCGATGAACATCTACATGGACAACACGCCGCCGTTCCAGGCGACCTGCCATCAGGGTGTCCCGATCCTCGCGCTGCAGGCCCTCATGACCCCGGGCACTGTGGTTGCGGTGCGCGTGAATCCCCAGAATCCGCAGGAGGTCGCGATCGACTTCGACACCGATCCACCAACGGTGACGATGTCGGCAACCGGCCCCAACCGCGGCAGCGCGGCGGAGCTGCTCGCCACCGGGACGCCGGCTCGCGCGGTGATCATTCAGAGCCAGCCGATGGGGATGCGCTCGCAGGCCGGCGTTGACATGTACGCGTTCGTCGTGACGATCCTCTGCGACGGGCACGCGCCGTACCAGACGCAGATGGGCAACCCGGTGCCGCCGTCGGGGATGCCGCTGCTCTACCCGGGGTCCAATCTGCCTGCCAAGGTGCGCCCGGAGGAGCAGGGCCAGGTGATCATCGACTGGGAAGCGGCGGTGGCGGAGGCGACCCACCAACCGGCCACCTGATCGCAGCGCCGCGTCGCGACGGGCGATCCTCCTCGGGGAGGAAGGTGAAAAGCTGAACGTCGGGCTCGAACACTCCGGGCGGGGACGTGAGGCGATGGGCGCCGACTCCGACCGTGGTTTCGGGGACGGTCACGAACTCGAGCTCGGAGAAACCGGACTCCGCGAACCAGGCGCGAACGGTTGGTGTCAGATCTGGCGTGAACGTGCCACGCGTCCAGATCACCGTCGCGCCTGGTGCGCAGAGCGCCGGCAGGCAGGTCACGGTGGTATGGATGTCGTCGTCGGTGATGTTGCCGAAGATGCCGCACGCGAGGACGACGCCGGCCGGCACCGCCCCGGCGTAACTGCTGGTCCACGACGCGTCTCCGGTCACCACGTCGATCGCGTTCGATATTCCGCCGGCGCGTTCCCGCGCGCGAGCCGCAAGCTCGGGGTCAATCTCCACCATGCGCCCGACGACGTCGGAGCCGCGCGGGTGGCCGGGGAGCACGCCGAGCAGGTCGCGTCCGTCGCCGGCGCACATGCTGATCACCGCGATCGGACCCGGCGGAGCGGTGTCCAACGCTGTCGTGATGAGCCGCTGGACCACCTCGAGCCGGCGCGTCAGCGGCGATCCCGGTCCGTAGCCCTTGTGCCACTCGACCCACTCGCTCATGCGGGGCGGTGAACGACGGCTGAAGGGTCATTCGCGGAGCGGCTGAAGGGTCATTCGCGGTCCTCGTTGTCCGGCCACGGCGACGCCAAGTATGGTTGCCGCCCAAACCACGGAATTCTCGATCTGCAGACCGGCGAGCCCCCGTCGCCCACCGTTGTCGCTGTCGTGGGGCCCGTCCTGCATGACATTCCTCCAAGGTCGGCGCACGCACTTGCACTGTAGAACGCGGTCCGGTTGAACGAACAGGGCCAGGCGACCCGATATTCCTCCGGCCGGGACTCGCCCGTCGGGCTGCGCCCTGTGAACCACATTCGGCTCCCGCGAGGTCGGCCTGTTCACCCGGAGTGCCGAAGGTCGTGACGCGGGAGGCCGTAAGCCTCTGGAATCGAGCGAGTAGAACGGAGCAGAGTTGACGCGATGGAGTTCCTTGCGCGTCACTTGACTTTGGCGGCTGCGTGCGCCGCGGCTGCGATGTCGTCGGCTGGAATATTTGCCGCCAGGGCTGTGCGAAGTCCGACGAGAGCGCGCCGCATCGGTTGGAGTGTTCTCGCGCTCCTCGAGGCGGGCATCTCAGCCGGAATCGTCACCGAGGCGATCCGACACCGATCCCGCGGGTCCGCGGAAGACAAGGTAGAAGTACAGACAGTGCGCTCCGTGATTGCGGCTGAGCGGAGGTCTGCGCAACATCGTCTGGACAGGACAACGCCGGAGGGCCATCTGCAACCGAAGGCGGAGGTTCCCGGACTCACGGGCCCAGTCATTGCGATGATCGCTCGCCCCGTCCTTGCGCTTGCGGGCCAGACAGCCTTGGCCCTGATGATGCGCGCACGCCATCGGCCTGATCCATTTCGTCGCGTGGCCGGATATTGGATGGTGACGAGCTCGGTTGCTGACGTCGGGTGCTTGCTCATGCTGAGAGCTTCCGCGCGCCGTGAGGGACTGAGTTTCCGCGAGGCAGCTGGGTTCGGAAATCATCCCGTGCGGAACTCTAGAAGCGCATGGGTCGACGTCGGTGCTTTGGCACCGGCCACCGTGTTGAGTCAGTTTCTTGATCGTCTTCTCAACCGTGGCCGCGCAGACCCCTACCCAGCGCAGATTCGCGCGTCGCGTACGCATGGATGGACCCGCGCATACAGCCTGACTGTATGGCCGGTGCTGTGGGCCACAACTGAAGAGGCCACCTATCTTGGGTACGCACTTCCAAGACTGGAGCGAAGACTCGGAACGCGTGCCTCAGCGGCAATCGTTGCCACGGCCTGGGCGGCTCAGCACGCCGTCATCCCCACGCTCCCGGGCAAGGGCTACGCGAGGTCTCGCGTGCTCACCATGCTTCCAGTTGCCGCCGCCTTTACCGCGGTGTACCTGAATCGCGGTCGACGGCTCGGGCCCCTGATAGCCGCCCACTGGGCATCCGATTTCAGTGCGGCGGTCCTGGCAGCTGCGCACGGATCCAGCGGTGACCCGCCCCATCGATGACTGATGGGCCGCCAGCCGACGGAGACCAAGCTGTTGGCGGCCACGCGGCGCGTCGAGGGAGTGTCAAGAGTCAGCCGAAATCGATGTCAACCATCACCCGAAGTCCTGTCAAGGATCAGCCGAACCCCTTCTGGGACGGATCAACCGATTTCTACAACGCAATGGTGCCCGCTCAGGGATTCGAACCCTGGACCTTGGGATTAAGAGGTCGGCTCCAGCCCGTTCGTCGATGCCCGCGGATGCCCGTATCGTATTCAGCAGCACCCATCACGGCCGTCGGTAGACCCGTCATTGCCCGCCACTGTTCGCACCTGTAGCTGTCAGAACTGCTGTCAAGTCGGCTCGGCGTGATCGCCCAGGCCGTCGCGGGAGACCGCGCGAAGCTGCCTCACCAGGACATAGACGGCCTCCGTAGGCACTCGCCTCAAACGGCCAAGCTTGACGGTCTCGAGGCGTCCGCTACCGATGAGGTCGTACACGAGAGTGCGGCCGCACCCGAGTCGGTGCGCAACTTCGGCCACGGTCAGCAAGAGCGGCGTCACCGGCGCAGTGCGTGCGGGAGTTCGATCATTGGCGGCAGAGAGTGGGCCTCGGCGGGTAAGTTCGGGGGCCGTCGCGGCGGTGGTGTGAACGAAAGTACGACTTGAGCCATGGACCTCAATGTACTGCGATCCGCGCTAACAGAGCGCCTAAGCGCCGGGATAAACCGGCGTGGAGAAGGAGATGAAAGAGCTCTACATCGAAGGGGTAGCTACCCACGATGACCCCGAGTCATGCGTCGGCGCTCGTAAGGGCGCAGGCGAAGCGTTGACAGGGGTACGCGCAGGCCGGGCTATTGAGCCGCGAAATATGTTGTTCCGGGGTGCCGACGCTGTTAAGCGACGCGGAAGGCCACATCGACGATCGCGTTATGGCGAGCGGTCGTCGAACCCCGCGCGGTCGAAGAACCTGTGCATGCGCGGAATCTCCACGCGCGAGAACCTGGAGATCCCAGGCTCGCCCATCCGGTCGATCACCGGAGGGGCCGCTCAGGGAAGGCTGAGGCCGCACGCCTGAGATGCACGAGCCTGGGAGGTCAGACGACCCCGTAGTACCTGCGAAGCCGCCGAACAAGGCCGCGGCCGCGGAGGTGGTGGAGGAAAGGGGGTCGGCCAAGGGGAACACGGACGGCGCAGCACGCCCCGGACGCAGCGCCGTGCAGGGCGTGTCCCATGAGCTGGACCGTGTGCGCGAAGCAGCACGAAAGGACAGGACAGCACGGTTCACCGCGCTGCTGCACCACGTCGATGCCGACCGCCTCCAAGCGGCATATCGGGCGTTGAACCCGGGAGCTGCTGCGGGGGTGGATGGGGTCACGTGGGCGGCCTACGGGGAGGATCTCGACAGCAATGTCCAGAACCTGCTGACGAGGCTGCATCGCGGCAGCTACCGGGCCCAGCCGTCGCGACGCGCGTACATTCCGAAGGCGGATGTGCGGCCACGGGCGCTCGGTATCGCATCGCTGGAGGACAAGATCGTCCAGCGTGCGGTCGTCGAGGTCTTGGATGCCATCTACGAGACGGACTTCCTGGGCTTCTCCTACGGGTGCCGGCTCGCATCCTGCATCCCTATCCGCAAGTGCGCTTCTACGGCAGAACCTGAGGCAGGAGCCCAGTGCGTTAGCAGCGCTCGCTGTGATCTGTGCGAGAGTCCGCTCGTCGAGAGCAGTCCCTACCGCGATCAGTTTCGCAGCGTCGCGTCGTTGTGAAAGTCCGGCAGATACTTGACACTGCCGGGCCAGTCTCACCTTGACCCCATCCGGCGCGTCGCGCCGGATGGTGTACGCTTTCGCGGCCCGGTGGCGGTCGTGGCACGACCGATGCAATGGAGCCGAGGCAGACCGAGTGGGCGTCCGGCTCCAGCTGCACCCCTTTGGCTCGCGCTCAGCGCGTGCCGCGCTTGTTGGGGGGGAGCCCGGCCTCCGCGCGCGCCGCACCTGCCATTCGGCACATCGCGCGCCGCTTCCCCCATCACAGCCGGCACCACTACAGGCTCCCCACAGACACAGCTCCAGCGGCCTCACAGACACTGCTCCCAACCCAGCACTCATTACCCTCAGTTCCCGACCTCGCGCCTTCACATCACACACAGTTGCACCTACTGGTGCGCACGATCTTCTTGCGTCACGAAAATGCTAACCGCGTAGTCGATGCTGAGCGACTGGAAGCCACCAACGGCACTGTCATGCCACAGGCGAGCACTCGCCCTATATCTCTTGAGGCGAGATGCAGCGAGCTTAGCGGATAGCGGATAGCATGTAGATCCCGCTCAACGGAATTCTTCGAGACGTACACAGATGTAACGCCAAGTCCTTCTACCCGAGCCACTCCACAGCTTGCCGATCGTCGTGCTGTCGGTCCTTAGAACGCTCGCCGGACTGGCACTCGCCGTCTGCTTCGTCGCCGCGAAGAACCCCGGTGGTGCGGTCGTCATGCTGGTTGCGGCGTTGGTCGTCGGGGGAGCCTGCATCGCGTACTTCCGCAACGCCTCTGTATGGTTCGACAGTAACCAGGTGGGAAAGGTCGATCTGCTCTGGCGAAAAACTACGTGTCGGTTGGACGACTTGAGCCGAGTGGAAGCTCGATACTCGCCGCAACCCACGCTGAACTTCATGCGCAAGTACGGGAGCCGTGCTTTCCGAATCAACACACGGCTTTGGACCGACGCTCAAGTAACAGCGATGCAGGGGGTGGCCCGAGGTTGACGGCCCTCGTCAGAAAGGCCACGGGAACGAAGTGGTAGTCACGCACGCCAGCCTCATCTCGCTGGACGTGGCTGACACCCTTTCAACACCCTATTGCGCGGTTACTCCCGGTTGTCCGCGAACGTAATCGCCCGTGCCGATGCCTAGTTCGAATACGGCACGGCCACCAACGGACACGCACGAACCCGCTGTATCCGGTCTCAAGAACCGCACCGATCAGCCTCCTTCCTGGGCTCGAGGAAAGGGACCCTCGCCCCACATCATCCCAGTGCCCAGAGCCCGGGGCTGGCCGGCTCGACGGGCGCGAGGCACGGGACGGTAGCGTCCCGATAACGGAAATCTTTGCCAGCTCCCTGCGTTGCCCGTTCGGGGGGAGGATCGGCCTGCTGTGCGCAGAACGTCGCGTCTACCTAGCCACGCCGTTGTCGTACGTCCTGACCTAGCCGCCGCGCGATCGGGTAAACAAGCCCAGAGAGGCGCAGCCCTGGCTTCCGCTCTTGCCTTCGCGTTCTGCGGTGTCGCCTTCGGGCTGAGAAGCGGATTCTGGCTCTTGGGCGCTGGTTTCTTCGGCGGGGGTGCGGCTCTGCTGGCTCACATCACGCTGTATTTCCGGAACGCATCCGTCTTCGCAAGCGAAACCAAGTTTGGGATGACAACCACCCTGGGTCGCGTGCGCTCCCGGGATCGGTCGCAGTTGGCGCGGGTGGTGCTTACCAGGGTCAGCTACGGTGCTGGGCGGGGTGCTGGGCGCCCCTAAATGTACTTCGTCGACCTAGGAGGAAAGGTCCTGTTGCTCGTGAAGGGGTCGGGATGGGATTCGGAACAGCTCGTGGTCCTGTGGCGCTACCTCGGGCTGGTTCCTGAAGGGTCCTTCACTCGCGCGACGACGCTGGACGAGCTGTCACGCATCGTTCCTGTCGCCTGGGCGCGCCTGAACGCACGCGTGGTCGCCGTGCTAGTGATGTTCGCGTTTGTCTTCGGCTTCACCGCGTTGCTCGCCTACTTGGGGATCCACCTGCGTCGCTAGGTGCTCACTCGGCGCACCGCAACTCCACACGCGCAGCGTCCAAAACATCGCAGTGCACTCAGCGGCTGCGCACTCGAGCCTCATCTGCCTTGAGCCGGATGACCCCATCCGACACCCTATGGCGCGGACCGGTCCGAACTCCCGCGAACGGAATCCCTATCTGTACGCTGAATTCTGAACACGCAGCGGACCTCCACGACTACCTCCGGTGTCGGCGCGGACGAACTTGAAAACCGGTATAGGGCAGGAGGCTACCTTGCGAGGACTGCCAGCAGGTTCTTCAACTGAGCAGCGCGAGTACCTCGCTGGCGGTCGAGTGCTTCGCTCATGACGGCCAGTGCGGCGCTTTGCCACTCGTTGTAAGGCATGCTCTCCCTGCGGGCCAACTCGCGGGCAAGGTCCAGCGGTCGCTTGGCTTGCTCGGGGCTCAGCCTGGGAGCGGGTAGAAAGATAACCGTCGGCGAGTAGTCGGCTGTCCGCATTCGTTTGGCGATCTGCGGGGCATACGCCATCAACTGACCCCATTCGGCGAGCGGATCTTCGACAGGCTGCCGCCATGTGACCACCGTCAACTCGGTGAGAGCGATGGCGACAAGTTCCTCGCGCTGGGTGAACTGGGCCAAGTCGCGCGTGACGACGGCGTCAAATCCGCCGTGTTTCGCCACGAGGTAGAGCATCCAGTCGGGAGTGGATATTCGCGCGAGGCTGGGCGCAAACGCGCTGAAGTGCTGAAACTCGATCGTGCGCATGAACATGGCCGGCTCGATGCCTGGCGGCGGGTTCGGGAAGCCCTGGTCGAGTAGGAATCGGAGCGGACGAGGGTCACGCTGCAAGCGCGAGACCTTGCAGCCTCCTCTCGAGATCCAGGGCGTCGGTCACGGCCGCCGGCTTCAGGAAGGGGTAGAGGTGGAGGATCTCGCGGCTGTCGAGGCCGCGATCCTCCGCGAGGCTGTGCAGGGACGACGTTGGCACTCGAGTTCCCGCAACACATGGATCGCCGCCGAGCACCCACGGAGAAATCGCCGTGAAGCGCGATGGGCGCAGAAGATTCGGCCCCTGCCATCGCGCGTTGTCCACGGGCACGAAGAGGTCGAAGTGGTCGACCCAAGGAACCAACTCGCTAAACAGCTGCTGCCCGCTCAACGCGTCAACGGCGGAATCCCCGTGGAGGAAAACCCGCCCATCGCTCCTCACGTGACCCTCGTCCAAGCTGCCGAGGTCGAGCCTGTGGCGAACCGATCCGATCATCGTGCTTGCGTCGCCCGGCGCCATGCTCTTCGTCCTCAGCCACGCATACAGCCGCAGGAGCACGAGATCCCTGTATGACCAGTACATCGGACGGAGGTCTGCGTGATCCGGCACGATCAAGCCTTCCCTGGCCCAGTAGTAAACCGTCGATTTCGGAACACCGGAAAGCTGACTCGCCCTCACCGCTAGGTAACGCCCACGCGTCGAACAGAGGGCAAGTCGAATCTGCTCACGCTCCTGCTCACCCAGCTTAGGGGTGATCCGCGACCATGTTGGAGCGGCTGTGAGTGTGGCTGTGGTCCGACTTCCGCTGCCCATGTCTCCTCCGCTATCGCTGCGAGAGCAGCCCATCCATCCGCGCGGCCGCTTCCGCCTGCAGCCCGGGCATCACATGACTATAGGTGTTGAGAGTCAACGTGATCTGCGAATGCCCGAGCAGCTCCATCACCACGCGCGGGCTCACGCCTTGCGCCAGGAGCAGGGAGGCGCAGGCATGACGCAGGTCATGGAACCGCTGTCGAGGCAGCCCAGCGCGCGCCAGGTGGCGCTGAAACATGTGGGTCACGGTGCTGTCAGTCAGTGGCCGGCCGATCGCCGTTGAGAACACGAAGTCTCCCGCCTCCCACTCCGTGCCGGCGAGGAGGCGCTGCTCCATCTGCCGCACCCGGTGACTCCGCAGAGATTCGGTGACGAGGGCTGGCATGACGATCGTCCGGCGCGCTCGGGGCGACTTGGGCTCAACCAAGCGCAGCTTCCCCTCGATTCGCTGTAACCCGTGGCGGATGTGGAGCACGCCCGCATCGAGGTCGACGTCCTCCCAGCGCAATCCCAAGAGCTCTCCCTGGCGCAATCCCACCGCGAGCGCCACGGTGTAGAGGGCCTCGAGCGGATCGCCGCTCACGGCCTTGAGGAACAACCGAGCCTGTTCCGGTTCGAGGGGGCGCACCTCGAAGCGCACCGCCCGCGGTGGCGACACCAGCGTCGCGACGTTCCGCGATACCAGCCCCCACCGGAGCGCCCGGTTGAGCGCCGTCCGCAGGACACCGCGGATCATCGCCACCCGCCGCGGCGACAGCCCAGCCGCCAGCTTTCGGTTCATCAGTGCTTGGACGTGCTGAGGGGTGAGCTTCGCCAGCGGAACACCCCCGAGTTCTGGGATCACGTGCAAGCGGATCAAGGAGGCGTAGCTCACGTACGTCATCGGCCTGATCGACGGTTTGGCCGACTCTTCGAGCCAGCTCTCGAGGTACTGGTCAACCGTCTGCCGTTCGCCCGGTATCGGAAGCCCGTCCTGTACGGACTTCAGCGCCGTGGTCAGCTTTGCAGCGGCCTCGGCGCGGGTCTTGCCGTACCTGAAAATCCGCCCCCTGCCGGCCACCCCGCTGACCTGGGCGACCCATCGGCCGTCCTTCCGTCGGTAGATGCTCCCCTCCGAGTTGCCCCGTCGTCCCTTCCTCCGCCCGTGTTCGCCCGCCTTCGTCGGGATCCGTCCAAGTTCGCCGATATTTGCTGTCAAACTGCTGTCAAACGGATCCAGCACGCTTCCCGACATGCCCAGGAGTTTACGCCTTTGTATTCAGAAACTGGTGCCCGCTCAGGGATTCGAACCCTGGACCTTGGGATTAAGAGTCCCCTGCTCTACCAACTGAGCTAAACGGGCCAGGGGCCGATTCTAACCGGGGGTCACCGGCCCGCCGGACCAGCCCCGCCCCCGACTCGCCCCGCTCGACGCTCCCCGCCCAGCCACACCATCGATCGGTACTGCTGCGCCAGCCGCATCCGGAGTGGCGGTGGCGCGGGTGAGACCGAACCCGAGAGCGGCGTGGTCTTCTGATTCTCGATGGCTCGGCGCAGGTCCGCCGCGCCCTTCCCCGGAAACACGGTCAGCACCCGCCCGAGATCGTGCTCACCGAAGTGGCTGTCCCCGGCCCCGAGAGCAGCCCCGAGCCGCTCGCGGTGCTCCGCGTAGAAGGTGTCGAGCAGCCCCCATGTCCTGGGGATCACCGGCGCGGTGTGGCGCACCTCGATGCCGTCCACCCGGCGGCTCTCGAGCAGGTTCCGTGCCCTCCCAGGGGTCATCGAGGCGAACCAGGTGGGCATGAACGGGTGGGCGATCACCGCCAGCCCGCCGGCGTCATGGATCGCGTCAACCGTGTCCTCAACCGACATGTGCATGCGGATCTGGCGTTCCAGGAAGAGCCCGACGATGTGGATGCCGGGAGGGAACGACGCCGTGATCTCCTCGCCTCGAACGACGTCGACGCCGAGCTCGGCACCGGTCTCGATCGCCGGCCCGAGCTCGGAGATCGTGTCGTGATCGGTGATGCAGAGCACGTCGAGCCCGATGTGCGGCCGCGGCCTGCACCAGCTGCACCGCGCTGACCATCCCGTCACTCGCGAGTGTGTGCGCGTGCACCTCGGCGACGCCGAGCCCCACCGCTGCGCGCACACGAACACCGGATTCCTGCGTCATCGACCCAGTGTAGTGGCGGCTGAGAGTGCGCTGAGAAGCGCTGTTTGCGATCATCTCGTGGCCGAGTCGTGGCAGGCCGACTCCTATACTCGAAGCAATGAGTGGGCTGACCCGCATCCTCGTCGTCGATGACGAGCAGAGCATCACGGACTTCATCGCGCTCGGTTTGCGCCACGAGGGTTTCGACGTCCACACCGCTCCCGACGGCCACGTCGCACTCCGAGTCGTCGACGAGTTCAAGCCCCACCTGATCGTGCTCGACCTGATGATGCCTCGAGTCGACGGCTGGGAACTCTGCCGCGCTCTGTCGGGCGACCGTGCGCGCGGGATCATCATCCTCAGCGCGCGCGATGAGACCAGTGACCGCATTCATGGTCTCGAGCTCGGCGCGGACGACTACCTCGTCAAGCCATTCGATTTCGCCGAGCTGCTGGCCAGGATTCGCGCGGTGCTCCGGCGTCGCAACCCCGATCTGACTCGCGTCATCCACGCCGGCGACCTCAGCATCGACACCGCGACCCGTGAGGTGCGCGCCGGCAACCGCCTTGTGGAGCTCTCGGTCCGGGAATACGACCTGCTGCTCTACCTCGCGAGCAACGTCGACCAGGTCCTGCCGCGCCAGCGCATTCTCGACGAGGTGTGGGGCTACAACTTCTTCGGTGACGAGAACAACATCGAGGTCTACGTCCGCTACCTGCGCACCAAACTGGGCGAC
The DNA here is from genome assembly GCA_963777445.1 of Candidatus Dormiibacterota bacterium. GTDB lineage: Bacteria > Chloroflexota > Dormibacteria > Aeolococcales > Aeolococcaceae > Palsa-851. The sequence continues at coordinate 170,239 of CAVZQR010000009.1, read as the reverse complement.
ACCACCCATCAGCGGATTCAGACGGTGCGCGGCGTCGGCTACCGGCTGCGCAGCACCGTCCATGGGAGCGACGCCGCGGCGCGGTAGCACGTGCGTCGCATCGGACACGCCCTCGCATCGCTGCGCTGGCGGCTGACACTCACCTTCATCGCGCTGCTCCTGCCGTTGCTGGTGCTGCTCGCGGGCTACCAGTACCTCACGCTGCGGCAGAGTTTGATCAGCAATCGCGTCGGCGAGCTGCAGGCCGACTTCAACTCGTCAAAGCGCCTGATCGCAGCCAGGGAAAAGCAGTTGGGTGCCACCACGACAGCGGCGCTGCGCCTGTGTGCGACTCGTCCCGCGCTGGTCGGAGCCGCCGTGGCCAGTGCAGTGTCCACGGTCACGGGCCAGACGGTGCAGGTGGTCGTCTACAACAGCAACCTCACCCAGGAAGCCATCATGCCCGTGGGTGCGAGCCCGCCAACCCTCGATTCAGCTGTGCTGCGAGAGGTGCTGCACCGAGGCACACGGTCGGGCGCGCAGCAGATCAGCACCAGCAGTGGCGACCAGCTGGTCGTGGGATTCCCGGTTGTCGCAGGGACGGGCGCATGCGGTGTCGCGCAGCTGTCGGTGTCGATGGCGCCGATCACCAGCGTCCTGAACGACGAGATCCTCCTGATCACCGCGGGCGGTGTGGTCATCCTCGTGCTCGCGATGGCTCTCGGCGTGCTGCTCACCGGTCGCACGCTGCGCCCGATGCGCCGCCTGACCGCCACCGCCGAGCAACTGGCGGCCGGCGACCTGACCGCGCGGAGCCGCCTGACCCCGAGCGGTGACGAGGTCGGTCAGCTCGCGAGCAGCTTCGACCACATGGCCGACCGCATCCAGGAAGCCTTTACGGCACAACAGGATTCCGAAGCACAGGTCCGGCGCTTCATCGCCGACGCGTCCCACGAGCTGCGCACCCCGTTGACGGCGCTCAAGGGCTACATCGACGTCCTGCGGAGAGGAGCAGGCCGCGAGCCCGCCGCGCTCGACGCGGCGCTCGAGGCGATGAGCAATGAGTCCGAGCGCATGCGCGTGCTCGTGCTCGATCTCCTGACGCTGGCACGCCTCGACGCGCAGCGCGAGTCGCACCCGGAGGACTTCGACCTCAATGCAGCGCTCGACGGACTGCTCGATGAAGGCGTGCCGGGAATGCCCGAGGTGGTGGAGCGCCGCCCCACGCCGGGGCCGCTGCTGGTGCGAGCGGATCGCGGCGCGGTGAGCACCGTGGTGCGCAACCTGCTCGTCAACGCGTGCAAGTACGCACACGGTGCGGCACAGCATTGGACCACGGCGGTCGAAGGTGGATGGGCGAAGCTCGAGGTGCGCGACGAGGGTCCGGGCATCCCGGCAGCCGACCTGCCCCATGTGTTCGAGCGGTTCTACCGGGGTGAGAAGACGCGGGCGCGCGAGGAGGGCGGCAGCGGGCTGGGTCTCAGCATCGTCCAGGGGCTCGCGCGGGCTCAGGGGGGTGACGTGGCCATTCGCAGCCAGGATGGTGCGGGGACGACCGTGACCCTCTGGCTCCGGCTGGCTCCCGTGCCGCCGCCGCCGCCCGTCACAGATTGAACGGCGACTGAAACGAGAGCCCGCTCAGGATGGTCAGCTGTCCGGTGGCCATGAGCAGCCCGAAGCCGAAGAGAATCACGCCGGCGACGACGTTGATCACCCGAAGATGCCGGTTGATGCTGCGCAGCACCCCCTGCAGCCGGTCGGCCAGCATCGCGACGAGCAGGAACGGGATCGCGAGTCCGAGGCAGTACAGGACCATGAACGGGAGCCCGCCGAACTCGCGATTCTGCGCCAGCGTGAGAATGGCGCCGAGTTGCGGCCCGAGGCACGGCAGCCAGCCCGCGGCAAAGGTCAGACCGAGGAGCAAACCGCCCGCAGCCCCGCTCGAGACTCGCAGGTGGAATCGCCGCTCGCGCTCCAGAAAACCGAAACGGAGCACCCCCATGGTCTGGAGCGCGAGCACCATGATGATCGCGCCCGCAATCCGGTTGACCAGCTCGAGGTTGCGCTGAAACACCGTTATGGCCAGGACTCCCTCGAGCAGGTAGTACTCGGCGATGAACACCACGCTGAAGCCGACCACGAAGGCGATCCCGGTGGTCATCGCGGGATTCCGGGCCGGCGCGGTCACGGTCCCGCCCGCCGCCCCGGCGTGAGCGGGCTGGCCCGCGCGCCCACTCAGGTAGGCGGCATACGCGGGCATCAGCGGGAACACGCACGGCGAGAGAAAGGACACCAGCCCGGCGAGAAACGCGAGCGGAATCGACGGACCCGCTGACACCCCGATCACAGCGGGTAGCGTAGGGCGGCGACTGCTAGGGCGGCCCTTCGACGTAGTAGCGCTGACGCCACCTGATGTAGACGTAGAGCGCCAGGAGCACGAAGAAGACCTCATAGACGAGTGGGATCGGCCAGTGGAACGCCGCCTGGGCGAACCGCTGAATACCGCTCGCCGGCGGTGAGGTCGCGGCTGGCTTGACCGCCTGGGGCACGGGGGTCGCGGTGGGTATCGGCGTGGGGACCGACGATGGCACCGGCGCTCCCGATGCCTCGGCGACCAGGGGTGGCGGCGCCGGCGCAGTCGTGTCGCTCTCGAGATACACCTGGCTGCCGCCGGTCGGTGGGTTCAGCGCAACCACGACCTCCGGCGGCGTGGTGTTGGCAACGGCAATGGCGTCAACGTTCCTGCTCGCGGTCGGGAGCCCCGTGTCGGCTTTGTGGTACGTGAGCCCCCCGTCGATTGACCGGAAAAGGTCACCGCCCGTGCTCCCGCCCGCGTCGGCACCGGCGTAGGCAAGGTTTGGATCGAGCGGCCCGAATTGGGCGGCGGTCAGGGTCAGCGCGGAAGGCGCGCCGGTCCCGGCAGTCCAGGTCACGCCGCCGTCGCCGCTCCTGAAGATGCCCTGGGAGGTGGCGACGATCAGGGGCCGCTTGGGAACAGCAGCATCGATCTGGCCGGCCGTGATCGAGGAGACGACGGCTCCGGACGGGAGCCCGGATTGCAGGACCTCCCAGGCGCCGCCGCCGCTGCTGCTGAAGAGATACCCGGAGGCGAGCGTTCCGCTGCTCGCCCCGTCCGCACCCGCGACCACGGTGAACTGCGGGTAGTTGGCAGCCACCGCCACAGCCGAGATCGCGTACCGATCGAGGCCGCCGTCGTGCCAGATGTGGCCGGTCGGGCTCAGCGAGACCCCGCCATTGGTACCGGCCGCGATGCCGTCGAGCCCGAAGGCGAGAGCCCGGACGTCGAGGTTGCCCAGGCCGCTCGAGGAGTCCGCCCAGGTCGCGCCGGCATCGGCGCTGGCATAGACGCCCTTGCCGTCGGTGCCGGCGAAGGCAGCGGACGAGTTGCGAGCGTCGAAGCCGACCGTCCACACCCGGACGCCCGGCAGAGTCTGGATCCAGGTGGCGCCGGTGTCATGGGACACGTAGACCCCGGCGTCCGTGCCCGCGAGGATGGTGCTCGGCAGGGAGGGCTGGACCGCAAGGCTCCAGATCTTCCCCGAACCGAGACCGGTGAGCTGTCCGGTCGCGGAGAACCCGACATGCGCCGCGGAGACGCCTGGGCCGAGCGTCCCCCACCCGACGGCCAGCGAGATGGCAAGCACCACGGCGCCGAGGGACCGCCTGCGCCGGCGTGCCGGCGGGATGGCGGACGGAGAGAAGTGGGTGGGGTGAATTCTCAGTGCAGGGCGCTTGAGTGGGTCGATTTGGGAGTGACGGCGCCGCGAGGTCTCGCGCCGCGATCCGGGGAGACAGCCACAGAATACCGCGCGTTCCGGGTTTCGCGGCCGCCTCGCCGCGGTATCTGCGATGCAGATGCCAACAACCTTCAAGGATTACTACGCGATCCTGGGCGTTCCCCGGACGGCCACCGAGAAGGAGGTCCGGACCGCCTTCCGCAAGCTTGCCCGCAAGCATCACCCGGACGTGAACCAGGGCGACAAGGCCGCCGAGGATCGATTCAAGGAGATCAACGAGGCCAACGAGGTGCTCGGCGACCCGGCGAAGCGGAAGAAGTACGACGAGCTCGGGCCGCGATGGCAGGAGTACGAGCAATGGGAGCGCGCCGGCCGCCCGGGTCCGAACCCGTTCGAGGGAAACGCCCAGCAATTCGGCTACCGAACAGTCTCGCCGGACGAGTTCGAGGGCATGTTCGGCACCAGCGCTCCGTTCAGCGACTTCTTCCAGCAGTTCTTCGGTGGGGCCGGCGCGGCACCGGAAGGGTTCAGCACGGGTCGCACCCGGCGCCGGGTCGCGCACCGCGGTCAGGACATCGAAGGTGAGGCCGGGATCAGCCTCGAAGATGCCTACTCCGGCTCGACGCTCACGGTCGACCTCGGCTCCAGCGAGGGGCCACGCCGGGTCGAGGTGAGGATTCCGGTGGGGATCCACGACGGTGCCCGCGTGCGCGCCTCCGGCCAGGGCGGCGCGGGAAGGGGAGGCGGACCCCGAGGCGACCTGTTCATCCGCGTCCACATCCGGCCGCACCAGGTATTCACCCGGTCGGGCAACGACCTCAGCGTCCGCGTGCCGACACCGGTGGCCGCGGCGATCGCGGGTGGCACGGTGGCCGTTCCAACCCTGCGGGGCACCACCGCGCAGCTGTCGATCCCGCCCGGCACGCAGAACGGTGCCCGCCTGCGACTGCGGGGCCTCGGCATGCCCCATCTCAAGGGGGATGGCGCCGGCGACCTTCTCGCCACGGTGGACGTGCGCCTCCCGCACCCGGTGCCCGAGGAGCTCCTGGCCTGGGCGCGATCTCAGCAGTCGCCCCCCGGCCTGGGCGCCTGACTCAGGAGACCGTGAGCGGGTGCTCGCGGGTACTGCGCCGGATGGTGCACACGTCCCCCTTGCACGTTGACGCGATGACGTCGAGCGTGATGACGCCCCGGCCGCGGCTCCCCAGGCGCACCTTGACGCTCACGGGCAGGCCATCCAGCGCCCACGATCGCGGCCCCGCTCCGAGCAGCGTCTGGGGATCGGCGCTCACGTTGACGTGCACAGGCGGTCCTTGCTGCAGGTCGAGCGCCAGGCCACCGAGGTCGACATCCGCGGCTAGGGCGAGCCTTGCTCCGGCGACCCCCACGAGAGCTGGACCGCGGGCAGGCTCGCCATCCTCGCCGCCGACGATCCGGATCTCGGTGACCGCGCCCGTCTGGCCGTCGACGGTGACGACGCGGTGGTGGTTCGTGTCCGCAACCACAAGGCGGCCGTCCGGGAGCACATCGAGGCCGCCGGGCTCGTCCAGAGGCTCGCTCAGCGGCAGTGTCCTGAGCACTCCGGCCTCCCAGATCCGGAGGAGCGAGTTGAACGTGTCCGCGACCGCGATCGACCCATCGGAAAGCCCCGCGACCCCGAGGGGGTGCTGGAGCCTGGCGGTGTGGCGATCGCCGTCGGCCCTGCCCCAGGCAAAGAGGCCGGTGCCGACGAGGGTCTCGACCCTGCCGTCGCGAAGCACCCGGAGCGCCGAGACCTCCGAATCGGCAAAGGCGATGGCATCACCGGCGAGGGTGGTGAGACCGCTGGGCTGAGCCAGATGCGCGCCGTCCGCGGGGCCGTCGCGCAATCCCTCCGCACGGCTTCCGGCGAGCAGCTCGACCCGTCCACCACCGTGGGGAACTGCGACGATCCTGTGCAGGCCGGCCTCAGCGACAGCGATCCTCCCGTCTGGGAGCACGAGGGCGTCCCATGGCGACCGCAGGTCCGAGGCGAGCACGCTGCGCTCGCCTCCCGCCAGCGAGACGGCCACCAGCTCCCCGGCGACGGTGTCGCAGACCAGCAGGCGTTCGGCGTCGAGCCGAACCCCCTGCGGCTGGTGGAAACCACCGAACTCTTGAGTGATCGCCCCATCGAGGTCGCAGACGAGCACGCGATCGTTGCCGGTGTCGGCGATGGCGAGCCTGCCCCCGCCGTCCGAGGCGACCTTGCCCGGGAACGCAAGGGTGGTGTCGCTGCTCAGCGCGACCGGCATGAACGCAGGGCCGGCCGCGAGGTCACTGCGGCCGTCGAGGAGCTGGGCGATCACGCCGCCGAGCGCGGGGCCGTTGCCCTCGCCGGAAGCCATCGCGACCACGTAGCCGTCGGGGTCGATCACCACCAGGGTCGGCCACGCACGAACGCCGTACTGCTGCCACGTCTCCAGCTCCGGGTCGTCCAGGACCGGGTGAGCGATTCGATGGCGCGCCACCGCACGCGCCACCGCGCTGTGGTCGGACTCATGCGGAAATTTCGGTGAGTGCACGCCGATGACCACGAGGCTGTCGCCGAAGCGCTCCTCGAGGAGGCGCAGCTCCTCGATGACACGAATGCAGTTGATGCAGCAGAACGTCCAGAAGTCGAGCACCACCACGCGTCCGCGAAGGTCGCGGAGCGCAAGCGGATGGTCGGTGTTGAGCCACCCCCCGGCACCGCGGAGCTCCGGTGCGCGAACACGTCCGAGCGTGACCGTCATGCTGCGTCCATCATCCCGCGCCGTGGCGTCCGGCTGCGAACCCGGGACGGGCATTTCAGGGCCCTTGATATAATCCCCATCGAGATGGGTTGGTGCACCGACCCAACGGCGCGGAGGCGCGCCGTTGGACGTCGACACTTGTTTGAAACTCTCCCTATCCCTTCCTGACCGGCAGGGGGTGGCCCTCCGCCCCCTGCCACTTTTCCTGAGCTTCGCGGGCTGTGAGCCCGCCCTCAGTCGAGCAGCGAGGTGCGAACCAGGGTGTGCTCGCGATCGGGGCCGACCGACACGACGTTGACACTCGCACCGCAGAGCTCGCCGATCCGCTCGATGTACGCACGACACGCCTCCGGAAGGTCCTCGTACCGCCGGCATTCCCGCGTTGGTGACATCCACCCGGGAAACTCCTCGTAGATCGGCTCGACGTGCTTGAGGTGCGAGATGTTGGCCATCGGATGGTCCCAGTACTCGCCCTTGCTCATGTACCCGGTGCAGATGTTCAGGGTCTCGAACTCGTCGAGCACGTCGACCTTGGTGAGCACCATCGCATCAATGCCGTTGGTGGCGACGGCATAACGCGAAACGGATGCGTCGAACCATCCCACCCGGCGGGCGCGTCCGGTGGTGGTGCCGTACTCGGCGCCGATCTCGCGCAGCTGGTCGCCCAGCACATCGGTCAGCTCGGTCGGGAACGGACCGTAGCCGACGCGCGTCGTGTACGCCTTGAACACGCCGACGGTCCGCGTGATGCGCGACGGCGGGATGCCGCTTCCCGTGCACGCCCCCCCGGCAGTTGGCGACGATGATGTCACATACGGATAGGTGCCGAGGTCGATGTCGAGCATCACGCCCTGGGCGCCCTCGAGGAGGATCCGCCGGTTTGCGGTCAGCGCGTCCTGGATGATCGGATAGATGTCCCGAATGTAGGGATCGATACGCTCCGCGTACCCAAGGTACTCGTCCAGAATCTCGCGCTCGTTGAACGGCTCGGCGCCATACAGGCGCGTGAGGCTTTCGTTCTTCAGGCGGAGCACGAAGCGCAGCTTCTTCTCCAGGAATGCGGGCTTCTGCAGGTCGCCGATGCGAAACCCAATCCGGCGCACCTTGTCCTCGTACGCCGGGCCGATGCCGCGCCAGGTGGTGCCGAGGCGGTCGTCGCCGCGCATCTCCTCGCCGAGCTGATCGAGCACCGGGTGATACGGCATCACCATGTGAGCGCGTTCACTGATGACCAGGTTCTCAGCCGGGATGCCACCCGACTGAAGCTCGTCGAGCTCCTGGAGAAACGCCTTCGGATCGACGACGACGCCGTGTCCGATGATGCAGGTGGTCTTCGGGTAGAGGATGCCGCTCGGGATCAGGTGGAAGCGGTGCTCCGTGCCGCCCGTGACCACCGTGTGACCGGCGTTGTTTCCGCCCTGCGAGCGGATGACCATGTCGACGGAGTTGGCGAGCAGGTCGATGACCTTGCCCTTGCCTTCATCACCCCATTGGCCCCCGACCAGAATCGTGACGCTCATCAGAGCGCGAAGCGTACTGGACGGGGCCGGTTCAGGCGGCTCGTGTGGTTCCGGGCTGACGGCGCAGCCCGAGCCGCGCCTGTCTCGACTCCCATCAGGCCGCGAGGATGGGAACCCCATACGCGGCCAGCATCGAGTCCCGCGTGACCAGGGTCATCCCGCGACTCTGTGCCTGAGCGACGAGCATCCGGTCGAAGGGATCGTTGTGGTGGCGCGGGAGCGCCCCTGCCCTGAGCGCATCGGACAGCGTGATGTCGAGCGAGCCGATGCCCTCGCGAATCAGCTCCGCCTCCAGGTCGTCCGGCGCGCGGAGTCGCCCGATCGATACCTTGATCGCGATCTCCCACGCAGTCGCCGCGCTGACGAGAACGTCGTTCAGCGGATCCTCGAGAACATTGCGGAGGGGCCGGCCGACACGCTGCGGCGCCCCCAGCAGGTCCAGAAGCACGTGGGTGTCCAGCAAGTAGTTCATCCGTCGCCGCGGAATGCCTTGTCGAGCGACTCGGGAAGCGGGGCATCGAAGTCATCGGAGAGCCACACGCGTCCGCGCCATCCACCGAAGCGACGCGCTGCTCCCGTGGGTCTGAACGGAATGAGCCTTGCGATCGGATGCCCGGCACGACCAATCACAACCTCGTCACCAGCCTCGACGCGCGCCAGGAGTTCGGACAGGTGGGTCTTCGCGGCGTGAACATTGACGATGTCCATAACTTAGTCTAGCTTAGTCCACTCAGACTGGCCGCGGCCAGCCGAGCCTAATCGAGAGGATGGCGGCGACGCCGGTACGATGCGCGGGCAATGCAAACACCGGGAGCACGAGCGCCTGACTGCGTCTTCTGCGCCATCGTGCGTGGCGACGCCCCCGCGACCTACCTTCACCAGGACGACCTCGTGGTCGCTTTCATGGATATCAGGCCGGTGCAGCCCGGGCACGTCCTGGTGGTGCCGCGCGCACACGCCAAGCTCATACCCGAGCTCGAAGGAGGCATCCTCGCCCGGGTCTGGTCGGTGGCCACCGATCTCAACCGTGCCTTGAGAGCGAGCTCGCTCCCGGTGGAAGCGGTGAGCGTCTATGTCGCGGATGGAGAAGCGGCCGGTCAGGAAGTGGCCCACGTGCACGTTCACCTGATCCCGCGTCACGCTCGAGATGGGTTCGGGTTTCGCTTCCCGCCTGGCTACGGCGTGCAACCCGGCCGGGAGGAACTCGAGCTGGTCGCTGCTCGGATTCGACCCGGGTCGAATCCGCCGAGTGCACCGGACGCCGGTGGTCGCTGAGCCGCCTCGCGCGCCTCTCGAGCGCTGGCGTACGGCGCCGTGGTGGCCCGCGGCCACCACGCTCGTCATCGCGGAGCTGGGGCTCGGAGCGGCGCTGCTGTTGCCCATCACCTTCAGCGACCCGAACGGCGTCGATCCCTACCTGGCACGCCTCAGCGTCGCCGCTGTCCTGATCGCGATGCCATCGCTGCTGGTGCGCCGTCTCGCGCCTGCGCGCCCGATCCTGCTCGCGCTCGCCGCGGTCGCCGCCACCTACACGCTGCTCGCGGCCGGCCCGCAGATCCTCTTCGACCTGCTCGGATCCCGCTCGGGCAGCTTCGACGCGCAGGTCTTCTGGGCATCGGTCGCCCAGGCATTTGGCACGCTCGTCATCGCGCTTGCGGCGTGGCGGACGGTCGCGCCGGAGTGGCGACCCTCACTCCGCATGGGCCGCATCGGCCTCGGCGGCCTCGCGACTGGGCTGATCGGCAGCGGTTTGCTCGTCGGGCTCGGTCTCGCCGTGCCGGCCGGGCTCCTCGGCAGGGTTGCACTCCAACCGGTGGCGTTCGGTCGCGACTTTCCATGGCTCGGGCCCGCCAATGCGCTGCAGGCCTTCTCCCAGGAGGTGCAGTTCCGCGGAATGCTGCTCGGCGCGCTCGAGCGCTCGATGAGCCCGCGCTGGGCCAACGTGAGCCAGGCGGCGGTGTTCGCGCTCGCCCACCTGGCGATCAGCTATGGCGGCCCGGAGGCGCCGTTCGTGCCGATCACCTTCCTCGTGGGCCTCGCGTTCGGCTGGCTCGTCCGCCGGACCAATTCCCTGTGGCCGGCGGTGATCATCCACGCCGTCGCGGACGTCGCCCTGCAGTTCGGCATCGTCCAGGGGCTGTATGGCTTCTGACCGCCGCGGCCGCCCGGTCACCGTGGCCGCTGCGGCCGGCCTGATGCTGGCCGCGCTCCTCGCGGGGAGCGACGGGGCGCGGGCCGCGGACCCGTGGTGGAGTCCGGTCGCCCTGACCGGGGTGGCCGTCACGCGTGTTTCCGCCGTCGGTGACACGATCCTGGTGCGCACCGGGGCGGGGACGGCACTGCAATCGATCGACGGCGGAAGGACCTTTGCAACCGCGCCACCTGCCGCGCTGTTCCCCCCGACCGGGTTGGTGGCGATCGGCGATGAGCGCTGGGGAATCGATCCCGGAGGGCGCGTGGTGCACACGAACAACGTCGCGCTGCGGAGTGCCGTGGTCCCCGACCCGGGCTCGCCGGTCCTCGGCGTCGGGGCTGATCTGATCGCCTCGCCGGCGGCGGTGCCCGGCGTGGTGATCGCGGTGAGCACCAACGGCACCGTGTGGCGGCGCGGCCAGGACGGTGACTGGAAGCAGGCGCTGCTGCTGCTTCCGGCGAGCCTCATCCAGGGCGTCCCCCGGATCACGTCGGTGACGGCGTTCACCCAGCCGCTCAGCGAGGCGGTCTACCTCGGCACCGACGGGTACGCCGTCCTGATCAGCACCGACGGGGGAGACGACTGGATCCGCGCGGGTCCCGGGCTTCCCGACTCCGTGTACTCGCTGTCAGCCGACGCGGCGCGCCATGCCGTGTACGCGGGCACGTCGGACGGGCTCTTCGAGCACGTGCTCCAGTCGCTGCCCGCCCCACCCGCCTACTCGGACGCGGCCCTCGTTTGGAAGTGGCTCGGGATTGGCGCGATCACGCTGGCGGCGTCCGCCGCTGCGCTGCTCGGCATGACCCGGCTCGTGCCGCGTCGCCGCTCCGGCTGAGGCGAGGGCGAAGGCCCATCCGCTAGCGTGGCCGCGTGGCCAATCGCCTCGCCGCCGAGTCCAGCCCGTACCTGCTGCAGCACGCCGAGAACCCGGTGGACTGGTATCCGTGGGGCGATGCGGCGTTCGAGCGCGCGCGCAGCGACGACCGTCCGGTGCTCCTGTCGGTCGGCTACAGCGCGTGTCACTGGTGCCACGTGATGGCCCATGAGTTGTTTGAGAACGCCGAGATCGCATCGCTCATGAATGAGCTCTTCGTGAGCGTCAAGGTCGACCGCGAGGAGCGACCGGACGTCGACTCGGTCTACATGAGCGCCGCCCAGGCCATGGGCGTCCCCGGCGGCTGGCCCCTCACCGTCTTCCTGACGCCGGATGGACTGCCGTTCTTCGGCGGCACGTACTTTCCACCCGCGGACCGCCCGGGTCTGCATGGGTTCCCGTCCGTCCTCCGGGCGGCGGCCGCCGCGTACCACGACCAGCGCGACGAGATCGGCGCCATGGGGGAGAAGGTGCGCGTCGCCGTTGCCCCCCGCGAACTTCCCGCGCCCGGCGAGCCGACCGCCGCGCTCCTCGACGCGGCCGCGAGAAAGCTCGCGAGCGACACCGATCGGGCGCACGGCGGCTTCGGAGCGGCACCGAAGTTCCCCCATCCCCAGGCCCTCGATCTGATGCTGCGCCGGTCGCTGGTGACTGATGACGCAGTGGTCCGAGACGCGGCGCTGCTCAGCCTCGATGCGATGTCACGGGGTGGCATCCACGACCAGGTGGGCGGTGGCTTCCACCGATACAGCGTCGACGCGCGCTGGTCGGTGCCGCACTTCGAGAAGATGCTCTACGACAACGCGCTGCTCGCTCCCGTGTACCTGCATGCGTACCAGGTGACCGGCCGTGACGACATGCTCGAGGTCTGCAGGCGAACCCTGGACTACATCGCGCGTGAGCTGCGCCTCCCGGAGGGGGCATTCGCCGCGTCGCAGGATGCGGACAGTCCCGGCGGTGAGGGGGCGTACTTCGTCTGGACGCCGGCGCAGCTGCGCGACGCGCTCGGCGCCGATGACGGCGCCATTGCCGCAAGGGTGTTCGGAGTCGTGGACGGCGGCAACTTCGAGCACGGGACGACAGTGCTCTCGATGCCGTATCCGCTGGCCCAGGTGGCTCGGTCCATGTCGATCGACGAGCCCGCGCTGCGCACGCGCCTCGAGGACATGCGCACGCGGCTCCGGACCGCGCGCATCTCCCGTCCGGCACCGGAGCGTGATGGCAAGGTGATCACTGCCTGGAACGCGCTGGCAATCCGCGCGTTCGCCGAGGCGGGGGCCGCCCTCGAACGGCCCGACTACGTTGCGCTCGCGCGGACGTGCGCCGATTTCGTGCTCGAGCATCTGGTCCGCGATGGGGTCGTCATGCGCATCTGGAATGGCGGCGAGGGCAGGATCATCGGCTTCCTCGACGACGCCGCCAACCTCGGCGACGCGCTGCTCACCGTGTACGAGGCGAGCGGTGAGCCGCGCTATTTCACGGCGGCGCTCGAGCTCTGCGAACGCATCCTCGAGCAGCATCGGGATCCGGGCGGCAACTATTTCGATACCGCGGCCGATTCCGAGCCGCTCATCGTCCGGCCGCGAACCATCGACGACAACCCGGTGAGCGCCGGTCAGTCGGTGGCAGCGGCGCTCTTCTGCCGGATGCACGCCTTCACCGGCGAGGAGCGCTGGCGGCTTCGGGCCCTGGAGATCATCGCGCCGCTCGCGACGGTGGTCGCGCGTGCGCCGCTCGCCGTCGCGGCGCTCGCGGGAGCGATGGAGCTGGCGGTCGGTCCGATGCGCGAGATCGCCATCGCCGGGAACTCGGAAGACACCCGGACCCGCGCGCTCCTCGGCGTCGCCCAGCGGCGCTTCGATCCGCTGACCGTCCTTGCGTGGGGTCCGGCCGGCGCTGTTCCGCTCCTCGCGGGACGGACCCCTGTCGATGGCGCTCCCGCGGCCTACGTGTGCCGGGGCTTTGTCTGTCAGGCGCCGGTGACCGGGGTGTCCGACCTGGCAGCGGAGCTCGCAGCCCGCGGCTGACGGGTCAGAACTGACCGCAGCCCGAGGGCGTTGTCATGGCTTCGAGCGGCGGGAGGAAGTCGAACACCGGGAGGCGTCGCTGGTCGCCGAGCGGCAGGTAGTCCCCGGTGTGCGGATCCTCGACGTACTCGAGGCGCGGCCCGCGCGTGGTGATCTCGCGCAGCGCCGTGACCAGGCGGTCGATGTGCTCGACGGTCGTGCCGATGCCGAAGGAGGCACGGATCGCGCCCGGGATCGCGTGGTGCTCGCCGCGCCGGAGGCGTTCACGGATTGTGTGCGCGTCGGCGATGGTCACCCCGAGCAGGTGGGTGATGTACGGGTGCGCGCAGAAGCACCCGTGGCGCACGCCGATGCCGTGCTCGGCGCTCAGCACCGACGCGACGAGCGCGTGGTGCATTCCGTCGACGGTGAAGGTGCTCACCCCGAGCCGGTCGACGTCGGGACCGTCCCACAGGCGCAGGCGGTGCAGCTGCGGGAGGTCGTCGATCTGGCCGTCGAGGTACGCGAGCAGGCGTTTCTCGTGCGCGCCGATGTGGGCCATGCCCGTTCGTTCGAGCATCGTGCACGCCGCGCCCAAAGCGATGACGCCGACGACATTGGGACTTCCCGCCTCGTGCCGGTCGGGCAGGGGCGCCCACTGCACGTCGTCGGTGGTGACGTAGCTGACGGCACCGCCACCGGCAAGCATGGGCTCGGCATCGGCGAGCACGGCGGACGGTCCGATCAGCACGCCGGCGCCGAAGGGCGCGTACATCTTGTGACCCGACAGCGCGAGGAAATCGATGCCCATCGCGACCATGTCGATGGCGCGATGCGGCGCCAGCTGGGCGGCGTCGACGGCGAGCATCGCCCCGTGCTCGTGCGCGAGCCGGCCGATCTCGGCGATCGGGAAGACCTCGCCGGTGACGTTGCTCGCGCCGGTGATCGCGACGATGCCGACCGGCCGGTGGCGATCCTCGAGCGCGCGGCGCAGGCCGCCGAGCAGCTGCTCGGGCGACTCCGGCGCGTCGAGCAGATCGACGCGCGCGATGCGCCTCCAGGGAAGCATGTTGGCGTGGTGTTCGACGATCGTGCTGAGCACGGCGTGGTCGGGTCGCAACACCAGGCAGTGGGTCAGCAGATTGATCGCCTCGGTCGTGTTACGGACAAAGATGACAGCATCAGACGAGCGTGCGCCCGCGAAGGTCGCCACCGCCGACCGCGCCGCCTCGTACGCGCGGGTTGAGACCTGGGAGGCGAAGCCGGCCCCACGGTGCACGCTCGAGTACCAGGGCAGGAACTCGATCACGGCATCGGCGACGGCCTCCATCGCGGGCGTGCTCGCCGCCATGTCGAGGTTCACGTAGCTGCGCGTCTCTCCGCCTGCCAGCTGCACCTCGAGGTCCTGGCCGACCAGGCGGGGGAGCACGGCGCCCGTCGCGCGCCGCCCGGGACCTCTCCGGCGGGTGGATTCGGTGAGCATCAGGCCTTCGAGGGTACTTCCAAGCGGCCTTCGAGCACCACGCTCGCCACGATGTCGCCACCGAGGTGGTAGGCGACGTCGACCCAGCTGGACGTCTTCATGATCACCGCATCGCAGCGGAGCCCAGCGCGCAGCATGCCCCGATCGCCGAGCCCAAGGGCGGCCGCGCCTCCCGTGGTGGCGGCCAGCAGCGCCTGAGCGGGCGTCAGGCCGCCGAGCGCGACCGCAAGCGAGATCATCAGCGGCATCGATTCGCTGTAGCAGGTCCCCGGGTTGCAGTCGGTCGCCACCGCGACGGTGCAGCCGGCGTCGAGCAGCCGCCGTCCGGGTGGCGGCGGGCCGCCGAGCACCACCGATGCGCCGGGCAGGATCACGCCGACCACACCAGCGCTGCTCAGCGCCTGGAGATCGGTGTTCGATGCGTGCTCCAGGTGGTCGGCGCTGACCGCCCCCGCTCGTGCCGCGAGCAGAGCGCCGCCGCTGCGCGAGCGCTGCTCCGCGTGGATCTTGGGACGCAACCCCTGGGCGCGCGCGGCGGTGAACAGGCGCTCGCACTCGGCCACGGTGTACGCGCCGGTCTCGCAGAACGCGTCGACAAAGCTCGCACGCTTCGCGGCGCCGGTGACGCCACGCGTGCAGACATCCTCGATGTACTCGTCACGCGAACCGTCAGGCAGGGCATGCAGGGGGAGATACGTCGCCACCACGTCGGGGAGATCCCTCCATTGCCGGAGGCGATCCGCCGCGTCGAGCTGGCGCATCTCGGCCTCGTACTCCAACCCGTAGCCGCTCTTGACCTCGATGGTCGTCGTGCCCCCGGCGAGCATGCGTCGCGCTCGTTCCCGACCTGCAGTGGCGAGGTCGTCGACACTTCCCGCGGCGGTGGCTCGAACCGTCGCCAGGATGCCTCCACCGGACGCCGCGATCTCCTCGTAGGTTGCACCGCCGGCGCGCCGGGCGTACTCATCGCCGCGATCACCGAGCCAGACGATGTGCGTGTGCGCGTCGACGAACCCGGGCAGGACGGCCGCGCCGCGCGCGTGAATCTCGAGCGCTCCGTGCGGGACGCCGGATCGGTCCAGCTTCGACTCGGGACCCGCGTACACGATGAGGCCGTCGCGAGCCACCAGTGCCGCATCGCGCACGACGCCCGGTGCGTCACCGACCAGCGGGTCACACGTGCACAGCGCCCCGATGCCATGAATGACAACCGCGCTCATACGCTGCGGGTGTTCCGAGTCCGGCTCGCGAGACCGCTGCAGAAGGTGAGAAACGTCGCGGCCATGAGGCGCACCGTGATGCCGTTGAGGTCGGCGCCGGCGTCCACCTCGCACAGGTCGGCCGCGACCACGTGCTCGTCCGCGCCGAGCAAATAGGCTGCCCGAAGGAGATCATCCGGCAGCATCCCGCCGGGCAGGCTCGCTGGGCATGCGGGTGCGAAGGCGCGATCGACCACGTCGATGTCGAAGTCGACGTACACGCGCTCGGCGCCGCGGGCGACCAGCAACGCCATGGCCGCTGCGATGACCGCGTCCATGCCGTCGCGTCGCACCGCCGCCAGCGGGACGATGTGGATCCCCTGGGCCCGCGCCCAGCCTGCGTGCTCTCGCGCATTGCCCAGCGGGTGGATGCCGATCTGCGCCACCCGGTCGCCGGGGAGACCGGCCTCGATCAGCTCGCGGACCGGGGTCCCGTTGCGCGACCCGTCGATCGCCGGGCGGCAGTCATGGTGGGCGTCGAGGGTCAGCAGCGCCCACGCCCCGGGCACGGCGTTCATGAGCCCGCGCAACACCGGGCGGGTCAGCGAGTTGTCGCCACCAACGACCACAACATGTGGCGCCGCGCGGGCGGCGTGCTCGGCAGCCGCCTGGATGCGCTCGTGCGCCGCGCGCGCATCCGGCTCGTCACGGTCACCCTCGACGTCACCGCCATCGCGCACGTGCAATGCCGCCACGTCGGTGTCGTGTTCCGCGTTCCACGTGGGGAAGCGCCGCAGCGCCTCGCGGAATGCAGGGGGCGTCGACCACGACTCCGCCGGCGTGATCGAAGCCTTCGAGATCGGCGCGCCGAGGAGCACGAGGTCCGGTCGGGTTGCGTCCTCGGCGATCCACTCGCGAGCGTTCATGCCCCGCCGGCGGCTCCGGCGTCGAGCATCGGGACGCGGACGCCGCGGGCGCGAGCCGCGTCACGCGCCTCCGGATAGCCGGCGTCCGCATGACGCATCACGCCGGTCGACGGGTCGTTGGTGAGCACCAGCTCACAGCGTCGCGCGGAGAGCTCACTGCCGTCGGCGCACACCTGGGCGCCGGCGTGGATGGACAGCCCCATGCCGACGCCGCCGCCGTGGTGGACGGCGACCCAGGTCGCGCCGCTCGCGGTGTTGAGCAGGGCGTTGAGCACCGGCCAGTCCGCGATGGCGTCGCTCCCGTCGCGCATCGACTCTGTCTCGCGCATCGGTGACGCCACCGAGCCACTGTCGAGATGGTCCCTCCCGATGACCACCGGGGCGGACAGCTCGCCCTTGCGCACCATGTCGTTGAAGCGCAGTCCGGCGAGGTGGCGTTCGCCGGCGCCGAGCCAGCAGATTCGCGCCGGCAGGCCCTGGAAATGCACCCGCTCCCTGGCGAGGCCCAGCCACCGGTGCAACCCGTCGTGATCCGGGAAGAGTTCGAGCATGGCCGCGTCGGTGCGGGCGATGTCCTCGGGGTCACCGCTCAGCGCGACCCACCGGAAGGGGCCTCTGCCCTCGCAGAACTGGTCGCGGATGTATGCGGGCACGAATCCCGGGTATGCGAAGGCGTCGGCAAAGCCACCGATCCGCGCCTGGTCGCGCAACGAGTTTCCGTAGTCGAACACCTCCGCGCCCCGGCGTTGGTATTCGACCATCGCCTCGCAGTGACGCGCCATCGACTCGCGCGAGCGGCGCATGTACCCCTCGGGATCGCTCGCCCGGAGCGTCGCCGCCGCCTCCAGGCTCAGCCCCGCGGGGATGTACCCATTGAGCGGGTCGTGCGCACTGGTCTGATCGGTGACGACGTCGATCGCCAGCGACGACTCGAGCAGCGCGGGCAGGGCCTCGGCGGCGTTGGCGCAGACGGCCACCGAGAGGGCACGTCCCTCCTCGCGGGCCACGTCGCAGCGCCTGACCGCCGCGTCCAGCGTGTCGGCAACCTCGTCGACGTAGCCGGTGTCCAGGCGCCGCTGAATGCGGGCGGGATCGACATCGATGCAGAGCGCCACCCCGCCACTCATCGACACGGCGAGCGGCTGGGCGCCGCCCATTCCGCCGAGCCCGGAGGTCACCACCAGGCGTCCGCTCAAGGTCCCGCCGAACCGCTTGCGGGCCACGGCCTCGAAGGTCTCGAACGTCCCCTGCAGGATGCCCTGGGTGCCGATGTAGATCCACGAACCCGCGGTCATCTGTCCATACATCGTCAGCCCCAGGGCCTCAAGGCGCCAGAACTCCTCCCAGGTGGCCCAGCGTGGCACCAGGAGTGAATTCGCGATCAGCACCCGGGGAGCGAGCTCGTGAGTGCGCGCAACCCCGACCGGCTTGCCCGACTGGACCAGCAGGGTCTCGTCGTCCCGCAAGGAGCGGAGCGTCGCGACGATGGCGTCGAAGCACTCCCATGACCTCGCCGCCCGGCCGGTGCCTCCATAGACGACCAGCGAGTCGGGGTCCTCGGCCACCTCCGGGTCGAGGTTGTTCATCAGGCAGCGGAGGGGTGCCTCGGTCTGCCAGCTGGCGCACGTCAGCGTGTTGCCGTGGGGTGCGCGAACCGGGCGGGCGCCGGCGCTCATCGCAGGGTCACGCCGGCACTTGCCAGCGCCTCACGCCATCCACCGTCACGCGCCCACGCTTCAGCTGCCTCGAGATCGCCGCTGAGGATGCGGTCCGCGGCGAGTGATGGCGTCTGAGTGCGCAGCCCGGCGATGACCGCTCCGGTCGCGGGTGCCGGTCGGAGTGGATGGCGCATCTCGATCGCCTGCGATGCGCTCAGCACCTCGATGGCGAGCACCGCGCGAAGCAGCGGCACCGATCGGCGGGTGCGCAGCGCCGCCTCGTACCCCATCGAGACATGGTCCTCCTGGCCCGCGCTGGTCGCGGCGCTCTGCACCGCGAAGGGCGTCGCCGCATGACGGAGAGCGGCGACCATCGCCGCCGCCGTGTACTGGGCGATCATCAGGCCGCTGTTGAGTCCCGGTTCGGGGCTGAGGAACGCGGGCAGGCCGCGCGAGCGCGCGGGGTCGAGGAGCCGGTCGACACGGCGCTCGCTGATCGCGGCCACGTCGGCGCAGATGGCCGCCAGCATGTCGGCCGCGTACGCGAGCGCCTGTCCGTGGAAGTTGCCCGCGCTCACCACCTCGGCGCCGAGGACCACCGGGTTATCGACAACGCTGGCTAATTCGTGATCGACCGTCTCACGGCAGAAGGCGGCCACGTCGCGCGCGGCGCCGTGCACCTGGGGCGCGCAGCGAAGTGAGTACGCGTCCTGGACCGCGTGGCGCGACGGGCGGTGCGATGCGACGATCGGGCTTCCCTCGAGGAGGGCACGGAGGTTCGCGGCCGAGTCGGCCTGGCCCCGGGCCGGGCGAAGCGCGACCACCCGCTCCTCGTACGCCACCGTCGTGCCGAGCAACGCCTCGACACTCAGCGCGCAGGCGAGGTCGGCGAGGCGGAGGAGGTCCTCGACGTCGTGCACCGCCAGGGCGAGCACGCTGGTCATCGCGTCGGTGCCGTTGATGAGCGCAAGACCTTCCTTGGGCTCGACGCCGACCGGAGCCAGTCCGTGCTCGCGCAACGCTGACGCGCCCTCGACCCGATCGCCCCCGACACCCACGGTCCATCCCTCACCGAGGAGCACGGTGGCGACCGCGGCAAGCGGTGCGAGGTCGCCCGAAGCTCCGAGTGAGCCGTGCTCCGGCACCCACGGGATGATGCCTGCCTCGAGCAACCCGAGCAGGGCCTCCACCAGTTCGACGCGAACGCCCGAGAGCCCGGCGGCGAGGGTGCGCGCGCGGAGCAGGATCATCCCGCGGACCACCTCGTCCTCCAGGCGCGGGCCGGAACCGGCGGCGTGGCTGACCACGACCGATCGCTGGAGCAGGGCGCGATCGGCCGGGTCCACGGCGCGGTCGGCAAGCGCGCCGAACCCGGTGGTGACGCCGTACACGACAGCGCCTTCGCGATCGAGCCGATTCACGACCTCGCGAGCAGGGCGCATCCGCGCCCGCACCCCAGGATCGAGGGTCACGGTCTCGTGCCCCCGGGCCGCTCGAACCACGGCGTCGATGGTCAATGGGCCGCCGTCGACAGTGATCATTCGGCGAGCAGCCTACTCGACCGCAGCGCCATGGTTCGCGACCGGGGGCGGCCGGCCCCGCGAACCGGTACCGGCCGCACGTACGTTATGCGTGCGTGGATCAGCTCCCGGCGCCTCCGCTCCTGCACACACCGGACCCGTGGCCGGCGCCGCCTCCGGCGCCTCCGGCGTGGCCGGAGCCCGTGGCCGACCCGCCGCGGCGCTGGCCGGTGGTGCTGCTCGCCGTCGGCTGCGTCCTCACCGCCGCGACCGGCGTCACCGTCGGCGCCGCCACCGGAACGTCGGCGTCCTCATCGACCGCGTCTCGGCTGGCGGCGGACGGTCTGTTCGCCGAGGCAGTCGCCATCGATGAGGCGATCGCCGGGCGAGCAGGGCCGCTCTACTCCCTGAATCCGGGGGCCGCCGGCGCCGCCGGCACCGCGGCCGAGCAGACGGTCATGGCATGGGCCGCGGCGCTCGGCAGAAAGGGAAAGGTGGATGTCGCCGTCTCCCTCTACCGGTCGGTGACCGACCCGTCGCTCCGCAGCCAGGCCCTCGAAGCGCTGGCGGCGCTGCTGCTCAAGACCGCAACGGCGGACGCCGCCGGGGGGCGCTACCCGACCGCGATCCAGCGCCTGCTCGAGATCGCGGCCCTGGCCCCGGCAACGCCCGCAGGCGTGCAGGCTGCGCGACAGCTTCCCCTCGCCCAGGTCGGGGAGGCGGGGGCGCTGATCACGTCGGGGCGCGCCGCCGACGCGGTGGTGATCCTGGACGCTGTCCTGAAGAAGGGCTCGGCGCAGGCAACCAGGACAGCCACGAGCCTGCTCCCGACGGCGCTGTTGGATGCCGGAGAGGAGGCGCTGGCGCACTATTCGTACCACGAAGCCCTGACCGCCCTGGAGTCGCTGGTGGCGACCTTCCCCAGCGCCGCCGAGGCAGCGCAGGCGACGGCCATGCTCGCGGCCCCGCAGGTCGTGTCCGGAACGCTGGTGACGCGAAGCGGCACTGCGGTCTCCGGGCGGGTCCGGCTCAGCTCCCACTACAAAGCCGAGCCCGGAGGCATGTACCAGACGAGCGCGCCCTTCTACTACACGACCGCTGACGCCGCCGGGGATTTCAACTTCAGCGGCGTGCCGATCGGAGGGCCGTACGTGCTCGAGGTGTTCGCGAACGGCAACTGGACAACGCTGATCAACCCCAGCACCAACCAGCCGGCCAACCCCGTGATGGTGACGGCGCTCATCCCTGTCGACGTGACCTTCGTCGTGCTCCCCTCGTAGCGACCACCCACCCGGCTACGATAGCCAGGCGATGGGAGGGGAATTCGAGGGAGTGGTGCGTCCTCGACGCGTGGCACGGACCCGAGGCGGTCAGGCGATCGTCGAGTTCGCGGTGGTGCTGCCCCTCTTCCTGTTCTGCCTCATCGGCGCGCTCGACGCCGGTCTCTGGGCAGTCCAGACCTCGGCCGAGGTATCGGCCGTCGAACAGGCCGCGATGATCGCGTCGTCGGCGGGCGCCAGCCCCACGTCGCAGGCCGCGCCCGATGCGCTCGCCGTCACGGCTGCGATCTCGGGCCGGCTGCGCACGGCGCTGTTCGGCACCACGGTTGCCAGCTGGTGCACGAAGGATGCGAGCGGCGGTTGCGTGCCCGACGCCGCGCAGCGGTGCCCGTCGACGCCGGCAGAGGTGCAGAACGCGGACGGTCCTCGCGTCGTCGTCGTCTGCGTCAGCGAGGCCGATCCACCCGCATGCACGACCCCGCCGCCGGGGCGGCCCGCGCCCTACCCACCGGGGTGCCGGGACTCGCCGGTGATCACCGTGCGCGTTGTCGGTTTTGTCGCCTCATTCGTGCCCCCGGGTTTCGGCCCCGGTGCTGGGGCCTTCGAACTCCCCACCAACATCTCGGCGACGACTCACACGCTTCGTTTCGCTCCGTGAGGCGCAGCCGGCGGCGCGGCGACGACGCTCAGGCCGTCCTGGAGACCGCGCTGGTCATCCCGATTCTGCTGTTCCTCATCTGCAACTTCGTCGCGGTGATGGTGCAGGTGACCGTGCAGGAGCAGCTCAACTCGGCCACCGCGCTCGCAGCGCAGTCACGGTTCCAGGCCCCGGAGAACGCGGTCGATCCCTCCGGCACGAGGTGCTGTGGCGCGCCCGGAGCCTCGCTCGCGACCGCCGGTCTGCCGACCGGGTGCCGGTACGCGGCGGAGACGTTCTACGGAACCATGACGACGTACACGGGCCTGCTGCACTGGCAGTCAGCGGTCCTCTGCACGTCGGGTGGCGACAGCGGGAACGCAGGCAGGCCGCCGTCGCCACCCGTGGCGTATGCGGGTTCGCCGTCAAACGCGGAGGTTTCGTGCGACATCGGCTCTGTCAAATCGGACGGCGTCGTCGTTCCCGGGTACACCGACCGCGCGCTGAATCCACCGGCCGGGCTCGAAGTGGTCACCTGCAGCGCATCCGCGTCGCTCGATTTCGCGAACACGCCACTCGCCTGGGGCGTCTTCTGGACGCCGACGCTGCACGCCCAGGCCGAGGCTCTCCCGCCTCCGTTCCGCCAGTGATGTCGCGGCCCTCTCGCCCGACCGGGCGGCTCGGCCAGCGCGGGCAGACCCTGATCGTCTTCGCCCTCGGTTTCGCGCTGTTCCTGTTCGGCCTCACGTGCCTGGTCGCCGACGCGGCTGCGATCTATGTCTGGTCGGGCCGCGTTCAAGCCGCGGCGCAACTCGGCGCGCTCTCCGGCGCTGACGCTGTCGATCCGCGCTACCTGTACAACGCGACGGGCCCGTGCTCCAATGGCGCCCTGGCGGTGTGCCCGGTGCCCATCGTCGACATCAGCGCGCAGGATCGCGAGGGCGCGCTCTACGCGTTCCAGCGCGCCTGCATCGAGGCGGCCGATCAGTCCGCGCAGATTCCCGTTGACGCCGCGAATCCGCTGGTGCTGAAGACAGCCGGCGATCCGCAGGTGCCCGACGGGACGTGGTGTGCCAGCGACGGATGTCACGTGTATGCGGTGATCTCGCGAGTTGTGCAGCTCCCGATCCCGTTCCCAGGCTTCCCCAGCACGGTCACGGTGCGTGGCGTTGGTGACGCGGCGCCGGTCGTGGGCACGAACGTGGCGACGTCGACGTGCACCGCCGTTGCGTGGGTGCCGGCACCGCCAGCACGGTGAGTGGCGTCGACACCGCGACCTGATGCCAAATTGGCATTCGACGTCGTCTGAATTCGCTCCGTCGCTAAGCTCGGATCGATGCTGGTTCGTGAGCCCGCCCTGTGGCGCGACCTGCCGGTGCGAGGAGAGATCCTTGACGCATCAGCGCGCGAGCTGAGCGGCCTCGCCGCGCTGCGCGTCCTTCGCGGCCAGCCGCCGATGGGCCGGCTCACCGGCCTCACCTTCAACGGCGCCGCCGAGGGCACCGCAGCCTTCAGCATGCCCGTGTCGCCGTGGTTCGAGTGGTCGCACGGCGGTGTTCCAGGTGGCGTGCTCGCCCTGGCGGCGGATGCCGCACTCGGTTGCGCCTTGCAGTCGCTGCTCCCGGCACGCACGCAGTACACGAGCGCAGAGATGTCGCTGACCTATGTGCGTCCCGCCCGGATCGGGTCGACTATCACAGCACACGGGCGCGCGCTCCACCACGGGCGCACCCTCGGGCTTTCTGCCTGCGAGGTGGTCGACGGAGACGGAAGGCTGGTGGCGTACTCGACTTCACGCATGCGGATCTTCGGCGAGGCGGCCGGCGGCGCCCCGTCGCGGGGCGGAACCGCGGCGCCGCCGACTCAACGTGGCAGATCGCCGGGCGCAGATGACGGACCGGACCCATACCTTCGACCGCTGTCGGGCGAGCGCATCGACGAACGTGAGTTCCTGTCCCGCAGCGGTGTCGAGATCGTCCACGCCCAGATTCGAGGCGAGCTGCCACTCCCGCCGATGCACCACCTCCTCGGCATCACCCCGACCGAGGCAACCCTCGGTGCGGCGTCGTGCGCGATGCCGCTGAGCGGGTGGCTCGCCACTCCCTTTGGCTGGCCGCAGGGCGGCTTCATCGTCCTGCTCGCGGACCTTTCGCTGGCACTCGCGACCCAGACCACGCTCGCCAAGGGCGAGGGCATGGCATCGGTCGACATCAAGGTGAACTTCCTTCGCCCGGTGGCGGGCGACGGGAGCGTTCTCGAAGCGCGGGGCAAGGTTGTGCACCGCGGACGGAGCCTGACCGTGGGCACTGCAGAGGTCCTCGCCGCGGACGGGCGACCCGTGGCGCTCGCCACGGGCTCGACCGCCTTGCTCGGGCCCTGAGTCAGGCGATCTCCCGGTCGCCACCTTCGATCCGCGGCCGGCGCATCGCCGGACCCTGCACGCGGACTCCCAGATTGCGGGCGATCTGGCGGCCGTCAGGGCTGCCCCACCCGCTCGCCAGGTCCCAGCCGCGTCCGGCACGATACGGGCCGCCCGTGTCGCCCGACGTGACGTCGTTGAACCCGCGCCCGCGCCGGGCGTAGAGCGCCGGATGCGGTAGTCCGATCCGGTGCCCCAGCTGGGCGGACACGAGCGTCCAGAGGGCCGTGTACATCGGCGCCACAGCGCTGGTGCCCCCGGTCGAGCGGAGCCGCCGCAGCGCGACGACGTTCCAGCCGGTCAGCGGGTCGGCGTTGCCGGCTCCGTCAGGGAGCCCCCGGCCGGGCGCGCCGCCGTCCGCCGAGCGTGGACGGATCCCGAGTGCTGCCTGATATGCCGGAACGGGGAACACGCCGCTGACGCCGCTTCCGGCGGCGCCGGCCCCTCGCGCCAGCTCGTTCCATACCGTCTCCGTCCGGATACGTCCTCGAGCGGCAAGGAGAGTCGTCCCGCCGCAGGCCCACGCGTGCGGGCTCGACGCGGGGAACTCGGGGTGCTGGTATCCATCGACCTCGTCGTTGGTGGACCCGGCGTCGCCCGCTGCGGCGCTGAAGGTGACGCCGTGGAGCGCGCCGGTGGCGAACGCGGAGTCGAGCCCGCGCATCCCCTGCGGCGACCAGTGATCCTCCGGGGCGCCCCAGCTGATCGATACCGCTGAGGGGTGCCGGATCGCATCGCCGGCGGCCGTCGCCGCCGCGTCGATGAAGCCGCGTTCGCTGTTGGGTGCGTTGTAGCTGACGATGGTGAGGTGTGCCTTGGGCGCCATCGCGGCGACCATGCCCCCGATCACCTGGTAGTCGAGGGCAACCTCGACGTCGGCGCCGTTCGGGTCGGGCGTGGGGGTCGCGCCGTCGAGCCAGACATTGGTGATGTCCGGCGCCGGCAGGCCCAGACGGGCGAAGGACGCCGCAAGGTCGAAGGGGTGCACGACCCCGCCGAGCTCGATCATCGCAGCGACCAGCTCGACGCCCTCGCCGCCGTTGGGGAGACGCGGAAAGTCGTAGAGCGAGGCGAGCTGGGGTGGGTCGTACGAGAACACTGCCGAGCGGCCGTCGTCGAGCCCTCGCAGATGCGACCGAGCCAGCGGTCGGTCGTCGAGCCCGAAGACGCCTTCGACAACCCGATCGAGGTGGGAGGGCAGGTGCACCGGGCCGGTGTGCCCGCGGTATTCCACGCTGCGGCCATCAGCGAGTTGCCAGCCGAAACGCTCCAGGTCGACCTCGAAGGCGCTCGCCAGCTGCTCGATGCTGCCGCGGAGCATCAAGCGCCGGGTCGCCGCATCCTCACCGCTGACCTGGAGCCCGGCCGCGGTGGCCCAGCGCACCACGCGATCCCTGTCGGCGGGGTCGTAACCGTGACGCGCGCGGAGTTGGTGGATGTCGAGGTGGTGCGCGCCCGCGTCCGGGAGCGACTGCAGCCACGCAAGGCTCTGAGCTGTCGTCGGTCCGCCGCGACGCTCGCGGAGCAGCAGAGTGACGCCGGCGCCGGCGCGCATCTCCGCTTCGTTGAGCTTCCGGAGATGGCGGTGGCCGGGACGGGTTCCTCCGGCCGGGTGATAGGCGCTGCCGAGCAGTGCAACGGAGTCGGGCATGATGGCCCCCTTCTCGAGGGCGTCGGGCGGGCGCCGCCGGGGCGACGGCGCTGCATCCCGACGTGGAGCCGCCCATCATCGAGCGACGTTCGGGACATTCCCGGGACGAACCGATGCCGATCCGGACCGCGTCAGATGGGGGTGCGCGTCCGCCCGATGGCTTCGATGGCACCGCGGTTGTCGAGCGACGAGAGGTCACCGGGATCGGTGCCCAGGTACACGGCGCGGACCACCCGTCGGAGCACCTTCGCGTTCCGAGTTTTGGGCAATTCCGACACGATCTCGACGGCGTGGGGCGCCAGCGCCTTGCCGAGGTCCTCGGCGACGCGATGTGCAAGCGCCACGCGCAAGTCGGGTGAGTCGATGACGCCGGGCCTGAGCACCACGAAGACCACCAGCGCCTCGCCCTTGAGCGCGTCGGGGACGCCGATGGCCGCAGCCTCGGCGACCGCAGGATGGGCGACCAGCGCGGATTCCACCTCTGCCGGTCCGAGGCGTTTGCCCGCCACCTTGATGGTGTCGTCGCTTCGTCCGCGGACGTACCAGAGGCCGTCGGTGTCCACCTCGACCCAGTCACCGTGCACCCACACGTCGGGCCAGCGCGACCAGTAGGTGTCGAGGTAGCGCTCGCGGTCCCGCCAGAATCCCCGGGTCATGCCCGGCCAGGGAGCGCGAATGACCAGCTCACCAACCTGTCCGCGCACGCTCTGTCCGTGCTCGTCGACGACGTCAGCGGCCATGCCGGGACACGGCCCCGCGAACGCACACGGTTGCAGCGGCGTGAGCATGTTGCCCGCGAGGATGCCGCCCGAGATCTCGGTGCCGCCCGAGTAGTTGATGACCGGCAGCGTTCCGGCGCCGATCTTTCCCTGATACCACAGCCAGGGATCGGTGTTCCACGGCTCGCCCGTCGACCCGAGCACGCGCAGCGACGAGAGATCGTGCGCGGCGACCGGCTCGTCGCCGTGACGCATCAGCGCTCGGATCACCGTCGGCGCGATGCCGAGCACCGAAACGCGATGCCGCTCCACAACGGACCACAGCCGATCCGGGCCGGGGTGGTCCGGGACACCGTCGAAGAGCACCAGCGTTGCGCCGATGCTCAGCGCGCCGCAGATGGCCCACGGGCCCATCATCCAGCCGATGTCGGTGAACCAGAGAAGGCGATCGTGCTCGCCGACGTCGAAGCAGTGAGCCATGTCCTGCATGGCCTTGACGGGGAACCCGCCGTGCACGTGCACGGTGCCCTTCGGCCGGCCCGTGGTGCCGCTGGTGTAGATGATCATGAAGGTCGAATCCGCGTCGGTGTCCGCCACCGGCGGTCCGAGGCTCCAGCCGTCGGGCATCGCCTGAAACACGACGTCGCGACCAGGTCGCATGGGGACGTTGGGGTCGCCGAGCTGCGGGACCACCAGGATGTGCTCGAGCGAGGACAGCTGGGCGGCGGCATCATCAGCCACGGCCTTCATGGCGACGACACCGCCGCGCCGTGTGAATCCGTCAACAACGACCAGAACCTTGGCGTCGCAGTCGAGCAGCCGGGAGACGATCGCGCCCGCGCCGTAACCGCTGAAGAGGGGCACCACGACCGCGCCGAGCCACGCACAGGCGAGGAAGAGCGAGACGGTCTCGGGAATCATCGGCAGGCACAGGCCGACGCTGTCACCCTCCCGGACTCCGAGGTTGGAGAGCACGCCCGCCGCATACGCGGTCTGGCGTTCGAGGTCGGCGTAGCTCCACTCGCGGGTGCCGCCGCTGTCGCCCTCCCAAACCACGGCCGCCCGCTCGGGCACGCGTCGCGCCCAGCGCGTCACAGCGTTGTGCGCGAGGTTGAGCCTGCCACCGCGCCAGAACTGCGTCCACGGCAACCCGAGGGACGTGTCCATGGCAACGTCGAAGCGGCGCGTCCACTCGACGCCGATGTCGTCGACCACCGCCGTCCAGAAGCGCTGCGGGTCGTCGTGCGCGAGACGCGCGACGCCGTCGAGATCACCGGCGCCGAGGCTGTCGATGAAGTGCCTGAGCCGCGATGCGCCCGCCTGCTCGGCCGTCGGCGTCCACGCGAAACGTGATTCGCTGCTGCTCATCGCGCGCTGACCATAGCGCGTGGTCAGCGGTCGATCGACGCCATGTCCCAGTGGCGGTCCCCATGCACGTTCTCGGGGCTGGCCGCCGCCTCCAGCCGGGTGATGTCGGCCGGGTCGAGCACGATGCCGGCGGCCTTGGCGTTCTCCTCGAGCCGAGCGCGCCGCTTGGTGCCCGGGATCGGGACGATGTCAACCCCGCGCTGGAGCAGCCAGGCGAGCGCGAGTTGAGCCGCGGTCACGCCCTTTTCGGCGGCGATGTCGCCGATGCGCGCCGTGATCGCGAGGTTGGCGTCCAGGTTGCCCTCGGCGAAGCGAGGGAAGCGGGCACGGCGGACGTCGGTCGAGGCCAGCGTGCCGGCGCTGACCGCTCCGGTCAGGATGCCGCGGCCCAGCGGGCTGAACGCGACGAACCCGATCCCCAACTCACGCAAGGTCGGCAACACAACCTCCTCGACGTCGCGCGAGAACAGCGAGTACTCCGATTGCACAGCCGTCAGTGGATGGACCGCGTTGGCGCGCCGGATGGTTGCCGGCCCCACCTCGCACAGTCCGAGAAAGCGAACCTTCCCGGCCGCGACGAGCTGCGCCATCGCTCCGACCGTCTCCTCGATCGGAACTGAGCGGTCCAGACGGTGTTGGTAGTACAGGTCGATGACGTCGATGTCGAGACGCTGGAGGGATGCGTCGCACGCGCGGTGCACGTACTCGGGGCGTCCGTTGTTGGCCTGCGAACCGTCGGGCTTGCGCTCGATGCCGAACTTGGTCGCGACGATGAACTGATCGCGGCGTCCGGTCAGGGCCTTCCCGATCAGCTGTTCGTTGGTGAAGGGCCCGTACATGTCGGCCGTGTCGAGCATGGTCACGCCGAGCTCCGCTGCACGGTCGATGGTTGCGATCGCCTCACGCTCGTCGCGCTCCTCGGCGGTGCCGTAGAAGTCGGACATGCCCATGCACCCGAGGCCCAGCGCGGAGACCTCCAATCCCAGGGTCCCCAGCGTGCGATGCTCCAAGTCCCGTACCTCCTGCTCGACGATCCCGCTGTCGGGAAGGATGCGCGAAGCGGCTCCGGCTACGCCACCTGAGCGATTGGTGGCGTCGACTGGCGAGCGGCACGGCCCGTGTCGGCCCATCCGTAGATGGTCGCGGCGGCGCCGATGAGCCCGGCGACGAGGAACGCCAGCTCGGTGCCCCCGGTCTGCGCGAGCCACCCGGCGAGCAGGCCGCCCAGCGGAGCGGTGCCGAAGAAGACATATCCATAGATGCCCAGCACCCGTCCGCGCATCTGATCGGTCACCGCGAGTTGCAGCGTCGCATTGGCCTGCGACGAGTAGAGCGTGAACGCGATGCCGGTCACCACCAGCGCGATCCCCGCGGCCCACGCGACATGCAGCGGAGCGAGCGCGATCTCGGACACCGAGAACAGCGCGGCGCCGATGACCATGGTGTGCCGGCTCGCTCGCCCGAGCGAGGCGGAGAACAACGCCCCGATCAGCGCGCCGAAACCGAAGAGCGCAGAGAGGATGCCGAAGATCTCCGGCCCACTGTTGAGCGTTCGCGAGGCGAGGACGGGAAGGAGCACGTTGAAGTTGATGCTGATCGTCGCGATCACCAGCATCATCACCAGCACCGAGCGGATCACCGGCTTACGCCACGCGAACTTCAGACCCTCGAGCGAACCGCGCAGCAGGTTCTGGTGGCCCTGATCCTTGCGAACCGGGAACAGATCGTGCACCCGCATCAACCAGAGGGCGCCGAGGACGGCGAGGTAGCTGAGCGCGTTGATGAGGAAGCAGATTCCCACGCCTGCAACCGCGATCAGGCCGCCCGCGATGGCGGGTCCGACGATGCGTGAGGCGTTGAAGAGACTGGAGTTGAGGGCGACGGCGTTGGGGAGCTCGTCGCGCCCCACCATCTGGATGGTGAAGGCCTGACGCACAGGGGTGTCGAGCACGGTGATCATGCCGGTGATCCCGGCGATCACGTACACCTCCCACACGGTTGCGTGCCCCGTGAGGGTGAGCCCGGCGAGCAGCGCCGCGGTGACCATGAAAGCGCCCTGGGTACCGAGCAACACCTTGCGCTGATCGAGCCGGTCCGCAATCGCTCCGCCGAAGAGCCCGAACAACCCGTACGGGCCGAACTGGCAGACCGCCAGGATGCCGACCGCCAGCGGGGAGTGGGTGTTCTGAACGACGAACCACGCCTGGGCGACGCTCTGCATCCATGTGCCGCTGATCGACACCACCTGCCCGAAGAAGTACAGCCGGTAGTTGTAGTGGCGGCGCAGGCTCATGAAGGTGCGCGCGGTGGCGCTGCCGATGCCGAGGCTCATTCTGCTTGTGCCAGCAGCGCTTCCAGGGGCGCAACGGCGGCGGCGACGGCCGCGCGATCCGTGTCGGTGAGCTTCCCGAGCCGGGCCGACAGCCAGGCGGTACGCTTGGACCGGATCACCCTGAGGACGCGCTGGCCTTCGGGGGTGACCTCGAGGTCGACCCTGCGCCGGTCGCGTTCCGCCTGCCGGCGGGTCACCAGCCCTGAGGCCTCGAGGCGATCGATGTGGCTGCATATCGATGGCATCGACGTGCCCTCGCGAGTGGCGAGCTCGGCGACCCCGATCCCGGGAGTGCCCTCGATGAGACCGAGCAGGGAGAGCTGTCCCGGCGACACACCGGAGGCGTGCACCTCGCGCCGCAGGTGGCGGTTGAGATGGAGCAGCACGGGCCGGAGCCGGTTGGCGATGTCGAGGGGCGTGCTGACTGCGGTGCTCATCTGGATTGATTATATAGCCTAACTAATTTCGTCGCAACCCCCTGCAGCCACGTGCCGGGAACCAATCGGTGGCTCCTCGCGTCTCCCTCTCCGCACGATGTGAACCCGCTTGGAGGACCCTGAGATGCGTAAGTTCCTGTTCGCCGGCATGGGTGTTGCCGCCGCGGTTGTCGCCCAGGCGGGACAGGTCTTCGCGTGCGGCGGCCTGGTGGCGCCCGACGGCGACGTCCGCCTCGCCAAGGCGACGACGTTCATCGCCTGGTCGGCCGGCGTCGAGCGCTACGTGACCAGCTTCGCCTTCACCGGCGCCGTCACCGACGTTGGGTGGATCGTCCCGCTCCCCGCCGTCCCGACATCGATCAAGGAAGCCGGCGCGTGGACGCTGCAGCGTCTCGAGCGCGAGTTCGCCCCTCCCGCGCCCTCCTTGCAGCTTGATTTCGCCGCTGCGAGCGAAGGGGCGCCGGCGATCGTGATCGAGCAGGTCCAGGTTGAGGCGCTCGACGTCACCGTCCTCAAGGGAAGCGGTCAGGCCGTCATCGACTGGTGCACGCACAACGGGTTCCTCGTCTCAGCCGAGATCAAGAACCACCTGCTCCGGTATGCGTCGTCGACGCCGATCTTCATGGCGGCGAAGTACAACACTTCGCTCGCGTTGCAACGGCACCAGCAGGCGGGCGACGGCGTCCCGCTGCTGATCACCATGCATACCCCGCACATCTGGGTCCCGCTGGAGATTCTTGCCACCGCCGGCACGCCCGTCAACGCCGACCTGTTCCTGCTCACCGACCAGCCCCTGCGCACCGCCAACGGCCTGCTCGTCACCTCGGCGCTCACCGACGGCACGACCCTGGACAGCACACCGGGCTTCACGCTCGCGGGCGCAGAGCCGATGAACGCGAGCCTGCATCACGACCTCTCCATCGACCGGAACATGTCGTGGGTGCCGGCGCACGGCTACGTGACGTACCTCACATTGAACGCACCCGGCGCGCTGGTCACCTACGACCTCGGTGTCGGAGCGGACAACGTCATCCGCCTGACCTCATTCGGCACCTCGGTTGCCGGGCTTCCCACCGGTGCGATCGCGACGCCGCCCAGCGCGTCCGACATGCTCTTCCCAGCCCTGCTCATCGCCGGCACGATTGTCTTCGTGATCCCGGTGTCGGTCTGGCAGCTCCGGCCCCGGCGCGTCAGAGGTTGAGGATGTCGACCGGCACGATGCTCTCCGCGAGCGTCATGCCGGTGACGGTGGCGAAGAAGTGCAGCTGGGCCTCGAGCGTTCGGGCGATGTTCGCCGCCTGCCGGAACCCGTGCTGCTCGCCCGGGTATCCGATGTAGGCGCAGGGAACCCCCGCATTCTTGAGAGCGGTGAACATCATCTCCGCCTGGATGGCGGGGACCACCGGGTCGTCGAGCCCCTGCAACAGCAGGACGGCGCCCCGTACCTGATCGATGAAGTGCACTGGCGAGCGGTCGTGCATTCCCCGTCCCTTCGGGAGGGGCGAATCGTAGTGCGACTCGAACTTGTGCCCCGACTTGGCCATGAGCAGCTCGAGGTCGGCGATGCCGAACAGGCTGGCGCCTGCCTGGAAGACGTCATGGAACGTCATCGCACAGAGCACCACGTATCCGCCCGCACTGCCGCCGTGGATGAACAGCCGGTTCGGATCGACGTCACCGGTGTTCACGAGATGCTGCGCGCCGGCGATGCAGTCACCGACATCGACCACGCCCCATTGCTGGTTGAGCCGGTCGCGATATGCGCGTCCGTACCCGGTGCTGCCACCGTAGTCGACGTCCAGGTACGCGAATCCGCGACTGGTCCAGAACTGCACTGTGGGGTCGAGCGCGAAGCTGGCCGACGATGTCGGTCCACCGTGCGCGCGCAGCAGCAGCGGCGGCTTGCGACCCGCCTCGGGTTCGACGGCGTCATTTCGCGGTGCGTAATACCAGGCGTGGGCCGTCGCGCCGCCGTACCCCGGAAAGGTCAGGTGCCGAGGTCTCGAAAGCAGTGAGTCGTCGAGCATCGCGTCGCTTTCCAGACGCACGGTCCGGTGGGCACCGGTGGCAGCGTTGAAGCGCACGACGCCGTGCGGCTTCTCGGCGCCCCCGGCTTCGAAGAGAACGTCGTCGCCCTCCGCACAGACGTAGAGCGCGAACTCGGTGTACGGAACGTCGAGGCGCGTCAGCTCACCGGACGCGTCAAGCGCGAAGAACTCCCATCCGCCCTCGCGGCACGCCCACAGGACGATCCGGCGGTCGCCGCAGAATGCATACGTGGAGAGCCCGAAGACCCATTGCGCCGCGCCGCATTCCGCCTACATTGGCGCGAGCGCCTCGACATTCCCGCCGTCCCATCGACAGAGGTTCCACCACCCGGTCCGGTCTGACGTGAAGTGCACCACCGATTGCGGCGACCAGGACGGCTGAAAGATCGACTCGGCCGGCCCGCCGGCGACGAGCCGCGGATCGCGAGGCATCCCGGAGTCGTCGAGGCGTGCGACCCAGAGCTCACAACCGTCCCAGGGCATGTTCGGGTGATTCCAGGTGAGCCACAGCATCCTGGTGCCGTCTGGGCTGACGCGTGGCGTCGAGTAGAAGTCGTTGCCCGACACCAGGGTCACGGCCTCGCCGCCCTCGAGCGGGACGGCGCGCACGTCGTTGATCACCGAGGTGCCGCGGTGATCCTCGACGACGCAGATCAGCCGGTCGCGAGCCCGATCGACCTCGAAGTCGGCGTAGCGGAGCCCGGCGTCGACGGGGGTCAGCGGTTCGGGGCCGCCGCCCGCGACGAGTGTGTGAATGCGCCCGTCGGCCGCGTTGGAGAAGTACACCGTCCCGCGGTGTGCGAGCATCGCCGCACCCCCGTACTCGTGCACCCAGGTTCGAGCGGAGTACGGCGCGTCGATCAGGTCGCTGACGACACCGTCGTGCTCGCGCACGATGACGCAGCGGCCTTGCTCCAGCGGCCGCCCCTCGATCCAGTAGGCGTCACCGTCACTGAGCTGCACGTCGCCGAGCCGGGTCCGGCTCGCGGCCGCCCGCTGGGCTGTGATCGGAGACGGCCAGACGGCCGATGGCGCGACGTTCTCCCTGACACGCAGGGTCATGCGGTTGGAACGACGACGAACTGCTCCGCGAGGCGTCCGGCCTCCAGCCCGTTCATCTTCGCGGTCGCCTCGAGCCAGCCGCGCACCCGCTGTTCGAGCGCGTCCCAGTCGCTGTACTGGCTGCGATGGCAACGGAGCGCGGCAAGTTTGCGATCCGCTGTGTCGGTGACGTCGACAACCCGGATGTCCTGACCTGTTCCCTGTGCGGCGCTCATCCAGACCTCGGCCACGGAATACGGTTCGAGACCCTCAGTCTCAAGGAGTTCCCGGTGTGCGAACGGGTTGCGAGCGTCGGGGTACACCGCGCACAGCGTGGCCTCGCCGGCCGCGAGGTGATCGGGATGGCTCGCGAAGATGCGCGTGAAGTTGCGCATGGGGGATTGCGTGATCACGCGCTGAGGCTGCTTCACGCGGATCACGCGCGAGATGTCCCGGCGCAGGTCGATGGTCGGCGTGAGGCGTCCATCCGGGTAGCCGAGGAACGTGAGGTCGGTGACGCCGACCTCAGCCGCAGCCGCCGTCTGTTCGATTCGCCGGATCCCCGCCATCTGCTCGCGGGTGATGGACCGGTCGGATCCGCCGGCATCCCCGTCGGTGATGATGCAGTACGACACCATCACGCCGGCGTCGGTCCATTTCGCGGTCGTCCCCGCGTTGCCGAAGTCGCAGTCGTCGGGATGGGCGACGACCACCAGGACGCGTTCGATTCCGTCGATCTCTGACACGTCAAGGATGGTAGCCAAAGCGGACGCCGGAGCCCCTTCAACCCATGCGACACTCGTTGCATGCCTGCCGATGCGCCGACCCACCCGGACCTGGGGCGGCTTGCCGAGCTGCTCGGTGACTGGCAGGGCGAGGGCGAGGGACGGTGGATGGCCGGCGAGCCCTTTCGTTATCGGGAGTGGGTGAGTTTTGGCCACAACGGCAAGCCGTTCGTCTCGTATGCGCAGCGGACCGCCGCTCATGACGATGGACGCCCGATGCACGCCGAGACCGGCTACTGGCGAGCGCTCGGCAACGGCGATGTGGAGCTGGCGATGACCCATCCCATCGGGGTCGTCGAGATCGAGACCGGGCGCTGGGAAGGCAACCGTCTGACCCTGCGAACCACCAGGGTGGACTGCACGCCGACGGCGAAGACCGTCACCGGGCTGGTGCGCGACTTCGAAATCGATGGCGATGTCCTCAAATACCGCCTGCGCCTGGCCACCGACGGGGGCGAGCCGCGGCCCCACCTGGCCGCCGAGTTACGCCGTGTCCGTCCGGACCGCGACGCTGAGGGACGCTGAATGACGCTGGGTATCCCCGACCCGCGATCGGTGCAGCGCCTGCTCCGGCGCAGCGCTCCATCGACGCCCCGCCTGCTGCCGCTGCGCGATCCGACCCCGGACCCGGGGCTCTTCGGCCCCGGCTCGGTGACCTGGATCGTCATGCGGGAGCCTCGCCTGCTGCTCGCCGCGGGCCGGGCGCTGCTCCTCCAGGCGGCGAATCCGCTGGTCGCGCAGGGAGCGATCGAGCACAGCACCTACAAGTCAGATCCCTACGGACGCCTGGAGCGGACGGTTCGCTGGGTCACCATCGTCTGCTTCGGAACGACCCAGGAGGCGGAACGTTCCTGCGGCCGCGTGAGCGGACTCCACCGGACAGTCGCGGGCACGTTGCCGGAGGCCAACGCGACCCCGAGGGTCGCGTCCGGGACGCTGTACACCGCCGGCGACCCGCCACTGCTTCGATGGGTCCATGCGTCGTTCGTCGACACGATGCTGGTGGCGCACGACTCGCTGATCGGCGGACTGAGCCGTGCGCAGCGCGACGCTTTCGTTCGCGAATGGGACGCCGTCGCGCGGCTGATGGGACTGCCACGGAACAAGTGCTGGCCGGACCATGCGGCGCTGCGCCGGTACGTCGACCGCGAGGTGCGGCGGGGGCCGGCGCTCCCCGGTGCCGGGTCTCGGGAGGTCGCCGAGACAGTCCTGCACCCGCCGGTTCGATCCCGCATGCTCAGGCCTGGCACCGAAGCGCTCGCCTTCATCGCAACCGGGCTCCTCCCCCCGAGTTGCGCCGGGGCTACGGGCTGCTCTGGACGCCGGCACACGTCGCCGCCTTCGGCGCGCTCACGCGCTCCCTGCGCATCTCAAGCACTGCGCTGCCGCGCCGGCTCAGGATCTCGCCCGTGTACGACCTTGCGCTGGCTCGATCGGAAGGACGCTGGCCGGCATCGCGCGCGGCGTGAACATGGGAAGGTCACGCATGCGGACCAGCACCGTGGCCGCGCTGCTCATCATCGGTGGGGTCCTGCTCGCGGCCTGCGGCAACAGCACCACCGTCGCCTCCCACGTCACCAAGACCTCGGCCACGTTCGCCGAGCAGCCGGGTGCGGTTCCCAACTACATCTTTCCGCTCGCCCCCGGCCAGTTCTACAGCGCCGCCAACGTCTTCCAGCTCCAGTACCTGCTCTACCGACCGCTGTACTCGTTCGGCACCAGCGGGATGGTGGATCTGAACACCAGCCTCAGCCTGGCTGCGCCGCCCGCGTACTCGAACAACGGAAAGTCGGTGACGGTCACCCTCAAGGGCTGGAAGTGGTCGGATGGTGTCCCGATCACCGCCCGCGACATCCAGTTCTGGCAGAACCTCGTCACAGCCGACAAGACGTACTGGCCGGCGTACGTGCCGGGCGAGTATCCGGACAACGTCCTCACCTCGACGGTGAGCGCTGCCAACCCGCTCCAGATCACGTTCACCCTGGACCAGGCATACGGGTCGTACTTCTTCACCTACAACGAGCTCAGTCAGATCACGCCACTTCCCCAGCACATCTGGGACAGGGAATCGGCGACAGGCCCGGTCGGGAACTTCGACCTGACCCCGGCCGGCGCCCGCGCCGTCTACGCGTTCCTCGACTCGCAGTCACGGAATGTGGCCACCTACAACGCCAATCCGCTCTGGAAGGTGGTGTCCGGGCCCTGGCAGCTGAAGTCCATGGACAGCACGGGCAACGTGAAGATGGTGCCCAACCCCGAGTACGGGGGACCGGTCAAGCCGACCCTGCGAGAATTCGACGAGGTTCCCTTCACCCAGGAGAACGAGGAGTTCAACCGGCTCAGGGCGGCAGGCTCCGTCGCCGCCACCACCGTGGATTTCGGCTACCTGCCTGCCGATGAGGCGTCGCTGAAGGCCTCGGTGAGCGGTGTCTACAACCTCGAGCCCTGGAATACCTGGTCGATTAACTATGTCGCGGTGAACTTCACGAACCCGGTGAGCGGACCGATCTTCGCTCAAGTGTATTTCCGCCAGGCGATGCAGGACCTGGTGGATCAGAACCTGATGATCGAGAAGGCCTTCCTCGGGTACGCGGCTCCAACCTACGGTCCGGTGCCGGTCAAGCCGGATTCGCAGTTCCTGGACGCCTACGTGCGGGCCAATCCCTATCCCTACAACCCGATCGCCGCGCGACGCCTGCTCCAGGCCAACGGCTGGACCCTCAACCCCGGCGTCGCGAGCACCTGCACCAGGCCCGGCACCGCGACCGGCGACTGCGGGGCGGGCATCAAGCAGGGTCAGCAGGCATCCCTGAGCCTCCAATACGTGAGCGGTTCGCCGCGGGTCACCGCGGAGATGAATCAGCTGTCGTCCGACTTCGCGCTGGCCGGGATCGAGCTGAAGCAGTCACAGGCCGCGTACGCCCAGGTCCTCGGCTCCGCGGCGCCGTGCTCGCCCGGCGCCGCGTGCACCTGGGACCTCGCGTACTGGGACAGCCCCTGGATCTATTCCCCTGACTACTACCCGTCCGGTGATCAGCTCTGGGGGTGCACCGGCTCAGCCGCGAGCCCGGTGTTCGCCGGATCCAACGTGGGCGGTTACTGCGATCCGCAGGCCGAGGCGGCCATCGCGGCAACCGAATCCAGCGGCGCCGTCCAGGCGATGAACGCGTATGAGGATTACATGGCCAAGAGCCTCCCGGTGGTCTGGGTTCCGGTGCCGGACTATGCCCTGGCTGAGATCAACAAAGCCCTGAAGGGAACGGGTCCGCTCGATCCATTGCTGGAGATATTCCCGGAGAACTGGCACTGGTCCTAGGGAAAAGATCACCCCTGCGGGGGAGGCACCTCCCCGTGAGGGGCGAATATGATTCGACCGTGCCATCCCCCATGAGGGCCTCTGGCGCGTTCATGGCTGCCCAGGAGCAGGGGCACAAGGAGGTTTCGATGACTGTTGGAAGCGCATTGGCTCGAGGCGTCGGCAAATCGCCTCGCGGCCTCGCAAAACGGATCAGCTTCGTCGGCGTCGCCGCGGTGGCGGTCGTCGCCTGCGGGAGCACGGGCTCCTCACCCACCGCCTCCGGCTCGGGGCCGGCCGACCTCTTCAACCCGACGAACTTCAATACCTCGACTGTCTCCTGGTTGAGTGCCAACCAGAACGCGTCGGGCACGCCAGTCATGGGCGGCACGTTGAAGATCGAGGGAAGCACCGACCTGTCCGCTGCGGCGGATCCCCAGGCCGAGTACGAGACGATCGCGTTCGGGCTCGAGCGCACCTACACCCGCCAGCTGGTCTCGTACGCTGCCTCGAGCGACTTCAACAAGGCGGTCACGCTGGTCCCCGATGCGGCCGCGATGCCGACGGTCAGCTCCGACGGCCTCACCTACACGTTCAAGCTGAATTCCGGCCTCATGTGGAACACCGTACCCCCGCGTCCCGTGACGTCCGAGGACTTCGCGCGTGGCATCCTGCGCAACTGCGACCCGACGCTTGCGCCGAACGGCAACCCCGCGTACTACGCCTCGACGATCGCCGGCTTCAAGGACTGGTGCACGGCCTTCGAGGGTCAGAACCCGTCGGAGAGCCCGGCAGCGCGCGCCGCAACCATCAACGCCGGCATGACAAGCGTCTCGGGCATCAAGACCCCGGACGACAACACCATCGTGTTCACGCTCACCATGCCGGCAACCGATTTCACCAGCATCCTGGCCCTCCCGTTCGCGTCGGCAGCGCCGGTGGAGTACCTCAAGTACACGCCGCTCGCTCCCGGCAACACCATCTACTCGGACGGCCCGTACGCCATCACCACGTACAACGTCGGGCACGAGATCGTGCTCACCCGGAACGCCGCGTGGACGCAGGCCTCTGACACGATCCGGCACCAGTACGTGAACGAGATCGACGTCAAGCTCGACCTCGCGGGCTCTGCGGCCGCAACCGAGGTCCAGCAGGACATGGCGGCGGGCACCGCCGACCTCTCGTGGAACACCGACGTTCCGCCGGCGGACGTCCAGGGCCTCGAGACTCCGACCTGGAACCCGGGCCTCGGAACGTTCCCGGCGCCAGGCACGACCAACCCGTACCTGGTCTTCAACGTCCAGAGCCCGAACAACAATGGGGCGCTGGGCAACGTCAAGGTCCGGCAGGCACTCGAGTACGCGGTTGACAAGGTTGCACTCGGGAAGATCTACGGGGGCGCCAGCCTCAACCAGCCGCTCAACCAAGTGATCGGACCAGGCGCTGAAGGCTACGTGCAGTTCAACGACTACCCGACGAAGAACAACCAGGGCGACCCCGGCAAGTGCAAGTCGCTGCTGGCGGCGGCGGGCTACCCGAACGGCATCACGCTCAAGGACTACTACCGCAACAGCGGCAACCACCCGGCCGTCTTCCAGGAGATCCAGTCGGACTTCCAGAAGTGCGGCGTGACGGTGGTCGGCACCCCGATCGCGACCGGCTACTACGGCTCCTCAGGCATCGGCGTGACCTCGCCTGACGGCCTCAAGGCCGGCCACTGGGACATCACCGAGCCGGGCTGGGTTCCTGACTGGTTCGGACCCACCAACGGCCGTGCCACCCTCCCGGACATCTTCGGAGCGGCGAACTTCCCGGGCAGCAACTGGGGTGGTTTCAGCGATCCCGCGGTCGAGGCCCTGATCACCCAGGCGGAATCCGCGACCACGATCTCCGCGGCGTCGAGCCTCTGGCACCAGGCGGACCAGCAGGTCATGAAGGACGCTGCATTCATCCCATTCCAGACTCAGCTCACCCCGCTCTTCCACTCGACGCGGGTCCACAACGCCATCTACCAGCCCTTCAGCGAGGGCTACGACTACACCCAGATCTGGCTCTCGTCGTAAGCATCGACGGGTAGAAACGTCGCAGGAGGTGCCCGCCGCATATGCGGCGGGCACCTTCATTCATTACCATCAGGCCGCAGATGACACTGCTAGCTCGTTGACAACCTGACGGTCTCGTTTCCCACCGCAGATGGGACGGTTCAGGCGGTCCGCGGGCTGTCGTTCTCGGTGGACACCGGCAAGACCCTCGGGGTGGTCGGCGAATCCGGTTCCGGCAAGAGCGTCAGCGCGCTCACGATGCTCGGCCTCAACCCGGGCGCGGACATCACCGGCTCGGCGGTGTTCAACGGCAGGGAACTGCTCACGATGAGCTCGCACGACCTGCGAGGCATTCGTGGGGCCGAGATCGCGATGATCTTCCAGGACCCTCTCTCGAGCCTCCACCCGCACTTCCGCGTCGGGTGGCAGATCGCAGAGGCGATCCGGGCCCACACCTCCGTCAGCAAGCACGATGCGATGAGCCAGGCGGTGGAACTCCTCAGGCTGGTGAACATCCCGCAGCCAGAGCGCCGCGTCGAGGCGTATCCGCATGAGCTTTCGGGAGGGATGCGCCAGCGCGTCATGATCGCCATGGCGCTCGCCTTGAAGCCCAAGCTGCTCATCGCAGACGAGCCGACCACCGCACTGGACGCCACTGTGCAGGCGCAGCTCATGGAGCTGCTGGTCCAGATGCAGAAGGAGGTGGGGATGGCGATGATCATCATCACCCACGACCTCGGTGTGATCGCATCGGTTGCCGACGAGGTGCTCGTGATGTACGCCGGCCGTGCGGCTGAGCGCGCTGACGCGCGCACGACATTCTTCTCGCCGCACCACCCTTACACCCGGGGCCTGCTTGGTTCGGTTCCGTCGGCGACAGGGGTGGTCGGGGGCCGGCTCACGCCGATCATCGGCTCCCCGCCGAGCCTCATCAGCGTACCGACCGGGTGTGGCTTCCATCCCCGCTGTCCCTTTGCGATGGAGATGTGCATTGACGACCAGCCGGACCTGGTGCCGATTCCAGCGGGTGGGAACCACACTTCAGCGTGCTGGTTGCCGCCGGAGATGGCCGGTGTCGGCGTCGCCATGGACACCGCCCGCCAGCGCTACGCGAGCGCGCACGGCGGCGCACGATCGGCGAAGCTTCCGGGCGTGATCGCCGCTGAAGGGGCAACGATCTATGCCTGACACCGCTGTGGACGGGGACGTCCTGCTTCGCGCTGAAGGGATCGTCAAGCACTTCCCGATCAAAGAGGGAATCTTCTTCAAGCACCAGGTGGGCAGCGTCAAGGCGGTCGACGGGGTCAGCCTGCAGGTGCGCCGCGGCGAAACCCTCGGGCTGGTGGGCGAGACCGGGTGCGGCAAGTCGACCCTGGCGCGCTGCATCATGCGGCTCTTCCCGCTGACCGCCGGGAAGCTCACCTTCGACGGATCCGATCTCAGCACGCTGTCGAGGTCGCAGATGCGGCCCTACCGCCGCGGCATGCAGATGATCTTCCAGGACCCGTACGGGTCGCTCAACTCCCGTCGCCGGGTCGGGTCGATCATCGGCGACCCCCTGGCCATCCACAACATCGCAAAGGGTGATGAGCGCAAGAAGCTCGTGCAGGGCCTGATGGAGGTCGTCGGACTCAACCCGGAGCACTTCAACCGCTTTCCCGCCGAATTCTCGGGTGGCCAGCGCCAGCGCATCGGTGTCGCCCGAGCCCTCGCGCTGCACCCCAAGCTGATCGTCTGCGATGAGCCGGTGTCGGCGCTCGACGTGTCGATCCAGGCACAGATCATCAACCTGCTCGAGGATCTGCAGGGCGAGTTCGGGCTCACGTACGTCTTCATCGCTCACGACCTTGCCGTGGTGCAGCACGTCAGCGATCGCGTCGCCGTGATGTACCTCGGGAAGATCGTGGAGGTCGCGGAGGTCAAAGACCTCTACAGCACCCCTCGCCACCCGTACACCAACGCGCTCCTGTCGGCGTCGGTGGTGGCCGACCCGGACAAGGCGCGCACTCGCGACCGGATCATTCTCACCGGGGACGTCCCCTCACCGATCAACCCGCCGTCGGGATGCCGGTTCCACACGCGCTGCCCCAAAGCGCAGGCGATCTGCTCCACCGAGGAGCCGGTGCTGAAAAGCGGAGCGGGGGACTCGCCGGGCCACCTGGCCGCCTGCCACTTCCCTGTTGCCGACGGTGAGAGGCTCGCCAGTGGAAAGGCAACGATCCTGCATGCTGTCGAAGGATTTCTAGCGGAGGCGCCGTCATGAGCCTTTCCACGGTCGAGACGGCACCGAGTGAGGTACCACCCGGTGAGCCGGCGGTCAAGGGCATCGAGGGGCGAACCCCGCTGCAACTCGTGGTGGCACGGCTGCGCACTGACAAGGTGGCGATCATCTCCGTCGTGGTGATCGTGCTGATCATCGCCCTCGCGGTCGCGGCTCCGCTGATCGCGGCGATCACCGGGCACGGCCCGACCGACACCAACGTCGACACCGGCACCGACGCCAACGGCCAGCCCCTGCCGCCGGGCACTCCCGGGTACCTGCTTGGCACCGACAACCTCGGCCGCGACATCCTGGTGCGCATCGCCTACGGTGCGCGGGTCTCGTTGCTGGTCGGCGTGCTCGCCACCGCCATCGCCACGGTCGTCGGGGTGGTCGTCGGGCTTT
This sequence comes from Candidatus Dormiibacterota bacterium, assembly GCA_963777445.1. GTDB lineage: Bacteria > Chloroflexota > Dormibacteria > Aeolococcales > Aeolococcaceae > Palsa-851. The sequence continues at coordinate 127,650 of CAVZQR010000009.1, read as the reverse complement.
TCGCGGGATACTTCGGCGGCTGGCTCGACAGCATCCTCGCCAGGATCATGGATGTCGTGCTCTCGTTTCCCTACGTGCTCTTCGCGATCGTCCTCGTCTCTGTGTTCGGGTCCAGCCTGGCGTTGACGATCCTGGTCATCGCCTTCTTCTCCTTCGCGGCGATCGGCAGAATCGTGCGTGGGCAGGCGTTATCCCAACGTGAGAAGGAGTACGTCGAGGCTGCGCACTCACTGGGTGCGGGCAACCTGCGAATCATGTTCGTGGACATCCTCCCCAACCTGGTCGCGCCGGTCATCGTGCTCGCGACCCTGCTCATTCCCACCGCGATCATCTTCGAGGCAACGCTCTCGTTCCTCGGCCTCGGCATCGCACTGCCCACACCTTCGTGGGGCAACATGCTCTCGGACGCAGAGGGCGTGGGCTTCCAGGCGTGGTGGTTCTACATCTTCCCCATGGTCTTCCTGCTCCTGACGACGCTCGCGTTCAACCTTCTTGGTGACGCGGTGCGGGACGCTCTCGATCCCCGAACGGAACGCATCTTCGCCGGGCGCAGAAAGAAGAAGCCGGCGTGATCCGCTTCCTGATCCGCCGCATCATCATGGGCCTGATCACGCTCTGGGTGATCATCACGCTCGTCTTCATCCTGTACTACGCGCGGCCCGGTGTTGACCCGGCGCGAGAGCTTGCCGGACGGGCGGTGACGCCCGCACTTCTCGCCAATATCAATAAGGAGTACGGGTTCAACCTGCCGGTGATCGTGCAGTACTGGAACTACCTGAAGCGCCTGATTCCAATCCCCGGCCAGTTCAATCTCGGTATCTCCAACAACAATCGCCTGCCGGTCACGACGATCATCGCCCAGGCGGTCCCCATCGACATCTCGCTGGCGGTGGGCTCTGCCGTCATCTGGATGATCCTCGGCATCAGTGTCGGCGTCCTGGCCGCGCGCCGGCCGCGCAGCCTGTGGGACCGCGGCGCGACTGTGTTCGTGCTCACCGGAGTCTCGATGCCGACGTTCATCCTCGGCCTGCTCCTCCTGTACGTCCTGTACTACCTGCTGACCATCCACGGGATTGCGATCTTCCCCAAACCTGGCAGCTACACGCCGTTCACGACGAACCCCCTGGAGTGGGCGCACGACCTGATACTCCCGTGGATCACGCTTGCCCTGATCACCGCCGCAACCTACTCGCGGCTGACGCGAAGTTCGCTGCTCGAGACGCTCGGTGAGGACTACATCAGAACTGCGCGCGCCAAGGGATTGAGCGAGCGACGTGTCGTCTATCGCCACGCGCTGCGCAGCTCGTTGACGCCCATCATCACGCAGTTCGGCATCGACCTGGCGACGGTGCTCGGCGGCGCGATCATCACCGAGTCCATCTTCGGCTTACCGGGACTCGGGCTCGCTGTCGTGCAGGCGATCCAGGTGCAGAACCTCCCGGTCGTCATCGGCATCGTGCTGGTCGCATCATTCTTCGTGGTTGCGGCGAATATCGTCGTCGACGCCCTCTATGCCGTCCTCGATCCACGGGTACGGGTGAACTAGCCAAGGGAGCAGTCCGTGCGGCGCAACCCGGGTCCGCATTGCTAGGCTCGCGCTGTGAAGGTGATGGACGGCGTGCCCGAGGTTCAGGCTGAGGAGGAAACCTTCACCGGCGCGCGGGGACTCCGCATCCACGCGAGGACGTGGCTGCCCGCGGTCCCACCGACCGGCGTCGTGGTGATCGCGCACGGATTCGCCGAGCACAGCGGCAGATATGGTGCGGTGGCCGCGCGGCTGGTGGCCGACGGGATCGCCGTTCGTGCCGCCGACCATCGCGGTCACGGGCTCAGCGAGGGCAAGCGGACCAGCCTCGTGAGTTTCGCCGACTACGTCGACGACCTCACGACCGTGATCGCCCAGGCGCGAGCGCGCTGGTCGTCGTTGCGCCTGGTGTTGCTCGGACACAGCATGGGTGGACTCATCGCTCTCGACCTCGCGGTCCGGCCCGGCGTGCCGCTCGACGGTCTGGTGCTGTCCGCTCCCGCGGCGTGTCCCCGCGATGTGTCGAGGCTCACCCTCGCCGTCGGCCGGGCGCTCTCACGCGTCGCCCCGAACGCAGGTGTCCTGCGCCTGCCGCTCAACCGGATCAGCCGCGACCCGGCGGTCGTGGAGGCCTACAACAATGACCCGCTCGTGTTTCGCACGCCGATCCGCGCGCGCCTCGGGGCGGAGATGCTCGATGCGATGGAGCGTGTCGATGCCGGCCTGCCATCACTGCGCACGCCACTTCTGGTGATGCAGGGCACCGCCGACGGCCTCGTCGACCCCGGATGCGGACCGCACGTCTACAATCGCGCCGGTTCGTCCGACAAGACGCTGAAGATGTACGACGGGCTGTGGCACGAGATCTTCAACGAACCCGAACGCGAGCACGTGCTTGCCGATCTGACCGCCTGGCTGCGGTCGCACCTCGGGTAGCCCGCTGCCCGGAGCCGAGGACTAGAGTTCATCAGCGATGCGCGAGACGTGGTCGGTGAAACCCGGGTCGAAGTTCGACATCGCCACGCTCGATCCAGCTGACACGAGAGCCCTCAAGGGCGGCCGCCAGGCCGCCGATGCCGCGCTTGTCAAGGACGTGCCCGCGCTCGTGGACCTGCAGACGCGTCTCTGGGCGGAGAGCCGGCGCTCGTTGCTGTTGGTGCTCCAGGGCACCGACGCCTCCGGGAAGGACGGAACGATTGCCCACGTGTTCAGCGGCGTCAATCCGCAGGGGACGCGGGTCACATCGTTCAAGCCGCCGACCGCCGAGGAGCTCGCCCACGACTTTCTCTGGCGTGTCCACCTCGCCATGCCGCGCGCCGGCGAGATCGGCATCTTCAACCGGTCCCATTACGAGGACGTGCTGGTGGCGCGGGTCCGCAAGCTGGTTCCCAAGCAGGTGTGGAAGAAGCGCTACGCCGACATCAATGCCTTCGAGTCGCTGCTCACCCAGGGTGGCACGACGATCATCAAATGCTGCCTGCTCATCTCCAAGGAAGAGCAGCGCCGGCGTTTCGAGGAGCGCCTCGACAACCCGCAGAAACGCTGGAAGTTCCAGCGAGGAGACATCGAGGATCGCGCGTTGTGGAAGGACTACCAGGCGGCGTACTCGGAGGCGATCGCGCGCACGTCGACAAGGACCGCGCCGTGGTACGTGATTCCATCGGACCACAAGTGGTTCCGCAACTGGGCGGTGAGCCGGTTGCTCATCGAGACGCTCACGGAGATGGATCCGACGTACCCGGATCCGCCCGACCTCGCCGGCATCACGATCACCTGACGCGCGGCGTCGCGAAGCCCATGAGGATCCATTCTCGTTCGGGCTCTCGCTGCGGCCTCGTGTGGCGACCCCGATCGGATTTGAACCGACGATCTCCACCTTGACAGGGTGGCGTGTTAGACCAGGCTACACCACGGGGCCGCGAAGCACCCGATCATAGCAACCGGGCTCACAGCGACCCGGAGTACGGTGCAGTCATGCCCGGCCGGCCCATGCGCCCCAACGAGATCTCCTCAGGGGGAGCCGTTGTGCGTCAATCGCCCGATGGCTACGAGGTCTGCCTGGTGAGCGACGGGCGGTACTGGGGCTTCCCGAAGGGTCACGTCGAGGCCGGCGAAACGCCCGAGGCGGCGGCCTTGCGGGAGATCTCCGAGGAGACCGGGATCCCGTTCGAATCGCTGACGCTCCGAATGTCCCTGCCGCCGTCCGAGTACGTCTTCCGGAGGCCCAACCACGGCCCCCTGGTCTTCAAGCGCGTTCATCACTTCATCGTCGAAGCGCCTGCGGGCACGGAGTTGCACCCCGACCCCGCCGAGATCGCCGAAGCTGCGTGGCTGTCATTCGATGATGCGAGAGCCCGGCTCACGTTCAAGGACACGGTCGCGGTCCTGGACGCCGCTCGGAGCGCACTCGAGCTCGGGCCATCACGAGGGGCGCCGTCCAGCGCGCCGTAGAATCGGGCCCGCATGCAATTGTTCGACACCGCCCGCCAGGAGGTGGTGCCCTTCGAGCCGCGGGGCGGACGGGTCGGCATCTACGTCTGCGGCATCACGCCGTACAACTCGGCGCACCTCGGGCACGCCTTTGTGTACCACGTGTTCGATGTGCTCCACCGTCGCTTGCGCGACGCCGGTCTCGGCGTGCGCAGCGTGCGCAACATCACCGACGTTGACGACGACATCCTGCGTGTTGCGCGCGAGCGCGGCATCGACTTCCGGGAGTTGGCCACCGAGCAGGTGCGCACGTTCGACCACGACATGGCGGAGATCGGTCTTCTCCCGGTGGATGTGGCGCCGCGCGCGACCGATCACGTCGATGAGATGGTCGACTGGATCGCACGTCTGGTCGACGGCGGCTACGCCTACGCCGTCAACGGCTGGGTCTTCTACGATTCGGGCGCGTACCCGGACTACGGGCGGCTGAGCCGGCTCGACCACCCGACCATGATCGAGCTCAGTCGCGAGCGTGGCGCCGACCCCGACGACCCCCGCAAGCGGCATCAGCTCGACTTCGTGCTCTGGCAGTCATCCGCCGCCGGCGAGCCGAGCTGGCCGAGCCCGTGGGGGCAGGGCCGTCCCGGCTGGCACATCGAGTGCACCGTGATGTCCGTCGGCGCGCTCGGTCATCCCATCGACATTCACGGGGGTGGCGACGACCTGATCTTTCCGCACCACGAATCCGAGATCGCCCAGGCCGAGGCCGCCGGGGTGGCGCCCTACGTCCGTCACTGGACGCACGTCGCGATGGTCAACCACGAGGGCGCGAAGATGAGCAAGTCACTCGGCAACCTCGTCTTCGTGCGCGACCTCGTCAGGCGTGTGCCGGGCGCCGCCGTGCGGCTCCTCCTCGCGTCCCACCACTACCGGCAGTCCTGGACATACGACGACCGCGAGGTCGACGCTGCGGCGACGCGACACCGGCGCTATCTCGCCGCCATGCAGGGCGGCGGCACCCTCAGCCATGAGGCGGCATACCGCCATGAGCAGCGATTCTTCGAGCGCCTCGACGATGACCTCGACACCCCCGGCGCCCTCGACGAGCTCGACGCGATCGCAGATGAGCTGTCCAGCAGTGGCGCGGCGCCCGGGACGGAGGGGCAGCAGCCGCTCGGCAGGCTGCTGGGCATCCTCGGCGCGGAGACCGAGGCCGTTCCGGCTTGAGCGGTCAGCGACCCCAGGGCGCGCGGTCGCCGCGAGCCCGGAAGCGGAGCACGGCCGAGGAGATGTTCTCCTCGAGGAATCGGTAGAAGAGCTGCCGCTGCGACACGTCGATCGCGGCCTCGACCTCCTGGCCCTCGCGGCGGCGGGCGATCCATGGGGGCACACCGTCGGCGACCATCTCGGTGCCGACGCGAACGTGCACCAACGCATCGTTGTCCTCACTGACATGGACCGTCACCTTGAGGATGAGGCCGGTGTGTTCGACGATCCGCCAGCTCCGTTCCCAGCGAGCCTTGCGAGCCGGGTCGTGAGCCAGACGGACGGATTCGTCGACGATGACGCTCTCACCGCTCCGGGCCGCGCGGCCCAGGAGGCGCCGGACGCTCTGATCCAGATCACGAGCGATCCAGTTGACGAGCGAGGGTGCGCGATCGTTGAGGTCGGGGAACCCGTTCGGGTCCTTGGCCAGCTCGCCGATCGCCTGCACCGTGCCGGCATGGCGGCGGCAGTAGCTGATGCCCGAGAACGCGACGCTGTGTGCCAGGCAGAACGCCGCCTGACACTGGCGGCCGCGGCGGTCCCGGTAGGCGCAGAGATGCGCGCTGGTGCTGGTGCATCCACGAAGGGAGCAGTGCAGGGCAGTTGACGCGACAACGCCGTTGCCGGTGTCCTGGGGGCTGGGTTGGAACAAGGTGGTCATCGGCGGCACTCCACGGGGACGATCCTACCCCGCGGTTGCCGTCCCGACTGATGACGGAGCTGTTGCGACCTGTCGATCCAGTGCGACGGCCAGGCGGCGAATCGATCCCATCAACTCGGCGAATGCAGTCGGCGTCAGGGACTGCGCGCCGTCGCTCAGCGCGTTCTCCGGGTCGGGGTGGACCTCGATCATGAGCCCGTCGGCACCCGCGGCGAGGGCGGCGCGAGCCATGGGGGGAACCAGCGGCCGGTGGCCCGTGGCGTGTGAGGGATCGACGATCACCGGCAGGTGTGACAGCGACTTGACGACGGGAACGGCGCTCAGGTCGAGCGTGTTGCGGGTCGCAGCCTCGAAGGTGCGGATGCCGCGCTCGCACAGGACCACGTTGGGGTTGCCGTGGGCCACCACGTACTCGGCGGCGAGCAGCCACTCCTCGATCGTGTTGCTCAACCCGCGCTTCAGGAGCACCGGCCGGCGTGCCCCACCCACCGCCTCGAGGAGCGCGAAGTTCTGGGCGTTGCGGGTCCCCACCTGGAGCATGTCGGCGTACTCCGACACCAGCTCCACGTCCGCTGGGGTGAGCACCTCGGTGACCACCGGCAAGCCGGTCGCCTCGCGCGCCTCGGCGAGGTGGCGCAGCCCGTCGAGGCCGAGCCCTCGAAACGAGTACGGCGACGACCGAGGCTTGAACGCGCCGCCGCGGAACATCGCCGCTCCGGCATCGGCAACGTCATGTGCCGTCGCCAGCACCTGCTCGCGGCTCTCGACGGCGCACGGACCGGCGATGACGACAAACGACCCGTCGCCGAAGCGGACGCCGGAGACTTCGACCACGGTCGGCTCAGGATGCCACTCCCGGGTGACCTGCTTGTACGGCTTGCTCACCGGGATCGCGTCGGCGACCCCCGGGAGATCGCAGATCGCGTCCCGAATCGACCCCGGGTTGCTCCCGAGGACGCCGATCGCGAGCCGATCCGCGCCGGGCAGCTCGATCGGCTCGAAGCCGCGCTCGCGCACGTGCTTGATGACGTTGGCGACCTGATCAGGGGTCGCCTGCACGTTCATGAGGACCAGCATCGACTGATCCTACGAGAAAGCGGTCATCCCCACGTCCAGCTGTCGAGGACTTCCTGCAACCCCGCCGCGTCCTGGGAGAAGTCCGCCTGCGCGGTGGTGAGCGCGATCTCGTAGGTGTTGCCGGACTGGTTCAGCACCATCACCTCGGTCTCCTGGCCCGCGCCGCCTGCCGGGGTGACGACATACGTCACGAGCACGCCGGACACGCCGCCGACGTCAACGGGCTCGGCCGGGCTCACGCCGGTGGCGCCGGGGGGCGTGATGCCTGTCAGGTACTGCGCCAGTTGATCATCGGCGACAGGCTGGGGTGTGATCCTGACGACGATGACGCCGTGGTCGAGCGATGCAAGCAGCATGAGGACGGTGCCGGTCCCGCTGAGCGCAGCGAGAGCGCTCTGACTGCTCGTCTGATCCTGCCATCCGGCGGGAATGTTGGTGCGGAAGCCGGCGCCCGTGAACGGTCGAGCCGCCGCCGTCGGTGCCGCCGTCGCCGACGTGCTGGAGCTCGGGGTCACCGTCACCCTGGCCGCCCCGCACGCTGCGATGAGGAGGGTCGCGATGCACGCCACTGCGGCGAAGGCGTGCTTGCAGGGGGAGGGCAGAGTCACGTCACCGAGGATAGCCGAGCCATCGCGCCTGAGCAGGTACCGATGCGAGGACAATCCCACGCATGGCAACGCGCTCCGCGCTTCGTGTCACCCGGTTGGGCCACGCGCACGCCGGCCAGCTCGCCGCGCTCATCGACCGCGAGCCCGTCACCAATGTCTATCTGCGCAGCGAGCTGCGGCTCGGGTTCGAGGCAGGCGATTGGTGGGGAGCCTTCGAGGAGAACGAGCTGACCTCCGTGGCGCTGGGTTGGTCGCTGGTGGTGCCGTATATCCCTGACCTGGAGGCCGCGCCGCCCCTTGCGCAGGCGCTGAGTGCCGGCGCGCAGCCGCGGATGGTGGTCGGCCACAGAGCGTCGGTGATGGCCCTGCACAACGCGTTCCGGCCGCCTCGGCCGGCGCGCGAGCTGCGTGATCCGCAACCGCTGATGGTCCTCGATCGCGGTGATCTTCGAGGCACGCCGTCAGGTGACGTACGCCTCTCGACACGAGGCGACCTCGACGCCCTCATCGTCGCCGCGGCGCGGATGCATCGTGAGGAGATGGGTGTCGATCCGCTCGCAATTGACGCGCCGGCGTGGCGAATGCGGATGCTCAGCCTCATCGAACGGCGCTGGAGCTGGATCTGGCTGAGCGACCACGAGGTCATGTTCAAGGCGGAGCTCTCGGCCTGGACGCCGGATGTCGTCCAGATCCAGGGCGTGTACACCGCGCCGCAGTACCGCCGTCAGGGGATCGCCCGGGCGGGGCTCGCGGCCGTCTGTACCGACGTCTTCAGAGATGTGCCCCGCTGCAGCCTCTACGTCAACCAGTACAACGTGATTGCGCAACGCGTCTACGAGCGACTCGGGTTCAAACCGGCGGACGTGTTCGCGACAGTGATGTACTAGTGGGCGCGCCATGATCGAGACCAAGGCTGACGTCACCCTGCCGGTCCCACCCGAGGAAGCATTCGCGGTGGTGGCGGACATCGAGCATGCTGACTGGCTTCCCGCCATCAGGCGGCTGCGCCACATCGGCGGGCCCTCCGGCGGCGTCGGTGCCCGCTATGAGGTCGAGGCAGGGCTCGTGGGACGGCATCTGCGCGGCGTGCTCGTGTGCACCGAGCTGACGCCGCCGAAGCATGTGGTGCTGACACTCGAGGAAGGTTTGGATCTGACGATCGAGGTCACCATTCGCAAGGTTGTCGGCGGTTGTCTGGTCGTGATGTCCGCTCGGTATTCGGTGACCGGGCGTCCATTTGCGGGCGCCGTGGAACTTGCCTCGCAGGGCCCCGCTCGCCGGGAGACGGCGCGTGCGTGCGAGCAGTTCGCGGCGCGCTTCGGACGCAAGGACGACCTGAAGAGCGCGGCACGGTGACCAGGAGCGAGCTGACCGACCGCGAGATCCTCGACGCCAAGGTGAGGTCGTTGCCGCCGTTGACCGAGCCCGCGCTCGCGAAGCTCCTCGGCGAGGTGCGGATCCACGGGAGAGGTCCGGCGCTCGACGAGCTGGTCGAGCATCAGCTCGCCGGCATCATCGAGCTCGCCACCGCCCGGCGCGGCAAGGGCGTCGAGGTCGGCGACCTCACGCAGGAGGGGACGATCGCGGGTGTGGTCGCCGTCCTCGAGTACGCGGGCCAGGGTGGCCCCCCGAGCGGGCTCGAGCGGTTCGTCGCCCGGCTCGTCGCCTCGCACATGGACGACACCATCGAGCTCGCCGCGATCGAGCGAGCCGGTGAGGAGGCATTCGTCCGTGACACGGAGATCTACGAGGCCGCCGAAGTCCGCACCCGCCACGAGCTCGGCCGCAACCCGACCGTCGTGGAGCTTGCCGCCGAGCTCGGCTGGCCCGAGGAGCGTGTGTCGATCGTCGGCGCGATGCTCAACGAGGCGAGGGCCCGCTACGACACCGAGATCGTCGAATACCTCGACGACATCGACGAGGAGTAGCCGGATCCGCCATCGACCGTCTCTTCCTCAACGGCGAAGGTCGTCGCCACGCCAGTCGAGGTCGTGCAGCCCCTCACCGGTACCTCGCCGGATGGCGGACTGCCCGAAGCGCTGACGCAGCCGGTCGAGGGTGTGATCGAGCCGGTCGTTCACGGGTCGGTCGAACAGGTCGAGCTGAGGCGCCTCGGCGAGCCCGGTCACACCCACGCCGAGCAGGCGAACGGCGGCACCCGACCAGGCCGTGTCGAGCAGCGCGAGTGCCGCGTCGCGAACCGTGGTGTCGGTCGCCGTCGAGGACGCCAGCGTTTCCTGGCGTGTGATCGTGGTGAAGTCGGAGTACCGGAGTTTCAGAGTGATCGTGCGAGCCGTCCACCCTCCGGTGCGAAGGCGCGCGCCGACGTCGCTGGCGAGCTCGGCGATGCGCGCGTGGAGGGCCTCACGCTGGGCAACGTCACGGGCGAACGTCTCCTCCCGCGAGACGCTTCGGGGTGCCCCGGGGATGGTCACCGGCGCGGTGTCGATCCCCTGTGCGCGCTCCCACAGCGACGTGCCGGAGGCACGGCCGACCCGCCGTTGCACAGTGTCCAGCGGGAGCGCCGCGAGCTGCCCGAGCGTCGAGATTCCCAAACCGCCCAGGCCCCGCTCCGCCGCCGGTCCGAGCCCGGGCAGACGGCGCAGGGGCAGCGGTGCGAGGAAGGCCGCCTCATCGCCGGGCTCGACCACGACGAACCCTCTCGGCTTGCGCAGGTCCGATGCGATCTTCGCCACCGTTTTGCATGTGGCCACCCCGAACGAGGCATGCAACCCGGTCGTCGCGACGATGCGATCGCGGATCTCCTCCGCGATATGCTGCGACGTCCCGAAGCGGCGGGTCGAGCCGGTGACCTCGAGGAAGGCCTCGTCGAGGGAGAGCGGTTCGATGACGGGCGTGTAATCGCGCGCGATATCGAAGATGGTTCTGGACGCGTCCCGGTAGGCGCGGAAGTCGACCGGCACGACGATCGCCTGGGGACACAAGCGCAGGGCCGTTCGCAGGGGCATCGCCGAGTGGACCCCGAAGGCGCGTGCCTCGTACGAGGCCGCACTGACCACCCCGCGGTTCAGCAGGGCTGTACCGTCACCGGCCGGCGCACCGCCGACGATGACCGGGAGCCCGCGCAACTCGGGCCGGCGCAGCTGCTCGACCGATGCATAGAACGCGTCGAGATCGAGATGGATGATGGCCCGGTGCGTCACGGACGCACCCGGCGTCGCACCGCGTCAGCTGCCGGTGTGCTGCCTCCACTCATCGATATCCGCCTCACGCACGTAGCCTGCGCGAATCATCAGCTCCATGTATGGAACTGCGAGATGCGGTGCGGCGCGACGCAACACCCACGGCGGTGGATTGTCCTTGTTCTTGTTGACGCTCTGATAGAAGTAGATCTGATTCAGGTCGCACAGAAGGGCGAGCCGGTGCAAGGAAATCCCCCTCTCCGCGCACCGTTCTTTGACGTACTCCTTGAACTCCACGCTTAGCTCAAGTATATGCCCATGTTCCGGAGCGCACCGGGCAATTCGCGAAGCGCCGCAATCACCGCATCGGCCTCGCCAGAGCGCCGTTGTCCGCTCCTGCTGAGGAGCACCGCGCGCAGTCCCGCCGCGTGCGCGCCGGCGATGTCGGCGGCCTCACTGTCGCCCACCATGACGGTGCGATCGGCCCGCGTCCCGAGGGACCGCATCGCCGCCTCGAAGATCCGCGGAGACGGTTTCCGCCAGCCGATCTCCACGGAGAACGTGGCAGCGTCGAGGTGGCTGTCGAGCCCGAGGAAGGCAAGTTGCGCATGCAGCGACGCGAGGCGGTAGGGGGCATTGGAGCAGAGGCCGACACGGATGCCCCGCTCGCGCAGGGCGTCGAGCAGAGGCACCGTCTCCGGGTCGAGGTGCGCTCCGTGCCACCACGCCTCCTGCTCGATGCGCAGCACCTCGTCGAGGAGGCGGCCGTCCAGGCTGAGGCCGGCGTCGGCGTAGGCGCGAAACGATGCCGCCGCGACGTCGATCTCGTCGAGAGCGCCGCTCGCCTGATGCGCGTTGACCTCGTGCTCGACGCGGTTCTGGACCGCGCGAACGGTGGCCCCTGATGGAACCGATACTCCTGAGGCCGCGAGGACCGCGAGAATCCGTTCCTCCGCTTCTGCGAGCGCCTCATGTGGACGCTGGAACTCGACCAGGGTCTCGCCGTAGTCGAAGAGGACGCCACCGAGCCGGTGCCGTGGCGGTTGCTCGGCGCCGCTCACGCGGGCGCGCCACCTCCACCGCCGCCGCCGCGACCGCCCCGGCCGCCGCGGCGCTTCCGGCCGCCCTGCCAGCGGCGCTTCGGGCGTTTGGCGGTGGTCCGAGGGGCGGGGGACAGTTTCTCGAGGTACGCCGCGCCGGGATGCGGCTCGTTGGGATGCCCCGCGCGTGCGTTCGGGGCAGCGGCAACTCGCGCCTCGAATTCGGCGACGACCGTCTCGAGGGGTCGCTTGTCGCTCGCCGGCGGCGCGGCAGTCTCCGCCCACGGCTGAGACTTGGGACTCGCCTCCGCAGCGAGCATGTCGCTGCCCGGAATCTCCGGCACGGCGTCCAGGACCGACTCGATGGCGCGCGCGATGAGGCGGTCCGCCTCGAGGGGATCCTGAAGCGGGCGATCAGCCATGTGACGCGGTGCTCCAACCGGCGAGCCCCAGGCCGGCGATCGTTTTGACGTCGACCTCGCCGTCGCGCACCAGGACCGCGACGCCGTCACGATCGAACCGCTCGACGTCCATGCGCTCGTCGACGTCACGGTCCGTCGGCCCCTCGGTCAGGCCGGTTGCAAGGAAGAAGTGCATGACCTCGGTCGAGTAGCCCGGGGTGAGCGGCGCGGTGGCCAGGGGCGCGATCCGCATTGCGCGCAGGCCCGTCTCCTCGGCGAGCTCTCGCTCGGCGGTCCGTGCGGGTGCCTCGTCGCTGTCTCGCGTGCCCGCGGGCAGCTCCCAGAGTGCGCGGCCGACGGCGTGGCGCCACTGCCGGACCAGGACCACCCGGTCATCGTCATCGATCGCAACGATCGCGACGGCTCCGGGATGAGCCACCACCTCGCGCTGCGCGCGCGTGCCGTCCGCCAGGACGACGTCGTCCTCGTAGAAGGTCAGGAGCCGCCCGTTGTAGATGTCCCGCCGGGACGTCTGGGTCTCACGGAGGTGCTCCGTGGCGCCCGGATCGCTGGAACCCGCCTGAGTGGTCACGGGCTGAGTTTGACGCCCCTAGGAGCGCTTCAGGCGCAGGACCACTCGCCGGACTGGCCGTGGGCGAACATCTTGGCCGCGATATTGGCCTGCGCGGCGGGATCCCAGATGGTGGCCGCTGTGCCCCCGTTGGCGACGAAGGTCGACATCAGGAACTGGAAGACCCCGATGTACGGGCCTCGGGGGTTGACCGAGTTCCAGTGAAAGTGCGACTCGCAGTTGGCGGTCTTGAGCATCCACGCAACGCTCACGCCCCAGTGCTCGGCGGCCGCTGTGATATCGGCAACCACCTGAGCCTGGCTCACCGAGAGCCCGCTGGGGACGACAAAGGCCGGCCGGGAAACCCGGACGTGGCGCGCCGCCGCCGCCTTGACGGCGGGCACGGCGACCTTGAACATCATGGCCGAGCGAACCCGAAGCATCACCGGGTGTGTGATCACATTGGTGAGGCGGTCGATCTCGCCGACGGACGAACGGACCAGCGAGGCGGATGCGGCAGCCCCCTGAGTTGGCGTCGTGATGAGCACTGCAGTCGCAGGTCCGGCCACCAACATGAGGAAGCCGAGAACCAGTCCACGTGCCCGCTTGGGAAAATGCAAGGCGGATCACTCCTGTTAGGTCGGGCTCCGGTCATCTCGCCCCTGACCGGGCTTGAAAGCGGCTCGACCCCCCGCTGCCCCTCTGGAGACTCTCGTCTCGACGACAACGTGGTGACCTGAGCCGGGCCCGACCGTATCACAACGGCTACTTGCGCCTGCAACTCGCTCAAACCGAGCGAACGCTCCTCACCAGCCAGTGGACGCGCCCAGCGAGCATGACGCCGGGGTCGCATTGAGGACGACCGGGACGTCCGCGGACAGGGTCGCCCCCGCCTGCCAGACGAACTGCTCGAAGCCGCCGCCGAGGATCACCCCGGCGCTGTTCTCGCAGACGGCGAAGCCCACCACGGCCACGCCGGGCGAGATCGCGGACGACGGTATGAGGGTCCCTTTGACGTTGCCGTAACCGTGGGCCGGGCGGCACGGCTGGCAGGTGTATGCGGCGGAGGCCGTGATGAAGACGGGCCCGGTGGTCGTCGTCCACGAGCCGACCACTACGGTCGCGTCCACGCCCGTGGCGCCGTTGCAGGCGTCGGTGCAGTCGCCGCTGACGGCGAGCACCTCGCCGGGGGCGAGGTTCACCGCCACTGAGTTGAGCGAGCCCAGGGTCTTGCCGGCGCGCCGGGTCACGAAATGAACGACCACCGCCGCGGCGGCGTGGAATTTCGCCACGTTCTTGAGGCGGGCGACCGGGAATGCCGCCAGGTCGAAGGTTCCGACGCCGAGGCCGAGCACCCCGACCGAAAGGGTGTCCGGTGGGAGCGGCGTCGCCGACGCCGTGGGTGCGGGCGTCGGCGTTCGCGATGGGGCGGGAGTGGTCGTCGCCGTCCCCGAGCACGCCGAGAGCAGGAGCATCGCCCCGCCGACGAGACAGAGGCGTGCAGAGGGGAGCTGAGCCATCGCCACCATCCTAGGGTCAGTTTCAGTCGCAATCGTCGCGTGACAGAATTGACATCCAAGTCAATCACGTGAGCCATGGAGGCAGCCGCCCGTGCATTTCTCGGCTGAGCACGACGCGCTCCGCGAGACGGTGCGCGACTTCGTCGCCAGGGAGTTACGCCCGCACGCGGATGAATGGGAGGCGGCCGAGGGCTTCCCGGACAGCGTCTTCACGCGGATGGGCGAGCTCGGCCTGCTCGGACTGCGCTACCCGGAGCGCTACGGAGGTCAGGGCGGCGACTACTTCAGCGCGATCGTCCTCGCCGAGGAGATGGCACGCTGCGGATCAGGCGGCGTCGGCATGGCGATCAGCGTGCACACCGAGATGGCCACGCCGCCCATCCTCAAGTGGGGGACCGAGGCGCAGAAGCAGCGCTACCTCGTGCCCGCTATCCGTGGCGAGAAGATCGCGGCCCTCGGCATCACCGAGCCCGACGCGGGGAGCGACGTCGCCAACATCCGGACGCGAGCCGAGCGGGTCGACGGCCACTGGCGGATCAACGGCAGCAAGCTCTACATCACCAACGGGGTGCGCTGCGACTTCATCCTGCTGGTCGCGCGCACCGGGTCACAGGAGGACGGCGCGCACGGGATCACGCTCTTCCTGGTCGACAAGAAGCTTCCCGGGTTCTCCGTCTCGAGAAAGCTGAAGAAGCTGGGCATGCACTCGAGCGACACCGCCGAGCTGTCCTTCAACGATGTCGAGGTTGGCGACGACGCTGTGCTCGGCGAGGTCGGGCAGGGGTTCTACAACCTCATGTGGGAGCTGCAGGGCGAGCGCCTGATCGGCTCCGCGGGCTCGATCGCCGGAGCCGAGGTGGCATTCGAGGAAACCCTGAAGTGGTGCAAGGAGCGCGAGGCGTTCGGCCGCCCGATCGGGAAGTTCCAGGTCAACCGCCACAAGCTCGTCGACCTCTACACAGAGATCACAGTCGCCAAGAACTTCGTCTACAGCATCGCCGAGCGATGGGACCGGGACGAGTACCCGGTCACCGAGATCTCGATGGCCAAGCTCCTGGTCGGGCGGGTGACGACGCAGGTCGCAGACACCTGCCTTCAACTCCATGGCGGGATGGGCTACATGGCCGAGACCGGCATCTCTCGGTACTTCCGCGACTCCCGCCTGATCCGCATCGGCGGCGGCACCGACGAGGTGATGAAGGAGATCATCGCCAAGACGGCGCTGGGCCTTTAGTCGCTCGGGTAGTCGCTCCGGGTTACGCGATTGGCGCTGTTGTCGGAGCTGGCGTGAGTGCTGGGACCGTGAACGTCGAACCGTTTGTCGACGTGCAGCCTGTGATGCGCAGCCCTTCGGCGGTGACCGATGCCGTCCCGCACGTGTACGTTGTCGTGGTCCTTCTGCCGCCGAAACTTGCCGCATAGAACGTGTCGGTGACGGCCAGGTGGCAGGAGGCGGCGTTGACTGCATAGCTGGTGGTGCGGCTGGTGTCGACGCCCATCTCGAACACCACCAGACCCGCCCCCGGTCTGCACGGATTGAGCTGGGCGGCGAAGCAGGTCTCTGCGTTGAGCGATGTGCCTGCAGCCGGATATGCCGACGTCCCGCGGACGTTGATCGTCCCGCAGTGCCTTCCGCCGGTCGGCGCATTCGGGGACGAGCTCGGCTGCT
This sequence comes from Candidatus Dormiibacterota bacterium, assembly GCA_963777445.1. Taxonomy (GTDB): domain Bacteria; phylum Chloroflexota; class Dormibacteria; order Aeolococcales; family Aeolococcaceae; genus Palsa-851. Next base: position 111,739 of record CAVZQR010000009.1, on the reverse strand, counting down.
GCCCGCAGCCGGCGACGGCTGCAACCGCCAGACCTGCGGCGCAGCCGCCGAGCCGCACCGCCGACAAGAGCCTCATGCTGCCCAGACGCTCCGGACCCCGGGTTGGTTCCGCAAGCGGCGAGGCCGTGGTGCGTCCACCCACACCGCTCGCCGCTAGACTCTGCGCGACACCGCCAGCTCGGAGGACTACCTGATGCAGGACCGGATCATCGGCACCACCATGCCCGTGCTCGAGATCACGCTCGACCCGGGCGAGGCCCTGTTCTCCGAGTCCGGAGAGCTCTCCTGGATGACCCAGTCGATCGTGATGCAAACCTCGACGCAGATGGGCGGCGGTGGCGGCGTCGGCGGCGTGTTCAAGCGCGCGCTCGGCGGCAGCTCGATCTTCATGACCGAGTACTCGGCGCAGGGCGCCCCGGGCATGGTCGCCTTCGCGGCGCGGCTGCCAGGACAGATCTTTCCGCTCGAGGTCGCGCCGCAGCCGGGAATGGGCTTCCTCGGGCACCGGCATTCGTTCGTGTGCGGTGTTCACGGCGTGCAGCTCTCGGTCGGATTCCAGCAGTCGCTCGGAGCCGGACTGTTCGGGGGTGACGGGTTCCGGCTGGAGAAGATCAGCGGTCAGGGCCGCGCCTGGTGCGAGCTGAGCGGCGAGATCGTCACCTACGACCTCAAGCCAGGCGAGAGCCTCCGTGTTCACCCCGCCCACGTGGGCCTCTTCCAGGACACGGTGCAGTTCAGCATCACGACGATCAAGGGCATCAAGAACAAGATCTTCGGCGGCGACGGCATCTTCCTTGCGCTGCTCACCGGCCCCGGCCGCGTATGGCTGCAGTCGCTACCGCTGCAGAAGCTCGCGCAATCGCTGGGTGAGTTCTCGCCCGGTCAGGCTGTCGAGGCCGGCGCCGCCGGCGCGGTCGGCGGGGGCGTCATGCGGGGGATTTTCGGGGGCTGAACTCGCTGCGCTGAAAGAGCGCGTGCAGCGGGATTCCTGCGGCCTCGAGGGCTTCGCGCCCGCCCTCCTCGCGATCGACGACGCACAGCGCCCCGACGATGGTCGCCCCAGTGGCGACCACGGCCTCCTGCGCCTGCAGGAACGTGCCGCCCGTGGTCATCGTGTCGTCGACGAGCAGCACGCGCATCCCCGGGTGCAGGTTCGGCCCCTCGATGGCGCGGCCCGTACCGTGAGCCTTGATCTCTTTGCGCACGATGAAGGCGGTGATCGGATGATCGGTGTCGCCACTCAGCGCGGCCGTCGCCGCGGCCATCGGATCGGCGCCGAGCGTCAGGCCGCCCACCGCGTCGATGCTGTGCTCGCGGCAATGCTCGAGGGTGAACCGCGCGACCAGGTACAGCCCCCGGCCGTCGAGCGTCACCTGCTTGCCGTCGACGTAGTAGTCGCTGGTGCGCCCGCTGGTGAGCGTGAAGCTGCCGTACGTGAACGCCCGCACGCCGACGAGCTCGCGAAGCTCCTCGCGCAGGTCCGTGTCCGTCGCGACGGTCACGGCGTCCACCGCAGGATGGGATGGCGCGCCGCGCGTACCTCGTCGACCCGGCTCACCGGTGTCTCGTGTGGTGCGTTCTGCACGAACGCGAGATCGCGCTCCGCCTCGGCGACGATTGCCGCGCAGATCCCGGCAAGTTCGTCGAGACTCTGCTTCGATTCCGTTTCCGTGGGCTCGAACATCAAGGCCTCCGGAACGGTGAGCGGGAAGTACACGGTCGGCGCGTACACGCCGTAGTCGAGCAGCCGCTTGGCGACATCCATGGCGCGCAATCCCTCGACACGACCGCCCTTGGTTGTGGCCACGAATTCATGCATGCACGGTGTCTCAACGGCCATCGCGAACAGGCCGGTGAGCTGGGACTGCAGGTAGCGTGCGTTGAGCACCGCATCACGTGCCACCCACGAAAGATGATCGCCGTAGGCGCGGATGTATGCGTACGCTCGCACGAGCATCCCGAAGTTGCCGTAGTACGAGCGCACCTTGCCGACGCTCTTCGGTCGCTGGTGATCGAGGAAGAAGCGATCACCGTCACGTTCGACAGTCGGGGTCGGCAGGAAATCGATGAGCCGCTCGGCCACGCCCACGGGTCCGGCCCCGGGGCCGCCACCGCCGTGCGGGGTCGAGAACGTCTTGTGCAGGTTGAGGTGGACGACGTCGAATCCCATGTCACCGGGACGCGCAATCCCGACCAGCGCGTTCAGGTTCGCGCCGTCGTAGTACACCAGCGCGCCGGCCTGGTGGGCGAGCCGGGCGATCTCCACGATGTCCTTCTCGAACACGCCGAGCGTGTTGGGATTGGTCAGCATGACCGCGGCGACGGTCGCGTCGAGGTGACTCGAGAAATCCTCGACGTCGACGGTGCCGTCGTGATTGCTCTTCACGGTCACGACGTCGAGGCCGCACGCCGCCGCGGACGCCGGGTTGGTGCCGTGCGCCGAGTCCGGGATCAGCACCCGTGTTCGCGCGCTGTCGCCACGATCGGCGTGGTACGCCTGGATCATGCGCAGCCCGGTCCACTCGCCGTGTGCGCCCGCCGCGGGCTGCAGCGACATGCGCGCCATCCCGGTGATCGACGCGAGCATCCGATCCAGCTCCCACATCAACTGCAGGGCCCCCTGGGTGTCCTCCTCGTCCTGGTAGGGATGCAGTTGCGCGAAGCCGTCGAGCCATGCGAGCTGCTCGTCGACCACCGGGTTGTACTTCATCGTGCAGGAACCGAGCGGATACATCCCCTCGTGGAGGTTGTGATTGCGCCTCGCCAGGCGTCCGAAGTGGCGGGCGAGCACCGCCTCCGGAACCGCCGGGACGGTGGGTGGCGTGGCGCGCAGCAGCGCGTCGGGGATCGAGGTGGCACCAACGCTGGTGGGCACACCGGCGGCGGTCACCGCAGGGCCGGTCGTGTAATTGGCGCTCAGCTCGAACACCAGCGGTTCGTCCACCGACCAGCCGGCCTCGCGCGTCGCTGCGGGAATCGAGTCGATCATGCGTGCGCCATCGCAACCGTGCGCTCCGACGTGACGACATCGGCGGCCGCGGCCGCGTACCGGTCGATCGCCTGTGGCGAGGTGAGCTCGGTGCAGCAGACGAGGAGCTCCCCGTCGCGCCTGGGGTCGATCTGACCGAGCGGCAGCCCGGCGACGATGCCCCGCCGGCGCAGCGCCGTCGCGAACGATGCGGCGCTGCCGGGTGTGCGCAGCACGAATTCCCAGAGAAACGGCGTCGAGGGGTGGGCAAGCGAGAGCCCGTCGACGGCGGTGAGCAGATTGGCCAGGTGATGAGCGCGCTGCGTGCTCACCTCGGCGACGGCGCGCATCCCGCCCGCGCCCATGTGCGCCATGTACACCGTGGCGGCGAGAGCGATCAGCGCGTGGTTGGTGCAGATGTTGGAGGTCGCGTGCTCGCGGCGGATGTGCTGCTCTCGCGCCTGCAGGGTCAGCGCGTACGCGCGCCGCCCGTCGTGGTCCAGCGTCATCCCGACCAGGCGGCCGGGGATGCGTCGCATCTGCGCTTGCGCAACCGCCATGAAGCCGACATGCGGGCCGCCGAACGATGCCGGGATGCCGAGTGGCTGGCCGTCACCGACAGCGACGTCGAAGCCGCTCTCGCCGGGGGGCGTCAGCATCGCGCAGGCGTGGAGGTCGGTGGCGCAGATGGCGAGGGCGCCGGCGTCATGGGCCGCCTGCGCGAGTGGCGCGAGGTCCTGAATCGTCCCCGCGAAACTCGGGTACTGGACGAGGAGCGCGGCATGCTCCGCGGTCAGCGCCGCGCGAACCGTCTCGAGCTCGAGCACTCCGTCGCCGGTCGCGACCACGTCGATGGCGACGCGACGCCCCTCGCCGAAGGTTCGCAGCACGGCGATCGTCTCCGGGTGGACGGTGCCGGCGACCGCGATGCGCGTTCGACCGGTCGCCTGGACGGCGATGACCATCGCCTCCGCGGCGGCGGTCGCGCCGTCGTACAGCGACGCGTTGGCGACGTCGAGCCCCGTCAGCGCGCAGATCATCGACTGGAACTCGAAGATGGTCTGCAACGTCCCCTGCGAGGCCTCGGCCTGGTAGGGCGTGTACGCGGTGTAGAACTCCGGACGCGAGATGGTCCCCCGCACGATCGCGGGGCTGAACCGGCGATAGACGCCGGCGCCGAGGAAGCTGTCGTACGCGCTCAGCGATCGGTTCCGGGCGGCGAGGCGTTCGAGCTCCGCCACCAGGTCCTGCTCGGAGAGGGGCGGCGGGAGGTCGATCTGAGGGTTGCGCAGGGCGGCCGGAATCGTGGTGAACAGGTCCGCCTCCGACGCCGCCCCCACCGCATCGAGCATCTCGCGACGTTCGGCATCGGAGTTGGGGAGATACGCCATCCTCAAAGTATGCCGGGCAACGCGAGCCGCCCGGGAGGCGGAGCCCCGGCGGCGACCGGATGATCGCCGGGAGGTTTGCCCGGCCGAACCGTTGGTAGACTGCAAGTGATGTCCAAGCGCGCCTCCACCGTTTCGATTGAAGACCTGGTCGCGTCGATCGAGACCGCCCGCGACAAGGTCATGGCCGATGAGGTCAAGAGCCTCGTCAAGCTGGGTCTCCCCAAGACCGTCGCGTACAAGATGGTTGCCGACCGCTACCGTCAGCGGGCCGAGGGTGACGACGGAGAGACAGACTCCGCGAGCCCGTGGCCGGATATGTCCTGACCCGGCCCTTAGAGGCCTGAGGTCGACGCCGGCGAGTCCCGTCCCCTCCCGCGGAGGTACCACGCGACCACCGCGATGACCACCAGGACGGCGATCACGATTGCGGCCGTCCCGATCGGACCCGACACCTTGGTGTAGTTCGCGCCCACCTCGTACCCGAGGACCGCGAGGAACGTGACCCAGACGGTCGATCCGACGAGCGACAGCCCGGCGAACCACACCGGCTGCATCCTGGCGAGGCCCGCCGGGAATGAGATGTACGTGTGGATCACCGGCAGCATCCGCCCGAAGAAGACCGCGGCCAGCCCGTAGCGATCGATCCAGTGGTCGGCGAGGTCGAGGTGCTTCGGTGAGATCCCGATTCGCCGCCCGGGACCAAGCAGGAGCGGGCGGCCGAACCGGCGCGCGAGCGCGTAAGCGAGCAGGGCCCCGAGCCAGTTGCCCGCAACGCCGATCACGATGACAACGACGATGTTGAAGTGGCCGGTGGCGGCCAGCACGCCCGCCACGGGCATGATGACCTCGCTCGGGAATGGCACCCCGCAGCTGTTGATCAGCATCAGCACGAGCACGATCAAGAGGCCCCCGCTGGTCACCCACTGGCCGATCACGCCGCCCATCGCCCGGGATTGTGGCCTACGCTGCCGCGAACATGCGCCGCGGACAGCGTCCAAGTTCGATCCCGCCCTGGCCGGTGCCCTTCGACAGCGTCGCCGAGCTGGACTGGGGCCGCCCCGAATACGCACGACGCCTGCTCCGCGAGCACCTCGATCAATCCCACGACGGAGCGAGCCGGAGGCGCACGGTGATCGCCGCGCAGGTGCGACGCCTGCGCCGGTTGCTTCCGGCCCCGCCGGCGCGAATTCTCGACGCCGGTTGCGGCCCGGGGCTCTACGCCGTCCCACTCGCGGCAGCCGGCCACACGGTGACCGGCGTCGACGTGAGCGCAGCCGCACTCAGCCACGGTCGACGGCTTGCGCGCGAGGCGCAGCTGCTCGGGAAGGTTCGCTTCGTCAAGGGAGACCTGCGTGATGCGCCCCTGCCCGCGGGCGGCTTCGACGCGGCGCTGCTGGTGTACTTCGTCCTCGAGGCGTTCTCGCGAGCCGAGCAGCCCGAGGTGCTTGCTCGCATCGCGGCATCCCTGACGTCGCGCGGGACCCTGATCGCCGAGTTGCGCTTGCGGCCGGAGCAGCCGCCCGGACGCATCGACTGGTGGGACGTCGTTCCCAACTCACTGCTATCGGACCGCCGCCACCTGCTCCTCGGCGATGCCGTCTACGACCAGCGTCGCCACACCTACGTGCTCCGCGAGATCGCGATCTTCGATGACGGCTCGGTGTCGGTGCAGCAGACGAGCGGCTGGCTGTGCCCCTTCGCATCGATCCCGCGACTGTTCTCGCGAGCGGGTCTGCCGGACGTGACCATGTTCGACGGATGGAGTGGCTCCCCGGCACATGCGCTCTCCGAAACCGTCCTGGTGGTTGCGCGCCGTCGTTGACCCTGACAGCGCACAGGAGGGGCACTTCGAGCGGCTACCATTCGTTCCTTCGGTCCGGGAGTCCTGTCTGGAGTTGATTCACCATGCCGACGCCCACACCTGATCGCATCCGCACCGTCGCCGTCGTCGGTCACAGCCACGACGGAAAGACGACTTTCTGCGAGGCGTTGCTGCACACCGCCGGGGCAACCCAGCGGATGGGGTCGACCGAGCAGGCGACGTCGCTGTTCGACCACGAGCCCGAGGAGCAGCGTCACTCGATGAGCATCGGGCTGGCCGTTGCCCACTGCGACTGGGACGGCTTCAGGGTGAACCTGATCGATGCGCCCGGTTTCCAGGACTTCGCCGGGGAGGTGGTCGAGGCCCTCGCCGTTGCCGACGCAGCCGTGCTGGTGGTCGCGGCCACCGGGATCGTCCCCGTGGGTGCCGAGATGGCATGGGAGATGATCCAGGCTTCGGGCGTCCCTGCGCTGATCGTCGTCAACCGCATGGACAAGGAGAACGCCGCGTACGAGGCGACCGTGGATGCGCTCCGCGAGGCGTTCTCGCGTAAGCCGATCGCCGTCGCCGTCCCGATTGGAGCGGCAGAGGGGTTCAGCGGCTACGTCGACCTGGTCGATGACCGTGCGCACGCCTTTGACGACCGCGGACGAGCCACGGACACAACGGCACCCGAGGAGATGAACACCGAGATCGAGCGCGCTCATGCGGCCCTCGTGGATGCTGCGGCCGAGAGTGACGACGCGCTCCTCGAGAAATACCTCGAGGGCACCGAGCTCACCGATGAAGAGGTGCGCGCCGCCCTCCATGCCGCCACGGCGCGAGGGTCGCTGGTGCCGATCGTGTGTGCTTCGGCGGCCACCGAGAAGGGCGCGGCGATGGTGCTCGACAGCATCGTGCGATACCTCCCGGCACCCTCGGAGCGCACCCACACCGCCATCGATGCGAAGGGCAACGAGGTGGCCATCGCCTGCGACCCCGACGGCAAGTTGTGCGCGCACGTCTTCAAGACGACGGTGGACACCTTCGGCAAGGTCTCGTTCTTCAAAGTGCTGCGCGGCACGATGCGCGGGGACAGCCACCCGATCACCGCGCGGCTGGCCCAGGAGGAACGCTTCGCGCAGCTCGGTCAACCCAACGGCAAAGCCATCATCACCGCGACCGAAGTCGCTGCCGGCGACATCGGCGTCGTCACCAAGCTGGCCCACACCCAGACCGGCGACACGCTGTGCGTCAAGGACGCGGCGGTGCTCATGCCGCCGCTGCCCTGGCCGTCAGCGAGCGCGTCCGCCGCGATCGTCGCTCGAACCAAGGGCGATGAAGACAAGATCATGAGTGGCCTGGCGCGGCTCTCCGAGGAGGACATGACGTTCACAACGGATCGCGACCCGGTCACCAACGAGGTGCTCGTCCACGGGCTCGGCGACATCCATCTCGACGTCGCCCTCGAGCGCATGAAGCGGAAGTTCGGGGTGGACGCGGAATTGCACCCGCCCAAGATCCCGTATCGGGAGACCATCACCGGCACGGCTCGGGTCGGCCACAAGTACAAGAAGCAATCGGGAGGCTCGGGGCTGTACGGCGACGCAACCATCGAGATCGAACCGCTCCCGCGGGGCGGTGGCTTCGAATGGGAGGACAAGATCTTCGGTGGATCAATCCCGCACCAGTTCCGTCCATCCGTGGAGAAGGGCGTCCGGCAGACGATGGAGCAGGGAGCCGTCACCGGCAATCCCATCGTCGACATCAAGGTGCGCCTCGTCGACGGGTCGACACACAGCGTCGACGGCAAGGACATCGCGTTTCAGATCGCCGGGGCGATGGCCATGCGGGAGGCTGTCCAGAAGGCATCGCCGGTCATCCTCGAACCGATCATGAACGTCGACGTGATCGTTCCCGAACGCTTCACCGGCGACATCATGGGCCTGCTCAACTCGAAGCGCGGTCACGTCGGCGGCGTGAACCCGATCGGCGACGGGCGGGCCGAGGTGAACGCGCACGTGCCGCAGGCGGAGATGTACACGTTTCCGGTCGAGCTGCGGGCCATGACCCAGGGTCGCGGCCGGTACTCGATGGGCTTCTCGAGCTACGAGGAGGTGCCTGCGCACGTTGCTCAAAAGCTCATCGATGCACACGGCAATGAGCATCCGGCAGCATGAGCGCACGCACTCGCGGTCGCGCGCGCCAGGCAGATCCTGACTGACATCGAATTCGGCGAAGGAGTAAGCAATGGGCGAGACGGTTGAATTTCCCAGCAACGGACATACGTGTGGCGGATACCTGGCGACGCCGGCGAGCGGCAGGGGCCCCGGCGTCGTGGTCATCCAGGAGTATTGGGGACTGAACGCGCACATCCGCGATCTCTGCGACCGGTTTGCCGGCGAGGGGTTCGTCGCGCTGGCGCCGGACCTGTATCACGGCAAGGAGACCAAGGAGCCCGACGAGGCCGGAAAGCTGCTCATGGAGCTCGACCTTGCGGAGGCTGCCCGCGACATGCTCGGCGCCGGCAAGTGGCTTGCGCAGAGCGATCGCACCGCCGGAGACCGCGTCGGGATCGTCGGCTTCTGCATGGGAGGCGCACTCGCGGTCTTCGCCGCAACCCTGAGCGACGTATTCGCCGCCGTCGTCCCGTTCTATCCGTACATGGGTGTCACGGCGGCGGCCAAGCCGGACGTCACGAGGATCAAGGGTGCCGTGCTCGGCCATTTCGCCGAGAAGGACGGGGCATACACGCGCGAGCAGGTCGATGCGCTCGAGGCGGAGCTCCGCGGCGCAGGTGTCGACGTCGAGTTCTTCTGGTACTCCGGAGCGGACCATGCCTTCTTCAACGACACCCGTCCCGAGGTCTTCGACGCCGACGCCGCACGGCTGTCCTGGGACCGCACGCGAGCCTTCTTCCGTACCCACCTCGCCACCACCGTCGCCCCCGTCTGAGCGCCTGCGCCGGGGCGGTGTGAGGGCCCGGGCGGACCCCCTGGCCCCACCCGATCGGCTCGATTCACCGCACCTCGGCGGGCGCCCCGGCTGAATTCGGCTCCAATTCAGGCCCGATGTGGCTAGAATGCCCGCAACCTGCCTCCGAGCAGTCGCAGAACCACCACCACCCCCCGGAGGAGCACATGGCCACTGGCTATTGCCTCAAATGCAAGGAACAGCGCGAGATCAAGGGCGCTGAGGCGATCACGATGAAGAACGGCAAACCGGCGACCACCGGTACCTGCCCCGTCTGCGGTACCAAGATCTTCAAGATCGGGAAGGCCGCCTAGCGATCCCGAGCCGGTTCCGGACAATTCGCGTCCAGACCGGCCAGCACGGACTGGTGACGGGGTGCAGGTTGCGCCCCCACACCACCTCCACCGACCCATACCCCGCACAAGCGTGGGGTCGGGTCAGTTGGCTCCGAGCAACTCCTGCTCGAGCAGATCGAGCGGCATCGACCCGAGGTTGAGGGCTTCCATGTGGAAACGCTTCAGGTCGAACTCGGGCCCGAGCCGTGTCCGAAGTCGAGCGCGGATATCGAGCCACGCTCGCTCGCCGACCTTGTAGCTGATCGCCTGGGCGGGCATCCCGCAGTAGCGGTCGAGCTCACTCCGCGCGAACCCGGGTCCGGCGAAACCGCAGTACCGGCTGACGAAGGGCAGCGCTGTTTCCCAGTCCCACACGTGCCCGGGGCGGTAGGCCTCGTTCTCGGGGATGGCGAGCTGGAGGTGGAGCCCGATGTCCACGATGACGCGCATGGCGCGAAATGCCTGAGAGGCGAGCATCCCGAGCAGGTAGTCAGGATTCTCGAGGTAGCCGAGCTCCTGCATCAACCGCTCGGCGTAGAGCGCCCAGCCCTCGCAGTGGCCGGAATACGTTCCGAGCTGGCGCTGGAAGGTCGTCAGACGGTCCTGGAACGTCATGCAGAGCCCTATCTGGAGGTGATGCCCCGGAACCCCTTCGTGGTAGGCGGTCGTGACCTCGGTCCAGAGCGGGAACCGGGTCTTGCCCTTTGCCGGGTACCAGGTCCGCCCGGGCCTGCTGAAGTCCGCGGACGGGGCCGTGTAGTACATCGCAGCTGCCGTTCCGGGAGGCGCCTCCCGGCACTCCACCCGGTGCAGTGGCGCCGGGATGTCGAAATGCGTGCCGTCGAGATCGGCGATGGTGCGATCGGTGAGCTCCTGCAGGTGGGCGAGCAGCCGGTCGATGCCCTCGATGCTGCGCGCGGGATCTTCGCGGAGCACGGCCATCGCGCCCTCAGGACCGGCGCCCGGAGCGATCCGTTCGGCGGCGGCGGCCATCTCCGACTCGATGCGGTGCAGCTCCTCCCAGCCCCACGCGTAGATCTCCTCGGGGTCGCGGTTCATCCCGAGCCACCTGCGAATGCCGATGGCGTACATCTCGCGGCCGACGGCGTCGGCCTCCGGCGCCTTCGGCGCGTATTCCTCGCGCAGGAAGCGCGACATCCCGGCGTAAGCCTGCGTCGCCTCCTCCGCGCCCCGACGCAAGCGCTCGGTCAGCCCGTCGTCATGCGCGGCTGCGGCGGCGATCCCCGCGAAGTACGGCGCGCCGCCGCCGTCGAGGCCGCCAAGCGTCGCCGTCTGCTCGGCGCAGACCAGCGCCTGCCGCCGCGGCGCGATCCGACCGGTGGCAAGTCCGTGGCGGAGCGAGGTGGCGAAGCCGTCGAGGGCTTCGGGAATCCGGCTCATCCGGGTGGCGATCCGCTCCCAGTCGTCAGGCGTCTCGCGCGGGCAGAGGTCGAACGCCATCCGGACGAACGACAGCGGGCTGTCGAAGTTGGACAGCTGACGCCACGGGGAGCCTGCCTGGTAGCTCTCGAGGCCCGCGTCGAGGCGGTCGCGCATGACCGCCACGGCGATGCGATCGGCGTCATTCTCGATGGCGGCATGGTCGAGCGCGCGGAGCGTCCGGCGGTCGAGGTCGACACGCGCCTCGACGCCGTCCGGGGAGTAGTCGGTCACCTCGTCGTCGTGTCCCGGTAGTCCGAGGTCCGTCGCGGTGAAGGGGTCGAGGGCCGAGAGCTCGTCGACGTACGCGTCGGAGAGCCCGAAGACCTCGGTCATGCCTCGAGTGCTACCACCGCGCCCACCCCGGCGATCGAGGCGACCCGGTCACCGTCATCGAGCCGCATGATGATCACGCCCCGGGTCTGGCGCCCGGAGATGCGCACCTGCTCGAGTGGGATGCGAATGACCTGTCCCGAAGTCGAGATGACCATCAGCTCCTCGGACAGATCCTCGACGACACGCATCCCCACGATCTCACCGATCTTCGGGATTGCGGTCTGGTCGACCGTGTACACGCCCTGGATGTTCCGGCTCTTGACAGGGTAATCGCTCATCGGGGTCAGCTTGCCGAAGCCGTTCTCGGTGATCACGAGCACGTGCCCGTCGGGATTCACGATGTCGAACCCGGCGACCTCATCGCCCTTGCGTAGCCGGATGGCGCCGACGCCCATGGTGTCCCGGCCCATGGGGCGGACTTCCTTCTCGGTGAACCGCGAGCCCTTGCCCCGGCGGGTCACCACCAGCACCTCGTTGCCGCCCGAGGACCGGCGCACCCAGTTGAGCTCGTCATCGTCCTGCAGGTTGATGGCGATCAGCCCGTTGCGGCGCACCGCCGCATAAGCCGCAGCAGGCGTCTTCTTGATCTGACCGAGCTTGGTCACCATCACGAGGTACTGCTCGTCGCTGAAGACCTCCATGTCGATGAGCGCGGTGACCTTCTCACCCTGGTCGACCTCGATCAGGTTGATGATCGGGATGCCCTTGGCCTGGCGCTTGACGTCGGGAATCTCATGCGTGCGCAACCGGAACACGCGGCCGCGGTTGGTGAAGAACAGCATGTCGCTGTGGGTGTTCGCGGTCGTCGAGTGCTCGATGTAGTCCTCGTCCGTCGAGCGACGCGCGCCGACGACTCCCTTGCCGCCGCGATGCTGCGCGCGGTAGATGTCCAGGGACATGCGCTTGACGTAACCGCGATGCGTCAGCGTGACGAAGACCTGCTCCTGGGGGATGAGGTCTTCCTCGTTCATCTCGAGCTCGTCGTGACGAATCTCGCTGCGCCGTGGATCGGCGAAGCGTCTGCGCAGGTTGGTCACCTCGTCCTTGATGACGCCGTCGATGAGGCGCGGGTTGGCGAGCAGATCCTCGAGCTGGGCGATCTTCTTGATCAGCTCCTCGTACTCCTCGCGGAGCTTGCCGCTCTCGAGCCGCGTCAGCCGCCCGAGACGCAGGTCGACGATCGCCTTCGATTGACGCTCGGTGAGGCTGAAACGCTGCTCCAGGGCGGACTGCGCGGACTTCTCGTCCTGCGCGCCCCGGATGATCGCGATCGTCTCGTCGAGGTTGTCGAGGACGATGGTCAGACCTTCCAGGATGTGCGCCCGTTCTCGAGCCGTGGTCAGCTCGTGGCGCGTTCGTCGCGTGACCACGGTGCGCCGGTGGCTGATGTAGTGCTGGAGCATCGCCTTGAGGCTCAGCACCTGCGGCCTGCCGTCGACGATGGCGAGCATCAAAGCCCCGAACGTCATCTGCAGCTGGGTATGCTTGTAGAGGTTGTTGAGCACCGTGTGCGGGCGAGCATTCGACTTCAGCTCGATGACGATGCGCACCTTCTCCTCGCGCCCGGACTCGTCATGCAGGTCGGCGATGCCGTCGATCTTGCGGTCGTTGACGAGCTCAGCGATGGTCTGCATCAGGCGCGACTTGTTCACCTGGTACGGCAGCTCGCGCACGATGATCTGCTCCCGACCCGACTTCGACTCCTCGAAGTCGACCTGAGCACGCATCACGATGCGCCCCCGGCCGGTGCCATACACGTTGGCGATGTCGCGGGTGTAGACGATGCCGCCGGTTGGGAAGTCAGGGCCCTTGACAATCCGGATCAGGTCCTCGGTGGTCGTCTCCGGGTCGTCGATCAGCCGGACCACCGCGTCACAGATCTCCCCCAGGTTGTGCGGGGGGATGTTGGTCGCCATGCCCACGGCGATGCCGCTCGCGCCGTTGACCAGGAGGTTGGGGAGCAGCGACGGCATCACCGACGGCTCGCGCACACCGGGGACGTTGGCGAAGTTCGGGCCGAAGTCGACGGTATCCTTCTCGATGTCGTCGACGAGGCTCATGGCCACCGCGGTCATCCTCGCCTCGGTGTAACGGTATGCGGCGGGCGGGTCGCCGTCGACGGAACCGAAGTTGCCCTGGCCGTCGATGAGCGGATAGCGCATCACCCACGGCTGCGCGAGGCGGACGAGCGTGTCGTAGACCGCCGAGTCTCCGTGGGGGTGGTACTTGCCGAGGACCTCGCCGACGACGGCTGCGCACTTCTGATAGCGCGCCCCCGCGGTCATGCCGGTGTCCAGCATCGCCCAGAGGATGCGTCGCTGCGCCGGCTTGAGGCCGTCGCGGATGTCCGGGAGCGCGCGGCTGATGATGACGCTCATCGCGTAGTCCATGTAGGACGCGCGCATCTCGGCCTCGAGTTCGATGGGATGGATCTGGCCGGGCTCGAACACCGCCATTACGCAGGCACCTCCGCCGGGCTTCTCGCCGCGCCCGCGATCACGTTGCTGACACCCTGTTCGGCCGCCCGTGCCGCGACGCGAATCGCGTTCATGGTGGCCTCCGCATCGGAGCGCCCATGAGCGATGACGACCTCGCCGGCAACACCGAGGAGGAGCGCGCCGCCGGTCTTGCGGTAATCCACGCGATCTCGCAACGGCCGCAGCTTCGGCTTGAGCAGCGCGCCGCCGACCTTTCCGCCGAGACTCTTGCGGGCCTCACGGGCGATGCTGGCGAAGAGAAAGTCGCCGATGCCCTCGGCAACTTTGAGCACCACGTTTCCGGTGAAGCCGTCGGTGACGACGACGTCGCAGGCGCCGCGGAACACATCCTTGCCTTCGATGTTGCCGACGAAGTCGATCGGCAGCGCGGCGATGAGCGGGTGCGCGGCCTGCACCAGCTCGGATCCCTTCTCCGACTCCTCGCCGTTGCTGAGCAGCGCGACCCGGGGCCGGACGATGCCGAGCATTGTCCGGGCGTAGACGTCGCCCATCAGGGCGAACTGAGCGAGCCACTCCGGCTTGCAGTCCGTGTTGGCACCGACGTCGAGGACGAAGGTCTGACCGGCGTCACTGGGAAACGACGCCCCGATCGCCGGCCTCGAGATGCCCGGGATGCGCTTGATCGTGAACAGTGCAGCGGCGAGCATGGCGCCGCTGTTGCCCGCGCTGACGACGGCGCTCGCCTGGCCGCCGGCGACCAGCGCGCAGGCGCTCACCAGCGAGGAGTCGCGCTTGGCCCGTACCGCATTTGCCGGGTGCTCGTTCATCTCGATGACCTCTCGGGCATCAACGACCGTGATCCGGTCGTGGGTTGCGGCGCCCGCGTTGCGGAGCTCCTGCTCGACAGCCTTACGCCGGCCGACGAGCGTCACCGCGATGCCGTGCTCGTTCACTGCGCGCACAGCGCCACGCACGATTTCAGCTGGGGCGTGGTCGCCGCCCATCGCGTCGACCGCGATCGGGAGCGACATCAGACGTCGAGGTTGCGCACGCTCGTGGCGTGGGTCTGGATGAATCGCTTCCGAGGCTCGACGTCGGATCCCATCAAACGGTCGAAGATGTCGTCTGCCTTGAGAGCGTCCGCGACGCCGACGCGGAGGAGCACCCGGCGATCGGGGTCCATGGTGGTTGCCCACAGCTCCTCGGACATCATCTCGCCGAGTCCCTTGTAGCGAGACACCTCGGTATCCCGCCCCATGGATTTGACCTTGTCGTCGCGCTGGTCATCGCTGAAGGCGTACTCGGTCTGCTTGTTCCGTCCCTTGCCTTTCTCGAGCTTGTACAGCGGGGGCTGCGCGAGGTAGAGAAAGCCCCCGTCCACCAGCGGGCGCAGGTGGCGCCAGAAAAACGTGAGCAGCAGCGTGCGGATGTGCGAGCCGTCGACGTCGGCGTCCGCCATGAGCACGATGCGGTGGTAGCGAAGCTTGTCCACGCTGAACGTCTCGCCGAACCCACCGCCGAGCGCCATGATCAGGTCCTTGATCTGCTCGTTGCCGAGGATCTTGTCTGCCCGCGCCTTCTCGACATTGAGGATCTTGCCCCGGAGCGGAAGGATCGCCTGATTGCGGCGCTCACGGGCCTCTTTGGCAGTACCACCTGCCGACAATCCCTCGACGATGAAGATCTCGCAGTGCGCGGGGTCGCGCTCGCTGCAGTCGACGAGCTTTCCGGGGAGCGTGGCCGACTCGAGCAGTGACTTGCGCTGGACGAGGTCTCGCGCCTTCGCAGCGGCCTGGCGCGCTCGCGCCGCGGTCAGGGACTGATCGATGATCTTGCGACCATCGGTCGGATTCTCCTCGAGGTACTGCATGAGCGCTTCGCTCAGCACGGTCGATACCTGGCCGGCGACTTCGCTGTTGCCCAGCTTGGTCTTGGTCTGACCCTCGAACTGCGGCTCGCGCAACTTGACGCTGATGACCGCGGTCAACCCGTCGCGCACGTCGTCGCCACTGAGATTGGGGTCCTGCTCCTTGAGGATGTTCGCCTTGCGTGCGTACTTGTTGAGGGTCGCGGTCAGCGCGCTCCGGAAGCCGGTGACGTGCGCTCCGCCCTCCTCGGTGTGCACGTTGTTCGCGAACGCGAGAACGTGTTCTGTGAACACGGTGTTCTGATACTGGAGCGCGATCTCGACAACGTTGCCATCAATCTCTCGCTCCACATACATCGGCTTCTGGTTGATGACGTTGCGGTTGGCGTTGAGATACCTGACGAACGACTGGATGCCGCCCTCGAAATGGAACGTGTACGCCTGGTCGTCGCGCTCGTCGGCAAGCTGAATCGTGATGCCCTTGTTGAGAAACGCGTAGCTGCGCAGCGACGTGCAGACGGTGTCCCACGAGAACTCGATCTCCGGGAAGATCTCGGGATCGGGCCAGAAGCGCACGAACGTACCGCGCCGGTCGGACGCGCCGATAACCGCCACCGGACCGTCCGGCACACCACGGGTGTAGTCCTGATGATGGGTCTCGCCATCGAGGTACACCTCGACGACGAGGCGCTCGCTGAGGGCGTTGACGACCGAGAGGCCGACGCCGTGGAGTCCGCCCGAAACCTTGTAGCCGCCGCCGCCGAACTTGCCGCCTGCATGGAGGGTGGTCAGCACCACCTCGAGCGCGGACTTCTTCGCAGTCGGGTGCATCCCCACAGGGATGCCGCGACCATTGTCCAGAACTGACACGGACTTGTCCGCGTGGAGGACGATCTTGATGGTGTCGCACCAGCCGGCGAGGGCCTCGTCGATGCTGTTGTCGACGAGCTCGACCACGAGATGGTGCAGACCACGGAGGTCCGTGGATCCGATGTACATCCCGGGGCGCCTGCGAACCGGCTCCAGACCCTCGAGGATCTGGATCTGGTCGGCTGAGTACGTGTCCTTCCCGACCCGGCCGGCGCCGAGAGGACGCGGATCCGGGTTGCCGTCCGGGTGGCTCACCACTGGGTTCGTCTGGGGCTCGACTCCCGCCTCATCGGGGCTTTCGGGGCGTGCGATGTCGGTTATGTGTGCTGCTCCGGTTGTGAGGTGTGTGTTGGAGAGGGGGCCAATGCTGAAACCGCTCGATTCGTCCAGCGGGGACCGCCTAAATCGGCCATTCCAAGTACCCCTATTCTACCAGCCCGCGGCCTCACCTCGCTCATTTGGTGAGGTGCGCTGCACTAGCATCAGCGAGGTGCATGACGCTGTCCGTTCCGCTCCCCGCCGCCCCCGTCGAAAGGGTCGATGAACATGCCGTTGCCAACCCTTGAAGAGTACCGCCGCAAGCGGGACTTCAATCAGACCCCGGAGCCCAGTGGCGACCCAATCCCGCATGCCCGGGAAGGGCAGTCGGCATGGGAGCAGCTGCCCCACGGCAGCAGGTTCTGCGTCCAGAAACATCGAGCCACACGGATGCATTTCGACTTTCGCCTCGAGCACGACGGCGTGCTGCTCTCATGGGCGGTTCCGAGGGGTCCAAGCGTGGATCCCGCCAAGAAACGCCTGGCCGTGCAGACCGAGGACCATCCGATCGACTACGGCGAATTCGAGGGCGTCATCCCATCGGGATACGGCGCCGGCACGGTGATGCTCTGGGACATCGGCACATTCGAATGGGTCAAGGAGTCCGCTGAGGACTTCGAGCGTTCCCGGCTCAAGGGTGATGTCAAGTTCCGCCTCCGCGGCACCAAGCTGTCGGGTGAGTTCGCGCTCGTGCACATCGGTGAGCGCGGCCGGCAGTACGGCGGCAGCAGCGACGGCGACAAGAACTGGCTGATGATCAAGAAGCGCGACGCGTCGGTGGTGGAGGGATTCGAGGCGCTCGACCTCGATGTTTCGGTCAAAACCGGCAGAAGCCTGGCGGAGATCGCCAGTGAGGGTGGCGGCGACCCACGAGAGATGCGTCGCGCGGCTCGCACTCGAACCACGCCCGCCGGGGCGGTGCCTCCCGCCACCGCGCCGGCCGGACCCGCCCAGGCGCCGCCACCCATGCTCGCCACGCCGGTGGATCGCCCCTTCACCAGGGACGGGTGGATGTTCGAGCTGAAGTACGACGGTATCCGCGCGATGGTGAGCTGCGCCGGGGACCTGGTACGCATCACCGGCCGGCGCGGCGGCGACGAGACCGCCCGCTACCCGGAGGCCCAGGCGATCCGTGCGGGTATCCATGCGCGCCAGGCGATCGTCGACGGCGAGTTGGTCGTCCTCGACGGCGACGGGCGGCCTTCATTCGAGCGGATGCAGCAGCGCATCAATGTGTCCGGCGAGGTCGACGTGCGCCGGGCCGCGGCCGAACACCCGGTGACCTTTATCGCGTTCGACCTGCTCGAGCTCGATGGGCGCGACCTGCTCGGCACCGAGCTGCGCATTCGCAAGAAGACGCTACGCGAGACCGTCGTCGACTCGCCGAACATTCTCTTCGCGTCGCACGTCGAACGTGACGGGACATCGCTGTTCGAGGTGGCCCGCGGTTCGGGCATCGAGGGCATCGTCGGCAAGCGCGCCGACTCCCTCTACCGCCCGGGGACCCGGAGTCCCGACTGGGTGAAGATCAAGTCGTGGCTCGGCCAGGCGTGCGTCATCGCCGGGTACACCGCCGGTCGCGGACGCCGCGCGAACCAGCTCGGCGCGCTGATCCTCGCCGTCCTCGACGGCAACCGCCTCGTCCACTGCGGGCAGGTCGGCACCGGCTTCGACGAGAAGACCATCCGCGACCTCAAGGAGCGCCTCCGTCCGCTGGAAGTGAGGGCGTGCGCTCTCGACGTCACGCCGAAGACCTCTGAGCCCGCCACCTGGGTCAATCCGCAGCTGGTCTGCGAAGTTCGCTTTGCCGGCTGGACCCGCGACGGCATCCTCCGCCACCCCGCCTACCGAAGCCTCCGCTCCGACCAACGCCCCGAAGACTGCACCCGCGAGCGGGCTGGGGCGCCCCCCGGCTCACCGCGCAAAGCAGAAAGCGTTCTGAAGCCCCCAAGAACCTCGCGCCGTCCGGGTGGCGCCTTGGGGGGCAGCGCCACCGGAGTGCCGGGCGACGAGGACGCGTCGCCCTCCAGCGAAACCGACTCGGTCAAGGAGACCCGGCGCGGAGGTCGCGAGGGGACCCCAAGGCGACAGGACCCGGACGAGAGTGCGGCGCTGACCACGCTCAGAACGCTTCATGGCAACGCGCATTGGGAGATAGCCGGCCGCAGACTTCCCCTCACGAATCTGGACAAGGTCCTCTGGCCGGCCGACGGGATCACCAAGCGGGACATGATCGAGCACTACGTCCGGATGGCGCCGTACATGTTGCCGTATCTCCGGGACCGTCCCCTGTCGATGCAGGTCTTCCCCGACGGCATCGATGGAAAGTCCTTCTGGCGTAAGGACAAACCGACCCACGCTCCAGCCTGGATCGAGTCCTGGACCTATCACGGCGAGAAGACCAAGACGTACATCGTGGTCAACGAGGTGGCGACGCTTGCGTGGGTCGCCAACGCGGGTGTCATCGATCTGCATCCGTGGCATTCGCGCATCGATGCCCCCAACGACCCGGACTGGGCAGTGTTCGACCTCGACCCGTTCGAACCCGCGACATTCCAGGAAGTGGTCGACATCGCCAAGCTGGTCAAGGCGGCGCTCGACCACTACGGCATGCACGGCGTGGTCAAGACGAGCGGGCAGACGGGGCTGCAGATCTACGTGCCGGTGCGTCGTGGCCCGGACTATGCCGGGGTGCGCCACTGGGTGGAGGAGGTGGGCAGGGCCATCGACCAGGCAGCGCCGGGCCGCGTCAGCTGGGAGTGGTCGGTGGCGAAGCGGACCGGCCGCATCCGCATCGACTACACGCAGAACATCATCAACAAGACACTCGCGGCTCCCTATTCGCTCCGGCCCGCGCCGGGGGCGCCCGTCTCGACGCCGATCACGTGGGAGGAGCTCGACGATCCCGAGCTGCGCCCCGACCGCTGGAACATCGCAACCATCGCCCGACGGGTCGCCGAGCAAGGCGATCTCTTCGCGCCGGTGCTCAACGCCGACCAGGACATCCCGAGCGCTCCGTGAAGCGCGCGCAGCGCGGATTGCGGGTACCCTGCGTCGCGATGCGACGGGTGCTCGTTCCGTCTGTGCTGCTCGCCGCCGCGAGTGTGCTTGCCGCCTGCGGTTCCTCGTCTCCCGCGGTCACGAGCACCGAGCCGACCACGCTGCCGGTGACCCCGACAGCGATTGTGACCGCGACCCCGGCACCCACGCCGACGCCCACGGCTACTCCACCGGTGGCCTGCATGCCCGGGCAGTTCGAGATCGCCATCCTGAACACCCAGGGAGCGGCCGGCACCATCTACGCAACCTTCGAGATGCGCAACAGCTCGACGAGCGACTGCACCGAGAACGGCTACGCGAAGCTGCAGATGCTCGCGCCGGGTGGGAGCCTGCTCAACACCACGTGGTCGAACGACAACTCGATGGCGTCGCCCGGGCCCGTCGACCTTCCTCCCGGCACCGAGCCCCTGGGAGCCGCGGGCGCGCCCGGCCACGGCTATTTCCTCGTCTCCTGGACCGACGCCACGTGCTCCGCGGCGCAGGCCGCAAGGCCCAAGTTCTGGCAGGTCACCCTGCCGACTTCGCATTTCCAGACGGACGTGACCGACGTCGGCTCGAGCATGGTGTGCGGCGGTGCGATCAAGGTCGGCCCCATCAAGTCCGCCCCCTACACCTGACCCACGCGAAGATCGTCGCTTCCCAATAGAATTCGGGCAATGGCAGTGCTGCTGCTCAACGCCTCGCTGCAGCCGCTCAACGTGATCAGTCACCGGCGGTTGGTTGTGCTCCTGACCAAGGAGCGGGTCGCGTTCGTGGACGAGGCGGCTGAACGGGCGGCGGCAGAGGCGCTTGCCGGGCGGCGGCTGCCCGAAGGAGTGGTCATCGTTCGCCTGCTGCGCACGATCCACGTGCCCCGTCGCCTGCTCCGTCCGAACCGTCGCAACCTGCTGCTGCGCGACGACCACACCTGCCAGTACTGCGGCCGTGTCGGCAACGCCGCCGAGCTCACCGTGGACCACGTCGTCCCCGTATCCCGCGGCGGCGCGCCGGATCGCTGGGAGAACGTGGTGATCGCCTGCAGGAAGTGCAACTGGCGCAAGGCGAACCACCGCCCCGAAGAGGTCGGGTTGACTCTCCGGCGCAGGCCGGTGCCCCTGACCCAGGAGTACGCGCACATCATCTTTCTGCGCTACCCCGAGCTGAAAGCCGCGTACGACAGGCTGCTCGCCGCGGCCTGACGGCCGGCAGTCCACACCGATCCCGCGCCTCTATACTCGGGACTGCCATGCCTCGATCCATGTGGCGCGGCGCCATCAGCTTCGGCATGGTGGCGATTCCCGTGCGGCTGTACCTGGCGACCGAATCGAAGAGCGTCTCGTTCCGGTTGCTCTGTCCGAACGACCAGACGCCGGTCCGCAACAAGCGCTGGTGTCCCGAGGAGGATCGGGAGATCGGTTGGAGCGAGGCGCTCCGTGGCTACGAGGTTGGCAAGGACGAATACGTGATCGTCACCGACTCGGATCTCGACAACCTGCCGCTGACCACGACGCACACCATCGACATCGTCGAGTTCTGCCCTGACTCGGAGATCGAGGCGGGCGTCTACCTGAAGAGTGCCTACTACCTGGAACCCGAGGCCGTGGGGGCCAAGCCGTACGCGCTGCTCCGCCAGGCGCTCGAGAAGACGGGCACTGTCGCCATCGGAAAGATCGCCCTGCGCGACCGCGAGCACCTCTGCCGGCTCGCACTCCACGAGCAGGGCCTGCTGCTCAACACCCTGCACTGGCCGGACGAGATTCGATCGACCGGGGAGCTGGCAATCCCGGAGGAGAGCCCGGCGGTCGCGAAGAAGGAACTGGACATGGCGGTCATGCTCGTCGAGAACATGAGCGCCCACTTCGACCCGACGCGCTATCGCGACGACTACCGCGAGGCCTTGATCCAGGTTGTCGAGTCCAAGCTGAGCAATCAGCCGATCGAACGCCCGGAGGTTCGCGAGCCTGGCAAGGTCACCGACCTCATGGCCGCGCTCAAAGCCTCGGTTGAGGCAGCGAAGTCGCGCCGCTCCGAAAGCGAGGACGCCGAGGGATCGGCGGCTGACGACGCCGAGTTGCTGGAACCTGCTCGCCGGCGCCGGGCGTCCTGAGGCTTCGCGGGCAGCGCGTGGCTGGTAGACCAAGCCTGTCTCGTGCCGCCCTGGTGGCGTTCGGAGACCCATTGCCGTTCCGGTCTCCCACGCCGCCCCACCTTCCCGGGTACATCCCGATCGAGGCATCGGTCCCGTGCGCCGAGCCCTTCGATGATCACGACTGGCTGTTCAGTGTCGACTGGGACGGAGCCCGCGCGCTCCTGTTCCTGGACCCGGGCGGAGCCGTCCGCATCCAGGGTGAGATGCCCGGCGACCTCGCCCGCCGCTTTCCGGACGTCTCGTCACCGGCAGCCGTGCGCGGCGGCCGGGGCGCGATCCTGGACGGCGTCATCGCCGTGCTCGACCGCGAGGGTCGTCCCGACCTGGCGGGCTTCGGACGGCGCCTCGCCACCGGGCCTGCGGCCGCCGCCGAGCTCCCCGCGGTGTACCTCTGCTCCGACGTCCTGCATCTCGACGGCCGTTCGACCATCGACTGGCCGCTGGATCGGCGTCTCGATGCTCTCACCGAGCTGATCGGACCGGGTGATGTCATTCAGGCGCCCGACCACGTGCGCGGGCGAGGCGAGGCGCTCGCCGCCGCCGCGGCCGGGCGCGGGCTGGCCGCACTCCTGGCCCGGCGGGCAAGTGCGCCCTACCGTCCGGGTGTCGCTTCGCCCGATCGGCTGCGCATCGCCCTCTCGAATCAGACGACCTGCGTGGTTGCCGGCATCGTCGCGCGGCGCCGCGGCGGCACGAGGCTGATCCTCGGCGAGCATGCCGGCGGCCGGCTCACCTTCGCCGGGCACGTGGATGGACCTCGCGACCGGCTGGTGGAGGCGTGGCTTGCTCAGCAGGCGAGCGACCTGACCGTCAGCGCCGCACCCCTGGAAGGTGTCCAGCCGGTCAACGCAACCTGGCTCCGCCCAGCCCTCACCGCGACCGTGAGCCACCACGGCCGGAGCTCCGGAGGGGCACTGCTCCGGCCGACGCTGCTCGCCGTCCGCGACGACGTCGACCCCGGCTGGTGCCTGCAGCGACCCGCCGTGGCGGGACCGCTCGAACTTCGCGCCGGGACGCGATTCTCGCCGACACTCCTCATGCCGCTGCCGCTCGGCGATCCGGTTGGGCTGCCTCGGGGGAGCCGATGACGCCGGCCGTGCTCATGTGCCGTCCTGACCATTTCGGCATCGAGTACGAGATCAACCCGTGGATGCATGTCGCCGTCGAGGTCGATCACGCTCGCGCAGCGTCGCAGTGGGAGGCGCTCTATCGCACCTACATCGACCTCGGGGTCGCGGTCGAGCTTGCAGCGCCGATCGCGGGACTGCCCGACATGGTGTTCACCGCCAACGCCGCCGTGCTGTGGGACGACCGCGCCGTGCTGAGCAACTTCCACCATGCCGAGCGGCAGGGGGAGGAGGCGCACTGGCGCCAGGAGCTCGAGCGGCTCGGGTTCGACGTCCACGAGCTGCCCAGGTCGCTGTCCTTCGAGGGCGCCGGCGATGCGCTGTTCCTCGGCGATCGGCTGTTCTGCGGCTACGGATTCCGCACCGACCGCGAATCACACCGTCCGGTGGCGCGAATCCTCGAGGTTGACGTCGTGTCCCTGGAGCTTGTGGACCCGCGCTTCTATCACCTGGACACGTGCTTCTGCCCGCTCGATGCCACCAACGTCCTGGCAGCTCCCGACGCGTTCGCTCCCGAATCGATGCGCCTGATCCGCGAGCTGGTGCCGAACCTCATCGAGGTGCCGGTCGAGGTGGCGGCCGGTTTCGCGTGCAACGCGATGCCGCTGGGCAACAAGGTGCTCTCCTCGCTGACCATCACCCAGATGGAGGCCCCGCTCCAGGCCGCCGGGTACACTCCGCTCCCGCATCCCATGGGCGAGTTCCTCAAGGCCGGGGGCGGGGTCCGCTGCCTCTCGCTGCCGCTCGGCAATGGCGAGCGAGCGCCCGCGCGAGAGGCCGCAGCCCCAGGATAGATCCAACAAACTCTGAGCTTTTTCCCAGGTTTCGGCGCGAAGATGGTCCGGTGACCACAGTGAAGTCAGCCGAACCGAACAGAGTTCTCGTCGTCGACGATGAGCGCGCCATCACGGATCTCGTCGCGATGGCGCTCAAGTACGAGGGTTTCGCGGTCCAGACCGCCGGCAGCGCCAAGCAGGCCCGCCACGCCGTCATGGATTTCCGCCCCGACCTGATGATCCTCGACGTCGGGCTTCCCGACGACGACGGCTTCACCCTCGTACAGCGCCTCATCAGCGACGGAATCAAGGTCCCGGTGATCTTTCTCACAGCGCGTGACGCCACCGAGGAGAAGGTCCACGGGCTGACCATCGGCGGAGACGACTACGTGACCAAGCCCTTCAGTATCGAGGAGCTGGTCGCGAGAATCCGTGTCGTGCTCCGGCGCCACAATCCGAACGGGGCCGCAGCGACCGGCAAGCTTGTGCTCCACGACCTCGAGCTCGACGATGAGACCCACGAGGTGTTTCGCGCTGGCGAGCCTGTCGAGCTGACCCGCACCGAATTCCGTCTGCTCCGCTACCTGATGATGAACACCGGCCGCGTGCTCTCACGCTCGCAGATCCTCGACCACGTCTGGGATTACGACTTCGGTGGCGATGCGAGCGTGCTCGAGACGTACATCAGCTACCTCCGCCGCAAGGTCGATCAGGTGGAGCCGACGCTCATCCACACGGTTCGAGGTGTCGGATACGTCATGCGCGTCCCGCGGACGAGCTCAGCCTCGGCGCACGCGTGAGCGCGCCGCCGACGATGTCCTCAGGACCGTAGATGTCCCTCCGGCTCCGACTGCTGCTCACCCTTGCTCCGCTGTTCATTCTCGGACTCGCCGCCGCTGACGTGGGCACGTACGCGGCGCTGCAGAGCTCGCTCCTGCAGGGTGTCGACCAGCAATTGGCGATCATCCAGCCAGGTGTGCAGAACGTGCTGCTGCACACGCGACTTCCGGGAGGGGACGGCGGGCCCCCGGACAGCGGCGGACCGCCGTCCAGTCAGGAGTACGCCTTTCCGGTTGGCACCTACGGCGAGATCCTGGACTCATCGGGGCGTTCGGTCTCCTCCGGCATCCTCTTCGGCACGACGTCGTATGCCTCGTCGTCCGCCCCGGAGTTTCCCGCAAACATCTCTTCGGAGACAAACAGGATCCTCACCATCGCCGGCAGCGGGACCTACCATTCATACCGCGCCTACGTGACTCCGATGGGCAACGGTGACGTCGCTGTGACCGCGGTCCCCCTGGATGGGGTCAACACCACATTGGGCACGCTGCTGCTCTTCGAGATCGCCATCAGCAGCGGGATCACGATCATCGTCCTGGTGGTCACGTGGTTGCTCGTGCGTCGCGGCATGCGCCCGCTGGAGCGCATGGGTGCGACTGCTCGGTCGATCGCGACCGGTGGCCTTGGTCGCCGGGTCACGCCGTCCAGCGAGCGTACCGAAGTCGGACGCCTCGGGCTCGCCCTCAACGGCATGCTGAGTCAGATCGAGCGAGCGTTCGCCGAGCGTGACGTCACCGAACAGAAGCTGCGCCACTTTGTCTCGGACGCATCTCACGAGCTGCGCACGCCGCTGACGTCGATGCGAGGGTATGCCGAGTTGCTGCAGCGCAATCCCGACATGACCCGCGATGACGTCCTGCTCGCGGTTCGGCGCATCGAGGACGAGACCCGGCGCATGGGCCTGCTCGTCGACGACCTGCTGCTGCTCGCGCGACTGGATCAGGGACGTCCACTGGACCGGGCGCCGGTCGACCTGACGTCGATGGTCAACGACGCAGTGAGCGACGCCCGCGCGGCGGACCCGGGACGCGTCGTGATCGCCCGCATTGAAGCTCCTGTTGTCGTGACCGGCGATGATCTTCGCCTGCGTCAGGCGGTCGCGAACCTGGTGCGCAACGCCCTCGTGCACACGCCCGCGGGGAGCCCCGTCGAGGTTGGGTTGCAAGCGCAGAACGGACACGCCGAAATCGACATCGTCGACCACGGCCCCGGAGTGCCGGCCGCGCAACGCGAGCGAATCTTCGAGCGTTTCCATCGCGCCGACCCGTTGCGCAGCCGCGACCAGGGCGGCAGCGGATTGGGCCTGAGCATCGCAACCGCCGTAGTGACCGCCCACGGCGGAAAAATCAGCGTCACCGACACACCCGGCGGGGGCGCGACCTTCCGGATCGAGCTTCCGTCGGCCACGGAGAGCACAACCAATGTCTAGTCAATTGCTCTGGTACACGACACGAGGCGCGGGCGCGGTCAGTCTCGTGCTTCTCAGTGCGGTCGCGGTCCTCGGCCTGCTCGCGCGCCTCCGCTTTGAGGCATCCGGCTGGCCTCGCTTTCTGAGCGCCGCCGTGCACGGAGACCTCGCCCTGATGACCCTGGTCTTCCTGGCGCTGCACATCGTGACGGCGGTGGTCGACCCCTTCACGCACCTCGGGCTCGCCGCGCTCGTACCGTTCGGCTCCTATTACCGGACGTTGTGGCTCGGCCTCGGAGCGATTGCCTTCGAGCTGCTCCTCGCCATTGTCGCGACCAGCCTGCTGCGCAAGCACCTCGGCGCCCGGGTCTGGCGCGCGATCCACTGGCTCGCATATGTGAGCTGGCCGATCGCCGTTCTTCACGGCATCGGCACGGGTACCGACCGGACCGCGCTCTGGATGGTCTTGATCGACATCGTCTGCGTCGCGGCCGTCACGATCGCGCTCATCTGGCGGGTGCTCGCAGCCCCGCTGGACCCGCTCGCCGAGGAGCGTCGCCTCGCCGAGGAACGTGCATCGTTCGGGACCGGGCGATGAGCATCGCATTGCTGGCCGGACCGCCCGGTGCTGAGGGGATGGAAACGCTTACCGCTCACCAGCATCGCCTCGGCGCACTGCCGTCGCCGCGCGCGCTCATCGATTCCCTCGAGCGAAGCAACCTGCGGGGCAAGGGCGGCGCGGGGTTTCCCGTTGCCGTCAAATGGCGATCGGTCGCGTCGCAATCCGGGGGAACGCCCGTCGTGCTGGCCAACGGCGGTGAGGGAGAACCCCTGAGCCGCAAGGACCGCATGCTGATGGAGCAGCGTCCGCACCTCGTGATCGACGGCGCGATGCTCGCGGCCGGCGCCGTCGGCGCCGATGAGATCGTCCTCTACGTCGGCGCCGACCATGTCGGCGCCATCCAGGCAATGCATCGGGCGATGACCGAACGCCCGGCGTCCGAGCGCGCACGACTCCGGCTGGTGAGCGCACCGGTTCGCTATGTGTCCGGAGAAGAGACGGCTGCCGTGCACTTCATCAACGACGGGATCGCGTTGCCGACATCGATTCCTCCGCGTCCTTTCGAACGCGGCATCGATGGGCGCCCGACGCTCATACAGAACGTCGAGACGCTCGCGCACGTCGCGCTGATCGCGCGCTTCGGCGACGAGTGGTTTCGATCGCTCGGGACCGGCAACTCGTCGGGGACCACGCTCGTCACCGTGGGCGGAGCGGTTCCGCAGACCATGCTGATCGAGATCCCGCAGGGAATGGCGCTGGCCGATGCCGTGAACGCAGCAGGCGGTATCACGTCGGAGAGCGAGGCCGTCCTTCTCGGTGGGTATTTCGGCGGATGGATCGAGTCCACCGCCGCCTGGGGGCTGCCACTGGACGCGGACGCGCTCCGCCAGCTCGGCTTCTCGCTGGGCTGCGGCGTCATCGCCGTGCTTCCCTCGGGGCGCTGCGGTGTCATCGAGACCGCGCGGATCCTGGCGTACCTCGCGCACGAGAGCGCTCGCCAGTGCGGGCCGTGCACCTTCGGATTGCGCGCCATCTCGGCGTCGGCCGGGCGCGTGGCCGCACTCACGTCGACGCCGGGTGACCTCGAGCACATCCAGCGCTGGGCGGGCTTGCTCGCGGGCCGCGGCGCGTGCCGCCATCCCGACGGCGCCGCAGGTCTGCTGGCATCAGCGCTTCGCGTCTTTGCCGCCGAGTTTCAGCTCCACGAGCACAACCGGCGCTGCGGCGTCGCCGGCGCAGTGGCGGCGGCGTCATGAGTGATCGCTACACGCTCGCCATCGATCGGATCAGGTGCGACGGTCACGGCGTGTGTGCCGACCTCGTGCCCGAGATGATCGAGCTCGACGACTGGGGGTACCCGATCATCCGTGCCGGCGCCATTCCGGCGTCGGTCCTCCCGCACGCGCGTCGAGCGGTTTCGGGCTGCCCCACACTCGCGTTGCGCCTCCAGCGTCTCGCCGTCGCCCGCCGCTGACCCGACCGGCGGGCGGCCCCAGCACGGCCTCACCGGGGAGTGGGTCGCGACGCGTTTCCTTGTGCGCCGGCTCCGAGAGCGCCATGACTTCACAGCTGCCTCCCAGCATGCTCGCGGCTCGCGTCAAGGAGCGCATCGCAGGCTTGTCTCATGAACGATCTGCGGGCAACGGCAGGCGCCCCGGTCCTGGACATTGCGATTCCCGTGTACAACGAGGAGCGGGTCCTGGAGCAGAGCGTTCGCACCCTGCACGCATATGTCCGCGGCCAGATCCCGTTCGCGACGAGGATCATCGTCGTCGACAACGCGAGCCAGGACGCGACCCGGCTCATCGGTCTGCGACTTGCCCGAGAGCTTGACGGTGTGCGCTTGGTGCATCTCCCCGGGAAGGGTCGTGGCCGTGCGCTCCGGACTGCGTGGTTGGCGAGCGACGCCAGCGTGGTGGCGTACATGGACGTCGACCTCTCGACGCAACTCGAAGCGCTGCCGGCGCTGATCGCACCGATTCTCTCCGGGAGTGCCGACATCGTCATCGGCAGCCGGCTCGCGCCGGGTGCGCGGGTGACGAGAAGCGCGGAGCGGGAGTTCATCTCGCGCGCCTACAACCTGCTCCTTCGTGGCGTGCTGCACGCGAGCTTTCGGGATGCGCAGTGCGGGTTCAAGGCCGTACGTGCCCAGGTTGCGCGCGACCTGGTCCCCATGGTTCGTGACCAGGCTTGGTTCTTCGACACCGAACTGCTCATCGTCGCGCAGCGGGCCGGCGTGCGTATTCAGGAGTTGCCGGTCGAGTGGGTCGAGGATTCGAACTCGCGGGTGGACGTTCCTCGTACAGCGCTCGCCGATCTGCGCGGTGTGATGCGGCTGCTCCGCGCCACGCCCCCGGTCCGCGCCCGGTTGCGTCCACACGCGGCGCATCCCCAGGAGGTCCGCTGATGCGCGTTCCCAGACGACGCATCACGGTGGAGGAGCGCGACCGTGCACTCCGTCTGCGCCGCAGGCTCACGATGTCCTTCGGGGTCGTGGGCGGCGTGGCGGTTGTCGCGCTCGGCGTGGCCGCCGCCGACGCACACGCTGGAACGTCGACGAGCACCACGTCGACCTCGTCGGTGACATCGGCGACGGGAACAACGACGACGCCCTCCGCCTCGTCGTCCTCGAGCACCGGGTCGGCGTCGCTCTCCACCGGCTCCGTGAGCACCGGAAGCTCCTCTTCGGCGAGTACCGTCAGCGGCGGGTCATGACGCTTGCAGAGCACCGAGGTACCGCCCTGGGAACCTCGTTGCATGTGGTCGTCACCGATCCGCAGACCCTCGATGTCGCAACCGCAGCTGTCGAGGCCGTGGTCGACGCGATCGATCAGGCATGCAGCCGCTTTCGAGACGACAGTGAATTGAGCCGTTTCCAGGCCGGTCGACGGACGTCGTGAGGGGATCGTTTCGCCGCTCCTCGCGCAGGCCATCGCCACAGCACTGCGCGCCGCGGAGCTGACCGACGGTGCCGTGGATCCGACCGTTGGAGAGGCGGTGCGCAATGCCGGGTACAGCGTTGACTTTGCCGCGGTACCAGCCGACGGCGAGCCCCTGATGCTGGCGGTGTCGCCGGTGCCGGGATGGCGGCGCGTCCGGCTCTTTCCCGCCACCCGGCGGGTGGAGATCGACGCCGGGGTCGAGGTCGACCTCGGCGCAACCGCGAAGGCGCTCGCCTCGGACCTCGCTGCCGCAGCGGCGCTCGAGGCGATGCATGGGGGTGGGGTGCTGGTCAGCCTTGGCGGCGATGTCTCCGTCGCCGGCGAGCCTCCCGAGGATGGCTGGCATATCCAGATTGCCGAGAACAGCCGAGCCGAGATCACCCCTGATGGCGAGACGATCGCCATCCGAACCGGCGGCGTCGCCACCTCGAGCACGACCGTCCGTCGCTGGCGGCGGGGAGGCGTTGAGTTGCACCACATCATCGATCCGGCCACCGGGCTTCCGGCAGCCGGACCCTGGCGGACCGTCAGCGTGGTCGCGGGCAGTTGCGTCGACGCCAACATCGCCGCCACCGCCGCGATCGTCCGCGGAGCGGCAGCCGCGTCGTGGCTCGACGGTGCCCGCCTGCCCGCGCGGCTCGTCGATCGAAGCGGCGGGCTGACCCGGGTGGGCGGGTGGCCCGCCCCCGGCCCTTAGATGTCCTGAGCGATCAGATCCTGGACCTCGCGCTGGTAACGGCGCGTGTCGTCGTAGACGCCGTGACTGGCGACGCTCGCGTCTCCCTGGTAGTAGCCGGCGAGCGTGGCAGGGACGTCCGCCTCGTGTTTGGCCATGAGATGGCGGAGCAGCATCGCGCCGGCGACGACGTTGTCCTGCGCGCGCCAGATATCGAGGTGCGTCCCGGCAAGATGGCGTGACACCCACTCCCCGGTGAAGGGCTCGATCTGCATGACCCCGACAGCCCCGGTCGGCGACACACGTTCCTGGCGCCACTGGGATTCCGCCCAGGCGACGCCGCGCAGCAGTCGCGTGTCGACCCCGACGTCCGCGGCAACAAAGCTCACCAGCGCGTTCATCCGTATCAGCCGCCCGGGGACGACAAGCTCGTCGCCCTCCGCGATCGGCGCGTTGACACCGATGCCGTTGGTCCGTGCGAGCGCGGTCGGGTCGACACCGAAGCGTCGAGCCGTCTCGAACACGCCTTCACCGCGCCCGACGCGATATGTCTCGGAGTCGTCCGCTCCGCGCGCGTAGGCGGGCAGCGTCAGTGAGGCGTCCGGGATCTGGAGCATCTGCCCGACCCGGATGAGCTCGGGAGCGGCCATCCGGTTGGCGTCGAGGAGCGCAGCCAGGGTCGTTCCGTGACGGACTGCGATGTCCGACGCGGTGTCGCCGGGGCGCACCACGTACGAGGTCGCGAAAACCGCCGAGGGGATGGTCGCCACCGCGGTGGCGCCGAGCGCGGCTGCAGCAAGACGAGACCTAGTCGGCATCGGGTTCCTCGTGTGGTGGGACGTTGGGAGAGATGTGGGAACCGGTCGCCTCGATGGCGACCCACGCAGCGTAGGCACAGTAGATCGCGCCAGTCAAGCGTTGCCGGTCGCCGTAACGGTTTCGTCACAACCGAGTCGCCTCCGTGTGAACTGTCATCGACTCGGCCTGAGTGCTACGCTGCGATCGAAAGCAATGCGACTCCCGAGCCTGCCGCGCACCTCGCTGCCGACCACTTTCCTGGCCGCGTCCTGCGGCGCGGGTCTCGGCATCGTCACGTTCATCCTGTGCGCGTGGCTGCATGCGGCAGGCGCCGCGGGAACGGCCGCGCTCCTCGCGGAGACTGCGCTGCTCATCGCCCTCGCCTGCGTCGCGGGCTTCGCGCTCTTTGACGGGAACACCCGGCTGCGCGGGGCACGAGTGCCGATCAACCGGGCGCTGCCTCCCGCGTGGTGGCCGCGTGAGGCGGATTCCGTCTCGCTGCTGGCGGCCTGCGTCGGCGCCCCGCTGGTGATCGGCGCCGGAGCCGCCGTCCTCCTCTTTCGCTGACAGCGCCGGCTGCGATCAGCCGGTCAGTTGTGCGATCCCCCAGCGAGCGGCCTCACGGACGACTGGATCCGGGTCGCCCTCCGCGCTTCTTCGCAACCCTGGGAGCGCCGCTCGATCCCCGGCATTCCCGAGTGCGATCGCGCAGTTTCGCGCCAGCCCGGCGCGTCCCGTCCGCGAGACTGCCGTGCCACGAAAGCGCGCCGCGAACTCGGATTCGGTGAGCCCGAGACACTCGACCAGGTCGGGATGCGGCACCGGACCAAGCGCGGTCGACGGGGTGCCGGCGTCGACGGGCTCCGGGGCGAGGCGATGGTTGATCGGGCAGGCTTCCTGGCAGAGGTCACAGCCGAACGCCCACGTTCCCATGAGTGGACGCAACGCCTCAGGGATGGGGCCACGATGCTCGATGGTGAGGTAGGAGATGCAGCGCCTGGCGTCGATGACACCCGGCGCGACGATCGCCCCGGTTGGGCACGACGGCAGGCATGCGGTGCAACGGCCGCAGCCGCGCCGCGACGGTTTGTCGAATGGAAGGGCGATCGACACCGCGATGCCGGCGAGCAGGACGTATGAGCCGGCTTCGAGGGTGATCACCGAGGCGTGTTTCCCGGCGAACCCGATGCCGGCCCGCTCGGCGATGGCGCGGTCCAGCGCCCATCCGTGATCGATGAAACGCTTCGCCCGCACATTCTCGACCTGGCCCTGAAGCCAGGCAACGACATCGTCGCAGCGGCCGGCGAGAAGTTTGTGGTAATCGACCGGGCCGTCACCGTTCTCGGTGCAAGCGTAGGCCGAGAAACGCCCGCGCACGACCCCCGCAGCGCTCGGCGCCGGCGGCTGCGGGCGAGCCGGCCGGTAGGGCCAGGCGAGCGCGATGATCGACTGCGCCCACGGGTAGCGGCCGCCGATGTCCGCCGACGCCGCAACACGTTCTTGCGTGTACCAGGGCATCCCGTCCATGCGCCCTGCCTCGATCGCGGCAAGCGCTCGATCACGCGCCTCGTCGAACGGGCGGACCGAGGTGACTCCGCAGGCCGAGAACCCGAGACGGCGCGCCTCGTCGCCCAGTGCCGCTTTGAGAGCTGCCGAGTCCATTGGCTGCACCACCTCCGCCGATGATGGTCGCACGGGCCGCACGCCGTAGGATCGAGCCATGGACGCCCCTGCCGGCGCTGCCCGATTGCCGCGCCTGCTCTGCATCATGGGGTCGGGTGAGACCACCCCGACGATGGTGTCGGTGCACGCTGACCTGCTCTCGCGGCTCGGGCCCCGCCCGGTCTCCGCGGTGCTGCTCGACACGCCGTTCGGCTTCCAGGAGAACGCAGCCGACATCAGCGAGCGCACGGTTGCGTACTTCCGCGACCGAGTCGGGTTCCCGATCAGCGTCGCGTCATTCCGGAATCGATTGCTGGCAACACCGCTCGAATACGAGACCATGCTTGCCCGCGTTGCCGAAGCGCGCTACGTGTTCGCGGGCCCGGGAAGCCCGAGCTACGCGCTGCGCCAGTGGCTCGACACGGCAGTTCCCGACCTGCTTGCCGCCAAGCTGCGCGACGGCGGGTGTGTGACCCTCGCGAGCGCGGCTGCGGTCGGGCTCGGCGTCTGCTCGCTCCCGGTCTACGAGGTGTACAAGGTCGGCGAGGAGCCGCGCTGGCTTGAGGGCCTCAACCTCCTCGGGGTCACGGGCCTCCGAGCCTCCGTCGTCCCGCACTACAACAACGCCGAGGGCGGAACCCACGACACCCGCTACTGCTACATGGGCGAACGCCGCCTGAGGATCCTCGAGGAACTCCTGCCGGACGGCGTCGACATCCTGGGTGTCGACGAGCACACGGCCGCCATCTTCGACATCGATGAGGGCACGGTTTCGATCCGTGGGCGGGGCGGGGTGACCTGGCGCCACCAGGGGTCGTCGAAGCGATTCGAAAGCGGCACGACGATGCCGGTCAGCGAGCTTGCCGCGGGAGTGACGCCGGCCACCGGTGCTGCTGTGTTGCCCCCGGGCGCCTCCGCCGGTACCGCCGCTGACGGCGCGCTCCCCGTCCCCGGGGTGTCGCCCTTTCTCGAGGAGGTCACGCGGCAATCAGTCGCCGCCGACGCGGCACTTGCGGCTCGGGATGTCGACGGCGCCGTCGGAGCGGTGCTGGCGATCGACGCACAGATCCATGAGTGGGCCGCCGACACGCTGGATTCCGACGAGCAGGACCGCGCGCGCGAAACCCTGCGGCGCTACGTGGTGCGCCTCGGCGACCTCGCACGCAACGGCGCCGCCGACCCACGCGACCTGATCGGCCCGGTGGTCGACCGGATTCTCGACCTGCGCGTCCAGATGCGGGGTGCCGGGGAGTACGTGCTCGCCGACAGGCTGCGCGACGCGCTCGTGGGGGCGGGCATCGAGGTGCACGACACGCCGGCGGGTTCCACCTGGGATCTCGCCGCGACCGCCGCCGAGTGACCGCGACCCGGTCAGGCGGTTGCCTCACCCCGAACTTCGGGAAGGAGGCCCATCTCGCGGGGCCGGCCGAGCCAGTACCCCTGACCCGCGGTGACTCCGAGCGCCGCGAGCCGGTCGGCCGTCGCCTCATCCTCGATGCCCTCGGCGATGACCGTCGATCCGGAGCTGCGCGCGTAGGCGACGGTCGCCTCGATGACCGCCCGGGCTCCGCGTTCGACGCAGCTCTGGGTGATGCTCTTCGCCACCTTGACGAACTCCGGGACCGCCGCGGCGAGCAGCTCGAGCGTGGAGTGGCCCTCGCCGATGTCGTCGAGCGCGAACTGGAAGCCGTGCTCGCGGTAGCTGGCGAGAACCAGACGAAGCCGTTGCTGGTCGGCAATCGACTCCCGCTCGGTGATCTCGAGAACGATGGTCTCCGGGTCGCGCTCCGCCCACCGGGCGAGCAGGAGCATGTGGTCGACCGGGTGGAGCGGATCGAGGAGCATTGCCGCCGAGACGTTGAGGAAAAGCGGATCCGATTCGGGCAGTCCAGCCGACGCCGCCATGGCGATGCGCCTGCAGATCCAGTCGATCTCCTTGGTGACGCCACGCCGGTGCGCAAGGGCGAAGACATCCTCGACGCCGTCGACCGGGTCTCGGAGGCCGGGCACGCGCGCGAGGGCCTCCCAGCCGATGGCGCGGTGGTCGCTCAGGAGCACGATGGGCTGGAACATCGCCTGGATCACCCGTTGCTTGCTGAGGATCGCGTCCAGCATCGCGCCCGCGTCGCCGCCGCCGCGTACCAGGCTCGGCAGGGAACGGTCACCGGCCACGACGACTCGATCGCGACCGTCCTTCTTGGCCTTGGAGAGGGCTTCATCGGCGGCGAGCCAGAGCGCGTGCACGCCGCCGCCTCCGGCGGCGACACCGGCGCTGATCCGCGCCCTGCCGTGAGGCAGCGCAACCCCGTGCAGCGAGACCCGCATGCGCTCGGCGATCGCCACCGCTTCCGCTTCGGTGGTTGCATCCATGATTGACACAAACTCGTCGCCGCCGATACGGAGCAGCTGATCGCCGCCGCGCAGCTGTGCTCGCAGGGTGCGCGCCACCTCGATGAGCAGCATGTCGCCGGCCTCATGCCCGAACTCATCGTTGATCGGCTTGAGGTGGTCGACATCGATGGCGATCACGGCGGTGGCGCCGGTCAGCTCACCGAGCCGCTCCTCGAAGGCGCGCCGGTTGCCCACCTTCGTCAGTGGGTCGGTGGTCGCGTGCAGCGCCTTCTCCTCGAAGAGCCCGGCTCGAGCGACCGCCACCGCGGCCTCGTCGGCGATCGCCTGCACGACGGTCAGATCGTCGAAATCCCAGGCTCCGCGGCGCGCATGTGAGATGAGCACGAGGACGCCGATGACGCGGCCTCCGGTGGCGCGCAACGGCGCCGCGACGACGCTTCGGGAGCGGCGCCCGCCGCCCAGGTTCTCGAGCTCGTCGAGACGCGAGTTGGGCATCGACGCGTATGCCTGCTTGATGTCGCGGGGGGTGCGGAGCAGGCAGGGCTCGCCGGTGGAGTACACGCGTCCGATGACTCCCTCGCCCGGCGCCATGATCACCATCGGTCCCGCAGCGGGAGACACGCCCGCCGGACCGAGGATGAGCGGGAGCGTCGCCAGCCCACCCGAAGGCGCATCGAAGAGCAGGACCCGTCCCCAGGTCGCGTCGGGGTAGCTCTCGTGACAGCCCCCGAGCACGGCGGCCGCGACCTCCCCCGAGTTCGTGGTCAGCCCCAGTCTGCGGGCGACATCGGCAACGGCCCGAAGCCTCCGTGTCTGGGCCTGGTAATGGCGATCGGTCAGCGACCAGTTGGAGTACGCCAGGACGACGACCCCGACCATCAGGGCGTCAACCTGGATGAGCTGATTGACTCCGTAGATCGGTGTGAGCCCGGCCCACCACCAGACCAGCGCGAGCCCGCCGCACGATGCCGCGAGGATGGTCCAGAGTGCCGCCGCGCGCGCGGAGGGGTCGACCGTCAGCAGCACCGCCACGAAGCCGAGCACGATCAGCGGCACCGGATGGGTCAGCCTTGGACCTGACACGCCCAGGATCAGCGTGCACAACCCGACGGACGTGAGCCCCTGCACCAGCGTGGCGATCGATCGGTTGACCCGGGCTGCTCGACGCAACCGGATCGTGATCTCGAGCATCACGGCCGCGACCACCACGACCTCGATCTCCACGAGCATCATCCGCGGCGGGAGCGAGGAATCCACCAGTTGCCAGCTGGTGATACCGAGCAGCACCCCCGTCGCGAAGATCGGCAACCAGCGCCGCGCGGCGCTCTCGTTATGCATGAACCCTCTCGACAGAGAGCGTAGATGGAGCCGTGCCGCGAGAAATGGGCGTGACAGCCTTGTGTCCGGTTCCTCAGAGGTCAGGGGTTTTGCACGGACAGCGATCCTGTGAGCGCCTGGCCGATCACCTGCTTCCCGTTCATGGGTGACAGGACCAGCTGCGCAGGACCCGCAGTTCCGGCGTCGAAGAACAGTTGCACGGGTGCGCTCGACTGGCTGGTCAGCTCGCCGCCGCACGCCTTGCCGTTGATGAACGCCTCCCGGTCGATGTTCTGAAAGATGGCATCAACCGGCGTCAGCGGCCCCTGCACGAGGGCGCCCACGCAGACCTGACCGATGACCGGATCACCGATGTTGTCCACCGAGACGTCGATCTCGAGCCGCTTGCCGGCGGTTGCCGTGCTCGGGATGACGCCGCTGAGGTCCGCCATGGCGGGACCCGCTGTCGCAAACAGCGGCGTGATGACCCCGAGGAAGAGACCGAGGAGCACGACACCGACGACGACGAGGAAGACGGTCCTCGGGTTGGCGTTGAACCAGCTCCTGATGGCGGCGAACACCCCCGCCTCAGATCGTGGCCGGTGGTTGGTATTCGCCGAACACGCTGCGCAACGCGCCGCAGATCTCCCCCAGGGTTGCCTCCGCTCGCACTGCGTCGAGGATCCGCGGCATCAGGGTCTCGTCAGACGTGGCCGCATCCCTGACGGCGGCAATCGCTGTCTGGACGGCCGCCGGGTCGCGCCCGGCACGGTGCCGCGCCAGCCTCGCGGCCTGCTCAGCCATCGCTCGCCTGTCCGGACGGAACAGCAGCGGCGCACCCCCCTCCTCGGTCTCGGTGTACCGGTTGACACCGACGATGACCTTGTCGCCGACCGCGATCGCCCGCTCGGTGCGGTATGCCTCGTCTTGGATGTGCTGCTGCATCCACCCGGTCTCGATGCAAGCGACCGCGCCGCCGAGCGAATCCACCTCATCCAGGAGCCGCTGGGCCTCACGTTCGAGCTCGTCGGTCAGCCATTCCACGTAGTAGGAGCCACCCAGCGGGTCGACCGTGCTGGTCACCCCGGTCTCCTCGGCGATGATCTGCTGGGTGCGCACGGCGATGCGCTGCGCTTTCTCGGTCGGGATGGAGAGGGCTTCGTCATAGCACGAGAGCGCGAGTGACTGAACGCCGCCGAGCACAGCGGCGAGCGCCTCGATGGACGCGCGGACGATGTTGTTCTCGGGTTGCTGTGCCGTCAGGGTCGAGCCGCCCGTCTGCGTGTGGGTTCGAAGCATGAGGGAACGCTGATCGCGTGCGCCGAAGCGCCGTGCCATGATCCGCGACCACATCCGCCGGAGCGCGCGGTACTTTGCGATCTCCTCGAAGAAATCGATGTGGGTGTTGAAGATCCACGAGAGTTTCGGCGCGAAGTCGTCAACACCGACACCGAGGTCGATGGACGCCTGCACGTAGGCGCACGCATTCGCGAGGGCGAACGCCATCTCCTGGACGGCGGTGCTCCCCGCTTCACGGATGTGGTATCCCGAAAGCGAGATGGGGTTGAACTTGGGCGCATTCACCGTGCACCACGCGATCAGGTCTGCGGCGAGGCGCAAGGACGGTCGTGGCGGATAGATGAACGTCCCCCGAGCGATGTACTCCTTGAGCACATCGTTCTGAACCGTGCCCATGATGGATGCAACATCGAGGCCCTGGCGCTCGGCGGCGACGACGTACATGGCGACGAGCACCGGAGCCGGAGCGTTGATGGTCATCGAGGTGCTGACCGCACTGAGCGGAATGCTCTCGAACAGGTCTTCCATGTCGCGCACCGAGTTGATGGCGACACCGACCTGGCCGACCTCGCCGGCGCTGCGGGGATCGTCGCTGTCGAGCCCCATCTGCGTCGGGAGGTCGAACGCCACCGAAAGGCCCGCCTGGCCCTGGGCGAGCAGGTAGCGGAACCGCGCATTGGCGTCGCCCGCGGTGCCGTAGCCCGCGTACTGACGGATGCTCCACAGGCGGCCCCGGTACATCGTCGGCTGGATGCCGCGGGTGAACGGCGGCACACCCGGGAAGCCCTCATCCCGATTTGGGTCGTGCCGGGTCAGGTCGGCCGGCGTATAGAGCGGGGCTACGGGGATGCCGCTCGCCGTCTCGAACGGATCCTTGCGCTCCCCGCGCGCGCGGGCCGGCTCGAGAATCGAGTCCTGCCAGTCGAGGAGTGCCTCGATGAAGTCCGGTTCTCCTTCCTGCACCGTGACGGTCGACGGCGCATCCCGCTCGGTGACCATCGCCGCAGCATATCGCTGTGTCACGAGCGCGCGAACTCGTCGACGGGTGTCCGGAACCTGTGCAACACTCCCCGCGATGGCCCTTCCGGTGACCCAGCTGCTCGTTGAGGACTCGGCGGCCGGCCTCGCAAGCGGTGGTTGGCGATATACGCAACGGCAGCTGTACTACGCCACGTGCGCTCGCGCGGAAACCAAGCCCTCCGACGCTGCATCCAACGGCGAGATCGGGCTCGGCGTGCTGATGGTCCTGGTCGGATTGATCTTCATCGGGATCAAGGTCATCTTCGCGTTGCTCGTGACGCTCGGCGTGGCGCTCGTCCTTGCCGGGATCCTGGGGCGGACGCGCCGTCCGAGGCTGAGCGGGCGGCTGCTTGCGCTGTCATTCGACGAGTTTCGCAGTCGCTTCGGATCCCTCCAACTCGACGGCCTGATTCCTCCCGACACCGCTCTGGTTGCGACCAGCGCCGAAGCGCCGACGAGGATCGTCACCGACTCGCGCGACACCGCGGCGATGATCGCCGCGAACGCCGAGCGTGCAACGCTTTCAGCAATCAGCGTGGTTGTCGCGAGCGATGGGCAGACACCTGCGCCAGGCAGCCGAGTGATCGTAGTGCACGACGCGTCGCCACGCGGATGCGCCCTGGTGCAGGATCTCCGCGATTCAGGTGTCGACGTGGTTGACGGCGGGCTCCGCCCTCGAGACGTCGACGGGCCGGCGCATCAGGTCATCGAGGGTGCCCCGGCCCGCCTCCCCCGCGACCTCAGCGCGCTCTTGGAACGCGACGAGATCGACTGGCTCCTCAGCGGCAGGCGTGTCGAGTTGAGCACGCTCCCGCCGGAGGTCGCAATGGACCGGGTGCGTGCAGCGCTCAGTCAGGCTGTGGCGCCTCTCGGCGATGCCCCTCCGCCAGCTCGCTGAGCATCTCAGGAGACAGCTCGGCACCTGAAGCCGCCGCGACCTTGCAGAGCGTGAGGGCGCGCAGTGTCGCTGTGCGGCGGCCGCCCTCGAGCAGCGCGCGCTCGCCGAGCACCGCTCCCGGTCCGACCTGCGCCACCGAGGCACCGTCGACCTCGACCGCGAGCACCCCGTCGAGGAGGACGTACATATCGGTCCCCTCGCCGCCCTGCTCCACCAGGGTCGCACCCTCGGTGATGTTCAGGATTCGCGGCGTCACGCCGCCGCGCATGATGCGCAACGACAGCTCACGCTCCAACGCCGTCTCGACGTGCGTGACCAGCGCAGGGGAATCCTCATCCCCCCAGGGCGTGTGCTTCCCAAAGGCGTGCTGATACCAGCGCTTGAAATCGACCAGCCCGGACTTCTCGGCGAGGCTCCGGTCGCTGCCGTAGACCCAGTGGCGCGGGAAGGGGCTTGCCCCGGTCAGCTGGTGAGAGGACGTCCCGTCGGCGTACAGGGTCAGCGTCAGGCTTGTCCACGCGAGCGGCGCGGCGAGCTGGACGAAGGGCGGACGGTTCACTCTCCGAGGCGCTGGAACACCGGTCCGGCCTCCCGCGGTCTGGGCGAAACGAACCCAGCCGTCGCCGGTCTCAGGTTCCGCGTGCCTGTCGGGGAACGCAACCGCCGCAAACGTCATGCCTCGACCGCCGAGGCGGATCGTGGTCGAGCCGATCTGGCCGCCACCGCCCTGGCCGTGACCGACGATGCTTCCGCCCTCGACCTCGATCCACCCGCTCAGGTGATTGGCGAATCGAAATCGATCGGCCTCCTGAAGGGCTGCGAGCGACTCGATGTGATCCGGCGGTGGGTCGTCGTAGTGCGCGAGGCCCATCTCGAAGGGGACCTTGGTGACCCCTGCGACGGCCTCGGATGGAATCCACGAAATTGACGTGACCGACGATTCGATGCGCATGTGCTACCTCCGTGGCGGTGATGATCGCTCGCTTTGCCGGTCGCGGTCGAGGGTGTCGGGACCACTGTTCGCGGTGAGGACCACCCCCGAAGAACGTGGTGTCAGCCCCCTTTCGTCCCCCGCTGCGCTGACTACAGTTGCCCCATGGCCATGGAGCAGTCCATTCGCGTCGTGCTGGCGGATGACAACCTGATCGTCCGTGAGGGGGTGCGCGCGCTGCTCTCCATCTCCGGAGACGTCGAGGTGGTCGGCGTCGCGGGCGACTACGACGAGCTGCTCGCCGGAGCGGCCGAGCACGTGCCCCAGGTCGTGGTGACCGATATCCGCATGCCTCCCGATTTCACCGATGAAGGGATTCGCGCCGCTCGAATCGTGCGCAAGCTGCATCCCGGAACCGGGATCGTGATCCTTTCGCAGTACGACGAGCCCGAATACGCGATCTCCCTGCTGAGCGAGGGCGCTGCCGGCTATGCGTATCTGCTCAAGGACCGTGTCGCCGAGGGCGATCAACTGGCGCGAGCGGTCCGGGAGGTGAGCACCGGAGGATCGATGCTCGACCCGCGCATCGTCGATGCGCTCACGCGGCCGGTGAGCGATGCGGGCGGTCTGACGTCTGTCGAGGAGCGGCTGCTGCGCATGGTCGCGGAAGGGAAGCCCATCAAGGCGATCGCCGCATCCATGCATGCCACCCCGGCATCGGTCGCCGACGACGTGGAACAGCTCTTCCTCAAGCTCGCGCAACAGGCGAGTGCCGGAACCCAGGGCGCGCTCGAGCGCTTGCGCCTGCTGCACAAGGTGATCATCGATCGCGAGGAGCAGGGAGAGAGCCTGAGCAGGATGCTCCCCGGTGGGATCGCGCAGCAGATGCGCGAGAACGGGGTGCAGCCGGGCAAGACGGAGCGCCTCACGGTGACCGTGCTCATGTCCGACATCCGCGCGTATTCGACGATCGCCGAGGCGTCGGATCCATCGGTGCTCGCGGGCCAGCTGAACGAGCATCGCGCCGCGATGAATCACGCGGTGCTCGCCGAGGGCGGAACCGTGATGCAGTTCGTCGGCGATGCGGTGATGGCGGTGTTCGGCGCGCCATTTCCGCAGCCGGATCACGCGCAGCGGGCGCTCGCGGCGGCGCTGGCCATGCACGATGCGCAGCGCGAGGTGAACGAGCGCTGGAAGGCGCGCAATCTGCCCCCGTTCTTCCTCGGCATCGGACTTTCGACCGGTGACGTGGCTGCCGCGCTGCTCGGCTCTGAGGAACGCCTCGAGTATTCGCTGGTCGGTGACGCCGTGAACCTTGCCCAACGCCTCCAGCAGTGGGGCGAGGGCGGTCAGACCGTGATCAGTGAACCTACCTACGACGCACTCGGAGACAAGCCCGCTGCGGAGCGAATCGAACCCGCGCTGGTCAAGGGGCGACAAACCCCGGTCGGCGCGTACAGGATGGGAGCGATCGCGTCGTGAGTCAACGAAGCGCTACGTGGTTGGCGTGGAGCCTTGGCATCATCTGTCTGGCGTGCGTCGTCGCAAGCCTGGTGCTGCTCGTCCTTGACTGGAAGGCGATCGACTCGCCAAACACATCGCAGGCACCGTGGATCGCGAACGCGATCATCGTCGGCGCCCTTGGCGTTCTGATTGTGACTCGCCGTTCGAGGAACCCGATTGGCTGGTTGCTGCTGGCAATCGCATTCGGAAACGCGACCAACGTGCTCGCATTCTTCATCGCAATTCGCGGGCTGCTGACCGGCGCGTCCCCCACCGGTTGGGTCGAGTGGCCGACTTGGTTCTACAGCCAGACCGGGGGGATCGGCGCGTTCCTGCTCGTCTTCTTGATCTTCTTCTTCCCAAATGGCAAGTTGCCGAGCCGGAGATGGCGGTGGGTGGCGTGTACCGCTCTGGTCCGCTTCCCTGGTGCTCGTGGCGGGATCAATGATCTCCCCCGCCACAACCCAGCTTTCACCGCGATTGCCAAGCATTCCCAATCCGATCGTGGTGCCGGCGCTCGGCGGAATCACCAATGGCACCATCTTCACCGTCGCGCCGCTGGTGCTCATCCTCGTGGCGTTGACTGCGGTGGTGGTGCGCCTGCGCAAGTCTCGAGGTGTGGATCGCAGCCAGTTGCGTTGGTTCGCATACGTCGCTGTCGGTTCTCTCATCGTCGTTGTGGCCGGGTATCCGGTGGGTGTGGTCAACAGTTCGTTCGGGAGCGACATCATCGGCGCCG
The DNA here is from genome assembly GCA_963777445.1 of Candidatus Dormiibacterota bacterium. Taxonomy (GTDB): domain Bacteria; phylum Chloroflexota; class Dormibacteria; order Aeolococcales; family Aeolococcaceae; genus Palsa-851. Next base: position 68,964 of record CAVZQR010000009.1, on the reverse strand, counting down.
GCTTTTCGCTGGGGCTCGCGCTCGCGATTCCGGTGACGATCGGGCTGGCGGTGATGAGGTACGGGCTGTACGACATCGACGTGTTCATCAGCAGGACGCTCGTCTACGGGTCGCTGGCCGTGTTCATCACGGCGGTGTACGTGGGTATCGCCGTCGGGATCGGGACGCTGGTGGGGAGTGGTGGCAAGCCCAACCTCGCGCTGTCGATCCTGGCCACGGCGATCGTTGCGCTTGGATTCCAACCGCTGCGCGAGCGTATTCAGAAGGTGGCGAACCGCCTCGTGTACGGAAGGCGGGCAACGCCGTACGAGGTGCTGAGTGAATTCTCGGGTCGCGTCGCGGAGACGTACGCTGCGGATGAGGTGCTGCCGCGGATGGCGCAGGTGCTTCAGGAGGGGACCGGCGCGGAATCGGCGACGGTATGGCTGCGAGGGACTGCGGAATTCGTCCTGCTGCGACGTTTCCAAACGGAGAGAGGGACCAGCAGGCGTTGTTCATGAGCAATGGCACGTTGCCTGCGATCGAGGATGCGACTCAGATCGGTTGAGGTGCGCCACCAAGGCGAGCTGCTGGGCGCGCTGAGCGTGAGCAAGCGTCGTGGGGAGACGCTGACGCCAATCGAGGAAAAGCTCGTGGACGACCTTGCGCATCAGGCTGGGCTGGTGCTCAAGAACGTGGGGCTCAGCGCCGATCTGCAGGCGCGACTCGACGAGCTGCGCGCATCTCGACAGCGACTGGTCAGCGCCCAGGACCTCGAACGCCGCCGGCTGGAACGCAACCTCCACGACGGAGCGCAGCAGCACCTGGTGGCGTTGAAGGTGAAGCTGGGACTTGCGGAAATCCTGCTGAGCCGAGACCCCGAGAAGGCCAGGACAACGCTGGAGCAGCTCAAGGGTGACGGCGATGAGGCGCTCGAGACGCTGCGAGATTTGGCCAGGGGCATCTATCCCCCGCTGCTCGCCGAAAAGGGCCTGGTTGTGGCGTTGCAGTCGCAGGCGCGCAAGTCCAAGGTTCCGGTCGATGTGATGGCGAGGGGGTTGAGCGCTACGCGCACGACGTGGAGGCCACGGCCTATTTCTGCGTGCTCGAGGCGCTCCAGAGCGTCCGGAAGTACGCCGGCGCGTCGACTGTGGTCGTTCGTCTGCACGGTGACGCGAGCGGACTGACCTTCGACGTGAGCGACGACGGCGTCGGCTTCGACCCTGTGACCGTTCACAGAGGCGCGGGCCTGGTGAACATGGCCGATCGCCTGGACGCGCTGGGCGGCTGGCTCGCCGTTTCCTCGAAACCGGGCGCCGGCACCACGATCGGCGGGCCGATCGGTGTCTCGACTCCGGTGCTGGTCCACGCGTGATCTCCGCGCAGTCCGCGGTCTCCGAGGCGCCGGGTCGACCGCAATCCGGCCACCCGAGACTTGCATGGACGCTGCTGATCGTCTCGTTGTCGGCGTACGTGGCATTCGTAGTGCTCTTCTACACCCCGATCTCGCCTGCGACGTTCTATGCAAACGGCAACAACCTCGCAGCATTGTGGACGGTTCCGGTCGCCGCGTTCTCAGTGATCGGCTTGCTCATCGCTCTGCGCAAGCCGGACAATCCGATCGGTTGGATATGGCTGGCCGGCGGCGCTGTGGGCGGAATCGCAAGCCTGGCCGAGCGAGATCGGATCCCTCCTCGATCAGGCACACAGTGCAGCCGGCCCGTGGGTTCTGCTGCTCTCCGCATCGACCGGTAACGTCGCGCCATCCTTCAGTGGACTGATCGTCATCACCCTGCTGCTCTTCCCAGACGGCCACCTGCCGTCTCCAAGATGGCGATGGGTTGTGGGCGCAATCGCAACTGTATCGACCTTCGGGTTTGCGCTCAACCTTTTCGATCCAACGCCGGGAAACATCGGCGAGAGCACCGCACGATGTGAGCGCGCTCGCCGTCAGCGGTTCGGCACCAACCATCGCGACGCTCGGGACGTTCACCAACTTCGCGACGCTCGCATTGGGCGTGTGTGTGGTGGTCTCGATATTCCTGCGATTGCGCGGTGCAGACGCTGATCGCCGTCACCAGATCAAATGGGTCGCGTTCGCGAGCGTGCTGCCAGTGATCGTCATCACCGGCCTTTCGCTGGTCCCGATTCCTTCAGCAGGGCCTGGGGCGGTGATCAACGCGGTCGCAGCAGGGACCACGGCGCTGGCGATACTCGCTGTCCCCACTGCGATCGGCATCGCGGTGCTCAAGTACCGGCTGTACGACATTGACGTGATCATCAGCCGCACCCTGGTGTACGGCGCCCTGGCTGCGTTCATCACCGCCGTCTACATCGGCATCGCCGTTGGCATCGGGACGCTGGTGGGGAGTGGTGGGCAGCCCAATCTCTGGCTTTCCATCATCGCCACCATCATCGTGGCGGTTGGATTCCAGCCGGTGCGTGAGCGCCTGCAAAGGATCGCCAACCGGCTGGTGTACGGAAAGCGAGCGACACCCTACGAGGTGCTGAGTGCGTTCTCCGGCCAGGTGGCGGAGACGTACGCCGCTGAAGAGGTGTTGCCACGCATGGCCCGAGTGCTCAAGGAGGGAACCGGCGCCGAGTTGTCGACGGTGTGGCTTCGCAGCGGATCGCTGCTTCGTCCTGCCGCAACGTTCCCCGAATCCGCGAGCCATCTCGAGCCCGTGCCGATGACCGACGGCGCCCTGCCGGAGATGCCCGGCGTGACGACGTCGGCGCTCGTGGAGCATCAGGGCAGGGTCCTCGGAGCACTCAGCATCGTGAAGCGACGGGGTGAGTCGCTCACACCGACGGAGGCGAAATTGCTCGACGACCTCGCCCATCAGGCCGGGCTGGTCCTCAGGAATGGCAGCCTCACCGCGGAGTTGCAGCAGCGCCTCAACGAGTTGGGGGCGTCACGGCAGCGGCTCGTGCACGCCCAGGACGAGGAGCGCCGCCGTCTCGAACGCAACCTGCACGACGGCGCTCAGCAGCACCTGGTCGCCCTCAAGGTCAAGCTCGGGCTGGCGCTGATGCTCCTGGCGACCAAGCCGGACACGGCGAAAGCCACGGTGATCCAGTTGAAGGCGGACGCCGACGAGGCGCTCGCGACACTGCGCGATCTTGCGCGCGGGATCTATCCGCCGCTCCTCGCCGACAAAGGCCTGGTGGTTGCGCTGGAGTCACAGGCGCGCAAGGCGACGGTTCCCGTCACCGTCGAGGCCGAACGCGTGGAGCGCTACGCGCAGGACGTGGAGGCGACGGTGTACTTCTGCGTGCTCGAGGCATTGCAGAACGTCCAGAAATACGCGGGAGCATCGAGCGCCGGCGTCCGCCTCAGAGGTGACAACGGGGAGCTGACATTCGAGGTCATCGATGACGGCGCGGGGTTCGACGCGGCGACGGTGAGGAAGGGCGCCGGCCTCACCAACATGATGGATCGGGTCGACGCGATCGGCGGCAGCGTCGAGGTGATCTCCCAGCCGGGGGCGGGGACCCGGGTCCGCGGCAACATTCCCACGCCGGTACGCGAGGCCGTGCTCGCCTGAGCCTGGTCAGGACGATGTCGCGGAAGCCCAAGCCTCCGCCAGCCGGTCCGGGCTGAAGTCGGACTTGGAGATGAATCCCGCCGCCCCGGCTTCGGCCGCGCGAGGCGCGTACTCATCGGCCTCGTACGTCGACAGGACCAGCACCACGACCGGCTTGCTCGCCTCGACGCTCGCGAGGATCTGCCGGGTGGCGTCGAGCCCGCTGATGCCCGGCAGATTGACGTCCATGAGGACCAGGTCGGGGCGGAGGTCGCGCGCCGAGGTGACGGAGTCCTCACCGGTCTCCACCTCGCCGACCACCTCGAAGCCGTCGGTGAGCTCGACCACCGTCCTCGCCACGTCGCGAAACGGGGCCTGATCGTCGACGATCAACACTCTCACACTCATCGGAACAGCTCGAACGGTATCCCGATGCGGGCAGGCTGGCAAGCGTACTTGCCCCACAGCTCCGGTGATGCAGGCACCCGGCAGGTGCTCACCCCTATCCTCACTGCGTGCCGATCCGTGTCGTTCTCGCCGAGGACAACTACCTGCTGAGGGAGGGCATCCGCCAATTGCTGGAGACCTCCGACGAGATCGAGCTGCTCGCAAGCTGCAGCGATCTGCCCGGGCTGGAGCGGGCGATCGCAGAGCACAGTCCGGCGGTCGTGATCACCGATATTCGGATGCCACCGACCGGCACGGACGAGGGCTTGCGAGCCGCAGAGCGGCTGCGCGCGGAGCGGCCGGAGGTGGGTGTCGTCGTTCTCAGCCAGTACGCGGAGCCGGAGTACGCGCTGGCGCTGCTCGAGAAAGGGGCGAGCGGGCGTGCGTATCTGCTGAAGGAGCGCGTGTCGGACATCGACCAGCTGGTCGGCGCGGTCCGCGAGGTGGCACGCGGCGGGTCGGTGATTGACCCCCGCGTCGTCGAGGTGCTCGTCGCCGCTCGGAGCGCGGTGCGCGACTCCCCGATTGCGCAGCTCACGCCTCGCGAGCGCGACGTGCTGCAGCAGGTGGCGATGGGGAAGAACAATGCGGGGATCGCCGCGGCGCTCTTCCTCACCGAACGTGCGGTGGAGAAGCACATCAACGCGATCTTCTCGAAGCTCGATCTCTCGGAGGAGCCGGACGTGCATCGTCGCGTCAAGGCGGCGCTCGTCTACCTCGCCGCGCAGCGATAGTTCAGTCGCGCTGCTCCACGTCGCGCGCGCCGACCAGGATCGACATGTTGCCCATGGGGTGCCTGTTCTCACGCATCAACTGATGCGCGAGCCCGACCTCATCGAAGGCGAACGTTCTCGAAAGGCAGGGATCGACGGCGCCGCTGGTGACCATCGCGTTGTACGCGGCGCACTCCTCGTCGTTCGCGAAGTGCGATCCCTGCAGGCGCTTCTGGCGCATCCAGAGGTAGCGCAGATCCACTGCCGCGTGATACCCGGTCGTGCCCGCGCAGATCACGACCATTCCGCCGTTGTCGCAGACGAAGATCGATGTCGGGATCGTGTCCTCGCCCGGATGCTCGAAGACGATTCTCGGGTTGCGCCGCTCACCCAGGACGTCCCAGAGGGCCTTGCCGAAAGCGCGAGCACCCGCGCTCCACGTGGCGAAGGCAGCGTCGTCGCGCCAGTCGGGGATCACGCCCCAGTGCGAGAAGTCGCGCCTGTCGATGTACCCGCGCGCGCCGAGGTCGATGCAATACCGCCCGCGCTCTGGACCCGACGTCACCGCGATCGGGATCGCGCCTTTGGCTTTGGCGATCTGGATTGCCTGTGACCCGAGACCGCCGGAGCCGCCCCAGATCAGGACGACATCATTCTCGCGGACGGTGTGCGGGTCCCAGGAGCAGAGCATTCGATACGCGGTCGCGCCGACCAGCGTGCATGCGGCGGCAGCGGCCCAGCTGAGTGCCGGCGATTTGGGGAGCAGCTGGTGCGCCTGGACGAGCGTGTACTGCGCAAAGCTTCCCCAGTTGGTCTCGTATCCCCAGATGCGCGCGCTCGGCGCGATGATCGGGTCGCCGCCGCTGGCGATCCAGGGGTCGGCGGTATCCCAGACGCCGCAGTGGGCCACCACGTGGTCGCCGATCTTGACGCTCTCGACCCCGTCGCCCACCGCCCAGACGATTCCCGATGCGTCGCTGCCGCCGATGTGGAAATCCTCGGTCTCGCCCGCCTTGCGGCGGGCGGCGACGACGTCGACCGGGCGACCGAGGGCGGCCCAGACGTTGTTGTAGTTGACGCCCGCGGCCATGACGTACACGAGCACCTCGCCCGGACCCGGCCGCGGCGTCGACACTGTTTCGACCGCGAACGCGGTCTGCGGGTCGCCGTAGCGCTCGGGTCGGATCACCTGCGCGTGCATCCGTGCGGGGACCTCGCCCACCCGAGGCATCGAGCCGATTTCAGTCAGTTCCTGGAGAGGCATCCGGACCCGGACGATACACGGGCGGGTAGGTGCGGGTGGATTGCGCGATGCCCGATTTCGCCGTGCGCACCGTCGGTTCCACTCACCGGCGCTCGTCGGTGCGGTAGCGCCACACCGACGGGAACGCCACCGCCGCGGCCCCCAGCCCAACCAGGCAGAGCGCGCCGCCCGTCACGATCGCCACCTCGGCGCCAAACGCGTTGGCGACGATGCCGGTCTCCACGTCACCGAGATTGGGGCCACCCACGACCACCATGAAATACAGCGAGGTCAGCCGGCCGCGAAGCTCGTCCGGGGCGATTCGCTGCATGATCGTGGTCCGGCAGACGGCGCTGAAGCTGTCCGCACCACCCGCGATCGCAAGCAGCACGAGCGCAACCCACAGGGTCTGCGCGAACCCGAACGCGATGATGACCAGGCCCCAGGCGACGATCGCGACGACGATGATCCGCCCGAGTTGCTTCGACCGGGCAACCGCGCCACTGGTGAGCGCGGCGATGACCGCCCCGAGCCCCGGCGCCGCGTAGAGCAACCCGAGCCCCTGAGCACCGGCATGGAATGTCGTCGCTGCGAGCAAGGGGAACACGGCACGTGGCAACCCGAAGATCATCGCGGCCAGATCCATGGCGAAGCCGCCGAGGATCACCGGCTGGCGGCGCGCGAAGCTCAGGCCGCGCATGATGGCCGCCAGCGGACGCTCCCGATCGGTTGACGAGCGTCCCTGGGGCGGCAGGAGTGCCACCGCGGTCAGGGCCGCGCCGAAGGTCACGACGTCCACCGAGAACGCGGCAGCGAGCCCGAGGTGTGCGATCACCAGGCCGCCGATGGCGGGGCCGGCGACCAGGGTGGTCTGGAACAGCACGATGTTGAGAGAGAGCGCCCCGGCCAGCCGGTCGACGCCGACAAGGTTGGGGATGATCGCCGTGCGGGTCGGAGCGTCGACGGCTCCGACGAGCGCCGCCACCGCCACCACCGCGTAGATCGCGAGTAGCGGTGGATGGCCTGAGAACGCCCCGAGCGCCAGCAGTGCGGAGCACAACGCGAGGCAGAGCTGGGTCACGATCAGCACGCGGCGGCGGTCGAACCGATCGGCGATCGCCCCACCGCCGAGCGAGCCGCAGACGAGCGGCACCGCCTGGACAATGCCGAGCAGTCCCACGTCCAGGGCGGATCGCGTCAGTGAGTACACCTGGAACGGGACGGCCACCGTCGTGATCTGACGCCCGATCAGTGAGATGAGCTGGCCCACCCAGAGACGCCGAAAGGGCCGCGACTCACGCAGTGACCGCGCGTCCACCGCGAGGGTTCGGAAGGCCCGGCTCGCAATCGGCCGTGGTCGGGATCGCACCATGGCAACGCTATCCTGTCCGCCGATGATGCCGACGCCGACGCCCGTCTCCCTGAGCCGCGCATGAGCGTGCGGGACACCTGGAATCCCACGCAGTACGAGCGTTTTCGCGCGGAACGCGAGCAACCCTTCCACGACCTTGTCGCGCTCATCACCAGACGGCCGGCCGGCCGGGTCATCGACCTCGGATGCGGCACGGGCCTGCTCACCGCTGCCCTGCATCGCGAACTGTCGGCCACCGAGACACTCGGCGTCGATTCGTCGGAGGCGATGCTCGAGCGCGCCCGCACCCTCAAGGTCGAGGGCCTGGAGTTCCAGCGCCGCGATATCAGCCATGTGCAAGCGACGGTGCCGTTCGACGTCGTCTTCTCAAACGCGGCGCTGCAATGGGTCGGCGATCATCCGGCCCTGTTCGCGCAGCTGACCGGTTTGCTTGCCCCGGGCGGCGAGCTCGCCGTCCAGGTGCCGGCCAATTTCGACCACGTCTCCCACACGCTCGCGGCCGATATCGCTCGCGAGGAACCGTTCTCCGGGGCGATGCACGGATACACGAGAACGTTCTCGGTGCTGCCGCCGGAGGAGTACGCGACGTTGCTCAACGCACTCGGCTTCGTCGAGCAGTCCGTGCGTCTGCAGGTCTACGGGCACGTGCTCGAGTCACCGGACGCGGTGGTCGAGTGGGTACGCGGCACCCTCCTCACCGACTACGAGTTGCGCATGCCCGGGGACATCTACCAGGAGTTCGTCGTTCGCTATCGTGCTCGCCTGAACGCGGCGCTCGGCGATCGCCGCCCGTACTTCTACCCGTTCAAACGGATCCTGCTGTGGGGACGGCTTGCGGCCTGAGCCCTTGGATCCGGAGGAGCAGCCGATGGAGATCAAGCGTCTCGACCTCGGGCACCTGTACGTCACGGCGCATCCCTGGCCGGTCCACGGCTACGTGATCCTCCACGAGCAACTGGGCGTCGTGCTCGTCGACACCGGGTGCGGCGGCCCCGACGAGGTGCTCCGCTACTTCAAGGTGGTCAATCGCACGGTCGCCGACGCGCTCGCCGACCACGGTCTCGCACCGGCCGACGTGACCATGGTGATCAACACGCATCTGCACTTCGATCACTGCGGGCAGAACCCGGCATTCGCGCACGCGCCGCTGATGGTCCAGCGCTCGGAGCACGAACGCATCCTCCGAGAGCGCGACGAGGTCACCGAATGGATCGAGGCATCCGGAATGCGGTTCGAGCTCCTCGACGGCGCCACCGAGCTCGCCGCCGACCTCCGCATCGTGCCGTCGTCAGGTCACACGTCCGGGCATCAGTCGGTGGTGGCGACGACCTCCGCCGGCACCGAGCTCTTCATCGGCGACGCCGCTTACACACGTGCCGTCTGGGAGACCGACGGATTGCGCAGGTTGCCGGAGGGACAGGCTGCCGACGTCGACGCGTGGCGCGGCACGCTCGCCAACCTCAAGGCGCTTGCACCGGTGAGGGTGCACTTCTGCCACGACGGCTGATCAGGCGTCGGGATCGGTCCCGTCCCACTCCTCGACTGGGCGCGACCACCATCCCCAGTCGGGCCCGAGCCGCGGCCGGCCCGGCAGCGCGATGCGCCCGTTGCACCAGAGCAGGGCTTCGTCCGGTGTCGCGTCGATGGGGAGCCACATCGGGAACAGACGCGAGACCACGCGAGCGGAGAGGTCGCCTGGCAACGCGAACCGGGCGTCCAGGCCGCGACCGATGTCCCAGGTGTGGACGAGCAGCTCGCTGCACGCCATGGCGCTGTACCCGGTCGGATCGGTCATGCCCGAGTTGTGCCAGGAACGTGCCTCCGGCGGGGCGTCTCGGATCACCGCGGCCAGAATCGAGATATGCGCCTCGAGGTTGTCGAGCAGCCCGTCGACATCGATCCCGGGGTCGACGTCCCGCCACACGGCGAGCCGCCGCGTGGACCGGCTCGCGAGATGCGCCGCATACCAGAGCTGGGTGTTGATCAAGTGGCGCAGCGTCTCTTCGCAGTTCCATTCGAGGTCAGGAACCGGTGCCAGCCAGGCCCGCCCGCGGAGCGGCCGGAGGAACCCGAGCACCTGGTCACGCGTCGCGAGGACGTCGTCGGCCGTGACGACGTCCCTGGTCAGCGCGTCACGCGACGGCGTTGACGATCTCCTGGTGGAGGCCGGGGAACGTCGCCAGATATGCGCGCCGCTCTACCTTGAGTTTTTCGACGAGTTCGCGGTACTCCTCCACGCGGCCCTGGCGCTCGTAGAGCTTTCGGGGCTGGAGGATCTCCGATGTCGTCGATGCCGGGAAGGGCTGACGCAACCTCGTAGCCGAAATCGGGATCCTGCTCCCACTCGATGGTGCCCTCGGAGATCGCCTTGACGATCGCGCTCGAGTACGGGATGGACACCTTCTTGCCGCGCTCGTCGTCGTCCGTGCCGCCGACACGGCCGGTGTTGAGGAGGTACACCTGGAAGTCGCTGCTGTCCATGAGTTCGAGGAACCGGTTCCCCTGCTGCTCGTGGCGGAGCGGGAAGAACGGGTTGGTGCCGGGCACACGCAGGAACTTGCCCGCCTCCTCCTTGCCGCCGGCCGATGTTCCACGCGTCTCGCCGAGCATGAAGTAGAGCGCCGCCTGCTCGCGGTTGAGCCGAGCGACGCCTGGGATGAGGTTGTCGTTGCGATTGAGGATCAGGAAGTGGTCGACGGACTTCACCTCGCGCGCGTCCCTGTGCCAGCCCAGCGCGTCCATGCGGAAGACGGCACGTCCGTTGGGGGTGTAGTCGGTGTCGAAGAAGTCGACAGCACCGGAGTCGTTCTGCGACACGTTCTCGAGGTAGGCCTCGGGCTTGCAGACCGCGCCGTAGATGCTGGGCTCGAACTGCGGATCCAGCGCGAACGTCTTCGCGAAGCACCCGTTCTCGGTCGCCACGATCCGGCCGCCCGGGTAGAGCGCCACGAAGTCATCCTGCACGGGCTTGCTGTCGTTCTGTCGAGTAAATGTCGTGGTTGTCTTACCGGTTCCAGACAGGCCGATGATCAGCAGCGCCTGCTCCCCGCGAGCGGTCGGCACGACCTTGCAGCCCGCATGCAATGAGAGGCCACCCTGGTCGTAGGTGAGCTTGTTCCACATGCGCAGGCCGCCCTTCTTCGACTCGCCGAAGTAGTCGCTGTTCAGGACGCGGGTGACACCGGCCTCGAGATCGACCGCGATCACCCGGTCGCTGGGATATCCGGGGGCTTCGAGGTTCGGCGTGTAGATGACGGTGAGCACGGGCTCGAAATCCTGACCCGGTGTCTCGGCGTCGAAGTACAGCCAGTGCTGCATGCCGGCGATGTTGGCGTTCGCCGCCTCGATGTACAACCGGGCCGCGACCCGGCGCTCCGGGTCGTTGCCGATATACCCGTCGATGACCAGCATCTCCTGGTCACGGATGTACGCATCCTGGCGCTCGGCGATCCTGGCCCCGTCGGCTCGGCTCATCGTCTGGTCCGAGTGCTCCTCCGGCCTGTCGGTGACCACGTAGGTGCTGCCCTTGCTTCTCGAAACGACCCTGGTCTGGACGTTGTAGTTGTCGAATGACGTGTGCCGGGCATTGGCCATCCTCGACGTCAACTCGCGCAGTTCCGCCGGAGATGGGTTCCAGCGGATGTTGCGAGCAGCCGGAAGGGCACTCGCATGGGTCTTGGTGACGTCGGTCATGACTCCTCCAAATCCCTGGTCACGATCCCCCCGCTCGACCTCGATCGTCATTCCAGGTGGGCTTTCCGGACCTCGCGAGCATAGCAAAGGGTCACTCGAGGTGGGCCGGGGCAACGGCTTCCCGCGCCCATGGTTGTAGGCTGTCGCTGATGACTCAGACCGCCCCCGTTCCCATTGCTGAGGCCACGTCGCTCCGCGAGAAGTCCTGGGTGTTCTTCAACGGCGAGATCGTTCATTACGCCGACGCCAAGGTCGGCCTGCTGACCCACGGTCTCAACTATGGAACCGGCGTTTTCGAGGGCATCCGCGCCTACTGGAACGCCGAACGTGAACAGCTCTTCGCGCTGAGCCTTCCCGAGCACTTCCAGCGCATGCACCAGAACACGCGCGCACTGCAGATGACGATTCCCTGGAGCGTCGAGGAGCTGGTCGCGACGACGGTTGACCTGCTCCGCCGTAACGAGTATCGCGAGGACACATATGTCCGCCCGCTCTCGTTCAAGTCGGCGGAGATCATCGGCGTCAAGCTGCACGACGTCCCCGACAGCTTCGCGATCATCACCGCACCGATGGGCCTCTATGTCGGCGACGGCGGCATCCGCTGCATGGTGTCGTCCTGGCGCCGCATCGACGACTCCATGGCCCCCGTCCGAACCAAGTGCACGGGGTTGTACGTGAACTCGGCACTGGCCAAAAGCGAGGCCCTGCAAAACGGATTCGACGAGGCGATCATGCTCTCCGGCGACGGCCACGTCTGCGAGGGGAGCGCCGAGAACATCTTCATCGTGCGCAAGGGCGAGATCATCACCCCGCCTCCCTCGGACAACATTCTCGAAGGCATCACGCGAGCATCGGTGATGCACCTGGTGCAGGAGGAGCTGGGCCTCCAGGTGCGCGAACGGTCCATCGATCGCTCAGAGCTCTACGTCGCCGACGAGGTGTTCCTGGTGGGAACCGGAGCGCAGGTTGCTCCGGTCATCGAGATCGACCGGCGGCGGATCGGGGACGGCGAGCCGGGCCCGCTCACCAACCGGGTCCAGGACACCTACCACCAGGTGGTCACCGGCCGCAATCCCAAGTACGCGGCCTGGCTGACCCCGATCTACTGACCGTTCGTCAGGTCGCGAGGAGAGCGGCTGCAGCGCTCACGATCCGGCGATCCCGGCAGCGCACGCGGCGCAGGTGCCGTAGAAGTCCAGGGCATCGTGGTCGAGAGCGAAGCCGTACCCGCCGCGGACCACGTCGATGAGCTGATTGACGGCGGTGTCGTCGATCTCCGTCGTCGACCCGCAGAGGCGGCAGACGAGGTGGTGATGGTGGTTGTCCGCGCACGATGTATAGACGTGGACGTGGCCCTCGGCCTCGAATCGCTGGGCCAGACCGTTCTCCACGAGGAAGTCCAGGGTCCGGAAGACCGTGGCGCGGCCGAGAAGGGGATGCTCGACCCGGAGTGATTCGAACAGCTCCTGGGCGCTGACCGTGCGCCGGGTGCGCGCGAGCGCACTCGCCACGATCATCCGCTGGAGGGTCAGACGGTGTCCCTGAGCGGCGAGACGGTCCTTGACGGAGGGAGCTGCTGCCGGCATCGCTCAGGCCGCCCGCCGGACCCAGCGCTCCGGGTGACGCAACTCGTCGAGGGTCGGCATCATCTCGGCGGACTCCCAGACCCGGTTCAGCACGTTCAACCCGGCCCGATCGACCACGCCGACGGCGAACTGCTCGCCGACCTCGTACTGGCGCATCTTCATCTCCAGCCCGGTGATCGCAAGGATGAGCCGCTCCATGGGGCCACGCTGCCGCCGGCGCTGGTGCATCGCGGCCTCAAGGCGCTCCGAACCGCGAATCGCCCCGCGCCCTGCGCGATGCATGAGGAAGTTGCTGTAGCCCTCGAGCACGCTCATGACCGCCTGGACGTGGCGGACCGTCTGCACCTGTTCGCGCACCGTTTCGGGAAGCCTGCCGATCATCTGGCGCGAGGGGAGGAGGGTCTTGCCGTCGGCGGACAGAGCGTCGAGCATCAATCCGCGCATCAGGCCCTCGAGATGCTCGCCCAGCCACGGGTGGACCTCGAACTGCCAGGCGTGGGTGAGCTCGTGGAGGATCAGCCACGGGCGGAGGTCGGTGTCGGTGAGATGCAGCTCGCGCTCGATACCGGCGATGTTCGGCTCGACCAGGTAGAGAGCGCTCGCCTGGCGCGCCGAGCCGGGCACGTCCTCGAGCGCGAGGACGGGGTCGTACTGGCCGAGCACGCGCCGTGACATCAGCCCGAACAGCTCGCCGACGTACCGATCGAGCACGCGGCGGCTCATACCGGTCGCCAGCGACTCCGGGATGGTCGCCCTGATGCGCTCGACCGGTGCGAGGAGTCGCTGCACCATCCCGAGGTTGGCGTCGATGAAGCCCCGGCGATCCAGGGCGATGAACCGCGGGTAGGCGGTCAAGGGCACCTGGCAGACATCGGTCATGAACGGCGCCACCCGCGCCGCCATCTCCGTATACGCGGACTCGAGCGCATCGACGTTGATCCCAGCCCCCCGGCCCGGGTCGCCGGTGCGCGACACCGCGATCCGCCGGACGTCGTCCCAGTCGACCAGTCGCCGCGCGGTCTGCGGTTGCGGGCGCAACAGCACCCGCGCGGAAAGGACAGCTCCCGCACCGACTGCGCCGACCGCGAGCGTCCGCCTGACCCTGTCTCCTCGTGTGGGACTCACGCTTCGATCATACGGGTGCATCGGCGCCCGCCCGGAATCTACATCGAGGAGCCCGACCGCCCGTCGATGTAGACGGGGTGGTCAGGGGGCTTGCCCTCCAGCCAGTACGCGTCGAGCTGCTCATCGGTCCAGCCGCGTTCGCGGAGGAACGGCTCGTCGAGGATCTGCCGCCCGGTGAGCGAGGGCGGCTCGGTGACGACGATCTCCATCATCGCGTCGCAGAGGATCTCGGGCGACCGCCACTGGCTGCGGTCGCCGAGGCCCCAGTTGATGCTCGCCAGGCTCTCGATGATGGTCACCGGCCACAGTGAGTTGCTGGCGATACCGTCGTCGGCGTGCTCGGCGGCGATGCCGATGGCGAGCCTGGTCATCCCCATCTTGGTGGTCATGTAGGCGACGTGACCAGGACTTGGCGTGGTGCTGATCGGCGGCGAGCAGTTGATGAGGTGTCCCCAGTGCTGCTCGACCATGTGCGGGAGTGCGTAGTAGGCGCAGAGGTACGCGGCGCGAACGTTGATCTCCCACATGAGGTCATAGCGCTTCGGGGGCGTGTCCACGACCGGCTGCCACCAGAGCGCCCCCGCGTTGTTGATGAGGATGTCCAGCCGGCCGAATCGATCGACGGTGGCGTCGACCATCGCTTTGACCTCTTCCTCATGGCGCACGTCCACCCGCACGGCCAGTGCTGAGCCTCCGGCCGCCTCGACCTCTGCGACCACGGTGTGGATGCTGCCCGGCAGCTTCTCGGTGCCGGTCTCCGACTTGCCGGTGATCACGACCGAAGCACCCTCGCGAGCCAGGCGCAGCGCCATCGCGCGGCCGATCCCGCGGCTCGATCCGGTGACCACTGCCACGCGGCCGTCGAGTGGACGTTGGGCACTCATCGGCGCGCATCATATGCGCCGCGGCGCAGCCCGCAACGAAGCCCCGGTGCTCGGAGGGACAGGCGGCGTGGCCAACGGCGTGCTGACGTGGGTCGGACTGGTGCTCGGCGTCGGCGGGATCATCGCCTTCATCTACGGGCTGACGATCCTGGTCTCCAACGGCAGCTGCGGCTGTGATCAGAACGGTTTCTGCTCGGGCCCGGCGTGTCCGCCCGCCGACGACCTCGGGTTCGTCGGCCTTTTCGCGGGCATCTGGGTCGCGGTTGGTGGATTCATCCTGATGGGCGTCGCACGTGGCCGTCCGCGCGTGCAGCAGTGGCGCGCACAATTCGCAAACGGCAGCAACTCGTTCGCGAACATGAGCCGCGCATACGCCGCGACCGGTGCCCCCGGGCTGACGTTGGGATCCCTGTCGAGCGGGTCGATCGCTCCCGGGCACGTCGCGGTGGTCGATTCGTCTTCGGGGTTCGCGCCGCCGGGAGCGCCCACGCCCGCACCGGAGTCAGCCGAGGCGATCCTCGCGCGCGACGCTCAGGCCGGACTGCCCGGCGTGCAACCGGCTCGTGGCGATGCGACGGGCCGGCTCCAGGAGCCGGACGCGCTGAAGCAGCAGGGTGTGCTCAACGACGACGAGTACGCGGCCCAGCGAAAGCGCATCCTCGACTCGATCTGACCGGGGCGGCGGGAGCGACCTTCAGGCGACGTGCGCCTCGAGAGCCGTGACGATGTCACCGAGCTCGTCGGTGAGCTGCCCGGGGAGGCGGCGTCTGAGGATTGCGAGGACGCTCGTGTAGTACCAGAGCTGTGCTCGGGGATCCGAGACCGTGAACCGCGTCCACACGATGTCGCCCTCCGTGCGCAGATCCACGAGGATCGACCGCGCGTTGTGGACCTTGTCGCAGGCTGAGACGAGCAGCGCGTCAGCGTCTGCGTCCGTGTCGAGATGTCGGAGATAACGCTCCTTGCGCTCACGCCAGTCGGATTTTGGCTTGCCCGGGACCGCGATCGCGTCGCTGCAGGCCATGACGATCCGCGCCACTCGCTCACCGAACTGATCCTCGATCACGTGGTGGGTGGCCTCGCCGTCGTCCGAGTCCTCGATCGCGTCGTGGAGGAGCGCGGCCATGGCGACGTCCTCATCCGCGCCGTGCTCCAGAGCCAGCGCGGCGACGGTCATCACGTGCGCCATGTAGGGGATACCGGTCTTCTTGCGCAACTGCGTCCCGTGGACCGCCCATGCGAGTGCGAAGGCGGCCGCGAAGCGACCTGTCAGTGCAGGCGCGGTTTGAGTCCGTTCTGGCACGGCCCCATTGTGGGTCCGGGCGGCCGCGGGGCGAACGGCCCGCGGCGCGGGCGCCAGAATGGCGCGTGCGCTTCTACCTCGGCCATCGCCTTCCCGGAGGATTCTGGGGAGGCCTCTCGACCTACGCGCGACGACCCCACCGCGCCGTCCGCCAGGCCGCGCACGCGACCGGTGGCATCGGCTGCGTGGGCTTCGTCGTCCTGGTGGTCGTGATCGCCCTTGGCATCGCCTACTGGTACATCAGCGTCCCGGTGCTGGTGCTCACCGCGATCGCAGTCGGCGTGACGGTCCACCGGCAGCATGCTCATCGTGCTCAGGGGGCGGCGAACATCGCAACGGTCCCGTCGCCGGCCGCGGGGTCCGCCGTCCCGGTCGCCGCACCCACCCGAGCGCCACGGCCCGCCAGCACGCCGCCGCTGACGATGCCGGCCGACACCTTCAAGGTCGGGTCGCTCGTCCATCTCGAGAAGAACGGACGGCGTGCGACCTACTTCGTCGACCACGGACGGACGCCCGACGAGATCGTCCTGAAGCGGGTCACCGGCACGCCGTCGGTTCCCGATGCCTGACGCCGCGCTGCTCGGCCTCGTTGTCGAGCGGATCGAGTCACTCTCCCCCGCCGATGGGGCCGCGGAACTGATCCTCGCCGCCTTCGAGGGCGCCGACGCGGTGGACGCTGCACTCCGCGGCGATCACGGTGTCGCTGCGATCGCCGCGGCGCAGGCGGCGGCAACGGCGCCACCGTCGGCCGTGTATCTCACCGCTATCGAGGTCGAGGGGTTCCGCGGCATCGGTCCGCCGACCGTCCTCTCGATCGACCCGGGTCCGGGTCTCACGCTCGTGGTGGGGCGCAACGGCTCGGGAAAGTCATCGTTCTCCGAGGCGCTTGAGATGGTCCTCCTGGGCACCAACTCTCGATGGGAGCAGCGCGTCAAGGTCTGGCGCGACGGATGGCAGAACCTGCATCACCGCCACACGCGCGTGGCCGCGCGGTTCACGGTCGATGGTCGCCGGCAACCTCTCGAAGTGGCCCGCGTCTGGAAAGACGACGAGGGGATGGATGCATCGACGCTGACCGTCGATGGCAAGCCCGTGTCGCCGGAGGCGCTCGGGTGGGCGCGGCAGCTTGCGGGCTATCCGCCGCTGCTCTCGCACAACGAGCTCGAGCACGCACTCGACCGCGAGCAGTCCAAGCTCTACGACGCACTCGCCGGCATCCTGGGACTCGGTGATCTCGCAGCGGCGCAGCAGGTGCTGCAGAAGGCGCGCCTGAGCCGTGAGCACGATGCCAAGGAAGCTCGTGATGCGCTACCGGCGTTGCGCTCACTCCTCGACCGGACCACAGACGAACGCGCAGCGTTGGTCCGCGCCGCCCTGTCCGCGAAGGCGTGGGACCTCGACGCTGTCTCGAGCACCGTCGGTGGCGACGCCCAGAGCGACGAGCGCAGCGTGCTGCGCAAGCTGCGTGACCTCGCCGGCCTGCCGGTGCTGGATCGCGAGCGGCTCAACGCCGCCACGACCGAGCTGCGCGAGGCACACGCTGCCGTCGAGCGGCTTCGCGGCACCGACGCGGGGAGGGCGCACGAGGTTGCGTCGCTCCTCCAACAGGCGCTCGATGTGCATGCGCACGCGGAGGGAGAACGGTGTGCGGTCTGCGGGACCGAGGGTGTGCTCACGTATCAGTGGCGCGTGCAGGCACGCGACCAGGTGGCGGCGCTCCGTTCAGATGCGGAGGCGGTGCGCAAGTCGCGCGACATGCTGGGCAACGCGATGCGCCAGGCGCGACAGCTCGTGACCGCGCCGCTCGTGGCGCTTCGCGATGGCGCCGGAGCCGGTGTCGACACCGCGCCGGTTGTCGAGCTCTGGGAGCGATGGGCTGAAGTTGCTGCCGATGATGACCCGATCGTGCTGGCCAGTCATCTCGAGACGCACGGTCCGCCGCTCATCGCGGCGGTCGGTGACCTGCGACGGACAGCCGCAGCCGAGCTTGAACGGTTGGAGCGCGCATGGCGTCCCGCCGCGGATGCGATCGCGCTCTGGTTGCCGCTCGGGCGCGAGGCGCAGAAGGCCGAGCGCGAAGCCGTGCGCCTGAAAGAGGCGGAACGATGGCTCAGGGACGCCCATGACGAGCTCCGCGACGAACGCTTCCGCCCCATCGCGGGTGCGGTGCAGGAGAACTGGACCGAGCTGCGCCAGGACAGCAACGTATCGCTCGGCGATCTCCGCCTGCTCGGCGCCCAGACTCAGCGGCGGCTCGCTCTCGATGTCAAGGTCGACGGAGAGGACGGATCAGCGCTCGGCGTGATGAGTCAGGGCGAGCTCAACTGCCTGGCGCTGTCGCTCTTCCTGCCACGTGCATCGATGCCCGAGTCGCCCTTTCGGTTCGTCGTCATCGACGACCCGGTGCAGGCGATGGACCCGGCCAAGGTTGCCGGGCTCGCCACGGTGCTCGCGCGCGCGGCGAAGGAACGTCAGGTGATCGTTCTGACGCACGACACGCGTCTCGCCGACGCCATGGGGGCGCTCGATATCGCTGCAACAGTGGTGGAGGTGGTGCGGCGCGAGCAGTCCGTCGTCGAGTTGCGTGGTATCCAGGACCCGGTGCAGCGGTACATCGACGACGCCTTCGCGGTCGCGATGAGCAGAGACGTTCCCGTGGAGGCGTTGCGCGTCATCCCGGGCTTCTGCAGGCTCGCACTCGAGGCCGCCTCATCGCTTGCCGCGACGCGGCGGCTGCTGCGCGAGGGCACGACGTATGCGGACGTGCGAGCGATCCTCGCCAAACCGACGACGTTGAACATGTGGCTGGCGCTGGCGATGTTGCACGACTCGGAACGCAGCGGCGACGTGACCGCGTTCCTGGTGAAGCACCACCCGTGGGCGGTCGACGCGGTCAAGGAGTGCAACCGCGGAACGCACAGCGGGAAGCTGTACGGCGACGCGAAGGACTTCATTCGCAGCGTTGAGCAGTTGACCAGGAAGGTGCTCGAGCGGTGATGCCGCAATGACACAGACGGAGGATGCGCACGCGCTGGTGTCGGCGGCGCGCGATCTCATCCGCGACGACGACGCGTCAACGGCAGGCCTCTGGCCGCGGGCCGCGGCGCTGCTCGCGCGGCAGGGACTTGAGCTTGCCATGGCGCGACTCTGGGAGGTGACCGCGCCTGGGTTGGAGCGGACGTCGACACGCTGTCAGCTGCTTTGCGTCGGCGACATTCTGAACGACCGCGACCTCGGAGGCCGCGCCGCGTTGACCTGGTATTCGCTCTCCAACGCGTGTCATCACCACGTGTACGAACTACCGCCGACTGCGAGCGAGCTCAACCTGGCGCTCGAGATGGTTTGGGAATTGGCCGAGGCCGTCGAGCGGTTGCGCGGGAAGATCCTGGCCTGACGCGCGGTCTACCCGGCCCACGGCGAGGATTGAGGCGGCGGTGAGCCGTCGATCACGCGATCGTGTGAAACGACTGGATCAGCCCGGCGTTGGAGGGCGACAGGCATCTGTCGCAGGGCGGTGAGAAGATCAGGTCAGGAGATCCGTGGCGGGGTAGCGAAGTGAGGGAAAGTCATGCTCAGGAAGGTAGAACCCAACAACGTCGGCTGCGACGTTCGCGTCGACGGAGACCACATCGCCGTCACGGGTCTCTCGCTGTACGACGCCGAACTCGCGGCTTATGTCAGCGATCAGCCCGCAGTCGACCGCCCGGCGATGGTCGAGCGTGGGCTCAAGGTCGGTCTCATCGCGCTGCGCAATGCCGGCGTCACCCTCAACGTCGACTTCGTGGCGCGCGAATTCGAGCGGCTCATGCATCGCACTGACGAGTCGCACGACAGGGCAGCCGCGGCCCTGGACGTTGCACTGCGTGAGTCGTTCGGCTCCAAGGATGGAACGCTGCCACGGACTCTCGAGAAATTCCTCGGCGACGACGGGACGCTGCGGCGCCTCGTCGACGACGTCTTCGACGAGGAGCGTCGTGACAGCGCGATCGGACGCATGCGCACCCTGCTCGCGGGGTACTTTGACGGCGACGGCGCGATCATCAGCCGGATGCTCGATCCGCGCCTCGCGGGCAGTCCGCTGCATGGGTTTCGCACCGAGATGCGCGAGATGTTGAAGGAAGTCAGCGATCGCCTGATCCGCCTCGAGGCGGCGCGCGACGCGCGGGCCGATGAGCGCGACAAGGGGACGGCCAAGGGGCTCGATTTCGAGGACGCCGTCGAGGCCCGTCTCGACGCCCTCCTCAGCGGGACCGGTGATCTCGTCGAGTCCACGGGGACCGCCGTCGGCAACAGCGTGCGCAGTCGCAAGGGCGACTTTCTGATCACAGTGGACCCGTCGTGGACGCGCGGCCTTTCCGTTCGCGTTGCCGTCGAGGCCAAGAGCGGTCGGGTTGGGCTCGCCCGGCTCTGCCGCGACCGTGATGAGACGCGACGCAATCGCGATGCCGTGGTGGCTGTGGCCGTGTATCGCGCGGGCAACGCGCCGGCGGGGTGTGCGCCGTTCACGCTCCACGGAGAGCACATCATCTGCGAGCTCGATCCGGACGATCCCGACGACACGGGGTTCGCGGCTGCGGTGCGCGTGGCTCGGGTGCTCGCGCTCGTCGCGGTCAGGGATCGTGCGGATGTGGTCGATGCTGCAGCGGTTCGCCGCGACCTCGACGGGATCCGCACGCAGCTCGATGCGATCGCCGGAATGAAGTCCAAGCTCACGTCCATCTCCACGGCGACCGGCGACGTGCGCAACGGCCTCGACACGCTCCGGCAGGGCGTGATGGACCGTGTCCTCTCCATCGAGGGCAATGTGGCCGAGGAGGCCGCTGCGCACACGGCGGTCGCCTGATGGTCATCGACGACCCGAGACGTCCCGTGACGCACATCCTGCAGTGCTTTCTCGACAGCGCCCTCGAAAGGCAGTTCGTGATCCTGGAGAACGGCGGCGATGACCAGGAGTACGTCCAGTTCAAGTTGAATCACGGGATCCTCTACGGCGAGGTGGGTTCACGCGAGTGGGTTTCTCCTGACGCTCGGCGCCCGCTGGACGCTGATGCCCGCGATTCACTCGCCGCCCTCGGGTTCCATACGGCGGTCCCGTGCGCAACTACGTCTGCGACAACCTCGCGCAAAGCGCGCCATACCTGGCCGACCTGTTTCTAGGCCTTCATGCCGCCGCATACGGTGCCCTGCCCACGAGCCTGTGTGTCAGGAGCAATGTCGCGGCGGTGCAAACGGTCGCCGGACCAATCGCCTTGCCGCCGAACGCTCCGTCACACGGCTCGGAGGTGAGGCGCCATGAGCTCCTGCGCAGCACGCCGATCGATGCGTCACCAGGACTGAAGTTCCGAGTCGAGCGCGCCTTGCGCAGCAACTTCGCGGAGATCGGTTCGCCGAATGAGGAACTCGAGGCGGTTCGCCGTGATGTCGAGCAGGCGGGGTCATGGGATGCGTTGCCCGCATGGGCGCAGGACTGGATCCGCAAAGCGGAAGAAGGTCCGCTCTGGGTCGTGCTCGGGCGAGATCCCTCAGCGCACCGATGGTGAAGCGCGGGAGCACCGCGCGTCCCGGCCGCGACGGTGCAACGGCTCGCCTGTGAGGCGAGTGTCCGTCGGGTCCTGCTCGGCCCGGAGTCGGTGGTGATCGATGTGGGCCGCGCGCTCCGGGTGCTGTCGGGTGCCGGGCGTGCAGCGCTCCGGGTTCGCGATCGGGGCTGCGTATGGCCGGGCTGCGATCGTCCGTCGTCCTGGACCAACGTTCACCACGTGGTCCATTGGGGCACGGCGGGGACTCCAACCTTGCCAACCTGGTGCTCCTCTGCCACCGCCATCACTGGTCGGTGCATGAGGGTGGGTGGCAAGTTGTCCGAACCGATGACAGTCGCGTGCTGGCGATCCCGCCGTCGTCGACGTACCAGTCGTGGACGCGAGCGCCTGATCGGGTTACGGCCGTATAGCTACAGGACGTGGTTGTCGCGCACCGACGCTTCGGGTCGGTCTCGGCGCGCCCGGAAGCCCATTTCAGCCATCCCGTGCCGCGGCGATCTCCACAGATCGACTGTCACCATCGCGACCACCACCGCGATGATCACCGAGGACGTGACCCCCTCGGCGATGAGCCAATCAGTCGACACCACCTCACCCAACCTGGAGAGGAGGACGTCGGCTGTGAGCAGCACCGGCACCAGGGCGCGCCAGTTGACCGCGCTGCCCGGCCGCGCCAGCCACCAGACGACTCCGAAGACGTATGGCTCCACCAGGTAATAGTCGAAGACGGTCTTGGCGAACAGCGGGAAGCAGGCAGCCGTCACGGTGAGGAGTCCGAAGAGTCCTGCCGGCGTGAACGCCACGGTGATGTTCCGCCGGAGCGTGATCGCCATGAGGGCGGCCCCCGCAGCCGCGGCGATAGCGACGTCGCCGTGTTGCGCCACCCCGGCCCACCCTGTCTGGCGCGCAACGAACCAGAACGACCCACCTCCGACGGGCAGGCTGCCGCGGTAGGCGAGCAACGAATGCGTGACCGCCGGCCCGTCGGCGATCAGAAAGGGAGCTACGCCGGCCACCACTGTGACAGCGCAGGTGGCGAGGGTCGCCGCCGAACGGCGTGGCAAGCGCAGGGCAAGGGGCACCAAGGCCACAGGGATCACGGAGAACGCGGCGATCGTGCGCGTGAGTACCGCGGCGCCGACGGCGACGCCGGCGACTGCCGATCGGCCGCGGAGCGCCCAGGTGGCGCCGAGCAATACGAAGCAGAGTTCGATGGGCTGCTCGACGTGCCCGTAATCGATAACGCCGACCCAGAGCGCGGGAGCCAGCAGGACGGTGCATGCGGTGGCCAGTCGCCGCTCGACCACGCCGCGACCCTGGCCGACCAGGCGCACCACCTGGCATGCGAGGAGCATGACGAAGAGGGACACCACGGCTCCCGCAAGGGCTGACCGCGCGCCGATGTTGCCCGCCCATCCCAGCGCATTGGCGAGGGCCACCACCGGGATCAGGGGGGCGAGGCCCAGCGGGCCATTTGCGTTCGGATAGACATCGTGTCCGTACGCGCTGTAGATGAGCAGCGGATGGCCGCCTGCGACGGTCTCTGCAGACGGCCAGAAGTAGAGATCCAGGTCCGACGGTGTGGTCTTCAACACCAGAGAGCTCACGACCCATGCGGCGGCGTACAGCACAACGAGGGTCGCGGTGACGGCTCGCCTGCGGCGGGGGGTCGCTATGTGGTGGATACGCGGGGAGCCTAGCCGATCACGACCCAGTCGGCGAACACTGCACCGAACGACCTCGCCGGGGCCATCGCCACGGACAGCAGCTACTCGGCGAAGATCTGATCCCAGGCGGCACGGTCCTCCGGATAGAACCAGCGTTCGATCTGCTGTCCTTCGCGGTAGTGGAAGACGCTCACCACGCGCGTCTGCACGTCGACACCGTCACGTTGCGCACCCATGATGCTCAGCGCGCAGACATGGTCGTCGTTGCCCAGTACATCGTGTTCTCTGAGCCAGAAGCCCTTTGCCCGGATATGGGTGAGCCACGCGGCAAGTTGGTCGCGTCCCCGGATGTCTCCCGCCATGGGGTGCGTTCCGGGAACGTGCCAAACAACGTCGATGGCGATAAGGGCAGCGAGCGCGACCTCATCGGCAGATCGGAACGCGTCTGCGGTGCGGCGATATGCGAGCGCATTGGGGTGCTCATCGCTCATCGGCGAGACGATACGACGTCAAGTCGAGTCAGCGCGACACCAACCTTGACAACCTCGTCCATCACCACCTCCGCGCCCGGGGCGCACCCGCGTGCGCGGATATCAGCGAGCGAAGCGAGCGCGAATCGCTTCGGCCACCTCCAGCGGTCGAGTAATCGTGGGGACATGACCGGCGCCTTCTATCAATAGGAACTTGGCATCGGGAATCTCACGCGCGACCTGCCTGCCCAACTCCGGCGGGACGATGACGTCTGCCGAGCCGTGCATCACCAACGTGGGCACACTGATGCGGCTCAGGTCGACTGGGGGCAACGGATCGGTCGTTGCCGTCGCGGTCATCCGGAACGCAGCCGCACCCCCGGCGCTCATCAGAATCTCCCTCCCCCACCGACGCAGGTGTTCGCTCTCCGGCTCGGGTATGCAACGGTCCACGAAAGCGGCGACAACGGCTTCGTAGTCGGGCCGCTCCGTATTCGCCTCGGGCTGCGGCGCCTCAGCGGCTTGCTTGGCTTTGGTGGACGGCGGCACGCCGTCGACGATCACCAGCCCTTCGAATCTCTCAGGATGGCGGAGCAGTGCCGAGATGACTATCGGGGCGCCCAAAGACTCACCGGCAATAATGCAGCGCTCGATGCGCAGCGCATCCATGACGCCGATGACGTCGTCAACGCATCCCTGCAGCGTGATTTGCTCGATCGGAACCACGGAGAGACCCGCCCCTCGGTGGTCGTATGAGACACAGCGCCACTGGTCGCTGAGCAGCTCCATGGGTTGCTGCCAGAGCTCCCAGCTGGCGACCCAGCCGCCATGCGCGAGCAGGGTCTTGGGGCCACTCCCAAATGAAACAGTGTTCAGGAGAAGGCCGTTGACCTCGACGAACATTGCGGCCGTAGCTTAGTGGTTGCACGCAGGTTTCCTAGGTGCGGATCCTGGGATCGATGAGAGTGTGCAGGACGTCCACCGCGATGTTGGCAACCACGATGAAGGCCGACGTGGCGATGACAGCTCCCTGCACAACCGGTCGGTCCTGATTGAGGATGGCTTCAACCATCGTTCTCCCTAGTCCTGGAAGATGGAAGACCACCTCCGTGACAATTGCTCCCCCAAGCACGGTGGCGAGGTCGATACCGAACTGGGTCATGACCGGAGAGATCGCCACACTCAGTGCGTGGCCATAGGTGATCCGCCACTCTGGTATTCCCCTGGCCCGCGCCGCCGTGATGTACTCCTGTCCGAGCACATCGCGCAGCGAGCTGCGCCAGAGCCGAACGTACGTCGCGGACGACACGAACGCCAGCGTGATCCAGGGAAGGATCAGGCCGTGCGCCCATTCCAGTGGACTGACCTGAAATGGGGTCCAGCTCTCACCCGGGCGTGGAAAGACGTGGAGACCGTGGATCAGGACGCCGCCGAAAATGTTGATGAGCGCGACCCCGACGATGAAGGTGGGGACGGAGAGACCGGCGAACACGAAGAGCGTCGCAGCCCAGGCACGACGGCTGTTTGGACGTCGAGCCGCCATGGTTCCGATAGTCAGACCGACACCGAGCCAGATGATCCCGGCCGGGAGAGCGAGCGAGATGTCGACGGGGAGGGCGCGGAGCACGATGGATGACACCGGCGCTCCGCTCCCGTACGAGTACCCCAGGTTGCCGTGAAGGATGCGACCGAAGTAGTCGAGATACTGCTGCCAGAGCGGATGATCGAGGCCGAGGCTCTCGCGGATTCTCTGGAGGAACACAGGCGGGCAACCGATCCGGCACAGCTCCGCGGCCGGGTCTTCCGGCGCAACGAAGTAGGCGACGAAGACCAAGGACCAGGTCACCCAGAGGGTGACGATGCCCTGGGCCGTGCGGCGGATCAGATACGAGGCCACTGCCCCTCTAGAGCGGACGGGGCCGGCGAGTGCGGACTGGAGTTCGAGGAGCTCAATACCGCGTTCGGAACCGGATACAAGACAAGGTGCGTGGGCGGGTTGGCCAAACCATCCGTCCGGACCGTATCGCGCACGCGCCTCCACCCACGCGCAGCGTTGCCGAGGGGCTCGAGTCGTCTAGCTCCGGAGTTGGCCTCGCGAGCTTTTGCGTGCGTGCCGGCTCAGCTGAGCCTCTTGGTGTAGCTCTGATTCGTCAGCAGGCCGATTCGTCCGCAGGGGTCGGTGTTGAGAGGCGCGAGGTGCAGGTGGATGCCTTCAAGCGTCCAGCGATAACGGCCCACACCTTGTGGCAGGGCGAGTGAGCAGAGAGTACCGCTGAAGAAGTCGATCTCCTGGCCGCTAACGACGATATCCCCATGACCCTGTTCAGCGGTATCCCGGAGGATATAGCCCGTCGCCGTGAGCGTGAGGACCGTGGTGCTCGAGGCGACCTGATACCAGCTGCCAATCAACAAAGACGGCGCTTGGCCACCCGTAGGTGGCGCGGCCGTTGGAGTCGGCACAGCTGGCACCGTTGCCGCCGCGCTCGTAGGTGCAGTCGTATCCGACTTGGTGTCGGCAGATTTGGCACCGGCGCCGCATGCGACGATCGCCGCGGCCGCGAGAACGGCGATCGTGCCCCTTGCGACGAAAGCATGGGCGCGACGTGGCGCCCGGACGGTCGCCTTCGTATCACGGTGATCACCAAAGCCCATGCCCGTTTCATCGTCGCTGCGGTCACCTACGATCGACCGGCGACAACCAATCGCCGCCACCCCGCCCATCCGTTCGTGGGAGCAGAGTCCCATAATGGAAGTACAGTACCACAATGGAAGTTGCAGTCCCCTATGAGTCAACGGGGCGCACTCGGCAGAAGGGAAGGACCCGCAGCGCACTGATCGCGGTCGCCCGTGACCTGGTCGCCCAAGGAGTGTCGATCACCGTCGAGGATGCGGCCGCAGCGGCCGGGATCTCGCGGACGACGGCCTACCGCTATTTCGCCAACCAGCGAGCTCTTCTGCTCGCCGCACATCCCGAGACCAGCGCGCTATCACTCCTTCCGCCCGAAGCACCCGCTGATCCGGGCCGGCGCCTCGACCTGGTCATCGAGGCGTTTACCCGTCTTATCGCCGACAGCGAACCGCAGCAGCGAACTAGTGCTTCGGCTCTCGCTCGAACCAGGTGCGTCTGAGCAGACACCTGGACTCCTTCGGCAGGGTCGAGCGATCGGTTGGATCCATGACGCGCTGTCGCCGTTGCGCGGACGGATGCCGGCGGAGGAACTCCACCGGTTGGTCCTTGCGATTCGCAGTGCCACGGGCATCGAGGCGCGCGTGTGGCTGACCGACGTCGCGGGCCTCTCCAGCGAGGACGCCATGAAGCTCATGCGATGGTCGGCACGCGCCTTGTACTCATCGGCACTGGCGGAAGCAGCGAACAGACCGGCTTCTAGACCGGAGTAGTCGGAACTCACGGATGCGGGGGTGTAATCGATCGCTCATGTGACCTTGATGCGCCCTGCTGGCGACGGTGCTAGTCGCCTACCAGCAGCGAAATCTCCGTTGCGCGAATTGATCTAGACCATCAAACCGAAGGCGACTGACTGGGCGGGGATGGGCCATCTCGTGGCAACCTAGACAACCTATGTCGGAGCCACAGCGAAGGAAGCCACTGGCACCCGGCCTCTACGAAGCGCTGCTGACGGATGCCGTGCGCGCCGGATTACCGCCAGCGCGGGATCTATACGCCCTGGAAGCCGTCGACGCGCCTGAGGCTCCGGCGGTCCTCGCCGCACATGTCTCCCGCGTCGTGAACATGGTGCTCCGAAGTATGGGTGACGATGTCGCCTCGCAGATCCGTGTTTCGAACGGCCTAATCCGGACGGCATTAGCTGGACGGGCGGAGCTTGCCGACATGATCGAAGAAATCGTTGCGGAAGACGCGGCACTACTCATGGAGGTACTACGCCCCGCTCTGACGCCTCTCGGTCATGCGCAGCCGCTGCGGAGGCCCGCCGTCGGGCTATCGCAAAATGCGCTGCTCGTTTCGTCGCAGCAAGAGCCCGTCTTGAGTTCTGAGTTGCGTCACGAACTCGAATCGGCGGACAGCGTGAGCCTCCTTTGTGCCTTCGTCCGATGGAGCGGCATTCGCGTTTTGCTCCCCGAGTTGGAAGCAGCTCGGGCACGAGGTGTGCCAATTCGCGTTATCACAACCACCTATACCGGTTCAACCGAAGGGAGAGCGCTCGAAGAACTGCGCAATCTGGGGGTCGACATCAAGGTGAGCTACGACCTTGGTTCGACCCGGCTGCACGCGAAGGCGTGGCTGTTTGAGCGGTCGTCTGGTTTCTCCACTGCGTACATAGGCTCGTCCAACCTCACGCATACGGCCTTACATGACGGACTTGAGTGGAACGTGCGACTAAGTGAGGTCGCAGCGCCTGATCTGCTTGCACGGTTCCGCGCTGCGTTCGAGACGTATTGGGCCGACACGAATTTCGAGCCTTATCAAAGGGACATCTTCGAGGAGGCGCTCGCTCGGGCCAGCCCGCACGCTCAGGCAAGCGGCCTGCTGCCCTTCGATCTCCGCCCGTATCCCTTTCAGGAGGACATGCTCTACAAGCTCGAGGTAGAGCGCAAGCGCTTCGATCGCTGGCGCAATCTCGTCGTTGCTGCTACGGGAACAGGGAAAACTGTCGTATCCGCATTTGACTTTCAGCGCGTTCGAAAGGACTTCGGCGATCCGAGCCTCCTGTTTGTGGCGCACCGCCAGGAGATTCTGGAACAAAGCCTGGTCACGTTTCGCAACGTACTGAGGGACGGTAGCTTTGGTGAGTTGATGGTTGCCGGCCGGCGCCCGCGTACGGGGAGACACGTTTTCGCTTCTATTCAGTCTCTCTCAGCGGTTCTAAAGAGTGACGCTTCTTTGTTCCGGGCCGACGCGTTCGATGTCGTCATTGTCGATGAGTTTCACCACGCCGAGGCTCCGACCTACCGAATGCTCCTCGACCACTTGCAGCCACGTCTGCTGCTTGGAATGACGGCGACGCCCGATCGAGCAGACGGACTGGACGTGAAGCATTGGTTCGACGGCCATATTGCGGTCGACCTGCGGCTCTGGGATGCGCTGGAGCAGGGTCTGTTGTGTCCATTTCAATACTTCGGCGTCGCCGACGGCACCGACCTTCGGGCCCTTCGCTGGAGCCGCGGAGGCTACGACGCCGCCCAGTTGAGCGAGTTGCTTACTGCCGACGACATGCGACTCGGGAAGGTCATCAGAGCCATCAATGACATCGTCCAGAATCGTCGTGAGATGCGCGCTCTTGGGTTCTGCGTCAGCGTCGATCATGCGCGCTACATGGCTGATCGATTTACGTCGGCCGGAATACCTTCGGCGCACGTCTCTGGCGAGACAAACGCTGCAGAACGTGGCGAGGCCTTGCGCAGGCTGCGAGCCGGGGAAATCAACGCCCTGTTCTCAGTCGACGTCTTCAACGAGGGACTGGATATCCCGGACATCGACACCGTTCTCCTGCTTCGTCCGACGGACAGCGCCGTCATCTTCATGCAGCAAATCGGTCGCGGCTTGCGTCGAACTGAGGGCAAGGATGGCCTGACGATTCTCGACTTCATCGGCCAACAACATCGGCGTTTTCGATTTGCCGAAAGGTTCAGCGCGCTGACAGGCTTCACCGGTCGGCGGCTCGAGGACCAGGTAGACGAGGGGTTTCCGTTCCTCCCCGCCGGCTGTTCGATGAATCTTGATCGTCAGTCGACGCAACTGATCATCGAGAACCTGCGCAGCGCGGCTCACGCACGTCGCAGCGATCTCGTTGACCGGCTCAAATTGCTTGGCGACTGTGATCTCGGTACGTTTCTTGAGGAGACAACGCTCAATCCCATCGATGTTTACTCTGGGAGTGCGCCTGGCTGGACCGCGTTGCGTAGGTCTGCGGGTTTCGTGGACGAAGTAGGACCGGACGAAGAGGGTTTAAGTCGGTGTCTCAGCCGCATGCTCCATTTAGACGATCCTGAGCGAGTCTCGGTATACGGCGAGTGGCTGAGTCTCGCCTCGCCGCCCACATTGCTGACGCTCACTCCTCGACAACAGCGGCTCGTGACGATGCTTCACTTTGACCTTCAACTGAGCGACAAGCCGTCGGCGAGTCTCGCGGCCACGCTGGCGCGCCTCTGGACGAACCCAGGGATCCGCGACGAACTTCGCCAACTGGTGGTGTTGCTCGGCGCTCGCGCGCGGCATCTGTCTCCGCGGTTGCAGCTATCACCTGACGTTCCGTTGGCTCTCCACTCCCGATACACCCGCAACGAGATTCTGTCGGCGTTTGGAGCGATCACTTCTGAGCGACCCGGGAGCTGGCGCGAAGGGGTCAAATGGCTACCCGACTGCCAGACGGACCTTCTCCTCGTAACGCTCAACAAGTCGGAAAAGCGCTTCTCCCCATCGACGCGCTACCGCGACTACCCGATTTCGCCGGCACTCTTCCATTGGGAGTCCCAGTCGGCGACGTCTGCGGCATCACCGACGGGCCAGAGGTATCTCAATCAGAAGCGAGACGGCTCACAGGTGCTTCTGTTTGTCCGAGAGGACTCGATCGGAGACGGGATCGGAGCCTCTCCATTCCTGTTCCTCGGCCCAGCCGAGTACGAGCGCCACGAGCGCGAGCGGCCCATAGCCATCGTCTGGCGACTCCAGCACGACATGCCGCCGGACTTCTTCAAGCTAGCTCGCGCCGTCGCTTAGGGCCGCACTAAGCCGTCGCCGCGTCTTAGCACTCGCCACCGCCACCCGCTAGCAGTCAGACCTCCCGAGTGCTAAACTAGCCCCTGGAACCCTAGGCTAGAGGATCAAACCAGGAGGAACCATGGCCAAGCAATTGCTATTCGACGTCGAGGCCCGCGCCCATCTCAAACGAGGGGTCGATCGGGTGGCCGACGCCGTGAAGATCACCATCGGCCCCAAGGGCCGGAACGTCGTGCTGGACAAGAAGTTCGGCTCGCCGACCATCACCAACGACGGAGTCACCATCGCCAAGGAGATCGAGCTCGAGGAGCCCTTCGAGAACATGGGCGCCCAGCTGGTCAAGGAAGTGGCGAGCAAGACCAACGACATCGCTGGTGACGGGACCACCACCGCCACGGTTCTCGCCCAGGCCCTGATCGCAGCCGGCCTGCAGAACGTGGCCGCCGGCGCCAACCCGATCCAGCTCAAGAAGGGCATCGAGCTCGGCGTTGAGGCGATCGTCAAGGCCATCAAGGAGCAGTCGATCCCGATCTCCGAGCGCGAGAAGATCGCCCAGGTCGCGTCGATCTCCGCTGCAGACCCCACCATCGGTGAAACCGTCGCCGACGCCATGGAGAAGGTCGGCAAGGACGGCGTCATCACCGTCGAAGAGTCCAAGGGCCTCGAGACCGAGCTCGAGCTCGTCGAGGGCATGCAGTTCGACAAGGGCTACATCTCCGCGTACATGGTCACCAACGCCCAGCGCATGGAGGCCGTGCTCGAGGACCCGTACATCCTCATCACCGACAAGAAGATCTCCGCGATCGCTGACCTCCTCCCGATCCTCGAGAAGGTCGTCCAGAGCGGCAAGCCGCTCGTGGTCATCGCCGAGGACGTCGAGGGCGAGGCGCTTGCCACCCTTATCGTCAACAAGCTGCGCGGCACGTTCAACGCCGTCGCGGTCAAGGCCCCGGGCTTCGGTGATCGCCGCAAGGCGATGCTCCAGGACATCGCGATCCTGACCGGCGGCCAGGTGATCAGCGAGGAAGTCGGACTCAAGCTCGACTCCGCGCAGCTCAGCTCGCTCGGCCGCGCCCGCAGCGTGAGCATCACCAAGGACGACACCACCGTCGTCGAGGGCAACGGCAGCAAGGACGCGATCAAGGGCCGCATCGAGCAGATCAAGGCCGAGATCGACAAGTCCACCAGCGATTGGGACAAGGAGAAGCTTCAGGAGCGCCTTGCCAAGCTCAGTGGCGGCGTCGCCGTGATCAAGGTCGGCGCGCCGACCGAGACCGAGCTCAAGGAGAAGAAGCACCGCATGGAGGACGCCGTGTCCGCCACGCGCGCCGCAGTCGAAGAGGGCATCGTGCCTGGTGGCGGCGTGGTGCTCGTCAACGCGATCCCCGCGCTCGACAAGGTCAAGGCCGAGGGCGACGTGCTCACCGGCGTGAACATCCTCCGCCGCGCGCTCGAGGAGCCCCTCCGCCAGATCGCGCAGAACGCCGGCATGGAAGGCTCCGTCGTCGTCGACAAGGTCAAGTCACTCCCCAAAGGCCAGGGCTTTGACGCCGCCAAGGGCGAGTACGTCGACATGGTCAAGGCGGGGATCATCGACCCGACCAAGGTCACCCGCTCCGCGGTGCAGAACGCGGCCTCGATCGCGGCGCTCCTGCTCACCACCGAGGCGCTGATCACCGACATCCCCGAGAAGAAGGGTGGTTCGGCGGCTCCGCCGATGCCGGAGTACTGATCGGCAACTGATCCGATTCCTGAAAAGGGCGGTCCGGGTTTCCCGGGCCGCTCTTTTGTTTGTGTGGGCAACCCGCGATGACTCGATCAACGATCGGCTACAACACGGCGACGGTGGAATCGACAGGCGGCCGCGCTGGGTAGATTCGCGTTGCGAATCCCCCTTCAGAGGTACCCCGATGAGCGACGCGCTGCCAGATCACCCTCTCGCGGAGTCACTCGGCTCCGGCTTCCTGCATGTCACCGGGATCGGGAGCCGTCTCGCAAAGCGGGAGGCCGACGAGGAGCAACTCGACGCGCTCGACGCGACGATGCTCACCGACCTGGACCGCGAGTTCCACGAACGTGGCGAGGAGGCCGTTCCGGGCCTCGATCTCGCCTCAGTGACCAAGGTCGATCCCGACTTCACGCCCGACGCATTGCTGCTGATCGCGAGGGACTCGTTTCGCGTCCTCCAGGATGCGCACACCGAGGGCGCCCCCGCCCTGGACGCCGACATCGCCTCGGCTGAGGTGACCGCCGCCTCGGTGGTTGACGGTCGCGAGCGAGCCGTCGTGCGTTTCGGCATCAATGGCAGCGCAGCCGTCACCCAGGACTGGACGTTCGAGCGCGACCCGTCGGTCGACACGAGCCTTGACGACGAGGACCATGAGGTGGCCGACGGGGGCTGGATGGTGGCCCACCGCGGGTGGCGCCTGACCGGGATCGCCGCCGCCTAGCCGGAGCCTCGCGCTCGCGGCGTGGTGATTTCGCCCGGAGAAGCCGCTCAGCTGCAGGCGGTCGCCCGGTAGGAGGCGTTGCCCAGATCCGGGGCAGCCTTGCCGGTGACCGTGATCGTCGCGGCCCGCGCCGGCGGTGTGCAGCCACGCGGAAAGACCACGAATACGCTGCGAGCCCCAGCGGAGATGTATCCGTCGCACGTCGTGCTGTTGCACTGGTAGGGCTCAAAGCTTCCGGACAGTGTGGCGGTGCCATTCGGGCTCACCGATTTCACAGGGTTGGCGAACAGCCCGTTGAAGCCGACAACGAACAGGACGACGACCGCAACCACGGCGACGATCACGACCGGAACGCCCCAGATCGGCCGTCGGCGCAGCGGCTCAACCTCGTTGACGACGCCGGTGATCGAGGCTTGCCCAGGCCCGATCGGCGGATTCTCCATGGCACTGGTACGGTACCGAAGTCCGCCATGCGGCAGCCGATCGTCTTCGTCACCGACTTCGGCCGCGACGACGCGTACGCGGCGGCGTTGATCGGCGCTGCCCTGGGCGTCGATCCCCACGCCCTCTGTATCGAGGGAACGCACGGCATCCCTCCGGGAGACGTCCTCGCGGCCGCGTATCAGTTGAAGGCGCTCGCCAGAGCGTTCACCGGCGGCGCTGTCTTCTGTGCCGTCGTCGACCCGGGTGTCGGGACCCAGCGCCGAGCCATCGCGATCACGGCCGGGGAGATCCGCTGCGTCGCTCCGGATAATGGGCTGGTGTCGTATCTGTGGGAGGAGTCCGAGCCGGGCGAACGGCGGGCGTTTCGCATCGACATCGCCCGCGGCGCTTCGCCGACGTTCCACGGTCGCGATGTGTTCGCGCCACTCGCCGCAGAGCTGGCGTCGCTCGCGTCGATGGACAGCTTTGAGGTCGCCGGCGATCCGATCGACGACCCGATGGTCCTCGCCGGCGCCTTTGCGCAGCGGGCTGGGAGCCGCGTCACCGGCCAGGTTGCAGTGGTCGATCACTTCGGCAACGCCATCACGACGATTCGCGCAGCCGACATCGCCGCCGAGACCGTGCGCTCGGTGACCTGGCCGGGCGGGGGGGCCGAGGGCCTGGTGGCCACCTACGCGCACATCGACGCCGGGCCACGGGCGCTCATCGGCAGCGCCGGTCACCTGGAGATCGCCGGCCGTGGCGTCGCCGCCGCGAGAGTCGGAGGTCCGCGCCTGGGCGACGTTGTGGAGGCCGAGCTCGCATGACCGGTCGCGCCGAGGCCCCGGGGCCGTTCGGTGACCTCACCTCGGAGGACGTGGCCCGGCTCGACGCCGCGGCTACCGCCTGCGGGGTGTCGACGCTGCAGCTCATGGAGATCGCCGGATGGCAGGTCGCACGCTGCGCCTGGCGGCGCCTCGGGCGACCGTCGAGCGTGAGCGTTGTCGCCGGGTATGGCAACAACGGCGGTGACGGGCTGGTCGCCGCGAGGCATCTCGCCACCTGGGGATGTGCGGTGCGGGTGCTCGTCCTCGGCGAGGAGGCGCGCGTGATCGGGGTGGTCGGCGACCACGTCACGTCGGCGCGGCGGTGCGGTGTCGACGTGATCGTCGAAGCCGATCCGTCGATGGTGCATGGCGTGGTTGCGCTGTCCGAACTGGTCATCGATGCCCTCCTTGGCACGGGATTGGGCAGTGCCCCCCGCGAGCCCCAGGCCAGCGCGATCCGCGCCCTCAACGAGTTGGGCATCCCAGTGCTGAGCGTCGATCTTCCCAGTGGTCTCGACGCCACGACCGGCGAGGCTTTCGACCCGACCGTCCGCGCTGCTCTGACCTGCACGCTCACGGCGATGAAGCGAGGATTGCGACGAGGGGATGCCGCCGCATACGCCGGTGAGGTCTGGGTTGCCGACATCGGCATGCCCGCGACCGCATGGCTCGACGCCGGGCTGCTCAGACCACTTCTCGTCACCGGCGGGGAGTTGGTGCACACTTCGTCCTGATCTCCCGCTTGACCGCAGAGCGGACTCCCGGCTATTCTTCGACCGTACTCCGCGCCCAAAGCGCAAACGTCATGATCAACGTCTCAGCACACATCGCTCCCGAGGCGCGCGAGCTTGCCGCTACCGCACGCGAGCAGCTCGATGATCTAGTCACGTATGCCACCCATCTGGTCAATCACCAGGCGGACGCGGTGGCCTTCGTCGCTGGAGGCATCCACCACGCGAGCCGCTACCCGCCTGCGCGCCTTCGCGTGGACGGTCGGGCTGCCCTCTACCGCGCGGTCACTCGGGCCTGCCGCCACGGTCAGCGATTCCCACCGCGGCCTCAGGGCTTCGGCAGGATGTTCCGGCGTGGCGCCGGCGCGGTCCGTGTCGAGGTCGACGACGTCAGCGCCGGCCGCATCAACACCGTCAAGCGCGCCCTGGCCATGCTTGGATTCGACCGCAGGGCAGCGCTCTTGCTCCGCGATCTCTGTGGCCTCGACTATCACGAGATGTCTCGTGCCCTCGAGTGCTCGCCGGAGGCGGCAGCCCGGCTGGTCGCGGCCGCGCGCCGCGAGTTCGGATCGATCTACCGAGAGATCGCCCTATGAGGTGCAGTCTTCTCGCGCTCAGCAGCTACATCGACACCGAGCTCGACGCCGAGCCGACCGGTGAGCTCGAGGCGCACCTCGTGGCGTGCGAACGCTGCCGGACTGCTGTCGGCCATCTTCGCGAGGAGTCGGCGCGCATCGGAGCGCTCGCCCGCGTCCACGTCCCGGATGACGCAGTCCACGACCTGTTCAGCCAGATCGGTTTGATCGCGGAGGAGGACGACTTGCCCAAAGGACCTGTGCATCGCGACCGCCGTGCAGCAGTCGAGGCCCCTCCGTGGTTCGGTGCGGAACGCGGTGCGGCGTTGCCGTGGGCGCCGCGTCCGACCGGCGGTGAACAGACGCAGCCCCGCGAGCTGATCGGTGAGCGTTCTTCGGGCACATTGGTGGCCGAGCCCCCGGAGCTCTATCTCTGGGACGAAACCATC
The DNA here is from genome assembly GCA_963777445.1 of Candidatus Dormiibacterota bacterium. GTDB lineage: Bacteria > Chloroflexota > Dormibacteria > Aeolococcales > Aeolococcaceae > Palsa-851. The sequence continues at coordinate 33,263 of CAVZQR010000009.1, read as the reverse complement.
GATCAGATCGCAACAGCCGTCCCAGTGCCACCGCCGATCCAGGTTGCGCCGGCAGCCGGGGGCTTCCGAGCCGCTGCCGATTGCTCAGGTCGAAGCCGAGTCGGCGTACGCTGAGCCCTCGCCGCCACAGATGATCCCGGCCGAACCCCAGCCACCCGATCTGTCGACCTCGGCACCGATGATGGCCGCGCCGCGACTCGCCGCTGGACCCAACGCCTTGCAGCGCCTGCGTGACGCCCTGGCCGTCCGGCTCGCGCTGCGGCGCGGAGCGGGTTCAAGGTTCGATTCGGGAGTCGAGATCGTGAGCGGCGCGGGGGCACCGACGTGGAATCAGCGTGCGCGGTCGCAGCAGCACTGGAGCGACAGCCCGCCGGTCGCGGCCGCCGCCCCCCCACCGGTCGTGGCCGCTGCAGCGGCTCCGGTCATCGTCAGTGCCACCCCACCCGTCGTGGCAGCTGCAGCCGCGCCAGTCGTGGCGGATACCACCGCGCCGGTCATGGCGGATGCCACGGCGCCGGTCATGGCAGATGCCGTCGTGCCGCTCTCACCGCCGGTGGTCAAACCGAATCGGCTGAGCCGGTTCATGGCTCGCGTCGCCGCGGACCCGGTGGTGCGCGAACGAGCGCTCGACGTCAGCTCAGAGGAGGCCGGCAAGCCTCAGATCCCGGAGTCAGGCGAGTCGGTCGAAGGCGCGGCGTTGTTGCAGGACGCCGACCAGCGCGATTCACACCAGCCCGTCAACGGGGTGGCACGACTGCACGAAGCGGACCAGCCGGCCAATGGCTGGGCACCACTCGAGCTCGCCGACGTGCTCAACGAAGTGGCGATCCTGGCAGCGCCGCTCGAGCGCCCCGCCACACCGGTCGTCGACGTTGCGGGCCCCGCGCCGACGCACCCGTCCCGAAGGGCCACGGTGAGCCGTGCTTTCGACCGTCTGAGAGCAAACGCGGCCCCGATCGCCGCCCCTGAAATCGACGCCGAGGACCAGGACGGCGACGACGTGCAATTCGGGGTCAGCGCTGAGCCGGCATCCACGCCGGTTCCCGGGCGCCACGTCCGCCGTCTTCAGGCGCAGAAGCCGGATCGGCGCGAGTGGAATCCGACCCGACCGGTGACCGGGCGTCACGTGCTGCCGCTCGGCGGGCCCGCTGTGGGCGCTGCCGATCGCGATCAGCGCCTGTGGTTGTTCGGCGCGATCACCGTGGTCCTGATGCTGCTCGGCCTGCTCATCGGGAGGCAGGTCACGCAGACGGGGCCGCTCGCCACAGCGACGATTCCCCGCTCGGCGCCCAGCAGTCACGCCACCACACCGGCGACGTCCGCGCCCCTTCCGATCGCGACACCGGCTCCGGTGCCGACCGCGATCATCCCGGTCGCGCCGACACCCCAGCAACTCACGGGAGCCACGACACTGGGCACCGGGAGTGGCGGGTTCTCGGTTGCCGACGTCCGCTACGGCCTGCACCCCAACGACTTCCGCCTGGTCTTCGACCTGGCGTTTCCGAGCACGGTGACCGGAGCCCCGACCACCGTCATCGGCTACAGCGGCGCGACAACCATCTACGTCGAGTTCACCGGCGTCGATGGTGTCTCGAACGTCGCGGCGATGCCGACGGGGAAGATCGTGGTCTCAGTGGTGCCGCTGCCGATGGCCCGCAACACGGACCGGCTCATCTTCAAGATCACGCTGAGCAAGCACGCGCCGTTCGACGCCTACTACCTATCCGGGGCCCGCCTGGTCATCGACGTCACGTAGGGCCAGCGCGCGGCGTCACCCCGCAATGGTTCTGGCTTCCTCGTGCGACGCCGGCGACTCGGCTTCGATGACCGGCTGACCGTGCTTCTCGCGGAGATCGAACTTGAGCACCTTCCCCGCCGGATTGCGCGGCAGGATGTCGACGAAGACGACCGACTTCGGTTGCTTGTATCGAGCCAGCCTGTCCTGCGAGAACGCGATGACGTCGCTCTCGCTCAGTGACACGCCGTCCTTCGGCACCACGATCGCGCGCACCGTCTCACCCCACTGTGGATCCTGCACGCCGATGACGGCGACCTCCTTGATGCCGGGGTGCTGGTAGAGGGCGTCCTCGACCTCCGCCGGGTAAACGTTCTCGCCACCGCTGATGATCATGTCCTTCTTGCGATCGACGATGAAGAAGTATCCGTCGGCGTCGCGGATGCCCACATCACCGGTGTGGAACCAGCCATCCACCAGCACCTCGGCCGTGGCGTCGGGGCGGTTCCAGTAGCCCTTCATCACGTTCGGGCCACGGACGACAATTTCACCGCGCTGGCCGTCGGGGACGTCATGGCCGTCGTCATCAACAACTTTGACGTCGGTGAAGAAGGGCGCGATGCCTGCCGAACCGAGCTTCCTGGTCGCCATCGACGAGGGCAGGAAGGACGCGAACGGCGAGGTCTCGGTGAGGCCGTATCCCTGGTTGAACGGCAGGCCGCGCGCCGCGTAGGTCTTGATCAGCGCCTCCGGGACCGGCGCACCGCCGCACGACAGGACGCGGATGCTGCTCAGATCCCGGGTGGCGAAGTCGGGATGCTGGGCCATGAACAGGTACATGGCAGGAACGCCGAACATCGACGTCACATGGAATTTCTCGATGTTCTCGAGCACCATCCCGGGCTCAAACATCTGCTCCATGACGACCGTCGCGCCTTTCATGAAGGACAGGAGCGGGGTGACGTTGAGCCCGCCGATGTGGAACAGCGGCGCGACCACGAGCGAGATCTCCTTGGAGGTCCCATCATCGGCGAGCGTCGCGTTGATGTTGTTCCAGATGATGTTGCCGTGTGTGAGCATGGCCCCCTTGGGGCGGCCGGTGGTTCCCGACGTGTACATGATCAGCGCGACATCGCTCATCGCGACCGGGTAATCGAGATCCGAGTCGCGCTGATCGTGGAGCAGCGAGTCGAAGCCCCGTGATCCGCTCTGCTCGACGGCGCAGACGTATTCCCGCACGCTCAGATCGCCGCGGATCGATCCGACGATCGAGGCGAAGGCCTCCTCGTACACAAGGGTGTGCAGGCCCGCGTCGCGAATGATGAACGTGAGCTCCGGCCCCGTCAGCCGGAAGTTGAGCGGCACGAAGATCGCATCGAGCTTGGCCGCGGCGAACAGCGTGAAGAAGAAGCGCGGGTGGTTCAGCCCCAGGAACCCGACACGATCGCCGGGATTCACTCCCAGTGCGTGGAGCCCGTGCGCAACCTTGTTGGTGAGCTGGTTCAGCTCGGCATAGGTCCACCGGTCCTCCCGGAAGATGAGCGCCGTGTCGTTCGGATTGAGCTGGGCGCGCCGGCTGAGCGTGAAACCGAGACCCTGGTCATTCGCCATAGCGGGAACCCTCCGATAGCTCTCTTCGCCTCAGCGCGATTCTCCCATTCGCGACGTGGGAGCGTTTCGCCCTAGGCGCTCCATCCTCCGTCGACGACCAGGACGGAGCCGGTCACGAACGACGCGGCATCCGAAGCCAGGAAGAGCGCGGCGCCCGCAATCTCATCCGGGACCGCATGGCGTCCGAGCGCCGTCTGGGCGAGGATGTGGTCGTGGATCTCGGTTGTCTCCACCAGGTAGCGCGCGAGCTTCGTCTCGACGAGGCCGGGTGCGATCGCGTTCACCCGGATGCCGAGCGGGCCCAGCTCTCGCGAGAGCGTGCGCGTGAGCGTGATCAGCGCGGCCTTGCTCGCGTTGTACGCGCCCGTGAGCGCCTCGGGACGGATCCCGGCCACGGAGGCCATGTTGATGACGCTCCCGCCGTGATCGCGCATCCACGCTGCGACGGCGTGTCGCGTGAGCCGGATCGGCCCCATCACGTTGACGTCCCAGATCTTGCTGATCGCACCCTCGTCGGCGTCGAGGATCGGCCCGTACTGCGGGTTGGTGGCCGCGTTGTTCACCAGGATGTCGAGCCGCCCGACCTGGCGCATCACCTCGGCAACGAGGGCCTCGCACGTCGCCGCGTCACCCACGTGCCCGGGAACGGCGATCGCGGAACCTCCGAGCGCGGCGATCTGCGCCGCCGCTGCCTCGCAGGCGTCCGCGTGGCGGGCGTTGAGCGCAACTGTGGCTCCCGCCTCGGCAAGAGCGGTGGCGATGGCGAGCCCGATGCCGCGACTCCCGCCGGTGACCAGGGCGACCCGGCCGTCGATGGAGAACCGCTCGGCGATGCTCATGCTCAATTCAGGCTGGAGGTGCCGGCATGGTCCTTCGACCTGACCAGCATGCGATCGAGGAGGGCCGCCTCGCGGCGGAGCAGGCGAAGGCAGGCCGCGAGCCGCTCCGCCGTGCCGTCGATCTCGAGGAGCCGCTGGCGCTGGCCGGTCTCGACCTGCATCGCCGCGGCGACGAGATATGAGAGCAACTCGGGATCGGACGGCAGTCCGAACTCCACGGGGTCCTCCTGTCCGATACCGCGAAGCTGGCCGGCGTAACCACGAAACGCGGTCGTCACGGCCGCTGCAAGGCGGTCGGTGTCGTCCGCCGGGGTGGGGAGGTCCTGGAGGTAGTGGACCGAACCGACGAGGTACGGGCGCCGGTGGGAGAGCGTGTCGATGCGGAACCGGGAGGCGCCGACGACCGTGAGGTTGTATCCGCCGTCGGGCAGTTCCTCGATCTCGTCGAGCTGCGCGAGGGTGCCGACCTCATACGGGACCGCGCTGCCGCCCGTCTCCTGGCCCGAGCGGATCGCGACGATGCCAAATGTGGTTGACGCGCTGCGGCAGTCGCGCATCATCGTCTTGTAGCGCTCTTCGAAGATGCGCAGCGACATCGGCATGTGCGGGAAGAGCACGGTGCCGAGCGGAAACAGCGGGACTTCGATGGCCATCACGCACTGGTCCGCGCCCGCATCAGGGGTGTCCTAAGCGGCTTTGCAGTTCTTGGTGTGCTTGATGATCCGCTCGCGACGAGGCTCTCCGGGACGGCGGCTGTGCCGGAAGGCGATCTCGACACCGATCTCGTTCTGACGCATGAGGTTGTTGCAGATCGGGCAGCGAACATGCGTGAGGATGTCTCGCTGGGACGCGACACCCTTGGATTCCTTGATCGTGTTTGCCATGGCTGCTGGGGCTCCTTGAGAGGTGGGCTCACTCGATTGTACGCGGCGTCGGGGTACGATTCGCCGCCGATGACCCACTCTCTCGGCATCCTCCGCTCGCGCATGGTGGGCACCGTTGCCGCTGCTGTGCTCACCCTCGTGGCGCTCGGTGGGTGCGGCACCCTGGTGGAGGTCAGCAGCCACATCACCCCGGTGCCGCCCGACTGCGCCACCCCGAGGCCGGTCGCCGCGGCCGATACCTTCTCGACCCCGGCGGCCTTGCTGCCCGGCGCTTCAGGCCTTCAATACGCAGATCTCAGCCTCGGCTGCGGCGCCGTCGCAAAGGCCACGTCCAACGTCAATGTCCAGTTCACCGTCTGGCTCTCGACCGGAAAGCTGGTGATCACGACCCGTGGTCCGAACCAGCCGGCGAACTCGCTCTCGCTCTCGAATACGTCGACGCTTCAGTTCTGGAGGGTCGGGGTGCCCGGCATGCGGGTCGGGGGAACGCGCCAGTTGGTGGTGCCGCCGGCGCTCGGTTTCGGGGCAGCCGGGAATTCGTCGGCGAATGTGCCGCCGAACGCCACGCTGGTGGTCGACGTCGAGCTGGTATCGCTGGCCTAGATTCGGCTAGGACCGGGCGCGAGTCCAGAGGATGAAGAGGCCCAGGCACGCCCCGGCGGAGAGCAGGACGAACGCCACAGGAATGCCGATCACGACTGAGAGGCCAGGCGCGGACGTTGCGAACATGCGACGTCAAGCATACCGCCAAGACGATCCGGATCCCTGCCCGGCGGGGTCAGGTCAGGAGGCGACTTCCATGCGAGCGCCGAGGAGGCCGAGCTCGATGTCGTGCATGACGGTGATGCGGAAGGCCTGACGCGAGGCGGCGTCGAGCTCCGGTGCGAGCGTCTCGTTGCGGGGGCGACCGATCCATGGGGGCTGATGACGACCCATCGGCTCGCCGCCGACGCGCACCACGACGGCGCGATCGTCCTCTTCGTCAACCTCGATTGACACATGCTGAAGGACGCCGGTGCTGTCGACGAGGGTCCAGGAGCGGAGCCAGACGGGCATCGTGCTGCCGGGGACGCGCACCGGGCGGACGGCGCCGCTGACGACGTAAGCATCCTTGTGGGGGGCATCCGCGGTCAGCGCGATGCGCACAGCGGTGTCCAGCTCTCCGCCGACCCAGGTGGCGAGGGACGGTGCGCGGTTCTCGACGTCGGGGAGCATGTGCGTGAAGAACCCGTTCGAGAGCGAGGGCGCGACGGTCGCGTGACGCCGGCAGTATGGGAGGCCGAGGACGATCCGGCTGTGCTCATCGCACCAGGTCGTGCCGCACTTCACCTGGCGCCTGTCGACGTAGGTGCAGCGGCAGGAGGCCGGCTTGGAGCAATCGCCGTCCAGGCACTTGCCCAGGCCCTCATGGTCGCCGTCAGCCGACCCGGCGTCGCCGGCCTGTTTCCTGGAGTGCCGCTGCCACGGCTTCAGCTTGTCCAATGTTGATGACTCCTCGGCACCACGAATCGATGCCAGGACCCCAGCCTAGTCGCGTTGGCAGCCCGACCACGGTGGGCGCATCCATCTTGTTACGCCTCGGATGCGGGTCGTGACCCGAACCCGGCCGTCGATCGGCCCGGGATCCACCCGGCGGTGGTCCCGGCACTCGCGCTCGCCGGGCCCTGTGCCAAACGGCCCGGATGATTTGTTACGTCCTCCTCTCGTCAATCCGGCGCCGGAAGCGCGTAGTTGAGGGTGTTGAATCGGACGACTCGCGGGTTTTGCGGAGGCAGGTCAATGCGCAGGGTGGACACCGAGAACGGCAGGCGGCTCGGCATCGTGGTCATCGAGCGCCTTGCCGGGTCACCGCGTTGATCTCCAGGCCTTCCTCGTCCGCAATCGCCATTCCGACGCGCCAGGCGGTCTGAGGCGTGGCAAGTCGATTCCGGTGGCTTCCGCCGGCGCAAACGCTGCAACTCATCGCCGCGGTGGTGGGATTGGCCGCGGGCGGGGCGCTGCGCCTCATTGGGCCAATCACGGTGGCGAACGCGCTCTGGGCTGCCACCGCCGTTGTGGCGCTGGTACCCGCGATCGTCTCGGTTGCGCGTGATCTGCTCCGCCGGCATGCCGGCGTTGACATCGTCGCCGTCCTGGCCCTGGGGGGCACGCTGAGCGTTGGCGAGTACCTTGCTGGTGCGGTCATCGCCCTCATGCTTGCCACCGGCCGCGAGCTCGAGGCACGCGCGTCCGCACGTGCTCGCCGAGAGCTGTCGGCACTGCTTTCACGAGCGCCGAACGTCGTGCACCGCGTTGAGGGTGACACGCTCACGACGCCGCCGCTGGACACCGTCCGTCCGGGCGACATACTCATCGTTGCTCCCGGCGAGGTGGTCCCGGTCGATGGCCAGCTGGCGAGCGACACAGCCGTGTTCGACGAATCGGCGCTCACCGGTGAGACCGCGCTTGTCGAGCGCGCCGCCGGCGATGCCATCCGGAGCGGGGGCGTCAATGCAGGTGGCGCTTTTCGTCTCCGAACCACCGCAACTGCGGACGAGAGCACCTATGCCGGGATCGTCCGGCTTGTTCGCCAGGCGCAGGAATCACGCGCGCCCCTGGTGCGAATCGCGGACCGGTTTGCCCTGTGGTTCGTGCCACTGACCATTGCGATCGCCGTGGTCTCGGGGATCCTCGCTCGCGATCCCGTTCGAGCTGTCGCAGTCCTGGTCGTCGCCACGCCCTGTCCACTCATCCTCGCGGCGCCGATTGCGCTGGTTGGCGGCATGTCCCGGGCAGCGCGCCGCGGGATCGTCGTCAAGGGCGGTGCCGCGCTCGAGACACTCGGACGTGCCGACGTGCTGCTCTTCGACAAGACGGGCACCTTGACTGAAGGGCGCGCGCGCCTCGCCGATATTGAGACCGACGGGAGCATGAGCTCCGACGACGTGCTGCGTCTCGGAGCATCGTTGGATCAGGTCTCAACACACGCTCTCGCGCGGCCGATCGTTCAGGCGGCTCGCGCCCAGGGCCTTCAGCTCACCCTCCCGGACGACGTGTTTGAGGACGCTGGAAAAGGTGTGCGCGGCAAGGTGTCGGGGCGTGCCGTGATGATCGGGCGCGCTTCGTATGTGGCGGGCGGCACCGTACCGGCGTGGGCAGCGCGCGTGCGCAGGCGCACCGCATACGAAGGTCTGGCCAATGTGTTCGTGGGCGTCGACGGGATTCTCGTCGGCGCCATGGTGCTTGACGACCCACTCCGGCCCGACAGTGGACGTGCCGTTGCACGCCTCCGCAAGGCCGGGATGCGCCGCCTCGTGATGGTCACGGGGGACCATCCCGACGTTGCCCAGGCGGTCGCGTCGGCAATCGGCGTCGACGCGGTTTACGCCGAGCGGAGCCCTGCCGAGAAGGTCGACGTGGTACGCGAGGAGCGTCAGCGAGGGATCGTCGTCATGGTTGGCGACGGGATCAACGACGCACCGGCGCTGGCCTTCGCCGATGTCGGTGTCGCCATGGGTGTTCGCGGGGCAACCGCGTCGTCCGAGGCGGCGGACGTCGTGCTCATGGTTGATCGCATCGATCGCCTTGCCGAAGCCGTGCAGATCGCGCGTCGCTCCCACCGCATCGCGCTGCAGAGCATCGCCGCCGGCATGGGGCTCTCGCTGATCGCGATGTGCATCGCCGCGTTCGGTGGACTGGTGCCTGTCGTTGGCGCCGTCGTGCAGGAGGCGATCGATGTGGCGGTGGTCCTCAATGCACTTCGCGCTCGCGGTGGCCGCGAGGAGCCGCGACCCTCTGAAGACGCCCAGAGCGCCGGACGGGAGGTGCTCGTTCAGCACGCGGCGATGGAGCGCGACACGGTGTCGCTCCGGCGCCTCGCCGACGAGCTCGGTCGGATGCCGCGCGCCATCGCTCGTGCGCGGCTCGAAGAGGTACGGCGGTTCCTGCGCGACGAACTCCTGCCCCACGAACAGGAGGAAGAGCAGCATCTCTACCCGGTGGTTGCCCGCTACATCGGGGGGCCGGAGAGCGTGGCGGTCGCGCGTCGAGAACACGCCGAGGTCGCGCACCTCGCCCGTGTCTTCAGCGGGATGATCGACGCCCTCGATCCCGACGGACCTGAGGACGAAGAGCTGATCGGGCTGCGCCGCGTGCTGTACAGCATCTATGCGGTCCTGAGCCTGCATCGATCCGCGGAGGAGGAACGTCTCATCGCCGTCGTCGGCGAGCACGATGTCGCGCCGATTCGCAGGACGGGATGACGGGACCGGCGTTGTCTCCGGCAAGGGTCGTGGATCCCGAAGCCGAGTGGGAGCGGGGTCTCAACTCGGGAGAGGTCGAGGAGCGGCGGCTTCAAGGTCAGCTCAATGTCGCTCCGACGGGAGCGAGCCGATCGGTCGCCTCGATTCTCGTCAGCAACATCTGCACGCGCTTCAACGTCTTGCTCGGAGTCTTACTCGTCGCGATCCTTGTGATCGGGCCTCTCCAGGACGCGCTCTTCGGCCTCGTCTTGCTCGTGAACACCCCCATCGGCATTGTCCAGGAGCTCCGTGCCAAGCGGACGCTCGATCGGCTGGCGGTCATGACCGCCCCAACAGCTCGCGTGATTCGCGACGGCATGGAGCAGGAGATCCCCGCCGTGTCCCTCGTCGTGGGAGACATCATCGAAATCCACAGCGGTGACCAGGTGCCAGTCGACGGCCTTGTCGTCCGAGCCACTGGACTCGAGATCGACGAGTCACTGGTCACGGGGGAGTCGGCTCCGGCCGAGAAGCGCCGAGGTCACGAGGTGTTGTCAGGGAGTTTCGTCGTCGGAGGCAGCGGCCTGATCCGAAGCACCAGGGTCGGACTCGCTGCGTACGGAAACGTGCTTGCTGCAGAAGCGCGGCGATTCGCACCGGTGCGTTCCGAGGTGCGCCGCGGCATCGACCGGCTACTCCTCATCATCGGCATTCTCATCGTCCCTTTCGGCGCAGCCCTGGTCATCAGCCAGGTTCAGGCCAACGACACGCCCGCGGAGGCCGTGCGTGCCTCTGTGGCCGGGCTCGTCACGATGATTCCCGAGGGGCTCGTGCTGCTCACCAGCGTGGTCTTCGCAATAGCCGCCGTCCGGTTCGCAGAACGTGGACTGATCGCGCAGGAATTGTCCAGTGTCGAGATGCTCGCTCGTGCTGACGTGGTGTGCCTCGACAAGACCGGCACGCTCACCGACGGCCAGGTTGCCGTCGAACGCGTGGTGTATCTGGGAGCCGATGAGCGCACCGTGGCCGCCGCACTCGGCGCCATGGCCGCAGCGGATCCACACCCGAATCCGACGCTTGCTGCGATTGCGCTTGCGCTGCCGGCGCCGATGGACTGGAGGCCGGCGGTTGTCGTGCCTTTCACGTCACTGCGCAAGTGGAGTGGTGCAACATTCGACGGTCACGGCTCGTGGGTCCTGGGAGCGCCCGAGGTCTTCAACCTATCGCCCGGCACAGCGTCCGCGCGTCAGCGTGCGGATGACCTGGCTGCGGCAGGAAACCGCGTCATGGTGGTCGGGCGAACCGGATCGCTCCCGGCGATCGATGAAGCTCTGCCGGCGATCGTGCCGGCCGCCCTGGTTGTCCTCCGCGAGCGGCTCCGGCCGGATGCGTCCCGGATCATCGCCTACTACCGAGATCAGGGCGTCGCAGTCAAGGTTCTCTCCGGCGACCACCCTGCCACCGTCGCGGCGCTGGCCGCGTCGGTTGGCATCCCGGACGCGGACCACCCGCTGGCCGGCACCGACCTTCCGACCGACCCGGCCGCGCTGGGCGCCATTGCTGAAACATCATCCGTTTTCGGCCGGGTGAGCCCGCAGCAGAAGCGCGATCTGGTCAGAGCAATGCAGGCGCGCGGCCATGTGGTCGCCATGACCGGCGACGGCGTGAACGACGTCCTTGCGCTCAAAGCTGCGGACATCAGCCTGGCGATGGGCTCCGGGAGCGCTGCAGCACGAGCCGTCGCACGCCTCACACTCGTGCACGACTCGTTCGCAAGCGTTCCGTTTGCCATCCGCGAAGGCCGTCGTGTGATTGCGAACCTGGAGCGCGTGGCGACGTTCTTCCTCACCAAGACTGTCTATGCGATGGTGCTCGCTTCCGCCGTTGCACTGCGCGCAATGCCCTTCCCTCTGCTGCCGCGACAGCTTTCGTTGATCGGATTGCTGGCCATCGGCGTTCCGGCATTCGCACTCTCCTTCGCCCCGAGCGTCGAACGAGCTCGATCCGGTTTCGTATCGCGAACGCTCACCTTTGCGGTCCCGGCCGGCGTGGTCGCCGGCGTTGCGTCCTACGCCGCATTCGAGATCGCGATCTCGACCGGGACGAGCATCGCTGACTCGAGAACCGTTGCGACGGTGGTGCTCCTGGGGATCGGCCTCTGGATTGTTGGCCGTGTGGCCCGACCGATCGGCTGGTGGCGAGTGGGTCTCGTCCTTGCGATGGCCGCGGGAGCCGTGCTCGCGTTCAGCCTCGAGATTGGTCGCGTCATCTACGGTCTCGAGCTGCTCGACCCCGGGGAGTGGATCGAATCCGCGGCGATCACGCTGGTTGCGGTGGTCGTGCTGGAGGTGGCATTGCGGATCAGCATCCGCCTCGTCCGTGCCCGGCAGCAGTCTGCCCGACGATTGCCGCACCTGGCAATGGGCGATGAATCAGGCCACTAACCGCTCGGGAGTTCGCCAACCGTCGCTGTGACGGCTCGTTGCGCTCCACTCGGGGTGACAACCGTCAGCGTGACCACCTGACCGGGCTGGCGATCAGCGAGCGCGACTGAAAGGTCCGTCGTCGTCCGGATTCGAAGCCCCGCAAAGTCGACGATGATCTCTCCCGTGGTCATCCCGGCACGTGACGCCGGGCCCCCCGCGATCACGGTTGTGATCAAGACACCGACCGGATTGTTCGCGCTGTCGACGACGGTGCTGGCCCGGACTCCCAGGTCCGCACGATGAGAATTCACGACGCGCCCGCTCGCCACGATCTGGCTCGTGATGTCCTTGACGGTGTTGGCCGGAATGGCGAAGCCGATGCCGTTGGCGGCAGAGCCGGCGGTGGGATCACCCGCTGTCAGGGTGGGGATCCCGACAACCTCCCCTGCGAGGTTGACGAGCGCGCCGCCGCTGTTGCCCGGATTGATTGCCGCACTGGTCTGGATCGTGTCCGGAAGGGTGATGCCACCCGGCTCTGAGACCGTCCGATCGACGGCGCTGACGATGCCCTCGGTGACACTGCTCTGGAGCCCGAGCGGATTCCCGATGGCGAGGACGATCATGCCGACCTTCAAGGCGCTCGAGTCGGCGAACACGGCCGGCGGCAGCAGACCCGCGACGTGGACGACGGCGAGATCGCCGGCGGCAAAGGTGCCGACAAGCGACGCGGACTGGGTCTTGCCATCCGCACTTGTGACCCCGATGGTCGATGCGCCCGCGACCACATGGTTGTTGGTCACGACGTCGCCGTGGTCATCGGCAACGATCCCAGATCCCAGGCCGAGATTCGTCTGGATCTGCACGACCGACGGGCGCACGCGATCCACGACGGCGACAAACGCGTTCTGGAGCTCCGAGGCGGCCGAACCGGGCGTCGCGCCGGTCGATATCTGCGACGTTGGCGATACGGGCGGCGATGGTGCGGACTCGCCTCCGCACCCCGCGACAAGGAGGGTGATGAGCAGCGCGCCTGCGCCCGAACCAGCTTTCAGCGCCCTGGATCGTGACGCCCGCGGACGAGGTGCGGCAACGACCCTGCCGTCATAGTCGATCCTTGCCATTCCTACCTCTTGCCAAGTGGTGCTCTCACACAGCCGACGAGCCGTGATCAGTCCACCCTGATGACCGAAGCCGGAGTTGACAAGAGCAAGAGGTCCCACGCTGCCAGGGACCTACGGCATATCGCCGAGCGATTCGGACGTGAGGCCCGCGTCAACGGCGCCTCACCCTCAGCGCCATGGCCACTTTACGACGTTGTTTTCCCTACCAGGAACGATGACCTTCGGCCCTTGTTCCACGGCGAGCTTCGGTGCGAGCCTTGAGATACGAATCAGCGTTCTGAGACGTGGAAAACGACACGAGGGTTTGACCATGAAACGTGGATTGCGCCGCACCTTGCTCCTCGACCTGAACGTGTTTCTCGGTGTCACCGCCGTCGGCGGCGGAGTCGCACTGCTTGCCGGATGGATCAGGGTCCCCCTGAGCTCTCTGGCGGGCAGCCCATTCAGTGACTACACGGTGCCCGCGGTGTTGCTCACAGTCGTGATCGGCGGCTCCGCCCTGCTAGCGGCAGGATTGGTGCACCTCGGCACGGTCGCCGGCCTCCCCGCCTCGGCGATTTCCGGCGGAGCGATCATCGTCTTCGAGATCGTCGAGTGCAGCGTCATCGGCTTTGCATGGCTGCAGGCCGCATATCTGGCCATTGGCGTTCTCATCGTCAGTCTCGCCGTGTGGATCCAGATGGCGCAGGTCCGGGGCCGGGTACCGCGCCGGTTGCCTCCCCACGCGGTCGACTGATCGTTAGCTTGTTGCGGCCATAGCGGCCAAAGGAGGAGATCATGTCCACTCAACGTCAACGCCGATTGGAAAGACCCACCGACCGAATCATCGCCGGTGTCTGCCATGGCCTTGGCGACTACTTCGAGGTCGACCCCGTCGTGGTGCGACTTGTGTTCGTCGCGCTCACCGCCGCCGGCGGCGCGGGACTGCTCGCCTATCTGATCCTCTGGATCGTCATGCCGGCTGCCGGATCTGCCGTGGTGACCGGCGGAGCGGGAATCGGCAAGGGAGTGCGCACGATGGCAGGCGAACTCAAGGATGTCGGACGCGAGTTCGGCAGCTCAATCTCACGTTCATGGCCGCCGCCACCTCCGCCCCCGCCGACGTAGGCTTTCTTTCCGGTTCCAGCGCCGAGCTGCGAGTGGTCAGGGCTTCTTGATCACCGCGGAGCCGCCGGTGACGGTCACCGTGCTGGTCGGCGTGCCGGCCGTCGCTGTTCCTGGCGAGAGGGTCGTCGTCGTCGTCTTCGAAATGACGCCGTCCTCGCCGAGTGTGATCACCGTGTTCACCGTGCGCACGGTTGTGACGGTTCGCACGGATGTGACCACCGGGATCACTGTTTTCGGTGGTACGGCAGCGGCGACGAGATACCCGACCAGACTGACGCCGGCAACACCGCCGGCCGCAGCTACCGCGGTGATCCTTCGGCGACGGGCAAGGGCTCGGTCTCGGCGTTCGGCGCGATCTTGGGGCGATGGTGGGGAAGTCATGGATTTTGTCTCCGTGATTGGTGGCGGAGTGATCCCAGCTTCGCCCCGCCGGCTGGCGGCAGCCTGCGAGAATGCTCGGAGTTCGCTGTGACCGCTCAACCTCGGTGGTTCGACAGCCGGCCCGGGCGTGCTACCAGCTCATCCCCTGGGAAGGCAGCGCTGCGAGCCGATATCCCGCCGCCTCCAGCTCGGGTATCAAAATCGCCACCGCAGCAACGGTTTCGCTCCGCGTGTAGCCGCCCCCATCGTGCAGGAGCACCACCATCCCATTGTGGAGCGCGGCCATTACCCTCAACACGATGACCTCGGTTCCCGGGAGCTGCCAATCTCCGGTCGTGTCGCCCCACAGCTGCATCTTCATCCCCAGTCGTGATGCGGTCGCTACGACCGACGAGTTGAACGCCTCGTACGGGGGGCGCCACAACGTCGGCGCCTCGCCCGGTCAGCATCGTGATCAAGTTCTCATCCCGAGCGAGCTCTGCGAAGACCGCACTTGCCGAGAGGTCCGTGAGGTTCGGGTGCGTCCACGTATGGTCGCCAACCGTGTCGCCGTCCTGCGCCTCACGCTCCACCAGCCACGGCCAGCGTTTGGCGTTCTGACCGATGACAAAGAAACTCGCGTGCGCCCCAGCCTCCTCCAGGAGCGAGAGGATGGCCGAGGTCCAGATGGGATTTGGCCCGTCGTCAAAGGTGAGATAGATCGTCTTGGTCAAGGATCTGGCGGCGACTGGTACGAGCGTCGGGAGAGGAGGGAGCGTCGGCGCCACGGACGGCGCGGCCGCAGTCGGGCTTGGACGCGTTGCGGCAGGGGCGCACGCCGTGACGAGAACGACCATGAGCATCGCAACGATCCTCAGTCTCCCGCGTCTCATGGACATACTCGTCTCCGGTTGCGTCCAGCTCCCTGGTCGGCACCCCATGCAACGTCCGAGGGCGACCAGAGGCTACAGGTCAGCGATCCGTCAGCGGCGACGTCCACATACAGTGGTGTGCGTCACGCGAATACGACGCGGATCCAGCCGAATGCTCGATGGCTGACGGCGCTTCTGCTCTGCACCCTGGCCGGATGCTCGCCGGCGGCGGTCGCCGTTGCCCCGCCGAGCGGCAATCCGGCGCGGGGCTCGTCGACAGGTGCGCCAACCCCGCAAGGTGTGGCCTCCGGGCCACTGCGCGCCAGTAGCCTGCCGGGTGGAGCATTCGCACTTCCTGCCCTGCCTCCGGGCGTGCCGTTCACCGGCAAGCTCCTGATCGCTGATCGGGGCAACGGCCGGATCATCGAGATCACCGCGAGCGGCGCCGTGGACTGGGTCTTTCCGCGCCCAGGTCAGAAGCTGCCGGTCCCGTTCGGCCCTCCTGACGACGCGTTCTTCACCGCCGACGGCGCGACCATCATCGCCAACTCCGAGAGCCACCAGACCGTGACTGCCATCGACAGGGCGACGGGAACTGTCCTCTGGCAGGTCGGCAAGTACAACGTTCGCAGCAGTGCTGTCGGATATTTCAACGAGCCGGACGACGCAGTGCCGCAACCTGACGGAACCATCTGGGTGGCGGATATTCGCAACTGTCGCCTCGTTCATCTCAGCGCAGCGGGGGCCTGGTTGGGCACGCTGGGCAACCGGGTGTGCCGGCACAACCCTCCGCTGAGCTTCGCGGACCCCAATGGCGCCTTCCCCACGCCTGGCGGGTCACTCATCGTGACCGAGATCGGAGGCAGCCGGGTGACCTCCCTCGTACCAGGAGGCTCGGTGGCCTGGTCGGTGCGAGCGCCCGTGAGCTATCCATCCGACGCCATGCAACTGCCCGGCGGTTCGGTGCTTCTGACCGACTACTCGCTGCCCGGCGCGGTCGTCCGCCTCAGCAGCTCCGGTAGGACGCTCTGGGATTACCGACCCTCGGGAACCGCCGCGCTCGATCACACGTCAATCGCCGTACCTCTCGCCAGCAACCGCGTGGCAATTTGCGATGACTTTCACAGCCGGATCGTCGTCGTGGATCCCGCCACCAACCAGGTGATCTGGACGTTCACGGGGAGCGGCTCGTCGAGCCTCCTCTACCCCGACGGCATCGACTACGAACCGCCGCAGTGACGGGCCAATGCCCGTCAGTCTCATCGCGGCCGTGCGCTGGTGCTGGGGACGTCCTCCAGGGACTCGGCGGGTACGTCCTTCGATTCGGGTGAGCCCGGGCGGAATCGGGCTCCGCGCGCCAGCGGCCACACCACACCGAACCGCGCACCCTGCGACGGCGCGCTCACGATCTCCCAGCGACCGTGCGTCGCGGTCACCACGGAGTCCGCGATCGCCAGGCCGAGGCCGGCTCCCGCCCCCCTGGTCGTGCCGCGATGGAAGCGCTCAAAGAGCCGCGAAAGCTCAGCTGCCGGAACGCCCTCGCCGTCGTCGGAAACGACCAGTTCGGCGTTGCGCCGAGCCGCGACGCGAAGGCCGATCGTGACCTGCGACCGCGCGTGCCGGCACGCGTTGTCCAGAAGCACGCCCAGGAGCCGATCGAGCCACTCGACCGGGACCGCGACGATCGCTTCCTCGTCCGGCAATTCCACCGCGATGGCCACGCCGCGAGCCGCGGCCACGGCGCCGAAACGCTGAGCGGCGACGCCGATGACGATTGCCAGATCGACTGCCACGGAAGCCGGGGGATCGGGTTCGGAGTCAAATCGGGCAAGCCAGAGCAGGTCCTCGATGATGTGTCGCATCCGTCCACCTTCTTCGTCGATCCGGCCGAGGGCCGACCGCAGGTCATCGTCGTCGCCTGCGAGCGCCAGGCTGGTCTCCGCCTGGATCACCGTGAGCGGTGTTCGGAGCTCGTGTGAGGCGTCGGCGGTGAACGCCAGCTGGCGCTGACGCATCCGCTCGACGGGGCCCCCGACCCGGCTGCCGATCACCAGCGCCCCGAAGAAGACGAGCACGACCAGACAAGGTCCCACGATGAGTTCGGCCAGGATCAGAGTCCCGGTCTGATGGGCTGAAGGGGCCAGGCTCGCCGCCACCACGACGTGTTCGCCGCCCGAGATCTGAGCGCCGCTGAGGCGGAACGACGTCCCGGCGATGTTCGCGCTCACCGGCGAGGTGACGGAGCAGAGGCTCGGTGTGAGCGGCGGGGCGGTTCCGATGGCATGGCACGCCCCATTGGCCGGTGTGACCCACGTGAGCAAAGGCTCGTCGAAGTCGTTGTCCGGAGCGGCCTCGGCGATGATCGGTTGCGGGTGCCGGATGAGATCGCCGATGCGCTGTTCGAGGCGCTGGTCGACCGCCGCTGTCAGGTTGTGCGCGACCAGCAGGTCTGTTGCGCTCAGAACGACCGCAAGCCCGACAGCGAGGAGCGCGGCGGCGCTCGTCGCCGTGCGCCATGTGTGGCGCCGAAGACTTCGCGCCCTGCCGCTCACGATTCGACCAACCGGTAACCGCTACCTCGGACAGCGATGATCGCCACACCCGCGTCCCCCCCGATCTTTGCTCGAAGCCGGGCCATATGCGCCTCGATGGCATTCCAGGTCGCCTCGCCGTCCGGCCAGACCTGCTCGGCGAGGTTGTGACGCGTCACCACCTTCCCGGCCCTGCGCATCAACACCTCGAGAATCGCGTACTCGCGCGGAGTGACCTGGATCAGCTCGCCGGCAATGCGCACCTCGTGTGTCGCCGGGTCGAGCTGGAGCCCTGAGACGCGCATCAAGGGCGCTCCGTCGCCTGCCGTGCGGCGCAACATCGCTCGCAGGCGCGCGAGCAACTCGCCGAAGTCGAATGGCTTGACGATGTAATCGTCGGCACCCGAGTCCAGACCGGTGACCCGGTCCGCAGGCGTGTCGCGAGCAGTGAGCAGCAGGATCGGAAGGGATCGGTGCTGCCGCCGAATCGAAACGATCACCTCGACGCCGTCGAGCCCAGGCATGCGCCAGTCGAGGACAGCGGCGGCATATTCGCCTGTGCCGATGAGATCGAGGGCGTCATCCCCGCGGGATGCCGTATCGACGACGTAGCCGTGCTGCCGGAGTCCCCTGGCAAGCACCGCAAGCAGCGCTGGATCGTCCTCGGCAACCAGCAGGCGCATGCGCCAACACTAGCCCGACGGGATCCTGACGATCCAGATCCGGTCGGTCGCGTTACATCCTGGTTGGCAATCGCAAGCCTTCCGTCAGGAGCGCAGCCTAAGCTCGTGACGTGGCAAGACGTCGTGGACGCAAGGACGGTCGACGCCGGCCTCCTGTCTCCGCACGTCCCGAGCCCGCCGGCACCCAGGCGATCCGTCAACGGGAAACGTCCGGATCCACGCAGGCGAGCCTCGGGGCGAGCGTCGGTGTCGTAGCCCCCTACCGCGGAGGCACCCCGCCTGGCAGCGCCGCGCCCGAGTTGGCGGTGCGCAGCAGCGCGGTATCCCGCCGCTCGGTGCGAGTGCCACGTTCCTGGGGGCTCCGATCGACGGATCTCTGTCTGATCGTGTTCGCAATCGCGCTGCTCATTGTCGGGATGTGGGTGCGCCACGGTCAGCTCGCCAATCTCACCAGTGGGGCCGCCATGCTGTCCGCACTCGGACAGTTGACAGCACTGCTCGGGACGTACTCGGCGCTGGTGCAAGTGGTCCTCATGTCGCGCAGCCCGTGGGTGGACCAGCTGTATGGCATCGACCGGATCGCCGGCTGGCATCGCTGGTTGGGGTTCGCGACTGTGTACCTGATCTGCGCTCACGTGATCTTCACGACCGCCGGGTACGGCGTGAGCAACGGTCAATCCTTCCTGTCCGAAACCACCACATTCCTCCGCACCTACCCGTTCGTGCTCATGGCCTACATCGGCACCGCGCTGTTCATCCTCGTGGCTGTGGTCTCGGTGCGCGCCGCGCGCCGCCGGCTCTCCCACGAGACCTGGCACTTCATCCACTTCTACATCTACCTGGCGATCGTGCTCAGCTTTCCGCATCAACTCGTGGTCGGCACGGACTTTGAACGCGATCCCGTCGCGATTGGCTTCTGGGTGGCGCTGTTCGTGGTCGCCGGCTTGCTGGTGCTTGCGTTTCGCGTGGTGATACCCACCCGAATGGCGCTGCGCCACAGATTGCACATCAGCAGGATCACCGAGGAGGCCCCCGGCGTCACCTCCATCTACATCACCGGACGCGAGCTGAGTGAGCTCCCGATGCGGGCGGGACAGTTCTTCAAATTCAGATTCCTTGCCCGTGGCTTGTGGTGGCAGGTCCATCCGTTCTCGCTTTCGGCGGCGCCGAACGGTCAGTACATTCGCATCACTGTCAAAGCGGTTGGTGACTTCACGTCGGCCTTGGGTCAGCTGACCCCCGGTTCTCGGGTGATCATGGAGGGTCCGTACGGGATCTTCACCTCGGTTCGCCGGCGCCTCTCTCGAGTGGTGCTCATTGCAGGCGGCATCGGCATCACACCGCTTCGTGCGCTCCTCGAGGAGATGCCGCAGCGCAAGAACGCAATCGTCCTCATCTATCGCGCACGATCCTGGGAGGACGTCGTGTTTCAACCGGAGCTCGACCAACTGATGAAGGATCGCGGCGGTCTGATCCACTACGTCGTGGGTCGCCGTGGGCACGAGGTCGCGCTCGAACCACTGGCGCCGCGCGTGCTCCGCGCACTCGTTCCCGACCTGCAGGATCGAGACGTTTTCATCTGCGGTCCCCCCGACATGCTTCAAGGGGTCGGTGACAGCCTGCGCCACCTCGGTGTCCCCACACGTCAAATCCATCGCGAGCGATTCGCGTTCCTGTGAGCCGAGGTTCCAACATGCCCATTCGCGCCGTCGTCACCCTTCTGGCCACCGTCGTGGTGCTGCTGCTCCTGGTGAGCTTCCGCACGCCGCCGTCGAACAGTCTCGGCGTGCTGCCGCCGCTGAGGCAGTCGACACAACCCACGTCTGCGCCAACGCCAACCGCATCCGGAGCGCCCCCGGCCGGGAGCGGATCGCCCACGCCCAGTCCGAGCGGCACCCGACTCAAGAACGGGAGTTTCACCGGACAGGACTTTCCCAACTTCTACGGCGACGTGCAGGTCAAGCTCGTTGTGTCCGGGGGCAAGATCACAGACGTCGTCGCGCTGCAGTACCCCACCGATCGGCCCCAGTCGGCGTACATCAGCTCAGTCGCTGTGCCCCTGCTCCGCACTGAAGTCCTCCAGGCCCAGAGCGCCCAGATCGACGTGATCAGCGGAGCAACGTTCACGAGTGACAGCTACGCGCAATCGGTGCAGTCGGCGCTGGCCCTGGCGCGTGCGTAATCTCGCGACGGTCCCGGCCGACGAGGAGGCGACGCGAAGGGTCCGCGCGGAGCCGCTGATGGGCACGGTCATCGCCATCGACGTCCGGGATCGAGGCGTCGCCGAGGAGGTCCTGGACGGCGTGTTCGCGTGGTTCCACGAGGTCGACGCGAGGTTCAGCACCTTCCGTTCAGACAGCGAGATCAGCCGCCTCGGTCGCGGTGAGTTGCGCGTGAGCGACTGCACGCGTGACGTCCGTGAGGTCCTCTTCCTCTGCGAGGAGGTTCGCCGAATCAGTGAGGGATGCTTCGACATCTGGCAGGGCGGTCGGTGTGATCCATCCGCCCTGGTGAAGGGGTGGTCCGTCGAGCGAGCCTCGCTCATCCTCAAGGCCGCGGGCGCCCGCAACTATTTCATCAATGCAGGCGGTGACATCGTCGCGTCCGGCAGGCCGGCGCCGGACCGCAACTGGCGGGTGGGCATCCGCCATCCCGAACAGACGGATCGCCTCGCCGCGGTGCTGTCGGTCACCGACCTTGCCGTCGCGACCAGCGGGACCTACGAGCGCGGGGAGCACATCGTCGATCCCCGGAGCGGACAGCCTCCCAACGGCCTGCTCAGCATGACTGTGATCGGCCCGAGCCTCGCATATGCGGATGCGTACTCGACTGCCGCGTTTGTCATGGGCGCAGACGGTGCGAGCTGGGTGGCCGCCATCGGCGGTTACGAAGCGCTGGCGATCACCGATCAGCGCCGGACGACGTGGACCCCGGGCATGGACGGGCTGCTCGTCCGCGATGGCGCAGCGAGCGCTGGCTGACTGTGGTACCCCGTATCGGATTCGAACCGATGGTCTCCGCCTTGAGAGGGCGGTGTCCTGGGCCACTAGACGAACGGGGCCCGAAGGCACCGGATCATACCAGCGCCCGGAGACGGCTCAGACCTGATCGGGTGCGGCCATTCCCAGGGTGTTCAGGGCGTCGGCGAGCGTGGCCCGGGTTGCCGCGACCAGGCCCCGCCGGAATTGCCGCACCGCCTGGTCCTCCTCGCGGACGATCGCCGGCGTGTGCTCGTAGAAGTCGCTGAACGCTGAGGCGAGGCGGAAGGCATAGGTGGTGAGCAGTGACGGCGAGAGCGCCATCGCCGTCTCGGTCAGCGCCAGTGAGTACGCCTCGATGCTGTGCAGGAGCTCGCGTTCCGCCGGGTGCAGCTCGCCTGGAATCGCGACGGGCACGTCCCCGTCGGGGACCTTGCGCAGGATGCCGGCGGCGCGCGCGTGCGCGTATTGCAGGTACACGCCGGTGTCGCCGGTCACGCGCAGCGCCTCGTCGAAATCGAAGGCGATGATCTGGTTGAGCGAGAACTTGAGCAGGTAGTAGCGCACCGCGCCCGCGGCAACCACCAGCGCAGTGGAGGCGTCGCGCGCATTGGCGCCGAGCCGGGCGACGGCCCGGTCGAGCAGGTCGTCGGCGCGCACCTCGATGCCTCGGCGTCCGCTCAACGCCACGCTCTCACGGCCCTGCTCGATTTCGACGCCCAGCTCGGCCGCGGCCGCGGGCGTGAGGGCAACCACCTCGTAGCTCAGGTGAATCGAGTTGTCGGCCTCATGCTCGTGATGCAGGCGGCGGAGCGCGCGCTGCACCACGCGCTGCGGGTACGCCTGGCGGGCGTCGATCACGTTGATCACTCGTTGGGCATGACCGAAATGCGCGGGCGGCGCGCCGGTCTGCGGCGTGGTCGCCGTGGTCACCAGGTGTGGATCGCCCTCCCACGGCGCGTAGTTGAAGTCGCGCCCGAGCAGGCCGAATTTCCAGAGCTGGTAAGCGATATCCTTCGCAGTGTAGGTGGCGATACCGTCGGACTTGACCAGAACCTTGGTGTCGTCGTCGGAGTCGTCCTCGGCCGTATCCGCGGGCATCACCCAGCAGCCCGCCAGCTTGCCGGACCCGGCGAGCACGATGGCACCCGACTCGCGGAGCAACTCGAAGGCCTGACGCCAGAAGCCGAGCGCGATGATGTCCGACTCCCAGGTGAGCAGGTCGTAGGCGATGTCGAATCGGCGCATGGTCGCGAGGTGAGCATTGACGATCCGTTGCGCGAGATCCTTGACGAAGACCGCGGTCTCGTTGCCCCCTTCCTCGATCTCGCGCAGCACGGCGCGCCGCCGATCGAGGAGCTCCGTGTCGGTCTCATACCGTGCGGAGACCGCGATGTAGACGCGCGAGCAGTACTGGTCGAACGGCTCGCCCGACAGCGGTTCGATGCCGAGCTCGCGAATCCCGACCACGACGTCCGCGACCTGGACTCCGGTGTCGTCGATGTAGTTGTTCACCTCCACGTCGCGACCGGTGCGCCGGAGGACACGGGCAACCGTGTCGCCGATGCACGCGTTGCGCAGATGCCCGATGTGTGCCGCCTTGTTGGGATTGGTGGCCGTGTGCTCGACGAGCGTCTTTCCGGGGGCCGCCTCCGGGAGGTCGACCGTACCCGATGTCTCGAGATCGGTCGCCGACGCGAGCACCGCCATCGCCCAGGTGCGGTCGTCGAGATGGGCGTTGAGGTAGCCAGGGGGGGTCACTGCCCATGCGCCTACCCGAGGCACGCGCGCCGCCTCCAGGTGTGCCGCCAGGTCGGCGGCGATGGCGACCGGGGCACGACGCAGGACACGTGCGAGCCCGAGCGCCGCCGGCGTCGACCAGTCGCCGAACTCCGCGCGCGCCGAGCGCTCGACCACCACCTCGAATCCGGGGTCCACCCCGATGGCGTCAAGGGCGCCGCGGACGGCCTCGATCAGCAGCGTCCTGGTGTCAGGCATATCGCGCAAGGGTAACGGGGAGCAGGGCCGCGTCCCGACGGGCGACAATGCGCCGCCGTGGACTCGCGACCATGCGTGATCCCGGCCGCGGGCCTGGGGACACGCTTTCTCCCTGCCACCAAGGAGCTTCCCAAAGAGCTGCTCCCGGTTCTCGATCGCCCGGTGATCCAATGGGCAGTCGAGGAGGCGGTGGCATCCGGCGCCGACGAGATCGTGCTTGTCCTTGCCGAGGGGAAGGAGGCCCTCGCGGCGCACCTCCGGCCCGATCTCCCCCTGGAGCGGCTGCTCGAGGAGCGGGGCAAGACCGCGGCGCTGGAGGCGGTTCGCAAGGCCGGGAACCTGTGCCGGGTCACGGTTGCCCGTCAGGCATCACCTCGCGGACTGGGCGATGCGGTGCTGTGCGCCGCGGCGGCGGTGGGGGACCGGACCTTCCTCTGCATGCTCCCTGACGACCTGTCCCTGGCGCAACCGCCGGTGCTCCGCCAGCTCTGGGATGCGCATGAGCAACTCGGGATGTCAATCCTGGCGCTCATGCGGGTGCCGAACGATCAGATCTCCAGGTACGGCTGCGCCGAGATCGCCGAGTCACGTGGCAAGCTGCACAGGGTGAGTGGACTCGTCGAGAAGCCGCCGGCCGCGGAGGCCAAGAGCGATCTCGCTGTGATGGGCAGGTATGTGCTCACCCCGGCGATCTTCGCCGCGCTCCGCGAGACCCGTCCGGGCGCCCTGGGCGAGATCCAGCTCACGGACGCGATCGGCGGCCTGCTCGGCGACACTGAGGTCTGGGGTGTGGAGTTCGAAGGCGAGCTGCTCGATGTCGGGACCCCCTCGGGCTGGCTGGCGACGAACATGCGCCTCGCGCGCGAGCACCCGGAGTTCCGCAACGCCGTGGCCGGCATCGAATCCAAGGGCGCGGCGTGAACGCGCTCCGGCGTGAGTGGGGCGCCGTCACATTCGTGGTCACGATCCTGATCGGCGCCGTCGCCGTGGCGATCTCCCTCGGGGTATCGGCCTCCCACGGCACCACCATTCAATCCGCGCCGCCCTGCCCCTCCTACACGCCCTATGTGGTCACGCCGACCCCGGTGCCGACCGCGACGCCGAAGCCGACCGTGAGCGGGAAGGCGACCCCGGCCGCGACGCCAACGCCGTCACCCACGCCCTTGCCAACGCCGATCGCAACGCCCACCCCGTTCAACCCCCAGCTCCAGGGTTGCCCGACGCAGCCGCTCCCACCGACGGTGGCGCCGACGCCCACGGCCGTGGGCGCCACTCCGACACCCGTCCCCACGCCGACCCCCACCCCAGTCCCCACCACGCCGCCGAACTCCACGCCGCTGCCGACGGGGACCCCCACCCCCACCAAGTAGGGCTGAGCGCCGCCCCGGTCAGAGGGCGAAGAGCAACCTGCTGCCGTTCTCGGGGGTGATCGACGAGCGCTGCAGCTCGATGTCGACCGACGGCGGACGGCCGGTGTCGATCACCACGGCGATGCGCTCGGAGAGGCGCAGGCCGCCGATGCGGACGCAGTCGCGGAGGAAGGTGAATGCCATCGGGCGCACCAGGTTCCAGACGTAGCCGCGCACGGCCTGGGCGGTATCGGCGGGTTCGAGGAGGGTGTCGCCGCCACGCATGCTCCGGTCCTGGAAGGCGAGCACGCAGACTTCGTCGGTCAGCTGGACGGGCGCCGTCCACGAATACTGGTCGTCCACGGCACGCGAGCCCACGATCCGTTCCTTGTCACTGAACAGCGCGAGCCGTTCCACCAGCAGGTGCATCGGACCTGCCGGTCCTTCGACGAAGAGCGGGATGTCGCGGAGTGGCTCGCTCCGGTCCTGCGCGGGGTAGCGCGCGGAGAATCCCAGGTCCTCGATGCCGCTGAACGGCGCGGGCACCTTGATGACCAGCTCGTCCATCAACGAGCCTCATTCAACAGGACGTTCATGTTGCTCATCACGTCAACCCTTCGAGCGAATCTAGCACAGGGGTTGTCGGGATCGAGGCCGTGGAGTGATTGCTACACTCGCGCGACCATGCCGGCACTCGACGACGTTCGAGTCCTCGACCTGACCAGGTTGCTTCCAGGACCGTTCTGCACGCTGCTGCTCGCTGACTTCGGCGCCGACGTCATCAAGGTTGAGGACACATCCGGCGGCGACTACATGCGCTGGATGCCGCCGCTTGTCGACGGCTACTCCGCGATGTTCCATCCGCTCAACCGCAACAAGCGATCGCTGGCGATCGACCTCAAGAACCCCTTGGGGCGTGAAGCGTTTCTGCGCCTTGCCACCACTGCGGACGTTGTCGTCGAGAGCTTCCGGCCGGGGGTCATGGACCGCCTCGGCATCGGGTTCGACCAGCTCCACGACGTGAATCCCAGGATCGTGCTCTGCAGCATCAGCGGTTATGGTCAGGATGGACCGTTTCGCGATCGGGCGGGCCACGATCTCAACTACGCTGCGGTCGCGGGTGTGCTCCTGCTCGGGGGCAGCACCGGAGGTGCACCCCCAATGCCGGGTCTGCAGGTGGGCGACCTCGGTGGCGGCGCGCTCGATGCCGCGCTCGCGATCATGATCGCGCTCCACCACGCCGCTCGGACCGGCGCGGGCCAGCACTGCGACATCTCGATGGTCGATGGCTTGATCAGCTGGGCGGCCGTGCACGCGTCGCAACTCTTTGCCTCCGGCGAAGCCCCTGCCCCCGGCGGCGGGCTGCTGACCGGCCGGTTTCCCTGCTACCGGATCTACGCATGCGCGGACGGATTCCTCTCCGTCGGCGCGCTCGAGCCAAAGTTCTGGCGAGAGTTCGTCGAGGTGCTCGGTGTCCCCGAGCTCGCCGGAAGCGGACTTGTCGACGGCGACGAGGGCCGGCGGACGGTCGAGGCGGTCGAGGCGGTGCTGCGCACCCGGACGCGTGGGCAGTGGGCCGAGGCACTGGCCGGGCACGATGTGTGCGTCGAGCCGGTGCTCGATGTCGGCGAAACCTTCGAGCACCCCCAGGTGCGCAGCCGGGGAATGCGACTGGACGCCGGAGACGGCAGACCGACCGCGCAGACCGGCTTTCCCATCCGGCTCACGGGCTCTCCCGCCGGCTTCCGCCGTGCCGCACCCGGATACGGTGAGCACACTGAGGAGGTGCTCATCGAGGCCGGCTACGACCCCGGCGCCCTCGCCTCACTGCGCGCCGCCGGGGCGATCGCGTGAGCGAGGCGGCGCCGACCCCGCGCCACGCTCCTCGAACGACGCGGAGCGCGCAGACCCGAGAGCGGATCATCGCCGCAGCCACCGAGGTGTTCGCGCGCTCCGGGTTCCACGGCGCAAGGGTGGCCGACATCGCCGAGCAGGCCGGGATCGCTTACGGGCTCGTGTACCACTACTTTCACAACAAGGACGACATCCTCGCCGCGATCTTCACGGAGCGCTGGGCGCAGTACGTCACCTACCTCCACGAGGTTGGTGACATGGACATCGGCTTCCGCGAGCAGATGCGCCGGCTCGTCCACTTCTGGATCGAGGTCTACCGGCGCGAGCCCGACTTGATGACCGTGATGATCAACGAGGTGACGCGTTCGTACGAGTTCCTCGAATCGCACGACATCGGCACCGTGATGGTGGCCTTCGAGGCCATCGAGCAGATCATCCGCAAGGCACGTGACCGCGGAGAGGTCGGAGCCGGCGTCGACCCGCAACTCGCCAGCTACATGGTCTTCGGTGCCGCCGAGATGGTGCTCACCGGTTACGTGATGGGCACGCTGCGGCGCGGTGATCCCGCCGCATTCGTGGGCGACGAGACGCAGATGCTCGAGGTGCTTCTCGACGGACTCGCGCCGCCCGCGTCTACCTGACCGAGGTCTCCCACCAGCGGTCGACCGCGCCTGATGTCGCGTCGAGATCGCCACTGTTGTCGATGACCCAGGTCGCCCGATCGCGCTTCTCGTCGATCGGCAGCTGGGCGGCGAGGCGTTGCAGCGCGGCGGCTTCATCGAGGCCGTTGCGCTCGCGCAGCCGCTCGATCTGCAGCTCACGTGGTGCGTAGACGAGCAGCACCCCCTCGAAGATCGCCTCGCGAGCGTTCTCGAAGAGCAGCGGGATGTCGACCGCGACCAGCGGCGCGGACCCGGCGAGCGCGGCGGCGATGCGCGTGCCGGTCAGCTCCGCGATGCGCGGATGGGTGATCCGCTCCAGGTCTTCGCGTGCGCCGGGATCAGCGAAGACGATGTCGCCGAGGCGGGCGCGATCGAGGCTGCCGTCGGGCCCGATCACACCCCGTCCGAAGCGCGCGATCACCTCGTCGAGCGCCGGTTCGCCGGGACGCACCACGTCGCGGGCGAGCTCGTCGGCGTCGATCACCACGGCACCGTGGGCCGCGAGCATCCGGTCCACGGTGCTCTTACCGGTGGCGATGCCTCCCGTGACGCCGATCAGTCGCATCCCGGTGGACCGTACTCCTGCGGCCGCAGCATCGGACGGGCGATCAGCCGGTTGCCGAACCCGCACACGCGGCGCCCAACGCCCAGGCCGGGTCGCCACGGAGATACAGGAGCACGCCGTGGTCGTCGACCACCCGAGTCCACCCCGGCGTCGCGCCGAGCTCGTCGGTGAGCGCACCCTTTGAATAGAGGACGGCCGTGGTGTTGCTCGAGGTCAGCAACTGCAGCGCCGTCGGGGTCGTGACGGCGCCGGCGGCAATGCGAACGTAGTTGTCGAAGACCGCCGTGCCGAGCGATATCGACTCCCCGTACTCGTAGACCGATGCTCGCGGCCAGAGGCGGTAGATGACGTAGCCACCGGTGCCGTACGCGCTGAACACGCGCTGGGTCGTCGGGCTGCGCGCCAGCACCGCGGTCGCGCATGCCGGGTACGCCGCGGCGATCCCCACCGGAGTCGCGCTCTGCGCGACCCGCGCCCCGACGGCGCCGACGCCGAGCACACCCACGGCGATCAGCGCGACTCCGATGGACGGCGCGGCGCGTCGCGGCCGGGTGGCCGGGCGCTTCGAGGCGCGACGCGTTTCCAACGATCGCAGCACCGCGGCCGCCATCGCCATCCACGGCGGGATCATCACCGCGACACAGATGGCGGTGTTGCGCACCGACGTGAGTGCGAGGCCAGCTCCAACCGCGGCCAGCATGAAATCGCGAAGGTCGAAGTGACGCCGCAGGGCCGGCCGGGCAAGGACGGTGACCGTGAGCGCCGCGAATGTCAGCAGCAGCGCCAGGAGCACCCACATCGTCGGGTCACCGAAGTTGGGCGACTGCCACTCGATGATGCCCTTCTGGCGCTCGGCACCGCCGGTGGTCGCGGCGAAGATGAACAGCCCAGGCCCATACGGGTTGACGCAGGCGGCGAGCGCCGAGGCTCCGACGGCCACTCCAAGTTGCGTGATCCGATGTCGGGAGGTGACTGTGCCGATCGACCAGCGGCGCTTCACCGCCTCGGTGGCGACAACGATCACCAGCAGGCCGATGCCGGCGATGAAGCCGGCGTGCAGATTCGCCCAGACCAGGAACAGCGGGGGCAGCAACCAGAGGCGGCGTCCCCCTGAGCGCAGATACGACTCGGCGATCCAGAGCGTCCAGCAGACCAGCGCGAAGGTGAAGACCTGTGGCCGGGTTCCCAGCACCGGCTCGGCGGTACGCGCGCCGAGCGCCAACCCGAGGGCGAGGACCACCGGACCGACACCCCGTAGCCGGCCTCGGAGCAGCGTCGCGCCCATCGCGCTCCATGCGACCAGCCCCATCAACACCGTCACCAGGAGCAGCCCGCCCACCGCAGCGAGGGCCGCGAAGATGGTCTCGGACAGCCACTCATGCGCAACCAGAGGATTGCCGAACGCCGTATACGCGAACAGCTCTCCCGCCGGAATCTGGTGGTGGGCGATGATCCAGTCGCCAAGCCGGATGTGCCACCAGACATCCGGATCGCTGACCGCATCGAGGCCCACGCCGGCGGTGAGGATGAGCACCCCTGCCAGCAGCGCGTTGCGCGGATTTGAGAGCCAGGCGACCACGTGACCGGGCGAACGGGGTGCATCAGGGGCGGCTGCCGGTGGCGTCGCGCTGATCAGCGTTGTCATGCGACCGCAGCGTAGGCGCCCCCACTCGCGCGAAAACCGGTCGCGGCCGGCTGGCGACAGATTCGTATACTCCACGCGATGGCCACTGAGACGAGGTCTCCGAAGCGACGTCAGACGTCGGCGAGCACCGGTCCGCGGTCGGCGCCCGCCCCGGCCACCGTCTACACGGGGCGCACGATCTCCTGGAGGCACTGCTTCATCGGCCTTGTTGTCGGTGAGATCGCCCTCCTGGTCATCAGCAACGCCGGGCTCATCGCCACCAACGCGGCGTTCGGCTCACCCGCCAACATCGATGGGGGCGTCGTCGGGGTGTCCACCCTGCTGGCGGTGATTCTCGGCGCCTGGCTTGCGGCGAGGCTCGCAGGCCGATTCGGTCTCTACCAGGGCATCGTGGTCGCCATCGGCTTCATCGCCGTCGGCGCGATCTACACCTTCTTCCAGGAGTCATCGATCATCGCCTCGTCGCTCGCGACCAACAGCCACCACCTGATCGACCTTGGGCCGATGAACCTGGGCAACCTTTTCAGCGGCGACCTGCTCGCGCTGTTCGGTGGCTCCGTCGGCGGCCTGCTCTCCGGAAAGCGCTAGAGCCGCATCACCCTCCGGCGCACCGGCGTGCGCTCGGCTGGTGCTGAGATCAGACCCCGACAGCCCCTGCCTGCGCGGGCTGACCCGAGACCGGGACCTCGCGATACGACTGGCCGATCAGATCGACCCGGCCCAGCGATTGAGCAAACTCGAGACACGCGGCGCGCGTGAACCGAAGGTGCTTTCCGGGTGTGTGCCAGGCGCGCAAGTGACCCTGAGCGACGGCGCGACGTAGCGTCGACCGGGACACGCCGCAGAGTGCCGCCGCCTCGCCAGTTGTGAGGATCTCTTCCTCGCGCTCTGCCAATTCCTCCTCCTCCAGACCGTACGCGTATGGAGACCCGGGTTACGGATCTCAAGGTGCAGTTATACAACGCTTAGGCGCGGTCGTGCGGATCATCCTGTCGGGTGATGCTGAGAGCGTATCTAGCGACCGTATACTCCAGGCGAGGTCAACTGACTCACCAGCCCGGTTGAGAAGGCGCGAGGATCACCATGAACGTCGATGTCCAGGCAATGGCACGGCGTCTGCAGGAGAGCCTCGGGACCGTCATCGTTGGGAAGGAGGCAGAGGTCGAACTCTGCATCGTGGGACTGCTGTGCCGCGGCCACCTTCTGATCGAGGACGTCCCGGGCACCGGTAAGACGCTCCTCGCCAAAGCGCTCGCCCGCAGCAGCGGGTGCACCTTCGAGCGGGTCCAGTTCACCCCCGACCTGCTCCCCGGAGATGTGACCGGTGTCAGCGTCTACAACCCGCAGGCTCAGACTTTCGAGTTCCGCAAAGGGCCGATCTTCGCCCAGGTGCTGCTCGCGGATGAGATCAACCGCGCAACCCCGAAGACCCAGTCGGCGCTGCTCGAGGCGATGGAGGAGTGGCAGGTGACCGTGGACGGCACGAGCCATCCGCTCCCGAGTCCATTCATGGTCCTGGCGACTCAGAACCCCATCGAGCTCGGGGGAACATTTCCGCTTCCTGAGGCGCAGGTCGACCGATTCCTGCTCAAGCTCCGACTCGGCTACCTCCCGGCCGACGAGGAGGTCGCGATGCTCGATCGCTTCCAGTCGGGAAGCCCCCTGGCCACCCTCGAGCCGGTCACCAACGCCGCGGAGATCAAGGCCGCCCAGGAGGTGTGTCGGGGCATCTATTGCGACGCAACCCTCAAGGAGTACTGCGTCCGCATCGTGCGCCGGACGCGGGAGCATCGTGACGTGTCGCTCGGCTCGTCTCCCCGCGGGACGCTCGGCCTGCTCCACGCCGGCCAGGCACGGGCGGCGCTCGCAGGCCGCGATTTCGTGCTACCTGACGACATCAAAGAGATCGCCCCCAACGTGCTCGAGCATCGAGTGATGCTGCGGCCGAATGCCGAGCTGCGCGGCCTCACCGCCGCCGCCGTGCTCGAGGAGGTGCTGGCGACGGAGTCGGTGCCGATGACGGGCCGGCGCCTGGCGTGACCGGCATCGGGGCGTGCGCCCGGAGCGCGCGGTGACCGCGCGCGTCCCGCTGATCGCCTGCGTGGCGGTCCTAGCCTTCTTTGCCGGGATCACCGGCGTCCGCCTTGCGTACACGCTGGCGTATGTCCTCATCCTGCTCCTCGCCGTCGCCTACATCTGGTCGCGGTTGCTCTCCCGCAGGCTCCGGGTCACCCGCGAGTCGCCGCAGGGGTCGTTCATGATGGGTGAGCCGTTCGAGGAGACCTTCACCGTCAAGAACGAGAGCGGGCTCCGGCTCCCGTACTGCGAAGTTCGCGACGGCACCAAGCTCCCGGGTTACGCGCCTGGACGAGCCTTTGCGCTCGCTGCCGGTGGATCCGTCACCTGGACCGCGCGGGGCATGTTCAACCTGCGCGGCGTGCATCATTTCGGGCCGCTGGAGGCGCGTCTCGGCGATCCGTTCGGGCTGTTCCCGCGACGCATCCGGGTGGCGCCGGAAAACGAGGTCATCGTCTACCCCGCGATTCACGCGCTGCTCCACAGCGTGCCGCAGTGGAGCGGCAACGGCGTGGCCGAGGCCCAGCGCGGACAGCCGGTTGACGTGCCGCCGGACGTGTCGACGATCCGCGATTACGCCGCCACCGACGGTCTGAGCCGCATCCACTGGGCGTCCACGGCCCGCACCGGCCGGCTGATCAGCCGCACCTTCGACACCGGGCAGAGCGCGGACCTGCTCGTCGTCCTCGACCTTGAGCGCGGCATTCACGCTGGGAGTGGCATCGAGTCATCGGTCGAGTACGCGATCGCGATCACCGCCTCGGTGGTGCACGGCGCCATCCGTCGCGGCCAGGCGGTCGGCCTCGTCACCAACTCTCGCGCGGCCACCAGCTTCGGGGCGGGACGGGGCGAGGTGCAGCGCCTCCGGCTCCTCGATTTCCTCGCACTGGCGACCGACGACGGCGTCCGCAGCCTTGCCGAGACGATCAGCAAGCACGGTGACGGCTGGCGCGGACGCGGCGGCATGGTGGTCATCACCCCAAACCGCTCGAGCGACTGGGTCGAAGCCCTCGTCGACAGCGCCACTCGCGGCCAGCGCCATCTCTGCATCTTCGTGGAGCCGACATCGTTCGGCGCCAAGGGACAGGCCCTGCGCATCCCAGCCGCATGGCGTCTCGCCCTCGACTGGTGGGTGGTCCGGCGCGGGGATGTGCTCGGGTCGGGCGAACGCACCTCGGCGACCGGCTAGCCGCGTGGACGCCTACGTCGACCGCCCCAGCGCGCTGCGCGGCGCCGCGCCGGCGCCGGCATCACGCGGCCGGAGTTACAGCTTCGAGATCACTGCGGTCGCCTGCGTCGCCCTGATCACCGCGACCGCGTGGGCTGTGCTGGCGGCCGGCTGGGTGCACGGTGGCGGCGGCGCGATCGTGGTTGCGGTGACGTCGGTGATCGAAGCGGCGCTGCTCGCCCAGGCCCGCGCTCCGCGCATCGCCGCAGCCATTGCGGCGCCGTTTCTCGGCCTCGCGGCGATCGTGCCGACCACGCTGGCGGCGATGCCACCCGCCGCGGGCCAGACCGCGGGCGCCATCGCCGGGCGCTACATGACCGCGCTGTTCACCGGCCTCGCATCAACGCAGGACTGGGATTTCACGGTGGGCTTGTGCGCGATCCTCTTCATCTGCGGCTACTGGCTCGGATGGATGGTGCTGCGCGAGCATCGCGGCGTCCTGGCGGTGATCCCGATCTTCTCAGTTCTCGCCACAAATGTCGTCAACGCGGCGAACCCCGACCCGATCGCGCTGCCCGA